>NZ_JBWYRA010000004.1:0-645591 GCF_056725905.1 Bacillus sp. BC05(2025) | reverse complement strand
CGGACCTGTTGGAATATAAATTGGCGGAAGAGCCGGAAAGGTAGGTCCAATATTATCTGGTCCAACCATACCTTTATTCAACGATAATTTGTCATTACGATTCAAGTTAATACCTCCACAATTTTGTTTACTAATCAACAAAATAATACATCTATCATTTTAAGAAGAATTCCATCACTAATTTTTTCATTCTTAAATGATTTTTACATGTAGTAAACTTTTTACCGTTGCTATAACTAGAAGTATTAATATAATAAAACGATAGTTCCATTTCAAAATACTAAATCGGTTACGTTCTAATTTAAAAATGAGGTGATTTATATTCAAGATCAGAATGAAGAAATAAAAAAAGAACTATTATCACTGGCTCTTGAAATTATTCTTCCATACAGACTTACAGGTCCTACTGGGCCCACAGGGGTTACTGGACCTACAGGCATTACTGGATCTACGGGCGTTACTGGGCCTACAGGTGTTACTGGGCCTACGGGCATTACTGGATCTACGGGCATTACTGGGCCTACGGGCATTACTGGATCTACGGGCATTACTGGGCCTACAGGCATTACTGGATCTACGGGCGTTACTGGGCCTACAGGCATTACTGGATCTACAGGCATTACTGGATCTACGGGCATTACTGGGCCTATTATCACAACAAACTCTATGTTCGCTAATAATACATTAGGTGGTCCGATTTCAGTCATATTAGGTGGAACTAATATTCCACTTTCTAATAACCAAAGTCTCGGTAATTTTACAGTGAACGCTTCAAATGATATATTTACAATTCCTGTTACTGGGAGGTATTATTTAACCTATCAAGTTAATACGACAACTGCGCTACTTGCTGGTACAAGGCTACTATTAAACTCTTCAACTCCAATTCCTGGATCTATTTTTTCACCCGCAATATCAACTTCAAATTATAATAATAATTTAATAACCAATTTTATTGCAGGTAATACAATTTCACTTCAACTATTCGGCATATTATCCGTAGTTAATTTAGTTGGAGGTGGTTCAACCGGTGCCTCTTTAACAATTATACGAATTGATTAAAAAATGATTCGTTCTTTTTTATAATAATCGTTCTTAAATGGTCAAATGGAAACGAATATGTAATTAAAACTACTATTCTTTCAATAACTACACGATAATGATTAAGCAATAAAAAACACTTTGCACTATATTAATAGTAGAAAATATCTATACTAAATTTTCCGTATATACATTATCAATTTACACTTCTTTCTGCTGATGTTACATTAACTAAGAAGACAGTTTCTTAAATGCGAACCATCTCAATACGGTTTTGAGAAACATACTCCAATCCTATACGCGAGAGCAATACTATGTTGACACTCAAACGAGTGTCTTTTTTTATGAATTTCAAAAAATAAAACCATCTTTTATAGATGGTTTATCAAAACACACTTCTTTATATTCTTGATGCCATAACAAGTTTATGCAGTTGGATAATAAATGGTCATACTTAACCGAGTTAGCGTACTTCCGGAATTATGATAGAAGTGTGGTCTATCCGCCTTAAAGCGAATTGCATCTCCGCTATTTAATGTATATTGACAATCATTTATTTCAATTGTCAATTCCCCTTCAAACACCGTTATAAATTCTTCGGTCCCTTCTTTATGGCCTTCCGAACTTAATTTCCCTTCTGTTTCAATTTCAACCGTATAGATTTCAAAGTTCCTATCATCTTGAAAAGGAAAAGATGGATACACTTTATATCTCCCATTGTCTTCTAATAATGCTTGAACATCACTTCGTAAAACGACTTTCGTATCCGGTTGGGGATTATTAATTAAAGAAGTAAAAGACACTTTCAACCCATTAGCTATTTTCCATATCGTTGTTAATGTTGGGCTCGACTCTCCACGTTCAATTTGTCCAATCATTGTTTTACTCACACCTGTTAATTGAGCAACTTTTTCTAAACTTAATTTTTCTTTCTCTCGTATTGTTTTTAAATTTTTTGCCAGAATAAGTTGAATTTCTTCCATAAGAAACACTCCTACACTATATACAATATAACGACCGTTATGTATAATAAAAAGCACACGTTATATTGTTCTTTTCGGTCATTATAACATACACCAAATAATTAGGGGGTTTTGAAATGCCTATATTTTCTTTTTTGTTATTTGTTATTATAAGTAGCTTCACACCCGGTCCTAACAATTTCTTAGCTATGACATACGCCAATCAACATGGTTTAAAAAAGAGTATGCAATTTTGCTTTGGAGTAGCTTTCGGTTTTTTCATCCTCACTTCATTATGTAGCTTCTTTAATATTGTACTAATTAATATCCTACCTATAATTGAATTCCCTTTAAAAATTTTAGGTGTAGCATACATGCTATATTTAGCCTTTAAAATACTCACTAGTAAAACTAGTGCAGATCCAGATAAAAAACATAATAAAAACTTATTTACAGTCGGGATTTTTCTTCAATTTGTTAATCCTAAAGGGATACTATTCGGGCTGACTGTAGTGTCAACTTTTATTCTCCCTTACTATAATTCATATTCAAGTTTTCTACTCTTCTCATTATTTCTAGGTGTAGTCGGGTTAATGAGTACATTCAGTTGGAGCTTATTTGGTTCTATGTTCCAAAAACTTTTATTAAAACATACTACATCATTTAACATCATTATGGCTGTCTTATTAGTTTTTAGTGCTATTTCAATAGTAATTAATTAAATTCAAATTCTCATTTTTTTCTTTTTAAATATACTTGAAATTTCCGGCGAACCTCTGACTTACATGTATTACTTATTATGTATTAAAACAGAAATCTTCTATATCTAATCATATTTATACGAGGTAACATTATAAAAAGAGGAATACTCATAATAAGTAATCCTCTTTTTATGTCCTATCGTTTTTAAAATTTTCTGTTCTACTAAACTAGAATTCCCCTTAACTTCATACCACCAACCTTTACGATCAAGGTAATCCGTCATACCTTTAAGTTGCGGTATTTACGACTTTAAACTACTCATTTCAAAATCTTTTTTATTATAATACAGAAAAATGCGTTATAATATAAGTTACTGGTCTCAAGGAGGAGTTTAATGACTGATAAATATAAATTTTTGATACTCATTATTACAGTATTTTTTTCTTTCTTTTCTTTAATAAAAGATTTCCGTAACACTTCAAAAAGTTTCTTTTGGGGGAGCTTTGCAATCCTAACGAGCTTTATATTATTATTAACTCACGCTTTAGAATTAACTCCAATACTTCTCTATTCAGCACAGATGGCTCTTGAGATTATTACAATTCCACGTAAATTAATTCTTCCATCTAGCACTGAAGTTGCTATATGTTGCTAACTATTTGTGTATCTTAAAAAATCCAACTCTATATTTATAATTAAATTTCAAACTCACTAGTATAAAAATCTCATACATCGCTGTTTTTTTCATTGAGTTTGTTTGTTTTGTGTAAAAGAAAAAGCACCCAAATGGTTGCTTTTTACAGAATCATCTTTTTCTTCTGCTTCTTTTCACTTCCTTCGCTAATTTTCCTGCTCTTCTTGATTTTTCATCCGGACGCACAATGCTTTGTAGTTTTTCAGCTCTTTCACCACAAGTCTTCGCATCTCCTTTTCATCGATGTCTTTAAAAAATAAAAATTGATTCATACGATACGGTTCCCTCCGTTCGATCTACTCTGTTGAACTTTTACTTCATTTCCTTTTTACATTCTTCAAGAAAATCAATGACTTTTTGATTGTGCACTCTCGTAGAAAATAATTCCATCACATCGACTTCTGTGTTATAAACACAAATCGTTCTTTCCTTGAACTCCATCCCTAACATTCCATCATCACCTAAAAGCTTTACGTTACCCTCCATTCTTTTAACCTCACTTTCTTTTCAAAGGATTATTTTGTTTAATTTTATACATCATTTAATAAACAAATAAGAATTATACTTTTTTACTAGTGTACAAGCCGTATCTTTTGAAGGAAGCACAACATAGAATACAATACCGGACAAGACTTTAAAAAAACTTGTCTGAGTTTATTCTCAAAAAGAGGTGAACATAAATGCCTATCGTTAAGCCCTTTATAGCTGGAAGACGATTTGTAAGTACAGCAGCAACAGGGACTGTCGCTGGAGCAGATTTAACTTTTGCTAACACAGACTTCACTGATGACACTGGTGCTGTAACAACATTCCCTGCTTCTTATGCTTTTTTAACGCTTTATATTAATGGCGTTATTCAAACAGGTGATACTATTACTGGTGTGACTACTACAGCTGCTACTATTGTAGGGGGAGCTGTCCTAGATGGAGGAACTCCTATCGCAATTGAATTTACAATAACGTAAATTTAGTTATCTTTTTAGAGGTTTCGTTAAAAGAAACCTCTAATTTTAAACACTGAAATTAATTTTAGTAACAATTGCATAATGCAGTACATATACTAGTATAGAATGATTATCTTAGAGCACATATCAACATGTGCTCTTTTTGTTTTATATTTAGATTTCATTAACCTTATTGATTCCTTTACATAAGGTATTATCAAAAGGAATCAATAAGGTTGCTCTAGACCAGATCCCTCGTATTCCTGTTACAAAGAATCCGTTTATAAACAGCGGGTTCTTTTATTGTTTCTACATAAAATAACTCTTTTGTTTAATTTTATCTTAATTCACATCATATTTTCTTAACGTTCGAATTAACAACTATATAATGTAATTAAACTATTTGTATGAGGGGTGATTATTATGAACTGGAAACAAAAATACAATCCGAAGCATATCTTTTACCGTATGTATAGTTATATTTATAAAGCCCTTGATGATATATCATGGTCCTTAAAATAATTTAGATTGTTATGAGTACACATTTTCTGTGTGCTCTTTTCACATTTCTATAAAATAACTCTTTCATTCCAGAATTATATTATTTTAAATTATTTATTTTCCTTCTCTTCCCTTGTTCATATGCCAAGTCCTTTATTCATAAACTAAAAGTACTTGACCTAACTGAATGGAGGCTAGCAATGTCTTTTTCAAATATTATTAAATACGGACGCGTTCCCCTCTTTAATTCTAACTTCCCTTTGATTTTATTTTGGAGTCAAAAAAGTGGCTGTACCTCTCTTGCACATTGGTTTTTTTATCAAATAGATTTATTTAAAGAAGCCATAAAATACGATTCTTTCATCCATAATTATGAAAATGAAATATACAAAAACTCCTCGGACTACTTTATTGAACTAGCTGCGGCTTTATATACAAACGGAAAAGATACCTATAAATTAGTGAGGAACCCCTATACAAGAGCTGTAAGTTCATTTTTTTCACTAATTGCCCCCCCTTACATAGAAAACCCAACATGGAATCCTATTCGGAATTTTTATTACGGTAATGAATTTTGTAATAAACCTATTTCATTTAAAATCTTTCTCTACTACTTAAAAGAGCAAATGATAGATTTAGAACAAGTAGATCCACATTTAATGCAGCAATATGAACCAGGTGAGGAAGAGTTTGTTACAAAGTATATCTACCTTGAAAATTTCTCTACTGAAATTGAGCGCTTAGAACAAACATATCAATTAAAAACTTCTCCTTTACACATACTAACCAAATCATGGCATCATCAGAAAGACAGGGCGATTTTTAAAGGTAATTTTGCAGATGCTGATATTACCGATCCTTTATTCCCACGCCTCCCAACATACGATAGCTTTTATGACTATGAAACTATCCAATTAGTACAGGATATTTTTAATAAAGATTTTAGCACGTACAATTACCCATTAACTCCTTTAAAAAATATGTGATTTTCTAATTGTAGTTTCATATATTATAGAGAAACATAGATTCACCTATTTAAGTTTCCTCATAAGGTGAAACTTTAATCAGTGGGGGTTTTGTTCATCCCCACCTAACTTCTTTGTTTCCGCTGAATTGTGAGGTGGGGGTCTTACTGCCTGTTAATGTGGGATAAAACTCTCGTAGTAAGTTGGGACACTGGAAACAGTGTCTTTTTTAATAAATCATTAAAACATTTAAATAGAACGTGAAATACTCATTAAGGTTGCCACCATTCGTATATTTTACTTTGTATGCAAGAAAGACGCAGTTAAAACATTTAGTGAACGAATATTCGGATAGTAATCTTTACAAACATAAAAATACGGTTTCTCCGATATAGAGAAACCGCACCTTAATAAAGGTTTTATTAAATTTTAAACTGACTCGTATACAGATCAAAGTAAAAACCTCTATCTTCCATAAGAGATTCATGATTCCCTCTTTCCATAATACTTCCATCTTTTATAACAAGGATTTGATCTGCTTTTTCAATCGTTTTCAATCGATGAGCGATTACGAAACTTGTTCGACCTCTCATTAAATTGTTTAGTCCTTCTTGAATTTGTAATTCTGTTCTCGTATCAATATTAGATGTTGCTTCATCAAGAATTAATATATCTGCATCTGCTAAAATTGCCCTTGCAATCGCAAGAAGTTGTTTTTGTCCTTGACTTAAATTCGATCCTTCTGATGCAATTTTTGTTTCATATTGATTCGGCAAATGCTTTATAAAAGAATGCGCAGATGCTGCCTTAGCTGCATGAATTACTTCTTCATCGCTAGCATCTAATCGACCATAACGGATATTATCCATAATTGTCCCAGCAAATAAATACGTATCTTGTAAAACTACCCCTATTTTACTTCGTAACGAATTTATATCATAATCTTTTATATTTTTTCCGTCGATATGAATTTGCCCTTGTTGTATATCGTAAAAGCGAGTTAGTAAATTAATGATTGTTGTTTTACCCGATCCTGTGGGACCAACTAAAGCAATTGTCTCTCCTGGCTGTGCCTTAAGACTCACTTCTTTTAAAATCGTTTTATTTTCCTCATAACCGAATGTAACATTCTCAAGCTCAACATGTCCTTGTAAATTTTGTACCATGAACGCATCTTTTTTATTTTGGATTTCTGGTACTTCATCCATAATTTCAAAGACACGTTCTCCACCAGCAACTGCCGCTTGAATCGTATTCATTAAAGTTGCGAATTGACTGAGTGGTCTTGAGAATTGACGAGAATAATTAATAAAAGCTGCAATGACACCTACTGTTGTCATTCCATTTAAAACCATTACTGATCCAGTCCCAATTACAAGCCCCATACCTAAGTTATTTATAAAGTTCATACTTGGAAAAATAAAAGCTGAAAATGTATCCGCCTTCGTAGCAGACATTCTTAGTTGTTCATTAATTTTATTGAAATTTTCTACGGTTTCTTTTTCTTTCCCGTATAACGTTGTAACATCCGCTCCAGTTATAGCTTCCTCAATAAAACCATTTAATTCTCCTAAATCTTTTTGACGCTTTGCAAAGTTTTTACCACTATAAGCAACTAATTTTTTTGTAACGAAAAACATAATAGGTACTGTAATTAGTGTAACAATTGCTAAAATCCAATCTAATGCGAACATCGCAATTGTTACACCTATAAAGGTTAATGCTGATGAAATAATTTGTACAACACTTTGAGTTAACGCTTGATTCAAATTATCTATATCATTTGTCACACGACTCATTAAATCCCCTTGAGAACGTACATCAAAGAACCGTAAAGAAAGCGTTTGGATTTTCTCGAAAATATCTTGTCGTATTTTTTGTATCGTTTTTAATGCAACGTTAACCATAACAAATGTTTGTAACCATGTTAACAATACTGTTACACCATAAATCGCGATAAGTAACAAACACATTCTCGCCGTACCGCTTAAATCTTTCGGTACAATATATTGATCGATAATTACTCCCATTAAATACGGACCTAATAACCCAAGTAATGTCGTAATAAATACTAAAAATATAACGAACGTAAGAGCAGCCTTTTGATAGCCCATATAGTTCCATATTCTCATTACAGTTCCTTTTGTATTTTTAGCTTTACCCATCTTAGGCGCGTTACGCCCACCTTTATTTGCAAACTGCCCTTGGAAATTACGCATGTTCTTTCCCACCTTCTTTATATAAATTACCACCTTGGGAAAGATAGATTTCTTGATATACCTCACATTGTTCTAACAGCTCTTCATGTGTACCATCACCTACTAATTCACCGTTATCTAAAACGAGAATTTTATCAGCATCTATTATAGATGAAATTTTAGAGGCAATTAATAATGTTGTTGTTCCTTTATATTCTGTTCTTAATGCCGATTGAATGTTAGATTCTGATTTAGCATCTACTGCAGATGTAGAATCATCTAATATAAGAATAGATGGCTTTCTCACAAGTGCCCTTGCAATTGATACACGTTGTTTTTGTCCGCCTGATAAATTCGTTGCACCTTGTGTTAAATGATATTGATATGAATCTTCTAGCTTATTAATAAACTCAGTCGCACAAGCTGCTGAAGCTGCTACTTCAAGTTCCTCCTTCGTTGCATCTTCTTTACCATAACGTAAGTTCTCTTCTATGCTACCTGAAAACAACAATGCCTTTTGAGGCACAAATCCTATAGAAGCACGAAGTTTTTGTAAATCATACGCCTTAACATTTATTCCATCAATGCATATTTCACCTTGATCAACATCATATAAACGCGGTAACAGTTTTGCTAAAGTAGATTTACCACTCCCTGTAGAACCGATAATCCCTATCTTTTCACCTTTACATATGCGAAATGAAATATCTTTTAAAACATATTCATTATTTTTCGTATAACTATAACTAACATTTTTAAAGTCAATTTGCCCCTCAATTTTCTTAGGTACAAGCGCATTTGTTTCACTCTTAATATCAACCTCAGTATTTAAAACTTGCTGTACACGATCCGCAGACGGAAATGCTCGCGCGATTTGCATAAATACCATACTGATAGACATAAGTGACATTAAAATAATATTCAAATAGTTAATAAACGCTAATATAGCTCCTACTTGAAGCGTTCCATTAAATACTTTTTCTCCACCGATCCATAATGTTGCGACAATCCCGCCGCTTACAACTAACATAATGATTGGCATCATTAAAGAAATAAGCTGCACTGCTCGAATATTTATCTTCGTTAAATTTGTATTTACTTTTCCAAACTGAGTGATTTCATATTTTTGTCTTACATACGCTTTAATAACACGTACACCAGATAAATTTTCTTGCAACTTTGTATTCACTTTATCTAATGCTTCTTGCACTTTTTTGAACGTTCCGCTCGCTTTACTTGCAATAAATATAATCGCAAGCAATAAAATTGGAACGACTACGAGTAATATAGGAAATAACTCACGTGCTGTTACAAAAACAATTATTATACTTCCGATAAATAACAAAGGACCACGAACAAGAACACGTAATGTCATCGTCATCGCCGATTGAATTGAAGTAATATCATTTGTCACAATCGTTAATAATTTCCCAGTTCCAAATGAATCACGATTTTCACTAGAAAATGTTTCTATTTTCGCAAATACATCTTTTCGTATGTCTGTAGCGAAATTAACTGCTGCTTTTGTAGAATACATCATGCACCCAAGTCCTCCAACTAAACCGAGTGCTGCAGCTCCTATCATAAGAAGCCCCATTTTTATTACATAATTCAAATCACGGTTTGCTATCCCAACATCAATAATATGTTGCATAATAGTCGGTTGAATTAAGTCCATCGCAACCTCAAGTACCATAAATAGCGGTCCAATAATAGCGAAGAACATGTATGGTTTTAAATACTGTAATAACTTGCGAAATGATTTCATACATAATCTCCTTTTTCCTATGAAATTACCATTTAATAATTCATACCCTCCTTATTTAAACGATTTAGTTTGTAATTTCTTTCTTATTCCTATTATATTATGTAAATTAATATTTAACATTATTAAATGATAAGCATTTATGACTTTCTGGTCAATAAATGTGCTTTGTATTACGCAAATAGAAAAACCGTATTCTTAAGTAGAAAGAATACGGTTTTTCATCTATATCTCTTCAATTGTAAAATCTAAAAACTCAGTCTCAAATCCATTGTTTTTAGAAGGACTACACGTGTAAAAACCTATTTTAACAGGTGCATTCCCTATATCCTCCATCAAATGAGCGATTCTTATTTGTTCCCATTGACAGCTTTTTTTTACATATATTATATAATCGCCACGTTTACGAACAATTCGAAAACGAAGTTGCTCGTTAGCTAATTCTGTTGGAAAGTCTTGTGTTGACCAATCAGAATATCCATTATTCGTTACGACAGCTCCTAAATGAGAAGGACCATCTGGAATATACTCTAATGAAGTTTTCAACCAACACTTTTCCGAAATCATAACAAAAAGACCTGCTTGATCGTATTTTGAATTTGGATTCATACACAATTGTACTTCAGCTTGAAAGTCTGTCATCATTTCATTATAAAATACATGACCATTCATGACTTCAAAACCATAATGTGTTTTAAGCCAAAAATCTGTTTCTGCTTTCGAACGGACAATAAACGCCTGCTTGTCATTAATTTTATAATATTCAGGGACATTCATTATAGTGAGCTGCTCAACATGTTTAGGTATATATGATATATTCATAGTTCCTCCATAATAAAACCTTTATACAAATATTTAAAACTCCGCTAATACTGGGAATTTATAACCTTTAAAATCTAACTCTTTATTACTTCGAACCATTAAATACTTACTAGACTGTAATTCTGTAAACTGTACATCCTCAATCCCTAATTGATCTGGAGAGAAGTAAAATTCGATTTCTGTAAACCTTTCGGCGATTTCCTCACATATTTCATCTAAAACTGGAATTACTGGTGCGAATACTCCATATAATTTCAACTTTTCATTATCTACTTCATACACAATTAGAGCATCTAGTTTCTCTGAATAATACAATTTCTCATTCCATTCCGAATCATATATATTCAAATAAAACGAAGGATGGAAGTTTAATGTTGAAAAATTATTTGAAAGTCTTTGGCTACTATCAATAGTTTCATGTATTAACTTTCTATCCTCTTCCATATAATAATCTAACTTTCTAAGTAAAGAATCATTATTATTCTTTTTATTATATAGAATAGTCATTAAATACTCCTGCACAACTTTAAACCCAAATGATGCATATAGTTCAGGTTTTTCTGTAAACAATAATGTACATTCACATTTCTTATCGATTTCTTCTATCATTTTACTCATTAATTGTGTCATGAGTCCTTGTCTTCGAAAATTAGGGTGTGTCATTACCGATTGAATGCCCGCTGCATTTATTCTTTCACCATTTACTAGCAATGGTAGCGAAAATACCGCAACATTTGCAATCGCTTTATCATCATGTAAAAATGATAAAGCTTTGTATGTATCGTCCCAATAACCTCTCTCTGAAAAATCATTCAACGTTTGAATTGTAATTCCAAACACTTCTTCAAATAAAGGAAATAACTGCTCTCTTTTCGGTTCTGCTAAAAGAAGTTTTTTAAAAATTTCAACATTCCCCATGTTGTCCCTCCATACGTTAATTCCATCAAATTAGATTTAGTTATATGACCTGCTCTTAATGTAATAGGTCTTACCAATCAATATACTATCATAAAATATAAAAAAAGAGTCTAATTAATTTTATGTTTTGACTATTCGAAAATAAGTCGAATAAAAAAATATTAAGATTATCGAATATTAATAAGTTTATTATATAAAAATAGTGCTTTCTACTTCGTTTTTACTCATAGAAATACACCATTTATAAAAAAATATTTTTTATTATTTTTTTCCTTCTAGTCTCTCCTTCGTATTAATTTCTTCTCCCCTCATTCGCTTTTCAAATGTATTTCTCCAACTTGTAGAAAGCGCACGTACTTCTAAGACCCTTTTTAACCCTTCCATATTTTGTTTTTCCTTATGCATAATACGATTAGCAAATGCTACTGTAATACCTTTTGGATCAGACTTTATTAACTTTAATGTATCAACAGGTGATACCCAACCTTCTTCTAATACACGAAAATAAAACCCTGTATATCCTGTTTCTTGAAAATATAATGGTAACTTTGGAATATTGTATTTCTTTGCTAATTTAAAACAAGGTTGTCTTGGCTGCGTTACTTGCACAATTGCTTCTCCAATTTGAAATGTATCACCAATACAAACATCCTCTTCACGCATATCACTAATTGTTATATTTTCTCCGAATGCTCCATATACAAGACCTTGATTCAACTCTTTTTCCCAGTAGTCATAATGTTCCGCCGAATATACGCACACTGCTTTATCTACTCCGCCATGATGAACCAAATCCGCCTGGCCGTCCCCATTAAATTTCACAAAGGATAAAAACACCGGTTCCTTTATTTGTTTTTTATTTATGCCTGTATGAATTACCTTTCCGCCGTATGTAACCTCTTTTGGCAACCCTATATTTAAAGATAATAATTGATATTCATTACCCATTATATTTCCTCCTTTAAAGGTGTAACATGACTTTTCACTCTCAATTTTGTTTTCACTATTACCTCTGTAATATAAAGTTGATTATAAAACCCGGAAAATCATTGTTCAATCCAATTATTTATATAATAATGATAGGTATAACCTATCATTAAACTTGAGGTGATTCCAATCGAATTACGACAACTTGAATATTTTTTAGCTGTTTCAAAAGAATTGCATTTCACAAAAGCAGCTGAGAAACTAAATATTTCACAACCTTCTCTCAGTCAGCAAATACGTGCATTAGAACATGAAGTAGGAGTGCCGCTTTTCGATCGCATTGGTAAAAAGATATCTTTAACTGATGCAGGAAGGATTTTATTATTACATAGTAAAACCATTTTTCATGAAATCGAACAAGCTCGTTCTGCTATTCAAGATTTAAACGGATTACAGCAAGGTACCTTAACAATTGGTTCTTTGTTAACCGTCGTAAATTACTTACTACCACCAGCTATTTTAAATTTCAATCATTTATATCCCAATATAGAACTTTCTGTATTAGGGCTTCGCACCGGAGATATTCGTGAAAAATTATTGCAAAATGAACTAGACTTTGGCATTACATTTCTCCCAGTGCAAGATAAGGAGATTATTTCTATCCCCTTATACAAAAGTGAACTTACATTAGTCGTACCAACCGGTCATCGATTAGCTGAACGTAATCATGTATCTATTGCTGAATTACAGAACTCCCCTTTCATTCTTTTACCTAAAAATTTCTTTTTAACCGAACTATTTACATCTCATTGTCAAAAATTCAACTTTAAACCAAAACCAATTTTAGAAATTAGTACGATGGAATCTTTAATCCAAATGGTTTCAAAAGGAATGGGAATTACAGTGTTACCAAAACCATATATAGACTTTTTACAAAATAAAAACATTCGGGCTATTAAAATAGAAAATCCTACTCCAACAATAGAAATAGGACTTATTTATAGAAAAGATAAATATATGTGTGCTGCAACTCGAGAGTTTATTGAGCAACTAAAAAGAACGGTGCATTCTTTACAAAGCTAAACGAACAAAAGAGATGATCCTATGAACCCGTTTCACAACGACTTAGTAGAATCATCTCTTTTCAAAACAAAATATTTAAACTCATATAAATGTCAATGTACCTTTTTAGATATTGGAATATATTTCGTAAAATATGCTCCAACTAGCAATAAAACAATTGAAATGAACCAAATAAAAATCCCGCTTAAGTTAAACCAATATGCAAACAAATTTAAGATTGCTAATGTAAAGAAACAAATTGAAGTTAACGCACTCTTCAATCCTTTTACCCCTGCTTTTTTTCTTTTTTCATAAGTAATATACATTGAAACGGCAACAAATAAGATAAGAACAATCGGTAATATAACTTTTAGCAATGGCATTCCCTCCCGTATGTAGGCCTTGCTATTACCATATTACCCCATTGCTCTTTTTGGAATCAATTAATAACGCTCTTCTCTCCAAAAGTCAGCATACGTTTTATTTTTAAAGTTCACATTCACCTCAGAAAAAGATAGACTTTCTCCAACTTTCAATGAGTACCAGTCATTGAAAAGCGGAGATCCAAAACAAATATTCATTGTGCGATTATGTAAATCACATAAGACAGAATGCAAAGTTCCAAACCATTCTTCATAATTGTGTACTGTCAGCCCAGTAGGATACTCTTTTTCTACTAATCCTTTTAAAGACTCCATACTCACTAGTTCATTTTCATTTAAATATTCATACAATGTGTGATATCTGTTTGTTGATTGTTCTAATCTTCTATTATTCAATTTTTGAATAGGTAAACTAATCGCATGGTTTGTTGATACGATAAAATTTTGGCTTTCCTCATCAATTGAAGTTATTAATTTATATCCGTCAAATATTTCAATACGTGCTGCGTCTAATGGATCTGCTACGATTAGATTAATATTACTAGCAATCGGAATTTCTTCTATTAGTGACTTAGCCTCTTGCACATTTTTGCATCTCTCCAATAACACGCGAATTACCGCAAAACATTGTAAACCACTTACCACTGGCTTTCGTAAACCTTCAATATTTCCTACTGGTTGACCGCATGCTGAAAATGTAACAGATAACCCATGCTCGTTAACTCCTTCTGTTCGACCAAAATATTGAGTAGAAAAGCCACTATGCACATATGCACCTTCAACATGTGTTGAGCAAAAACGCATATCATCTATTTTTGGAGACAAATCATAATTTCTTAGTACATATGTGTGCTTTGCATCTGTTTTTTTAGGTAACACGACACAATGACTACATCCTGCTTTTAATAATGTTTGATAATAATACATCATATGTTTAGCAGGAATTTTCAACACTTCACAAAAACCTTCAATTTCTTCATTAATTCCAGGACAATATTGATGTAATATATTTCTAGATTCTGTCCAATAGTTATCTGATACTATATGTTCTTGTTGTATGAATTGCGGAATAAGATATGGATGATTTTTCACAAACTCTCCTTGTTGCTTTCCGATATCATAATAACTTCCTTTTAATGATGAAAAATACCCCTTTACTTCATACATCACATTTCCCCCTCGCATTGATTATATCCATATCATACTAAAAGGACTTTATTCATTCTTGATGTTTTTTACTGTCTTTCAAATCAAATTTGGCTTGAATAAAGAAAACAATTATAAATTAAAAACTAGGAAACTGTAGCCATTTACAGTTTCCTAGTTTTTAATTTACTATATAATCCCTTCCTCCACCAACGTTTCTGCAATTTGAACTGAGTTCCAAGCAGCACCTTTTAATAAATTATCGGAAACAATCCAAAGATGGAACCCTTTTGGCGTATCAGGATCTTTTCTAATTCTCCCGACAAATGTGTCTATTTTCCCTTCTGCATATAACGGCATTGGATACAGCTGTTCATTAGGATTATCTTGTAATATAACACCTGGTGCATCTAGCAGTACTTCTCTTATTTCTGCAACGGTCGCTTCTTTTTCAAGCTCAATATAAACAGATTCTGAATGTCCTGAAACAACTGGAACACGCACACAAGTTGCTGCCATTTTCAAGTTTTGATCCTCCAAAATTTTCTTTGTTTCTTGAATCATTTTTACTTCTTCAAATGTATAATCATTATCTGTAAATATATCTACTTGTGGCAGTACATTAAATGCAATTGGATAATGCTTTTTATCTTTTTTCACAGGTAATATCGTACTTTTAACCTCTTCAGCTGCAAGCATTGACTTAGCCTGTTCTTTTAATTCTTGAATTGCATGAATTCCTGATCCTGATACAGCTTGATACGTTGAAACGATAATTCGTTCTAAACCAAATAATTTTCGTATTGGCTGAAGAGCTGTTACCATCTGTAATGCTGAACAATTCGGAACTGCTATGATACCGTTATGCTCCTTTAATGTGTGTGCATTTACTTCTGGAACAACGAGCGGTACATCGCGCGCCATTCGGTATTCACTCGTGTTATCAATTACGATTGCACCACTAGACACTGCATGATTAACAAATCGTTTTGAAACTTCTCCTCCTGCACTAAAAAAGGCAATATCTACTCCTTCAAAGCTAGTTGCTTTAGCCTCTTGTATTATTATCTCTCGTCCTTGAAACTGTACTACCTTACCAGCTGTTCGTTTTGACGAAAGTAATGTAACTTCAACAATATTAAAATTAGTTTCTTTCTCTAACAGTTCAATAATTTTCTGTCCAACTGCACCTGTAGCACCAACTACAGCTACATGATAGCCCTTATTGATCATCATTTCTCCTCCAATATAACTTAAATGAATATTTCTATAATTTCATTTTATAAAGAATTTAATCATTTGGAAAATTGAAATATGTGATATAATCATTCACAAATCATGATAATAAAAGAGGGATCGCTTATGGAAATGAGACATGTTAAAACTTTTTGTGCCATCGTTAAGTATGGTAATTTTTCTAAAGCAGCTCATGCGTTAGGTTATGCGCAATCTACTGTAACAGCGCATATGAAAGCATTAGAAAACGATTTACACCTCCCTCTTTTTGATCGATTAGGGAAAAAAGTACTTCTTACAAAAGCAGGTCATCAATTTCATCCTTATGCTCTAGAATTACTAGCCATTTATGAAAAGGCGCAAGAAATCCCTCAAAATGGTGATAAATTAGAGGGAACATTAACAATTACATCTAACGAATCATTAGCCGTGTACCGATTACCACAATTATTACGTATGTACAAACAGGAGAATCCGAAAGTAAATATCGTACTGGAAACAACTACAAACGAACAAGCAATGAATAAGCTACGTGAAGGAGAAACAGATGTTATTTTCATAATTGGAGAAAGTATGGAACATAATGATTTTATTACGCGTACTTTTTGTAATGAGGTATTTGGGTGGATTTTACCTCCCCATTACGCTACACACTCTAATCCATTTCGTTTACTAAATGATACACAATTTATCTTTACAGAACAAAGCTGCGGCTATAGACCGATGGTAGATCGGTTTTTACGTCAAAGCGGAAATATTCCAGCTAAAACCTTTGAAACTTCCAATGTTGAAGTCATTAAACAATCTGTCATGTGTGAGTTAGGAATTTCAATTCTTCCTTACATCGTTGTACAAGAAAGTTGTGAAAAAGAGCAACTCTATTTTCATCCTATTGAAACACCAGCAATTATTCAAAGCCATGTAATCTATCATAAATCTAGATGGATTTCACCCGTTTTACAATCGTTTCTTTCCTTACTAGAGAAAAACTAAAAAGTGCACACAAAAAAGAGTAACTGCCTAAAAAGCAATTACTCTCCTCCAACATTATCTTATTTATTAGTCTGTCCTCCACCTGCAATTAATTTACTGCCTGAATAGGTACCTTTTTGCATAAACACTTGATTAATTAATTCTTTTTGTTCCGCTTCTGACATTACTCCTTTACCTTCACCTAAATTCCCGCTTTGTAGTTTCCAAACCTTATTGTGATCCGCGTCCATCTTTTCATATTTCCCTTGTTTCCACCTCTCTAAAATGTCTGCATATGTATTTCCTTGTACAAGATCATTACTCTTTACAATATCAAGCAAACTTTCAATTCGTTCTTGTGTAATAAAAATATAACCCCACTTTTGATCAGCTTTCGTTTTTTGATGTGCCATTTCATGTAATGCTGTCTGTATATTTTCATCTGTCCATTTAAAATTTTTATTAAAACCACTATTCGGTAATGAATGATTGCCATTTTCTAAAAGCTTTGCATCTTCAGCTTTTACATTGCTATCAGCTAGTACTTCTGCAGCCGGCGCGGCTGGTGATACCTTTTTCGCAGCTGGTTTACTATTATTCAAATAATACAGCATACCATATGTTACACCTACGCCGATTACTGCCATACCAGCTATAATACCTATTATTTTAAATAATGTTTTCATCTTACTTGTTTCCTCCCACATGCCCCATTCATAATATCTGTTTATCAAAAACAGATATAGCATCTCTTTTTTCACAACCTACCTCAATTTATTTTTTCATACTATTTTATATAAACATAACTTTCACTTTCTAAAAATATAGCAACTCCATCCTCATCGTTACTTTTAGCAATAAATTTAGCGACTGCCTTTAATTCCTCAACAGCGTTGCTCATCGCTACACCAACCCCACACTTCTCTATCATTTCCATATCATTGTAGTCATCTCCAAAGGCAATTACTTCAGAGACGTCTCGATTTAAGTGCTGTAGAACATATTGAATACTATTCCATTTTGAAACATCTGCATGCATAATTTGGCACAATGTTCCGTCGTCTGTAATGACTGCCTTGCATTCGTCAGGCAATTCTTTAATGAATTCCTTGTTTATTGGACCTTTAGTACAAATAATTGCTTTAGAGGCTTTTTCAAAGTCCAAATCTCTTACATCCATAATTTCACACGGTACATTACCGAAATAATCAGTAACATCAAAATTTGAATACAACTTATCACCTATTTCAAGACAAATCTCATGAAGATGATACTTTTTTGCTATTTCTATAATTTCTAAAATGTTATTTTTAGAAATCTTCATTTCATATAAAATATCATTACCTTTAAGAACTAAAGCCCCGTTATAACAAATTATAATCTCACTCTTTAACACGTTGGGGATATACTGTTTTATAGCTCTTGGCGGCCTTGCTGTAGCAAAAATCAATTCGTCTCCATTATTTTTACATGCCCTTAAAATATTTATAGATTTCTCTGAAATTGTTTTATCACTTCTTAATAAAGTCCCATCAAGATCTGAAATAATAATCTTTTTCATACCTACGTTAATTCCCCTTTCACAAATAATAACTTAAAAAATTAATTATTCGTTGAATTAACTGAGCCTTTGCAGGTAAGTTAATCTTTACCTACTTTTTTCTCAATTCCATTTCAAGTCTCATTTTCATTTATTACATAGTCTCTATTTCCTCAACCACATATATATTTCCTCATATTATATTTCTTTTCTTTATAAATTGAAAGATTATTCTGTAAAAATTCCCCATCTTTTTCAAATGCACATCCACCTCTAAGCATTTCGTTTTAAATTCATAAAAATATATGCTAGCCTACATATAAAGGAGATGAATAAATATGAGTTTATTGTATAGCGGTTTAACTTTTTTAAACTTTGATGATACATACTTATTACAAAATAAACTTCATTCTTATTCACATGAAGATATTGATTTTAGTTATTTAGAGCACTCAAATCTATATTGCGAAAACACTTCTTTAATGCATATCAAAAGGGCACTAAATCGTAGAAAGAATAAAGGGATTACTTTTATAGGTTCTGGAAATTATCATTATGTATCTTATTTATTATTAGAAGAAATAGACAAACCTTTTACCCTTATACTATTTGATCATCATACTGATATGAACTTAAAGGAAGCGAATGAACAGACTCTTATTTCCTGTGGATCTTGGGTTTCATTTTCTCTTCGAAATAATGATAATTTAAAGAAAGTAATCATTATTGGACCTTCTTCTCTAACAATTCATTCTAATGATTGTTCATACGTAGAAGTTTTTCCGATAGATATAACACATGAAGTGTCCATACATACAATACTTTCACATATTCATACAGAAACAATATATGTAAGCCTTGATAAGGATGTTTTAGATCCAAAAGTTACTATTACCAATTGGGATCAAGGGAACATGCAATTATCTACACTTTTACAATTTATTCATTCTCTTATTATGAATAAATCTATCTATGGTATTGATATTTGCGGTGAACTCCCAGCTTATCCCTCTCAACTCTTCTTACCCAAATATAAAAATGCTATTCATAAAAATGAACAAGCAAACTTACAAATTTTAAAAACAATTTATGAAACGCACTCACATATTCAACATGCATAAAAAGAACGAGTCCCCTATAGGGGACTCGTTCTTTTTATGCATGATTTTCTTTTAACCACTTCGTAATAGCATCTAACCTCGAAACATCAAAACGTCTCTCTTCACACACTTTTATACTGTTTAAACTTTTCACAATTTCTAATTCATTCGACTTTATACTTTTTGCCTCAATTAATTTACAGTACCCGTCTGTAACGGTATTTAAATTTTCATAATAACGTTGAAACGATTTTGATATATGTAAATGTTTTTCAAAGTTTCTTCTTCTTTTAGTCTCGTCAGATTCTTTCCGTTTTCTCAGTTCTTCATCATTTGTATATAAATAAAAATATTGATCAGGAAAACCAATTTCCTTATTGATCAGCCTTTCTTTATAAAAGTTTTCTATTAAAGATAATGGCTGATCAAATATATCAAAATGGAAACACCAATTATAACTAAGAGGCTGATAAATATCGCCATCAAGTATTACTAATTCATATTGCTCTGACTTCTGCACTGCTATTTTCCAACGCTCTACTTGTTTTTCAAAATACCATGTTCTATGTTCGTTTTTTGGTCTTTCAAATAATACATTCACTTCAGGTATAATGTAAGCACCATAATTTTTTTCTAACTCACGACACGTAGTGCTCTTACCAACGGCACTTGCTCCCTCAAACGCTATAATCCCCATAATTTCTCCCACCTTCATTAAGTTAATCTCTTTGCTTCACTTTTCTCCCCCATAACTGTCTCCATAAAACAATTGAAGCGATCGAAAGCAATATTGTCGTTATGATACTCCCCTCAATCCCGAACGAACCTCCATGAAGGAATTCCGATCCGTTTGTTACAGGTTTAAAAAGTGGTGTAGAATACATTGCCATTCCACTTACTGCAAAACCATAAATATTGAATTGTGCCCAATTCCACAACGAATGCCATGCGCATATCCCCCAGAGACTACTGTCCTTCAAAACGTAAAAAGCTGTAAATACACCAACTAATATTATATTCGATATTGAAAGAATTGTAATACCTGGATTTAGTAAATGAAGAAAACCAAATAAAAAAGAAGTAACAACAATCCCGATCCATATACGGCTCCTAACAGAAAGGACTGGAAATAACCAGCCTCGAACAACGATTTCTTCTGTTGCGCCTTGTATTAAAAAAGCAACTAAAGATCCTGCAATTCCAAGTATAGCAGTCGGTGTAATCCTTTGCATTTCTAGTTGTACATTTCCTGTTATTAAAAGTAGTAAGACTGGTATTGAAATGAAAAGAAAACCTAATAATGCACCTCTCAAATATTTTCTAATCCACTCGTTTCTCCAAAAGCCAATGGATGAAATTGATCTTTTCTCTACCAATCTAATCCATAAAAAAACAAAAAATATAGCCCCACCAAACGTCAATATCATCTCAATATCACTATAAATTGCCTTCATTAAAAGTGTTTTTGCTTTCGGCAAAAACAGCATAAATAACATAAACAATTCACCTAAAGTTAAAAATACAATTGCAAGTATAACAGCGAATACGGGATGAACTTTTCTTCTTCCTTCTTTAGCTGCTTCAATTATTTTAAATTGAGTAAATTGCAATATTCTCGCCTCCATAACAAATATATCAATACTATATATCGTTTCTATAATACAAAGTTCCAAAAAATGTTCTCTGTTTAGCATAAAACCAAATTAGGCATAATATATAAATAAAAGAGATGACTTTGTGCGTTTTACTATTATCACCAAGATTATTCACTGGTATTACCAGCACTTGCTATTTCCCACCATTTGTTGTAAGATAGTAATTAAGGTCAATTTAACAATATATTTTCTTTGCATATTATCAAGTATCAATCAGGAACATTTTATACTCCTTATGGGTTTTTGATAATATGTGAACTTTTATTTTTCATTCAAATAAGGCCGATCATATTGTAATCTTTTTAAATTTTAGGAGGCATTACCATGACATTAACAGGTAAAGTAAAATGGTTTAACAGCGAAAAAGGTTTCGGTTTCATCGAAGTTGAAGGCGGTAACGACGTATTCGTTCACTTCTCAGCTATCACTGGCGACGGCTTCAAATCTCTTGACGAAGGTCAAGAAGTTAGCTTCGAAGTTGAAGACGGTAACCGTGGACCTCAAGCAAAAAACGTTGTAAAGCTATAATTCAAACAATAAAAAGGTTGTTACCAGCACGGTTAACAACCTTTTTAATATATAACTAAAATTTTTTACATAAAAGGAGTGGTTACATGTATCGCAATCGAAAGAACGATGTAGCAGAAGTACCACCAGAACAAACCCCTGTTTGGGAATGTGAAGCAGAGGATTGTTTAGGATGGATGAGAAAGAACTTTTCATTTGAAGAAGAGCCTAAATGCCCTTTATGTAAAAGTAGCATGAAAAGCGGAGAACGTTTATTACCTAAGTTAGGTTAACTTTTACTTAACCCCTCTTTTAAAAGAGGGGTTTTTTGTTATACATTTATATCCTCTACATCTGTTCGAACTATAGAATACAGCAGTGCATCATGTTGCTTATTTCCTTGATGAATATATCCACGTAATAACCCTTCCTTATGAAAGCCTATTTTAGATAACATTTTGCAAGAAGTAACATTTTCAGGGTATGTAATAGCTCCAATTCTAAATAAGCCTAAATCTTGAAATCCATAACGAATAATTTCCCCGGCCGCTTCTGAAGCATAACCATTCCCCCAATAATGAGGATGTAAATCATATCCAATTTCAGATCGTTTACTCCATAGTTGTAAATTATTTAACCCAATTGTACCTACTAAAGTATTTGTTTCTTTTAATACAATCCCCCATCGTATCGCCTTTTTCTCGAAATAATTTTTTGAAAAAGATTCAATCATACGTGAAGCTTGTCCAAACTCCGTAAAAGAATTCATACCGTAATAACATGTTACCTCATCCAACGAAAAGATTTCATATATTTTTTGACAATAAGATTGTTCTATTTCAACTAAACGCAAACGTTCAGTTTCTAATATAGGAAATGCCATAGAATCATTCCTTTCTTTCTACTCATTCATTATAGCAGAAAAAATATTTTAAATTAGGAAAGTCCTTAATGTCCCATTAATCAAATATTTCAAGAGAAGCTTATTCTCTTAATTCAATACGAACTAAGAGTAACCCTTCTTACTTTTATATGACTAGAGAATAAAGAGATAATCAAAATACTATGATCATCTCTTTATTCTCTAGTTTTAAAATTAATTGTATTATTTCCATCACTCCGCTCCTAATAATATGTCTTATAAATTCGATTCCTTGCTCACTTTTCCCTTCTAAAACAACACCCTAACCCATACATTTATGGTAAAATATAGTTATAACTTTATTGCGGAGGTGTAAATTTCCTATGTATATATTCATCGGCTTATCCCTCTTGCTCATATTACTCATATTTTTATTTGCAAAAAAATTCGTCCCCAACTCATTCATGATGACTAGTTTTAAAGGTAATAGCTTTAAAACATTTTCAATCAGCATTTTAATCGTCGCCACTCTTTCACTTTCCTACGGAATCTATCACGCAGCAACATATCACCCTAAACATTTAGATATCAAAGTTCAAAATCAAAACTTTACTGTTTTCGGTAATATTGGAGAACTTGGATATTTCTCAGAAGAGTTACTAAAAAAAGATACAGCAGTTGAACTACATTTTGTCTCTTGGCAACAAATGCAATTAAATAATCCAGAAATAATAGTAAACTATCCTTCAGGTAAACAAGAATCATGGAAACCGAACATAGTATTGCTTCCTGCTAATATATTAAAAGAGAAACACGGTATAAAAGAACTTTATCAACTCTCACCCTATTCATTTAAAGAGTCCGGAAATATAACATTAACGATTACTGAGAATAATACAACTAATAAAAAAATCTCCATTCAAGTGAAATAAAGTGAAACTTTAATCAGTGAGGGTCTTACTGCCCATTAAAGTGGGATAAATAAAATGTCCCTTCAGTATATTGGAGGGACATTTTATTTATATATGTATTCTATTTTGACGGTTCCTTTAATGTTGCAATTATTTCATTTGCAGTGTTCTTTCCATTTCCAATACATGCACCAATTCCGACACCGTAATATGAAGCGCCAGCTAAGTATACATTCGAATAAAGATCCGTCATTTTTTCTTGTAATGTTTGAACCGCTTGGTTATGTTCTAAATGATATTTCGGCATTAAATCTTTCCAATTTGTAACTTCAACTACTTCTGGTTCACCTTTAATTCCAAGACTCTTTTCAATATCATATAAAGCGACTCGTACCAATTCTTCTTCACTATAATTTTTAATCGTTTCATATACTGGATTGGTACTCTTATAAAACATTCGTACTAATAACTTTTGTTTTTTAGATGTATGTTTCCACTTCCGGCTTGTCCATGTACAAGCATCACAATGCAAATCACTATTTTCCGTTACGATAAATCCTGTGCCGTCCGCTGGTAATTGTTCATCTAGTATGTCAAATCCTAAGTAAATGCTTATAAGAGATGAGTTTTTAAATGTATGAAACTGCTCATTTAACTCATTACACTGTAATAAAGATTCTGCGATATCATGCGGAGCTGCCAAGACAACATAATCAGCTTGGATTGATTCATGATTTGCAAAGGAAATTTCATAGTGATCACCTTGTTTTCTTACAGCTGTCGTTACAGTACCTTTTTTAACAACTGTCTCAGTCAGCACTTCTTCTAAACGATCGATAATCGTAGATAGTCCACCTTTAAATGATACGAATTTTTTGTTTCCTGCTGATTGAAACTGTTTTTTATTCTCTTCAAAACCTTTAATAATACTTCCATATTTATTTTTATAATCCAGTAAATACGGTAATGTTGATGCCATAGTAAGTTCATTCAATTTACCAGAATATACACCTGAAAGCACCGGAGCAATTTGTCTTTCCACTAATTCTTTCCCTAAAAAGCTTTCTAAAAATACAGCAAGTGGAGTATCTTTTGTAAACTCTTTATTTTTCGTTATGAAATCTTTTAAAGCAACAATCTTCCCTTTTGTTGATACTAACGTACTGCTAAACAATGATCGGGCACTCATCGGTATCCCAAATATAGTATCAGAAGGGATTGGATGTAAAATATTATCAGAATATATGTAAGAAATACCTGTTTCATTATACACCATTTCTTCTTCTAAATTTAAATCTTTTACAAGTGGCATAACATGTTCATTACGAGCAACAATAGAATCCGCTCCTGATTCCATAATAAAATCCTTTTCTTCCACACTATGGATTTTACCACCTAAGTACTCTTCTTTTTCTACAAGGATTAAATTTAAATCGATATTATTATCCTTTTTCAATTTTTCTAAATAAAACATAGTAGAAAGTCCCGTTATACCTCCACCGATAACCACAACTGTTTTCATATGTGCTGCGCTCCTAACCGATACAATTAATAATTCCTTTCTTATTATACCCAAAAGTCCTTATATTCGACTAGCAGCTTGCGTATTCTGTAAGAAATTAGACAATATATTCGAATAGATTTCCGGTTGATCATTATGTACTAAATGACCAGCAAACGGAATAACAGCAATATGAATATTGTCGTTTAATTGTTTGAACGTTGTAGCAGCTACAACTTCATCTTCTGAATCTCCCCCAGCAATACAAAGTGTAGGTACTTGAAGATTAGCTACATCACCAGTTTCGTCGAATGGGTACCAATCTTTAACTTGCCACGATTCAAGCAATGCTTTCCAATCACTTTTTTCATGAATTTGATTCATATAAGTTACAACCTCTTCATTTTCCATCAATTGCTGATGACACTTCGCTTCATACTCCTGAGACTCCTCCCAATTTTCTCTCATAACCGGAAAGATACCTGAAAAAGTTAATGTTTTCACTCTATCTGGATAGTTTTTTGCAAATAATAAAGCGACTAATCCACCTAAGGAAACACCAGCTATATGACATTTATCAATTCGTAAATGCATTAACGTATCATGTAAATCCTTTACGGAACTTAGGAAATAATTCTCCAATGTCCCACCTGACTTTCCATGCCCTCTTAAATCAGGACGAATGACTTGATAATTTTTTTCTCGAAAAAAAGCTACCTGCTCTTCATATTCTACTAAACCTGTCATACCACCAGAATGTAACAGTACGATTGGTTCTCCTTCGCCTGAAATGTACGTATGTAATATCATATATCCCCCTACTCTAAAACAGAATATTCTATCTATTATTAGTATATAGAATATACATTCGAATTTCCAAATAAAAAAGAACTATAACATTTTCAAATCATGTCATAGTTCTTCTTATTTTAAAAACATAAAGTAATTAATTAATTTGTCTATTTCTTGACTTAATGCCAATACTTTTTCATCTTGAATTCCGTAATCCGATACTAAATATAAAAGTTCTTCTTTCTTTATTTCAATGACTTTTTCCAATTTCACTAATTCCATGTCGTTTTACTTCTCTCTCCAATACTAAAATGTATGTATTTTAGTATAGCCTATTTACAGAATTAGTAAAAGTAAAATACGTATGTAAAATCTTACAAATATAAAAATAATATACTATCAACAAAAAATTTAAATTTAACCCCTTTTTACAATTCATTAGACATCATTACGTATGAATAACAAATCGGAATTTCTCTAATGTTATATTTTGGAGCACTCTTAATATGATCAAAATAACTAAATGAAAATTTAAAGACATGTCCGAAATGTGCATGCCAAATATCATTTGTCTGTTTTTTACATTGAGCAATAATCGAAAGATCTCCTTTCTATCCTCCGTAATAAAAATCACTTTATACTCATCCTAAAGATGGTGTCAATACAAATAAAATATGATTAGATTCATCACTTTTATTCAAAAAACGATGTTTTACATTTGGCGGAATACGTACAACATCACCTTCTTCTAAAAAATATTCTTTTCCTTCTAACTCCACATACACTTCCCCTTTCATAACAACAGCAATCTCTTCCTTATCTTCATGTGAATAGTGACTTTCCGTTGTTTTTGCTTGTTTATTTAAATCCATCATTAACATTTCAATACGCGCCTTCATAAAATCCGGTGTTAAGACATCATATACAATGTGATCATTATTTTCCCGATATACTTTTTTTCGATCTTTTTTCTTAGATATGAGAGAATCTGTATCAATCTCATTAATAAAAAGTGTAAATAGTGGAACATTTAATGCTTTCGCAATTAATTCCAATACACTTAAAGAAGGATTCGCATTTCCTCGTTCAATTTGACTAATTAATGAAGTACTAATCCCTGCATAATTAGCAAATTCTCGAATTGTCATATTATTTTTCTTACGATAACTTAATACAGTTTGTCCAATTCTATCATGTATCATAGTAAAACTTCCTTTCGTCCATCATATTGCATCTTTCATTGCCTTTGTGCTGACATAGTAAACAAAGGCAAATAATTCTTTCCTATCGCCTCAAGGACTTATATACTTACTTTTGTACATTATATCGCATTAAGTTCATTATAATAAATATTGTATCGGAGGAACAAACTGTGAAATCACCTATTCATTCATATTTCATCTTATTTTTCGGCGTATTCGCCTTATCAACTTCAGCGATTTTTGTAAAATTAGCCGATGCTCCTGCGGCTATCATTGCTTTTTATCGCTTATTCTTTGCTGCACTAATTCTGTTACCCTTATTACTTTTTAATAAAAATAATCGAAGCGAGCTAAAAACAGTAACAAGGAGACAATGGGGATTCGGATTCATATCTGGCTTATTTTTGGCAGCACATTATGTACTTTGGTTTGAATCCTTACAATATACTTCTGTAGCAAGTTCTACAGTTATCGTAACGTTACAACCTTTATTTTCAATGGTTGGCGGTTATTTTCTATTTAAAGAGAGATTTACGAAAGGCGCAGTTATTGGTTGCCTCATCGCTATTTCTGGAAGTAGCATCATTGGATGGCAAGACTTCCAAATTAGCGGAGAAGCTTTATACGGAGATATTTTAGCGTTTATTGCGGCCGGAATTATTACAGCTTACTTTTTCATTAGCCAACATGTTCGTAAAGATGTATCACTTATACCATATTCGGTAATTAGTTATGGAAGTAGCGCCTGTTTTCTTGGTATATTTGCTTACATGCAGCAAGAATCTTTCATCAATTACTCTACGCAAACTTGGTTGTGTTTTATTGGCTTAGCGTTTGTTGCAACGATATTAGGTCAAACCATATTCAATTGGTTATTAAAATGGATGAGTGCTACTGTTATCTCTATGAGCATTTTAGGAGAAACGATTGGAACTTGTATACTAGCGTACTTTATATTAAACGAAACGATTTCTTTACAACAAGGACTAGGCATTGCAATTATTTTTATTGGTTTAGCATTATTTTTAATGCAACCAAAACTGCCGAATCGCAACTAACAAAAAAGCATGACAGTATAATGTCATGCTTTTCACTATCCATTATGTACGATTAAACCATCAGGTCTAAAACGACTCATCATAATTTCATTAATAAACTTTCCGTGAGCCTTCAAATTCCCTATCTTTACTCCCTCTTCTACAAATCCAAATTTTTCATATAGAGATTTCGCTTTCGGATTCGTTTCTAAAACACCTAATTCTACTCTCTCTAACATTAACCAATTATCAGCCAAATCAAGCATTTTTGTAAGAAGAGCTTTTCCAATTCCTTTATTATGATATTCACTATCTACCCCTATAAACAAATCACCAGAATGAGATCTACGTCCTGGACTTTGGGTTAACCCAACAAATCCAACAACTTCACCATCGTACTCTTCAACAAATTCAAATTGATTTGGCGCTAAATTTCTAATTCTATTTTCCATCGCATCTACACGCATGCTAGGTAAGAAAACCATATAAGGTAAAACATCATCTTGTATGCATATACAATGAATTGCTCTAGCATCTTGTATTTCTACCGCTCTTACTTTGATCCCCATATCTTCTCTCCTCCATATCTATAACAATAACTCATTCTAGAACCCTGGGTGAAAGCCCTTCTCTTCATTATTTCTTTATGTTATTTTTACACAATTATTTCAGCGTAGCATCTGATTTACAAACACCTTATCACCATACAGGGTTAACTTTTTACTTTATTATATAACTCAAGTAAATTTTCAATTGGAATACCATTTATTTTCATACCGGATATATCACAATTTTCTATTTCAATATTTTTCAGATTACTATTACAAATCGTACTACCTTCTAAATCACATCTATTAAATGAAATAGGATCTTTATCTTTTCCGAGACTTGTATCTTTAAATTGAACTCCACCTAAAGTCACGAAATCAAATTTACTACCAGAAAGATTTAAATCTGCATATGAAGAATTTCTAAAATTTATATTTCTAAAATTTGATTGACTCACATTACAATTACTCATCTTCAGATTCATCATATTACTACCAACAAAGGAACCGTTTTTTAAATTCACTTGATAATACTCTGTATTTGCAAGACTACAGTTTTCGTATTGGCTATTTTTCATATCTTTATTTTTTATTAGGTTCTCTTCAGCTGACTCTACAGTTATTCTTTTTACATAACAAGACTCATCTTCAGATTTAAAAGTTATTTCATAGCCCATTTTTTTATAAAAATGATGATTATTAAGTTGTCTACTAGATGTTTCGAGATCCCAAATCCTTATGCTTGGATATTCCTCTTCTATTAATTTAATAACATGTGATCCAATTCCTTTTCCTTGATAAACAGGATCTACAAAAATACGATCAATTCGACCGTATGACTTACCGGAGATTGTAACTATAATTCCCCCGATTATTTTTTCATCCATTATCACTTTGTAACAATCCAGCTCTTCAATCGAATATTTCATCATTTCTACTGAAGAATAGCCAGGTGGTTGGATGTTATAGTCAATACCATCACCTTGACCGCATAGCCATCGTTTTGCTTCTTCATCAAATGTTTTTGTCATTATTTCTGTTAACTTTTCAGCATCTAAAATTGTAGCTTTTTCTATAGCTATTATTGTCATTTTTGTTTTCCCCTTCATTGTTACAAACCATTAACTTTTGTGAACGAAATAGTTATCCATTTACTTTCATTTTTAAATTTTTTCCCATTATTACATATGGAACATCATTTTTACTTGGATGAAATGGCTCTCATACATCAATCCAATCTAATCTTTCATATAAAGAACGTGCCTTTTTATTGTTTATTTGTGTTGTTAAAACACTCGTTCTATTTGAAATACCTTCTAATAATTTATTATGTAATGTTGTTCCAAGTCCTTCATTTCGATATTGCGGGTGAACTGCTAACTCTACAAATTCAAAACAATCTTCTAACCATTGCTCTACTTGTCCACAATTTAATGATTTTCTCATTAATTGATTATAGTACTGTCCATCTAATGAACGATAACCATAAGTAAAACCAACAACTTCATTTTCATCATTTAGGGCTATCACTCCTTTAAAATCTGTATACCCCATTTGTTTTGTAATTCGTTCTACCATTTCATCAAAATTTATTTTATCAAATACTTTACAATATAGTTTTGCCATATTCATAATTATGACTTGCTCTTTTCCTATAGGTAATATTCTCATTTTATGCCTCCTATTTTTAGTAATAATATTTCAAAGTTTTTATAAGTAATCTTAAAATAAAGAATATTAAAACTAATTGTATATCTTTATATTACTAAATACAATAAACCTACACAATAAAAAGCTCTAGAGCATATTCAAAGAAATTCACGCTTTAGAGCTTTTTTTGTATTTCATTTTCTTCATTCGTTAAGCGCTTTTCGTACCATAGTCTTCAATCGTCAGCTTAACATTATATTTGATTGGTATCTTACTAAACACCTTATCCCAATTCTTTTCAACTTTCTTCCATACTTCTGGATACTCGATTTTCAAACTAGTGCTGAAACCAGCAACGTCAGTTTTATATTCCTTTTGAATCTTTTGTAATGTATGATGTACCAATCGCTTCACTTCTTGTTCCGTTGTTTTCTCTGCTCTTTTGAGAAATGCATTTTTAAATGCCGCATCAGACGCCCAACTTTCAGATATTCGCCCTACAGACTGAACATTTACATCAAAAGAAATGTTATCTCCTTTTACATGGGATTTAATTTTACCTTTTATAGATTTTATTTCATACATAACAGGTTTTTTCGTCTTTTTATCATAACTTTTCACTAAACCACCTTTTCCATTTGCAGTTATCCACGTTAAACCTTCTAATTCACTTTCATTCAAAAAGCCACGGAGTTTTTTTGTACTTCCTTTAATTACGGCAGCACCAACGTACTTCACTTCACCATTTATAGAAATTACATTCGGCAAAAGAAAACTCCCGCCAGATTTCACCTTCCCTGGTAGTTTAGCAAGCGACACAGGTGCTAATAATCGTGAGGTTCGATACCGATTACCCTCAATTTCCAGCAAGCGGAATGCTGGAATTTCTCCTGGTTCTTTTGATTTTAACGCATCTCTAGCAAGCCCTTTACTAACTATAACAAGACAACTAGGTCGCATCTCATTATCACGAATAAAGAAATCCATCAACTGTGTTATGTTATATGTTCGAATAATTTTTTCACTTACTACTATTACTTTCGTATGATCAAAAATTATAGGCCTTTGTCTTCTTAATGCTACTTCACGAATAGATTGATGAAGTGAATCACCTGTTTCTGAAACATTCATATAAGCTTTTTGTTGCGCTACTCCACCTTTTCCTCCATTTGATGATGATTGTGCTCTAACAAATTGATAGGTGGTTGTTATTGCGTGCTTCTTATTTTTATAACTCCCCCCCTCTTCTTCGATTTCTTTCTCAATCTTTGTTTCTTGTTCTTTATCTATTGCTAAACCCATTGCAAAACCCAATTCCTCAATTTCACGACCGCTCCAGCACCCTGTTAGTAATAAAGGAAAAACAATTAGCGTTAATCTTATAATTATTTTTCTAATTTTAAGATTTTGAGTCATAACTTTGCTTCCTCCACTTCGAAATCATAAGAAGAAGAAAAGGAATAATACCAAATAATATTATTGCTCCGTTACTAATCATATTTCCAAGTTCAAATAACTCATTAATATTTTTTGGAAGTCCTGCAATGATATATATTATTGGAAGTAATCCATACAAAAAGGAATGAACATTCTTATTAAATATCTGTGCTAGTCCTAATGCAGCTGCATAATAACAAATTGTATACGTTGCAAAAATTTGCATAGTCCATATCACTAGTAACAAAGATTCAAATCGTTCAAAAACTAAACCTTGAATCTCAAAACTTCTCATAAGATCAATTGTAGGCCATGTTCTCACTAATACCCCATCGATAGAAAATGCACCTATAACCATCACCACTGTAATGACATAAAAAAATATTGGAATTGTAGTACCAATAATAATAACCTTTACAGCTTGAGAGGGCTTCTTCATAAATGCTAAAAGGAATAACATGATTTCTGCACCCGTATATGCCGTTATTGTTGTTTTTAGACCCTTTAACGCAGGAAGAATCCCGAATCCCAATACAGGACGGAGGTTATTAAATTCGAATATTCCGACACTCATAAACGATGTCACTAAAAAAATAAGAACTGTAATGGGAAAAATAATTTCAAATATACGTCCTATCGCATTTATTCCTCCTAAGTTTAAATAGAGACTTATCCACATAAATGGCATAATTATGGCCCAATCAGGCGTACCTTCTAATAGAAAGAAACTAGTTATACCTGTTAACGTTCTCAGTTGAAATGAAGCAGATGAAAAAAAATAACAGATAATCGACAAGCTAATTAATACTCCAAGACATTTCCCTACAATTTCCTGGCTATATTGATAAAATGTTTGTTCAGGAAATTGTTGGCTTAATTTCACGATAATTATTCCTGCAACAATCGCAATTATCCCTCCTAAAATAACAGTTATCCAAACATCAGGTGTTTGGATTTTCTCAGCTGCTGTTCTAGGTAAAGTGAGAATGCCGATAGCAAGTATAGTATTAATCAGGATAACAATTGCTTGTGACGTTGGAATTTTATCTTTTGAATTAATTATCATTTCTTTTCTTTTCCTTTCCTTACATAGTCTTTTAAATTCAACATTTTTGGACGCCGTTTCATCATCTGAATTGGCATTCGAAACATAAAATCCTTCCAATCAGAAAATTGATATAAAACAGCTGGACTAGCATAAGGTACACCAAAACTTTTAAGCCTTGCAATATGACTACATATAAAGATGAAAAATAGCACAACTCCATATAAACCAAATATCGCTGCGAAAAACATTGCGACAAAGCGAAGAATACGTAATGGGATTGCCGTACTATAATGTGAAAGAGCAAAAGAAGAAATAGCTGTGGCCGCGACAATGATTACCATAATTGGACTCACAATTCCTGCTTCCACAGAAGCTTGCCCAATAATCAATCCTCCTACTATCCCCATTGCTGAACCAATCGGTTTAGGTAATCGCAGTCCTGCTTCTCTTAAAATTTCGATAGCAATTTCCATAAATAACCCTTCTATAATTGCAGGAAACGGGACGCCTTCTCGTCCTCCTATAATTGAAATTGCCAATTTAGTCGGAATCAATCCAGGATGAAATGATATAAATGAAATGTATAGAGCTGGAGCAAATAATGCAATAAAAGCTGTTACAAAGCGTAATAATCGAATCAACGTACCGGGTATCCAGCGCTCATAATAATCTTCAGGTGATTGCATCATCATACTAAATGTAACCGGAACGATTAATGCAAAAGGTGTTCCATCTAATAAAATCGCAACCCTTCCCTCCATTAATGCCGCAACCACTTTATCAGGCCGTTCCGTACTCTGCACTTGTGGGAAGGGACTAAGATAATTATCTTCTATTAATTGTTCTACATAACCTGATTCCGGTACATTATCAATATTAATTTTCTGAATCCTCTTCTTAACTTCTTCTACTAATTCTAAATCAGCTATTTCTTTCATAAAGGCGACAACCAAATCTTTTTTTGCCCGTTCTCCTACTTGCAATTTTATTAAAGATAACCCTTCATTTTCGCCGTGTAAACGTAACAAGGCCGTATTATCAGACAAAACTTCTGTGAAACCTACCCGCGGTCCTCTAACTGATCCCTCTGATATTGGTTCTTCCACATTACGCGTTTTTCCCTTTTTTGTATTTAGTATTAATACATCTGATACTCCATCAATTAATAATGCCGTTGAACCCATTAACACTTTTGGCATCATTTTTTGTATAGATTGTACTTCATCGATTCCACTAACAGGAAGAACACGGTTTTTAATAAATTCTTTTGAAATGCTCCCTTTTACATTAAGTGATTCATCTTTATACTTATCATAAAAATTACACATCAGTGATTTCATAATATGCATATCAATAAGATCTAAATTAGACAGCCCTTCAATAAAGACAATAACAGCTCGAACGCTAGTCCCGCCGATGTTAAACTCTCGACAATTAACATCCGAGTTATAAATTATTTCTTTTTGTATAGCCTCCAAATCCGAATTAAAATTACCTGTAAAATAATGTTCAGAAACTTGAGTAGGATTATCCCCATTTGTTTTAGCCTGTCCTTGACTTTGATTAACCATTGAATCCTGTTCCTTCACCTTTATCACTCTTTCTTACAAAGCTTCAAGTACATTCGAACCTATTAACTTCCTTCCCTAGTACTCCCCTTCTACAAATGTCCATATTCTTCTTCGATTGAATCTAACATTAATTTCAAATTAGTTTGTTGGATTATTCTTTTTCTAATTGACGAATCCAACTAAAGAACTTTGAAACAACATATGGAATTATAAATACAATAAAAGCTTGTAAAAAAATTTTCCACTTTGGAAAATAAACGATAATTGTGTCCCACATTTTACTCATCCTATCACAACATATAATATAGAAAATTTCTCACTCAATGGAATTTCTTACAAATTATTATGTCTGATAAGAAAATTTCAATTCATTTAACAATTCGGCAGCCATAGTTTTCATCGTTTATACTGAAAATAACTATGATTAATCTATCTAACGTATAAAAAAGGTTGCTGATAAAATCAGTTTTACTGACTTTGTCGGCAACCTTCTTTTTTATAAAGTATCTCTATTTCTTAAATTACTTCTCTTCTTTCCAATGCCTTCCTTGCAAAAAAGCAAAGCGACCTAAAACAACTGTAATTGCTGGTACAAGTAATGATCTTACAATAAACATATCTAGTAGTACACAAATTGCAGTTACAATACCGAATTGAACAAGAACTTGAATTAGAAGTGTACCTAATACTGCAAAAGTTCCTGCTAAAATTAAACCTGCGGATATAACAACACTACCTGTTTGTAAACCAAAGACTTCATTTTCCTTATTCATTTCTACTATACCTTTAAAACCTGTATATTCTATATGTCTTTTTATTCGTTTGATCATTTCATTGAAACTTGTTTTCTCAAATGCTCTCCAATACAATTTTTCCATATTATGAATTAGGGTTTCATCTTTTCAATGCTCACGTAATTCCCTTTATTTCACCCCCTACTAAAATATTTGAACGCTTCACCAGTTGTGAAATATAGGGAATTAAAACTTTTATATCCATTTACCATTAAATTACAAACGAACTAATACTCCCTATAAATACTTATTTATATTTTAGAAAGCTAACTCACTGGTTTTTTATCATAACTATTTATTCCTTTTCGTTTAAGATTTTCATTTTACATCTATAAAATATCCATTCACATATTTCTAGAAATCCAACCACATACTATACATAAATCAAATGAAATTTGGAGGATGTCTACATGAATAATAAAAATATAAATAAAAAAGAAAATGTTACCGAAAACGCTACACCTATTCAAAATGATAATACTGCAAATCTTAGTATCGAAGAACAAGCAATGAACGGCTTATATGGAATGCCAGAAACTGCTATTGAAGATGCTGATCACGCTGAAACTGAAGATTTGACTTCAAAAAATTAATGTACTACATAGAAGAAAGCCAAGGAAAATATCCTTGGCTTTCTTAACTATGCATCCATCTTTTGTACTTCTTCACTCTTTCTTGAAAGCTTTCCTGGCCAAAAAGCAAAGCGTCCTAGAGCAACTGTAATTGCTGGTACAAGTAACGGTCTAACAATAAATGTATCTAGTAGTACACCAATTGCAGTTACAATACCAAATTGAACAAGAACTTGAATTGGAAGTGTACCTAATACCGCAAAAGTTCCTGCTAAAATTAAACCTGCCGATGTAATGACACTACCTGTTTGTATAACCCCATTTTTCACTGCATCCAAATGATTTTGTGTTTTTCTGTTTTTCCATATTTCTGAAACCATAAAGATATTATAATCTTCACCTAAAGCAACTAAAAATACGAATGCGTATAACGGTATCGCACCTTGAATGGCCGGTGCTCCCATACCATAATGAAGTAATAGCCACCCTGCTCCTAGTGCCGAGAAGAATGATAATACAACAGTTACAATTAAATAAATCATCGCAACAATTGATCGTAAGTAAACCATTAATAATAAAGCTATAATACTAATCATTACTGGAATAATAACTGCTTCATCACGTTCCGTAATTTGCTTAGTATCATATAATGAAGCTGTTTCTCCGCCAATCCATAGTTGATCTTCTGCATTACTAATCCCAGCATCTTTGAATACTCTTTCTACACTATTTTTCAATTTAGGTATTTGATCTAACGCTTCAATAGAGTATGGATTTTCAGCTAAGGAAACTTCATACATTTGTATTTGCTTATTTTCTTTACCCTCTTTTGGATCTTTAACTGTATTTACAAAAGAAAATTTCTCTAGTTCTGCTTTTATAGGAAGCTCTTTTCCTTTCGTATCAACAATAACTTTTACTGGCGCTAGTTCACCAGCTGAGAAATGATCACTAATTAACGTAAATCCTTCGCGTGAAGGCATATCTTTAGGAAACGATTCTAATAAGTCGTATGTGTATTGAATACGTGGTACAAATGATGCCAATCCACCTAATACAAATACAGTGAGCATAATTATTGTCCACGGTCTTCGTACTACAACATCCCCAAGTTTTTTACTAAAGGTGCCTTTTGATTTTTTAACTTTTCCTACTTTCTTTTTCCTTCTTGCTAATTCCTCATTCATCGAAGTTGTTCTTGGTATAAATGGGAAGAATGCAGTTCTACCGAAAATTAATAATAACGCTGGTAAAATCGTTAAAGCAGCAATTCCCATTATGAATACAGCTACACTAAATGGCACTGCAAATCGATGAAAGGCACCATAATGAGCAAGTAATAATGTTCCTAATCCAAGTACAACAGTTAATGCACTCATTATAATTGCTCCGCCAGAAGCTTTAATTGCAAGTTGCAATGCCTTATATTTACTTTCTTCTTCTAGCAAGTATTCTCGATATCTCGAAATTAAAAATAGACAATAATCCGTTCCAGCACCAAACAATAGTACAGTCATAATTGATATCGCCTGTGCATCTACTTTAATCCATCCGTGATCAGCTAAAAACCCAAGCGTCGGACTAATAATACCGTATGCAAAACCAACAACAAGTAAAGGTAAAATTGCTAAAATTGGTGAACGGTACAGTAAAATTAATAGGACTAATACGAGTAGTACAGTTGCAATTAATAATTTCACATCTGCTTGACTAAACAAACTAACTGCATCTGTTTGAATGCCTACTGGTCCAGATAATCGAACATGTAACCCAGAATCACTTATTTTTTGTTTAAATGGATCTACATCCACCTTACTATTCACTATCTTTCTTAAATCATCAAGATTTCCTTTTAATATATCTGTTCCAGCAGCCTTGTTAAAGAATACTGGTGTAACAAATGATGTACCATCTTTTGATGCACTTTTTGATAATACTTGTTCCGGGATTGTATCAAATGGCGGTAATGTTGATTGCTCCTTTAAAGGACTAGCTTTTAACTCTTTATAAACGTCTTGTATGAGTTTATAATCCTGCGACTGTAATCCACCATCTCTATACCATACTACTAATAAAGGATTCCCTGCATTATTCGGAAACTCTTTTTTCATAAGTGCTTCCGCTTGCTGCGACATAGCTGTTTCAGGTAAATTTTTCGGATTCGGTTCTTTCGTACTGTTTACTTGCGGTAACGTAAATGAAAGTACTAATGTAATAAGAATCCATACCGATAAAGTTATCCATTGTGTATGCTTCCCTGCTACAAGCCTCCCTAACATATGTAACGGGTGCTTTTTCATAAAAACCCACCTTCCTTTTCTCCTCCACCATTAATTATATATACTGGTCGGTTAATTAATCAAGAATGAATAAAAATTTGTGTTATAATTATCTCAACAATACATGTCAGGAGCGAATAGATTTGGAACAAAAACAACGTCCTCTTGGAAGGCCTCGTCAAAATAAAAATACAAAATCTACAAAAGAAACCATTTTGGAAGTGGCAACTCGGCTATTTCTGACTCAAAATTATCAAGTCGTTTCCATGGATGAAGTCGCAAAAGTTTGTGGGGTTACGAAAGCAACCGTCTACTATTACTATTCAACAAAAGCAGATTTATTTACCGCTACTATGATTCAAATGATGGTACGTATACGCGAGAATATGTCTCAAATCCTTTCTACAAATAAGACTTTAAAAGAAAGATTATTGGACTTTGCTAAAGTCTACTTACACGCAACGATGGATATTGATATGAAGAATTTTATGAAAGATGCAAAGCTATCGTTATCTGAAGAACAATTAAGACAATTAAAAAATGCTGAAGACAACATGTATGAAGTATTAGAAAAAGCACTCGATAACGCGATGCAAATTGGAGAAATCCCAAAAGGAAACGCTAAGTTTGTGGCTCATGCATTCGTATCTTTATTATCAATTGGGAATTTTAAAGATGAGAATCACAATCCTATTCTTACAAATATAGATGAATTAGCACAAGAAATCGTTTCTTTTTATTGGAACGGGTTAGGACGTTAATATGAATAGATTTCATTTAATAAAAGAGCATGTTTGAAAAATTCAAACATGCTTTTTTATTATTCATTTTAAAAATATGTATAAGTAAACAACAAAGTTAAAGCCCCACTATCTTATAATATGTTTTGTCATTCCAACAGAAAATGCCTCAAACCCTATAGATTCATAATAAGGTTGCAATTTTTCCACACACATAAGTTGAGGAATAACCTTGTTTTGTTCGCAGTGATGAATTAATCGCTTTACTATTTCTTTTCCAATACCAATGGACTGATACTCTGGCAATACACAAACACCACAAATAACGCCTGTTATTACACCATCCGATATAATGCGCCCCATCCCTACCAGCTTCTTAACATCAAAAGCATACATTGCATACCAACTTTGTTTACACATTTGTTCTAAATCATTAACCGATAATTGAAGAGAATTCCATCCTAAAGATTCATATACAGTTAATAATCCATTGAAATTTGTTGGGTGTTCCATTGTATAATTTATACTATTATTCATGTGAATACTCCTTATACTCTCGATTGTTTGTATTTCATAAAATTACCTTTAATATGAAATTAACTTAAACAAACTTCCATGAGAACAAGATAATTCCTTCTTAACCTAAAATAAAAAGAAGTTATCTCAATTAAGATAGCTTCTTTTTTATAAGACTCTCATTATATGATCAACCAAAAATTATACAACTGCATACGATAAGCACAAACAGAATTAATAAACCATTTGAGAAATAACCCATTGAATACTACCCCTTTATTTCATTATGTAAAAGATTTTATCATAAAATTATTTACAGCATAATAACTGAAAAAGACATTGTATTCATTAGTTACGTATATTTAGTAATATTTTAATTTCCGGTCATATTCTCCTTTTCTAAAACCATTACTTACACTCATCTACTTCATTACAAAAACTCAACTATCGGGAAGTGATTGAATCGGTTCCCGCTTCCATTAAAACGGTTCAAAGTATAAAATCTAATTTCGTTTACCCTTTATCTAGAATGTATTTACGCCATATTACACACATATACCACTATTTTTTGTTTTTTTATTGTACAAGAAACTGATACGGGCTCTCTTCTCATCCTTTACCTAAAAGTCAGCACTACACATTCCCATTCTAGCGAAATTTTTTCTACTTATACGATTATAAATCCATTAAGAATAATATATGGTAAAATAAATTTAATAACTATAAAATTTTCTTTCAACGATAAGGAGACCTACTTATGAAGGCAAATCTAAGTACAATAAAAAAATACTTAAACAATGAGGAAAATATTCTTTCTACACTCTACTGCGTAATAAATTTTGGTTATATGAGCCGATCTGGTATTTTAGTTGCTACAAATAAAAAATTATTGTTCTGCTCTGATGCCATGTTTGGAAAAGGACTAAAATGGGAATTTCTATACACCGAGATACAAAATTTCAATCATACAGATGGGATAGTGCTAGAAATGTCTGCGATCCCCTTTATCAAAAAAATAACTATGAACTATAAAGACGATTTTATTGTATTTGACAATTTTTCAAATCCACAAAACGTACAATCCTTTTTTGAGTTGGTTCAATCGAAGCAATAAACCTATCAATGCACATATAATCATTTGATTTCTTTACACTTACTCTTATATATATCATATTCCAAGATATAGAAAATCTTATAGAAGTGTGGAAAGAGAGTTGCAATTGCAACCCTCTTTCTAATATTACTGTTTCGCTTTAAAATCTCATTCTCTCACATAGCCATACTTATATTTTTTCTTTTGACTCTTAATGCCCTTTTATTTTTACAAATTTTCAACTTAACTAAACGTATTTTATAAATCAGCATGCAACAATCATTCAATAGATCGAATTAATATTATATAATTTTTATAAACTAATAATACGTATCAATTTATGCTACATTAACAGATTTATTCTTCAAAACAAACTTTCCAAATAAGAAACGCACAAGCGGCCCCATAATAATTAATTGTAATGGATACGCCATAATGAAGTTTTTAATAAAAATCGAGAAATACATTGAAACGAATGATTCACCATGTAACCCATTATGCAAATACATCATAGCCATACCATAAAACGTCATGAAGAAAACCATTCCAATAACCATAGCTGTCGCCATCGCAATAATAACATTTACTTTTTTCGATTTATCGAATGGTATCGTGAAGACAATTTTTTTCGCACAAGGTCCAACGATACATATTTCAATTAATAGTGCAATAATGAAGCCAATTATTAGTTCTAATGCGATCTCCTTAATATGAATTTGTCCCCCTGTTCCGTTCATCAATAAATTATAAAACGTCATTACAATAACCATCCCAAGGCACATCATCATACCAAACTGGAGGTTTTCCTTTCTTGTTGTTGGCAATTTCTATCATCCTTTCTGTTTAAGTCTTTGTCATTATATCGATTATGGAAACCGCTTCGTAAGTGAACATTTTGTGAACAAATTTAAAGCGTTATCATCTTTTCTTTCCTATCTGCTCAAATTCGCACTTTTACTTATAAAGGTTATATATATTTCAATGTTGAATTATTAAATGTAACATTGAATTACATTACTACTAGGAGGATAACTATGTATGAACAAGAGTTTTGCGCATATCACATCGTAACAAAGAAAAAAATGAAGATTGGACAAATCATGCATTTCGATAAAAATCAAAAGAATACCCTATTTCATTTCTTTTTTGAAAGAGAACATTTAAATTCTAACGGTAAAGATGCAATCCAAATTTTAAAAGAACATTATACAAATGAAGAATTACATATAAAGAATGAAAATGCTACAGTAATTATGGATTATATGGATCAAACAATTAGAGCCGTTAGAGAAACAATTGTGGAGATGGTTAGGCTACAAGAGTATCCTGATTATCCGTCAAGATTGTCTTGTTTATATGCTGCAAGGAGCTATGAAGATGCTTTGAAATGGAAAGCATTATTTGATTCCTATAATCGAGAGGTTTTGCAGATTGTTAAACTACGAGTGATAGGAAATTGGTTTGAAGGCAACGGAAATCTTTTACCGAAAGAAGACGGTATTCCTTTCTCTCAAAAAATTGAACAAGCTAGAGAGTATTGGAAAGGAAACGTCAGTAATGAACTTCCTGAGTTACTAATCAATGGAAAAATTGAAGTGATGGAAATTATTGATGATTTTTCCGAAGTTCATATTTAGTTCCTAACTAAATCATATAGGATGGAGATTACAATGATGAAAAAAGTGTACTTTAATCATGATGGTGGTATAGATGATTTAATTTCACTATTTTTATTACTTCAGATGGATAATGTCAAGCTTACAGGGGTTTCAGTTATCCCTGCAGATTGCTATTTAGAACCAGCAATGTCTGCAAGTCGCAAAATTATTGATCGCTTCGGCAAAGGAAATATTGAAGTAGCCGCATCAAATTCCCGTGCCAAAAATCCATTTCCAAAAGATTGGCGGATGCATGCATTTTATGTAGATGCTTTACCAATTTTAAATGAGTCTGGAAAAGTTGTAACACCCGTAGCAGAAAAACCTGCACATCATCATTTAATTGAAACTTTACTACAAACTGAAGAGAAAACAACTTTATTATTTACGGGTCCTCTTACCGATTTAGCGCGTGCACTATATGAAGCACCAGTAATCAAAGAAAAAATTGAACGTCTTATTTGGATGGGAGGCACATTTCGTACTGCCGGCAATGTACATGAACCAGAACATGATGGAACAGCTGAGTGGAATTCATTTTGGGATCCTGAAGCAGTAGCACGTGTATGGGAATCAAAAATTGAAATCGTCTTAGTAACGTTAGAAAGTACAAACCAAGTTCCATTAACTATAGACATACGTGAACGTTGGGCAAAAGAGAGAAAATATATTGGGATTGATTTTCTTGGTCAATGCTATGCAATGGTCCCTCCTCTCGTTCACTTCTCAACAAACTCTACTTACTATTTGTGGGATGTATTAACTGCTGCGTTTGTAGGGAAATCTGATCTTGCAAAATTACAAACAATTAATAGTACTGTTCATACATATGGACCTAGCCAGGGGCGTACAATGGAAACTGTTGATGGACGACCTGTAAATGTAGTATATGATGTAAACCACAATGGATTTTTTAACTATATAACTGAATTAGCAAAGAAAGCTTCTACTTGAACCTCTATCTATACGAAAAATAGATAGAATGATATTGCTTCAGACGATGAACTCCCATATTTAGAATTTGGTTAAAACTATATATTTAACTATTAAAAAAAGTATTGAATTACATTTCAATACTCTTTTTGTGCAATTTAATTATATTTGATTCATGTTGTGTTTTACAGATTATTCATTTCATAACCATTTACAAAAAACGTTATTGTTTCTATTTCATCTTCATTTAATTCTCTATTTACGTCTTGTCTATACGCTTCCTTTATATTCTCTTCATCGCCTTTATGAGCTTCTGTATATGTTCCTACTGTTTTTAGCAAATACATCTCTTTTAAAAATTCATCCCGACTTATAGCTATACCATGAGACAGAATATATGTCTCCGCATCAAATTTCTCTAATTCATCTATTAATTTAAACGTTCGTTTCGTCGTATAGTTCCACTTTGAAGAAAAGATATCTGCATATATACAGTCTCCTAAAAATAATATCTTTTCTTCTTTCACGTAAATAACAACTGAATCATGTGCATGATCTCCGCCGACATGTTTTAACACGCATGTCACTTCACCAAGGTCTAATTCAATTTGATCCTGGAACGTTAAGGTTGGAGGGATAATTTTAATATGTCTCGCTTTTTCTTCAAACTCTTTTTTAATGCAATCCGCACAAAATGCAATTTCAGTGCCCTCTTTTACGCGTGCGTCCAACGCTTCATCTGTCCATTCATAAGATACTAGTGATTGCATTTCTTTTTTCGTTTCAGCATGCGCAATAGTTAATGCATTTTGTAGTACAGGCAATCCAAAAATATGATCCCAGTGCCAATGCGTTAATGCTACGAAATCCGGACCTAATACATTCTGTTCTTGTAGCATTTCTAGAAATAATTGTGCATGTTCTTCTGAATTCCCTGCATCAATCATTAACGTTTTTTCTTTTCCAACGACCATTCCTAATATAGGTCTATCTGTTTCAGAAACAGGTGTCATATACCAAAATGAGTTTCCTATTTTTTTAATTTGCTGCATTACAAAACCCTCCATTTACTACTCTCTTCAATTTCCACCACTTTTAAATTTCTGCGATCTAACATAATAACTATTTCACTTTATTCATATACTGTTCTTGTACATGCTGCATTAAATCTCTCATCTTCTTTTCAGCAGGATGTTCTTGATTCTCTAGTACCTCTCTGCCATTGGCTGAAAATTTTTGAGAACATGCTGTACGAGTTACTTCTAAGTTTGCAACTGGAAATTCCCACGAATTTTCGCTTCTACTTCCAGTTGAAGCAAAGTGTATACAGCTCGAATCAATTTTTGTACGCTGACCTTCTTTATTTACTGTGTAATATAAAGTGAAACTTTAATCAGTGGGGGTTTTGTTCATCCCCCACTGATTATTAGTTGAACCAATCGGACTTTTATGGGCAGTTAATCCCCCACCTAACTTCTTTGCTTTCGCTGCATTTTGAGGTGGGGGTCTTACTGCCCATTAAAGTGGGATAAATCATTTACCGTGCCATATTTCATATTTTTTGTAGATGTCAAAGCAGTCCCGTCAGCTGCGAAAGTGACAATACTAAACTCCTCTTCCTTCGGTAACAACTTAGCACCAGGTACGTTGTACACAACAATCAAATCCCCTTCGTACTCTTCAGGAATTAAGTATATAGTATCTGTAGTTTCTTTATCAAAACTAATACATCCGCTTAATAAAAACATAAATACGATTCCGAAACAAAATGTACTTTTCTTTAAAACATGGTAAATTTTTCTATCCATTTAAATATGCATCCCAATCGTAGTCTTCAATTTTATAGAATCTACCTTCATCATTTCTTTCATATGCACATAAAGGTGGTTCCTCAAGAAATTTTAAAATAGAATCATCTATATTCAAAATGACTCCAATTGAAATAATTTGAAAGTTTTTAGGATTATTGACATAGTCATCACTTTCATAACCACTCAGTATTGACCAACCAGAGTCACCTTTTTCTCTTGAATCCTCTTTAAGCATAAAGTTAAATTCTCTTTTTTCAAGTACATCATCACTAACAATTACCTTCGTATCAAAATAAAAGTCCCAATCTTTTGAAGCTGGATCGTTATATTCCGTATCACATATATTTTCAATTCCAAATAAAATTTTATCACCCACTTTTAAATCTAAACGATACGGATTATTATTGAGTGTCCCTACAAAATTTTTCTCGTTTCTTTCAGTAATTTCAACCCACATTCTTTCACCATGAAACCCATCTTCTTCCTCATTTTTAGATACAAAAATTAGCTTTACCAAATCTCCAACCTTTAATTTCTCCAACACTTCTAAGCTAGGAAGATAGAATGTATAGGGCGCTTCTTTATTTATTTCATAAACATTATCTAAGTACCAAGTCATCTTTTTCTCTCCTTAAGTGCTTTTCACACTCATATCATAAAAATAACACTATTTTTTCTTCCGGCAAACTACTACCATAGAATAGCAGTCTTCTCCTAACTCATTTCCTTCCCAATCATTATATATATGTAATAATTCAAAACCATTCGCTACTAATAATCTTTCTAACTCCTGCGGATACGTATAGCGAAGATCTATCGTTGTTTTCAGTTCCTCTACTAGTACATCGTCCTCATAAAACCTTCTTGTTGTTATGTAGTGCTGTATTTGCTGAATTGAATCATATGTCATTTCAGTATATAGATCACATTTTCTTCCCTTTTCATCACTAACAGTTGTCCAATATTCTTCTGTAGATGGTTGTATTAATTCTTCTTTTGAAGGAAAACGTGTATCGAATATAAATATACCATTATCAGCTAACACATGATGAATAGATGTTAATAACTGATTTTGATCTGTATTCGTAAGGAAATGCTGGAATCCATGACCAACCATAAATGCTAACGAAATTGTTTCATTCATGCTTAGTTGTAAACAGTCTTGTTGTAACCATTTTACCTTCTTACAATCCGTAGTTTTTGTCTTTGCTTCAGCAAGCATTCCTTCATGTATATCTACACCGATCATTTTATATCCGTTTTCTATAAAGGGAATGGTAACTCTTCCTGTTCCGCAAGCAATATCTAGAATCCATTCATTTTGTATACTTAGTTTTTGTGCCCATGATAGTAAAAACGGAAAATCTGACAGACTTTTATTTTCCACATCATATCGTTTAGCATTTTCATATTCAGATAGACTCCACTTTGTTTGCAAACGTATTCCCCATTTCATTTTCCACTTATATTTAATATATAAATTATAACGAATTATTAGTTCTTTCTCTATAATCAAACACAATTACTTGGACTAATCTAACTTTCCTTTTCGTAAGCTAAAAATAAGTGGAAGAATCGGAGTGTGATACGATGGAACGTTTATGGATTCCTATAATAGTTACATTTTTTTCATTCGGTGGATTACTATTAGGTGGTGCTGTCGGCATTGCTACCCGTCAGCTAATTGAAGAAAAAATGCATCGTTTATACGCATTATGCGGCGGAATTTTGCTTGGACTTTTATCACTTGAAATTATTCCTGAAACATTTTCAAGCTTTGAAATGATTGGGCCTATACTTGGTATAGCTATCGGTATTTTAGTTATGAGCTTATTAGATAATTATTGTCATCATCCAATGAGACATAAAAAAGATCAACAAGCTTGGCAAACTTTCCTTTTTCTCTCTTTCGCTATATTTATTCATAATTTGCCGAGTGGATTTGCTTTAGGTACTGCTTTTATTAATCATGCTGACTCTGCCATACCTTTTTTAATAGCAATCGTCGTTCACCATATTCCTGAAGGCTTAGCATTAATCATCCCCTTCCTCTTTACAAAGCATAAATATATTTCATTTTTATTAACAACTTTATTACTTTCTCTTATCCTCGGCACAGGTACTGTTTTTGGCATTTTGCTGGAAGGAAAAGCTCTACATTTACAAGGGCTCATTATGTGGAGTGCTATCGGTTCACTTGGTTATGTCACAATTCATGAAATGCTTTGGAAGGCAAAGAGACAACTCTCTTTCCTTTCATTTTTAACATGGGCATCCAGTGGATTTTTACTAATAGCAGTATTTACACTATTCGCTGGTCATCATTAAAGATAATAATATTATCATTTGTATATTTTTCCTTTTTCTCCAAAACATAATAGTATCTACCTAATTATAAGGAGGAAAAAATTATGTTTGGGAAAACAGCCGGTGAAGCACTAGTTGACCTATTAATTGACTGGGGCGTAGAACATATTTACGGAATGCCTGGAGATTCTATCAATTCTATAATTGAAGCTTTAAGAAAAAAACAAGATAAAATCAAATTTATTCAAGTGCGCCATGAAGAAGCTGGCGCACTAGCAGCAGCTGCCTATGCTAAGTTAACAGGAAAACTCGGCGTTTGCATGGCAATCGCAGGGCCCGGTGCTATTCATTTATTAAATGGTTTATATGATGCTAAACTCGATAAAGCCCCTGTTCTAGCAATTTCAGGTCAAGTAGAAACCGATTTACTCGGTACGGATTTTTTCCAAGAAGTAAACTTAGAAAGATTGTTCGATGATGTCGCGGTTTATAACCAGCGCATTATGTCGGCAGAACAGCTACCTGCTGTCGTGAATCAAGCGATTCGAATGGCTTATACGAAAAAAGGTGTATCTGTTCTTACGATTCCGGATGATGTTCCGAAATTCGAAGTAAAGAATGGTGCTCGTGTTACAAATACTTCTTTTACATTACCTGAGTTATTTCCGCAAGAAGAAGATTTACATGCTGCCATACTCGCAATAAATGAAGCGAAAAAGCCTGTTATTTTAGCTGGAAAAGGTGCGAAACATGCGAGAGAATCTTTACTTACATTCGCAGAACACATTGGTGCTCCAATCGTACTTACATTACCAGCTAAAGGGATTATCCCTGATGAACATCCACTTTGTATCGGGGGATTAGGATTAATTGGAACGAAACCTTCTTATGATGCAATGAAACATGCAGATACTTTAATTATGGTTGGTACTTCCTATCCGTTCACCGGTTTCTTACCTGAAAAAGCAAAAACACTCCATATCGATACCGATCCGGCCCAAATCGGAAAACGTTATGTAACAGATATCGGCTTAGCTGGTGATGCTGATAAAACATTAAAATGGTTAATTGAAAATGTAGAAAAACATGAGGACCACTCCTTCTTAGAGCATCATCAAGAAATGATGAAAAAGTGGGAAGAAAAATTACACAATCAAGAAGACGATTCTTCTACTCCTATTAAGCCACAACGCGTTATGTATGCACTGCAACATGTAGCTCATGATGACGCGATATTATCAGTGGATGTCGGAAATGTAACAGTATGGACAGCAAGGCACTTCCGTATGACAAATCAACAATTTATCATTTCTAGCTGGCTTGCAACTCTTGGTTGCGGTTTACCTGGTGCACTTGCTGGGAAAATTGCTTTCCCGGATAAACAAGTATTTGCGGTTTGTGGAGACGGGGGTTTTGGAATGACAATGAACGATTTCGTAACAGCTGTTAAATATAAACTACCAATCGTTGTCGTCGTTTTAAACAATAATAAAATCGCCATGATTAAATTCGAACAAGAAGTTATGGGGAATATCGAATTTGGTACAGACTTAACAAACCCTGATTTTGCAAAATACGCAGAGGCATGCGGAGGTATTGGATATCGTGTTGAGAATGTAGATGAGCTACTTCCTGCTTTTGAAAGTGCGGTAAAACAAAATAGACCGTGTATTATTGATGTAGTTGTAGATGCAAACGAAGCACCAATGCCAGCAAAAATCACCTTTGGTCAAGCCGCTGGTTATACGAAGCATATGATAAAAGAATTGTTTGAAGAAGGTAAGATTGATTTACCTCCACTATAAACAAAAGAGATAGCTGAAAACGATTTGTCTTCAGCTATCTCTTTTATTTTTGTATTTCTCTATAAAAAGAAAAATCATTCACATTAGTTTGTATTCGTTTCTCTTCCTTTACTCCTTTATCCTTGCTCTTTGGTATTTTTACATTCCCTAGTTTAATGGCATCTTGCATACTATTACTTACTAAATTCCCCGCCAATATTGTCATACTATAAAAAGCAATTGGTATAAGTACAATCCATGTATGTGTAGTTAAGTGACGGAAGTTTTGACCAATTAGGCCAGTCCATTCTTTTGTTACACTATCTGGATCCATTCCGCTGAAGGTTATAGTTCCACCAAAAAATAATTGCAACAAACCAAGGTGTAAAAGAAGCAATAAAGTACTCACAAATTGTTGAGCTACTAACAAAAGAAATGGTGGTAACATATGCGGCCATATATGGCGCTTCAACCTATGCCACTTACTTCCGCCGAGCACAGTAGCTACCAACATAAATTCTTCTTTTTTAATACGTTTTACTTCTTGTGCTACATACAACATAACCGTTGGTACAGCAAGACATACAAGAACTATACTTTGAAATGCCACACGCAAATATAACGGCACAACTTCCGCTCCACTGTCAAACGTCAAAACTTCATTTAGCATAAAATAAGAAATCATAATCATTGGTACAATACTAAAAGGATCAAAAAAGGATGAAATAACTGGGAAAGAACGTTTACCATACATACCAAGAAGTAAACCAATTCCCCCTCCAACTATAACTCGTAAAATCGCTATAATTATACTCGCTCCAACTGTCCATTTCGCGCCTTCTATTATTAATTGAACAAGGTCCCGGCCTTTCACATCACTTCCAAACCAAAATTTACTTGATGGCGAAAATGGAGCTGCCTCTAGTTCTCCTTTTTCGTTATACATCATCGTAAGTTCGCGAATATTCCCATCAAAAAACAACGTATATCCAATACTAACAATCATTAGTACACTCAAAAAAGTAGTACCTATCCAAAATCTCACATCTCTTTTTACAACTTGCCACATATTACACACGCTCCTTTATCACATTTTGTAAGAGCGTATGTAATATACGAAATAGTATAAAAAGCGGTACGTATAATATTACTAGACTCACTGTAAATATTTCTAATTTAGAATTTTCTTTTACAAAAACAAACATACCATATGTATTGAAAATCCATTCGATAATATATAAATTTGAAAGCATAAATAAAATATTTGTTTTCGCATAATAAATTGTCGTTAATAAAACATTTCTTGAAATATGATGTGTCAAAATATGCTGTAAGCTTAATCCTTTACTCTTGGCAAACAAACTATAATCTTTCTCTAACTCTTCTTTAAATCGTAATAACAACAGTTTAATAAACAATAAAGTTGTTGGTATTGTGAGACATATAATCGGTAACAAACGTATTCTTTCTTCCCCTAATCCAGCTAGTTTGACTGGCATAAATCCTGTTTTTTGAAAAAGAATTACGACAAGAAGTTGTGATAATAAAATAAGTAATATATCTGGTATACTCTCAAGCGTAAGAAAAATCCCGTTCCACATTTTCTGTTTCATGTGAGAACGCTGCAATACCCAAACGACAAGTACATACGCTATAAGCAAAGATAGTAAAAATGCTGAGAGAAATACAATCATCGTTTCAATATAATGAATCCATATTTGTGGAAATAATTTTCTTGAGTCCCGAAATCCATATGTTATTTCACCCGGTTGAAGTAACTTCCCTCCAAGAAATACAATCGTGTTCCAAAAACCAATTAAATCAATTTGCAACCCCTTAAATAAACGTGGCAGTGCACCTAGGCAGATTATACATAAAATAGCAGCTACTAGCTGTAAACAAGTAACACCCCACCATTTAACAATTCGCATCAACATAACGATTTCCCCTTACCATTAGATAGAATATTCAGAAATAAAAAACAGATATTACATCTCTTCAGCTATACTTTGCATCCGCTTCTTCCCACTAGGTAAAACAGCTTGATATAAACACGTAACAAATAATAATAAACCAAATAAAATAATATACAATGTATCTGCACGAATCCATTTCGGGAACAGCATCGCTATCGCACCGAGGGATAACAGCTGAAATCCTGTCGTTAATGGACTAAGTAAACTTTGAACACGCCCCATAAATGACTCTTCTACAATTTCATACATCCAGCCCATGATTGCAACATTAATAAACGGTAAAAAGAATGTCGCAAAAGCGATACATACGTAAAAAGACCATACGTGGTTTACAAAGTAACACATACCGAAAAAGACCCCTGAGCCCGCCATACCAAATACAATAATAGGTTTGGGTGCATATTTCTTACCTACACTTGTTGCTACTATACTTCCAATTAGTAATGAAATCCCTCCAACCACACCGCCTACCATTGCTAAACTTTCATACGTTGCTGGTGCCAATTTATATTTTAATATGTAAGTTGTTGATACGCTTAAAATACCATTCAATAATCCAAAAACGATAAATCCTAAAAGTAATTTTTTTAAAGTGTCATTTTGATATATATACTTGATCCCTTCTTGAAACTCTGTTATTAACATTTTCAAATTAACTTCTTTCCATTTTGTTATACCGTTTGGCAAACGCACTTTTTCTGGAATGGAGATTGTTTGAATCAAAATACCACTCATAATAAAAGTGAGCGTATTTACTAAAATACTCCCGTATATTCCAAAAGTCCAATACACCATCGTTGCAATTCCTACACCAAACAAGGCATACAAACTATTCACCATTTGATTCACACCTGCTGCTGCACCGTATTGGTCGGATTCAACTACACCCTGTATCATCGACTGTTCTGATGGAGAGAAAAATTGTATACATGCATTTTCCAAAAATAAAAATATAAAGACGAGTATAATCATCCCGTAATAAAGCGAAATTAGAATTCCGATATTACAGAGTGAACAACATATGTTACTTACCGTGCATATACGCTGTCTATCAAAACGATCCACTACTGTCCCTACTAATAGAAAAAAGATTAATGCAGGTAATGCCATCATAATTTGTGTCATCGTTGCGTAAACTGGTTGTTTTCCGTATTGATCTAGCAAATAAAACATTAAAGAAACTCCAGCAATCATAGAACCGAGTCGCTCTAAAATATTTGCTAGAAAAAAACGTGCATACACTTTGTTGCGAAATAACTGTAGCATTTCTTTCATACTTCGTATCCTTTCTCTCGACAAAATTTTATTAATCTAGTCATTTATTGGAAGTTATATTATATTTTTCGACTATTATCCAATCTTTTCCTTCTGTATATTGAACATTATAAAAAGACTCTTTTATAAAAGAGTCCTTTTATTTCACTTCGCTTCACGTAATGATATGTAGCTAAAATATTTTACGTCTCGCTAACTATTTTAATTTTCTAAAGTTCGGATACACTTTATTTATTTTACGAATGTATCGCACATCCACTTGTAAAATTTTTCTTTCTCTTCAAATTGTGGATAATGAGCTGATTTCTCAAAAGTAATAAATTCTTTTTGATCTGCTTCAATCGTATCAAAATATGTTTTTGCTGCATGAAATGAAGTGTTATAGTCATATTTCCCCATAAGGAAATAAAGCGGTAATTTCATTTTAGTCACCTTAGTAGGCAATGGATTCTTTAAATCCTTTTCTAATAAGACAGTTTGAGAATATGATAATCCAACATTATAACGAATTACGTCTAACAAGTTATATTCATTACTGAGTAACATTCCGATGTTATCACCATCTGGATTTTCAATGCCTCTTGATGTTCCACCATATTTCGCAACATAATTTCTCGGAGTGTATGTATCACCATTTTTAATTTTTTCAGTCAACCCATTTAAATAGGAAACCTCATCTGTATTTCCAGCATTTTGTGCCTGTTCAATCACATAGTTTAAACTATCCATTTCACTTTCTACTGTATCACTCATCTGCCCGATTCCAACATATGCTTCATATTTTTCAGGAGCTTTATTGGCAGCTTGCATTCCAATATATGTACCGTAAGAATGACTAACCAATATTACTTTTTCTTTACCAAGACGTTTTGAAACATAATCTGTCATAGCTAATACATCTTCTACAAGAAGATCTGATGTAAGATTCGAATAGTCTTCAAAGAAATGATACGACTTCCCGCTCGCTCTTTGATCGTAATTAACAACTGTGAATTTCTCTTCCAATAAGTCTTGGTATTTTTGAGCATATGGTATTTCTGAAGTACCTGGTCCACCATGTACAAAAATAATAACTGGATTGTTCCTATCTTTGCCGCGTATCATAATTTCATGACCACTTTCATTTATCTCTACTTGCTCTAATATACTTATACTATTCTTCCCTTTTATTTGCGAGGTCCATGTAGGAAATATTAGTGCTACGATTAATAATAGTATAGAAATGACTCCAATAAGTTTTATTAATTTTATTATCTTCTTCATACGTAGTTTCCTTTCTTTTAAATTAATAAAAACATCAATTTAATTCTGCAAGGCTACCTCAAAAAATATAAAGTGAAACTTTAATCAGCCCTCACCAATCGGACTTTTATGGGCAGTTGATCCCCCACCTAAATTCTTTGCTTTCGCTGCATTTTGAGGTGGGGGTCTTACTGTCCATTAAAGCGGGATAAATGTGCAACAATTGCACTTTCCAATTTCACCTTGATCTTTTGCACATTCTTAATATCCCATACACTTCTTAACTTTCCGCTATATAAACTCTTAATATTTTCTTAATTTTCAATATACAATTCATAGAAAGACTCAATCACAATGTATTACAAATATAGAAAAGAGCCCTTGTTTTCTAAACAAGGACTCTTTTCATAAACTATTTAGCTACTTCTTCTTTCGGCATTACCATACCTTTATAAAGCTGGACAGTTATCCAGTAATAGATGAAATAAATGACTAAGAAAATCCCAATTGGAACCCATACCTTTACAAACGGATCAACTAATATGAAGCTAAATAAGTTTAGCCCTACTAATACGTGGGAAATCCCAATGATTGCCGGGAAGATAAATAAATATGAAATTTCTTTATATATACTTTTCGTTAACATACTACGTCTTACGCCGATTTTTCGTAACATTTCATAACGTCGTACATCACGAGAAGCACCTGTTAATATTTTGAACATAAGAGAACTTGCCATCATTGCTAAAAAGGCAATTCCGAGGAAAAATCCCATAAACATTGTTCCACTCATGAAACTGTTCATAAATTGATAAATTGTCATTTTCGTAAATAAGTCTACTTTTGTACCTGTTGTTTTTTCAAGTTGTTCTTTTTGTCTCTTGTCTATTTCAATTAACAACGGTTTATATTTTTTCATATCATCTACTTTTGCTAATGTTACAATGTGTTCTGTTCCTTGAATCCCTTTATAATGCTCTTCATCTGCAATTCTTACTGGTTTTCCATTAAATTGATTATGTGTAATTTGTATTTCTCGTACAATCGCATCTTCCCAATCCCTTGGCATATGAGGAAGCTTATTCGCTACTTCAGGAGCTTCCAAAGCAGTATAAACCGGTTCTGTTAAAGGTTCAGCAACACGTTTACGAGCAGGCTCTTTTAAAGTTTTTGTATCAAAGTGATCGGAAACAAGTGGTGGTTTCGCAGTTAAGTCGTTACGTAAATAATAAACTGCTTCTCCATCTACTTTATACTTATACTTGCTTTCTTCCACAATTTCCATTTCTTTTAACGCTGCTTCATCTTGATCATTTGGATCATGAATTACGACATCATATACACGTGAGAAGTCTGTCATAATACCTACATTTTTTTGAAACGCCATCCCTGCCGTCATCGCACCTGCGCCTAATGCAATTAACATCGCTACCGTACCTAGTACTCTCGATAAGCTATTTACTCGAAATCGTAGCTGTGCATATGTAAAACTATTTAAACCCGTTTCATTTCGTTTTTTATTCCCTTTAATTTTCATCACAAAAAATGGGAGCAATGAACTAAAGATAAAATATGTTCCAAGTGTTGTAACGATTGTCGCTATTATAAAACCGAGTTCAGCAAACATTTTTATATTGACCATAAAATAGTAACCTGTACTTACTAGCAGTACACCGATTACTGTCATTATAATAATGCGAGTTTTACTTTTCTTCACTTCATCTAATGTTTCGTCTTCACGAATTAACTCTAGTTCTGTTTTACGTAATAAACGGATACTATTCATTAAACCAGTAATAAAAAATAGTATTAAGAAGAAAATAGCTGTAACTAAAATTGCTGGTGTGTATACAGATGCGTAACTACCTTTTGCTGAAATTTCCATACCATTCATTAGAAAGTTTCCTGCTACACTTGCAAGTAACATCCCTACTAAAATCCCGACAATAATGCTGACAATACCCATACCGAATGTTTCAATAAATAATAACTGTGCTACTTTTTTCTTTTTCGCGCCAAGCATCATATACATACCGAGTTCTTTTCTTCTTAGTGTGAGTAGGAAGGAATTGGCATATATAATATAAAATACAGTAATGAAAGATAATAGTATGGCACCTACCCAGAATACGAGTCTAATACTACTAATAAGACTATTATCCTTCGTAAATTCACTATTCATCGCCATCGTTTGGAACATGTAGAAAATACTAATACTAATAACGAGACCGATAAGTAAAACCATATAATCTTTTAACATCTTTTTCATACTATGTCGTGATAATTTGAATAACATAATCTCACTCCCTACTTAGACTCAGCAGCTGAGCCCATATGAGCGAGCACACCTAAAATGTCTTGATAGAAATTTTCTCGCGTTCCTTGACGCTTTAGTTCTTTATATAAAAGGCCGTCTTGAATAAATAATATACGCTCACAATAACTCGCACTAAATGCATCATGCGTTACCATTAAAATACTTACATTGTGATTTTCGTGTAAATCTTGCATCGCTTCTAATAAGCTTTTTGCATTTTTACTATCAAGCGCTCCTGTCGGTTCATCTGCTAATACGATTGCCGGATTATGTACTAATGCTCGTGCTGCCGCTGTTCTTTGCTTTTGTCCACCAGAAACAGCAGTTGGATATTTTGTTAAAATTTCAGTAATCCCTAACTTCTTCGCAACCTCATTCACCTTTCCTGTAATCTCACTTGAAGGTACGCCTTGCAAAGAAAGTGGTAAAGCGATATTTTCATAAATTGATAAGTTTTCAAGTAAGTTAAAATCTTGAAAGATGAACCCTAATTTTTGAGATCGAAAATCAGATAATGCATTCCCCTTCATAGAGGTAATATTTGTGCCAGCTATTGTCACACTACCACCTGTCGCTTGATCCAATGTACTAATCACATTAAGTAAAGTCGTTTTTCCAGATCCAGAAGGCCCCATAATCCCGACGAATTCCCCTTCCTTAATAGTTAATGATACGCCTCTTAACGCTTTTGACTGATTCTCATTTCTTTTCCCATACGTTTTTTCTACACTTTCTACAGTAACTACATTTGTTGACATCTCTTTCACTCCATCCCTTTTGTATAAAATGAATTTCTCACATATTTCTTATTTTTTTCTCATGTAAATTCTTAAGAGTTTTTTAATTATTCATCCTATTAGAGTTACACAGACTACATGAACCTGTTTCCTACTTCATATTCTCATTTTTCTAAAACTCGTTCCTTCGATTTCGCTTACATTTACCTTACATTTTTGTAAGGTAAAAAAGAAAACACACCATTATGAATTGGTGTGTTTTCTCTTTAAACTCTATTTCCGATTATTTATTTCCTCTTTCATACTTTCCACAAATCCATTTAGTTCAACAACTTCTGATTTTTCTTCCCCATATTTACGTACATTTACAGCTCCGTTCTCCATTTCCTTATCCCCAATAACAAGAACATAAGGAACTTTTTGGATTTGTGCTTCTCTTATTTTATATCCTAACTTTTCTTCTCGCATATCTCGTTCCACACGAACACCAGCTTGTGCTAATTTGTCTGCAACCACTTCTGCATATTGCACGTGCACTGCATTTGAAACTGGAATGACTTTCACTTGAACTGGTGCCACCCATGCCGGGAACGCACCTCCAAAGTGCTCAATTAATATTGCTAAGAAACGATCTAAAGATCCTAATACTGCCCTGTGAATAACAACTGGTCTTCTCTTTTCATTCTTCTCATCTATATAATTTAAGTCAAACTTTTCTGGCATTTGAAAATCTAGCTGAATTGTTCCGCACTGATGACTTCTATTTAAAGCATCTTTAATGTGGAAGTCAATTTTCGGTCCATAGAATGCACCGTCACCTTCATTTAGTCTATATTTACAATTCAATGAATGTAATACAGTTGCTAACGCCGCTTCTGCTTGTTCCCACAACTTATCATCCCCCATTGAATCTTCTGGACGAGTAGAAAGCTCTACTTCATATTCGAATCCAAAAGTTTTATAAACGTAATCAATTTGCGCCATTACGGATTTAATTTCATCTTCAATTTGTTCTGGTGTTACAAATAAATGAGCATCATCTTGGCAGAAAGTACGTACTCTTAATAATCCATTTAATGCCCCGCTAAATTCATGTCGGTGTACCTGGCCGAACTCACACATACGAATTGGCAATTCGCGATAAGAGTGTAATTTATTTTTGAACATTAACATATGTCCTGGGCAGTTCATCGGTTTTAATGCGAAGCTTTTATTATCCACTTCAGAGAAATACATATTGTCTTTGTAATGTCCCCAGTGTCCGGATTTCTCCCATAACTCTTGGTTCATCATAAACGGAGTACGTACTTCTTGATACTTATATTCTTTTTGAATTTCTCTTAAAAATGCTTCTAATTCATTTCGGATAATCTGTCCTTTCGGTAAATAAAATGGCATTCCAGGAGCCTCTTCAGAAAACATAAATAACTCCAGCTCACTACCTAATTTGCGATGATTTCTTTTTGCTGCTTCTTCAACGAAATGTAAATACTCTTCTAATTCTTTTTGAGAAGAGAATGCAACGCCATATATACGCTGAAGCACTTGATTGTTACTATCTCCTCGCCAATATGCACCTGAAACGTGAGTTAATTGGAAGGCTTTCAAATAGCCTGTTGACGGTAAATGTGGTCCTCTACATAGATCTACAAATTCACCTTGTTTATATAGCGTTACACTTTCCCCACTAGGAATTGCCTCTAACAATTCTAATTTCAGATGATCGTTCATTTCTTGAAACAATTTTTTTGCCTCTTCTCGTGAAACTTCAACTCGCTCTATTTTTATATTTTCATTTATAATTTTTTTCATTTCTTTTTCGATTTTCGGTAAATCTTCTACATTTACACTACTCGGAAGATCCATATCATAATAAAAACCATTTTCAATCACAGGCCCTACTCCAAGTTTTATATCACCATACAATCTTTTTACAGCTTGCGCTAAAATATGTGCCGCGGAGTGTCTTGCAATTTCTACCCCTTCATTTGAATCTATAGTAATGATTTCTATTTCCGCATTTCCTTCAATATTTCGGCGTAAATCATATAACTGATCATTTACTTTCCCTGCGACTGCTTTCTTTTTTAAACTACTGCTAATGGATCCAGCAATTTCTTCTAAAGTAATTCCTTTTACAAATTCTTTAACGCTACCATCTGGAAATTTAATTTCAATCATTTGTTCTTTCATTTTTCATCTCTCCATTTCATAATAAAAAGCACACTCATCCCTAAAATAGGGACGAGCGTGCTTATACCCGTGGTTCCACCCAGATTCCCATTGTAAATATAAAATGGCTTCTTTTACGGTAACGTCGTTTATACGGCACTAGATACTTCATTTCCCCAGTGCAGCTCTAAGGTGGTAAGTTATTTTTCTGCGTTAGGAAGTTCTCAGCTTTCCTTCCTTCTCTGTATAACCGGGTAAAATAACTCGTGTCCTTTTCTTCGCTTATTATGAAATTGAATGCAAAAAAAGCATATTCATCCCTAAAATAGGGACGAATATGCTTATATCCGTGGTTCCACCCAGATTCCCATCACAAATTGCAATGGCTTCTTTTGCGATAACGTCGCTTACACGGCACTAGATACTTAGTTTCCCTAGTGCAGCTCTAAGGTGGTAAGTTATTTTTCTGCGTTAGGAAGTTCTCAGCTCTCCTTCCTTCTCTGTATAACCGGGTAAAATAACTCGTGTCCTTTTCTTTGCTTTTATGAGTACATCCATTAATTGTTATTTACTATATCTTATTCATTTTATTTTTGCAAGTGTTTAAAAAAGATTTTTTATTTAAGAAAAAAAGAAACCAAAACTAAATTTTTGGTTTCCTCTTCTCATTTTTACCAATCTTGTGGTTCGTAATTTAAGTCTGAAAATAGACGGCGTTTCTCTTTCTTTGTTAAATCTCTCCACTGTCCAACGGGTAAATTATTCAATTCAATATTCATAATTCTCGTACGTTTTAACGTATATACTTGATAACCTAAAGCTTCACACATACGGCGAATTTGGCGATTTAGCCCTTGAGTTAAAATAATTTTGAACTCATATTTTGATAACTGTGTGATCTCACAAGGAAGTGTTTTCGTTCCTAAAATCTTCACACCAGCTGCCATTTTTTCTAAGAAATCAGGTGTAATTGGTTTATCTACTGAAACGATATATTCTTTCTCATGTTTGTTTTCAGCACGTAAAATTTCATTAACGATATCACCATCATTCGTTAACAAAATTAAACCGTCTGAGTCTTTATCAAGACGTCCAATGTGACTAATTCGTAATGGATGATTCACTAAATCGATAATATTACCTTTTACTGATTTTTCACTTGTACATGTAATACCTACTGGTTTATTTAAAGCGATATATACGTGATCTCGAGCAATACGAAGTTGCTCTCCGTTTACGCGTACATCATCACCTGGATTTACTTGGTCACCAATTTTTGCAACCTTACCGTTAATAATTACTCTTCTCTCATTAATTAATTTATCTGCTCCACGTCGAGACGCTTTTCCAGCTTCACTAATAAATTTATTGATACGCAAATTAGGCACATCCTTTTCTAAACAAAAATTCAAGCTCACACTACGTCTACCGTACAATACATAAGGGTAAGCCTTCTATTATAACTTAAATATATTAACATGAAAGGGTATATAACGTCTTCTATTAATTACTCGTTTATAAGAAAATATCTTTATTATACATTCATTTATGCACGTTTTGTACACTTAATATACAAGCCACTCCTTCTTACATATAGCTTGTTTACCTCTTATATCTTTTAAATCATCATGAATATTAGCTAGTTTATACAACTCAGGGAAAATCTCTTCTACATAATTTTGATGCGCCATTTCATCTTTCCAATAAGTTAACACGATGTACCGGTTTACATTTTTTAATGACTTTCCAACTACCCCACCTAATATCCCTTTTGCATTCTCCATTCCTTTATTCCAAATTGTTTCTTGCTTATGTAAAAACTGCTGTTCCTTTTCTATCTTTACATCACATATAGCAACTCTTACGAATGATCCTTCTGTAACAACATCTTTTAAAGGCATATCAGTTATATCATACAAAGTTTGAAACAGGTCAATTTCACATGAAAGAAACGTATCCTCTTGATTACTATTCACATAAATGGTATCGTGAGCACCATTCATAAATGATTGATATGCACTTCTATCTTTCCATAAAGTAAATACACATGCCTCATCTTCATTCCATCCACCAAATTGTCCATGAAATCCATCCAGATGCTGTATATCACGCCATTTTTCTTGTGCTTTTGAAAATAACTCTTTTTTTCCTTCTTCCACTTTACAATAGATTGTTTTTAGTAACATTTTTAATTCCCCTTATCTTATATTCCATTTCCCATTTGCAATATTTCCCACATTTCCACCTGCACTAACATTCATTTCACTTTCTACCCTTTTTTGTTTACATAATATTTTGATGTTATTCTAGTTATCTATAGTATTCAAAAAATCATCCGCTCTTTCTATTAGCCATTCACCAAATGTACTTAAAAATAATAAAATTTCATTTATATCATTTATCGGCTCAATTACATATTGTAATGCCTTTCTCATATTTTTTTCTTGTTCAGGAAAATGCTTACTAAATAATTCATATGCAGGATATAAGTCTCTGGAATAAAGCCATTCTCTCTCAATTGTCAATGCCAGACCTGACCTGATTATTATCTTCATAATCCAACGACAACAATCTTCTATATCTTCCACGCCTTTATTATGTATTAACTCTTTGCGTGCTTGTCCAATTTGTTTCCCCAGTTGAATAAGGTGTTCATGGGCTAACCCCTGACTTACTTTATATTTAGGTAAAGACGATGTTACATCTTCACCAAATATACATACTCCATGTGTCTGTATCATAAAGCTTATAAAAGAAAAACTCTTGGAATTTATCACTTCTTTCTCACTGTAAAAACTCAATTCCACTCCTGTTATACAATTAAACTTTTGCAAACTTTGAACTTCTAGTTTCTTTCGCCAGCTTAAGTCTATTAATTTAGGATCCTTTCGTACTACTATAATTACATCTATATCTGCAATTCCTTCAATTCCAATCCCCCTTGGAATTGAGCCTCTTATATAAACACTGTGTAAATCATCCTGTAACAATTCACAACAAGTATTTTTTATTTCTTGTATTACCTCCATAAATTTAGGTTGAATTTTATCAATATGTGTATCATTTATAATATATCCCTCATCATCTGTAAGACAAAAGCGACCTATTTTCTTTATAGTTGGCAAATAATCAACTCACTTCCATACAAAAAATTATTTTATTCCATACGTATATTATAATTCTAATAATTCAGAATTAAAAACAAAAAAATAGGATGTAAACACTCTTATAAGGGCGTTTACATCCTTTCACTTTTATCATCATTTATTTTTCAAATTATAACGCATATCTTTCCATATGCTGTCTATATAACTTCCACCCAGCCATTTCTTTCTTAAAAACTTCCATCGCTAAAACTGATGCTACTTTTTTATCTTGCAAATAAAAATCTACAATTGCAGATAAAATCAGTTCATTCTCTGTTCTTAAACTATGTGTTAAATCTTTATATTTCCAATAAGGTTTTTGTCCTTCATAACTTTTCAATGTTTCAATATTATCTTCTTTATATGTATCGCCTCGATATACTTCATAGTCTCTATCACTGTAATACCCAAAGTAACCTATAAAATCATCTGAAACCCAACTATTAATTTTCTCAATGTTACCAGCATTTAAATCTTTACGATATTCCTCAACCACACGTATGGCTTCTTTCTCCATTGAATATATCTCCTTTTATTTTCCTATACGATTTTTTATTCTCTTTTATAAAACAAAACACCTTCTTATTTATAAAAATACAAATAGCCATAAACAACTTAGGGAAACCTCATTGTTTATGGCGCATTCCATTTACTTTTCAAATAAATAATACGTTAGTTCCCCCGGATAATGTATTACAGTTACATTCCTCTCCCCTTTTTTAAAAGTAACAGTATGCCCGTTTTCCCCTAAGTTCTCCCATCCACTCGCCTTTGTAATTGGCATTACACTTATATATTTATAATCCTCTTTCTTTTCATCGTTAATATGGATTGCTGACATTGGTACTGGAAAATCTTTAATTTTAGATTCTTTATTCATAAATATGAATGCAATTAAACCTATTAGTAACATAGCCATTGAAATATTTGAAACTAGTTTTCTTCTATTCATTTTCACTAAAAATCCTCTTTTCTCATATATAACTTTCATCATTTTACTAACTTTAATTATTTTTGTATAGAAAATATATAATTTAAATCATTTCTAACCTATTTTCTCTACTTTAAACAGCATTATTGTTATATATTATAATTATAAGTTTTTTAATTTTGGAGGCGTTACATATTGCGGAAATTATTTTTTACTAAATGGACAGTTGTTATTTCTATTTTCATCATTTTCGGTACAATTTTCTACTTTACTAATGTTAAAAATAACAACGAAAAAGCAACTGTAGAAACAACTGATACAAAAACATTCCAAACTAAATTGCAACCTCAAATTAATGAATTAACTAATCATTATAATGACATTATTGATAAAGATTGGTTACCTGCCTGGAAAGAGATTAACACGAGCGGAGATTCAGTAGATAGAGATAAACTATTCGTTACAATGAGTGCTGTTTCCAAACAATATGAAAACATTATGAATGAAATAGACACTTTAAAAATTAAAGAAAATATATCAGAAGTACAAATACAAGAACAACTAGTTTATTTCACAACTGAATTTAAGGCTGCTTCTAAATTTATGAAAAACGCCGCAGATTTAATTATAGACGGAACCAAAAACTCTACTCTAAACAGTGCAACAATTGAAAATACTAAACATGCTTTAGGCCTTGCGGATCAACATATTGTCATTGCTTTATCTACTTTAACTGAAGTTGAGGAGAAATTAGGACTTGCAAAAAAATAAAACTGTTTACTATTTTAAAATAAAAAAAGATTGCAATTCACATTTTGTCTGTCTATAATATTTTTATTGATTTACAATCAATGCTTTTATAAATTTTATAATTCGGATGAACCATTCAGGAGAAGATCAACTGATCTACCGACGGGGCAAAAAGTTATTAAACCAACTTTGAAACTCTCAGGTCTTGGGTACAAGTAGAACTGCATGGGGACGAATCTCTGGAGAGACTCCCTCTCGCTTTATATAGCGCGGAGGAAAACGAGCACCGAAGGAGCAAATCCGCTGCTATAGCGGATAATCTCTCAGGTAAAAGGACAGAGACAAGCGAAAGAAAATGCCGATTTGTATCGGTTTATTTTTCTATCCCTTGTTTCTCCAGAGACCATTTCATTTACTTGAAGTGGTTTTTATTTTTTCTAAAAAAGGAGAATACAGATGGAGACAGTAAGTAAAGTATTAGAACAAATTAATCACTATGTGTGGGGATTACCAACATTGTTGTTACTCGTTGGTACTGGTATCATTCTCACAGTGCGTTTAAAAGGTTTACAGTTTAGTAAACTATTATACGCTCACAAACTAGCTTTTAAAAAATCAGAAGATACATCTTCCTCTGGAGATATTAGCCACTTCCAAGCACTTATGACAGCTATGGCAGCAACGATTGGAATGGGAAATATAGCCGGTGTTGCAACTGCTGTGACGATTGGTGGACCCGGCGCAATCTTTTGGATGTGGATTACTGCTTTATTCGGGATGGCAACAAAATATGCCGAAGCAATTCTTGCGGTGAAATACCGAGTTAGTAATGAAAATGGTGAATATTCAGGTGGGCCAATGTACTATTTAGAACGTGGTTTAGGCAAGAAATGGCTTGCTGTTTTATTCGCTATATTCGGTACAACTGCTTCTTTTGGGATCGGTAATATGGTGCAATCTAACTCAGTTGCAGAGGCAATGCGAATTAATTTCTCTTTCCCCCCTGCTTTAACTGGTATAGTAATGTCGTTTTTAATTGCTATTGTTATTTTAGGCGGCGTAAAAAAAATTGGGAAAGTGACAGGATATATCGTTCCTATTAAAGCTTTCTTTTATATCATTGCTGGTCTTATTATTATTTTCTATCACTACGATCAAATTCCAGAAGCGTTTTCACTTATTTTTTCTGGTGCATTTAATGGTACTGCAGCTGCTGGTGGTTTTATCGGTGCAACAGTTGCATCAGCTATTCAAATCGGAATGGCGCGCGGGGTATTTGCGAACGAAGCTGGTTTAGGAAGTGCCCCTATTGCTGCAGCTGCTGCAAAAACTGATTCACCTGCAAAGCAAGCTTTAGTTTCTATGACTGGTACTTTTCTAGATACGTTTATTGTATGTACCATTACAGGACTTGTATTAATTACTACAGGTGCATGGAAGTCAGGAAAAACTGGTGTTGAAGCTACAACATTAGCATTCCAATCTGTATTCGGTACTGCTGGTAGTATGATTCTTGGTATCGCCATTATATTATTCGCCTACTCTACTATTTTAGGCTGGTCGTATTACGGAGAAAAATGCGTGGCTTATTTATTCGGAGAAAGTACTGTTAAATATTATAAAGCAATCTTTATCGTCATGATTGCTATTGGTGCGAATTTAAAACTAGGCATCGTATGGACATTTGCTGATATTGCAAATGGACTTATGGCGATTCCAAACTTAATTGGCCTTATTGGATTAAGTGGTATTGTTGTAGCTGAAACGAATCGCTTTTTAAGCAGAGAAATTGAAAGAAAGTCATAAAAAGCAGGCAAGTTAATCTATGAAAAAAGGAATGACTCATATATGATGAGCATTCCTTTTTTCATCCCCTCTTTTACTTAATTACTGTCATTAAAAATATATTTATATCAATGTTTACTCCTTTTTATTCCTCCAAAAGTTTTTCACATAAATGTCATAAATCGTATGGTCTAACTATATAGTTGAAAAGGAATGCGACATTAAAGAGTCGCTGAAAAACTCATCCAAGAAAAGGGAGGAAAAATCTTTTGAAAAACAAAATCATTGTTTTCCTATCTGTTTTATCGTTTATTATTGGTGGTTTCTTCTTTAACACGAATACTTCAAGTGCTGAAACATCATCTACTGATTACGTTCCTAACCAATTAATCGTTAAGTTTAAGCAAAATGCATCTTTAAGTAGTGTGCAATCTTTTCATAAATCTGTCGGAGCTAATGTCTTATCTAAAGATGATAAGTTAGGTTTTGAAGTCGTGCAATTTTCAAAAGGTACTGTAAAAGAAAAAATAAAGAGTTATAAAAATAATCCAGATGTAGAATATGCAGAACCGAATTATTACGTTCACGCCTTTTGGACTCCAAACGACCCGTATTTTAAAAATCAATATGGATTGCAAAAGATTCAAGCTCCACAAGCTTGGGATAGTCAACGAAGTGATCCTGGTGTAAAAGTAGCTATTATTGATACAGGAGTTCAAGGCTCACACCCTGATTTGGCTTCGAAAGTAATTTACGGGCATGATTATGTTGATAACGACAATGCATCTGATGATGGTAATGGCCATGGTACACATTGTGCTGGAATTACTGGAGCACTTACGAATAACAGTGTCGGAATTGCTGGTGTTGCCCCACAAACTTCAATTTATGCCGTCCGCGTATTAGATAATCAAGGAAGTGGTACTCTTGATGCTGTAGCACAAGGTATTCGAGAAGCTGCTGATTCGGGTGCAAAAGTAATTAGTTTAAGTTTAGGAGCTCCAAATGGTGGTACTGCATTACAACAAGCCGTTCAATATGCATGGAATAAAGGCTCTGTTATAGTTGCAGCTGCTGGAAATGCAGGAAACACAAAAGCTAATTACCCTGCTTATTACAGCGAAGTGATTGCAGTTGCTTCTACAGATCAATCAGATAAGAAATCTTCATTTTCTACTTATGGTAGCTGGGTAGATGTTGCAGCACCAGGCTCAAATATATACTCCACTTATAAAGGAAGCTCGTATCAATCATTAAGTGGTACTTCTATGGCAACACCTCATGTTGCAGGAGTCGCTGCTCTTTTGGCAAATCAAGGATATAGCAATACACAAATCCGCCAAATTATCGAGTCAACTTCTGATAAAATTAGCGGGACAGGTACGTACTGGAAAAACGGTAGAGTCAATGCATATAAGGCTGTACAATACGCTAAGCAATTACAAGAAAATAAAGCTTCTTAAAAAATAAAGTAAAACTTTAATTAGTCGATCTATCATGAATACGAGATAAAATAGAAGGAGAGACTTCTACAATTAAAGCCTCTCCTTCTTACCAATAATATTACTCTCCCTGCTTGTTAACCATATGTAAATACAGTACAAAATCCATCATTGTCGACGAATGACCAAGTTGACGGATCATCGCTGTTATATTTCCTCTATGATATGTACCATGATTTACGACATGTTGTACTAACTCTAAAATTGAAGTTTCTAATTTTCCTGCATATGGATTCTCGATAACAAATACAGCATTCACATCTTGAATTGTAATTAAAAAGTCTTTATATTGATTTGCCATATTTTCAAACATTTTTTCTAATTCATGTAACGGTTTAGTTTCGATTTGTTTTCGTAAATTTTCTCGGTCTTGTATTGCTTCATTCATACTTTTACCATGCAATATGTGTAACCACACTTGATCTGTAATATAAATATGCGCGAAAGTATCCTTAATTGATGGGAATACGCTCTGTATCTGTTCAGTAAAAATCGTCTCATAGTTTGGTAATTCTTTTAGTCGCTCGAATAATCGTATATTAGCCCAAGCATGGTAATCCACCTGTTTTAACATGTACTCTTTCAATCAAAATCGCCCCCCTATTGTACAAAATGAATGGTTTGTTTCTTCATTTCTGATTCTCTATCAGCCTTTACAATTCCTTTTTCTTCAATTTCACGTTTATTTATAGTTTTATATTTTACATACGTATAAAATTCAGTTTGAAATGGAAACGGTGTAATCCGAATTGTTTCCTCATCTACCCATTCAGCTTGAAGAGGTTTCCCTTCTTTACTATTAAACATTTCTGTTCCTTCAAAACCATCTTTAAACAAATCAATTTCATTTTCCTTTTCTACACCAGGTTTATTCATACATACATATAAAGAAAGTTCATCGCAAAATTTTAATAACCTATAATGTTTATCGAATATCGCAAATTGTTCTTTTGTTAGCGTTGTCAATATTCTTTTTTGTCGTTCCAATTCCCCTGTATAAAATGACATCATCTCTTCATCTTCCTCATTTAATGGAAATGATAAAAAATGTTTACTACAAAGTAATGCTCCGTATGGGTTTGACCCTTCAATTTCATTCAAACCAATCTTATAAAAAACAAAGCGTAATGAGCTAGGACAATCCATAAATGTATACGGGATATTTTTAGCATCATTCAAAATTGGTACTTTATCAAGCTCTATCCACCCTCTATCATGCTCATATATCGCATCAATTGTCTCTTTTAAATATGTGTCATCTTCAAAAAAATCTTCTTTTATATATTTGGCAATCTCTCCAGCTAAAAAACCATGATCATGTTGACGAATTAATATACTTTCTTTCTCATTCTTTTCACGAAAAATCATCCGTATACTCCCCCTCATCTTAATATTGCAGCTTTTTCTATGCATCAATTCTTAATTAATCCCTAAATATTAGCAGGGATTCAGTTTCTTGCAACGAAATTAACATAACTATATAGCATTCTTTCTAACAATATAAATAGCTTTATGTTTACTATCTATTATACTAAATCATTCATTCTAAAAAATTTTTTTATGAGGTGAAAACATGAACAAAACAGAATTAATTAAAAATGTAGCACAATCAGCTGATATTTCTCAAAAGGATGCTTCTGCAGCTGTACAATCTGTATTTGACACAATTGCTACTGCATTACAGTCTGGCGATAAAGTTCAATTAATCGGCTTTGGAACTTTTGAAGTGCGTGAAAGATCTGCTCGTACAGGGCGTAACCCGCAAACTGGCGAAGAAATTCAAATCGCTGCTGGTAAAGTTCCTGCATTTAAAGCAGGTAAAGAGTTAAAAGAAGCTGTGAAATAAACAAGAAACCAGCCATTTTATAGGCTGGTTTCTTGTTTATTTCAATAATTCCTTTATATTCTCAGCATGATATACTTCACATATATAAAAGATACATTTACAGTTGCTTACAATTTGAGATTTTCTAGTTGGATACACATTCGCTGTAACAGAGCAGCCATCAAACAATTCAATAATATTTCCAGCTGGCTGATATCCTTCATATAATACGTTCCTTCTTACTTCCATCTTTTCTATAAGTTTTTCAACAGGAATATTTCCACTCTCTAACTCACACTTTATTATATGTGGTAAAAACGAGGTATCCGCAAAAATGAGATTTTCGGATAATACTTTTCCTTTATAGCTAACATTGGATACACGGTAAAGAAATGTTCCGTTTTTAGCAAAGAAATTCTTTGCTTCTTTCGGGATGTACTGTCTATCAATTACCTCTTGTTCGAGAACATCAAACTGAACTGTATCATTCAAAAGCTTTTCTAAAGCATGAATAGATGATGTATCTCCAGAAAATAAAATATTTTTAATTGCTTGTACATTATAAGTGAATTCATTCGTTCTATTTTCCGCTACTAACATGAGGAACACCTCTTCTATAAGATATTTTATTAAACTTCTTTATAATTTAAAAGCGATACTGCGTCTAACTGTGTGATTTCAGTTACTTCTTTACTAAATATCGCAATGGAAGCCAAATAATCTTCACTTGGTCTTATATCTTCCATCATTGTAGTTTCTACTAGCCCATGTCTATCCTTAAAAACTAACAAGTTTGGAAGTTCATTGGGAGCTGATACAGTAATATCCACTGGTGCAATCATTAGTCCTTCACCTGTTGCTTTGAGCACTGCTTCTTTTCGAGTCCAATATGTTAAAAAGCCTTCTATTTTCTGTTCATTAGGTAATTTCATAATTTGCGCTATTTCAATGTCCGTTAATACACCCTCTGCCATTTTCATAACATCTACATTTGGATTCATTTGTTCAATATCAACGCCTACAGGTGCAGACTTTGTAAATGCAACAACAACCCACTCACCCGAATGTGAAACCGATATTTGCGGCATACCTTCTGGTAATTGTGGTCTACCATGTTGTAACTTACATACTGGGCACATTCGATTAATCGGTACTTGGACTGGCGACATAGAAAGTATCTTTCCAAGAACTAATCTACTAATTACACAACCTATTATAAATCGTGCACGATCTACCGAATGATGATATGAATTTGCTTTCTCTCGTTCAACTTCATTTAGTAAATTGTAATGCCATGATTGTAAATCTGAAATTCTTGCCCACCATATTTGACAATCATTCTCATTAAGAGTTGGTATAGAATCTACAACTTTACTTTCTATCATGTAAACTTTCCCCTTCTTAGTAGGAATATCACTTCATTTCAAAAAATATTATCATGCTATAACTTATTCATTTACAACTTCTTTCTCTTTTTGTAATACGGGTAACGGCTTTTTCTTCTTATTTGACATTACTTCTTTATCAGAAATACGTAAAGAAAATAGTAATGCGACGAGTAAAAATATTGCAGATCCAATTAATGCAGCTTGATATGGTATGAAATCTGACTGTGTATAATTCTGTATTTCATTACTTCCAAATCCAGATAATATGCTAGCTAAAACAGCAACTCCTAATGCAGATCCTAATCGATTTTGCACATTAAATATAGTCGTTGCTCTCCCCATAGAAGGTGGCGCTATATTGTTAAATGCAGAAAATTGAACCGCTCCAACAGACTGGCCTAAGAAAATACCTATGCCAAACAATAATGCCCGTATTTGCCATGGATTCGTATCGTGATTTACAAAACTTAATAAAACAAAGATAATCGCTGTACAAATTAACCCAATAGAAATTACTTTACGAGCTCCTAATTTCTTATATGACCATGGTACAATCTGTGACGATATCATTAACCCAATCGCCTCTGGGAATGTCGTAAGACCTGATTCCAATGCGGAAACTCCTATTACATTTTGATACATAAGAGGAAAAACAAATAACATTCCTAGTAAACCAGCGGATGAAAACAATGAAATAAGACTCATCTTTCTAAAAACAGGTTCTTTTAATAAGCGTAAATCTAACATCGGTTGCTTTACTCTAAGTTCAACAATGATAAATAATGTAATGAATACAATCCCAGCTATTCCAGTACTTATAATTTCTGGGGAAACCCATCCTTTTGATGGTCCTTGACTGAGCGCATAGATTAGCATCGAAAATCCTGGTGCTGAAAGAATGAAACCGAGAGAATCAAAGCGACCAGCTGATTTTTCAATATGCTCTTTTAAAAATAGTAGACCGAATAGCAATGCTATGATTCCGAGCGGTACATTAATATAAAATGCCCAGCGCCAAGACATTTGGTCTACAAAGAAACCGCCAATAATTGGTCCTACTGCCGGTGCAACAGCAATTGGCAACACAATAAATCTTGAAATTTTCGGCCTTTCCTCCGGTGAAAATGTTCGGAATAACATCGCCATCCCAACTGGTGTTAAAAGCCCCCCGCCAGCACCTTGCATAATGCGAAAAAGATTCAATGAAGTAATATCGTTCGCTATTCCACATAATGCAGACGCAGTTGTAAATACGAAAAGAGCGGCTAGAAATACTCTTTTCGTACCGAAGCGATCTCCTAACCAACCAGAAATCGGAAGGAAAACGGCTAAGCTAACTAAATACCCAACATTAACAGTCCCCATTGCAGATGGAGGTACTTGTAATTCTTTACTTATTGTTTGAAGTGCTACATTCACAATTGTTGCATCCATCGCAGCCATAAACATCGCTGTTATATATACGATACTTACAACTACTTTTGGATTTATTTTTGCCTTCATTATCGTTTTCCTACTAATATTTTTTCGCCAACTTCATTACTTTTTGGATTCAAATCTTCCCAGTTATTTTCAACATATTGTAAACAATCATTTCTACTAGCCTCTTCATGTACAACATTCCAACCAATAGGTACATCAAGAAAGACAGGCCAGAGAGAATACTGGCCCTCCTCATTTTTTAATACTCTATATGTGTAATTATCATTTTCAAATGGATTCGTCATACTGTACTTACCCCTTTCTTATCCTGCAAATATTTCGCTAATACTTGTCCAATTTCTGTAAGTGGTCCTGGTTGACATAAATCTTTATGTCTACAATCAATATCGAATTGCACAATTTGCCCATCTAAATAATTTAGCCACGTATTTGGAGAAATAGGATCAAACCAGTCTGGTATAACAGTAGATCTAAAGAATAAAATATCTCCGTTATAAACTTTCGGTACATATTTCCCTAACAATCCTACCGAATTTACATATGTTTCTTTCAAGTTCAAAATCGTCTCTTCTTCAAGACTTGCTAATGCACTTCCATCTTTACGAAGTATTTCTACTGCACTTTCCATCGTAAGTGGTTTACCATCCATGTTATCTGGATCGTATCCCCCTAAAGCAAGTAATGCGATTAATGCTTCTTCTTCAGTAGGTGCTTCCGTATTCGGTAAAAAGTGACCAGGATAAGAATCTAGCATAACGAGTAAGTCTACTTCTTCCCCTTCATTTTGCAGTTGCGCCGCCATTGCATGCACAACATTTCCTCCAAGTGACCAACCGAGTAAACGATATGGTCCGTGAGGCTGTACTTCACGAACGTGTTTTAAATAATCCGCTGCCATCTCCTCTAAACTTTTTGGAAGTTCTTCATTTTTAGCGATACCACGTGCTTGGACACCGTAGATTGGATAATTTGTTCCTAAAGATTTCATAAGTCCTGCATAGCACCAACTTAATCCACCTGCTGGGTGTACACAAAATAGTGGCAATTGATCTCCACTTGCTCGTAATGGAAGCAACACATCGAGTGCACTTTGTCCATTTCCTACTTCAAGTCTTTCAGCAAGACCTGCAACAGTAGGTGCTGCAAATAAAGTTCCGATATTTAATTCGACCCCAAGTGCTTCTTTAATACGGCTCATAAGCTGCACTGCAAGAAGTGAATGGCCACCTAGATCAAAGAATCCGTCATCAATTCCAATTTGCGGCACACCTAAAACTTCTGTAAACAAGTCACATAACATTTCTTCTTGCGGTGTTCTTGGTCCACGACTAGAAGATGATGCGATAAACTCTGGAGCCGGCAATGCCTTTCTATCTAATTTACCGTTTGGAGTTAAAGGCAACTCATTTACTACTACAAAAGCGTATGGAACCATGTAATCTGGTAAACTACCTCCAGCAAATTGGCGCATTTCATTCGTATCAATCATTTCATTATTTGATGCGACGATATAAGAAACTAATCGTTTATCTCCTGGTTGATCTTCCCGTACAATAACCGCTACTTGCTCAACTTTAGGGTGTTTCATTATTACCGCTTCTATTTCTCCTAATTCAATTCGGAATCCGCGAATTTTTATTTGATGATCTGCGCGTCCTATATAATCTAGCGTCCCATCTTGACGCCAACGTGCTAAGTCTCCAGTACGATACATTCTTGTACCTGGCTTGCCAAATGGATCTGCAATAAAACGTTCTGCAGTTAAACCCGCTCTTCCTAAATATCCACGAGCAAGCCCTGCACCTGCAACATACATTTCTCCAACTACTCCTGGTGGCACGGGTTGTAAATAGTTGTCTAACACATACACTTTAAGATCAGGTATACTACACCCAATTAAACTGTTTGCTCGTAAAGAGACGATAGTTTCGTCTAATTCAATATAACTAACATGTACTGTCGTCTCCGTAATACCGTACATATTAATAAGCTTTGGTGCATTATGAGAATGTCGACTATACCAATCTTCTAAGCGACTTAGCTCAAGTGCTTCTCCTCCAAAAACAACATATCGTAAAGATAATTTTTGGCCAATCTCTTCATTTTCACGATCTGCTTGCATCAATTGATAGAACGCTGATGGAGTTTGGTTTAAAACAGTTACCTTTTCTTTAACAAGAAGTTGTAAAAATTCTTTCGGCGAGCGACTCACACTATGTGGCACTACGACTAGACGTCCCCCATATAATAAAGGCCCCCAAATTTCCCAAACCGAGAAATCAAAAGCGTATGAATGGAACATCGTCCATACATCGTCTGCGTCAAATTGGAACCAATGATCAGTTGCTCCTAAAAGTCTTATCACGTTTTGATGAGGTATCATAACACCTTTCGGTCTACCTGTTGAACCTGATGTATAAATAACGTAAGCAATATGTGATGGAGTTAATGGTTTCAAGCGCTCCATTTCATCAATATTGTCGTCGCTATATTTCCCAATTTCTTCTATTACTTTTACATCATCAACTAAAATTTTCAGTTCCTCACCACATTCAACTTCCACATCTGAATTTATTAAAACACAGGATGGTTTCGCATCGTGGAGCATAAATGAAATACGATCAGACGGGTAATCTGGATCCAATGGAAGATAACCTGCTCCTGCTTTAAGAACCGCAAGTAAACTCACAACCATATTTAAAGATCTCGGCATTGCTAAAGCAACGAGTTGATCGGGACCAATTCCTTTTGCTATTAGCAAACGAGCTATTTTATTCGCTTTTTTATTTAACTCTTCATAAGTTAACTTTTCATCTTCAAAGACGACAGCAATAGAATTTGGATTTATATGAGCTTGCTTTTCAAATAATTGTGATAATGTCATTTCTGGTACAATTTGAAAACCACCATTCCACTTTTCTAACACTGTATTTTTCTCTGCTAACGTTAATATTTCTAATCTACCAATTGACTGATCAGGATTCTCCGCTGCCTCATCTAATAATAGAATGTATCTTTCTATTAATTTTTGTACCGTTTCACGTTTATATAAATCAGTACTAAACTCTAACAATCCGTGTAAGCCGTTCGGAGTACCATCAACTCCGTTACTCTCGCTAATTTCAAATGTTAAATCAAATTTCGCAGAGCCAACGCTTTGAATTTCAATGCTCGCTTCTATATCCGGAGCATCAAAGGTTGCTTCTGGTGTATTTTGGAAAGCAAACATAACTTGAAACAGCGGATGACTATTTCGAGTACGTACTGGATTTAATACTTCAACAAGTCGTTCAAATGGCACATCTTGATTTTCATAAGCTGCAAGATTTGTTTGCTTCACTCTATTTAATAATTCTTTAAAGCTTGGATCTCCTGATGTATTTGTACGTAACACTAATGTATTTACAAATAAACCGACTATGTCAGAGAGAGCATCATCGTTTCTTCCAGCAATCGGACTACCGATTGGTATATCGGTACCTGCACCTAATCTTGTAAATAGCGCACTTAGTCCTGCTTGCAATACCATAAACAAACTAACTCCATTTTTCCGTGCAAGCTCTACTAACCTACTATGCATACCTGCATCTATATGAAAATGAATTGTTTCTCCGCGGTAACTCGTTTCAACTGGACGCTGGTAATCTGTAGGTAACTCCATTTTGTCCGGTAAACCTTCTAACTCCTTCTTCCAAAAATCTAATTGTGTTGAAATGAGACTTTCTGGTGTAGTTTCATCACCAAGTAATTGCTGTTGCCAAAGTGCATAATCTGCGTATTGAACTGGAAGTGTTTCCAGCTGTACGCTGTCACCTTGACATCGTGCTTTATATGCCGTTGTAAAGTCTCTCGTTAACGGTTGTAATGACCAGCCATCCCCTACAATATGGTGCAATAGAATTAGCAATACATGTTCGTTTTCATTCACTGTAAATAGTTGCAAACGAACTGCTGGCTCAACATCAAGGTTAAAGCTATATCTTACCGCTTCTGCAAGCACACTTTCTAATTCCTCTTTACATATTTTTGTTTTAATCATTTCTAGATTTAAATCTTCTATATCTAAAATTTTCTGATAAGAACTACCTAATACGTTAGGGAAAATTGTTCTCAGTGTTTCATGTTTCTCAACTACATCATAAAAGGCACCTTGTAATGCTTCCTCATTCAACTTTCCAGACAAACGAATGACTAACGGAATATTATAAGTAGGGCTTGGACCTTCTAAACAATGTAAGAACCATAACCTACGCTGTGCAAATGAAAGTGGAACTTCACTTGGTCTACTTACTTTCTTAATAGTTGGTCTAGCATTTTTTGCTTGATCCAATTGCTTCGCTAGTTCAGCAACAGTTGGCGATTCAAATAGTTTTCCAATTCCTAATTCAACACTTAACGTTTCACGAATTCTTGCCATTAAACGCGATGCAAGAAGCGAATGGCCACCCATTTCAAAGAAATTATCGTCTATGCTAATACGAGAAACACCGAGTACTTCTGCAAATAAATCACATAATATTTCTTCTTTCGGATTTCTAGCAACTCTCTCATTGTTCATGCCATTAAACTCAGGCGCAGGTAATTTCTTTCTATCAACCTTTCCATTTGGTGTTAATGGTAATTCTTCTAGCAATACAAGTGCTGATGGTACCATATAATTCGCTAAACTTTCTGAAACATAAGAACGAATTTCTGAAAGATGAATCGTTTCCTTCTCTTCGGCAACGATATACGCGATGATTCGTTTATCATTTGGGCGGTCTTCTCGTACCATTACTACTGCTTGCTTAATATTTTCATGGCGTTGTAATACCATTTCAATTTCAGCTAATTCAATTCGGAAACCACGAATTTTAATTTGATAATCTGCACGGCTCACATATTCTAGCACACCATCATTGCGCCATTTTACAAGATCACCAGTACGGTACATGCGCTCTCCTCGTTCTCCATAAGGATTTGCAACAAACCGTTCAGCCGTTAACTCTGGTTGTCCTAAATATCCACTTGCAAGTCCTTCCCCTGCAATATATAATTCACCAATAACTCCAGGTGGAACTGGTTGTAACCCTGCATCTAGTACATACACGTCTGTACTCCAAATTGGCTTTCCGATAGGAGGTATACCACTTTCCCTTTCATCGATGTTCATAACAGTAGACCAAATAGTCGTTTCAGTTGGTCCATACAAGTTTGTAATAGTGCAACCTAATTCTTTTAATGTGTTTGCTAAATGGGCTGGAAGAGCTTCGCCACCAATGAGTACATTTAGTCCTTGTAGCCTCTCTGGATATTCCGTTACTAACGCCTGCCAGAGCGTCGGTGTAGCTTGCATAATTGTCACTCTTTCTTCTTGTAACAATGCCGTTAACGCCGAAGGCTCTTGAATTACCTCTTTTTGAGCAATTGTTATACTTGCCCCACTAATAAGCGGTAAATAAATTTCTAAAGCTGAAATATCAAACGCAAATGTTGTAACTGCTAATAAATGATCGTTTTCATGTAATGAAAACATATCATCCATGGCCAATAAAAAGTTACTTAAAGCTTTCATAGGAACAATTACACCTTTTGGATTGCCGGTTGAGCCTGAAGTGTAAATTGTATAAGCTGGGTTTAAAAGTGAATCATCATTTCTAAATGGTAGATTCATATGAGAATATACTCTTAACGCTAGTTCTGTTTCTTCGCGATCTAATTCGATCTTTTTCATATCATTTTCTATCACTAAAGTTGATGTAACAGATGAATGCGTGATAATACAAGCTGGTTTTGCATCATTTACTATATAATTGATTCGCTCGGCTGGATATTCTGGATCTATTGGTAAATACGCTGCACCAGCCTTTAAAACTGCTAGCATACTAACTATCATTTCCGTTGATCTTGGAAATACTAAAGCTACAAACTGATTTGATCCTATTCCTTGCTCTACTAAATAGCGCGCCAGTTTATTTGCTCGTTCATTTAGCTCAGTATACGTAAGGTCTACCCCGTTACAAATAACCGCTATTTTATTTGGGTGTTTTTGTACTTGTTTTTCAAATAATATAGGTAGAGAGATTAACTTATCAGCTTCCTTAGTTTCATTCCATTCCAATAAAACTTTATGATTTTCTTCAGGAAGAGTAATGTTTATGCTTCCAATCGACGCGTCTTTTTGATATGTACTTATCATTAATTCTAATACATTCATAAATCTCTCTTTATGCAGCGTTAGTTCCGCGCCATTATATACTTCCGGATTCGCATCAAAATGAATCATTAGCTCAGTTTCATCGAAACGTTTATAAACATTTATCGATAAATCATCGACAGGTCCGGCTGACAAATTATGTGTAATACCATGATTCCCAGCAAAGTTAAGCCCATAATCAAAAGGCATCACATTCACTAACGGCCCGAATAACCTTTGATTTTCGCCTAGTAACTTTAAATCTCTCCTTAATTCTTCATGACGATATTTATGATGACGACGTACGTCTCGGATTTCTTTAGAAACTTGCTGTAATAATTCTGCAAGAGTGATATTTGGAGTTACAGTGAGACGAAGTGGTACTAAATTCATTACCATGCTCGGTGTATAAATAGATGCTGAACCGAGACGCCCCATCATCGGTAAACCTAAAACAATATCATTTGCACCTGTTAATTTATGCATATATATACTTGTTACAGCAACAATAAATTCTGGCCAACTTGTTAAAGAAACATTAATATCTTCTAGTAAAGTTTGCGTGCTAGAACTGGATAAATAAGCTGTTTCTCGTAAAAATCCATTGGATGTTCTCGGCGCTCTTTCTGCTAAACTTACAACTTCTGGTTCATCTGCAAACTTATCTAACCAAAAGATACGATCTTCCTGGAATTGTTTAGATTCACGATACTCTATGTCTTCTTGTACAGTTTTCGCAAGAGAACCAAATGGCTTCTCTTTCTTATTTGTTTCTTCTATAAGTGTTGTATACTCTTTCGCTACCTTTTGGCTTAGAATTGAAAATCCATAGCCATCCATCACAATGTGATGGATGCGCTGATACCAAAAGAAACGGTTATTTTCAACTTGAATAAGTGCTTCAGTAAATAATGTATCTGTTTTCAAATCGATTGGCATAGATAAATCATTTTTCATCCATATTTTAGCAGCCTCTTCAGGATTTTCTTCTTTACGAACGTCAATAAAATGCATACGAAACTGTAATTCCTCAATAACTTGCCATGGACCAATTTCATCCTCTTCGAAGCGAACATGCAGTGCTTCTGCCTCCATTACAACTTTACGTACTGCTAATTCAAAAATTTCTTGATTCATATTTCCATGTATTTCTACATATTCCCCGGTATTATAAATCGGATTAAGCGGATCTAATTGTTGCGCAAACCACATACCAGTCTGCGCAGATGATAACGAATGACGAACCTTTTGACTATTAGGCATTCTTTACTACCCCTTTATTATGTAGTCTATATTAAAGTACACGTTCTGTTTGCGGAGATAATAAGCGGTACCAATCCACAATGGTTGGGTTCTCTGCTAAATCCGCAAAAGTGATTTCTTTCCCTTCGCGACGCCACTTCTCTACTAAACTCATAATTCTGACCGAATCAAGTCCTCTATTTAATAAATCTTCATCCGTCTCAACACTCTCTACCGGTTCGCGAAGTAATTGTGCAACTAGTTCATGTACTTCCTGTAAAGTGATTCCTTTACTCTCATCACCTTTTGCACTTTGTAAATCTTTTAACAGTAAGTTAGTTGATGTCGTTACTGCACATCTATTAGATGCATACGCTAACGCTTGTTTATGATGCTCTAGTGAAAAATCAGCAACTGCATCTGCTACAAAGAACGGCTCTATACCATCCATAAACGCTTCACAAGCTGTTAATAGGCAGCCAATATGCGCATAAATACCGCAAATAATAAGTTGATCTCTTTCCTGTTCATGTAAAATTTCTAGTAAATTTGTCTTTTTAAATGCACTATATCTCCATTTTGTTAAGAATATATCATCCTCATTAGGAGAAAGTTCATCAACAATCTTCTTTTTATCGGGTCCAGCAGGAATACCGTCACCCCAGAAGTCTTGTAATAATCCCCGTTGTTCTAGTGTTTGTCCACCTGGTTGTGCTGTATAAACAACTGGTATACCAAGTTCCTTACATTTTTCTCTTATTACCTTAATATTTGAAATGAGTTCTACTTTTGGTGATTCTTTATCGCTATATGCATCGAGAAAATATTCTTGCATGTCATGTATTAAAAGAACCGCACGTTTTGGATCTGGCGTCCAGTTCACTTTATTTTTTGGTAGTTCGGATTCAACTGGCATTTTGTATACTGAAATAGATGGGATAGCCATCTAATCACTTCCTTCCAATTTTTATATTTTTATCGTTTTACCGTAATAAGTTTTTCAGCAATGACTTTACGTAACTCTTTTTTGCTTACCTTTCCAACACCCGTTTGCGGAAATGCTTCAATAAATTCAATTCGATCTGGAATCTTATAAGCTGCTATACCGCGTTCTCTTAAAAACATTTTTAATTCACTTACAGTCGGAACTTGTCCGCGAGCTATTACAAATGCACAAGTACGTTCTCCTAAATAGTCATCAGGCATCGATACAATTGCTACATCATGCACTGCATCATGTGCTAATAAATGATTTTCCACTTCTTCCGCAGCAACTTTCTCACCACCACGGTTAATTTGATCTTTATCTCTTCCTTCTACTATGATGTAACCTTGTTCATTTACTTTTACAAGATCACCTGTGCGATAAAATCCATCCTTTGTAAATGATTGTGCATTATGCTCTTCTGCTTTATAATAACCACGAATTGTATATGGCCCTCGCGTTAATAAACTACCTACCTCCCCAGGTTTTACATCGTTGTCATTCTCATCAACAACCCTTACTTCATCCAATGTAGACATCGGTCTACCTTGCGTATGAATAATAATTTCTTCAGGATCATTTAATCTTGTGTAATTTACTAAACCTTCTGCCATACCGAATACTTGCTGTAACGTACATCCAAATGTAGGGCGTATACGTTTTGCAACCTCAGCGCTAAATTTCGCACCACCTACTTGAATCACTTCTAGGCTCGATAAATCATTATTACGAGAAGATGCAGCATCAAGCCATATCATTGCTAATGGTGGAACGAGAGCAGTAATCGTAACTTTTTCTTTTTCAATAAGTGCAAACGCCTCATCTGGACTACCTCCAGTTGCCAGCACAACTTTTCCACCCGCATAGAAAGTTCCAAATGTTCCAGGAGAACTCATCGGGTAATTATGCGCTACTGGAAGAACTGCCATATAGACGCTCTCTGTATTCAAATTACAAATTTCAGCACTAACACGTAAACTATAAATATAATCATCATGTGTTCGAGGAATTAATTTAGAAAGTCCCGTTGTCCCTCCTGATAATTGGAGAAACGCAACATCACTTGGCTGAACGTCTGGTAATGGAACGGAATCTATATATAGATCATTTATGTTTAGAAACTCTTCTTCTTCTCCCACTACAATTACATGTTGTAAAGTTGGCACTTTCTCTTTCACTTCTCTTGCTAGTTTTCGATAATCAAAACCGAGAGCTTTATCTGAAATAACGTAAGCACTCGCCTCACCAAACTCACAAAAATAACTAATTTCACTGCTTCGATGTGAAGGTAATGCAAAAACAGGAAGTGCCCCAATTCGAAATAGTGCAAAACATACTTCGAAAAACTCAATAACGTTAGGTAGCTGGATTACAACTCGATCCTCTTGCTTTATTCCTAAATTCAGTAAACCTGAAGCTAAGCGATCTACTTTTTTATCAAGCTCACTATACGTAATATGCGTATTACCACTTACAACTGCAATTTGATCGCCATATTTTTCAGCCCGCTCTCTTAACATCCCGCCAAATGTTTCACCAAGCCAACACCCTTCTTCTCGATAATGATCAGCAAATTCTTTTGGCCACTTTGTATAACCTGTTAACATTCTTTCTTCCCCCTATTTTTCATTCAGTGAATTATCACTTAACCCTAGAGCCTTCAGCATTGTTTGGAACTTAGCTGATGTTTCTGCTAACTCATCTTCTGGTTTTGATTCAGCAACAACTCCCGCTCCTGCAAATAATCGGAGTGTATTTTCTTGCACTTCAGCACAGCGTATTGTAACAATCCATTCACCGTCTCCATTTAAATCGCTCCAACCTAGCATGCCTGTAAAGAATTCACGGTCAAATGGCTCAATTTTTTGAATCGCCTCTCTCGCTTCTTCCATCGGCGTTCCGCAAACTGCTGGCGTAGGGTGAAGAGCAATTGCTAATTCCAAAGAAGTAGTATTCGGATCCTTTAGTTCACCTTTCACTTCAGTAGATAAATGCCACATCGCTTCACTATGAATAACGGATGGCTTTTCTGGAACATGTAATGTATGACAGTACGGATGAAGCGCGGCAGCAACTGCTTCTACTACTACCGCATGTTCATGTAAATCTTTTGGAGAAGAAAGTAATTCCTCTGCTCTTCTTTTATCTTCAACTGGATCCTCACTACGTGGCCTTGAACCAGCTAACGGATTAGAAATAACTTGCATACCATTACGTGAAACGAGTAACTCAGGACTTGCTCCAATTAACGTCTTACTATTCTCCTTTTCATCTTTTGGTAAATTCACAGCAAATGTATAACCGTGCTTATTATGCTCTGCTAATTCTCGAAGAAGTTTTTGCTTATCAATCTTTTCAAAAGATTTAACATCTAACGATCTAGATAGAACGATTTTCTTTAAATCCCCGTCCTGTATTTTTTTAATCCCTTGCTTCACACCATTTATATACACTTCAGGTTCTGGTACAGGTATCATTTCACATGTTAAGTTCTCATTTATTTCAAGCTTATTTGTTGTATCTAATTGTAAACGTCCAGATATTCTGCTATATTCTGGGATGATAAGTTGAACTTCTTTTCTACGATCAAATGGCAAAGCACCGACAACGATAGGATTCGGATTTCCTGCTTGTTTTGCATTACGTAATTCTGCTTGCACAAACTCTGGGAAACTTTCAATTTCACAATGCTTTACTGTAGTAAACGCTCCTTCTGTCAATATTGTTCGCGTTGGTGAAGCGAAAAAGAATGAAGATTCAGTCTTAAAATCTTCTAGTAATTTTTCTGACAGTTCCTTAACAGCCGTAAATTCATTCATAGTATAGTAACCCCCTGAATTTTTTATTAAACGCCTAATGTAGCTCCGCCATCGACACATAAATTATGCATTGTAATATGACTCGCTTTATCTGAAGCTAAAAACAATACCGCTTCAGCAACTTCTGAAGGCTGTGCAATTTTTTGTAACGGTATACCGAGTCTATATGTACTTTGAGTACCTGCTATTATATTTTTTGCGCCATTCTCATCAGCCCATAGTAACCTTTGCATTTCAGTTTCAGTTGAACCTGGAGAAACTAAGTTACAACGAATGCTGTACGCTGCAAGTTCTAATCCTAAACACTTCATAAACATCGTCGTTGCAGCTTTTGATGCAGCATACGCAGCCATCTCCATTCTCGGAGTATTTGCTGCATTTGAACCAACTGTAACAATTGCCCCTGACTTTCTTTGCATCATATATTTACTTACTGCTCGGGACATATAGAAAACGCCTGTAGAATTTACAGAGAATGTTTTATTCCAATCTTCATCACTTAAAGAGTGGATCGCTCCCATACGTAAAATCCCTGCAACATTTACTAATATATCTATCGGTGCTATTTCATTTTCAATATCATTTACCATCTGTTCAACTGCGGTACTATCACTCACATCTAAGCAAAACGTTTTCATATGTATTTCATTTAAGAGTTCGTTTAATCCCTCTTTATTTTGATCAACCGCAATAACTGTAGCTCCTCTTTCTAAAAACATTTTGGCAACAACACTACCTATACCTTGGGCTGCACCTGTTACTAAAACCGTTTTTCCATCAAATTCCCCTAAGTTCATTTCCTCTATCCTTTCATTTGAAAATTAATCTAATCAAACAAATAACGATAATGATTATCATTATCGATGTAAAAAATAATACACTTACTAAACTAATTGGTCAAGTGTACTTTTCAATAAAATACTATTAATTGATAATGTTTTTCATTTAATATCGTTACACCGAAATGATAATCTTTCTCAATAAACTTGTCAACCTATTTTTATTTTTCAGATAAAATATTTTCGTACTTCTCCATACAATTACATCTAAGAGCATTACTAAATACTTACATAAAAAATTTAATTCATACTTCTCTTTTTAAAATTGAAGAAGATAAACTGTAGATGCCTTCGTGTATAAAGCCCTGCCATAAATTCAAGTATATATTTTCTCAACATTTTTCTGAAAATATCGAGAAAATATATCTTACAACTACCAATGTATGTCATGTTAATCATTTAAGATTTAATAAGTAGTTCGAATATAATGTAACAATTTTAATATTCCAATATAATCCAAATAGATATTTCACTCATTTTTTGTCTCAAAAAATCCCAAAGATCATATAATCTATTTAAAACAACTCCAAAAAAGCATCCTATTTAGCAGGATGCTTTTTTGTAATCATAGTGTTATAGAAAATTTATATCCTTATGCTACGCTGCGATACTCTTCTTCTTGTTCTTTTGTCTGCTTAGGTGCTTGAATTAAAATTGCGATAATAAATGATACGACACATAAAACGCCAATTACCATGAATGTTGGCTTGAATCCACCTAGAAGTGCACCGATAAAGGAACCTGCAAGTGCTCCAAATCCAAACCCTTGATACACGATACCGTAGTTCTTACTATGGTTTTTCATACCGAAGAAATCACCAACAATTGCTGGGAAAATAGTGATATTTCCACCAAAGCAAAACGCTACACTTGCTACACATACGAAGTAGATACCATAATTTAAATCTACGAAACTTAAAACTAAGACTGAACTCGCCATAACAACAAAAGTACCAGTAACAATTTTTAAACGGCCGATTTTATCTGATAACGGTCCTAAAATTATACGACCTAACGTATTGAATATTGCAACCATAGCAACCGCATTAGCTGCTGTCGCTGCGCTAAGCCCTACAAGTTGAACACCAATGTCTTTTACCATACCAATTAAGTATAAGCCACTCATACATGATGTAAATAACATAATAAATAATAAGTATACTTGTTTTGTACGTAACATTTCTTTCGTTGTATACTCATGAGTTTTTGTTTCATGAACTGCAACTTGATCAGCAGCTTGATGGATTAAACAAGCTCCAAGGACAATCATAGCTGTAACAATTAAACCCCAGTATATAAATGCTTGGGATACACCAACTGATTCAATTAACTGTGCGTTAACGTATTTAAAGATTAAACTACCTGAACCATATGCAGAGACAGAAATTCCAGCAATTAAACCTTTACGCTCTGGAAACCACTTTATTAAATTAGATAATGAAGTGATATATGCTGTACCGTCTGCATAACCCACAACAACTCCCGCTAGTACATAAAGCAAAATTAATGAGGAAGCTTGTGAACTAAGTACTAATCCTAGTCCTAATGCTAGTCCAGCTATCATAATAAGTTTACGAAGTCCCCATTTTTCTTGCAATTTACTTGCAAATAAAGTTGAAAATGCTAAGGAAAGACTAGTAATTGAGAAAGTTATAGCAACTGCGTTAAGACTCCAACCGTATTTGCTAACTAAAGGCTGATTGAATAAACTCCATGTATATATTGTTCCAAGCCCCATTTGTACGATGACTGTGCCAAGGACAACTAGCCATGGATTAACATTTGATTTTTTCATACCTTTCCGCCTCCTCTTTCTATTTCAATGCTTTTCGCTAAATTTTGTTTTTTCATATTCATTTTGGTCACCTCTTTTGAATTAACACCTTCATTGTATAAGATGTTTTCAGTTATGTAAGCACTTACAAGGCAGAGCGTCAAAAACATGGAATCAGTTACAGAAAACGAAGGATGAAATACAAAAAATGTTTTTTAAATACGTAATAGTTATTCATATTGTTTTGTATAAGTTAAATTTACATATGTTTTTGAATCCTTTTTTCAATAGTAAAATAATAAAACCGTCTCTTTAATAAATATTAAAGAGACGGTTTTATTAGATTAATTTATAAGCCTGACTTTCTTTATACGTTTATAATTGTTTCTTCAAATGTAATAATTGGCTCTACAAATTCCATCATAATGAAAGCATTTTTTATACGTCTTGTTAAAACTTCTTTTAATTCTGCACACATATTCAACAAATATTTTTCGGATAAATAAAACTAAATATTCACTAATATCCCTTTACGTGGTTTAATATATATAATAAAAAATATTTCTGTCTTTAATGAGGAGGTACTATGAAAGCAAACGTAGGGGATACTATACTTTTTCAACGAAATAATTTAAAGATTACAGGATCTGTACTAAAACTTTATACTGAATCAGTCTTAGTTGAAGTTACAGATGTAAGCGGTGGTACTTTTGAATTTGATCGAACCATTGTAAATCATAAAAACTATAAAATTTTAAATACGAATACATAAAGCAACACAAAATAGCCCCTGCTCACCAGCAGCGGCTATTTTATATGAAAATACTTCATTAGTTTATATATCCTAAAACACTTACAATCTTACTCGCTTTTAAATTATTAATGTGATAATAAATTTCTAAACCTCTTCGCTCAGCTCGTAACACTTTGCCCTTCATTTTTGATAAATGTTGCGAAACAGTCGATTGTGGAATATTTAGTAATTCTGTTAATTGCGTTACATTACAAGTTTTTCTCGTACTTAATTCATTTACAATTTGTAAACGGATTGGGTGCGCCATAATTTTTAAAATATCTACATCTTCTTCTGAAACTAAACTTTTTCTCATTTCACTCGTATATGTTGTCATAAGACATTCCCCTTTTATATGAATTCCTTTTATTTTGATCTATTTCCAAAATATTTAAAACTCTGACAAGAAACCTTTATATAAAAATAATAGAATTTTAAATTTTTGAAAACAGAATGAAATACAATTCACTTTATTTATTTGGTACATATACATAATACAATGTTAATATGTGCTCTATGTGAAGTTAGCATAAATTTATAATGAAGATTTTTCAAATCATTCACATGTAACTATTCACTTCCTCATAACACTGTCCAGTGATTTTAACATATTTTAGGCGTTTGTATATACTATCTACAAAACAAATATTGTTTAGGGGGGATTTCAAATGCCAACAGTGCTACAAGAAGAAGTTGAAGAAGCACGTGAAACGTATGTCAGTCGTATCATTTTGGTCGGTGGATCAGCTTTATTTTTAGTCGGTGGTGTTATATCCGCAATTTCGGCTTTTAAAGCTTATAATCGCTTGGAGAATACTCCACCTTCTACAGATAACTCGTAAATAAAGTGAAACTTTAATCAGTGGGGTTTTCTTCATCCCCACTGATTATTAGCCCTCACCAATCGGACTTTAATGGACAGCCCGACCCCCCACCTAAATTCTTTGCTTTTGCTGAATTTTGAGGTGGGGGTCTTACTGCCCATTAAAGCGGGATAAATTATGTAATTTTGAATAACAAATAAATGCCGTCTCTAAAAAGAGACGGCATTTATTTTATCATAAGTTGTTTACTATAAAATCGCAAATAATACTTTGCATTACAATAGAACTTACTTCACCACAAACCGAGTCTGACTACACCCATCCTTCTGCTTCGTTACTTCTAATACAGCTGGCATTGCGTTTTTCAGCTCTTGAACATGTGAAATGACACCGATAAATCGACCGGATTTTTGTAGGTCAATTAAGGCGTCCACTGCTTTTGTTAATGACTCCTCATCTAACGAACCAAACCCTTCGTCGATAAACATCGTTTCGATGGAAATACCGCCTTCATACGCTTGAATGACGTCTGCCATTCCGAGTGCTAAACAAAGCGATGCATTAAATTTCTCACCGCCAGATAATGTTTTTACATCACGTGTTTGGCCAGTGTATGCATCGTATACATCTAAGCCTAATCCACTTTGGCGATTTCTCTTTTCAACTCGTTCACTTCGTTTTAAATAAAATTGTCCATTTGATAATTTACGTAAGCGTTCGTTTGCAATTTGAACAATTTGTTCTAAATACTCAATCAAGATGTAACGTTCAAATGATATACGGCTTTCGTTATCACCTTTCATTACTTCATATAAGTCAACAAGTTCTTGGAAAGCTTTTTCTTCCCCATGAATTTGCTCATCAATACGTTTAATATTTTCATGTAAATCAGAAATATATGTTACCGCATTTTGTGCACGTTGACGTTTTTCTTTAATGATATCAAGATTGATTTCTAAATCTTTTATATGTTCACCTAACGCTGTAATATCCATATACTCTTTATCTTTTAATTCAGCACGTAACTCTTCAATTTGTTTTGCAAGTACTTCAAGAGATGAATAATAGCTTTTAATTTCTTTTTGTAACATATCCATCTCAGCATCACTTAATTTGGCTTCTTTATACGTAGATTGATCTATAAATCCGCTCTGTTCAAGCTCTTTCATAAAGCGCGTGAAAGTCTCTTCTTTCTTCAATTTTGCACTTTCATATTGATTAGAAGCACCTTCTTGTTCTGCTTGAATACGTATATTTTCATTTTGCCAATGTTGATACGCTTCCTGTACTTTCTTCCATTCGTCTTCCATTAACTTGAGTTCATGCACAGCTTGGTCAAACTGAATTTTCCAAGCTTGTACTGTTTGTAAGCTTTCAGGAATATTTTTCTTATCATGTTCATATGACGTACGAAGCTGCATACACTCCATTTCTGTACGGTGCTGCTCTATTTCTATCTCACGCTTTTGCTTTTGAATTGTATCTACTTTTTCCTCTACACTTTTTAAATTCATAGCTGTTTGCTTACGCGTTTCTTCGCTTGCTTTTAACGTATTCACTTCAGTTGCTAATTGTTTTCCTTTTTGAACAAGCGCACTATATGTTTCAGCTAATTTTTCTGAGCGATAGCCTCGCTTCTTAACCTCTTCAATTACTTGCTCATATTGAAGATGATAGAAATTCCATTTCTCCTCTACTTGCACATGTAATTTTTCAGCAATGTTCTTCTTGTCTCTTAAATCATTTAACTCTTTTTCGTTAATCGCATCGCTTTGCTCTGTAGCTTTTTTCGGATGGTTCGTGCTGCCACATACTGGACAAGATTCACCATCATGTAAATGAAGAGCTAATATACCAGCTTGTTCACTTAACCAGCGACGTTCCATATTTTCATATGCGTTCACTGCCGATTGCATGTTGTTATATGCTGCTTCTTTTTCTTTCTCGAATTTTTGTTTTTCTTGCCAAACATCATATGCTTGCTTTAAAACTTTTGCATCTTCTCGCATATTCGTTAGTTCTTCTACTTTAGCTACGTATTGTTCAAGTGCTCGTTCTAATTGCTGTAATTCATCAGACATTAGCTGTTTATGATTTGTATGCACTTCTAATTGTTGCTCTAAATTTTGCATACTTGCTTTTAATTTCCCTACTTGAACTTCTGCATTTTGTAAATTCAATTGTTTCTCAGCTAATGATGAAATAATCGGTTGTAACTCTTCTAATCTTTGAACGAGTTTTTTTGCATTTTCTCTCTCAGGCTCTTTATTCTTTACCTCTTCATATTTCTCCTGAGCAAGTTCGAAGCTCTTCGTTATATTTTCTTTTTTTGCGATTATTTGTTTTAACAAACTTTCAACATTCTGCTCATTTTGCATTGCCTCTTCGTACCACTGTTCAAATGGTAATAAGCGCTTCGCTTGTTCCGCACGTTTAAAAGATGTTTCTTTCATTTCAATCACTGTACGGTTTTCTTGTAAAGTATTATATTTCTCATTCTTTTGTTGTAAATCTATAAATTTCTCATTTACAGATTTCGCTGCATGAAAACGTGTTTCAGCATCCTTTAATTGTTTCGTTTGAACATCTTGTTCTACTTGTAATTGCTCCACCTCTGCCTTATACGCAGCTGTCTCTTGTTCTAATGCCTCTACTACTTGATGCGTATTTACATGGTCTTGTTCCACTAATGTCTCTAATAATGATCCATCACGAATTGGTAATTTAAAAACATTACGGAAATATAACTCTCGCTCTTTCTGTTTTTCTTGTAAGACGTCTTTCCATTGTTTTCGTTTTTGATCAAGTAACTCACGCATTAACTTATAACGATCTGTTTTAAAAATACGACGCAAAATTTCTTCTTTGTTTTCTGTTTCAGATGTTAATAATTTTCGGAATTCCCCTTGTGGTAACATTACAATTTGACTAAACTGATGTTTACTTAAACCAATTAAATCTTCCACTTTTTTATTTACATCCGTTACATGGAAACGATCAACAGCTGGAACCTGCTCATCATCAATCACTTCATATAATTCTACTGCATGTCCCGTAATCGTCTTGTTCCCTTGTTTTTTATGTCCAAGTTGGCGTTTTATTTCATAACGCTTCCCTTTTAGCTGAAAGGTTAGTTCTACACTTGTATACACGTTATCATCAGCAAATTGACTACGAAGCATGCTCGTATCACTACGTTCTTCTCCGCTTGCCTCACCATATAATACATAACAAATCGCATCAAAAATCGTTGTCTTTCCAGCTCCTGTATTCCCAGAAATGGCGAAAATACGATGATCTCCAAGATCGTTAAAATCGATTACTTCTTTCTGTTTATATGGGCCAAATGCCGTCATAATAAGCTGAATCGGTCTCATCCTCGTTCACCTTCCCGTTCTTGCACTGTTTGTAATACTTCTACAAATAGACGTTCTTTCTCTTCTGATAACTCTAAGCCTTTCATTTCTTTATAAAAAGCCTTTAATAGTGATAAATCATCCATTTTATGTCTTGAAACAGTTACTTCATTTGAATCTGTGAATTCTCGTCTTTGAATAGATCTTTCAACATGCATTGCATTTGGATATACAGAGCGTATTTTTTCCATTGGCTGCAAGACAGGATTTTCATCTAATAATTTTACAAACACGTAATCTTCACTTACTGGATGTTGTAATAATTCATCTATTTTCGCTTCTACTGTTCGCATTTTACGGCGTGGTGTAAGTAACCTTTTTTCAATTGTTACTTTACCTTGCTCGTCCAATTCCACAATATAATATCCTTTTTTATGTTTTTCTTCAGAAATAGAATATGCAAGTGGAGAACCTGAATATCGAATTGTCTCATTACGTACGAAATGCGCTTGATGTAAATGTCCAAGCGCTGTGTAATGAAACTTATCAAAATAATGACTATTTACATATTCAGCACCACCAATTGAAAGTGGTCGTTCTGCATCACTTGTATTCTCCTCCGCTTCGCCCGCAGAAGTTACAAATGCATGACCAACAAAGACATGTCTAGCTTCTTTATCCATCGTTTCAGAAAGCTCATTCATAAAAATACGCATCGCATCATCATGAGAACGTACGTCTTCATTTTTCAATACATGTCTCACTATACTTGGATCCGCATAAGGAACGAGATGGAAGTGAACCTCGCCATATTCATCATTTAATATAATTGGCTCATATGGAAATTGAAATTGTCCCACAATAAATAATCCTTGTTTCTTCATTAAACTACTACCAAAATGAATACGATCTGGACTATCATGGTTTCCTGCGACTGCAATAACTGGCGTTTGTAAATCAATGACTATTTTTTGTAAAACATCATTTAATAAGTCTACTGCTTCTGTAGGCGGAATTGCTCGGTCGTATAAATCCCCTGCAATAATTACGGCATCTGGTTTTTCTTCCTCAACTGCTTGCACAAACTGATCTAATACAATCTTTTGATCTTCAGTCATATACACGCCATGAACGAGCTTTCCTAAATGCCAATCCGCTGTATGAAATAACTTCATATTTTCCTGCTCCTTTTAATTTACTGAATTTAGTGATACGAGTTGATAGTTTAATGTAGTTCTTCCGTTCTCCCACTCTAATTTTTGTATCATTGCACTACCAATTCTTTCTTCATTTGATTTATATAAAGGTAATATTTCTTGAACTGTAAATAAGTGATAACCATCCAATTTTAATTGAAATATGTTTTCTTCTATATGTAATCTTACTTCTTTTTCATTTGAAATAATTTTTGTGTGCATCTCAAATTTCATGATAGATACAACCCCTTTTTCTATTCTCTACATTATTAATAGTATATTGGCTATGCAAGATTGACAAGTAAATACACGGTAAAGTACATACTTTTCTAATGCTATATGTTTTCTATTTTTATATATATTACGGTATGTGAAATTTCATTATTTCCAAAAATAAAAATGTCTCATGTGACACCTTTATTTTTGGATAAAGTCTTTCATTACATAATATAAAACTGTAATTAAAACAATTGCCACAAAAAATGAAAATACTGCTACAATGTACCCATCTTTATTTAATAAAATGCAAAAAGAAATAGATATGATAAAAATCGGAAATACAAGTCGTACTTTATCCTTCACTTCCTCTGTCGTATCTGTATGATGAAAATACTGAGTTATTCCTATCATTAAAGAAGACAAAATTATCACCGACAATAGTAAAGGTACTGGCATTCCGATTTCTCCTTTCTCTATTTCTAATGAAAAGCAACTTTTCTTTCATTTTAATTACCTCAAATACTCTTTTTGAAGTAATTATGTACAATTTACACATATATAATAGCTTGTTTATCATGATAAATTCAAATAATTACAATTACAGTAATGTTGTAATATTCATTTTCAACCTCCAAAATCCTGCAAATATAACTCGTCAAAATATGCAGTGTCGAAATTAACATGTACCGCCAACTTTAGACAAAATTTATAAAGGACATTTCAGTACGTATAAAGAATTAAGAATAAGAAGATATGTAAGGGAGGATGAATTATGACTGAACACGTTTTATTTTCTGTTAGCGAAAACGGCGTTGCATCAATTACTTTAAACCGCCCAAAAGCACTTAATTCTTTATCTTATGACATGTTGCAACCAATTGGGCAAAAACTGAAAGAATGGGAACATGATGAGCGAATTGCACTTATCGTATTAAAAGGAGCTGGCACAAAAGGTTTTTGTGCAGGCGGCGACATTAAAACCCTTTATGAAGCACGTTCAAATGAAGCTGCATTACAGCATGCGGAACGTTTCTTTGAAGAAGAATATGAAATTGATACATATATTTATCAATATAAAAAACCAATCATCGCTTGTTTAGATGGAATTGTAATGGGTGGTGGTGTTGGTCTGACAAATGGTGCGAAATATCGAATTGTAACGGAGCGTACGAAATGGGCAATGCCAGAAATGAACATCGGATTCTTCCCAGACGTCGGTGCTGCTTATTTCTTAAATAAAGCTCCAGGGTTCGCTGGCCGATATGTTGCTTTAACAGCATCTATTTTAAAAGCTTCTGACGTATTATTTATAAACGCTGCTGATTACTTTATGACATCTGATTCATTACCAAATTTCCTTACTGAACTTGAAAGTGTAAATTGGCATAAAGAAGATGATGTACATACTAATTTAAAAGAAGTTATTCGTACATTTGCAACTGCTCCAAAATTAGAAAGCGAGCTTGCTCCTTCATTAGAAGAAATTAATTCCCATTTTGCATTTGATACAATTGAAGAAATCATCCATTCATTAGAAAAAGATCAAAGTTCCTTTGCTTTAAAAACGAAGGAAACGTTATTATCAAAATCGCCTGTTTCATTAAAAGTAACATTAAAGCAATTTATTGATGGACAAGATAAATCCGTTGAAGAATGTTTCGCTACCGACCTTGTACTTGCTAAAAATTTCATGAGACATGTAGATTTCTTCGAAGGAGTCCGCTCTGTTGTCGTTGATAAAGATCAAAACCCGAATTATAAATATAAGCAGTTAAGTGATGTTTCAGAAGAGGATGTAAATCGATTCTTTAACTTACTTAACGCATAAGTGGCGGGTTACCGATCACCGCCCATAAACCTGAGGCTATATACCAGTGTAACTACACGACTATATAGCCTCTTTCCCATTTAATATTTTTTAATAAAATTTAATTTTATTAAATCAAAATATGTGCTACACTATTTTTAATCAAATATTCTAAAAATAAAAAAAGGAGGAGCGACTATGATTGAAAATTATTTTCTTTTCATCATTATGTCTATTTGTCTTATTATTTTACCTGGTCCTGATACTGCAATGGCTACAAAAAATACATTAGTTGCCGGTAAGGTGGGCGGAGTAAAAACAGTGCTTGGTACATGTGTTGCACTATTAATTCATACTTTAGCAGCAGTTATCGGACTTTCCGCACTTATTGTAAAGTCAGCTCTTTTATTTTCTATTTTCAAGTACGTTGGAGCTCTATATTTAATTTATATTGGTATTAAAGCCCTTTTAGCAGTAAGAAATAAAGAAGGCATTGATATGAACGATATATCTTTGAATAATGAAGATGAACACACCTCTTGCTTTCGACAAGGGTTTCTTACGAATTTATTAAACCCTAAAGTTGCAGTATTCTTTTTAACGTTTTTACCGCAATTTTTAAATCCAAATCATAATACGTTTATCCAACTTCTCGTAATGGGCCTTACTTACCTCGTCTTAACAGTCATTTGGTTCGCTTTTTATATATTTTTAATTGATAAAATTAGTGCTTTTATGAAAAAACCGAAGACGCAACGTTATATTCAAGGGTTAACGGGAATCGTCTTAATTGGTTTTGGTATTAAACTTGCTTTTGAAAAAAGTAATTAACAAGATGAAAACCACCACTATTAATAGTGGTGGTTTTCATTTAATAACTCATTTTGCTGTTTATTTTATATTAAAACCAGCGCTCAGTTACAACTTTTTTACGTGTATAGAATTGAACGCCATCTGTACCATTTGTACCTAAATCACCAAAGAATGACGCTTTATTTCCTGCAAATGCGAAGAATGCCATTGGTGCTGGAACATTTACGTTTACACCGATCATACCAGCATCGATATTATCACGGAACGTTTGTGCATGTTTACCGTTTGACGTATAAATAACTGCACCATTTGCAAATTTAGATTGATTTGTTAGTTTAATACCTTCTTCTAAATCTTTAACTCGTACAATGCTTAATACTGGAGCAAAAATCTCATCTTGCCAAATTTTCATTTCTTGATTTACACCGTCAAAGATTGTCGCACCTACAAAGTACCCTTCTCCAACTTCTTCCTTAATTTTGCGGCCATCTACTAATAAAGTAGCTCCATCTGCTACACCACTATTAATATAGCCTAATACGCGTTCTTTATGAGATTCACGAATTAATGGTCCAACATAATTTTCTTCGTGGAAACCGTCTCCTACTTTTAACTTCTTCGTCTCCGCTACTAATACGTCGATGAATTCATCAGCAAATTCATCTACTACTGCTACTACTGAACAAGCCATGCAACGCTCTCCACTACTTGCAAATGCAGAGCCGATTACACCTTGTACTGTTTTCTCAAGATTGCAATCTGGCATTACAATCGCATGGTTTTTCGCACCAGCTAACGCTTGTACACGTTTCCCGTGTTTCGTACCTGTTTCATAAACGTAACGAGCTACCGGCTCAGATCCAACGAACGAAACAGCTTGAATATCTTTATTTTCTAAAATGCTATTTACAACATCTTTTCCGCCTTGTACTAAATTTAATACTCCTTTTGGAAAACCAGCTTCATAGAATAACTCTACAAGTCGCTCTGCTAAAAGTGGCGTTCTTTCAGATGTTTTTAATACGAATGTATTACCGCAAGCAATTGCAAGTGGGAACATCCATAATGGAATCATCATTGGAAAGTTAAATGGCGTAATACCAGCAACAACTCCAATTGGATAGCGCCAAATCGATCCATCAATGCCGCTAGCAATATTCGGTAGAGCTTGTCCCATCATTAAATTTGGTGCTGATGTTGCAAGTTCTACTGCCTCAATACCACGTTGTACTTCTCCAGTTGCATCCGTTAATGTTTTACCATTTTCAAGCGTAATGATTTTTGCAAGCTCTTCTTTGTTTTCTTGTAAAAGCTGTAAATATTTATACAATTGTCTTGAACGATTCGGAACTGGTACTTTAGACCATGTTTCGTATGCTGCTTTTGCTGCTTCAACTGCTTTTTCAACATCTTCTTTCGGAGATAGCGGAACGTAAGCAATAATTTTTCCAGTCGCCGGATTGGGAACTGCTTCTACTTCTGTACCAGTAGATTCTACCCACTCACCATTAATATGATTTTTTACTCGTTTAATTTCAGTTGTAATCATTATATTCTCTCCTTTTTTATGATGTTTATAAATCTATTATTTTTGACTAGAAATTAATTGTTCACTAACTTTCTTATATAAAGCAGCCATATCGTTTTCACCATACCCTGCTTCACTTGCTTCTTCATATACGTTTAATAGCATTTCGCTTACTGGTAAGTGAAGTTCGCTTTCTTTCGCTAAATCTACTGCAAACCCCAAGTCTTTCTTTAATAAGTTCACAGTAAAGCCTGGCTCATAGTTTTCTGATGCAATAAAACTTTTATAATTGCGCTCATAAATTCTACTTTGACCATAGCTTACATTTAAAATATCAAACATTTTATCTAAATCCATATTGTTCTTTTTCGCTAATGTTAAAGCTTCACTCACACCAGCTGTATAAAAACCAATTAATAGGTTATTAATTAATTTAACTGTTGTACCACTATCAATTTGCTCACTAACATGGAAAATGTTCGCACCCAGTACAGCCATGATAGATTCCGTTTTCTCATATACCTCTTTTGATCCACCAACCATAAACGTTAATGTACGGTTTTCAGCTCCAATTACCCCACCACTAACAGGTGCTGCTAAAAAGTCTACTTTCTTTTCCTTTGCAGCTTCCTCTAACTGTTTGTTTAATTGTGGAGATACAGTACTTGTATCAATTAAAACTACATTCGAGTGACTATTTTCAAATAATCCTTCTTCGCCAAAATATACTGCTTCAACAGCGCGTGGTGAAGGTAAACTTGTAAAAATCACATCACATGTTTCTGCTAGTTTTGAAATTGATAAGCCGATAATTCCGCCTTCTTTTTCAAAAGAAGCTTCAGCATTTTTATTTAAATCCACACCATATACTGTGTAACTCGATTTAACTAAATTTTTAGACATCGGAAGACCCATGTTACCTAAACCGATAAAACCAATCTTTTTCATATCGCTTTCCTCCTATTTACACAATATACTTTCCGCGATTTATAATAACTTTCGCAATTTCTCTCTTTTTTGTAAATACGTTCGTGTATAAAGGCACTAATAATTGACGAATTTCAGTTAAAATCACGTGTCTATCTTGTTCTTCTGTAATAGCCGCGGAAAAGATAGAAATTGCTGCTTCTTCTACTTTGCGATAGCCTTCTTCACAAATAACGTCAGTTATCATTTGTTTCGTACGCTCTTTTTCTACACCGTTTTTACTAATTGCTTTACTCGTACGTAAAAATGCTGATTCCATGACGTACACGTCCGTTAACATATTTGATAATACACGTGAATATTCTTGCTCTTGATCAATTTTTAAACCTGGAGTTTTAGAGAGCGTTTTCAAAGATTGTTTCAACAATTTTTTCGCTAATAAAATGTAACGATGGTTTCTTTCGACATTTTCTACATCGATCTCTACTTCAGTATCTTCAATTTGTTCCACTTGCTTCATTAACATTTTAGCAACTGTTAATCTATTAATTTCGTTCGTTCCTTCAAAAATACGACTAATTCTAGCATCACGATATAATCGTTCTACCTCGTACTCTTGCATATAACCGTAACCACCATGAATTTGTACAGCTTCATCTACGATATGACCGAGTGTTTCAGAAGCATTTACTTTATTAAGTGCACATTCAATTGCAAATTGAGACATTTTCTTCATAAGATCCTCATCACTCTCATGAATTGCTTCATCAATTATACCTGCTGTACGATAAGCTGCACTTTCTGCTCCATATGTAGCAATGATCATATTTGCAATTTTCTCTTGAATCATCGTAAAGTCTACTAATTCCGTTTGGAACTGTTTTCTCTCTTTTCCATATTGAACCGACAAACCAATTGCTTGTTTTGCTGTTCCAATATTTCCAAAAGCAAGCTTTAATCTAGCGAAGTTTAAAATATTTAGAGCAACGTGATGCCCTTTCCCGACTTCCCCTAAAACATTTTCAGCAGGTATGACAACATCTTCTAAAATAAGGGTAGCCGTTGAAGAACCTTTAATCCCCATTTTCTTTTCTTCTAGCCCAATAGATACACCTTCACATGTTCTTTCGACAATAAACGCTGTCATTCCTTTATTTGTCTTCGCAAAAACAACGTATACATCTGCCATATGAGCATTTGTAATCCATTGCTTTTCACCATTTAGCCTCCAAGCAGTACCATCTTCATTTAATACTGCACTCGTTTTTGCACTTAAAGCATCAGAACCAGCATTTGGTTCAGTTAAAGCATAAGCCCCAATCCATTCTCCAGACGCAATTTTTGGCAAATATTTTTCTTTTTGTTCTTTCGTTCCGTAATATATGTAAGGCAATGTACCTACACCTGCGTGTATATTAAATGAAACGCTAAATGCACCAGCGTATCCCATTTTTTCTGCTACAAGCCCTGAAACTGCCTTCCCTAACTCAAATCCACCATACTCTTCTGGGACCTCGATACTTAATAATCCAAGTTCTCCAGCTTTCTCAAATAATTGACGAGATACTTTATAGTTATGTTGTTCAATATTCTCTATTTGTGGAACAATTTCTTGTTTAACGAATTGTTCTGTCGTTTTTGCGATTAAATCTTCATCTCCTGAAAAGTCTTCTGGCGTAAAGAAACTATAATTCACATCTTTATTAAGTGAAAAAAATTCATCCCACGGTAACTTCGTTTTCTCCATCTGAATCCCCCTATCATTTCGGCCTTACTTACTACTACTTATGCACGTCTACGATGAGTGGAATATCTTATTTTTGAAAACAGAAGGCGATGAATTTTCACATCAAGCAGTTTATTTTGCCAAAGATGTACTCTCATCGCCTTAGTTGTTTTATCTATTGATCTTCTGATAATACTGTTTTTGCAATTCCAGTATCTAATTCTTCAAAATCATGGTATGAGATTGTTTCATATAACTCACTTCTCGTTTGCATATTTGAAAGTGCATCTTTTTGAGAACCTGTTTCTTTAATTAAAGTAAACACATTCTCATACGCTTTCGCTGCAACACGAAGTGAAGTTACAGGATAAATAACCATTTGGAAGCCCATATTCGCAAATTCCTCTGCACTATAATACGGCGTTTTCCCGAACTCAGTCATATTCGCAAGTAAAGGTGCGTTTACTTTACTATTAAATAGACGGAACTCCTCTTCTGATTGAAGCGCTTCGGGGAATATTGCATCTGCACCTGCTTTTACATAAGCGTTCGCTCTTTCGATTGCTTCATCTAAGCCTTCTACACCGCGAGCATCTGTGCGTGCCACAATATATAAGCTTGGTGCAACTTCTTTAATCGCTTTAATCTTTTGAACTAATTCTTCTGTCGTAACGAGTTTTTTACCATTTAAATGTCCACATTTCTTTGGTAATTGTTGATCTTCAATTTGAACAGCCGCAACTTTCGCTTCTAGCATTTCTACCGCTGTTCTCGCTACATTTAGGACACCGCCAAATCCTGTATCAATATCAACAAGAACTGGTAAGTCTGTAGCTCTTACTAGATCTCTTGCTCTCTCTGCTACTTCAGTAGAAGTCACGATTCCTAAATCAGGTAGCCCTTTACTTGCAGTATAAGCAGCTCCTGATAAATAAAGAGCTGAAAAACCTGTATTTCTCGCAACTAAAGCTGCCATTGCATCATGAGCACCTGGAATTTGTAAAATTTCATTTGCTTCTACTAAAGCTCGGAAGCGATTCGCAAGCTCCTCTTGTGTTGACTGTTTATTCACAACCCAAGCCATTCTAAATTCCCCCTATTATTAAATTAAGAATAGATCTACAAATTCATTTACATTCATATTTTCTAGTTTTTCTTCATTTAAACAAGCTTCATGAATTTGCTCTTGTTGCTTACTAGAATAATGACCTGCCATATTTGCAGTGAATTTTTGAACAACTTTTGGAATTGCTTCGTCTCTACGGAAACGGTGACCAAGTGGGTATTCACATTCCACGTTTTCTGTTACAGTGCCATCTTTAAAATGAACTTGAACAGCGTTGGCGATTGAGCGCTTGTTCGGGTCAAGGTAATCTAAACTGTACTGTTTGTTTTCAACAACAACCATCTTATTACGTAATTCATCTACACGTGGATCATTTGCTACTGCATCCTCGTAATCGTCCGCAACGATATCGCCTTTTAATAAACCAATTGCCGTAATGTATTGTAAGCAATGATCACGATCAGCTGGGTTATTTAATGGACCTTCTTTATCAATAATACGAATTGCTGATTCATGCGTTGTAATTGTAATACGGTCAATTTCATCTAATCTTTCTTTAATTTCCGGATGCAATTTCACAGCACATTCTGCAGCTGTTTGTGCATGGAATTCTGCTGGATATGAAACTTTAAATAATACATTTTCCATTACATAAGACTCTAGTGGTCTAGCTAATTTTAATTCTTGTTTATTGAATAATACATCTTGGAATCCCCAGCCCGGTGCAGATAAAGCTGTTGGATAACCCATTTCACCTTTTAGAGCAGTCATCGCAAGATGAACACCGCGGCTTGTTGCATCACCTGCTGCCCATGATTTACGTGATCCTGTATTTGGAGCATGACGATATGTACGAAGACTAGAATTATCAATCCACGCATGTGATAACGCATTAAAGATTTCTTCACGTGTTCCACCAAGCATTTTTGCAACTACAGCAGTTGTTGCTACTTTTACGTATAATACGTGGTCAAGACCGACGCGATTTAAGCTGTTTTCTAAAGCAAGTACACCTTGAATTTCATGTGCTTTAATCATCATTTCTAATACTTCACGTACTTTTAATGGTTCTTTTCCTTCTGAAATACGAACACGGCTAATATAATCTGCCACAGCTAAAATTCCGCCTAGGTTATCAGATGGATGTCCCCACTCTGCTGCAAGCCAAGTATCGTTATAGTCTAACCAACGGATCATACAGCCGATATTAAATGCACCTTTCACTGGATCAAGTACATATGACGTACCTGGTACACGTGTACCATTTGGCACGATTGTTCCTGGTACAACTGGTCCTAGTAATTTCGTACACTCTGGATATTGCAATGCTAAAATTCCGCATCCAAGTGTATCAAGTAATACGTAACGAGCAGTACTGAATGCTTCTGGACTTGTTACCTCTTTATTTAATACATAATCTGTAATCTCTTCTAATAATGCATCTTTTTGTTTAATTTCATTTGTTTTAATCATGCTATCCTTCCCTTTCTGTCGAAAATTCGTTATTATTAATGATGGGTGTCGGTCAAACACCCATCTGGCGGGCGGCGCTAACAACTCCCCAGTTGTTCTTATTTACTAAGTACATGTCGCTCGCCAATATAATTTACACGTGGACGGAACAATCGATTGTTCGTATGCTGCTCAATTACGTGCGCACATAGTCCCACTGTTCTAGAGCTAAAGAAGATTGGTGTATAAAGTTGAATCGGGATACCAAGCATCCAATATACTGGAGCAGCGTAATAATCAAGGTTCGGATAAATTCCTTTTTCCTTCTCCATAATTTTTTCTCCAGCTTCACACATTTCATATAGTGTATAATCACCTTTTACATCACATAACTGTTTTAAAGCTTCCTTCATCATAAGTGCTCTTGGATCCATCTTTTTCATATATACACGATGTCCAAAGCCCATAATCTTTTCTTTGTTGTATAGTTTCTTCTGTAACAACTCTTCAAACTTCTCAACATTACCAGCTTCTAAAAGCATGTACATAACTGCTTCGTTCGCACCGCCATGTAAGCTACCTTTTAAAGATGCAACCGCACCTGTTAAAGCACCATATAAGTCGGATTGCGTAGAGGCAATAACGCGCGCTGTAAATGTAGAGTTTGGCATTTCATGTTCACTATATAAAACAAGAGAACGATCAAAGATCTTTTCCTCAAGTTCAGTTGGCTTTTTACCTGTTAACATATAGAAGAAATTTGCGCTATATGATAGTTCTTTAAGCGGTTGAATTGGCTCTTCATTATTTAAAATGTGATAGCTATTCGCTACAATGTTAGGTACTTTACTCAATAATTTGTACCCGCGGCTTTTATTTACTTCCAATGAGCGGTTTTCAATATCATTATCGTAACCAGCTAATGCGGACACACCTGTACGTAATCCATCCATAGGATGCGTTTCTTTCGGTAGTGCCTTCAGTACGTTGAATACACCTTCTGGTATTGCGTATTCTTCTTTTAATTTCTTTTCAAGTGTTACTTTTTCATCCTCATTCGGTAGATGTTCTTCCAATAAAAGGTGCACAATGTCTAAATACTCTTTTGTTTTTGAGAGTTCGATTAAATCATACCCTTGAATTACAATTTCACCTTTCACTGTGTCAAGAAACGAGATTTTCGTCTCCGCTGCCACTATACCATCTAATCCCGGGGAAAATTTTTCTTCAGCTTTCATCATTATTTCCTCCAATCCTAATAGATCTTCGTGCACATAACTGTAAGCCTTTACAATACTGTGAAACTACATTTCTATTTCAATGTATCAGAGTTTTTAGAAGATTTCAATTTATTTTATAATGATAAGTTTCCTATACTTTTACCGATGTAACAATACAATTTTTCAAAAATAATTTTCATATTTTATAAGGAAAGGACAGACTTCTTTGCGTGTTTTATTAAAACAAAATATAAGAATGAGCGAGAAAATCCCGCAGAATATATCATTCACCCAATTTTTTTAAGAAAATAAAAAAAACGAGTTGTATACATATACAACTCGTTTCTACATGAAATTTATTTCACTATCCCATCAATATAATTCTTATATAAAACTTATTTACTTTTAAAAAAGTTATTATTTTACATAATTAAATTAAATTCCTACTGTTTCCTTATGATAATATTCATCAAAAATAGAATGTCTTCTTTCTCAACTGACACGATTTTCCTATCAAATTTCTTAGAAACTATCCCTCAAGAATAGTCAGGCTGAATTGAACTATTATCATGTTAAACCATTGTAAATCGTTATGTTCAATTGAAATCCCCCTCTTTGTTATTCCCGTTTACGCAAATTCTTTTTTACCTAATCGCTGTTTTACGAAAATGACAAAAATAATGAAAGCAATTAATCCTGAAATTGCACTACCTGCAAATAAAATACGGTAACCAAACATTTGCGAAACAACTCCAAGTAAAATCGCACCAAGTCCAATCCCTAAATCAAATGCGGTAAAGAATGAAGCGTTAGCGACTCCTCTTTTACTCGGATCAACAATTGTAATCATCGCTGCTTGCAATGCCGGCTGTGCCGAACCGAATCCAACACCGTATAATACAGCGGCGATAACTACCCCCATTAAACTATGTGAAATCGTTAATACAACTATTGCTATAATAGTAATGCATAGTGCCGGGATTATGATAAATACTTCCCCATACTTATCTAATAGTTTTCCTGAAACTGGTCTGATAATTGTTAAAGAAACTGCATATACAAGAAAGAATGTCCCAGGATTCACATCAATTGACGATGCAAATAGCGGTAAAAACGTCGTAATCCCTCCATATGCAAATGATAAAAAGAAAACAACAATCGTAATGGATAGAACGGACTTTTCAAACAACTGCATGTTCCCTTTTTCTTTTTGTGGTGTGAATGGTATTTTCGTGATGAACGATAATAACACTGCCACAAAGGATAAAAGAGTTGCTAACAAGAATAGGCCGTGAAATGAATAATTTTGTACAACCGATAATCCAATCATTGGGCCAATTGCCATCGCAATTGTCATAGCCATACCGTACCATCCCATACCTTCACCACGGCGCGAATCTGGAATAATATCAGTTATCGCTGTTCCAACAGCTGTTGTAGAAACAGCCCATGTTACCCCGTGAATAACACGTAAAACAGCTAGCAGGACAATAGTCGATGCTAAATTATAAGAATACATCGTTACCCCAAAAAAGATGAGTCCGAAAATAATAAAAGATTTTCTACCATATTGATCTAACATGCCTCCAATAATTGGTCGTATTACAACTGCTGCAATTGTAAACATCCCCATCATAAGTCCAACTTGTGATTCATCACCACCAATCTCTTTAATAAAGAGAGGGAGCGTTGGAACAAGTAAATAAAATCCTGTAAATAAAAATAACATTGCGAAAGTCATTTGAATAAATGATTTCGTCCATAATCGTTCCATTAAAATTCCTCCATAAACACGTATATTCTTGCAATTAACACCTCCATTTTACATTTTCTTAGTTCCTTTTCCCTCCGTAAATAGACGTATCTTTTTATAATAAATGGTCCACCATCAACTTAAATTGGTCTTACAACTTTATATGTATACATTAGCCTAAAGTCCCATCTATATGTACCTTTATACGCATGAAAAGAATATACTACTTTATTATCACAACTTAGGAGTGATTATGTTATGTGGACCTCTTCAAGAGTAACAGCCGTCGTTCCTTCGACTCCTGGGATACACGTTCCAGCCGTTCATACAGCTAGTTCCGATGTAGGAATTGAACTTCCTGCAACTTGGCAACAATATCAAATTCCAGGTCAAGTTACTCCCTCATTTTGGCATCATGGCGCACATCCAAGTAGTACTATCTTTCAAAGCCAAAGTTATCCTCCATTACCTCAGGCTCAAGTTTTTTATCATTTCCCTTCTATTTATTTCCAAAATTTCTATGGTACTTTTAACATTTAAACGAAAAAAGCACCTAAGAATGTAATGTATACAAATCTTAAGTGCTTTTTAATATTTTTTATAAAATTTTCTTATTGCCCATTATTAGCAGGAGCCTCTCCTGCATTACCGCCAGTCTCTGGTTGTGTGGTCGCTGGAGGTGTCGTATTTCCTTGGCCTCCTCCGTTATTTGCTGGAGGTGTTGTATTTCCTTGGCCTCCTCCATTATTTGCTGGAGGTGTCGTATTTCCTTGGCCTCCTCCATTATTTGCTGGAGGTGTCGTATTTCCTTGGCCTCCTCCGTTATTTGCTGGAGGTGTTGTATTTCCTTGGCCTCCTCCGTTATTTGCTGGAGGTGTCGTTCCTTGACCATTTCCATTATTTTGTTCATTTTGTTTCTTTTCTTCTTCTTGTTTCTTTTGCTCTTCTAGTTTCTTTTGTTCTTCTTGCTTCTTAAGTTCCTCTTGTTTCTTTTGCTCTTCTTGTTTTTTCAGTTCTTCCTGTTTCTTTTCTTCTTCTTGCTTTTTCTCTTCTTCAGTTTTTTGCTGCTGATCTTGTTTTGGTTGTTCTGTCGTGTCCGGTACGCTCGTATTTGGAGAAGAATCACGTTTTTCACCTTTTATACGTAACTCACTGCCTTCTTGAATTACACTACTAGGCATTTTAAAGCGTGATTTATCCGTAGCCATTTCACTCATCATTTTTTTAAAAATCAGTTGTGCAATTTTCGTATTTTTACTACTAATATACTCGTCTTTACCATCTTTCATATATCCAGTCCATACTGCCATCGTATATTGCGGCGTATAACCTGCAAACCAACTATCACGAGTTGCACTTTCCGGAATATTAAATTTCGCTAATTGTTTTGAATCATAGTTTGTTGTACCTGTTTTTCCAGCTACATCTAAAGAACTTATATTTGCCGCTGTACCAGTACCTGATGTTACTACTGAGCGAAGCATATCAGTAATCATATATGCTGTAGAGTCAGCTATAACTTGTTTTGGTTTTTGCTCAAAACTTTGTGATTTTCCGTCTGGATAAACTATTTTCTTAACAAAATGCGGTTTTGCATACTTTCCACCATTACCAAATGTCGCATAAGCACCTGCTATTTCAGTTGGTGATACTTCGTTTGTACCAATCGCTGTAGATTCTTTCGGTGCTGAATCAAATGTAATACCTAATTTCTCAGAGAACTCCTTTGATTTATTAAGTCCTACTTCTTTTGCAGTTTTAACTGCTGGAACGTTACGTGACATTTTTAACGCTTCACGCATAGTAATTGGGCCTAAATGACTTCTGTCAGCATTTCGAAGTTCTTGTCCAGTTGAATATTTAAATGGAGAATCATCAATTTGATGATACGTAGCCCATTTTAAGTATTCAATTGCAGGACCATAATCAAAGATTGGCTTCATAGTTGAACCAGCTGCACGATCTAATTCAATTGCCATATTATGGCCTTTAAATACTGCTTTATTTTCACCGCGTCCACTACCTATAGCACGAATCTCTCCTGTTTTCGTATCCATAAATGTGAAAGCACCTTGGAATTTATCATTTGGATAATTAATAATATTTGTATTCAAAATGTTATCAGCTAATTCCTGTGCTTTTGGATCCAATGTTGTATAAATTTCTAAACCATCAGATCCAATATTTACATCTGGTATTTCCTTTTCTACTTCTTTCACTACTGCATCCATAAATGCAGGATATGGCATCGCTTGTAGCTCAGCTGCACTCTTAATATTTTTATCCACGGGTACTTTCGATGCTTCTTCCATTTCTGCTTTTGTAATATAACCATGTCGATTCATTAATTTTAGTACAACATTTCTTCTTTCTGTTGCCCTTTGAACATTTTCTGGTTTCGATGGATCATAGTTATTTGGTGCTTTCGGTAACCCTGCAAGCATCGCAACTTCTGGTAATGTTAAATCTTTCAATTCTTTACCATAGTAGTTTTGTGCTGCTGTTGCGATTCCATATGAACGATTTCCTAAATTAATTTTATTTAAATACATTTCTAAAATTTCATGTTTTGAATATTGTTGTTCTAGTTTATACGCTAAATATATTTCCTGAACCTTACGTTTTGATGTTTTTTCCATCGATAAGAAGTAGTTTTTAATAACCTGTTGCGTTATTGTACTTCCACCTTGTGAACCGTAATCTCCTTTAAGACTCACCAAAACAGCACGGGCAGTACCTTTAAAGTCTACTCCGCTATGCTCGTAAAAACGTGCATCCTCTGTTGCTAAAAATGCATTTTCTACTAATTTAGGAATTTGATCATACGTAACATTCGTCCGTTTTTCTTTCCCGTATTCATATACCAAATCGCCATTTTTATCATAAATTTTTGAGGATAACGGATTAACAAGTTTCGCTTTTTCAAGTTTCGGTGCATCCTTAATCATTACAAAGAAAGTAGCAACCCCCGCCACTAAACCAACAATACCAAGTAATAAACAAGTAATTAAAAACTTGCGAAAGAATGATGTTTTACCTTTTGGTTTTTGTGTTTTAGAAGCTGGCTGTTTTTTCTTTTTAACTTGTCGTCGCTCCTCTCGAGAACGATAATTTTCTGACATGTTACTTTCTCCTGCCTTTCAATTCTCCCGTTGATTTACTTAAAAATATTGAGGTCACTTTCTAAAATGAATTTAATTAAGAAAGTATATTGACCTGGAGCATTCAATATTTTCCTAATTCACAGATTATAAATTTTAGAATACTTCTTATACAAAGTATTTTCACTTCTATTTTTCCTAATAATGCTGCCCCTTTAAGCATAGAATGTAAAAAGTGAATTTTTAATACCTCGTATAAATAATATACCTTTTTTTCAAATGGTCAATATTTTCTTATTTATAAATCAAAGGTGAAATAAAAATAGCACAACGATATGTACTTCGTGTGAACTTCCTTATAATTACGTATAACGAACATTTAATATATTGCATATAAGTATAATATCTCTTTAATTATAAGGATTTCAACATCCCAACCCCAACATCTACAAGAAATTATAAAAATTGAAAAGCAAGGAGTTGCGTAATAATGGAATTATCTCCCGTGATTTCAAAAAGTATAGTTGCTGTTGGCTATAATCCATTTTCTATGATTTTACGTATTCAATTAAAGAATGGAATGTATGATTTCTTTAACGTGCCTGAAAACATTTACACCGGTTTATTAAATGCACATTCTAAAACGAATTATCACAATACTTATATTAAAAATTCTTTCCGCTATACTAAAATTTAAACTTAAACGAAATGAAAAAAGAAAGGAGGTAATCCCCCTTTCTTTTTTCATTTCACGACTCAGCTATCTTCTATTTCTCTTATTCATGTCATCATATGCTTGAATTTGTTTTTTTAATCGCCGATCTGCTTTTTTATCGTGTACAACTAAAATCGCATGTATAACCCCTGGAACCCAAAATATTAATGTTAATATGAAATTAATTATTGCTTGAAATGGTTTTCCACAAAATAATACGGCTACGGGTGGAAGTAGAATTGCCAACAAATACATCATCGCTTGAAAACTCCTTGCTTTGTATTTTTTATCTCTCTTCTCTTCGTACGCTAATAAAACCAATTATTTTAATTTACTACTAATATCTTTTCTACTGCTATATATTCTATTCTAATGCAAAAAAACTTACCACTTCAACTTTTCTACTTATGTAAAATTGAAATTTTACATATCTCCTTTACATGAACAATTTCATATTATTATTTTTTCTAACCTTTCTTCTTTCTCTATTATAGTTAATCCAATCGCAGAAATAGCAGTTCCTATCGCTTGTATCCAAACACCAATGAGTGCTATTATTCGCTCATTTTTCTTATCAACCATACTGTCTTCCTTTTCAATTTGGTTATTTGATATATTAATAACACCTTGAAATGCTTGAAGTCCAGCACCTAAACTTTGCAGAGAATTACCTAATATTATAATTCTCTGTATTGCTTTCATCTCAAGCAAAGCCGCTTCCACTCCTAAAAATGCACCAATCGATTGTAAACTGTTCCCGACAATTATAAGATAATCATTCTCTTTCAATTGCTCATTTATATTAAAATATGTTCCGATTACATTTGATATATTCCCTAATGCTAATAACTCAATGCCCATTTTATCAAGCATTTCACTTTTATTTTTCAAACACGTATTTTGATTTTCTCTGTCACTTTCATCTTTGGTTTCATTAATCGCTATAATTTGCAATATATAGCCGAGGGCTTGTAATGAGCTTCCTACAATTACAAGATCTGATTCAACTTTCTCTTCTCCGATAAATCCTCTTGTCGTCCCAATTGCCGCTGTAAGATTTCCGCCTACTTGAAACCATGCTCCCGTCACTTTTAAACCGCTTGGGTTCATTCTTATCACCTATTTAGAAATTTTCTAATGTTTTCGGAATACATAAATGGTATCCTTTAACTCATATTTATTTTCTATATGTAATTTTGTGCATTCAATAATGTGCTAATCAAACAAAAAAGCACCTTAAAGGTACTTTTTTAAACAAAGTGTGTATCATTAAAAATATGACAATTAAATATATATTTACGTACATTCTGGACATGTTAATGAAGTTCCATTTTTATCTATTGTTATATTCAATATATATTGAATGGCATGATGTGACCACATTTCAGGTGTGGGTGACTCGTTTACATACTGCGGTGCACACGAATACAGCATCGGGGTGCTAATACTTCCGCCCGGATCTAAAGCAACAACAGCCATACCAAAGGGCAATTCCAGTGCCAAAGATTTCGTAATGCCTTCAATTGCAAACTTTGAGGCACAATATGGTGCAAGCTCTGCTTCTCCCTCTCTCCCCCAACTAGAACTCATATTAATAATCATTCCTTCTTTCCTAGCTACCATCGCTGGGACAAATGCTCTTATTACATTTACTACACCGTTTACATTTATATTCATTACATTTTCGAATTCTTGAGCAGTTACTTTCCATAGTGGCGCATTTTTATTAACAATTGATGCATTATTTATTAACAAATCAGGCGCTCTATTTCTATGAAATATATAATTCGCCCAACCACTTACTTGCTGAGAATCTGAAACATCAATTATTTGAAAATCATGTGTATTACCGTAATATTTTTTTAATTCTTCAATTTTATCTTTTGAACGTCCACATCCATATATATTCCATCCCAATTCATGAAATCGATAAACCATTGCACGACCTAACCCTTGCGTCACTCCTGTAATAATTACACTTTTCCCACTGCTTTTTTGTTTCAAGCCTCTCTCCTCCTTTACAATATTTTATTATCTTCTTTTACATTCAGCCATTTACTAAAGTATCAACTCATTTCATACTTTAGAAGGAGTTTTTATATAAAGAAAAAGAGTAACGCTAGCAGTTACCCTTGTTTATATATCAAAAAAATCATTATTTATTTCGTTATTACTTTTAAATTTCAGCTTCTCTTTCCCGCATTTCTCACACCGATACACATAAGCTACACCTAACTTACCCTTTTTAAAATCTTCATTGTCCTGTATCTTAATAACACTATACTTATGTTTACATTTAGATTCATCTAAAAAATTTTCAACCCATTTTTTCAACATAGAACTGTTCACCTCTATGAAAGAATCTTCATTTATTCTTATTACATACTTTTACATAAATTCTCAATCTCATGTTGCAACTTTTTAAATTGCTCAAAATGCATAGTGATAGAGTGACTGTTACCATAATCAACACTATGCTTTACAAATAAAACACCAGTGTCATGAAAAATTGCTTCCAGTTCTTTTCTGATGGATACTTTCGTTATATGTGCTGTTTTAATAGCCGATAAAATTGCAATTTCATTAAATTTTAATTTTATTTCATTTGGACAAAATGCTTCTTCGACCAATATAACTTCATTGCTATAAATAAGTGCAACAAGATTACTTGATTTTGCATCTGTTAAATCTACTTTTTTTATAACATTATTCATTACATTTTGCCTCCTTTGTTTTCGTATATATTAATTATACAATCACTATTTTTAATTACTCATCCTTACATTAATTTTAACATACTTTTATTGTGGGATTAAGCTACCCCTCAAATGATTTACTATTCCACAATTTTTGTTACATGAACCATTTGGACTATAGTATCATATAGTAGTGTTAACAAATGATTGTAAAGCGGGTGAAAACCATGCCCTCAGTTGTAGGGAATTTAGTTGTACAAAATAGTAACGGTTCATTTAACTTAGGTGATTTCTACAACGTTTCTCCGAAAGAAAATACGAAGGCTTATAATGGATCTGGTGCTTCAAACGTTGGTTTTGTTGTTAACACTTTTAATGGCGTGAGCGCGACTAATACATTTGATTCTGACCTTGCAGATCAAAATCAAGTGGGTACAGCCTAATCCTATTTTCCATCGTTTTGTTTAGAAATTTTAAACTTGTCTATACTATAATCAGGCTGTTACACAGCTATTGTTGATTTTTGGAGTACCCTATCTTTTTCTCCCTTTCCCTGGGGCTTAGCAGCTAGTATGAAGCTAGCTGCTTTTTCGTTTTATTATTTCTATCCCTCATCTAACAAAAATAAAAAAGCTAAAACTTAAATTTCAGCTTTCTTTACGTTATTTCAATAATATCCGAAGTATTTAATACATAAGTTCTATAAAAAGCGTCAGTACATATTACTATGCGCTTTAGCGGGTTTATATGCACAACTGTCATATAACTTGTAAGGATATATCCATCTTCAAAATATGTCACCAATATTTCTTTTTCAGACAAAAAGGATGTTAATAATGTATCAGAAATTCTTTCTTTAGCTTCGTTTGTTACGAGCGGTTTTTGTACTTTAAATTTTTCTCCAACAACCTCTCGTATACTTAACAACTGTTCAGACATTACTGTAAACGGAACACATTCTCTTTCTACTTTCTGCACCTTTGCATCATTCATTTCTTTATCTCCTTGATCATTTATCCATTTTAATTCATGCAAATTAATTTCAACTATTCTTTCATAATTCCTTGACTCATATTCACACCATAAGAACATTCGTTCTAATTATACACGAACCTACGTTCTTTTGAGAAGAGATATAATTATATTTTTAATAAAATATAATTTAAATTACTTATTTTTTCTTCTTCAAATGAGCTTTTCACTTCTTATTTAATAGGACGTTCACAAATCAACAAAAAAGTTTTAATTTTCAAGTTTATTAACCATCTATAAATGAAAACATATATTATAAAGAACGAACTCACAAAGTTTCTATGAAAAGAGAGCAATTTAAACACTCTCTTTTCTTACATACGGTATAAGACTATCTATAAATAATTCCTCCTAATTATTTCATATATCTTGGTTGTACTATTATATGTAACTCCCTCTCTGTTACTGCTTTTTTGGGGTTACGAAAATACTCTAATTCGTATTTTAATACTTCATACTCAATCATCCCGATCTTAATCCCTTTCGTTTCTTTTAAAATAGCTAATAAGTTACTTATATCTTCATCGTTCGATTCAAAAACTTTCCCTGCATCTTCTCTTTGAAAAATTACTTTCACATGTTCTCCTCCTATGTAATATATTTATCTATTCAATAATCCATTTAAAAATGTTCATTCTTCCTCTGAAAATTCCATACTAAGAAGAATATCCATTTTAATGGAATGCTTTGCTTTTTACTTCATTTAACATCAATATTAATGTATGTTTCATTCTGCAAACTATGTTTATCCACTTCAAAAAAGTAAAACTTAAATCAACTCAAGTTTTGTTCATTCCCGACTAATAATTGGCCTACACCAATCGTACTACCTACAAATAGTGAGTAAAAAATAAGAAATTCACTTTATATGTAATGAAATTAAATAAATAAAACATTATAATATCAATATTTTCGGAAGTAATAATTATTCTTCTTTAAAATAATTACATAAATTCCCATTGTAATTCTTAATATTTATATGTAATATTGTATTGTCTTACTATCTATTTATAACTCACACACTAACTAGAAAAGGGAACCTATATAGGTTCCCTTTTCTAATTACAGTCATTATTTTTTTTCTAGAAATTCAAATGTATTTTTAAATTCTTTGCCGTTCACCTTAATATCAGCATCTTTCAATAAGTCATTGACTACTTGTTGTTTCCATTTCCCTGTCGTATCTTGTAGTCTTTGCTGTTCTAAGTCTTTACGAATGCTATCTTTCACTTCATCAAATGGCTTCAATTCTTTTTTATCTGTCACTTTAATAATATGGTAACCGTAAGTTGTTTTTACCGGATCACTTACTTGTCCTGCATCTAATTTATATGCGGCTTCCTCAAATTCTTTCACTGTTTGCCCTGGAGCGAAACCAGTTATTTCTCCGCCTTGTTCTTTTGAACCAGTATCCTCTGAGTATTGCTTTGCTAAAGCCACAAAATCTTCACCATTATTTACTTTCTCTTTCACTTCTTTAGCGGTCTTTTCATCTTTCACTAAAATGTGACTTACCTTTATCTCTGGTTTATAGTTATTTTTTACATCTTTTTCTGTAACAGTCGCTTTAATCGCTTTCTCAAATGCGATTTCTGGCTTCATTTTTTCTTTTAATTCATCTTCATTTTTCAATCCAACTTGTTCTAAAGTCGATTTGAAGTTGTCACCCATTTTATCTTTTGCTTCTTCAACTTGTTTTTTCGCTTCCTCATCTGAAACTTTATATTTATCTAGTAATGCCTTACTTAACACCATTTGGTATAAAGTACTTTCTCCATATTTTTGTCTTAATTCTTTACTTAATTCTTTCTCTGTAACATTTCCTACTTTTGATGTTACAACGTTTTCTGAGGAACCACATGCAGATAATGCCAGTACTACGCATGAAATAATTGTTCCTAAAAATAGCTTGTTCTTTTTCAATTCAAAATACCTCACTTTTATTATGATACAAAAACAACTATACAATGTTGATGTGTAAACAATGTGTTTTCTACATGTAATTCATTTCATTCATATAATTTTGATATATAAAATCTATCGTATTCGAACCATCTTGAACTCTAGCAATAACTAAATCTAGCTGAGATGCTGCAATATCCCAATCTATATTTCCATTCCATTTTGAAATATCGATAATATAACCCAATACAATTCCTCCCCTTTTTCAAAGCTTGTTTTATTGAAAGCCACCTATACTTAATACTAGCTATCTATAATATAAATAAAGGGAATCTATATTGTTTTTCAAAACATACAAGCTTTTAATTAAGTTTCTACTAATTTTTCATAATCTGATTACACCATAAAACTCCATATCATTATCAACTCAACTAAAAATTTCATATTATATATTAATACGCTATTACAAACTAAACAAAAAACGCAGTATACCATACTGCGTCTTAGGAGCTGATTTCATGGAAAAAAAACCTATCGTTTTCAAAGTTCCACCAAACTCAAAACTAAAAATTACATTTTTCGGTCCTTGTAACGAGGTCATTACAAATGTTTCTATAATTAATCAACTTTCCACACCTAGGTGTCAAACTATTACCCAATATCCAGACTATAAGAAATACGAAACTGAAGTGCAATCATTATCCAATTGTTAATCCATTCTCTCCACAATTTGATTAGCTAAACAACTTTGGTAAAAGACTAAAATTACTCATTTCATGATATTTCATTGATATTCTATTGATTATTCACACGTTTTTATTAACAGAACATATATTATCGTATGGAGATTATCCACTCATAAAACCTATCTTTCTTTAGAGCATACTGTTTATGTATGCTCTTTTTTTATTTATCCCTCATCCTATGCATATAAAGTGAAACTTTAATCAGCCCTCACCAATCGGGCTGCCCGTTAATGCGGGATAAACCTGTTTATTTTTATATTTCATAGGCCATCTCCTCCTGCTTACTTATAAACAATTTAATCAATGTGAATTCAATATTACTCCATTATTTATTATACTTTTACTCCTCTGTTACATTAGTGTATTCATTCAAACTTTATATTCATCTAATATATTTCCTTTCTAAATTGACCATAGTTATATTAAAATCTTTATATACTCAAGGAGGTCAAACATGTTCAAGTTGCATCCAATACTACTCATCTTAGGATTTATTTTATTTTTATATAGTGTAATCGCCTTAATGTTATTCCTTTCTATTCAATAGCAATACCTTCACAAACCTTTGATAAATATGTAATTTCCATATAGTAAAGAAAAAATGTACTTATACAGACATAAATCAAGATATCTTTTCTATTCCGTTAGACAGCTAGCATATGTAATACCAAAGAACTTTTACAACTATGTTACTCATTTCTTTATACGCTGTTTATTACCTGCAGAATATCTAATAGTCATAATAAGCTAGCACTTTCAACTTTATTTCCTAGCATGTGAAATTTTCATGAATCAAACTATACTTAACCTATTTACTTATATATTTCAGAAAAACAATAACAATCCCCCACCATTTGGTAAAGGGAATTAAGTAAATCTACTGAAAAGTATTTTATTCTATTCGTTATTTAATTGGAGAAGGGAATCTTGCCGCTTCGAAATGTGAACCATCTTCTGAAGGACTTAAAACTCCATCTACACTACTTTGTGCATAAATCTCAACTTGATCTCCTTCATTCAATTGAATAATTGTCGAAACACTTACTACATTTCCAAAACTTATTGGACCAAAAAAATCATTATCTATAGCTATTGCTGCGTTTCCATTCACACGAATTTCTACACGAGCTCTATAATTTAAGCTCGGATCGTTTGGAAAGAAACCAATTGTTCCAATAATAGAGTAAACTCCTTTCGTCTTCGGCATAAAAATAGAAGTTGCAGGATCATACTCATTTGCTAAATCAAATTGTTCATTTTGGAACAATACCTTTACAAAAGTATTGGCAGGAACCGTTTGATCCACCGTATTTCTCGCTCTAAATGCCGATGCCCTAACAAGCTTATCCTTGTTGTCATTACACTTACTCGTGTTCTTACAACAATCATGTTGTTTCTTTTTATACTCTTTACAGTACTTACAGTAGTTATAGCAAGACATACTAGTCCCCCTTTCATGCTTATTACTACATATTATGTAAGAGGGATTCGCAATGTTTGGACGAGCTATTGTTTTAATCCAAAACTTGCGCCTATATATATACGTGGGCGGAAAACATATCAATAAAACTTCAACTTAGATGTATAATACTTACTATTCAAATTTGATAAATTCTTCTCTTACCTAGTTTATTTTTATACATAAAAAAGAGCGAATCTACATTCGCTCTTCCTCACATATTTATGGCCCAAAGCTTATCATCCAACCGAATATATATCCAAATATAGCAAACAGCAGCATAAAAACAAATAAGCTACATGCCCACAATGCATATTTTCGACTTTTGCTTTTTGTGATCATACCTACAACTGAGCACACCACTCCAATACCAACTATTTGCAGAAAACCTTTCCCTATAAATGTTTCTTGAATGAGCAATATAATGTTCAAATACAATAACGCTAGAAAGGCAATAATTAGTGAAATAGTCCCCATCCACGTTTCCTGTTTATAAATATGATTCTTTCTTTTTTTTAAGAATGCCAATTCCATAACCTCACTTCACCTACTTTCAAGTTTCTAACTTTTTCGTTGATCATCAATTTTTCAATTTCTACTTTAGGTCCTGTTACAACTGCCCCATATGTTTTTATCCCATTTTTTTCAAGAAAAGAAATACGCTTTGACAACTCTAATACTTTCGCTCTAGATAACTTCACCGCTAAACTTTCATGCTTCTGTAATGACTTTAAAACATCAATGAATTGTTCCTCGTGAGGTGAATCATTTACAAAAGCACCACTTGGCATGGACATTATATCTGCTGGAAAACCAATCGGGGCTACATACATCCCCTCATCATTCATTTGCTTCTCCTCTAATCCTGTATGAACGGCATACCACACAATATCAATAGCAGGAAACGTATTGGTTACCTCTTGTACACTTAATAATTCCCTAAAAGATACAAATGCTTCTACAACAGATTCTTGTGGAAGTCCTTTTAATACCTGCGCTTCTTCGCTACTATTGTACGACGTATTATAGTTATTAGGATGAGACAACACCTCGTTATCTATATATGGGACTTCTGGAATTTTTTCATCTGTTGTATATTCACGAGTTACTTTCGTCGCTCTACTAAATACATAATCTGTTTTCTCTTCTCCTATTCGAATATCTTTCTTTCCTATCCTTTTATACAAATCAAAATGCAATTGCAAACTAAGCGGTAACAACGTTTGCTCCATGTCCCTTTCTTTCATAAATACATTAGGTTCTGTTACACTTAACGTTTGATTTACTACATTCCGTATCTCCATCGCGTTTGTAGGTGCCAATGTATAATATAAGAGTGTAGATATATATAAAATAGGTTGAATAAGTAATAAAAAAGTAAATACAATTAAAACATTCGTAATACGTGCTCTTTTTTTACCTATTTTCAACACTTGCTCCTGTTTTCCATCAGGAAGTGCGGCCGGTCTTTGATGAAGAGCTTCTTGTAACAATTCTTTATAATCATCTTGTTCAGAATGAAATTTATCATTTGTCATTTTGACTTTTTTCCTCCTTTAACAATTCTTTTAATCTCTTTCTTCCGCGAAATACGTGACTTTTATACGTGTTTAACTTTACATCTAATACAGAAGCACCCTCTTCGTACGTTAATTGATGTACGTCACATAATAAAATAGCTTGTGCTTCTACCACCGGTAAAGTATGAATAATCTGAATTAATTTTTCATAACTATTTTTGGCGACTACGTACTCTTCTGTAGATTCCCCCGCTTGTATTGTCTCTAATTCCTCTGTTCCTACAAAAGTTACTTTTTTCTCTTTCCTAACAAAATCAATAAATGTATGATATGCCACTTTAAAAAGCCATGATTTCACCTTTTGATTTTCATAGTCTTCTAAATACAGATACGCTCGATAAAAAGTCTCTTGCATCAAGTCCTCCGCTACATGATGGCTGCGAGAAAGGGAAAATAAATACCGATACACATCGTTTATATAAACCTTATATATTTCTTCAATCTCCATCCCCCTCCTCCTTTCATATATATCACGAATAAGCAAAATAAAAAGTTGCATTATTTTTCCTTTTTTATTTATAAAAAAAGAAATATTATTTATACATTTTAATAACTATTTACAATTATAAACAAAATATGTGATGTTATGTCTGGATATATCCTTTCATACAGAGCCATTAACCATCATTTGTCATAATATAAAATAATGCTCTTTTTTATCGGTATTTTCTCATCAAAAAACTCCACTTATAGTATGTACGAAGATTATTACATCGGTTATTTCCAATTAATAGGTAAGGACTCTTTGACGCCTGCATATACACCTCACCATTTACGGGTAATAAGACTCCAAAAAAATTCGACACATGCGAGAAAGATAGATAGGAGACAGGTTGCCCGTTTATATCCGATTGGTGAAGGCTAATTATTAGTTTTGGATACCTGCCCCCTACTGATTAAACTTTCAATTTATAGATTAAATACAGTTCCATATGGGATAGTAAGAAAAGAACTTCCATACGGTGTGATTTGATGCACTGGGTAAAAATACTCCACGGATGAATAATACGGCTGGATACCTTGTTGCTGCATTTGCATTTGTTGTTGCATTTGTAACGCTTGTTGAACAGCTTGAACTGTACTTTGTGCTCCGCTAAACGTGATTGATGTACCATACGCTGGTCGCATACCAGCTTGATTAGCAAAATACGAATAAAACATTATTTTCAACTCACTTCCATATAAGCTATTACAAACCATAGTATGATTCTTTTTTTAGGAAGTGCTGAAAACTAGTACATTAGCTTTTAGTAGGTTTCTCATTTCATTATTTCTTTTAATAGCTTCAATTTCATATTTTACTTACTCGTTTCAATTATTAAACGTGGTTGAATTTTTAAAGCAGAATAAAAAAATAAAATTCTAAATGGAACTCCATTAGACCCTAACTTAATTAAACTTATAATTACCATTAAATCTTTACAATACTACTAGTCTCATAAGAACACCTTCATTTTGTTTACATATACTTTTACAAAACATTCTTGGGTATTTCACATATAATTTGTACTCATAAACACATTACATTTAGAAACAAATATTGATTATCACATGACTTACTATTTAACTTTTTTAAAAGGAGGTAATTATGAAGAATAATCACAACTCAAACGATCCGTGCGAAAAATTCCAATTTCCCTGTTTTATTTCTATATCACCTTGCGATCAAAGTAATTGTTGTACACCTGTTTTTTTCTCATTTTCTCAGCAACAAGAATTATTGTCCCTAATTAACCAATTAAACCAAGCTATCCTTTCTTTCTTTACCACGCCAAATCCGACAACTATACAAATACTCCAATCTGCATTACAGGCATTAAATGATTTAATCATTACAGTGCAACCAAATACTCCAAATAGAAATTTAGTTATACGAACTATAACTCAATTAATCAATTCCTTACCTACTGCATCTCTTACTCAAATCTCTGCATTATTTCAATTTCTATTCCAAAATTTATCTTCGCTCATTAGTTGTTCCAATATATCGGACCCATTGTTGCAACAAACATTCAACTTAATTTTGCAAGGAATATTGAATAGTTCTCTATTAAATATTACCGGAATACCCGGTCCTACTGGCGCGACTGGACCTAGAGGATTTCCAGGACCTAAAGGAGCGACTGGACCTCAAGGGGTGCAAGGTATTCAAGGGCCAGAAGGACCAGAAGGAGCGACTGGACCTCAAGGGGTGCAAGGGCTTCAAGGGCCAGAAGGACTCGAAGGACCTACTGGACCTCAAGGCGTGGAAGGGCTTCAAGGGCCAGAAGGACCACCTGGACCTACTGGGCCGCAAGGTGTACAAGGAATTCAAGGACCACCTGGACCACCTGGACCCACTGGCTCTGGGACTGGAATGGGAGTTCCTGGACCACCAGGGCCGACTGGACCTCAGGGAGTACAAGGTATTCAAGGGCCGGAGGGACCAGAAGGACCTACTGGACCTCAAGGGGTGCAAGGGCTTCAAGGGCCAGAAGGACTCGAAGGACCTACTGGACCTCAAGGGGTGCAAGGCATGCAAGGACCGGAAGGACCACCTGGACCGACTGGACCTCAAGGGGTGCAAGGTATTCAAGGGCCAGAAGGACCACCTGGACCTACTGGAGATTGTGAATGTCCACCGGGGCCGACTGGACCTACTGGACCGACTGGGCCAACCGGACCGACTGGACCTGCATGTAATTTCCTTGTTTATGTTACAAACGCAGGAGCCATAGATGACCCTACAAATGATACAGTATCTGTTATTAACACCGGAACAAATACGGTGGTTGATACAATTACTGTAGGTAATGCACCTCTTGAAGTAACAGTTTCACCAAATGGCGCTCGTGCTTATGTTACTAATATTTTTTCTGATACCGTTTCTGTTATTAACACATCTACAAATTCCGTTATCGCTACCATTCCGGTTGGAAGCAACCCGATTGGTGTCGCTGTTTCTCCAAATAACACAACTGTTTATGTTGGAAATCATGGTAATAATACAGTTTCTGTTATTAATGCTGCTACTAACACAGTTGTTACTACCATTCCGGTTGGCAACGCTCCACAAGGAATCACTGTTTCTCCAAATGGAACCTTTGCATATGTTGCAAACGAATTAAGCAACAATATTTCTGTTATTAATACTGCTACGAATACAGTTAGCGCTACCATTCCGGTTGGCATTCGTCCTAGAATCATCGTCTTTACACTAGATGGTACTCGCGCGTATGTCACAAATCAAAACAGCAATACTGTTTCTGTTATTGACACCGCTACAAATACTGTTATTAATACAATTAGCGTAGGTTCTGAACCGGTTGGTATAGATATTACACCAGATGGCACTCGTATTTACGTTGTGAATAAAGTTAGTAATAATGTATCGGTAATAAGTGTGGCGACAAATACGGTAATTGATACAATTCCTGTTGCTTTATCCCCGGATCAAGTAACCATCATACCAGATGGTACTCTCGCCTACGTTACAAACCAAGGTAGCAATACTGTTTCTGTTATCAATACTGCTACAAATACGGTCATAGATACGGTTCCAGTAGGTGTTGCTCCAACTGGTATAGCAACTGGAACTATTTGTGAATAATATAAAAAAACAGCGGGACAAAATTATGTCTCTCTGTTTTTTTATTTTTTGTACGCCTTAAAAATTTTATATTCATAGTGGTACCCCTTATGTACTTTTAGTTAATTACAAATTACTTATATCACGCTCTAATCTTATTTTTTTAATCTCCTATTCATCACCTTCTAAATTCCTGTGCAAAATAAAAAAGCAGCTGTTAAGCTACTTTACATTCCTTTTATCCCCAAGAGAAATGATATATATTCTCCCGTCACACTTTGATTAATCCCAATAATTCTGGCAAACCTCATTAAGTCCGCCCCCTGAAGAAAATACATCGTAAGCGTGACTGGCACTTGTGACCACATAAATTGATAAAACTCCTCGATTCTCTGATTTGTTGAAACAATTAAATCATTTACAGGCCCTTGATTCCATACAGAAGTTCTAACTGAATTAAACGGAAGATCTTTCCCGTTAACCACTATTCGTGCCATACTTTGAGTTATGTCCACAACAATTCCCTCCATTATTACAAAAATTGGACCTATGTATTTACTCCTTTTGTTATAAATATTCTTTACTTTTATAAATGTTTAAGGCAAACATCTATTTTTTACTACGATTCAAATGAATTTATTTATTTCAGTAAAAAATCAAATGAATTTTAGTATTTACTTCCTCAACTTCCGGAACATTTATATATTTTATAACCTTGTTTACTTTTAAAAATCCGATATGCAAAATTACATATTTTATTATCTCAATATTACTTTATTCACTACAATTTGATAGGAATCCATTCCAATCACTTAACAAATCAACATTTGTAATTTAATTCCTTATTTCAAATTACACAACTTTATTTTTTAACACTATATTCGAATAATTATATTGGAATTTCTTGTTGTATACACATCTATCTTTTTCAGGTATTATATATGAGAAGGGTAAGGTAAGAGTTACCCTTTGCCATTTTAGGAAAGGTCCTGTTGGAAACAACAGGACCTTTTTTCATATTAGCAAAAGCAATCTTAATTTACTCATTCCATACATCTATCGCTTCAAAAAAATATTTTAACCATTTCATCTTTAAGCTTTCGGACTTACAGTGCTACACGGACTCTTCTGGGTAAATAGCTATTCACGCTACTTTTTGCATAGCCAACTTCCAGTCCATCTTGTGTACCGTTAAAATACTTCAAGAGTCGTTCTTGTTCCGCCAGCTCTTCATCATCTATCATCTTTTTTAACTTGGCTTTTGTTTTGAGTTTCTTTACATTAGTAACACTCCTTTTCGCAATAGTCACGTTACCTTTTAATTGTTGGTCCCATTTATCTTGTGATTTCCACTTTCTGATTTGATATGGCTTTAAGTTTAATTACTTCGCAATCTCAACAAGTGGCTACTAACCATTACTTGCTCTGTATATTTCGAATGCTTTATCACGGTCTGGACTGCGCTGTCTTGCCATCTACATTTCACCTGCCACCTCAATTCCCATGAGTTTACTACTTAAGCTAATCGCTAAATAAAGTGAAACTATAATCACTCCTCACCAATCGGACTTTTATGGGCAGCCCGACCCCCACCTAAATTCTTTGCTTTCGCTGCATTTTGAGGTGGGGGTCTTACTGCCCATTAAAGTGGGATAAATCTTATTTAAAAATATTGCTCATTTATTTGTTACGAAATCCCTTTCGGTTTGTATATGCCCATGTAAGATAAAAATATCTAAGGGAGACGGGACAAGAAACTTAAAATCAAAAAAACAAACAGATTTAAATCAGATTTTTACATTTCACCAGAATCTATTAGCGCTATCGGATTATCCATCGTATATTTCCACCTTGCAGGAATTATTTGCTTCTTACTTTTCTTTTTTGTTCGTTATGTTTGTTTTGTTAAACGTTAAACCCGATTGAAACCGCGCCTTTCAAATTGTTAAGTATTAAAAAACATAATAAAAAAGAGTGCTATAAATATATGCACTCTTTTAAGAGACTTTACCAATCTCGACGATTATCATGATCATGATCATGATCACGGTCATGATTACGTCTGCGACGACACTCATCACAATCGCAGTCACGTCTACAATGACAGTCGTTAAAATCGTTTCTTCTGCGTCTACGACCGCATCCGCAAAATACTAAATCATCCCAAAATCTATTACAATCTCGGGAATGTCCAAAATTATTATTACATCCCATAGATATGATTCCCTCCTCTAAAAATAGAATTCATCATATTCTATGAATAAATGGTGAAAACAGCTTGTTTACTAGTCTATATTTTTTGTTTTAGGCTAATAATATTTTAACTTACAAGTCTACATCACACCTTATCTTTTCTTAACAACAAACATGACGTCAACCAGATCATGACAGCGTCTACTATAATTGATATTGGTCTTTTCGTCCTTTTGCGGATTCTTACTGCCCATGCCCGTTCTCATGGGCTATGGTCATTGATTAAGAGCGCATAGATACGTTATCCTCACATTATGCTCTTTTCAAAGAACAATTAACTGTAGGAATATCATACCGTTGATTCCAATGTAAAAATTCACTGCCCAAAATACTGCCTGAATGGTACCCCAAAACTTCCATTTTTATATTCATATCATGCTTAACGCTCTTGTAAAATTGATAATTCCTGACTTTCTTTTCCGATAAATTTTCATCGTTTATTCCTTTTCCTAGTTTTAACAATAGGAACTTTTTATTGGTATGATGGAATTCTCTAAAATAAACAACTGGAAAGCGATGCTCAGGGACATAATAACAAACTTTCTGACATTTTTATTATCTGTATTTTTAGCCATTATTTTGTTTGCGAGATATGGATTAAGTAAAAAAGAAAACCTTTAGGTGCCCCTGACTAAAACTCAATATTCCGTCAATAATATAGACACCCCATTTCGAACCATATTCCATGATTAGTGCAGTTAGCTTTTGCTAGCTGCTCTTTTATTTCATTATTGCTCTTGTTACTTAAAGAAATTACCTAACTATATTTTCCAAATAAATACATATTCTTTATTTCTCCTCGAATAAAGTCAATAACTTGGCATATAATATCTATGCATCTAGATCATTACCCCTGTACTGAGCAGTTGAACTGGGCTAACTGCTCTTTTATATTGAGCAAATAATAAAATTTTGTTCTTATTTCTTTTTCAAATCATATATTTCTAACCTAGACGTTCAGTTCACTGTAAGTGCTCTTTTTTCATTTTAACCTAAAACAAAATGAAATTTTTACCACATAACTAATTGTTAAATATTTTATGCTTATACATTATAATGGAATAGTTATTGTATATTGGCATTAAGAGGAGTGTCCTAATTAAGCGCTTCTCTTTTTTTATTATGTTTCCTTTCATTTCTGAATCACATTTTTAACCCTGTTCATACTATTTTTCAACTTTAGGTTACAATCTATTGTGTAAGCGGAGCGTTTCTTTTGTACAACGAGCAGGTAGGTTTTTTAACTAACTGCTTTATTTTGCAAAAGAAAGATTTTTTCAAACTGAACATGCATTAAAAATATACATAATTTACTTGTTTTAGTTTTTTCTTTTCACGTTTTAATTTGTCGTACTCACCCAATATGTAATTGCCTGATATCTTTTTCCGCTCTTTATAAATGCTGGCTGCAAAATGAATCTTGGTTGCAATTCGAAACTTGAAATTCCCTCTGTTGCTTGGCGTATTTTTAATCCAGCATAATAATTCGCTTCTGCTTTACTATCGAATACATGGTCATCTAGTTTTACCTTTTTATTATTATATTTGCTCATTGTTTTTCACTTTTGTTTTACTGATTAGCTGATTAATTTCATGGATACCATTTATCAAACATTCTATGTTTCTTCACCCCTTGAATATTTTTTAAATAAAAATACATACTATTTCCAAGCCGCCGTATCCACGGCTAATACTTCTTTCTTTTGTTACAGCAGAAGCAGGTAGGTTTTTTAACTTATCTGCTTTTCCTGTATATTTTTTTAATATTGAAAATAATACCAACAAGCTGTTTGAACTAGCAGCTTCACTCTTCTTGTAATGGGAATGCAATTTATCACAATTAGCTAACTCATTCGACCCACTGGCAGACAACAAAAAGCGTTGTCTGCTTTTTGCATGAGATTGTTTCGTTCTACATATACTACTTTTGAACCTGCAGACCAATACGAGCCATTTTGGTGCTTGGGATTTCCTTTCTTGGGGATAAGTATTTTTTACTTATCTCTTTTTTTGTATAAGCACGTACATTGAGGGTAAAACTAATTACAAGCAGATTTTCTGTTTATGCGTAGTTCTAAACAAGAATACTTTTTCTCCTATTAAAGGACAGCGGGTGCAACTGCTAGTCCTTTTTTTATATCGCATACTCTTCCTTCTGGTAGCTTCTTACAACATTACCCCCATCACCGTAGTAAGCAATTTCCCAATAGGGATGGCAATTATGCTTCTTAATTTCTCCATCGAACAAAACGAATAGATTATTTTTTCCGATTTATTACAAATAAACCCCACACGCCAGCTACGTTTACTCTCATACTCATGTAATTGAAATGTGGGTTGCGGTAATTTTGCATTTTCTTAAAAGCTTTTTCTCCGCTATACATTCGCTGGATATCAAAAGAATGTAGCTGATGTAGTAAGCCCTCCTAAAGGTAAAGAAAAAACAGTAAATACTTGGTCAGAAGAAGATGTCCTTTGTTTTTTAGATCGTGCAAAAGATAGCAAATACTATGTTGCATATCTATTGGCTATTACATGTGGCATGCGTAAAGGCGAAATCTTAAAGCTTCAATGGAAGGATATTGATTTTGAGAGAAGAACTCTATCGGTTTATCGTTACCTCTCTCAGGTCACAAAACAATTTCATGGACCTAAAAGGAAAAAGATTAATGGTTTTGCCTGAAATCACCTTACATGCTCTTCAAAAAATAAATGAAGATAAAGAACGGTATGGCGATGGATATAATAATTTGGATTTGGTTTGCCCACCCTATAATAGTAACCCCCTGCAATTTCAGAAGTTTGACACAGCTCATGAAAAAGCTTATAAAGAAAAGTGAGGTTTCTAATAATCGTTTTAGGATATAAGGTATACATCCGAAGATAGCAAGGATATAACAGAGTAGGTATCATACTAGACACTTACTGACATGTTGTACCAGCGCTTCAAGAAACTACGGTGGATCAATTTGCAAACGAATTATTCGGAAAGAAAACTCTCGTTAGAAGTTTTCATTTCACAGCAAATACACCAACTAAACAACCAAAAATATTGATAGTGAAAAAGGAGAAACAAAACATGAAAGAAATCAAATCTGAACAGGAATTCAAAGACATCATCGCAAGTGAGGAGCCAGTAGTTGTTAAGTTCTTTACTACATGGTGCCCAGATTGCGTACGTATGGACAACTTTATCGGAGATGTAATGGAAGAGTTCAATAAGTTTGAATGGTATTCTATTAATAAAGATGAGTTCCCAAGTATCGCTGAAGAGTATCAAGTAATGGGTATTCCAAGTTTACTTGTATATCAAAATGGCGAGAAGCTAGGCCACTTACATAGTGCTAACGCAAAAACTGAAGAGCAAGTTACTGAGTTTTTAGAAGCATACTAAGTTGAAGACCCTCTGAAAAATATTTTCTAGAGGGTTTTTATTTTACCCAATCATCTTTCAGCAGTGTAGTATACGAATTCATTATAATACATGTATTCCTTCCCCTATCCCCTCGATCCAAATTGCGTTCTCATACGAACTTTGCACTTTACAACATATTTTTCCTTCACGAAACTTTGTTATCCCCTTCTTAAAAAGCTATAAAACGTCAACAATGTTTGTATAGACCCACACGAGTTCCGTTTGGTACTCTATTTATAGAAAGAAATTCCTTGTAGAAAGGTGAGTGATCAAAATGGATACTCTTTCTCATAAAGAAGCTGATAAAGGTGCGATTGTCAGCATTATGGCCTACATATTTTTATCCTCTATGAAAATCATCATCAGTTATATTACCCTCTCTAGCGCATTACGTGCTGACGGTTTAAATAACTTAACGGATATCGGTGCTTCTTTAGCTATATTAATTGGTCTAAAAATCTCTCGTAAACCTCGTGACCCAGATCATCCTTATGGGCATTCGCGCGCTGAACAAATTGCATCACTTGTTGCTTCTTTTATTATGGCAACGGTCGGATTAGAGGTTGTTATTAGTGCCATTCAATCTTTTTTAAATCCAAAACAAGCTGCACCTAATGTACTTGCTGCATGGGTAGCTTTATTTTCTGCTATCGTTATGTACTGTGTGTATTTATATACGAAAAAGGTGGCGGCGCGCACAAAAAGCAAATCATTAGAAGCCGCTGCAAAGGATAATTTATCAGATGCTCTCGTAAGTATTGGTACAGTAGTAGGTATTGTCGGTTCGCAGTTCCAAATGCCTATTTTAGACCCTATTGCCGCTTTAATTGTCGGTCTTATTATTTGTAAAACTGCATGGGAGATTTTTGTAGAAGCTTCTCATATGTTAACGGATGGAATCGATCCAGATAAGATGGAAGAGTACGCTAATGCTATTGAACATATAGGTGGCGTGGAAAACATCGTGGATATTCGCGCTCGTATGTATGGAAATCAAACGTACGTTGATATTACAATCGAGGTAGATGCTCGTATGGATGTTGGCGAAAGCCATTGTATTACTGACAACATTGAGGCTATGCTCCGGAAAAAGTTCGGCATTTATCATGCACATATTCATGTTGAGCCAATGGAAAAAGAACCTATTATGACATAGGTTCTTTTTTAATGAACGCTTTATGAAATATAACACATAAAACGAGCCAGCTACCGCCAGCTGCCCATCCTGCTAATATGTCAGATGGATAGTGGACGCCAAGATATATTCGGCTAACTGAAATAGATAATACAACAAAGCTCGCTATAAAAATAATCAACAATTTTTTATGCAATGTAATACGTTCTTCTGTAATTGTGACGTATGCAATAAATCCTAAAAAAGCAGTAGCATTCATCGTATGACCGCTCGGAAAACTATATCCAGTTGCCGTAACAAGCTGCGTTACATCAGGTCTTGCTCGTTCGTACCATAGTTTAAGCATACTGTTTAAATAACGAGATCCATAATAATTAATTGTTAGAAGTAATGCACTAAGCAACTTTTTTCTAACGAGAAAATACATTACAAGAATGATGAGTAACGGAAAATATATTCTTTTGGAACCGATAAAAGACACCCAAGTAAAGTAGGCTGTCAAGTAGTCGTTTCGAAAACTTTGAATAAAATGCGCGACTATATTGTCAAATTTCTCAATACAAGTGGTATGATACGAAAGTGATAATACGACAAAACAAATGAGTAGCGTAAAACTTAACAAGTATAAATGTCGATATCGTTTCACATACATAACCTCACTATGCAAAAAAATGGAGCGGTTGTTTTAGTTTTCCTCTCCATTTCTTTTTTATGCATAGTTTATTAAAAAATATAATTGTTAATTTTTTCTTTCATTACTGGTATATCTTCATTCGTTACTGTAAAGCGAATCACTTTCTCGTCAAGATCAAGTGCTTCTGCAAATAAACCTGCTAAACCGCGAGATTTTCTGTCTACTTCCATAATAATCTCTAGGCGATCATAAGCGCTTGATAAGATTAATAATTCTAGTTCATCTAATTTCCCATAATACTCTCCGGAAACAGGAATAAACTCAAATTCTTGTGCAAATGGAACTTGCTTACGTAAGCGATACGGTAATTCTTCACATTCTATATGACGCACTTTAAACCCTAATTGATTTACACTCTCTAACACACTATTTAATAGTGCATTGGGCAACACTTGAATGTAATCACGATCACTTGGATCTATACTGCGTTTAATATCAAGACCTGTATGCACCCAAACTGTTTTCATTCCAAGAGTAAGTGGCGTTTCAACTGGCATGTTAAATGAAAATGGAATTTCTTTTTTTTCATTCAGCTCAACAGAAAAAGGTTCTGTTAAACGAACTCGCTCTAAATCATATGTTGTTGTTACTTTTTTATCATCCACTTCTCGTACATACGATGTTGATAACGTTAAGTAAATGCTTTCAATTTGTTGGCTAACTGAACCACCAGTTATATGAACCTTCCCGTGTATCTCTTCTCCAACAATATACTCATCTTTTTCAAGAACTGTATCTACTTTTGCATTACCAATACCAACGCTTGCTAAAAACTTTTGAAACATGGATCCTCCATCCTTTCTAAAGCAAAAGCTACATCTTTTTTTAAATCTTGTACATTTTCATAGTACGGTGTTTTTATTTGTAACATGCGCATAAGCATTTCACGGTTATATTTTTCCAAAGTTAATTCGTCATACCATGGCTTCTCATGTTTTTCATTAGATTCATAGCCTGCATATAATAAAAATAATGAGAAATGACCAAGCGCATAAAAATCGCTACGAAAGTGAACTTCTCGCATCAAAGCTTGTTCACCTTCATAAGTCGTAGCTCGTTCATCACCCTCACCCTTCAATTTAGCCAATCCAAAGTCAATAATACTAATTTCATTTTCTTTCATTAATATGTTTGGAATGCGTAAATCTCGGTGAATAATACCTTCACTATGAAACACCGATACAATTTCTAATATTTCGTATAAAATTTTTAAAACTTCACGTTCTGTATATACATGCCCATCTAAAAAAATATAATCTTCGAAATTTTTACCGGGCATATATTCCATTACAAAAAAGCTTTTTTTCTCCCATACGAATTGATCATATAAACTAGGAATTGCATGATGATTTAATGTTTGTAAAATCATTTTCTCTTGTTCAAATGATTTTCTCCCAGATTCATATCTTTGTTTACTTTGTCTTAATTGTTTTAAGACTTTATATCTATTTATTTGTAAGTCATTAACGACATATGTAACCCCATAACTGCCCATTCCAATTACTGATTCAATTTTATAACGTTCTGCAACGATTGTATTTTTTCGCAGTGGTCTATCAAATAAAGCTAGTATACGACGCCATTTCATCAGCTACTTGAAAAGAAGCTACGGCTTTTACGTTTTCTTTTATAATGATGATGCCCATAACCAGATGAACGTCGCTTATAATCGCTACTTGAATAAGAGCGACCTCTATGGCGATAATCACTACTAGAATACGAACGATATTTTTTCTTTCCTAATAAAGAATCAATAATTTTTTTGAACATCCCTTCACCTCTTGAGTAAAATTTTCTTTTAATTATACCAACTATTGCTGGCTAGATTTGTGACAAGTTTGTAAAGAGTAAAAAACGACGAGTTAAGCCCGTCGTTACTTTCACTCATCTTCTTCATCAAACACTTCATCAATCATACATTTCTCTAATAAATACTCGAATGTAATATCTGCGAGATCTTCAATTTCTTCTCTTTTTGGGACGTATCCTCTTTCAATTAGTTGCTCATAAAAAAACTCCGCAATCTCTTCCGTATCAATTACGACTTCAATTTCCTTCATGAGCATCACTCCTTTATTTCTGTTTTATGAAAAAATCTCAAAAATATGTATATGAGATTAGAAAAATAGTTTTTCTTTTTTTATAGGTTATATCCTTTGGACGAGATGCATACGATGGTAGTACAAGCTATCAAAAAGGGGGATTTAATTATGGAATACCAATATGAGGCAAAGCAAGAAGTAGGACAAACAAAAGAAGAGTTCATGCATGAAGATCAATGGGCAGACTCTCTTATTAAATGGCTTTTTATTTTTTTAATAATTGTAGGCATACCTTATACTGCATATGTTGTTGTTCAATTTATTCTCTCTTTCTAGTTAACTATTTTTTCTCTGTCAATTTAACTAAATAATTATGAACAACATCCATAACAATTTTGTATTCTTCATCTTTAAATGTATCAAATAACAATTGATAATCGTTATAAATATCAAGTAATCCATCAATGATTTCTTGACGATTTGTCTTAACACTCACTTTTTTCGAGTTGTTAATTGACTTTAATTTTCCTAAATCTAATTTATTCATACCAGCTTTATCTTGTTTCATTTTCTTCAAAATTGCATTTGCCGTTTGAGCATTGGCAAGTAACGTTAAATCTGACTCATCTGCTTCTAACCATTCACCATCCGTAATTCGTGACAATTCGTATATTGTATCTTCCCATGCGTCATTTTTATATCTCCATACTTCTGTACGAAAACCAACAATTCGAAACACATCTTTATCGTATCCTGTTACTTGCACGAGATCACCAAATGTGAAATGATAATTTAATTCAATCCACTCAGTTTCACCTTTTTTCATATCTTGCTCTGAAACGTGCTGCAACGTTTGCTCTACGTAAAACCCATCGTGATTATTGACTTCGTATACGTAAACTCCATCTAAAACCTTCATATTTGTGATTTTACCAACGGTTCCATATAGCGTAATCACGACTATGTCCCCTACGTTATATTTAGGTTGCTTTTTCCTTGCCATCTATATCTCTCCTTTTTTTGACGTCGTGATTTTGATAACAGTATATGCAACCTACATAAAAACGCTTATCACAGAAGCGTATATTCATAAATTTTTTCAATAAAAAATATCACCATATGAAAATTTATTTACAATATAAAAAAAGCTAGCAAAAAAACTAGCTTCACATTAAAAAAATCCCGTATAGTTTTTATCTCTCTTGTATGTACAAATCCCACGCTTCATCAAATATAGACATACTTTCTAGCATTCCACTTAACTCTAAGTATGAACTAATTTCATCGTAATCTTCAGATTGCTTCGGAAAGCTTAAATCATCATACATCGCCTCTGCTAAATTCGATATTTCATTACTAAATAAAGCTGCGCGATGCTTCATCATATAGTGGTAAAATGTCTTTTTCAAAAATATTCCCTACCTTTCTAACTTGGGTACATTATACAAGGCAAAAAAGAAAAAAACCAGCATAAAAGCTGGTTAAAAGTCGAAATAATTTCTTTTTAATAGACGTGGTCTTCCCATTAATTCTTCATATGTTAGTTGTTTTGGTAAATCTTTCGTATAAATTAGAAACAATTGATCTTCTATTTCTTTCACTATATGATCTGATTGATAGTCCATACCACATGAGGAACAAGAAATGCATGGTGTCTCTTGGATTTCAATGGCTTTCGTACCATCTGGTAATTCCCAATATACAGTATTTAAGCTTTCTTTTGCTTCTGTACTGTCACACCACATACAATTCATACTGCATCACCCTCAGTTTTTTTGTCGTTTTCTTCTATTTTAGCCATTTGTGCTTGATATTTTTTATCTTTCAATTGGTCGCGCTTATCACGTTTATCTTTTAATGTTGCATGCGTTTCATTATCTTCATAGTCTTTACGACGGTTCATACGCTGTAAATCGTCTGGAACAAGATTAAATTTCTTATCGCTCATAAGACCCGCAATACCAACATCTGAACGTTTTTCTTCGTAGTTTGGATAGATTTCTTTAAAGTATCCTTCTGCTCTTCCTGGAATGTAGCTCTCTGGCTCTGGATACGTTGTAATAACACCTTCAAAGTTACGAAGCACAACTTTATCTGCACTTTGCGAGATTAAATAGTTTGGCTGAAGCGCAATTTTACCGCCCCCTCCTGGTGCATCAACAACGAATGTCGGAACTGCATAACCAGACGTATGTCCGCGTAAACCTTCGATAATTTCAAGACCTTTAGAAACTGGTGCACGGAAATGACCAATGCCTTCAGATAAGTCACATTGATAAATGTAGTATGGACGTACACGGATTTTTACTAAGTCATGCATTAATTTTTTCATAATTGGAACGCTGTCGTTAATACCAGCTAAAATTACTGCTTGGTTTCCGACTGGAACACCAGCATTCGCTAACATTTCACATGCCTTTTTCGATTCTTCAGTAATTTCAATAGATGTATTGAAATGTGTATTTAACCATACTGGATGATATTTTTTAATAATGTTACATAAGTTTTCTGTAATACGCTGCGGGAATACCACTGGTGCTCTCGTTCCGATACGAATAATCTCAACGTGCGGAATCTCACGTAAATTTTTTAATACATATTCTAAAATTTTATCGTTAATTAGAAGACCATCACCACCGGAGATTAATACATCTCGTACTTGTGGTGTTTCACGAATGTAAGCAATTGCATCATCTAATTGTTTCTTCGGTACACCCATTCCAATTTGTCCACTAAAACGACGGCGCGTACAGTAACGACAATACATCGAACATTGATTTGTCACTAAGAATAATACGCGGTCAGGATAACGATGTGTTAATCCTGGAACTGGTGAATCTTCATCTTCATGAAGCGGATCTTCTAAATCGTATTTTGTTTTATATAACTCTTCCGAAATCGGTACAGATTGCATCCGAATCGGACAGCGTGGGTCATCAGGATTCATTAACCAAGCATAGTACGGTGTAATATTTAACGGGATCGTTTTCGTTGAAATTTTAACGCCCTCTTCTTCATCAGGTGTTAAGTTAATCACTTTCTTTAAGTCATCTAACGTTTTGATCGTATTCGTTAATTGCCAAACCCAATCATTCCATTGCTCTTCAGTAACATCTTTCCATAATTCGATATCCTTCCAGTGACGATTTGGTTTGTATACATCATGTAACATTGCTATTCCCCCTTTTTATACGCTCATCCTTTATATAAGCAATAGTTATGCCAACTTTACTTTATTGATAAGTAAATGTACGGCGAACCCTATTACATAAGCGAAAAAATTTTTTTGAGCACTGCATGAAATCCATACATACTATCATATTCATTACTTTTTATATATGTAAACGCTCTTTTATTGGTGCAAACACACAAAAACCGCCAATTATTCGGCGGTTTTGTCGTACTTACTCAATTTATATTGAAGCGTCTGTCGAGGAATACCTAACATTTTTGCAGCTTGTAATATATTCCCTTCCGTTTCAATTAACGCTTGATCTATTAATTCTTTTTCCGTTTGATGAAGTGCTTCTCTAAGTGGCAATATACTCTTCTTCTTCGGAAGACTCTCTTTCCGAAATGTACGCGGTAAACAATTGGCTGTTAATGTATTCCCTTCTGCAATTATGACAGCATGTTCAATCGTATGTTTAAGCTCCCGAACATTTCCAGGCCATTGGTAACCTTGTAGTCTTTCCTTCGCTTCCTTATCCATTTGAAGTACACCTTTTTTATAACTTTTATTATATTCTTTCAAAAAATAAGATGCTAATAATAATACATCCTCCGTTCTTTCACGGAGCGGTGGAATATATAATGAAAAGACATTTAATCGATAGTATAAATCAGTGCGAATTTTATTCTCTTTTAAACATATTTCTGGTGGCTGATTCATTGCGGTAATAACGCGAACATCTACCTTTCTCGTCTTATTATCACCAATACGACGAATCACACCATCTTCTAATACACGTAGCATTTTCGCTTGTAAATCGAGTGGCATTGAATTCAGTTCATCTAAAAATAATGTCCCTCCATCTACAAGTTCAAATAATCCCGCTCGTTCAATTGCCCCAGTATAGCTACCTTTCGTCGTTCCAAACAATAAACTTTCTAATAGAGACTCTGGCAATGCTGCACAGTTTTGTGCAATAAACGGCTTGTTCTTCCGTTTAGAGGCTTCATGAATCGCTTGTACAAATAACTCTTTCCCGGTTCCTGTTTCCCCATATATTAAAACATTCGCATCAGTTGGGGCTACTTTTTGTGCTAATTCTTTCGTCTGTTTAAAACGAGCATCATTCGTCACGATCGTCTCAAATGCAACATCCTTTTTAATTGCTTTCTTTCTAGATGACCGCTTTATTTTCGACTGCAAATCGACTATTGTATCCGTAAGCTTTTGTACTGTGGAATAATCTTTTGCAATTTCAACAGCTCCAGCAATATTTCCATCTATAAAAATAGGTAACGTCGTATTTACTGTACAAATGTCTTCTCCATTTAAATTTTGATAATGCTGCACTTGATGAACGATTGGTTTTTTTGTATCTAACACTTTCATCAATGTACTTGTTTCCCTAGATAAAGAAGGAAACGCTTCTAACAAATGTTTACCTAACACTTTTTCAATTTTTGATCCATCGTGTTTCGCAGCTACAGTATTATAGAAAATTGTAATACCATTTTCATCTACTGCGTGTATAGCCTCATCAATACTGCCCAAAATCGCCTCAATGACTTCTTGTGTCGAAACTGCTAGCAATGTCATCCCCCCTCTTGCCGAAAATTCAGCAAATATCGTGCCGAATTTCCGGCATACCTATGTGCGATTATAAGCATGACGATTCCGTTCTATTTTTTTACCGTGCTATTTAGACAAATCTTTCACCCAAATATTCATGTCTTCCAATTTATCAAAAATGTAGCAATTGTTCGCCAGTCGCCCTGAATACGTATAACCTAACTGATGAAAGGCCGCATTCATTCCGAAAGAAAGAGATCGAGCAATTGTATAAGAGCAGAAAATCGATCTTTCTTGCAGTTCTTCCTCCAACTTAATTAATAAACTTTTCATAAACCCATGTTTACGATATTCGGGTAAGGTAGCACAATTCGTTAATTCTGCATTGCCTTCTTTTATATTCATTTCTGCAGACGCTGTACTAATTATTTTCCCCTCGAATTCATACACATAGTAAATTGTATCGTCTTCTCTCATCGTTTGTTTTACATAACTCGCTTCGTTTAACGGAGTCGGATACACTTCAAATACTTTCCCAAATACAACTGCTAATTCCTCTGCATCCTCTTCTGTCGCTTTTCTTAATAGAAATTTCTCTGGGACTATTTTTTCCTTTACTTCTTTTGCTTTTACACCGCTTAAAATGGTGTCTTCCTCAGCCCAATGAATACTATTTCGTCTTCCATCATTATTAAATTTCACAAAGAAGTATGCATCGTGACCTTGAAAATAATGTGGTATTGTTGCTTCCAATAAAAAACCGAAAGAGAGCCATGTTGAAACATGCTCTCCCTTTCCTTTGACAATACATTTAGTGAAAGAATGTTTCTCTGCTAATTCGTCAATTGTTTGGATAATCCTCTCAATATTTCCTGTGTAGTGGTCTACTCGAATACGTTTATTAAAATAATCTAAAACGCCTTCTACTGTATAGCGGTTCGTCTGCTCTCTAAAAGATTCATAGTATTTCATTTTTTCACCTCACACCAATCTAGTAATGTACATGCAATAATTTTTGCGGCAGCTATCATTTTATCAACTTCTATATATTCGTTTGGATAATGTGCGACTTTCGTTTCTCCTGGGCCAAATACTATCGTTGGTACACCTGCGATTTGTGTAAATAAACCTCCATCAGTCCCCCACGGCGATGCTTCAATAATTGGTTCTTTTCCTTCGATTTCAACAAAGTTATGTCCGAGTGTTGTAATTAACTCATGATTTTCTTCTAGTTCACCAGGAACCCATCTCGCTCCAAACCATTCTACTTCTACGGGATTTTCAACAAACCAATTGTCCACATCATTTAATTCAGCGATCCAATTCTCGAATTCTTCTTTTGCTGCCTCTATAGTCTCATTCGGCGCAATACCGCATCTTCCTTCTAAAATTAACGAATCAGGAACAGAACTTGGCCAGCTCCCGCCTTCTATTTTCCCAATATTAATTGGAATTGGAATTGGGATTCCTTTAAATAACGGGTCTGTAATTCGGTCATTTCTCTTCGCTTCCAGCTTTCTTAAATGCTCTACAACAAACATGCTTTTTTCAATTGCACTTACTCCTTCATAACGTGTTCCACCGTGTGCTGCTTTCCCTTTTACATGTAGACGAAACCACATAGAACCTTGTTGTTTCGGGAAAAACTTCATATTTGTCGGCTCTGGAATAATGACACCATCCGCTTTATATCCTCGTAATATCGTAGCTAATGTTCCTGCTCCGCCGCTTTCTTCTTCTATTACACTTTGAAAATAAATATCTCCTTTTAAATCAATACGAGATTCAATAATTGCTTCCATCGCAAGCATTAGCGCGACATTGCCGCCTTTCATATCCGTTGTTCCACGGCCGTATATACGATTTCCTATTCTCTCACCACTATAGGGATGATGGTCCCACTGGTCCACATCTCCTTCTGGTACAACATCAATATGTCCATTTAATATCATAGATTTCCCGTCGCCACTTCCTTTAAGAGTCGCTACAATGTTCGGACTATCCGAAAAACTTGTACGTGGTGATACAAAATAAGGATGATCTTTCATTTTAGAAAATGAAGGTTCCCAAATATCAAGATCTAAACCTAGCTCGCGCAATTTTTCAATCACAATTGCCTGCGCACCACTTTCATCACCAGATATGCTCTTTTCTTGAATTAATCGTTTTAAAAATTTTACGCTCTCTTCTTCTTGACTCTCAATATAATCACAAATTTGTTTTTTTAATTGCTTCATATATTACATCTCCCCTCATTCAATTACTAGTAAGTTAGAGCCAATTTCAAACTCCGCTTCCGTATGTTGTTTTATATCTTCCACTGTGTACGGGCTCATTAATTCTTGTAAAATAAGTCCACTCGGCGTCACTTCCATAACCGCCATATCCGTAATAATTAAATCTACACATTTCTTTGAAGTTAATGGTAATGTACACTCCGAAACAATTTTTGCATTTCCGTATTTATCGACATGATTCATGACAACAACGACACGCTTCGCTTTTTGTGCCAAATCCATCGCTCCCCCAATACCTGGAACGCGTTTTCCTGGTACAATCCAGTTCGCTAAATCACCATTCTCACTCACTTGTAATGAACCAAGAATCGTAATATCTAGTAAACCTTTCCGAATCATCCCAAACGCTGTGCAACTATCAAAATAACTCGCTCCAGTAATAAGAGATGTCGGCAAACCTGCTGCGTTACATAAATTTTCGTCTTCATTTCCTTTGCTTGGTGTAGGACCCATACCTACAATTCCATTTTCCGCATGAAACATAACGTTTATATCGTCAGGCAAATGGTTTGGTACAAGTGATGGTATACCAATACCTAAATTTACAATCATGCCATTTTGTATTTCTTTCGCTGCACGTCTAGCAATTTTATCTCTCACTTCTACGCCCATACCCATTTCCAATTCACTCCTTCCGACGGTACGATATAATTTACAAATACTCCTGGAACAACAATTTCTTCTGGATCTAAACTACCAAGTGGAACAATTTCTTCTGCTTCTACAATCGTTATATCCCCGGCCATAGCAACGTGAGGATTCATGTTACGAGCGCTCTTATCAAACACAAGGTTACCGAACGGATCCGCTTTTTTCGCATATACAATCGCAACCTCAGCAGTTAATGCTGTTTCAACTAAATATGTCTTACCATTCATTTCAACAGTACGTTTTCCTTCTTCTACAATCGTATCAACACCCACATCAACTAATACGCCACCAAGCCCTACACCACCAGCGCGAATACGCTCTGCTAATGTTCCTTGGGGAGAAAACTCAATTTGTAACCTTCCTTCGTTTAGTTGTCTTCCTGCATTTGGATTTGAGCCGATATGAGAAGTAATTAATGATTTTACTCTTTCATTCGTAACGAGACGACCGATTCCTACATCAGGAAATCCAGTATCATTTCCTATTAAATTTAAATTTGTAACTCCTTTTTCTAAAATCGCCTGTATTAAAGAAGGAGGGGATCCAATCCCCCCAAACCCTCCAAACATTAATGTCATATCATCATGAAACAAAGAAATTACTTCCTCTATCTCTTTTAATTTACCGAATGTATTTGTAATAGTTGTCATGCGATACTATGCCCTCCTTTTTGCATCATTTCTTCTACACTTTTTGCAAAAATTGAAAGTAATTCATCTAACTCGGAATATGTAGTTGTCATTGGCGGTGCCACAAGCAGTGCACTATCTTCTTTTCCTGCTTGCCCTGAAACAGCTTGATATAAAAGAAGACCATTTTTAGCTGCAACTGAAATAAGTTCCGATGCCTTTGTAAACGGTTGCAATTCAACCCCAATTAGCAAACCTTTTCCGCGCACATCAGCAATGATTGTTGATTGTTGCTGAACTTTCTGTAAACCTTTTATTAAATACTCTCCCTTTTCCGCTGTTTTTTCAGGTAGATTATGTTTCTCCATATATTCAATAACAGCTAAAGCTGTTGCTGCAGATAATGGATTTGCACTTAACGTATGCCCACTCATAACAGAACGCGACCCCCGTAAAATCGGCTCCATTACACGGTCACTTACAACCGTCGCTGCCATCGGTGTGTATCCAGCTCCTAAACCTTTACCAAGGGTCATAATATCCGGTTCTACCCCCCAATGCTCCATCGCAAACCATGCGCCAGTACGACCAAGCCCAGTCATTACTTCATCAGCAATAAATAAAATATCGTAATGACTACAAATATCTTTAATAACTTTATAATATTCTTTCGGCGGAACGACTGCGCCTCCAGCTGCTCCGATAATCGGTTCAGCGATAAAAGCTGCGATATGTTCTGCACCAATTCTTTCGATTGATCTTTCTAGTTCAGTCGCACAAGCAAGCTGACAAGTTGGATATACTTTTTGCACCGGACATCTAAAACAATATGGAGCTGGAATAGTTGGATAATCTTCTAAAATTGACACGAAACGTTGTCTACGCAGTGGATGCCCAGACATTGATAAGGCGCCCATCGTAATACCGTGATAACTCATCCATCGTGACAAAATTTTATGTTTCCCTTGAATACCTCGCTCTTGAAAATGTTGAATTGCAATTTTCATAGCTGTTTCATTTGCTTCCGTACCACTATTCACAAAAAAGCTCCAGTTCAAATCTCCTACACTTAAATCGCTTAATTTCTTCGCTAATTTTTCAGCTGGTTCACTCGTAAACTGTGATCTATAAACGAAAGCAATCTCCTCTGCTTGCTTTTTGATAACGTCCGCAATCTCCTTTACGCCATGCCCAATACCTGCCGTAATTGCCCCTGACGACCCATCAAAATATTTATTTCCGTTTTGATCATACAAATACACACCTTTTCCATGTGAAATCATTGGATACGGCTGACCAACAAGTGGTTTAATTAAGTAATCGCGCATAGCGCTCCCCCATTTCTCCAATTTGTATATATATATGAAGAAAATTGACGTTTCTTTCATAAAAAAGAACCCTCTGCGAAAGCAGTGAATTTATCAAAAAACTATTATAAAATATACAAATGAGTGCTAAATATTATTTTGAAAACAGAAAATTCAGAACTTAAAATGTAGACCAATCCTTATTTTTACGCTCAAATAACCCTCCCTTATATAAAATTAACGCTTCACTAAAAATTTTTCTAACATAATGCCAGCCTCCCTCAAATGCCGACATTGTGTAAACTTCGACGAAACTCCCTTTAAACTCCTTCCTATTCTCCTACTTTATATTGCATATTTTTAAACAAATCTCGACAATTAATCCTACTAAATGCATAGCAATTATTTTTATAGAAACCAATATTCCACATATACTTCGCTCTGGTTTATACAATAAAAAAAGAACCGATTAACCACATTAATCAGTTCGGCACGACGCTCTTTTATCGATTAATACCGTCACTTGCTAACGTAAATAGAAACAATAGTATTACAAAATCAAAATTCATCCTACAGCATAAAGCACAAAACCATCCATAACTCCATTCACAATTCCTTGCGGGATATCCCCATCCCAAGATTCCATTCCTTTCCTCAAATTCAAACTACCTTTCCTTTATAATTTATGTAGGACAATTATCACTTTGTATGTGTATTTGCCTATAATTAAAAAAATCCCTAGTTTTCTAAGGATTTGGGACATGTTTTCGATATTTCACTTGTTTCACTCTTACGTTTTCATTTCGAAATACAAACTTCATCAGCTCATACGGAGGAAATTTTGTTTTGTCCTCTAGAAATTTATAACTCTCGTTCACCTACACTACACTTATCCGTAAAAATACTTCTTATTAATTTCCTATCTTTCTCTTTTAAAAACATTTTTTTGCATAACCTCTTTCTTGCTAAGCATATAGTTTTAATGATGACAAAGGAGGAATGTTCATGTCTCAATCTGAAATCGAAAAATATGGACAAGAAGTTGCACGTTACGAACAGCTCGCTCGATACTATCAATTTCATAATCCGAAAAAATATGTAGAACTATATATGAAATATTACGATGCGCTTACGAAACTTGTACAGGCATATGAAAAAAGAGATTCACAAGAAGCTACATTACCGTCACATATAAGGTTTTTTCACTCTGCTTCAAATACACCTGCGGTTGACATTTTAGTAAATGGACAAAAGGTTATTAAAAATATTTCATTTAAACAATTTAGTCCCTATTTAACATTAGTACAAGGTAAGTACCGTATAGATATTGTTCCTGTCGAAAGTGAAACACCCATCTTTTCAGCTTTAGTACCGATAATGGGAAATCACTCTTATACTTTTGCTGCAATAAATAGTGATCATCATCTACAATTACAACCTATGCTCGATAATACTCATTTACCATCAGGTCAAGCAAAAATACGGTTTGCGCATTTTTCTCCAGATACGCCTGTTGTAAATGTAAGTTTAAAAGGTGGAGATCATTTATTTGAAAATGTACTTTTTAAACAAATAACAGATTTTTTAGAAGTTAGCCCAGGTACAGCAGATATTGAAATTTCACTCGCAGATAATCCAAGTGTTTTACTGACTATACCAGATTTCAAAGTAGAGCCGAATATTATTTATACAATTTCACTTTTAGGTTATTCAATGAAAGACCCTAAATTAGAAGCCGTTATACTTACGAATTAAAACAGTCTACACCATTCATTTGGTGTAGACTGTTTATTTTTGAAATGCAATTTGAAATTCTGTCCAATCTTTATCTGAACGACACATGATGGACCCATTATGTTTTTCTACAATTTGTTTACATACAAATAACCCAATACCAGTTCCTAACTTTTTAGTAGTTACAAACGGTTCAAAAATCGTTTCTACATTTTCAGCTGGAATCATTGGTCCGTTATTTTTTATTACAATTCGAATCGATTGATCTTCTTCAAATACATCAATGATAATTTTTCGTTCTTCTTTCATTGATTCAAGAGCGTCAATTGAGTTCATTAATATATTTAAAAATACTTGTCTCACTTCACTGCGATAACCAGTAAGAGGAATTGGATATGGCAAATTCTTTTCAATCGAAACATTTGCATTCACCAAACTCGGATATAAGAACTGTATAATATCTTGAAACAAGTCATTAAGCCAAAATCGTTCTGATTCAGTCCACATTTCTTTTTTCGATACGAGTAAAAATTGCGAAATACGAAAGTTTAATTGGTCTAATTCATGCGAAATAATATCTAAATACGATAAACTAGGATGATCTGCCTTTAATAGTTTGACAAATCCCATAATGGACGTAAGCGGGTTACGGAATTCATGTACAAAACTAGCTGACATTTGCCCTAAAATTGTCAGCCTTTCCTTATGTGTTTCGTTAATATATTGCTGTTTTTCCTCTAAATTTCTTGATATAATTTCCGAATATTTCAAAACAGTGTAATAAATTAATTTGTCAAAACAAGTATGTATTTGAGCCATAATTGGTTTCAATTCACGTGCGCTAACATCTAACTCACACATCGCTTCGAAAAGCTCATTTCTTCCCACATTTGCGTTATAAACAAAATCACCTATATTCGCATCTGCTCCTGCACGTTCGATTGCTATTTTCTCGCATAATGGCTGAAGATAATTTATATCTTTTTCTTCCATAGTAAGTTCGATAATAAACTCTAATAAATCCACTCCATTTTGAACTGCTTCTAGTCTAAACGGATCTTTATCGGAAATTATCATTTTGTTTTTCCAGTTCTCAACGAATTGGTGCCTGTTGTTTTTCAAGTGCGAACAAAATACTTCTTTAATATCCTTATCGATTGGAAAAACCTCCATTCCTCCATTTCCATGCGATGAACACCCTTTATATTTTGAATATTAACACAAAAATCATGATTCGTTAATAGATTATTGTCACATTTTGTTAATATGTGTTGATAAAATTTTTATAACTTTATTAATTGTTTAGATTGATACATTCCCTTTTCCTTCCTTTCATTCAAAGTTTTTTATATTGGATGCGACTTTTTTTGCATCCTGCTCCATTCTTTCGTACAATAGAAAATGAAAGGTGTGAAAAATATGGTAAATAAAAATGTGGAAGATTATCTCCAAGAAGGCATTTATGGCCAAAAGCAGAACAAACCAGAAGAACGTAATATGTATTTAACTACATTACGTGAGCGTGTAGAAATCGCTTTAACTATCGGTCAAGTAATGCAAAGTAATGTATATTCTGAAGTAGCTAGTAGCATGCGCTCTTCTCAATCATTACAAATATTCCTAAATGGTGGCATTGCTTACCCACATTTATCAAAATACATTAAATTAGCGAATGAAAAAAATGTTCCTTTTACAATTGTTCAAAATAAAGGTATAGAAACACCAATCGGTTTAGTATTATCTCATAGCACTGCTGTCGACAAAGAACAAATTTATGTAGAAGATGCTATTTACAAACAAGAAATGAAGTAAAAGTTACACTTGATTAAATGAAATCATTCTAAGAAACGTAAAATAAACAAAAAAACGAGTATGGAATCGTAAACATTTCCTACTCGTTTTTTTTTTGCGATGTTTCAGTTCTATTTACTTTATTTTTTAATACATACTAATTTCATTTCTGTCATTTCTTCTATTGCATATTTAATTCCTTCACGCCCCGTACCACTTTCTTTCACACCACCATAAGGCATATGATCTACCCTGAACGTTGGAATATCATTTATCATGACACCACCAACTTCAAGCTCATCAATTGCACGCATAGCTTTAAACAAATTATTTGTAAATACGCCTGCTTGTAGACCGTAACGTGAATGATTTACTTGCTCTATGGCCTCATCAAATTCTTTAAATGTATTTACGGTCATAAGTGGACCGAATACTTCTTGGCACTGTACAGATACATGCTCTGGAACATTCGTTAATACAGTTGGTTCAAAAATCCTTTCATCACGTTTGTTACCACCATATAAAACATTCGCTCCTTCTTTAACTGCTTCTTGCACCCAGTTATCGATACGCTCGACATCTTTTTTCGAAATTAAAGCTGATACATCCGTTTCCTCAAGCAGCGGATCACCAACAACAACTGTTTCCATCGCTTTCTGTAACTTAGATAAAAATTCATCCATTCTCTCTTCATGTACAAAAACACGTTGCACCGAAATACAAACTTGTCCATTATTAACAAATGCTCCCCATTTTACTCGTTCAATTAATTCATCTGTTAATTCTACATCTTCATCAATAATAACAGCAGCATTCGATCCTAGTTCTAACGTAACTCGCTTTAACCCAGCCTTTGCCTTAATTCCAATTCCAACTTTCGGACTTCCCGTAAAAGTAATGGAAGCAACATCATCATTTGTAACAATTGCTTCACCTACAGTCGAACCAGGACCAGAAATAATATTTAAAGCTCCTTTTGGCAATCCTGCCTCTTCAAATAGTTCAACTAAAGCGTAAGACGATAGAGGCGTTTGATCAGCTGGTTTTAATACAACTGTATTTCCGGCAGCAATTGCAGGGCCGACTTTATGTGCCACTAAATTTAATGGGAAATTAAATGGTGTAATAGCCCCTATAACTCCGATTGGTTTTCGCATTGTGTATGCAATACGTCCATCTGCACCAGGTGCTGCATCAAGTGGCAATGTCTCGCCATATATTCGCTTCGCTTCTTCCGCTGCAAATTTGTATGTCTGAACGGTACGATCTACTTCTCCCCTCGCAGCACGAATGGGTTTTGCAGCCTCTTTTGCAATAATCTCTGCAAATTCTTCTCTTCTTTCATCCATTTTTTGTGCAACCTTCTCTAAAATAGTCGCACGGTCATATGCAGATAATGTATTCATTTCTTTCATTGCATTTTTTGCAGCAGTAACAGCCTCTTTTACATCTTCTTCCGTCCCTTGCGCAATTTCTGCTAATGTCGCTTCAGAATATGGTGCGTATAATGGTTTATACGTGTTTACAGACTTCCAATCTCCATTTATATATAAATGCTTTTTCATAATTCTTCCCCTTTCAAATATATGTATACTATAATACTTCACCTAGTGAAAGGTCTGACTTATGTCATTGTATCATAACCCTTATTCTGCCAAAAACATTATGCTCAAAAAAAAACTCTGCCATCTAGCAGAGTCTACGAACTAATTTGTTCTTGTAATGAAATTTGTTTTTCATCTTCTACAATAACAATTGATTCTACAGTTTTTGTAACTTCTAGTCTTTTTATATAGTGTCCATCTAATTCTTTTACGCAAAACTTATAATTTTCAATTTCAATGAAGTCCTCTTCAGCAATGTCTATATTCTTCGTTAAAATCCATCCACCTATTGTATCAACACCATTATCATCAATCGTTAAACCTAATAACGTATTTACTTCACTAACAAGTACTTTTCCCTCTAGTATCGTTTTCGTTTCACTAACTTGTTGAATTTCTGGCTGTTCATCTGTATCAAACTCATCTTGAATATCTCCAACTATTTCTTCTAAAATGTCTTCAACAGTAACAAGTCCAGACGTACCACCATATTCATCTATCAATATAGCAATATGTGTTCTTTCCTTTTGCATTTTTAAAAACAGGTCGTGTATTGGAATAGAGTCAATAACTAAAATGATTGGTCTCATATATTGCTCTACTTTCTTATTACTAATCGCATTATGCTGCACAAAATCTGTAAAAATATCTTTAAAATTTACAAAGCCTATTACGTGATCTTTATCACCATCAACAACTGGATATCTCGTATATTTTTCCCGAGACATTTTTTGCAAAGCTTCTTCAGCAGGCATTTCTTTACTTATAATATGCATCTCAGTTCGGGGTACCATTATTTCTTTTGCAATACGATCATCAAATTCAAAGATTTTATTTACATATTTATATTCAGACTGATTAATCTCTCCGTTTTTGTAACTTTCTGAAACTAATAACCGTAATTCTTCTTCTGAATGAACTTCATCGTGCCCTTTCGGTGGTTTCAGCCCTAGTAACTTCGTAATCATTCGGGCTGATCCATTTAATAGCCAAATAAATGGAAACGCCATACGATAAAAGAAAATTAACGGTTTAGCAACAAATAAACTCACTTGTTCAGCTTTTTGAATCGCAAATGTTTTTGGGGCCAATTCCCCTATTACAACATGTAAAAATGTAATAAACAAAAACACTAAAATTACAGCAAAAATATCTGCTAGTTGAGTAGAAATGTTCAAATTTACAAAAAGCGAGTCAAACATTTGCTTTAAAGCAGGTTTACCAAACCACCCAATTCCCAGAGCTGTAACTGTTATTCCTAGCTGACAAGCAGATAAATATTCGTCTAAGTTTGTAATGACTGTTTTGACAGATGTTGCGCGATTATTTCCTTCTGCAATTAAATAGTCAATTCGTGAACTTCGTACTTTAACAATTGCAAATTCTGCTGCAACGAAAAATGCCGTTAAGGCAATTAAAACAATCACTATACTTATACTATATATGTCCAAATACTTTTCCTTACTTACATTGTAAGCAAGGAAGCCACCTCCTACTTAATTTTATTCAAGTGAAGTAAGCATTCTAATACTCTAACAAAATTCTACATTAGCAACCACCTTTTTATATATTATATGCATACATAAAAAAGATATTTATCATTATGATAATCTAATTCATTTCCCTCAGTCAAATAATTCTAAATCTTAAGATAAAAATTTTTATATTCACGATATATTCTTCCTAGCTTCATTTCGTGAAAAAACACTTTCTTTGCCGATTCCACACTTCTTTTGTCACACTGGAAGGGAACTTACTTCATAGATCGAAATCATTCAACAGGATATATATAGGAGGGATTATTTTGGAATATAAAACACCATTTATCGCAAAAAAATTAGGTGTTAGCCCTAAGGCTGTCGTCCGGATTGCACAACAATTAAATCTTACGATAGAAAAAAATAAATATGGTCACTTTATTTTTACACAAGATGATTTAGATCAAATGTTAGAATATCACCTTTCACAAATAGAGCAGTCCCAAAACTCTCACCCTACTCAACAAAAATCATCAAACGATGTTGAAGAATTAAAAACACAAGTAAATACAATCGTTCAAAACATATCATCACATGATTTTGAGCAATTAGCAACTCAATTAAATACACTTACGAGAAGGCTAGATCGAATGGAAGAACAAATGCAGGATAAGGCAAATGATGTTGTTACGTACCAACTTTTACAACATCGCCGTGAAATGGAGGAAATGTTAGAGCGAATTCAAAAGCTAGAATCTGCCCTCAAGAAAGAAGAACCAATATATATTACTCCCGATACAAAAACAACATATGGGCGTGAAAAGAAACCGAAGCGCCGTAAAATGATTTTTAGTATTTTTGGATTATAATTTTTAGACCCTTATTAAAATAATAAGGGTCTTTTTCATGAAGAATGATTCCATTTTAAAATAGTTTTCTCTTTATTATACATATTCATTTCTTTTTATTTGGTTAACATAATATTCTTACTGTATTCTGCGATTAATGCCTGTGCATGAGCATTCCCTTGAATTACATCTCGAAATTCTTTTAAAGAATATAAATGCGTAGCTCCTTTCCGGGCATGAATTCGTACTGGTACACCTTGTAAAGTATCATGAAACTGAAATGGCTTATCTATCGGTTCAATTGGAAAACCGAGTGTTAATAAATACATATACATTCTTTTCGTAACTGCTGCAATATACCATTCTGCTTTCGTTTCTAATGCATGCATAAATAAAATAGCTGTTAAACGTTTGAAGTGTCCTCTCCCACGAGACGTTTTCGCAATACTTAACTTACCTATTTCATATACATTTTTCAAATCTTTTACTAAATCATTTTTAGAAAACGGATAGAAAAACTCAGAATTCGACTGCTCTGGTACCGTATACTTAATACATTCTACTGTACCGATATGATGTTCATCTTCTATTAATAAAAATCGTGATGGATTTAAATTACGTTCTACGAACATTAAGTTTCTTTCTTCACAAAAATCTCCCCATAGTTGTTCGAACCAAAAATGTTCTTCCTTCGTTTGGACACGCTGGAACATATTTCCCCGCCTTTCCCATTGCCGCTCTGTTTTTGATAACGCTTTCACTATCTATCATATAAGAACAAATCTTCGTATGCAACTAAAAATATTTATGACTTATTATATTCTGCAAAACGAATTAAATTCCATCTTAATCGTCTTTTATCCCTCATGTATCGTCCTTCTAATAACATATTTATATTACTACCAAATTCATATCTCATGGAACTTTCTTCCACACTGCATATAATTCTTCTTAATCTAAAAAAATCCTTTATAAAAAAGGATTTCTTTTACTTCTTCATGCTTTTTAACCACTTCTCAAAAATTTGTACCATTCCATGTTTTCCAGCTAATTTCTCTTCCCCTTGTTTCGTTTTATATGGATATAATTGCAAAAACACACCACATCCAGACTCAATTTTTTTACTATGCATATGACTTCCTGGATATACACAAATAACTTCATAAATGGCCCTTCGATGATAGACTCGCTTTCCATCTTGTTCTTCTACATATTTTATAGACCAGTACTTATACATTTGCTCAGTTGCTTTCGTATTTCCAACGTGCTGAAAAATATTGTACATTGGGCTATACTTCACTTCAATAATAATAGAAGATTGATATACATATTTCTCTTCTTCCTTTACATAGCAGTCTAATCGAATATCTGGCTTCTTCGTATCTTCTCCATTATAAAAATTACTCCCTTTACTTAATGCTATAAGAGGATGTGTTTCAATTAAATCATTAAATGCGACATGTACTCTCATATCATCACGTTGTAAAACTACTGTCGTGCCATCTTGTAATCCATCTACATAAAAATGTTCTTGTATTTGTTCACGAATAGAATTTCTAGCCTCAAAACCAATTTGCTCTAACATGGAAATAACGATAAAAAAAGCGTAATATTCATACACTAAAAATGTTGGCTTATAAACAAATAATAAAGATGGAGATTGATCTGTATATTGTGGAAGTAAATCTAAATGCTGTAGTAGTTGTTGATGTGGTATCGGTAAATTATGTGAGTTCATCTTACCCGTTTCTGAAACCTCTCTCCAAAATGGAGAATGCATTAAAGTATGAAAGTATTGTACACTTTCATGTACAAAATGCGCTAATATTTTATATTCTTGTATCTTCACGGAACTTTTTCGTAAATCCGCCTCTTTTAGTAAATGAATATTTTTATATTTTTGTTTCTCTCTATCGGTCACTGATCCATTACGCTCTATTGTTTGTATAATCGTTTTTACAGCTTGAAATTCTTCTGATTTTTTCTTCTTTGCTCTTTCTAATATATCAATTGTTTGACGCAAAAAACTTTCAGCTTCAAGTAAATAAAGATAAAATTGCATCGCTTTAAATTTAAGAAATGCATTCTCCTTACTATTTTTTTGTTCTATAAATTTACGATTATAATATTTTGCATACGGTTTTCTTTCCGCCACTACGGCTCCCTTTCTCGTTACTTTCCGCTCCTTTTCTTCCCATTTATATTCATGTATAAACTTTGAACTCGATTCTATTTTCTTAAAAATTTGCTTTATCTTTTTCATTTTTTGTGGCAACTTTCTAAGTAACACTAAATAAGAAGAATCTTCAATATCACTAAGAGCAGAGAAAGTCTTTTTATAATAACCTCTATCTAAAATCAACTCATTTAAAATTGACTTCACATAGTTTTGAATCATTTCAAATTGATCATCGAAAAAATTTTTTGGTACGACTTGAAAAGCGCCATAATACGTTTGATCTTCTATATTTACCTCAAAATGATACAAACCACAACGCCATGGATAAAAGAATTCTGTTTTTCCATGTTCATATATTAATACCTTTTGTTTTTTGTCATTTATTTCATATTTTGTCTCTTTTATATTCTTCTGTCCCTCATAGACTTTATTCCATATAAAAGTAATATTCATTGGATTTTCATACTGGCACTGCAATCTGATTGGTTTTAATTCTTGCACTTTATAAATACATTGAGCTAATGCTGTTGCAGATGTACAAAGACGATTTAATAAAATATATTCTCCTTTTGACTCCGTTCCAATAATTAACTTTAATACAAAAGGAAGTGTTTCTTTCGTATCAACGATTTCTGTTTCATATCGCCCATCATTTTGCATAGCCATACAACTCCAGTTCTCTACGCTTTTCTCTTATATATGCTATAGAGTGTTCAAATGTAGATACTCTGTTTGCAAGTGGAGATTGCAAAAGAGGTACTAATGTCGCTCCCCTTTTTACTTCTTCAGAAAGTAAAGAGCCCACCATCATTTCGGTCCCTCTTATTTTCGTCAATACACGTTGCTTTATTTGTAAATCAAACCCCTCTTCTCTACTGATCATATAGGAATGATTATTTTGGAACGGTATATTTTGCAAGTAAGCAGCTATTGCGTTTGCACATCGAAAAGAAATCCCCTTTGATGCATCATGTGATGACAATGCAGCATGTAATTTATCTAATAGTTCTAACTCTTCCCCAGAAAACACCTCAATCATCGTTTTATTCCTAACCCAATTCATACGAAATTCTCCTGCAGTTACTTTCAGAGGTGGTTGTAATACAACTTTCTCTTGTTCCATACACATCTCACAAAACGGGATCTTTTGTAATGTTATTACATTCGTCCGATCTAGTAATCGATCTGAAAGCTCTTTCGTTGTTTCATCAAAATTGATAGTACCTACAAATATAATATTTTCTCCAATTTCAATTGTTGGTGGAATTGGATTTTCTTTTTCTTGTACACCTTCATATAAATTTAAAATACGATTTTGCTTTTCAAGTTGAAGAACAGATAAAAATGGAGTAAACCAATGCTCAATATGTGACATATTCATTTCATCAAAAACGATTATATACAGCTGATTTTGATTTTCTTTTGCTTTCATTAGCGCCCTAACTAATTTTGTTTCACTTTCAATAAAGGTACCATTTGGGTGAAGATAACCGAGTAAATCATGTGGTTCTTGATACGATGGTGAAATCGGGATCCAAACCAATTCTTCCCCGTATTGTAATCCAAGTGCTTCTGCATAAGCTTGTAAAAAACGGGATTTGCCAGTGCCTGGTATACCACCAAGAATCGTTAACATATTTGTTTTCACACTTATATGAAAATTATAAATGTCCGTTTCATCAAAATATAACCCTTTATTACGCACAAAACTTTTTACATATTGTAAAAAGACGGATTCACGCTCATCCCATTCCCATTCATCCTTTTGCACTTTTATTTCCTCTACTTCTACATACTTACCTTCCTCAGTCATTCGTTTTTTTAATTGCTCATGCATATGATTACTTACAAAATACAATTGATCTTCTACAGCTATATCTACATGCTTCATCCAGTCATTAAAGTCTATATACTTACATTCCCGCTGCTGTTCAAAATATGCGATTGAACTAATTGATGAAGACTTTAAAGATATATTTCCATACAACCTTCCATCGTGCCACAATAATTCGGGAGGTTCAAAGTCTTTCGGATATTTAGGCATTAGAAATGACAAATAACCATTATTAAGTTTTCTTTCTAAAGATTCTCCTTTTTTATAATCGGAAACTTTAGGTACTGGAATCATTTTATAACCGCTTGCTATTTCTCTCGGTTCTTCTGTACAAATTAATTCAGCGTATATATGTCCTCTTTCATAATAAAGACGAAACATAACCAATTGTTTTTCTAATTTTTTTTTCTTTAATTCCGAAAAGACTTTTTCATTCTTTTTATTACTACATAAACCTTCAAATACATATGGTTCATTTTTTAGTTGTTCTTGTAACGTATATGGTATTGGCGATAGGCATTGTACAAAGAAATTCTCTCCATTCTTCTCACTTTCTGATTTTGTAAACTTTCCGATAAACCTCATATAGTACATTCGTTTTATAAAACTTGGATGAAGAGCTTTATGTAATTTCACCTTTGTCACCTTCTTTTTTTCATACTATTCTTAGTGTATGAAAGAAACGAAAAACTAGAAACAAAAAACCTGACGTTATCCGTCAGGTTCAAAATAAAAACGTATATTAATGAGATGGAAATGCTTTTTTCTCTTGTAAAATGGCATTATGAGCAATTTTCATTTTTGCAAGTACATATCGTAAACGATCTTCAGCGTTTTCATCTTTATGTTGCTGTAATTCCGCCAAATTCTCTACCGCACTCGCTAAATTTTCAATCACTCCTCGCAGTTCAGGATGATGATTAAAAAAAGATTCTTGCACTAATACTTTCCTTACTTCACTCGCTAAATCAACAATTCTGGTCAACTGTTCTTTTTCTTCCATTTTCATCCCTCCTGAATATCTTATGTATTAAATATTCTCTAGACAAAGAAAAAAGCCCTTTAAATGAAAAGGACTTTTACATTTTTATATTTCCAGTTAATAACATATAAATAGATGTGACAGCTGCAACTACGATTGCCCACATTACATATCTCTCTATACCAGTAAAACAACGATTTCCTTTTTCTTTTCTTGCATACATATAAACCATAATCCCGATTCCATATACGATTGAAACAAGCAATAAATTCTTCAAACCAGCTGCATAAATAAGCCATACAGAGTACATAGAAGCAATTAAAGCTAGCGAACCGTTTTTTACTTTTGCATCTTTTAGTTCATTTGTAATGACTAATTTGAATTGGAATAATGCTGATAATAAATATGGTACTAAAATTGATGTTGACGCTATGAAATACATAATTTGATATGTTGATTCTGAAAACAGAACAATTATAAATATAACTTGGGCAACGCCATTTGAGATCCATAATGCTATATGCGGCGTTTGTTTTTTATTTGTTTTCGTAAAGACTTTCGGAAACACGCCATCTTTTCCTGCTACATGAGAAATTTCAGAAACAAGTAAAAACCAGCCTATTAATGTACCTACAAGTGAAGCAACTAACCCGATGTTAATCGCTACTGCGCCCCACGTCCCAACAACATGTTCTAATACATGTCCCATTGACGGCGTTTCTAAAACAGAAAGCTCTCCTCTTGTCATCGCTCCCATTGACAAGACAGAAATTAAAATATAAATAGACATTACTAAAATAAGTCCTAATACTGTCGCTTTACCGACGTCTCGACTATTTTTCGCTCTTCCAGATAATACTACCGCTCCTTCAACCCCAATGAAAACCCAAAGAGTTACAAGCATAGTATTTTTCACTTGACCAAGTATAGAGGAAACTGAAATAGTTCCTTCTCCCCAAAAATCATGTGTAAATGTATCCCAGCGAAACGCTGTTACCATTACAACAATAAATAATAAGATTGGAACCAATTTCCCTATCGTTGCAATAACATTCATAATAGATGCTTCACGAATTCCAAATAAAATTAGAAAATGAAGTGTCCATAATAAAAGTGATGCTCCTACGATAGACGCAACACTATTTCCGCCTTTAAAAATTGGGAAGAAATAACCTAATGTACTAAACAGTAACATGATTGTTGCAACGTTTCCTAAAATTCCTGCTAGCCAGTATCCCCATGCACTGTTAAATCCAATATATTCACCGAAGCCAGCACGTGCATAACTATAAATTCCGCCCTCAAGCTCTGGTTTTTTTCTTGCTAACGTTTGATAGACGAGCGCGAGTGGAATCATTCCCATCGCTGTAATACACCAGCCAATTATTATAGAGCCACTATTTGCTCCTACTGCTAAATCATGCGGTAAACTAAATACACCGCCACCAACCATTGTTCCGACTACTAATGCAATTAATGGAAAAAATCCTAACTTCTTTTCTATTTGTACCACCCCATCTGTCATTCTAGGTGTTATGTTCGTTCAACTATTAAAGTCACCTTTTTCTCTAATAGACGTTTCTTTTATATTTTTTCAGGAAAACATTACTTATTCTAAAAGAAAATGAACAAAAATGGAATACTTTTTTGAAAAAATGTATAAGTATGCACAAAAAAACCGTTCATTTTGTAATGAACGGTCATTTCATACATATAAATTTGTATATTTCTTGTAAAATTAACGAAGTAAATTCTCTTTTTGTAAAAATTGTTTCGCTACTTCTTCACTACCTTTTCCATTCACATTTACCTCATAATTCATTTTTCGCATTTCTTCATCTGTAATCTTTCCAGATAATTTATTTAATACCTTTTCAAGTTCAGGATATTTTTGTAACGTCTCTTTTCTTAATAAAGGTGCACCTTGGTACGGTGGGAATAAACCTTTATCATCTTTTAGCACTTTAAGTCCGTATTGTTCCAATTCACTATCTGTTGAATATGCATCAATTACATTCACATCCCCTGATTGAATTGCACTATAACGTAATTTCGGTTCCATCGTTTTCACATTTGAAAATTTATAGTTATATAATTTTTGCATTCCTTTATAACCGTCTTCACGATCAGCAAATTCTAATGTGAATCCTACTTTAACATCTTGTGCAATTTTTCCTAAATCAGAAATTGTATTCACATTATTTTGATCTGCTATTTTTTTCGGCATAGCTAGAGCATATGTATTGTTATACTCCATCGGCTTCAACATAACCATATTATATTTCTTTTCCATTCCAACGCGGGCTTGCTCATATACTTCATCACGATTTGTACTTTTCGGATTTTCTTTCACGAAAGTAGATAAAGCTGTTCCTGAAAATTCAGGGTATATATCTACTTCCCCTGATTTCAACGCTTCAAATACAAATGCTGTTTTTCCAAGACCTGGTTTTAATTCTACGTGTAAATCAGTATCTTGTTCAATGAGCTGCTTATACATTTGAATTAAAATTTCAGGTTCTGATCCAAGTTTGCCGGCAATAACAATATCTTTCTTTTGCGTGTTCCAAAGAAAGGGAGAAGTAATCATGATACAAACAATACATATCGTCAATATAACACGCTTAGAAGAGCGTTTAGGGCTCTCAAGCACTCTAAGTACTACATCAAAGAATAAAGCGAGTAACGCGGCTGGTACAGCCCCTAAAATGATAAGCGCATGATCATTCCGATCAATACCAAGTAATATGAGTTTTCCGAGCCCACCAGCACCTATAAGAGCTGCTAATGTAGCCGTTCCAACAATTAATACCATCGCCGTACGAATACCGGCCATAATAATTGGTAATGCAAGAGGAAGTTCTACCTTCCACAATCTTCTCCAGCTATTCATCCCCATAGCTCTCGCTGCTTCAATTAAAGATTCATCTAATTCCCTTATTCCCGTATATGTATTTCGTAAAATAGGTAATAGTGCATACACAACTAATGCAATAATGGCCGGGAGTTTTCCAATTCCTACTAACGGAATTAAAAGTCCGAGTAGTGCAAGTGATGGCACTGTCTGCATAACTGCAGAAGTTCCTATAATAAATTCAGCCATTCGTTCTTTTCTCGTTAATAAAATACCAAGCGGCACTGCAATAATTACTGCAAAAAATAATGATATAAGCGATATTTGTAAATGTTCACTTAATGCAGTAAGTAATTCTACTTTTCGTTCTTGGAACGTTTGTATAAAATCAGTCACTGTTTAGCCTCTTTCCTTCATTTGTTCAACAATGTAATTGACAATATGACGGCTTGTTAAAGCTCCAACATATTGACCATCTGCTTCAACTGGAACTACTTCGTCAGCTCGCACACGAACTAATGCATCTTGTAAAGAAGAATGTAATGATAGTGCTTCCCCTTCTACCCGCATACTTTCATCAAGTGGCAATACATCTTCTATACTTTTCCCCTCATACCAAGGTCGTCCACGATTTCCAATGAACTCTTCTACAAATTCATTTTTCGGATTATGTATAATTCCTTCTGGTGTATCTAATTGAACTACTTTTCCTTCTTTCATAATACAAATACGATCTCCAAGTGATAATGCTTCTTGCATATCATGTGTTACGAACACGATTGTTTTTTGAATCTTTTTTTGCAACTGTACAATATCCTTCTGAAGCTGCTCTCTACTTAACGGATCTAACGCACTAAATGGTTCATCCATAAGAACGATTTTTGGATTTGCGGCTAATGCCCTTACGACACCAACGCGCTGCTTTTGCCCTCCTGATAATTCATCAGGCATACGATCGCGATATACATCTGGATCTAGCCCGACCATCTGCAGCAGTTCATCGACACGAGCTTTTATTTTTTCTTTGCTCCACTTTCTCATTTCAGGAACGACTGCAATATTTTCAGCAATTGTCATATGCGGAAACAAAGCAATTTGCTGCAACACGTATCCTATATCCCAGCGTAATTCATTAATATCGTATTTTTGAATATTTTTTCCATCGATTAAAATTGAGCCTTCTGTCGTTTCAATTAAACGATTAATCATTTTCATTGTCGTTGTTTTCCCACAACCACTCGGACCAATTAGGACAAAAAACTCTCCCTTTTTAATTTCTAAATGCAATGAATCCACTGCTTTTGTGCCATCTTCATATGATTTTGACACTTGATTAAACTGAATCACAAATACAACTCCTTTATCGTTGTTTCCTTTATTTTGATGGAATATGGAATTCATTTCAAATGATACGCATTATTCTACAAAAAAAGAGCTCACATTTGAGCTCTAACGGTCGAACAATATTGTTTTCATAATAGCGGCATATTCACGCACATACATTTTTCTCTTAGAGCGCATTGGCGTTTCAGCAGCTAATGCCTCCATCTTTAATCCTAAACGCTTTGCAATTATTTTCGTTCTATACAAATGATACGTATTACTTACAACTACCGCATGTTTCACATCATATAAATCCATACTAAACTTTAAATTCTCATACGTATTTGTAGATTGATCTTCTATTAAAATACGACTCTCATCTATACCACGCGCCATTAAATAATTTCTCATACTATGAGCTTCCGGTATATCTTCATCTTCTCCTTGACCACCTGAAACAATTACTTTCGCTGTAGAATGGGAAACTAAATATTCCAAAGCTACATCCAAACGGTTTTGAAGAGATAAAGATGGTCTATCTCCAAATAACTTTGCACCCAGTATAAGAACGTACGGAGAGTGATAGCTCAACTTTTCACGAGCAACTTTGTTCATTCGAAACGTCATATAAATGATGTATAGTGGCGGTAATAATAAAATGATAAGAAAAATCCATTTGTTCATAAATAAGTTTGCACTCCCTTTCTTTTTATTATATAAAAAAAGAAAGGAAGGCAGAAGTGTTTTTTAAACAATCGATTTATTAGAAACACTCGCTTCGAATTTACGTTTTGAGATTACATAGTTTATAGCAATTCCTAACGAAAGGATCAATATGAAACTTAGTAAATAAAACGGTACCATGACACCTACTTTAGAAACACCAGCTGTAAACAACATTAACAATACAATTCGAATTCCCGTGCCAATTAACCGAAATAAGCTATCCACTCTTCCCATTACTTCGTTTGGAATTTCCTCCATCATTAATACATTTCTCGCCACTCTTGTACCTGCATTTCCAATTGCATGAAAAATTGCAAGTGCATATAACAACATTACGGAAGGTTCAACAATCATTACGGTAATTGAAATTACATATGTGAGCATCGTCATGACGATTGAAGTTTCTATTTTGACATATTTCATCATAATTGGAATACTAATTCCGGCAAGAACCGCTCCGACACCATACATCATACCTTCTATTGCGTATACAGAAGCACTGGCTTTTAATATATCTGAAATATATACCGGGATTAAATAATTTGCCATCATAACACCGATAAACGGCATATAAGTCGCAAGTAAAAACCAAAAGAACTTAGGACGCTTTTGCATAAAGTGAATCCCTTCGAACAATTGCTTCTTAAATGTTACTTTTCTTTTCACTTCCTTTTTCTTTACATACGGTATACATAAGAAAAGGACGAAGGCTCCTATAAAAGTTAACATATCTACTAACAAAATCCATTTTAAAGAAATGATTTCAATAAGGAAACTAGCAGCAGCTCCTGAAATAACTTGCGTTAACTGTCCTTGTATTTCCATTGTTCCACTTAAATTTTTATAATGTTCTGCTTGAAATATCTCTTGGTTGAACGCAAATATTGTAGGATAAAATAATAAATAGTAAAACGATCCAGCTATATATATAAGAATATAGTGAATAGAATGATAGGGTTGCCCAGTAAATCCCCATATTGCCATCATTCCTATAACAACTATTCCAATACCTTCATTACATAATAATAAAGATTTTCTTGAAAAACGATCAATACTTTGCCCGATAAACGGTGTTAATAAAAACATAATAAGAGTTGAGATGATAGATACATAACCAAACGTTGTCTCTCCCCCACTCTCTTTAATTAACAGCCATGGAATCGTTATCATTACAATACCGGAACCAATAGCTGATAGACTATTGGCCCCTAGTATAAAATACAAGCGTGAATCTTTATACAGAGATGACATATCACTCAACTCCTAGTTGTTTTTTCACCTCTTTATATACGCCCATATATGCTTTTAATTCTTTAACTAAATCATGAATTAATGGTTTTGCATCTTCTCCCAGTTCACCGTCTTGTACATGAAGTCCATCAAGTACAACTTGTTTTGGGATTGCATTTGCGTATACCCCTCTAGCAACAGTGCGCATACTGTTTAATGCGTTAATTCCACCTTTACCGCCCCCGGCAACTGCAAGTAATGCGACAGGTTTATGGACGAATTCACTACTGCTTAAGTAATCTAACGAATTTTTCAGCGCTCCACTCATTGCATTATGATATTCAGGTGTACATAGTACTACACCGTCTGCCGCTTTCACTAACGCCTTTAATTTTTTTACCGCTTCTAATTCACGTTGTGATTCTTCCCCATTATATAAAGGCAATTCCTCTACTGCCAAATCGTATAACTCCCCTTCAAATTGGTCAGCAATATATTTTGCCACCACACGAGTTCTACCGAATTTTCTTGGTGTACCGTTAATAACGACTAGTTTCATAATCATTTCTCCCCTTTGTTTTCAAGTTATACTTATATATTATCAGAAATTTCTATACAAAACACAATATAAAGAGGGAATTAGCTTGATAAAATAGTATGATAAACAAAAAAAAGAACTCATACGAAAGTATGAGTTCTTCACAATTACTTTTCTCCTCCTTTATGGCTCAATATGTCTATGCTTCCTTTCGCTTCAAAATGGTTATACGCTTCTTCTGCTAATTTCATACGTTCTTCCGGTAATTCTATATATGTCATAACGTTTTCTATTATTTTTTCGTACGGAGTAAATACAATTCCCGGCCACTCTATCTCGTCCTCAGGATTACTATTTTCCGAAATAATAAATTTCTTATTTGCCACTGCATAAGAAACTCGAGGAGTTTCAAGAATGCCCGATAAGTAAAAATGAATATTTAATATAATTTTAGACCTGGCAATTAACTCATTTTTAACAATTCCCCACGCATTATTTTTAAAAACAATATTTAAATGCGGAGCGACTGCTTTTAATTGGTTAAAAATAACTTGCCGCCTTGGGTTAAGAGCACCTATAAACAGTACATCAATGTCTTCAATTAACTCTTCATCAAACGCATCTTTTTTTATTTTTAGAGTTGGAGCATAGTTCATTTCCACATGTTTTATTTCTTTTCCAACTCCTTTTTGTTTTAACCATTCTATATTTTGTTTACTATAATCCCAAATTTCCTTATCTTTTAATAACATTAAATAAAGGGGATGCGCATAAGGACTTCCTTCATATAGCTGTTCTAAATTATAAATAATCGCATTTTTCGGAAGTAAATTCGGGTTATGTGCATATGTATGCGCTCCAAAAACAATTGTATTTTTCACATTTTCTAATATTGCTTCTGATATGATTGCAGTATTTCCCTCTTGCTCCAATCGCCATTTCAAAGCTCGCGCAACATCTATAAAACTACCATACGTCTTTGGGCATATAAAAAGACAATAATCATATTTTTTATTCAAATAAGCTTCCATTAGTCTTAAATTATTTTTATATAAATCCACATCCGGATATTTAAGTAGAAGCTCCCTTGCATGTTTTTTTGCTACTTTATACATTCCGGCATAATAAGCAGCAATGCACCTTCTTAATTCGATTTTTTCCCTATGCTCTTCTGCTACGTCCATGTCTAAAAGAAGAGTTGCGATACAATACGCTTTTAAATGATCACGATCATAATAATAATCTAGTAGTGGCATCAATTCTTCATACGTATTTCCATGCACAGATTCCCCTAACTCTAGCGCCCATCGTATTAATTCCATTATTACTCCACTACTCCTTTAACCGAAATTGTATTTAATAAAATTTCGCATTACTTTCAACCATATTTGCTATATGCGACGGTAGCTCTTGTTTTTTCGATTCTAAAATTTTTTGTGATACAGCACCTAAATGCTTTTTATGTGGTATATAAAAAGCACTTATAGAAATCTCATAGTCAAATAAGTAATCATACACATGATAATCTACAAATAGAAGATCATTCTTTGGAAAAGGAATTTCCTTCCCTTGCAACGCATACATCAAGGCAATATTATTTTGAGATTTTAATCGATACATTCTTGCAAGTTGGTATAATGGCTCAGCTCGAGTTGGTCTATATTCCCACGCTTTTTGAAAATAAAAAATAGCTAATGCTGTATATTGCTCTTCTTGCATCTTAGCATTTTCTTTTTCATCCGCTTCTGTTACTTCATATTGTTTATTTGCTGAACGGTTTGCTAATTGTTCATAACAAAATCCTATTCGCAATAACGAATAGAACACCTCTTCAACCCATCCACCTGCTTCCACTCTTTTTTTATACCATTTAATCGAATCTTCAAATTGACTTAAATGAAAATAAGTTTGGGCTAAATAAAATAAATATCTTATATGCAAATCTGGCGTTGTTTCTGGATCACTCAATCCTTGTAACAACAACCTCTCATCTCTCTCAAATTTATCAGCTTTACTACCACCATCCCCAGGATCGTTAACGACAAGCGTTTCTAACCTAGCTACCCTCGTATTATAATCCGCGCCAACCTTGGAGCGATCTATATCCCAATACTCATGAGTAACACCGACAGACTTCCATGGTAAAGAAGCTTTTAGAAGGCGTGTAAGCCAATACTTAATATGAATATCATATTGCAATGTAAGATAATGGTCTTCCGTTAAACTAGTCTTATCAAACTCGGGATCAACTTCTAATATCATATCTGCATCTAATATTAATAAATAATCTGCTGCTGGATATGTTTTTTGTGCCAATGACACTGCTAAACTTCTGTTATAACCAAAGTTTTTAAATGGTTCATGATGTACTGTTCCAGGGATTTCATTTTCTTTACACCAATTTTCAATAATTTCAGGTGTATGATCAGTTGATCCCGTATCACAAATAGAAACAAAATCTACAATTGATTTTGTAGCATTTAAACATCTTTCCATAATTCTAGACTCGTTTTTAACAATCATACAAAGACATAACTTTTTTTCTTCCCCTGCATTCTTCACTTGCTCATTTCCCATTTAACCACCTCATATTTTATTAACACGTTCTTTTCATATGTAACACCATTTCATAGCTACATTGATGACATAATCATCCTTTTACTATTTATGAAAACTTCATTTTATTTATTCTTACTTTTATGTTAGGACATCTTTCATGCTGCACTATATATTTGATACAATCAGTACAAATAAACAATGATTGGTATTTTTAAAGTAGAGATTTCTTACACTAAAAAAAGAAACTTGCGCCTATGCACAAGTTTCTTCTCGAAAATCATTTCCTATTTTTTCACAACTTCATGTCCACCGAACTGATTACGAAGAGCTGAAACTACTTTTCCGTGGAATGTATCATCTTCTTGAGAACGGTAACGCATAAATAATGACATTGCGATTACCGGTGCTGCTGCTTGCAGTTCAAGTGCTGTTTCCACAGTCCATTTCCCTTCTCCTGAAGAGTTCATCACACCTTTAATACCATCCAGTTTTGGATCATCTGCAAATGCCTTTTCAGTTAAGTCCATTAACCAACCGCGGATAACCGATCCGTTTGCCCATACTTTTGCAACATCTTCATAATTGAAATCAAAATCACTTTTATCTAACACTTCAAATCCTTCAGCGATTGCTTGCATCATACCGTATTCAATACCGTTATGAACCATTTTTAAGAAATGACCACTTCCGACGCGACCTGCATAAGAATACCCATTCTCTACTGCTAAATCTTTAAATAAAGGTTCTAATTGATCGTAAATTTCTTTTTCTCCACCAACCATTAAGCAAGCTCCGTATCTAGCTCCTTCTACACCACCTGATGTACCGATATCAACGTAATGTAAACCAAAGCTTTTCGCTTCTTCAGCACGGCGTAACGTATCTTTATAGAATGAATTTCCGCCTTCAATAACGATATCGCCTTCCTCTAATAATGGATATACATCTTTTAATACTGACTCAACAACTTCTCCCGCAGGTACCATTACCCAAATTGTACGAGGGGCTTCTAATTCAGCAATCATTTCTTTTAATGTATGACGTGCAGTAATTCCTAAAGCCCCAGCCTTTTCAACATGCTCTTTATTTACGTCATATACAACAACTTCATGTTTGTCTTCATATAAATGTTCCGCCAATGGGAATCCCATTTTTCCTAATCCAATTAAACCTAGTTTCATATTAATCAATCTCCCATTCTATACAAATATATTTAATAACGAAATGAGTCCAAGTGCTACAACAGATAATATTGTCTCCATTGCAGTCCATGTTAATAATGTTTCTTTCACAGTCATTCCGAAATATTCTTTAATCATCCAAAATCCAGAATCATTTACATGTGATAAAATTAATGACCCTGCACCTGTTGCAAGTGCTAGTAGTTCAACATTTACACCTGGTATACTTGCTGCAATCGGCGCAACAATACCAGCTGCTGTCATCATAGAAACCGTTGCCGATCCAGTTGCGATTCGGATAAGTGCCGCAATTCCCCAGCCTAATAATATCGGTGAAATATGAGATTCTTTCGCCATTTCTGCGATTGTCGTTCCAATTCCAGAATCTAATAATACTTTATTAAATGCGCCGCCTGCACCAATAACTAACAGTATGTTCGCAATAGGCCCAAGGCAATCGTTTGTAAATTGTAATACTTTATCCTTTGAGAAACCTTTTGCATAACCAAGACTAAAGAAAGAGTATATCGTTGCAATTAATAACGCGACGATTGGATCTCCAATAAAGTGCAATACTTGTGCAAGTTGACTTGTTTTGTTTAGTGCTACTTCCGCAATCGATGCACCTAGCATTAGAAATACTGGAAGTAAAATTGTAAACAATGTATTTCCGAAACTAGGAAGCTCCTTCTTCTTATCTCTTTCAATAAATTGCTCCGCTATATCTAATGGTACTTCTTTATGTATACGAGCACCAATCCATTTCCCGTAAAGCGGACCTGAAATGATTGCAGTTGGAAGTCCGACGATTAAAGCATATAAAATTGTCTTCCCTACATCTGCTTTAAAAATACCTACTGCTGCCATCGCTGCTGGATGTGGTGGAACGAGTCCGTGTACAACAGATAGTCCTGCTACTAGTGGTATACCGATTGTAATAAGTGATACCCCTGTTTCTAACGCAATCGTAAATACTAATGGAATTAACAGTACAAATCCAACTTGGAAAAACACTGGAATCCCTACTAAAAATGCAACGAACATCATTGCCCAGTGAACACGTTTCTTCCCAAAACGATCAATTAATGTGTTAGCAATTCGTTCAGCACCGCCAGATTCGGCCATCATTTTTCCAAGCATCGTTCCTAATGCTAATACTATCGCTAAAAACCCTAACGTATTACCAAGCCCTAGTTTAATAGAATCGATAATCCCTGGATCTTTTGGTGAAGTTCCAATCAATGGCATTCCCATTGCTAGTCCTACACCAATTGCTGTTAAAATTAATGCGACAAACGGATGCCATTTTACTACTGTAATAAGTAAAAGTAGTATGACAACTGCCGCTAGTACGATTCCAACTACCATTTCTCCCAATCCCCCTATTGTTTACGTTGGAAAGCAGCTATACAATCAAATTCTTCTTTCAAGCGATTGTAAAGTCGTTCATACATATAAAACATTTCTAAATATATAGCCGTATTTTCTTTATTCGGTACATGATGATGAACGATATCAATCCAATCCTTTACCTCTTCAAGAGAATCAATTTTTCCTACAGCATATAAAGCAACTGCTGCTGCCCCAAGCGCAGATGCTTCATGACTTTCAGGAACAAGCAATTCTTTTCCCATCATATCGGATAACATTTGTCTCCAAAATGCAGATTTCGCAAAACCTCCTGAAACGCGTATTTCAGTAAGTGGACCTGTACAATCCCTGATTGCGAGTGCAACAGAATATACGCTCATACAAACGCCTTCCATTACTGCACGTATAAAATGTTCTCGTTTATGCTGAAGGTTTATTCCAAAAAATGTACCACGAGCATTTGCATTCCAGTACGGTGCACGCTCTCCAGATAAAAATGGTAAAAATAGCAATCCACCCGCTCCAGCTGGTACACTTTCCGCATATTTAATTAATAAATCATACGGATCAATGCCAAGTTTCTTTGCTACTTCTTGCTCTGGGCTACCAAATTCATCACGTAACCATCTCAGTAATATTCCGCCATTATTCGTTGGTCCGCCAATCACCCAGTGCTCGTCTGTTAATGCATAACAGAACGTTCTACCTTTTTCATCTGTATTAACACTAGATGAAATTGTTCGAACAGCACCACTTGTTCCTATCGTAATTGCAGCTGAACCAGGAGATATTGCTCCAACTCCTACATTCGCAAGAACACCATCACTTGCACCAATAACAACTGGAGTATCTTCACGAATACCCATCTTTTGTGCTAATTCCGGTTTCATACCCGATAAAATATATGTGGTTGGCACAGGTGTTGATAATTGTTCTGGTGACATATGTAACATCGTTAAAACATCTTCATCCCAGTTTAATGTTTCTAAATTCAATAACCCAGTAGCTGATGCTATTGAATAATCCACTACGTAACGTGAAAACAATTGATACAAAACATACTCTTTAATGGAAATAAATTTATATGCGCTCGCATATAATTCTGGCTCTTCCTCTTTCATCCACAATAATTTAGTAAGTGGCGACATCGGATGAATTGGTGTACCCGTTCGTCTATAAATTTCATGACCATTCATATGTTGTAATAATTTTTCTGACTGTTTCGTACTTCGATTATCTGCCCAAATAATAGAGCGCGTTAACGGCGCACCGTTTTCATCTACTGCAATTAATGCATGCATTGCAGTACTAATACCAATTGAAGAAATATCTTCTGGTAACACGTTACCTTTTTTGATGGCAACGCTTACAGTTTTATATACAGCGGCACATATCACATCAGGATCTTGCTCAGCCCATCCGACGTTCGGTTGAATAATTGGATAATCTACTGCATGTGATGCAACGACTTTTCCTTTTTCTGTGAACACAACCGTTTTTGTACTTGTGGTACCGATATCAATCCCGATTACTCTCCCCCTTGTTCCCATGCGAATCTTCCCTTCGTTTCTAGCAAAATACGATTTAGTAAACCGTTTACATGAATTAGTATATAAAATATTTTTTCTTTAATCAAGTTTTAAAAAGAAAATTTTTTTCATAATAAAAAATAAATCCTCTCATTCCATTTCATTTACATACTATATGTAGCTTTTCCGTCAGGTAAAATTGCATCATATTCGTTTCGCAACACACCTTTTTTCTAGTTTTTGGGTAACTATTTCTTTAGCTTAATGGGTATGTAGTTCGTTGTACAAAACCTACATTTTTAGTAAGATTTCGTAAGGGATTAGGAGATGAAAACGTTTAAATTCCTTGAGCAAATTGTATTAATAGATTAGATAAAAAAACGCCATCCTTTCCTATGATTCTATAGAAAGAATAGCGTATTTTTTCATTTTAGGTAGAATTTTATTTTGTTAACTTGATGATACTGTGCTTCTATCCCACATCGTCTCTAATTTGAAAACATTTATTCCATTTAATAATCCTTTAATGAAAATAACCTAACTGACATATTCAAACAACTCTATTGACACTTAACACTACACTTCATTAAGGTACATTATTCTAAATTTATTGATGTAGTTGAGATGGACTCACTTTTTGAATTTGAACAAGTATATCAAACGCTTTACCTAATGATATATCAACTGTTTTTGGTATATCAGGCCCTTCGGTAGTTACTCCAGCGAAAATTGGATGTTGTTCGTTCAACCAAGTTTTTGTCACGCCGTTTGCCTTACGTAAATCAATAAAAAATTGATCTTTTTTAACTTGTCCAAAGATGTAGTTATAACTGTTTGGATCATCCGATTTTAATATTCCATATGGGCCAAATTCACCATCGCTATTCTTGACATTGTATTGTCCGTCATAAACTGACGTTCCAATAGATACGTACCGTTTTCCATAATACTCTGCTAAATACTGCCCAGCTACTTTAGGGTATACAAAAGGAAGCATATTTGTTTTCGAAACGTGTCCATTATGCCCCCATACAATAGTTTTTCCTAAATGTTCTTCAGTCCACTTCGCATTTTCGTACATTGCAATATCATGTTTCAAATATAAATCAGATGGTTTATCAGGAGGTGACGTTAACATTGTAGTAAACTGTTCAATAATACGTGCATTTTGTTTTATCCATGCGAACTCTTTAGACTTCCCATTTAAATAACTTTTATTTTCCTCTAATAAAGCACTAATTTGTTTAGCATCTGAAATATACTTTTCTTTTTCTTCTTTCGTAAGGCTTTCAAAAGTATTCATATCCTTTGTTACAGGAATAAGACCTTTTATCTTCTCTTCTACCCTCGGCACAAGTTTTGAATCGGTTCTTTTAATATATTCTATTATATTATTATAAACATTCTCGTTTACTGATTGAATGTCCATCCCGATGATACGCACTTTAGATTTATGTTTTGGATTAGCATTATATTGCCGAATCCAATCAAGTAAATCTAACATTTCTTTCGTCTTAAATACAGGTGATAGATGTTGGCTTGGATTTCCCTTACCAGTAAGAACATATCGATCAAGTTCTAAAGCTCTGTCCCACCCCTCTTCTAAAACTAGGTTGGTAAAACCCTTTTCAGATACTAAATAATTTACAATACGGTTTTTCATCGTAAAAACTTCATGAGCCCCATGCGTAGCTTCACCTAAACCTACAATTGAAGCTGAACCCACCATATTCTTAAGTGGTTTTAAATCATTAAAAGGTGTATTTGGATTGGTTGTTTTTAAAGGCTTCGCGTGCATTTCTAACCATTCCGCTATTTGATTTTTATTGTAGGGAGCTGTAACAGAAACTCCTGTTTTCGAGTCTGCATAAGTACTTCCTACAAAATTAGTCAGTATTATAGCAGAAACACCAAGTGCAGTAATCATTTTCTTTTTCATAAAACCCTCCTGAAATATTTACTTAAAACGATAGCGTTCTTTTATACTTAATTACGAGTATTAAATTTTTTTAGAGCAAGTTGTTTTTTGCACCAAAATGATATATTTTAAACTATAAACCTATGACAAAACTTATCCATTTCGCCTTTTTGCCTACTTCCTAAATTCAGCAAGTAAAATATTTTTAAATGGATCAGGACTATCAGCTTTAAGACTATTCAAATTGACGGCCAATGTATGCTTGCCTCCAAGTGTGCCACCAGCAAAAGTGGTAAACCCTAGAACCTTACCCTGGTGTCCCCATATTGAGACACCGTTTGGAAGCTTAGTTTCATAGATCCCAAGACCATATCCGGTTCCTTCTCTATCTGTAGGAACTGTAGTAAGCATTTGTTTTAGTTGCTGTTCCTTCAGCAATTTACCACTGAGTAAGTATGAGAAGAATTTATTTAAATCGTCAGCATTAGAAATCATATCTCCATCCGAGCTACCTGGGTTAATATACGTAACGTCTTTTAGCTCACTTGCTCCGTCTAGTTGGATATAGCCACGGGCATGCTTGGTGCCTGGAATCACGCTTGAATTACCAGGTAGGAATGTATTTGACAAATCAAGCGGTTCAATAATTCGATTTTCAATCTCTTCCGCATAGCTGTTGCCAGTTACTTTTTCAATAAGGATTCCCAGTAATACGTATCCTGTGTTTGAATAAGACCAACCCTTTCCTGGGGCAAATTCTGGGGGAAGTGAAATCCCCATCTTTACAAATTCTTCAGCCGTATACGATTTTTTTGTATCCATAATATCGAAGTCTTTTGAATTTATATAGTCAGCAATACCACTTGTATGATTCAATAGTTGCCGAATCGTAATCTGGTTACCATCATATCCGTTTCCTTGAATGACACCAGGCAACCATTTTTCAATAGGGTCGTCTAAATTGAAACGGTTCTCTCCAGATAATTGAAGTAGAACTGTTGCAATGAACGTTTTCGTCACACTGCCAATGCGAAAGCGAAAATCTTCTTTCATTGGTTTCTTAGTTCTCAGATCCGCTACCCCAGCAGTATAACTCCAAGTTTTACCACCCTTAGAAATTTGAGCGAGTATTCCCGGGTATCCAAGTTGCAGTTCATCTCGCATTGCTTTCTTAACGGAAGTACGATCGCTTTGCGTACTTGTTTGTAACGAACTAGATACATTTTGCGTAGATTCTGCTTTTACAACTGATGTTGGTGTTATGTATAACAGGGAACTTCCACCTATTAAAAGTGCTAGACTTGCACATGTAATTTTACTACGTGTTTTCATAAAGCATTCCTCTCCTCTATTTAAATTGTATTGATGGTTGATAGGTATGTCATATACTAACCACACAGCTATCAAATCTCCCCATGATAAAAGTCAACACTGAATTTGCAATCATCTATAGATCAATCATTTCTACAAGCAACGCTCTGACCGAATAAATAATTAATCCCTCTTCTTCAGATATCTGTTAACTTCTATAATTTCTTCTTTTTCTTCCATAGAGTTTTATTAATTTGTTTTTATCAAAATATATAGTAACTATTCTCCCTCTCATTCTTCTCTATATTTTGATCATACACATTGAAAATCTCTTTTTTCTTACTCCTTCCTTACAAATTCCTTACGTTCAAAACTACTTCTATATTTCGGTGTTTTTTATTTTAAGAAAATTTAGTTCTATTAACTTAATAGCAATGAAATAGCCCCAAATGCCAATCAACTAAAGAAAAGTAAGTGCCTCAAAAATGGAAATACTGCGCATTTTTCTTAATAGACATAGGAATCGACTCCTCACCACTACATTTAAACCATATAAATATATATTAAGTATTATAATTATAAAACTTAATTAATTTCTTATTTTTCAGAAAAATAAGAACAACAACAAATAATTTATTGTATAATGTTGTAAAAAGATGTCGGAGGGATTTAATGTTACATAAAATATCTCAATTCACAATTAAGCTTTCATCCATTCTTTTATCACTCTTACTATTATTAAATTTGCCCTACTTATTTATTACTCAACAAGGATTCACCTTTCAACCAATGTATTTTTTTAATCAGATTGTTACTATGTTAAAACAGGTTTTCTCACCTGAATCATTGTTGGTTATAGGATCAGACCCAAAGTTTGGTCATTTAAAAACAACACCGTTATTTCCAACTGTTTTAGAACCTTACCTATATTCGTTTATTGTATTATTTGTAGCCTTTTTGCTTTCGCTCTTTATCTCATCTAGTATGGCATTTTTTTATTTTTTAGCAAAAGATTATATAAAAAAATGGATAAACCGAATTGTGTTCATATTAGAAGCTGTCCCTGATATGATGATGATGATTTGTTTGCAAATATTTTTCATATGGTTACTGCGAAAATTCGGAGAATTACCTGTCACCATTATTTCTTTTAATGAAAATCGAGCTTATTTACTCCCTATTTTATCTTTAGCTGTCTTACCTACATTACAAATGTTTCGTATGATGGTGTTATACATAAAAGAAGAACATGGAAAACATTACGTAGAGGTTGCATATGGAAAAGGCCTTTCATCAAGTTATATACTATGTATTCATTTATTCAAAAATATATCTATCCACTTCTTCCACCATTTAAAAACGATTTTTGTTTTCTTACTTTCTAATTTATTCATTTTAGAATTTGTTTTTAATATGCAAGGCATTATTCAATTTTTATTTAAAAAGGCGTTTATTTCACCTCCAGCTGCATTTATCATACTTGTCATGATTATTTTACCGTTTTATGTTATTTTTCAAATCATCTCTTTCATGATGAATAAATGGCAAAAGCAATTGAAAGGAGCAGCTTTATGAAATCTATTTGGAAATCAAAACGCTTTTTAATTGGCTTTACTTATTTATTCATACTTGTTTCAGCTAGTTTTATTTATAGTTGGTTCTTTAAAGATAACATCCCAAAACCTCCTCAGTTACTTTACAATGACAATAACGAATTGCTTGGAAAGGCCCCTTTTCCACCATCGTTAATGCCACCTTTTGGATCTGATCGTTTTGGAGAATCTGTTTTCTTACAAATTATAGAAGGTGCAAAATTCACCATTTTATTGGCCGTGGTAATTAGCTTCTTTCGAATTTTATTCGGAACATGTATAGGAATACTCTTAAGTTTATATGCTTCAAAATTCAAGAGATTTTTCCAGTCATGCTCAGAAGTTTTTTATTATATTCCAACTTTATTTATCGCATTTATACTCATTACGCCCGTTAATATTGTAATCACATCAAATGCTGATAGATTAGACCCCAATATTTCATTTACGTTTTATCAACTACTTGTACTTATTTTCGTGGCTCTGCCTACACTTTCTTTATATATATCATCAGAAGTTGATGAATTTATGAAACAAGATTACATTTTAAGTTCACAATTACTAGGTGCTAGCCGTTTTCATATTATCAAAAAACACTTACGAGTCTTATTACTTGACCGCTTATTCGTATTATTCATGGAACATATCGTTCAAACTCTCATACTCGTTATCCATTTAGCGTTGCTTGACATTGTAATTGGTGGCGTACAAATGCGGGAACTCTATGACGGAGTGCTCAAACCTGTTTCTCTTTCTAATGATTGGGCAGGACTTATTGGATTAAATCGTTATGAAATGAATATTTCATGGTGGATTATTTTATTCACTCTCGTTTCATTCTTTATTACGATTCTATTTATTAAGCTTATGACAATCGGGATTCAAGATGCACTAAAAGCAAGAGATACACAAGTTATAGCAATTCAAACCGTTCCAGATCATAAAAAATTTGTTAAAAGTAAAGATTCTTTTTCGTTTGTAGATAAAGTGAAACTTTAATCAGTGGGGGTTTTCTTCATCCCCCACTGATTATTAGTTGAACCAATCGGACTTTTATGGGCAGTTGATCCCCCACCTAACTTCTTTGCTTTCGCTGAATTTTGAGGTGGGGGTCTTACTGCCCATTAAAGCGGGATAAAGTGAACCTTTAATCCTTTCCCATTACTCGATATTGATAGTAGTGGAATGCAAAAAAGATGATCCCTGTTAAATGCAGGGATCATCTTCTTTCTGTCGTCTAACTTTTTTACATGTCTTTAGCTAGACTCATGCTTTTTATATTTAAAGTGAATTGCAATCACAATTATTGTGTTTAAAATCGATTACCATACGCCCTTGAATTCTGCCTTGTTCCATTTCTTCGAATATATGTTGTACTTTATCTAAAGAACAAGTTTGAACGACCGGCACTACTTTTCCTTCTGCACCGAACATGAATGCCTCTTCTAAGTCTTTACGAGTACCGACTAAAGAACCAACTACTTCAATTCCATCTAGTACAAGTCGCGGAATGTTTAAATCCATCGTTTCCACTGGTAAACCTACTGCAACGACTTTACCACAAGCACGTACCGCATCAACTGCTGAGTTGAATGCTACTTTAGAAACGGCTGTTACTACAGCTGCATAAGCACCATCAAACTCTTCTTGAACAATCTTATCAGCAGGACCTTGAGAAATTGGATTGATAGTCATATCAGCGCCAACCTCTTTTGCTAAGGCTAATTTATCGTCATTAATATCTACTGCAATTACCTTTGCACCAAATACGTTTTTAGCATATTGAATAGCTAGGTTACCTAATCCACCACAACCATAGATGACGATAGGTTGACCAGGTTTAATATCCGATACTTTTATTGCTTTATATGTAGTTACACCCGCACATGTAATGGATGATGCTTGAGCAGGATCTAATCCTTCTGGTACTTTCACCGCATAATCTGCTGTAACAATACATTGTTCAGCCATACCACCATCTACTGAATAACCAGCATTCTTCACTTCACGGCAAAATGTTTCTCTACCCGTTACGCAATATTCACAACGTCCACAAGATTGGAACATCCAAGCAATACTTACACGGTCACCTACCTTTAGTGAAGTTACATCATCAGCAATTTTTGTAACAATACCAATACCCTCATGACCAAGAATACGGCCATCTGTATTTCCGAAATCATGATTTGCAACGTGTAAATCAGTATGACAAACTCCACAATATTCTACATCTACTAGCGCTTCACCTGAGTGTAACGGACGTAATTCCTTTTCAATAATTTCAATGTTTGCTTTACTATTTTTATTTACTACTACTGCTTTCATATGTGATCTCCCCTTTAGTGTTTTAGAATTTTAATGAGTCCATCTCACAACTTCTGTCTTCACTAGTTTGGCTAATCATTATGCCAAATTTAAGTGTTCAATCATCATTACATGTTCATCATAACATGACACTTCAAAAACAAATTGTGAAATTGTGAACAATGTTTGAATTATTGCATAAATCGTTTTTATTTTATATTTTAAAAAATGAGAGTCTATCACTGACTATAAATGAGTAACATATTTCTACTAAAAAATAAAAAAAAGCCCTTCATTTGAAGAGCTTTTCTTATATTCGTTTCATCGAAATTGTTTCACGTATACTTTGTAAATTTTGCAACGTTTCTTCTTGGCGTTGTAATGATAACCCAACGTACAAAGTATCTAATAAACTTAACTGTGCTAATCTTGATGAACTTGCTTCTGTGCGGAATTCCGTTTCACGTGTTGAAGTGTATAATGTAATATCAGCAAGTTGACTTAATGCTGATTTCTGATAGCTCGTAATTGCAATAATGCGAGCTCCCCTTGCTTTTGCTACTTCTAATGCTTCCAGTAACCCTTTATTGCTACCAGAATGAGAAATTGCAATGACTACAGCTTCTTTCGTAAGTAAACCCGCACCCATAATTTGAAAATGTGAATCTGTATGAGCAATACAAGAAATACCCGTTCTCATAAATTTATGATATGCATCCATCGCAATAATACCAGAACCACCATTTCCATAAAACTCAATACGGCTTGTATCTTGTAATACTTTTACAGCTTTCTCTAGCGCTGTATCATTTAGCAAATGTAATGTATCTTGCAGTCCTGTAATATGCGAATGGAAAACTTTTTTAGCAACAGTTACCATACTATCTTCTGCCGATACTTCTTCATGAATATTTTGCATAGGAGTATGTACAATTTCACGAGCTAATGTAATCTTTAAATCTTGAAACCCTTGAAAACCAAGGTGCTTACATAAGCGGAATATCGTAGCTTCTGAACTATTCGTAACCTCAGCTAATTCTGTAATAGATTTATGTACAACATCTTGTGGATGTTTCAATATATGTTCGGCAATACTTCGCAATTTTGGTGATAAACCGTTTAACGAAGCTTGAATCTTTCCAATCCCACTTCTTGTACCTGGCATAATATTTCTTCCCCTTCCATCGTAGCTTAATCAAGTAAAATCCAATTGGTACAGGCTAATAATCAGTTGGGATGACCCCACTGATTCAAGTTTCACTTTATTGTACCTAATTATTGAAAGAAGAAAAACCTTTATTTGGCATCACTATGGTTTGTAATGTAAATCAACACAAGTTTTGTACAGCTCTCACTGATTGTTAGCTCACAAATAGCGGGCCAACTCTATATATTCTGCCATAACATGGTACAACATTATTCATACTTACTATTCCCCTCATGTTTCACCGCATATAATGCAGCTTGCGTACGATCATCCACTTCCAATTTAGCTAAAACATTTGAAACATGTGTTTTCACAGTCTGCTCTGTAATATGAAGCTCTGCTGCAATTTCTTTATTACTTCGCCCTTTCGCAATTTCACGAAGTACTTCTTGCTCTCTTTTTGTTAACATGGAAAAAGGGTTTTCTTTTTCTTTCTTAACTGCTAATCGTCCTAATAGTGCTGGTGTTACTTTCGGATGAAAATTCGCATTCCCTTCATGTACTGCGATAATTGAAGCTACAAGTTGCTCAGGTTGTACTTCTTTTAATTGATAACCATCTGCTCCAGCTTCCAGTGCTGGTAAAACATAATCTTGCTCCGAAAAACTGCTTAATATAAGTATCTTTATTGTTTCATCATATTGTTTTATTCGTTTTGTTGCCTCAATACCATCCATCTTCGGCATTGATAAATCCATTAATACTACATCTGGTCTTTCCGTTTGGACGAATGTTAATGCCTCTTCCCCATTTTCTGCTTCTCCAACTATTTCAAATTCTTGTCTCGTTTTCAAAAAGAAGACAAGCCCTCTTCGGACAATATGATGATCCTCAACTAGTAGTAATTTAATCTTCAACCTTCTTCTCCCCTTCAAACTGGCAATTGAATTTCGATTTTTGTACCCTTTTTCAGCTCAGTTTTTATTTGAAATGATCCCTTCATTAACTGAATACGTTCCTTCATACTTTTTAAGCCAAGCGCCGACTCTCTTACGTGATCTTGTATAAATCCGATTCCATTATCCTCTATGTAAAAATACAACTGGTTATTTTCTATTTTCAAAAGAACATTTACTTTTTCACATGAAGCGTGTTTTTTACAATTATGTATTGCTTCTTGACTAATACGCCATAAAACTTCTTCTATTTCATCTCCAATTGAAACCATTCCATCAATTCGAACTTCCACTTGAATCCCTAACAACTTCCCATAATTTTTAATTGCCTCTGCTAAACCTTTCTCTAATCCTTCCGGTCTTAATTGCCAAATTAAAAGTGTCATTTCTTGTAATGCTTCCTGTGATAATTCTCCAATATAACTCAACATCTCTTGCAAGTCTCTATCTTGTGTCATATTTAGAGTACCTTTTGCTGTTAGCATAATAGAAAATAACAATTGTTTTACAGAATCATGTAAATCACGAGCTAATCGATTTCTTTCAGCTACCACTACATATTTACGTTCATTCTCTACTAACTGAATACGTTGTATTGTCGTTCCTATTTGAAATGCAATCGATTCTAATAATGCTAATTCTTCCTCTGAAAAATGTGTTTTTTGAGGTGAGGCTACATTTAATAGACCAAACTTCTCCGATCCAGACCTAAGAGGAATCGTCGCATGATGCGTAATATCTTCTGTCTCTCCCCAATTACACTCAATCGCATCCTCTATTCGCTTACATTCAATGATATTTGTCGCTTTTTCCAATCTGCCATTCACAAAACGCTCTACACACCAGCAGTCCCCTTCACACATTGGCTTCTTCTCTTGCCACGTAAGAGCTGGTGGTAAGTTTTCATCCACAAGCATTCGGTGCTTTCCACTTTCATCAATAAAAAAGATCCACCCTGTTTGCAAATTCATAACTTGTAACAATGTATGTAACACTTTTTCCAACATGTCTTGTAAGTCTGTTGCTTCATTTAATAATTCTGCAATTGCTTTTAATGCTTCTAAACGATGCATCTCTTTTTCTTCAAAGTTCATTTTCATCACCATCTACCATTATAACATTAAGAAATTTCTAAATTCTATAAATAAAGAAAGAACTGAATTCCTTCAGTTCTTTCTTTATATCGATCATTTTATTATTGTTTTTTATCCAATTATTCGACTTTAGCTGTCCGATACAGATTGTCCACCATGGTTATGCTGTAAACTCTCAGTAGTAACGAACATATTTGTTGCTGGCATTTGCACTTGATTCTTATGGAACATAGACATTAATTCAAACCTTACTTGTCTAGAAGTTTCGAAATAATCTTCTGGCTTTATTAAGCCTGTAATACAAAATTCATATCCAACGTATTTAAGATTTGGATTTAAATCTGTAACACCAACGTATTTAAACGGTTCCACAGCTTCTTCTTCTACTTTATAAAGATTTGAAGCGAATTTTTCATTGCAATTTACACAAACTTCTTCTAATAACTCCTTAACTCTTGTAGGATCTTCCTGATAACTTACCGTAATTCGTTCAATTACACGCATCCATCCTTTATTAAAATTTTGTATCGTTCTAATCTCTCCGTGTGGTATCGTAAGAAGTTTTCCTGACCATTCACGAATTTGCATAAAACGAATACTAATTTCCTCAATCGTTCCTGAGTTTGTTCCGTTGAAAGTAACAAAATCGCCAACACGAAACTCTTTGTCCGCTAATCTCGCAAAGCCTAATATAACATCCTTTAACATCTGTTGTGCAGCAAAACCAATAACAACCCCCGCTATCCCGGCACCTGCAATGATACTTTTTATATCTACAAATTGGCTAATTAAATAAATGATTAAACTGATGATAATGATATATCTAAAAATAGATCGAATTACACTTTGAATCGTTTGCTCTACCTCTTCATCAAAAAAGCTTGATTTCTTAAAAAACCAATCAATAATGCGGTTGATTACAAAAGAGATGATGATTAAAACGAAAGCAAACAGTAAAAATCTTAAAAGTAAAAACTCCCGTACATAATTAAAAAATTCTTCAGTATACGTTAATAAACTCATCTTACCACTTCCTTACTAATTAAAAAATTCATAATCGTCTCAGTTTGTTCTAGGAAATTCTATTATCCTAATCTAAAATGCCACTACTCTTACTATGTATTTTGACTGTATTACTAATTTACTTTAAACAATATGTAGATGTTCTTTTCCTTTCCTTTAAATATACCCTTTTTAATAACCTAAGGGGAGGTAATAGTAGAAATTTTTCAACATTATACTTTATTCTACTCATTACGATTTATTAACTACGTAAAAAAGAGCTGAATTTATCAGCTCTTTTATTCGATATCAATTGTTGTCTTACTGCTTTTTTCTTCTCTCAATTTTGGCAATTCAATTGTCAGTACACCATCTTTATAATTTGCTCTAACATTTTCTTCCTCAACTTGTTTAAAACTAAAGCGTCGAGTTACAGAACCTATAGAACGTTCTTTACGAATATATATGCCATTCTCATTTTTTTCTTCTACTTCATTATGATTAGTTGCTTGAATCGTTAATACATCTTGTTCAAAATCAACTTGAATGTTTTCTTTTTGAAAACCTGGTAAATCTGCTTTCACAGTATATTTATCAGATTGCTCATGAACATCTACTTTAAAAGTATCCATGTTCATCGGTTTAAAAAAAGTATCTGTCATCCCCCCTAATAAAGAAGGCCCAAAATCAAAAATACCATTTTGACGTTTTGTTATCTCTGGAAATAAATTACGCATATTTTTTCCTCCTTATTATTTATGAATGAAAGATTATCTCTTTCTGTCTTTATTATAACATTTGGTCAAAAAAGGTCAAATAATTTGTTTGACCTTTTTTGATGTATATTTTACCAAATAAAACAAATAAGTTACATGACATCTCTCTCCTTATAAAGAGGAATATATTTACATAATAAAGAATAGTTTATTTGCTCTTATTTTTTCTTACGGAGGTTACATACAATGGGATATATTGAAGAACTTAGAGAAGTTGTCGGATCAAGACCACTCAATCTCGCAGGAGTTGCTGTAGCTGTTTTCAATAAACAAGGACAAATATTACTTCAACAAAGGCAGAATGGTATTTGGGGTGTCCCTGGTGGGTTCGTTGAACTTGGTGAATCAACAGAAGAAACTGGGAGACGAGAAGTGTTCGAAGAAACAGGGATTGAAATAGGAACCTTACAGTTAATAAGCGTATTTTCTGGAAAAGAATTTTTTGTGAAATTACCAAACGGGGATGAATTTTACCCTATAACAATCGCATATCGTTGCAAAGACATTACTGGCGGTACGTTAAAAGCTGATGGAATTGAATCATTACATGTACAATTTTTTGATATAAATGCGTTACCAGAAAAAATAAGTCCGTTCATAAAAAAACTAATCGAGCAAAATGTTGTTTCTATTTAAACGTAAAAAAGAGACCTTTTTAAAGGCCTCTTTTTTCACTTCACTTCTGCGTTTAAACAAGATTTAAAATGTCCAAGTGCATATTCATGCCCTTGCGTATTAAAAGATGCAACCGCCTTTTCATAAACTACAATTTTAAATCCTTTATTATAAGCATCTACTGCTGTATGCAGAACACAAATATCAGTGCAAACACCTACAAGATGAACTTCTTCTATTCCTCTTTCTCTTAACTTCATCTCTAAGTCTGTTCCAGCAAATGCACTATATCGTGTTTTATCCATATAATATACATTCTCTGCATTTTTATATGTTTCGTACACTTCTTGTAATTCACCAAACAAATCTCTTCCATTTGTACCAGCTATGTTATGTGGCGGGAATAACTTTGATTCTGGATGGTATGCATCGTTTTCTTCATGTTTATCAATCGCAAAGACAACATAATCTCCATTTTCAATATATTGCTTCGTTATATGGACAATTTCCTTCTCAATTTCTTGTCCTGGTTTCCCGCATGTTAAAGCGCCTTTTTCAGCTACAAAATCATATGTATAATCAATATTAATAAGAGCTCGTTTCATAACTACTATCTTCCCTTCTTCTGTTTCACAGTAAACAATAGAAAATTTGTTATTACGACATCGTATGTACTATTCGACATTTCAAATGAAATACCTACATTTTTCATGTAAAACTTACCTTAATCCGAGTTTATCATATACTAGATAAATAATGGTAAAACAAATAGCTCCTATTAACAAGTCGTGAATTTAATAGTCAAAGCGTAATTTGAGTCACCTCTTGGATCGCAAACCAAATGACTGTCATAGTAGAAACAATTGATTTCTTCCTACTTAATCGTATTAGAAAACGAAACAAGTTATTCACTATTACATCCTCTAGATAAACAAAAAAGCACACTACTTTTTGAGTAATGTGCTTTTTATCCTTACTTAAGACGCTGGTTTTGTTTCAAATGTTGCTTGATTTAAACTAATAACCTTTCCTTTTGGGTCATTGTTTTCATACTGAACTGCAGTAATCGTATGACTACCTGTCTCAAGCGTCTTCTCTTTTAATTGTACTGTTGTCTGTGTTGTACTAGTTACTTGATGTTTATCTGCATATACTTGATCTACAAATATAAATGTTTCTTTATCATTTTGAAAATTAGAAAGCTCTAATTCAACATGTTGAATTAAAGTATCCTTTTTGATGAATACAGCTGGTATATTTCCATTTTCAGAAGTACCGTCTGGTGTAATAACTGTTACTTTTCCTTCTCCTACTGGCACTGCTCCTTCAGGAAATGCAACTATATTCTCATTACTTGCGTTTACAACTTGTTCTTCCTGCTTTGATTGCGCACCCTCTTTTTCTTGTGGAGCACCGCAACCGGCTAATAACAATACAGACAATCCAGTGATTATGAATTTTTTCAAAATTCATCCCCCCTGTCATTTCATTATTATTTATTATACAAAAATAACTTTTAAATTTTAAGACTATTTTCAACACTTTCATGAACAAATAGTATCTTGCCCACGATTAATGTACCATACTTTCCTTAATAGAACATTAATTTTTTTTATGAAATAAATAGTAATTCCCTCTTATCTATCATTTTAGCCCAATAGATTCATTACATACCTGTTCAAAATAAAAAGACATTGTTCATTCAATGTCTTTTTATGTTAAGTTTTAAAAAACAAATGTTGTAATCTCATCTACTTCTTTTCTTGGAAGTTTCTTCGGCTTATCTTTCGGAAAACCGAGTGAAATAACCATATTTATTTGTTTTTCAGGCTCAATTTGTAAATATTGTCGTAGTTCATTTTGAGCTAACAATACCGGTCCTGTCATTGGACAAGTGCCAAGCCCTTTCGCATGTGCAGCTAACATTAAGTTTTGTGCCGCTAAACAGCTACTCTTAATTCCTTCTTCTTCCCAAACTGAATCTGGAACAAAAGCAATTGGATCAAATATCTTTTCGCGAAATTTTGATTCATATGGTGTTGCCAAACAAACGATTAATACTGGTGCCTCTGAGAAAGCTGTTGCATATGGTCCGAAAGAACGTGTAAGTAATTTCCCCGCTTTCTCTTCTCCGTTTTCTGCCGCTTTTGCCGCAAGTTTATGTAATGCATCCCATGTCATTTGTTCAATTTCTTTAATTTTCTCTTGGTTCATAATAACCAAGAACTCCCAAGTTTGTGAGTTCGTATCACTCGGTGCATAACGTGCACAATCAATAATCTCTTTTATATCACTAGTGGATACTTCCTGTTCCGTGAACTTTCTAACACTTCGTCTACCTTGAATTACTTCTTTTAAATCTTCATAATTCATACATTAAATCCCCTTTTTACAGCGTTTTCAAATCTTGTCCTATCCTTGAATTATATCATGAAAAAAAGCTGGAGGAATACCAGCTTTTTTCTTCAATATTAGTTCGTAACTTTAAACAAACGAATACTTTCTTCATATGCAACTTGAAGTTTCTTTGTAATCGGTCCTCTTTCTCCGACTCCAAACTGTTCATCCCCTATTTGAACGACCGGGAATATTTCAAGTGGTGTCGCTGTGAAGAAGCACTCATCAGCCTCATATACTTCTTGTAGTGAAAATTCTCGTTCTTCTACTTTAATATGTAACTCTTTCGCTAATGTAATAACGTAGTGACGTGTAATACCATGTAGAATGAAATTGTCAGCCGGATGCGTAATCAATTTATTATTTTTCACCATAAAGAAATTTGAATGACACCCTTCTGTTACAATTCCATCTCGTACTAATATCGCTTCTTGATAGCCTTGTTCGTTTATTTTATTTTTAATCATAATATTTGGTAACAGATTTAAAGATTTTATATGACAAAACTTCCAGCGTATATCCTCTTCTACAGTAACTTTTATTCCTCGTTCCATTGCAGCAATTGGTCTTGGAAACGAAACAATATTTGCAAAATATGTTGGTTGCATATTGGAATCATATACATGATTCCGCGCTTGAGCACCTCTTGATATTTGCAAATATACATTCCCATCCTCTTGAAATTGATTTTTTTCAATCATTTCATGTAACTCTTCTACTAACTCTTCCTTAGTAAACGGTGGAATTAGTTTAATTTCTTCCATAGAATTAAAGAATCGTTCTAAATGTAAATCTAACAAATGTGGCTTCCCATCATATAATCTAAATACCTCGTATATACCATCACCAAATTGAAAGCCTCTCTCCTCTAATGGAATCATCGGCTGTTCTTCCTTCGTATTTACAATTCTTCCGTTAAATAAAATCCAATCTTTATGAGTAGCTTTCATTTTTCCCCACTCCTTTATTCCATGATTGGTATAATTGTACAACTTATTCACACCTAAAAGAAGGAATTTTCTGTATTTTAACAAATAAAAAAGTACATCACCCGTTTAAAGTGATGTACTCGGCCATTCCTTTACTTTAGAAAATATTTTTCAATATCATCTAACATAAGGTTTGCAGCTACAATACCACCTGCTGTATTCCAAATCACTTCATCTACTTGGAATACTTTATTATCTTTAGAAGCCTGTAACTGTTTAAAGAGTGGATCTTCTGTCCATTCTTTCGCTAACGTGTTTCCTTCATTATTTTTATCTGCATCTTTATCAGATGTGAAATAGAATAAATAATCCCCATCCATATTTGGAATTTGCTCTTTTGTAATTCCTTTTATCGCAAATTCATCTTTATCTTGTAGTGGTGGTCGTTTAAATCCAATGTCATGTAATACAACACCTGAGAATGAATTTTTTTGATAAATACGAACATCACCTGGGACGAAGCGAATAATGGAAACTTTAGAGTTAATTTTATCTCCTAATTGTTCTTTTATTGATGTAATACGCTTTTTATAATCATTAAGAGCATTTTGCCCTTCTTTTTCTTTATTTACAGCTTTTGTATAAAGAGTAAAATTTTCTTTCCAATCACCGCGCAATGTTTCAGTATATACAGTTGGTGCGATTTCTTTTAACTGCTCATATATTTTTTCGTGACGCATTTTATTTCCGATGATTAAATCCGGCTGAAGCTTCATTACCGCCTCTAAATTAATGTCACGCTCAGTTCCTACTACTTTCGTATCTTTTAGCTCTTTTGCTAAATGAGGATACCATTCATCACCAGCTCGTGGTTTTGTCGTTCCAACTGGCGTTACTCCAACAGTTAAAAGTGCCTCAGCACCCTCATTTGTTAAAACAACAACTCTTTTTGGCGTACCATTTACTGTCGTTTCGCCCATTGCATGTTTTATCGTATATGAATCTTTTGCTTTAGCCGATGTATCTTTATCATTCTTCTCTTCTTCTTTACCGCACCCTGCAATTATAACCATTAGTAATATAACGCAAAGTATAAGAATATTTTTAGTGCGTGTCATAAGTCCTCCTAGTTGAAATTGATTATCATTTACATTTTAAAGAGTAATGTATATCTCATACATTGTCAATATATATATCAGAAAAGTTTTTCAATATATATAATGCGGACCTCATACCTCATTTTTATTCAAACTCTTACTTGTTTCTACTCACATTTTTTAACCATAACATATGAAAAATAAACGGACATAAGAAAGTAATTGTAATTCCAGTCAGTACATAACGTAAATAATACATATCAGGTATTACTTTTTTTAATATGAGCTGCATCATGAACATGAAACTAAGACCTAATACTGTTTTTACTATTTGTATTTTTAAACTATTATTTTCATTCATTTTAATAAAATGATTCTCTAACATGATACCAATCGTAGAACCTGTCAAAATTCCAAGTAATTTTAAATGCTCTATTTGGTCTGTCATAAAATACATAATAAGTGAAACAGCCAATACAATTCGTTGTAACAATATGAATCTCTTATCACTTAATCCTACTGTTACTTTCGTATATAAATAAACAACGATAACACTAATTAAAACGGCACCCATTATATCACTGAGCCAATGTACACGTAAATATAAACGAGAGGTAGCAACCAATATAATAAAAACAATACCAATGATCCAAATCATTCTCTTTTTACATAAAATCATGAATGAGCTCCAAAATGTTGTCGCTAACTGCACGTGTGTACTTGGGAACGAATAACCTGCGGCTGATTTTTCATATAAAGCTTGAATTCCGTCGTATGTATACGGTCGTGGGATTTTCATACATTCCTTTACCGCTATCCCTATATATCCAGAGAAACAAAGCATAACAATCATATGAAATGCTTTTCTTTTAGAAACGCACCAATATAAAATCGAAATAATAACTAAATACAACGTTTCATTTGCAATACTAGATACAAGTTTAAAAAATGTTGTAAGTACACTTCCCTCCAAACTTATCATCCATTCAAGAAATAACCTATCAATATTAACCATAAAAAACGATACCTCCTAAAAACAACTTCTGCTATTTGCCAGCAATTCAGATAGACTAGTTGATTAACATTTCAAATTTATACACCTACTTACGTTACAGATTAAGAATATATAGTACCACATACTAAAAACAGATTATATGTTAAATCCTCTAATCATTTCTATAAATTTCAATGGTATTTTGAGCTTTATATACAAATCCATTACAATTACAAATAAAAAAAACCGCCTTATGTAAGGCGGTTTCTATCATTTTGCTTTAACCAATTTAAAATAAATATATACGATTGATAGTGAATATAACGTATGCAAAATAAAAGAAATAAAAGGGCAATTCCAGTGCTACTATACAGCAAACCAAATTTTAAAAAAACATTTAAAAGTGGTGGGAAGTTCGTTACGTTTTGTAATGTAATGAGCATACTAAACAAAAGGAAAAACACTGGAGCATATTGTAATTCATATGGCTTTCTCTTCTTATTCATTCTTTTTCGAATAAACATATGAATTAGCTCTGCTACTAAAAAACACCCTCCAATTAATACAAGACCAGAAGTTATCGTCATACATCCACCTGCCTGATATTTATCTCAAATAACCAGTCATTGCTATATTTTCTTCACATATATTCCATCTTCCACATTAAATCCAAAACTCTCTATGAAGGATTTAGCTTGTTCTGTTAATGCCTTTTGTAATACCTTTATCTCTTTCACATTTCTTTCTTTCATCATCGTTTCAAATGTAAAATACGTATTTGTCCCATAACCGTAACTATGATAATCGAAGTGAATAATTAACTGAGATAAAACCGCACTCTCCTCTTGTACACTATAGTCTATTACACCAATATATGTATCATCTACTTTCACACAATACTGTACTTGATTCTCAGTTAAACTATGTGAGCGAAACATTTCTTTAACAACGCTGTCATTTTCTACAGTTACTTTTTCAAACGTAATCATATGTTGTCCATCCTTTTACTATTATTGTATCAATAATACATCCTATTTATGAAAAAAACCTTAAGACCATATGCGATCTTAAGGTTTTTCTAATTAAACTAAGCTATACGCACGTTTCGTTTCTTCGTGGAACTTATTCGTATCGTATTTATGCTCAACATAAATTTGATGCCATACCATAAACGCAAGTACAGTCCAAATTTTACGGCTATAATCGCCTTTATCCGCACAATGTGCTTCCAGTAAGTTTAATACATACTGTTTGTCGATTAAATGCTCTGTTTTACTCTCGTTTATAATATTAATAGCCCAATCATGCATTTCGTCTTTTAACCAGTGACGAATTGGTACTGGGAATCCAAGTTTTTTACGATCTAATACGTGATCTGGAACGATTCCGCGTGCTGCTTCACGTAAAATAGCTTTCGTAGTTCCGTTAGCAATCTTAAATTCAGTTGGAATTTTAGACGCAACATCAAATACTTCTTTATCTAAGAACGGAACACGAAGTTCTAATGAGTTTGCCATTGTCATTTTATCAGCTTTTAATAAAATGTCACCGCGTAACCATGTGAACATGTCAATGTACTGCATTTTGCTTACATCATCATAATCCTTAATTTCGTTATACAATGGTTTCGTGATATCCATATAGTTAACACTTTCATTGTAATACTTCATTAATTCAGCTTTTTCTTCTTCACGGAAGATTTTCGCGTTTCCATAGTAACGCTCTTCAATTGGCGTACATCCACGCTCTAAGAAGCTCTTACCTTTAAAGCCTTCTTTAAGAGCACCACTTAATGCTTTTAGAACGCTCTTACCTGGGCTAGGAATGTAAGAGAACATTTTTAGTGAATTTGGCTCACGATAAATGTTATAACCACCAAATAGCTCGTCTGCACCTTCGCCTGAAAGAACAACTGTTACATGTTTACGTGCTTCTTTTGCAACGAAGTACAATGGTACAGCTGCTGGATCTGCTAAAGGATCATCCATGTGCCAAATGATTTTTGGGAACTCATCCATAAACTCTTTCGCTGAAATGAATACGTTATGGTTTTTAACGCCTAATTTCTCAGCAGTTTCTTTTGCAACATCAACTTCACTGAAACCACGTTGCTCAAAGCCAACAGAGAATGTTAAAAGATTTGGATTCATTTCTCTTGCGATAGAAGCGATGATAGATGAATCGATACCACCAGATAAGAATGAACCTACTGGTACATCACTGCGCATATGCACTTTTACTGAATCATATAACACATCACGAATTGCTTGGATATGCTCCTCTTTCGTTGCACTTGAAGCATTGAAATAAGGTTTCCAGTAGCGATGGATTTCCATCTCTTTACCGATTTCTTTTACGAAATAATGACCAGGTTCGATTTTATTAACATCAATTGTTAATGTTTCTGGCTCTGGACCATATTGGTACGTAAAGTAATGTTGTAGTGACGTTGGATTAACGCCTTTATCTTCCATCACATGCATAATACTTTTCTTCTCAGAAGCGAAGAATGTAGTATCGCCTTGTTGTGCAATGTATAAAGGTTTAATACCGAAATGATCACGTGCACCGAAAAGTTTCTTCTCTTCACGATCCCAAATCATAAATGCAAACATACCACGTAGGTAGTCTACACATTTTTCTTTCATATGTGCGTACAATGCAATGATAACTTCTGTATCAGATTGCGTTGCAAACGTTGCACCTTTTTCAAGTAACATTTCACGTAATTCTACATAGTTGTAAATTTCACCATTAAAAATAATTACATATCGATCATTTTCATAAGTTAGCGGCTGATGTCCTGCCTCTAAGTCAATGATACTTAAACGGCGGAAGCCAAATTGTACATGTTCATCACGAAAATATCCTTCGTCATCTGGACCACGGTGGAAAATCATCGTGTTCATATTTTCAAATTGATGTTTTTCTGTTTCTGAAAACTCTCTAGGGTTTTCACATAAACATCCTACAAAACCACACATACTTCTTACCCTCTTTCAGTTTTCATTCTGTCTCTATACTACTATATCAACCCTATTTATACTAGCATAATCAACTGAATATGGCGACCAAAAACTATAAAAAAATCACTCCATTTCACATTTTTAACAATTTTTTATGAAAACATGAAAATTAGGCAATCACCTTTCTCCGCTTTTGTCATATGATATTGCAAATTGATTTCTAGGAGGGAATACCATGAGTGAAGAAAAAAAAGACTCTTCTCGCCCACCGGTTCGCAATTATTTAAAGCAAATTGATGATTTCTTCGAGCAAACACCACTTCGCAATGTAATTGCTGATTTAAATCATTTTTTCCAAAAAGGAAACCGTTTATTAACATTCCCTGTAGATTTATACGAAGTTGGCGAAGAACTCGTTGTTACAGCTGAACTACCAGGTATACAAAAAGAGCAAATTCAAATTGAAATACAAAGTGAATACTTAAAAGTCTCTGTAAAAGAAGAGATACTAGAAGAAGAAGAGCAAACATCCCATAACTATTATCGACGAGAACGCTCCATTTCAGAAGCATCAAGATTAATTAAGTTGCCGTATTCAATTAATAAAAAAGCGGCGAAAGCTTCTTATCAAAACGGCGTATTAGAAATTCGAGCACCGAAACTTCCACAGCAACATGACATTTTATCCATAGACTAATGTAAAAAAAGAAGGGTGCTTTCATTGCACCCTTCTTTTTAATCCGCTAATCGCTTCATATCACGTATAATGTCTTCATACGGCGTATTGCTAATACCATTATACTTTTTCATTACTTTTCCATTTTGATCAATTAAATAAAATGATGTGCCATGTATAACTTGACCATTCTCAGGTTTATCTACAAGTGATTGGAAATTATCTTTTGAAAACTTCGTAATATCCTCTAATGAATAACCTGTCAGTAAATTCCAGTTACTAGTATCCTCTGTAAACTTTTGAATGAAAGCCTTCAAATTCTCCGGCTTATCAAGGTCTGGATCTACACTAAACGAGACAAACTGAACGTCTAATTTCTCTTCTTTTGCCATCTTTTGCAATTTTGCCATATTAGCAGTCATTGGCGGACAAACAGTTTGGCAGTTTGTGAACATAAAATCTGCAACCCAAACTTTCCCTTTTAAATCTTTCGTACCAAATGGCTTTCCATCTTGATTTGTAAATTGGAACGTTTCTAAATCCCAATTTAATGGTTTACGAAGCTTTGAACCTGATCCACTACATCCAGCAAGTACAAAGAGACAAAATACAACCATAAGACCAATTATTTTTTGATAACGCTTCATTTATAAACCTCTTTTCTCTATCCTAAATTTAAATAGGTTATGTTTATCATAACAAAAGTTAACACTACGAGAAAATTGTTTACTACATTTGTTCACGAAATCGTACGAATTTACGTATGTTACTTCTTTATTTCAAGCGAATTACTAGACAAACTATATTTTTTTACTATTATTTCTCTAAGTAAAAGTTGTAAAACCCATTGTATTGTTACTTTTGTAAATACAGCTCCCTATTTTTTAACAATTCCTTAAACATTCATCCATGTTATACACTGTATTCCTTAACAACATTTCGGTACAATACAATTACAAAGATTTTAAATGAGGTGATATTCATGACAAAACGTTATGAAAACATGGGTAATGTGAGCACAAAAAAATCAATTCGTTCCTTTATACGTTGGCGAAAAGAGCGAAAACAAAATAAAAAGGACTTTTCTTTTTTAGTAGAACAATCACCTGTTAAACAAAGTAAATTCCTACAAAACAACTTTGAAAAAACGACTGTAACTTGGATTGGTCATTCTACATTCCTTATTCAAACGAACGGACTAAACATATTAACAGATCCAGTATGGGCTACTAAATTAAAATTAGTTCCGAGGCTTACTGAACCTGGACTTTCTATACAAGAACTACCTAAAATTGATATTGTCCTCATTTCGCACGGTCATTATGATCATTTAGATTTTTCAACGCTTCGCCAGCTAAATGATGATGTACTATACCTTGTACCAATTGGGCTAAAAAAATTATTTACTCGCAAAAAATTTACTAACGTAGAAGAGTATAATTGGTGGGAGAATACAACGATTAATGATGTTTCCTTTCACTTCGTCCCTGCTCAACACTGGACGAGAAGATCATTATTTGACATGAATACATCTCACTGGGGTGGGTGGATTATTAATAATGAAACAACGGAAGAAACCATTTACTTTTGTGGAGACAGTGGCTATTTTAAAGGGTTCAAAGAAATTGGCAAACGCTTTTCAATTGATATTGCCCTTATGCCAATTGGAGCATATGAACCAGAATGGTTTATGAAAATATCTCACGTTTCACCTGAAGAATCAGTGCAAGCTTATTTAGATTTAAATGCTACACACTTTATACCAATGCACTACGGAGCTTTTGCACTAGCCGATGAAACACCCCGCGAGGCAATAACAAGGCTTCGAAATGATTGGAATTTACGTATGTTACCGTGGGAACAACTGCATGTACTCTTTTTAGGTCAAACTTTCACTTATAATGGCGTAACAAATGATAAGCAAATAAATGAAAAAATTGAAACGTTACAAGTATAACATAACTACTTATTTTCTATATTCAACATATACTATAGAAAATCATAAAGTGAAACTTTAATCAGTAGGTGTTTTTTATGAATGAATATTTACAGACTCGCTATATTATTAGTGGTAGCGCCTGTATAGCCCTTCTTATTTCTTACTTTCTATTCACATAAAGTGAAACTTTAATAAGCGGGAGTTCTTCATCTCCTACTTAACCAATCGCCCGTAAATAGAGGTATAAAAAAAGCTACTTGAAATTTATTTCAAGTAGCTTTTTTATTACTCTGCTAAATACATAAATCCGATTGCACCCGGACCTGTATGAGTACTAATAATAGGCGTTGTAAAGAAAATTTCTGATTTAGCAAATCCACTTACTTTTTCTACAGCCGCTTTTACATTTTCAGCTAAAGGAATTGCTTTCGCATGTGGAATTGCCACAGCTTTTACAACTTTTCCAGCTGTATCTTCCTCAAATAACTTAGCTAACGTTTTTACAATTTGACCTTGGCTACGTACTTTCGTTACAGGGTTATAAACACCTTCTTCAAGACTAGCAATTGGCTTTATATTAAGTAGCGAACCGATAAACGCTTTTCCTTTACCGATACGCCCACCCTTCACTAAGTTTTCTAATGTATCTACTACTACATATAAACGAGTATTCTTTCTTACTTCATCTACACGTTTTAAAATTTCTTCTAGTGAGCGTCCTTCATTTGCCATTTTCGCAGCTTCAACTACTTGATATGCTAAAGCATGTGTAATAAATTGCGAATCAACAACTGTTACTTTTGTGTCGGTCATTGATGCAGCACTATTTGCAGTTGCTACAGTACCACTCATTCCACTTGTCATATGAATGGAAAGTACTTCACTTCCATCTTCCCCTAACTTGTCATACATTTCTACAAATGTACCCATTGCTGGTTGTGATGTTTTTGGTAGTTCCTCTGATTTAATCATTTCTTCAATAAATTCATCTGGTTGTAGATCAACGCGATCTAAATATGTTTGTCCATTTACAGAGATTGATAATGGTAGAACATGAATGTCATACTTCTCAATTACCTCTTGTGATAAATCCGCCGTTGAATCTGTTACAATTTTAATTTTTTGCATATTATATTCTTCCCTTTCCAATACGCTCTCCTTGTTATTATACTAGTATTCCCATTGCTTTCAACAATTTGGAACGAAATTTCATCAAATTAATTATATTTTCATACCTAAAATAAAAAAGACAGAGCTCCTAACCCTGTCCACACTCTATATCATGCATTTTTTTCAAGAGTATTTGTTTTATATACATTTAAATAATCATTCCACTTCAAACAATTTTGTAAATATTCACGGAAAGAATACGAAAATCTTGGGTGTTTTTGTTTTTGAATTTTTGCAATAAATAATTGAAGACGAGACTGAATTAGAAACGACAATGGATGCTGTGCCTGTAGGACAGGGATTTCAAATATTTTAATACAATCCCCTGTTGAATGAGTGAAATAAAAACTTTTCGTAATCACAATATCAATCCTCTTTTTCATTGGATTTTTGAACTTCTTCTACTTTACGCTGTAACACGTTGTTTAAAGTGGCGACTCCCATGATACAAAAGTATCCTTAGACAATCTCTGTAGTTCTTATGGTTAGAAGATTTATACTCTATTCATCTCCACCTAATCCATCCCCCATCCTAAATTTCTAATAAGACGAGGACTCGTTATCCGTATATTGCTTAATATATTCAGTATAAACTTATAAAAGCGCAAAGTTTGTCTAAATTTTGGAGATTCTATATTTTTTTTCTTCTCTATATTGTATACGTTTATAGCTAGAGTATAACAAATAAATAAAAAAAGTGCCTTTATAACGAGGCACTTTTCGACTGAATTTCTTCTTCTCTTTTCTTTTTTCTCTTACTAACAACCTTTGATAAAGCAATACTAATTTCATAAATACAAATAAGCGGTACCGCAACTAAACTATGAGATAAAAAATCTGGCGGTGATATACACGACGCAATGATAATCAGTGCTACGTAAGCATACCTTCTTATTTTTATTAGAAGTTCTGCCGTCAATAGTCCAATACTCGTTAAAAACATTACTACTACAGGCAATTCAAAAATTACAGCAAATGGAACTGTTAAATTAAGAACAAAATGAAAATACTTTTCTGTCGTAAACATCGTATTAAACATTTCATTACCTATTGTAGTTAAAAAATGAAATAAAAATGGCATTACAACGAAATATCCAAAGCATAAACCTGCAATAAATAATATAGACAATACCGGTATATACATTACTGTCATCTTTTGTTCATTTGGATGTAAACCCGGTTTTACAAATAACCAAATTTGTATAGCAGCAAAAGGAATTGTACAAACAATAGCAAATACTGTAGCAATCGAGAAAAAAATCCACAATACATCACTTGGACCGAGAACAGTTAATTTCATTGGTAAATCTTTTACAAGCCAAAAATAAATATCCTTCGTAAAAGTAAACCCAACAATTAAAAATAGTACAAAGGATAACACTGTATATATTACTCGTTTGCGAAGCTCAACTATATGTTCTACTACACTCATTTCCCGATCTTCCATCTCGTTCACCACACTTTATTTATCCATTACAAGGAAAAATCATTACATTTTTTCTTTCTTTTCCTTCTCTTGAAATGCATCGTCAGTCAATTCTTTCGTTGATTTTTTGAATTCTTTTAACGTTTCCCCTAAAGCCTTTCCGATTTCCGGCAATTTTTTCGGCCCAAATAAAATAAGTACAGCTACTAAAATTAAAATTAATCCTGGAAAGCCAATATTTGAAAACATTTCTCCATCCCCTTTATTAGTAGATTCCTTGTCCTACTATTGCATAATTTTATTTTGTCAAAAAAGTTTGAAAACGTCAACAAAACCATTGCCTTTTGTCAAAAAAATTCAAAAATATAATCAATTATACAAATTTCATTTTCTATTGCTCTTGTGTATGATATGGTAAGGGAAACGACATATTATTTTATAATAGTAGAAAGGATTGGCATTATGACTGAAAAAATGACACGAATGACCCAATTTGTAAAAGAAGAAATTGCAAATGCAATCACACATGGTATCGGTGCCATTTTAAGCATCCCTGCCTTAATCATATTGATTATTCATGCCTCTAAGCATGGTACTGCATCTGCTGTTGTTGCATTTACGGTTTATGGTGTAAGCATGTTCTTACTGTACTTGTTTTCAACATTGTTACATAGCATTCACCATCCAAAAGTAGAAAAATTATTTACTATATTAGATCACTCAGCCATTTATTTATTAATTGCAGGCACATATACTCCTTTTTTACTTATTACACTTCGTGGACCATTAGGCTGGACGTTACTTGCTATTATATGGACACTCGCAATCGGAGGTATCATCTTTAAAATTTTCTTTGTACGTCGCTTTATTAAGGCCTCAACGTTATGTTATATCATTATGGGATGGCTCATAATCGTTGCTATTAAACCACTTTATGAAAATCTAACTGGGCACGGTTTTTCACTACTGTTAGCGGGCGGAATTTTATATTCTGTAGGGGCTATATTCTTCCTTTGGGAAAAGTTACCTTTCAACCATGCCATTTGGCATCTTTTCGTTTTAGGTGGTAGTGCGATGATGTTTTTCTGCGTACTCTTTTATGTCTTACCAACAGCATAATAAAAAAGGTTTCAGCTTATATAAGCTGAAACCTTTTTTATTATTTATGTAATTGTGATGCGATAACATCTTGTGTATGCTTCGTTAACTCTTTAATATCCATATTCGCATACTCTTCAGGTGTAATCGGCTTAGAAATTGTTACTGTTGCATGAGCTCGCTTCATACGGTTTCCATTCGCTTCAAACATTTTATATGTTCCATCTAATGTTACAGGTAAAATTGCTACACCAGATTTTACTGCAAGGTGAAAACTTCCAGCCTTAAACTCTCCGATTTCGCCACCTTTACTTCTCGTCCCTTCTGGGAAGATTACGATAGAATGTCCATTCTTTAATAGCTCGATTCCATCTTTAATCGCTTGAAGTGATTGACGACGATCGCTACGATCCATAAATACACAATTCATAAGTTCCATCCAAGTTGGTACAACCGGGAACTTCTTAATCTCTGCCTTTGAAACGAATCCAATTGGTTTATTTAAGTAACCTAGTAAAACTGGGATATCCATATTACTCTGGTGATTACTTACAACTAGTACTGGCTTGTCTTTCGGAACATTTTCTAGTCCCTTTACTTCTACTGTAGATCCGGCTACACGTACCATTTTCTTACCAAACCAATTTGTCGTTTTATATACAGCATTATCTTTTTCTTGTGGCGACATCGTATTTACTTGTCTTTTAAGACGCCACATTCTTGGTGTAATCGCAATTACGATTAAAATTAAATAAAAGATTTTAAAAAACGTTTGAATCATACAGAACCCCCACCTATTATCATTCCGACCTTCATTATACTAGACAAACGAAGGAAAAAGAAGAAAAAATGTCCAAACAACAAGTGTTTGGACATTTTTAAGTGTTATAGATTAGAAACGTTTTGCTAATTCACGAGCATTAGCAATTGCTGCTTCTTTAATTTCTTGTGCTTTTTCAGGGTTTGCATTCATACCTTCAACTGCAATATATTCAGTTTCATTTACACCAATGAATCCTAATACTGTTTTTAAGTGATTGCGACCGAAGTCTACAGCTGCGTATGCTCCTTCAGAATAAACGCCACCTGTTGCTTGAATGTGAAGTGCTTTTTTACCTTCTAATAAGCCAACTGGACCATTTTCAGTATACTTGAATGTTTTACCTGCAATTGCTAAGTTGTCTAAGTATGCTTTTACTACTGGTGGGTAGCTAAAGTTCCACATTGGAGTTACGAATACATAACGATCTGCATGCATAAATGTTTCTAGGTTTGTGTTCATTGCTGCTACTTTTTGTTGTTGAACTTCAGTTAAAGTTTCAAAGCCTTCACCTGCTGCAAATTTACCCCAAGCAGCAAATACATCTGCATCGATTGCTGGTACTGTAGTGTTGAATAAATCAATTGTTACCACTTCATCTTGTGGATGCTCATTTTTGTAAGCTTCGATGAAAGCTTCCCCTACTGCCATTCCGAAAGAACCTTCTGCTGAATTTGGATTTGCTGTAATAAATAATACTTTTGTCATTGTATTCTCTCCCTTTTACTCATTTTATCTTTAATATGAGATTTATAATTCGAAAGTAAATAACTTACCTTATGTAAGTATAATACAAAAAGTTATATTCGATGTCAATAAAAAATAGCTACTTTTTTTTCGTAAGTTAGTGATTTATTTTGTTTCTTTAAAATTGAGTATAAAGATATTAAGAATTTTTTCATACAAAAGGCTATCTCTATAAATTATAGAGATAGCCTTTTATTACAATTTATTTTTGAAAAACATGTTTCACTTTTTCAGCAGGAATATTACTTCCGCCTCTACCTTTTACATCTTCAATCATCATCGTAATGACCATATCTGGTGAATTTAAATCAAATGCAGCGAACCAACCTAGCTCTTTTCCTTCGGCCTCTTTCGATACTTTTAATTCCGCTGTACCTGTTTTTCCAGCAAGCGTCTTACCATCAATTTTAGCAATTTTTCCAGTACCATCTGGATCATTAATTACTTTCGTCATAGCAGTTTTTAATATATCCTGATTGCCTTTTGAAATTACATTCTCTTTCCAAACTTTTGGTTGCTTATCTGTTTTAATAATATATGGAGAAGGTATGTTTCCATCATTAACAATTGGTGCGTACGTTAATGCTAAATGGAGCGGTGTCATTAAGACTTGTCCTTGTCCATAACCTGTGTCTGCCATTTGAATATCATTTTTAATACCATCATTTGCGATTTTAGAAGCTGGGAATCCATATTCAATTGGTAATTTCTCATCGAATCCGAATTTTTTCGCTTCACTCATAAATTTATCTTTTCCGATTTTCAAAGCTTCTTGTGCAAAATAAATATTATCCGAGTATTTCATTGCCTTATCAAAATCAATCGGATTTGCATCTTTTACACGCGTTACATAATAATTACCCCAAGAAGAATCTTTTGTCCATTTTAATCCTTCAATTTTCAACTCTTCTTTTGGATCGATTGTTTTCGTTTCAAGACCGATTGCAGCTGTAATCGGCTTAAATACAGATCCTGGAACTGATAATTGTGTAAATCGATTCGTCATCGGTTTTTTCGGATCATTATTTACCGCATCACGTTGCGCTTTTGACGCCCCTCTTGTAAGGGTATTTGGGTTATAAGCTGGTGTGCTCACAAGTGCAAGTGTTTCTCCAGTCTTTGGATTAATTGCTGCACTTGAACCTACTTCATTTTTCATTTCATTATAAATTTCGCTTTGAACTGCACTGTCAATCGTTAAAGTTACATTTTCTCCATCAACAGCATCTGTTTTTGCTAAATTTTTAATTTCTTTTCCTTGTGCATCTTCTACGAAGACACGACCACCTTTTTTACCGCGTAACTTTTCTTCCAGTACTTGCTCTAAACCAGCTTTACCTACTGGATCATCTGCTTGATAGCCTTTCTTTTGTAGCGTTTTTAAATCTTCAGCATTCACTTTTCCAATATAGCCAGTAAGATGTGCTGCTTCTTCTCCTAATGGATATGAGCGAACATTTACTGGCTTTGTTGCAACACCCGGTAAATCTATGTACGTATTTTGAGTTGCACCTTCAGGCAATATTCCCATTGGTACAAGGTAATTTGGTTTTACCCATTTAGCTGCTAGTTTTTGATCAATTTCTTCTACAGACATATTTAGCAACTTCGCTACCGTTTCTTTCGTTTGCGGAGCAGCATCACCTAACTGTTCAGGAATCATTCCGATTTCAGAGGCTTTACCATTTACCGCAAGATATTTACCATTACGGTCATATATTTCTCCGCGCTTCGGCTCTGTTGTTTGCATACGCACTTTACTATCTTTCGTCATCCCTGGGAATATAAAATCAGGAGTCCAATCTACTTTCCAAGATTCTTTATCTCCATCTTTTTCTTTCACCATTTTTGCTTCATGACCAAAAGTGATTTTACCGCCAATTGTATCCATACTTACTTTAAAAGGAACAGGGCCTTCATCTTTTTTATCTTCTTTTACTTCCCCTGTTTCTACTTTTAAATCTTTCACTTCAATGCCAGAATAAATTTTTTCATATTTCTCAGTGAATTCTTTCTTTGAAATATCTTTTTTTGCCTTTTCTGATAATTGGTCATACATTTCTGCAAATTTTTGTTTATTCCATGCTTTTGCATATGTATCAAATGCTTGTTGTGGTTTTTCTTCTTTACCACATCCAACTAACATGAATGTTAAGCAAAGAAAAAGAATCCCCCATATCTTTCTCAATCGATTCTCCTCCTCTTTCTATACAAATACTTTAGAAAATATTAGCATTTTTACATGCTCCCTTTCATTATAGCACTATCGAATCTCATCTATAAACCTATATTGATGGATACAAATAAAAAGATTGATGCGAATATTCACATCAACCTCTATTATTATTGTTGCTTTTCATATACATGATAATAGTACGTATACGGATTTTTTTCATCCGTTAATCCTTTTTCAACAAAAGTTTCTTTCCAATTTGTCATATCTATTTCTGGGAAGAATGTATCTCCTTCAAATGCATGATGGATTTTTGTTATATATAACTTGTCTACGTAAGGTAAAAAGAGATCATAAATTTGCGCTCCGCCAAAAATAAAAATCTCTTCTTCATTTTTGCATAGCTCAAACACTTCTTCTACAGAATGTGCTACTTCACACCCTTCAACATGATACCCTTCATTACGAGTTACAATGATATTACGTCTTCCAGGTAGTGGTCTACCAATCGCTTCATAGTTTTTTCTTCCCATAATAAGCGAATGACCCATCGTTGTTTTCTTTACATATTGTAATTCACTCGGTAAACGCCAAGGCAAATTATTATCTTTACCAATTACTCTATTCTCGTCCATTGCGACCATAAATGAAACTATCATCTTTTCATCTCCTCTACAATTACACTGCAACCGGTGCTTTAATTGCTGGGTGTGGATCATATCCTTCAATCGTTAAATCTTCCATTTCAAAATCAAACACAGATTTTACATCTGGATTTAATGTAAGTTTTGGGAATGGACGTGGTTCACGTGCCAATTGCTTTTCTACTTGCTCAAAATGATTCGTATAAATGTGTGCATCTCCAATTGTATGAACAAATTCTCCCACTTCAAGACCACATTCATGCGCAATTAAATGTGTTAGTAGTGAGTAACTCGCAATGTTAAATGGAATTCCAAGGAATATGTCACCACTTCTTTGATATAGCTGACAAGAAAGTTTACCGTCTGCTACATAAAACTGGAATAACGTATGACACGGTGGTAATGCCATACTTGGTACATCTTCAGGATTCCAAGCAGATACAATTAGACGACGTGAGTCTGGTGTTTTTTTAATCGTTTCAATTACATCTTTTAATTGGTCAAGCGTCTCACCAGCTGTCGTTTTCCAGGCACGCCACTGCTTACCGTATACGTCTCCTAAATAACCATATTTATTTGAGAAATCATCATCTTCTAAAACGTTCTTTTTAAACAATTCCATTTGCTCATCGTACTGAACTTTAAATTCCTCATCTTGTTGTGAGCGAAGACCGAAATCAGTCATGTCAGGACCCGTATACTCGTCACTTTCTACCCAACTCTTAAATGCCCATTCATTCCAAATGTTATTATTATGCTGCAATAAATAACGAATATTTGTATCACCTTTCATAAACCAAAGCAGCTCACTTGCTACAAGGCGAAACGGCACTCTCTTTGTCGTTAATAAAGGAAAACCTTGACTTAGATCAAAACGCATTTGATATCCAAATACAGATACAGTACCTGTCCCTGTACGATCTTCTTTTTTCGTACCATGCTCCATTACATGGCGGCATAAATTTAAGTATTCATTTTCAGCATGTTTCATATGTAGTAAAACCTTCTTTCAATCTTATATGCAATTTATCATAACATGAAAAACAGTAAATTTAATAATCTTGATTAATAAATTTATTTCAGTAATTCTTACAAAATTATTAACTTTCCACATTTATAAAGGTTTTTATTTTCTATTACCGAAAGTATAGTGCGGTAGAACAAAATTTATATTTGGAGGTTAGAAGTATGTCTAAAATTGAAACGCCTGTTATGACTTCTCTACAAACAACGGTTGAAAAAATGATGAAGGATTTAAACGTTCCTGGCGCTGCTGTAGCTGTTATAAAAGACGGTGAAGTTATTATTTCAGAAGGTTTCGGCTATCGTAATATAGAGACTAAAGAGCCTGTTACATCGAATACTCGGTTCGCAATTGGTTCCTCAACGAAAGCTTTTGGCACACTTTCATTAAGTTTATTAGCACAGCAAAAAAAGTTTAATTGGGATAATCCTGTCCAGTCTTATATACCTAACTTCTCTTTATCTGATCTACTTGCTAGTTCACAAGTTACCGGGCGAGATTTAGCTTCTCATCGAACCGGTGTAAGCCGCCATGAGGCTCTTTGGTATAGCTCTTCCTTATCTCGAAAAGATCTTGTTGAAAAAATAAAACATTTACCGCTTGATGCACCGTTTCGAACTTCCTTTCTATATAACAACTTAATGTATGCAACAATTAGTTATATTGTAGAAAACATTACGAATCAAACGTGGGAGCAATACGCTACAGAACATATTTTAAAACCTTTAAATATGGATCAAACAAACTTCTCTGTTACAGATTCACAAAATACAGATGATTATGCTTTACCTTACATTGAAATTGAAGGTGAAATAAAAGAAGTTCCATTCCGTAATATTGATACAGTTGGCGCTGCTGGGTGTATTAATTCTACAATTAAAGATATGGCAAATTGGGTCCTTCTTCACTTAAACAAAGGGAAATTTGGAGATCATGAAGTAATCACCTCTGAATTATTACAACAAATGTATACACCACATAATTCCATTCCAGATCAACCAGTTTTATCGCTTCCTGAATCTCCATTAAATAGTTACGGCCTTGGTTGGTTTATTAGCGCTTATCGTGGTAATAAGGTAATTCATCATGGCGGTAATATTGATGGGTTTTCAGCACTTGTTTCATTCATACCAACAGAAAACATAGGCCTTGTCATTTTAACGAATGCTGGAGGCACACTACTTCCTACTTATCTCGCTAATCAAATTTATGACGAACTACTTGAATTAGAATGCATTGATTGGCATAAACGTGCTGTAGAAGATACTGAAAAAATGAAGGAAATGATGAAAGAAGCAACCGAATCCATTCCTGAACAAACGAAAGGGACTACACCTTCTCACAAGTTAGACGATTATACTGGTACTTTCGAACATCCTGCATACGGAAGATTACAAGTATACAAACGAGATAATTCGTTATATGTACAATTTATGGAGATGGACATTCAATTAGCGCATCATCATTACGACATCTTCTCTGCAAAAGTTGATTTATTCCAAATGAAAATGAGTTTATTATTCGCTTATGAAATGAATGTGAGTGGTGAATTCCCATCGATTCAATTACATGTACCTGCAATGCTAAGTACTCAACCTCTTGTATTTACGAAAATTAAATAAATATTTTAATAGAGAGAACCCCAAAAATTAGACATGCATATTTCATATAAAAAGTCGAGCTTCTATAAATAAGAAACTCGACTTTTTTTATCTGTATATTCATAGACGCCTTCATCATTTTTACACATTTTTCCCATAAGTATTTCCCCACATATTGTTAGGTTTTGTATAGATACATAATATGAACATAAATGTGAGATTTTTTATTTGAGTAAAAAATGTGAAAATGTATTTATTTTTCCACTTATTGTTCATAAAAGTTATCTCATTAATTATTTACAAATAATAACAGACAAGTTCCGATTGAAAATCATAGTTTATTTTGGCAAATTTCGATACAAACCCTTTTCAATACGCGATAAAATAAAACTATTAGATCAAGAGAGGAGAAAAACGTAAATGAATCAAAAATGGTATTTATCCACTTGGATCATTGCAGCATGTTTTACGTTTTCTATTTTAATTATCCCATTCATCATCGGGGTAATCTTGCTTATTAAACAAACCCAGGAGAATAAAAAGAACAAAGTCCAGTGGGAAAACAGTGGATTTGGTGATGCGATTTCACTTCGTGAGCAGAAAGAAAAGCTTGCTCATGATATTGAAAAACAGGAAGCAGACATTTATAAACAATTGCAGAAAAAATTATCGATACAAGAAGAAATAACAGCTATCGAAAAACAAAAAGAGGAAGCAAAGGCAGAATTAATAGAGTTTCAAGATGAAGTATTATTGCAATCATTCGGATTTTATGAACCTAAATATGATTTTACAACCAGTGAACAATATAAGGTTCGATTAGATCAAATTCGTAAACAGCAAAAGGAAATGGTAAAAAATAAAGTTGCTACCTTCCACTCTGAAACTTGGACCGTTGATGGGAGTAAGTCTAAAGGGAACGCTTTAAATAACAGCAACATTAAAATCACACTAAATAGTTTTAATAATGAATGTGATTTCGCAATAAGTAAAGTTACATTTAACAATATGGAAAGTATGGAAAAAAGAATACATCGTGCCTTTGACAATCTAAATAAAGCCAATAAGCATAATAAAATTGAAATTCGTTATGATTACTTGAACTTAAAGTTAGAAGAACTTCACCTCGCCTATGAGTTTGCACAAAAGAAAGAAGAAGAAAAAGATGAACAACGACGCATCAAAGAGCAAATGCGTGAAGAAGAACGTGTAAAACGTGAAATCGAAAAAGAAAAACAAAAAATTGAAAAAGAAGAAAAACACTTTAAGCAAGAAATTCAAAATTTACAAATGCGATTCTTATCTGCTCAGCAAGATGAACGTACTGCATTGGAAGAAAAAATTAAAGAACTGGAAGAAAAACTGGTTCTTGTGGAAAAAGATAAAGAACAAGTATATAACCGTGAACAAAACACACGCGCTGGTTACGTATATATTATTAGCAACATTGGTAGCTTTGGAGAAGACGTTTATAAGATAGGTATGACACGCCGTTTAGAACCAACAGATCGTGTTAAGGAGCTTGGTGATGCCTCTGTTCCGTTTACATTTGATGTACATGCAATGATATTTAGTGAAGATGCACCGACTCTTGAAAAAACATTACACGATACATTCCAGCAGAAAAGTGTGAATAAAGTAAACTATCGTAAAGAATTTTTCAATGTTTCATTATCAGAAATCGAAGAAGTTATAAAACGAAATCATAACAAAACAGTTGAATTCACAAAAATAGCAGAGGCTAAAGAATACCGCGAAACACTACAGCAAAATAAAATATTAAAGAAACATGTAGTAACAAGCGCATAAAATATAAAAGAGGCTATGTTTACTTGAACGTTTTCATTAAACGATAGAATTTCACTCGACTAGGAGCGAACATCCCTTTATTCCTTCCTACTTCACATCATTCAATTACAGCTAAAGAAATGTTCGAGGGTGGTAGTGGTATACAACGATATATACAAGAAGATGTAGATTTAAAGTTAGCATTACAACTGCTTCAAAACGACGAATGGTAAAAAATAAAGTGAAACTTTAATCAGTGGGGGCTTTCTTCATCCCCACTGATTATCAGCCCTCACCAATCGGACTTTTATGGGCAGCCCGACCCCAACCTAACTTCTTTGCTTTCGCTAAATTTTGAGGTGGGGGTCTTACTGCCCATTAAAGCGGGATAAAGGTAGATGTGAATCACACCTACCTTTTCTATTTCATATCAATCTTTTCTGGTTGAAACCAAATTGGCTTTAATAACTCAAAATTTTTATGATCCTCTAATACGATAGTAAGGCGTTCTAACGTATCATCTAACATATGTGGTGCTGCTCGTAATGACCAGACAACTGAAGAGAAAACTGTCATGCCAACGTAAACTGCATATAATTTCCAGAATCCCTCTGGTATTCGCCCATTAAAGTATCCTTTTATTTGTCCGATTGAATACGGAATACTAATGTCCCTTGCAAATAGTGCAATTTTCACGAAATCATGAAGCGGATCGCCCCAGTCGTAGCCATTAAAATCAACAACACCTACATATTTCCCATCACGTACAATTATATTTTCTAAATGAAAATCATCGTGTTGAAATCGATTTGGGCGATTCTTTAAATATATTTCATTTTCATCTATAAATTTAATGATTTTATCATCATTTTTTATTTTTATTCCGCACGTTTTATATGCCTCTACATATTTTTGATGTTTTTTCATTGCTCTTTCATACCATGGAAGTATATCCTTAGGAGCTTCATATGTATGCATTTTCGCTAAATCTTTTCCTGCCTCTATACCAATTTCATATTGTTCTTTTGGTGAATGCGTAGGCAATAGCTTCTTTGCATCTTCCCCTTCTAAATATGAAAAAATACCATAACATAAACCTTCTTCTGCTAATAAACCCATTTCAATTGGTTTTTGAGCTTGTACACTACGTTTTTGCATTTCATTTAAAATTTGAAACTCTATTTTCTTTCTTTCATACTCTTTTATATCGCCTGTCCGTAATAAATATTTTTCATTATTCGCTTTCGTAATGATATATTTCTTATCCGGTGAGAAACCTTTAGAAATTTCTTCAATATTAACTGCATCTTTTACTATTTGTATATTGTTTTGCCATGCTGTAATTGTTTTCATGTATATTCCCCCTTACATTTCTATATTTGGTGTATACGCTATCCAAAATTCAATATGATGAATGCCTGCTCGAAGTTTATTCATATTAAGAATACGCCCCTTGTACTACTTGCACAATTTCCATCGGTGTATTGACCATATAATCTGGTGCATCTTTTTTCACTGTTTCAATAACATCATATCCCCAAGATACCCATATTACATTGACCCCAGCCTTTTTACACGCTGCTACGTCTCGCTGTTCGTCACCGACGTATAACATATCTTTCTCAGTTATTTTTTTCGATTTTAAAAATCTTTTTATCATTTTATCTTTACCGAACAAATTTTTAGAACAATATACTTCTTGTATATTTTCTATATCATTATTGTGTAAAAATGCCCGAATATGCTCTTCTGAGTTCGATGATATGACTGCAATTCCGTAGCCTTTTTTATGTAACTCATCTAATACATCCTTCATCCCATGGAACAAAATAAGATCTTTTATGGCAGGTTGATACAATTTATAAAACTCTAGTGCTAATATCGGTAGTTTATACAATGGTATATCGAGTTGTTTACATCTCTCTGGCATCGTTAATTTACGTAAATACTCAATTTCTTCTTCCCTTACCATTTTATATCCGTGCTTTTCAGCAATTTGATTATAAATTGGTACAAATATATTTTGTGAATCTACTAATGTGCCATCAAAGTCAAAAACAATATATTTTTGCATTCCCATACTCCCTTTTCTTCTTTTTTCTAAACCTATCTTATTCAACACCGTAGTTGTCTTACCCTTCTATACACATAAAAAAAGAACAAGATTTTCTCTTGTTCTTTTTAAGAAAGCCACTTTGGTGGTACATTCGTATTCCAATAAATATTCCCTAACTCATAGTGTCCAGAGTACCCATCATCAAAACGGTGATAGTGGAAATTAAAATAGTAACCATCTTGCGGTGGATGATCTCTCCTTACATGAAATCGCAATAAGTCATTTCCTGATTTCGTGTCATAAACGTGAAAGATTTTTTCATTATTCCCACCAGCTGGTTTTTGGGAAATCGCTAATGATTGTAGTGAATCTTCTGGTACATCATTGGCAAGCTCAGCAATTGCCTCTTCAATTTTCGGTAATATTACATCTTTAAATTCATCTTCAATTACTGGACCAATTTTAGTCCCAAACTTTTGCATCGACTGCTTCTCTGCTTCTTGCATTGCATACGTAATAAAAGTATCGGTGGTTAACCTGTCATTCGTTTCTTCATATGTATAGGACGTACTCTCCAAATTTTGTTGCCCAGCTGTGCTCGTAGGCTTGTCCGCAGCTTTGGCATTATCAAGCAATATGGAAGGAGGCGTCACTAAACCAAATGTAAATACGGTAATTAAGGCGACTAAGGTTTTTCTAAACCAATTTGGCATGTATGTTCCCTCCCCTTTCACTCATTATATTTTATATAACAGTTGTTTCTTCTATTATACAAAATGATTGTAATTTTTGCACTTTACAATTTTGTTAACGTTCACATATTTTTCACTTGAATATGAAATTGTAAGATTTCATACAATAAAATACAACAACAATGAGGAGGCGATCATATGTCTTTAGATGTCATGTATTCCGCCGCAAGCATACTCGTTTTAGCATACTTTCTTTATCAATGTGTGACAGATTAGAAAAAGAGCCATTTTCCGGCTCTTTTTTTATGGTAAAAATACAACCCAACCAATCCATACTATAAAAATAATCCCGGCAATTGCAGCTGGTACTAAATAAAAATGAGAAAGGATAACCAACCCATATAAAAGGATTACTGGAAGTAATAAATATCGATCTGCCTTCCATCTTAACAATAGTAATCTTCCTTCATCACAATATAAATGAAGAAACATTTTTTTCGTAAATTCATTCCAATAGTCGCGCGCATAACGGGAAATTGCAACTAAAGCAAATGCAAGAATAATAGCGGCAATCCACTTCGGACTCATAATAATACTTACAGTACTTATACATACAATTTGAATATAAAATATTCGTGCACTACTTGTACGGAAAAATTCTTTTAAAAAGGATTCAACAATACGAGAATCCTTTTTCTTCCCTAAAAACTTTTTAGAACGTGGAAACATCCACGCCTTTTTATTCGAACTACTCGGTTTAGCCGTATGACCACCAACTTGCATAATCCCACTCGTCCAGCGCATACTTTCTTCTTTTTCTTTCTCAATTTCTTTAAAAAAGTAATTTTTATAATTTAATTTTTCTGTTATCAATACGATAATTAGAAAAACTGCTAGACCTATACTTAGTATAGAATAAAATGGATTTTTATAAATAAGAAACAAACTCAATCCGAAAAAGGATAGACTTATAGAAAATATTACATTTTTTGTAATCCATAGTAGCCATCGTTTCCCCACACGTACATGAATAAATCTCGTTAATAACGACATCAGAAATCGAAATACAGTAAAGAATAGCCAAAATAATACGACTTGTATCTTCGTCACTCCAATACTTTTCATCAACACTGGTAACATCGCAACAACAACTACTACATTCGTTATTGCTATTCGAATAAACGTATATGTCATGCCATACTGGATTAATTTTTGCATGTGAGCGGGATACGAAATTAAAAATAAACTATCCGCTTGCTCAAAAAATGAGCGAACTCCTCTTCCATATGTAATCACATAAAATGCGAGTAGACCTAATCCGAAATAAATAGTCTCTCCCATCGATAATTCTTCCGTCCATAGTGAACGATAATAAATCCCCATAAATATAAATGCTGGAATAATAATATATAGTGCAACTGTCCAATCCGTTATAGAACGTATGGACTTCCATTTGCGGCCCAGTTCATGGCGCAATCTTTTATAAAATTGTTGTTTAATCATGTTGTTCACGCCTTACAATTACATCAAAACAGTCTAATAATGAACTCCCTGGCATTTCTGCTAACGTTTGGATTGCTTCTAAATGTCCATCTGCAACTAATGTACCTTGTGAAATGAGTAAAAATCTTTCACAAATTCTTTCAGCTGTGTCTAATACGTGCGTACAAAGTAATATACCCGCGCCACGTTCTTTTTCTTTATATAAATAACTTAAAAATTCTTTCGTAGCTACTGGATCTAAACCGATAAAAGGTTCATCAATGATATAAAAATCTGGTTCAGTTAAAAACGCCAAAATGAGCATTGATTTTTGTTTCATCCCTTTTGAAAAATTTGATAAATACTCATGTTTATGCTTATCCATTCGAAACATATGTAATAACTCTTCCGCTTTCCTTTCCCAGCTCCCTACTTCGTTCCCTCGAGCAGCCATTAATAATTCAATATGTTCCCAGAGCGTCAAATAATCATAATAAGTTGGATGTTCGGGCACGTATGCATATGGATTTTTCTTTTCACCAAATGATATTTCACCATTCACATTTACAAGTAACCCAAGCATCGTTTTAATCGTTGTACTTTTCCCGGCACCATTTGCGCCTATAAGAGCAACTAATTCGCCTTGCTCAATCGAAAAGGCAATATCATGAATTGTTTTTTCACCTATTTCATATCCAGCAGAACGGATATTTACTTCTAACATACATTCCCCTTCTTTCCATTTCCAATACAAACTAGGAAAAGAATAACATATAACTATCTATATATCATTATAAAATATTTATTTTCATAGCAGGAATACATATTTTTTAACAGAATACTTAATGTTTGATTACATTTAATTGGAGTGGATAATATGTCTTTTCAAATTCGTGAAGCTACGATAGACGATATAGATGCACTTTGCTCTTTAACAACAGAACTAAAAGGTTCCTCTATTTCGTATGAAGAAATGAACAATCGATTACAATTCGTACAAATGAGTCCTTTTGATTTTCTATATGTTTATGAAGAAGAGGACACTATATTTGGATTGCTTGGGTTTCGTATACGTGAAAATTTAGAAGATGTAACTCGGTACGGGGAAATTTCAATTATTAGCGTTGATTCTACAATACGACGGAAAGGCATTGGGCAAGTATTAATGGATTACGCAGAGCAATTAGCAAAGAAACATAATTGTATCGGCACATGGCTAGTTAGTGGAACAAAAAGGTTAGAAGCACATCCTTTTTACAAAAAATTAGGATATGAAGTGAATGGATATCGATTTGTGAAACACTTTTAAACTACTTATAAATGGAAAGGACTAAAACTATGACAAACATCGAAGCTATTTTTATTGATCGTGATGGCACAATTGGTGGTGACACTACAATACATTATCCGGGATCTTTTACATTATTTCCGTTTACAAAAGCAGCTTTGCAAAAACTAAAAGCTCAAAATATAAAAATTTTCTCTTTCACAAATCAACCAGGTATCGCAGACGGGATAGCAACTGTTGCTGATTTCGCACAAGAATTAAAAGGTTTCGGCTTTGATGATATATACGTATGTCCTCACAAACACGGTGATGGTTGTGAATGTCGTAAACCAAGTACAGGTATGCTGCTACAAGCAGCTGAAAAACACGGGCTTGATTTAACAAAATGCGCTGTAATTGGTGATCGCTGGACCGACATCGTTGCAGGAGCAACAGTGCATGCGATAACGATATTGGTGCGCACAGGCGCTGGATACGATGCTTTACATACGTACCGAGACAAATGGGCACATATTGAACCAAACTACATTGCAGAAAACTTTGAAGATGCTACAAATTGGGTTTTAAATCAACTATAATCATATAAAAAGAGACGTTTTCACAATGAAAACGTCTCTTTTTATATAACTTTTTTAAAACGTTAATTCATAATGGAAATAACGATTATCTCTCAAATAACCATTTTCAGCATATAATCGCTGCGCTGATAAATTATCAATCTCTGTTTGTAATTTTACACCTTTTGCACCATGTTCTAAGGCAAATTCTTTAGCAGCTTCTAATAATTTTTTTCCTGTTCCTGCCCCGCGCTTAGTAGCTTGTACAAATAAATCATTTAAAATCCATAATTCTTTCATCGAAATAGAAGAAAATGATGGATATAATTGTGTGAATCCAATATATTCCCCGTCTTCAACTGCCACGAAAATAACCGATTCTTTTTTCTCGATTCGATTTCGTAAAAATACTTTTGCTCCTTCTAAATCGGAATCTTGTCTATAAAACATACGATAGTTATTGAAAACTGATGCTAGTCCATCTAAATCCGCAATTGTTGCCTCATATATTCTCATTTTACTCCATTCCCCTTCCAATACTGTTTCATTATATCCGTTGCCCATTTAGGCTGTGCGATTTCTTCTTTCGGCATAAACTCTTTCATTATCGGCTTTATATCCAATATAGGGGTACCATCAATAGCATCTAACCCCTCAACAATAATTGATTTACCTTCTCTTTTGATTACCTTTACAATGGTTGCTCCTATACGATTCGGACGATTTTTTCCGCGCTGTGCAAAAATACCTACTTTAGGATAATCATGATTATTTCTAGGATATCTAGCAAAATATTGAATTTGTTCATCAGTTACTTTATGAAAATAAAAAACAACTTCAATATGAGAAAAATCTTCAATCCCTTGTATACTTTCTTCTGTATACATTTCAGTTAAAGTAATATAGGATTTTACTTCTCCCCACTCATCATCTTTTATTTCCTTTCTTTCATTATGTACAAATGCGATTGGCTGAACTGAAAACATACGCATTCCCCCTTAAATGTAACCACTTACATTATAAAATATTTTCTGAATGTTTTCCACACACACGAACTAGGTTACATAATATAATTATACTCTATTTCGTAAAGCGAAATTAACTGCCTCAACTGCATGTATATGAGTTGTATCGAATATCGGAATGGATACGTCTTCCTGCTTAACTAATAAACCTATTTCTGTACAACCTAATATGATTCCTTGTGCCCCTTCTTGTACTAGATCTTCTATAACTTTTTTATAATACTCTCTAGATTGAGATGTTATCTTTCCTAAACATAGTTCTGTATATATTACTTCATTTATCTTTTCTCTATCCTTTTTTGATGGAACCATTACATTTATATGATTTTCTTCTATGCGTAACTTATAGAAATCTTGCTCCATTGTATATTTAGTTCCAAGTAAACCAACCGTTTGAATATCTTTCCTTTTCATTTCTTTCGCTGTTGCATCAGCGATATGTAAAACTGGGATATGAATATTCTCCTTTATTTTCTCAACTACTTTATGCATTGTATTTGTACAAATAATTATAAAATCTGCTCCTGCACTCTGTAACGAATATGCTGCATTCCCTAATATTTCTCCTGCTCCATCCCAATCTCCATTAGACTGGAATCGTTCAATCTCTTCAAAGTCCACACTATTAAGGATACATTTTGCTGAATGTAATCCTCCTAATCTCTTTTTTATTTCTTCATTTATAATTCGATAATATTCAATAGTCGATTCCCAACTCATACCACCAATTAAACCTATTGTTTTCATAAAATCCACACCTACCTCACACTATTTTTACAACCTGATTCAAACATTTTATTATGTATATTATACACAATAAAACAAGACTTTACGTTCAAAATATAAAGTCTTGTTTTAACTATTTCCAAGGAAATTTTATGAGAATATTCTGAAATTAATTATCTAATGTTTTTATAGAATCTCCATATTGATAATGAAAACATTCTCGATACAACTGTTTAATTTCGTCATATGATGGCACACGTGGGTTATTTGCTGGACTTCCACTTTCAATTGCATCTGCTGCCATTTTAGAAACAGCTTTTTCAAATTCAACCTCACCAATTCCGTATTCTTTTAAATTTGGAATACGAAGATCAAAGCAAAGTTTTTTTATTTCCCTGAGCGTGTAATCGGCTACTTCTCCATCACAATAAGAATACATATCTTTATTTAAACAACGTCCAATTTCCGCTAGTCTTTTTACTGCACTCACTTTTGTATATTCTAAAACTGTAGGTAATAGTATTGCATTCGATATACCATGTGGTACATGAAATAACGCCCCTACTGGTCTTGACATGCCATGAACTAATGTAACAGATGCATTTGAAAATGCAATTCCAGCTTGTAAGGACGCTATCATCATCGCTTCTCTTGCTTCCATATTCTCTCCATCTTCATATACAATACGTAAATATTTCATAATACTTTCAATTGCGGAAAGAGCTAATACATCTGTAAGTGGTTGTGAAACTTTAGAAATATATGCTTCGACTGCGTGACATAAAGCATCTATCCCTGTTGCTGCTGTTATATGAGGTGGTACCGAACATGTTAAAATTGGATCAATAATCGCTACTTGCGGGGTAAAACTCGGATGCTTCATCATCATTTTTACATCTGTTCGTTTATTCGTAATTACCGCTACACTTGTTACTTCCGATCCAGTACCAGAAGTTGTCGGAATTGCAATAAGTGGTAGCGGATCATTTTCTATTTCCATATCTTTTTGGACATAATCTTCCACGTCTCCGCCATTTGTATATAATACCGCAACTGCTTTCGCTGCATCAATACAACTTCCACCACCAATACCAATAATAAAATCACACTTTTCTTCTTTACTAAGAGTTAACGCTTCTAACACGTGTATATTTGTAGGCTCAGCATTTACTTTATTATATATAATAACAGTAATACCTTTCGTATTTAGTTGTTGTATACAACTCTCAACATATCCTAAATTCTCCATAATTGTATCCGTAACTATAAACGCTCTTTTCCCCAACTTCTTAGATTGTTCCCCCAGTTTTTCAAGCGAATTTCTTCCATATAATACAGACTTCGGCATACGAAACTCAGCAACTTCTTGCAAGTACTCCACCCCTTCTTCCCCTAATTAATATTTTAGTTCATAACATATCGACTTAATAAATTCCTGTTACGGTATAGAATGTAATAACTAAAAACACAGCAACCGTTTTCAAAACAGTAATTGCAAAAATATCTTTATATGACTGTTTATGTGTTAAACCTGTTACGGTAAGAATAGTAATAATAGCCCCGTTATGTGGTAATGTATCCATTCCTCCTGATGCCATTGACACGATACGATGCATTACTTCTAACGGAATATCGAATTGATTGGCCGCTGCAATAAACTTATCTCCCATTGCACTTAAAACAATTCCCATTCCTCCTGATGCAGAGCCTGTAATACCGGCTAAAATATTTGTCGTTACTGCTCCATTCACTAGAGGGTTTGTGAATGTGGCAGAAATACCATCTCTCATAATTGCGAAGCCTGGAAGTGCTGCGATGACACCACCGAATCCAAATTCAGCTCCTGTATTCATCGTTGCCAGTAGCGCCCCACCGATACTTGTATTCAATCCAGCTTGAAATCCTGTTACTACTCGCTTCCAATATAATAATAACGTTGTTACTATACCTATAATAAGTGCCAATTCTACTGACCAGATTCCAACTACTGCACTTAATTCTACTTTTCCAAATGCTTTCATACCAATTGCAGAAAAATCAAAACCATTCGGATACCACTTCGGTATCATAATAGTAAAAACTTTATTCATTACACCTACTAAAATAAGTGGTACAAAAGCAATTACTTGCTGTGCTCTTGTAATTTCAATATTTTTAACCAACGGCATATCTTTTTGTTCTGCTTGTAAAGAAGCTGCCATTTCAATATTCCCATCGTTAAAACCAAAATACCCTTCTCCAGCTGCTTTCGCCTTCTTCCGTCTACTCTCTAAATATAGTAACCCTAACGTAAGTACAAAAATTGCCCCTACAATACCAAGTATCGGCGCAGCATAAATGTCTGTTTTAAAAAACGTCGTAGGTATTACGTTTTGAATTTGTGGTGATCCAGGTAGCGCATCCATCGTAAACGTAACCGCTCCAAGAACGATTGTTCCAGGGATTAAACGTTTTGGAATATTCGCTTGTCGAAACAACTTAGCTGCGAACGGATATACAGCAAACACTACTACATACACACTAACACCACTATACGTTAAGATAGCACCCATTAATACAATCGCTAATATTGTACGTTTTTCACCAACTAACTCTATAATTGTCTTTGCAATCGAATCCGCAATTCCTGACATTTCTACTACTTTCCCAAATATTGCCCCAAGTAAAAATACAGGAAAATATAGTTTAATAAAACCTACCATTTTCTCCATAAAAATATTCGAAAAGAAAGGTAATACAAAACTAGGCTCTGTCAAAAATACTGCAAATAATGCAAATATCGGTGCAAATAAAATAACAGAAAACCCTCTATAAGCTACAAACATTAATAAACTAAGTGCTAATAATATAATAACTAGCTCCAATTATACCCCCTCCTTTAAACTGAAAATTCTAAATTTTATTGATAAAATTCTTCTAATCTTTTATTTCTGACATCCCTCCTCTAATTCATACAAATTTTTCATGCTAAAAATGTCTAATTATAACTATTCGATTACATATGAAAAATCCCTTTAAACATAAAGGGATTTTCAGTCTCTATATTTACTTCTTTATCAAACTATTTTCTAAACAAAAATGATGTAATTCTATTACATCATTTACTATATGAGTCGCACCAACTTCGGTCAATTCTGTTTCACTACCATAGCCATATAAAACGCCGATTGATGCAATTCCATTCTGATTCGCACCGATTATATCGTGCTTTCTATCTCCAATCATAACAAATTCTTCTTTATTAAGTTCTTCATTTGTTTGTAAAATATGAGCAATGATTTCTTCTTTTTTTATTCTTGTACCATCTAAATTACTTCCAATGATACCTTCAAAATAATCCGTTAGTTGAAAATGATCTAGTACTTGTTTTGCAAATACAGTAGGCTTTGAAGTTGCTATAAATAAACGATTTCCGTTATCTTTTAATTGTTTTAAAAGATTTGGAATACCATCGTATACCTTATTTTCTAACAATCCACGCTGCTTTAAATATTCTCTGAAATAAAAAACAGCGCGTTCTACTTCTCCTTCATTCATATTGTATCTCTCTATGAATGATTGCTGAATGGGCGGTCCAATAAATGAATTTAACTCTTTTATATGTAATTCTTCAATACCAACCTTTTTTAATGCATACAGTACTGAATTAATAATCCCTTCTTTCGGATCAGTCAATGTTCCATCTAGATCAACTAGAAATGTTGTATACATGTTTTCTTCCCTCGCTTATTTTACTGTATATATAGCATTGTTTCCTATCTCTTTATTATACCATTATTATCTTTTTTCTGAAAATTCCTTTTTCTATGTCACATACTTTCAGTTACAAAAAAAGATATATATGATAAAGTAAAAAAGTTAAAATTATTTTAATAGAAACTGGTGAATCTAATGTCAATTACGTTAATTGTTATAATGGCTTTCACAATTGTTATTCATGCGGTTGAAACAAGCTCTTATAGTATTCGATTAGCTGGAGTACGTTTAAAGAGAATTGCTGTCGCTTTGTCTGTGGTAGGCATGGTGTTACTTATTTCAAGAACATCTAACATGCTACAAGCCTTTTTAATCGGTGGGATTGTCGATGAGGCAAAACGAGACGCATCCATAAATTTAGAACATATTATACGGCTCGTTCTATTATCCGCCTCTGTCGGTACATTAATTGCGATTATACTATATCCAACTTTGACAAAACTATTTGGATACGTCATTCAAAACTTTGAAACAGACGGTTCTTTCATTCGAATGATGAAAACAAATAACATTCAAAAATTAAAGTACACAAAAAAATATGTACGCTTCCCAAAATTAGAAATGATTCATAGACTACGCATTGGTGGTATTCCAAAACGTATTATGCTTATTAACATGTTTGCTACTGCTATATATACAGCTGGTGTTCTTTCAGCCCTATATGCTTCTTTTTTACTTCCAGATTACGCGACAAAAGCTACTACAGCTTCTGGCCTTATTAATGGTTTTGCTACTATTTTATTAACAGTGCTACTAGATCCACGTATCGCTCTTTTAACAGAGCGAGCCCTTCAATCAGAAGAAGGTGCTGAAGCAATGAGTAAAATGTATGGTTGGTTAATGATTTCTAGACTTTTCGGTACGTTATTAGCACAACTATTATTCATACCAGGTGCTTACTGGATCACATGGATTATAAAACTAATGAATTAGCCCTCAATTAAAAAAGTAGGTGGGATAACAAATGACAATACAAACAGAGCAAGATATAATTCGATTAATAGAAAACGATGAATGGATGATGGATGTATTACAAATGGCAAAATCACTAGAGTTACCTGATTGGTGGATTTGTGCCGGCTTTGTCCGCTCTAAAATTTGGGATACTTTACATAACTGTGAGACTAGAACAGCTCTGCCTGATGTTGATGTAATTTATTATGATAGTCTACATAAAGATGAGATGTACGAACAATCATTAGAAAATAAATTAAAGAATATTGATACTACGATTCCTTGGTCGGTAAAGAATCAAGCTCGTATGCATGTAGTGGGTAATATGCCACCGTATTCTTCTTCTGTTGATGCTATTTCTAAATTCCCTGAAACAGCAACGGCTTTAGGTGTTACATTAGATGAAAAAAACAAAGTTATATTAACAGCTCCGTGCGGTATTGAAGATGTTCTTTCCTTACAAGTGAGACCAACAGCTCATTTTCTGGAATCGAAAGAGCGTATACATATGTACAAGAACAGAGTTATTAAAAAGAATTGGCAAAGTAAGTGGCCCAACATCACAATCACATGTCCATAAATTAAAAAAGGGTGCTTCTCATTTATAGAAGCACCCTTTTCTTCATTTCAAAAAATGTATGACTGTGTCTGCGAATCGATCTGCTTCCTCATAATGAGGTGAATGACCGCTCTCTTCAAATGCGATATACTTACCGTTTCGAGCTTCTTTATTAAACGTTTCAATTTGTTTTTCACACGTTACTACATCATGTTTTCCTACAATTAATAACATTGGGTTTGTTATATCTTTTATCTTAGGTAATAATGAAGTATGGAATGCTCCTTCTACTTTTAATCTATCAAAATGAATCATGGAGCTATTTGAAAATTCTTCCCATTCTTCATCACTATATAAACTCTCGTCTGTCACATCTTCCTTATTATTGTAAATCTCCATTCTTTTTTCTTCTAGTTCATCACTTAGTCTTATATAAGCCTCTAACAACTCTTCTGAACTAGCATTGCTAGATGAATAAGCAAGAGACTCTTCTGCTACTTCTTCTTTTCCATACTTTTTTAATAGATGCCCTGTCTTTTGTAACAAAGCCCTACTTGTTAATGCGAAATCGAAAGTTGGTCCTTCAAATATTATTTTCTCTATTGAACTTGGATATATCGATGCATATAACAATGCTACATATCCACCGAAAGAATGTCCAATTACAGACCACTTCTCAATTTGTAATACTTTTTTTAATTCCTCACAGTCTTCAATTAAATCTTTTAATCCAAAAGCTTCTTCCTCAGTAATTTCTTCGGAGCGACAAACACCTCTTTGATCTATCATAATTACATATAAAGAATCTTTTAAACGTTCCGCCTGATGAAATGAAAAATCATAACAACTTTCTCCAGGTCCACCATGTAAGTATAGGACTGGTTTATTTTTAGGGTGTCCATGCGTTTCAACGTATAGCTTTTTGCCTCTAATATTCATGTATTTCCCTGCTTCTATCAAATTCGCCTTTATGATCATCACCTTCTTTTTTACTGAATATTATAACATCAATTGTTAAATAATTCCTATTACATTTAAAAAGACGATGATAATTGCGAGTGGTGCTACAAATCGAAGTAAAAACGCCCAACAAGTAAATACTTTCTTTCCATAATTACCACCCACAAAAAACTCTGCTTCTAGCACCTTCTTCTCCATTTTGAATGAAACGAAAATACTAATAAATAGTGCACCAAGTGGCATTAATATATTACTAGATAAAAAGTCTACTGCATCAAAAATATTCTTTCCAAAAATCGTAATATCACTCCATACTCCAAATGATAACGCTGATGGTATGCCTACTAAGAAAATGCCGAAACCGATCATCCATGATAATTTCGTTCTTCTTTCTTGTTCACCATTTGTCACTGCTGAAACAACTGTCTCTAATAGTGAAAATGCTGATGTTAATGTCGCAAATGTAAATAGTGCAAGAAATACTGTTAAGAAAACCGCACCAAATGGAATTTGACTAAATACTGATGGTAATACGATAAATAGTAATCCAGGCCCTTCTGTTGGCTCCATTCCTAATGAAAATACGGCCGGAAAAATTGCAAGTCCTGCAAATAATGAAACAAATAAATTCAATCCAACAATTGTTATTGCTGATTTTGGTAAACTTTCTTTTTTATTTAAATAGGAACTATACGTAACCATAATTGAAATCCCGATACTAATTGCAAAGAATGATTGCCCCATTGCGAACAAAATACTTTCCGAAGTAACCTTTGAGAAGTCCGGTTGTAAGAAAAACTTCACACCTTTCATTGCGTTATCAAGTGTTAATGAGCGAACAATAAGAGCGACAAATAAAATGAACAACGCTGGCAACATATATTTACTTGCTTTTTCAATTCCATTTTGTACACCTTTTGATACAACCCAAATCGTAATGAACATAAAAGCGAAATGTCCCATAATTGCCCAAGCGGGATTTCCAATTGTTTCAGTAAATAATGAACCGTAATTTTGTCCTGGAGTAATAAGTTGTCCAGTTACTCCTCTGAATAAATAAATTAATACCCATCCACCTACAACACTATAAAACGAAAGTAATATAAAACACGTTCCGACGCCAAGGCGTCCAATCCAGTGCCACCCTGTATTTGGTGCAATACTTTTAAATGCTCCAACCGCTTGTTTCTGTGTACTGCGACCAATCATAAATTCAGCTATAAGTAGCGGTAACCCAATTAATACAGTGAATAATATAAAGATTAAAAAGAATGCTCCTCCCCCGCTTTTCCCAGCGATATAAGGAAACTTCCATATTGCGCCAAGTCCAATTGCCGATCCTGCTGCAGCCATTATAAACCCTAATTTCGAAGTCCATTGCTCCGTCTGTTTCATCTTATTTTCCTCCTAATTAAATTTATTTATATAAATAATCAAATTATATAGACCAATTCAAATAAACCCTCCATTTCTATTTCTATAAAATAAAAAAATGGCTTAGCGTCTCTATATAAAGAGACGCTAAGCCATTTGCTTAACGCGGTACCACTCTTATTGATTCCATTATGAATCCACCTTAGTAGTAATCGTTTGATTACAAACCTAATATCGAAGGTTAACCGTTAAGATTTACTAAGAATGTAATTCCGTTCCACCTTACTGCTCCTAGGCGAGTTCAGGATGTCATTTGACTATGTCACACCAACCCATAGCTCTCTGTACAAATACACGACCTTACTACTCCTATTCAACACATTTAAATATTTAGAATATATTTTCTTTTGAAATTAATATGAAGTATATCGGTTATATTTGTAACTGTCAAGGGATATATTAAAATTTGTTGAGAAACCTTTTTATTATTCTTCGTCATCATCACCACTATCAGCAGTACCTTCTTCTGGATCATCGTTATCTTGTTGTTGCGATGACTCCTTGTGTTGAATAGCGTTATTTACCGCTGTAGTAGACATGACTCCACCTTTTATTGGATGTACTCTTACATCAACCGTTAAAACGTACTTTACGATGACTTCAAAAAATAATACAACCCTTTATTTTTCCCTCTACTATCGTCGTACACTGTTCACAGCTACTACAATCTATAAAACAACAATAAAAATTTAACACTTAATGTACTTATAAAATTATAGTGCTCTTTTAAATTTCTACGCTAAAACGCAAAAAGCACTTGTTGCCTTTAGTCGACAATCAAGTGCTTTAAGTTCATCTATTTTTAAGTAGTATAAATTTGTACATTTTGTAGTAACAGTATGACACCTTTTATATGTCATGACAACTACTACGTTAAAACTTAAGAGTTTGTACGATTCCGTTAGTTTTATGTCCATTCCATGTGTTTATATTCATCGCCATGTAAAATGTCATCTCGCCTAAGCTCGTACTTCGTTTTCTATTCTATCATTGCACATAGTACTCCATGATGTTACAACCATCATGAAGTATATACTTTTTAACAGCCTATTATTTTTCTGTACACTACATAACATGTTTTAAATTAATTACAGCAATACTTTGTCACTCCTGTATGCAAATGCTATTATACAAATAGATGCTAAAACTTTCATGAGTTATTAATTCAGTTTAAATATATCTATTACTATAAATTTTTTAAAGTTTATTATTTTTCACTTCCTCAAACCACTCATCAGCAATATGGCTAGCTGTTTTAACTTCATCATTCGCATATACTAAATCATACTTATATTGAGCTTTAAACTTGCCACTATGAACATCATATATCAATTTCATCTCAGTTGGCATGTCACGCTCATATTCTTTGCATAATTCTTCAATTTTCTCAATATCTTCACATATAATGCGTAATACCATAGACTGTCTTTTAGTAGAAACATCATATCTTTCGTCTTCATCTTCCAATGCATCATTTACTTTATGACGTTCTACATACTTATTGTTAATGTAATAAAAGAAACTTCCCGAAATAATTCCTTCCTCACGCGAAGCATAAACGTACACTTTATCCGCCCTATCTTCAACATATTCCATACATATAGATATCATATCTGCTTGCAATTCACTAAATTTATCTTCAAATTCTTTCATACTACTTTTTCACTCCTTAAATCAATTTTTAATAACTCTGAAGTCCGCCTTACCATCAATCGAGTAATTAACTATAAATTCCTTTGGACGCATATCATTGCCATGATAAATTATTTCAACATCAACTGTTACTTCTTTAGGGGGTTTTTCTTTCAAAGCTGCAGCTCATTCATTTTCAATTATGATCTTGCCCTTTTACTTTTCCTAGTGTATTTTTGCTATGTGATAATCGCTTCTCTCTCTCAGTTAATTGTAACTTATCTGTTTCAAATTTTTCAATTCTTCCAAGATTATCTGTTTCATAAAAGTAATCATACTCTCCCGTTTTATATCTTAATATTAGGCTTTAATCTATTTTTCTTCCATTTGTAAAATGTTTCCCTTTGTTTACAAATGTTTTAACTTCACTTACAGTACTGCCTCCTTTACCCGTACCCTTATAGTTGTTATCTCACGCTAATTTTTAATTAGGTATTTTTTCAATACACTCAACAAAAGAGACCTCATATTTGAGGTCTCTTTTGTTGAGTCTTCTTCATCTATAACTTCCTCTTTACTTATTCAATATCAGACAATCTTCTTTATTTAAATATAATAAAATCCTAATAAAAACGCGTTCTTCAAAAAGTTCTTTTTCTGCCCTTCGAATCTAGTAAAACGGCTATAAGATATTACAAATTTAAGCTACGCTTAACTTGTACTAATAAATCTATTAATTCATTTCTTTCTGGATTTTTTTCCACTTCTTTTTTTACATGTTCTTCCAAATAATTATAAAAAGTTTCAAAGTCCAAATACACTTGTTGTTCAGACTCCACAGCTGGAGAATCTAATTCAACTAACACATGCTTATCATCTAAAGGTGTAGGTAGCTGTGACATATCAAATTCATCTAAATCAGACTGAAAATGAACAAATACTATTTCTTGTCCAAACCCCTCTTTTTTTACAAAAAAACTCAAAGCTCTTTCCAAGTACTTACCGTTTATAAAGTTAAAATATATTGACATCAATTCATCGTTTTTCTCTTTATCTTCAATAAATTCAAAATTACTATTCATTTTATCCTCCTATAAATATTGTATCTTATAATATCAGTCTAGAATTTGGAAAAAGTTAGTTATCTCCCCAGTATCATTTAAATAACCTCTGAACTTCAATCCATGTGAAGCAGTAACTTCAACAAACCTACCATTTATTGTTCCCTTTTGCATCGCTTCTTTTCCCCACTGATATATCTTATCATCACTAATCATTGCTGGATCGTATATGTTTTAGGCTCCTTAATATTTTTATACGAAACAGGTTCGGCAATATTTCCATCCATGTCTTTTCTAGGTATTTTGTATTCTATCTCATAAATCCCTTCAATTGAAGAATGTGATTTTTTATATATAATTAAGTCTTCTACATCAACACCCTGATTTTTCAAAGCATTGTAAAATTCATCCATGTTATGTCCACCACTAACTCCTTTCTTAGTGCTTATATTCTCAACATTTTTTAAATAATTTTTAGCATTTTCTCCAAATTTAAAGTTATTAGCTCCAACCGTACCCTTAACAACCTTACTCTCCATATACTGATAAGCCTCTTTCAGAGAATACTGTCCTCCTCCTGAGACCTTTCCTACTCCAGCCATGGCAAAGCCTTTTCCCTCGCCTGGGATCCATTTGTATTCCAGTAATGTTTTTACTGCGTGCTGGATCTTTTCATTCCCCTGCAAGAAGGTTGTTTTTACAGTTGTGGCACCTTTGTTCCATAGACTTCCGATTTTATCGGCAAATCCTTTTGCTGTCGAGGCTACAAAGTTTACACCTTCTGTTACTTTGTGGCTGGCTGTTTTTATGCCATCAACAGCTGCTTTTTAGTAAATATTTTTTACTTTCTCAATCTAACAAAATATTAACTTTTTTATTATATCTTATTTCTATACTAAGACGAAAAAAGCACTTGTTGCCTTTCAGAGACAATCAAGTGCTTTAAGTTCATCTATTTTTAAGTAGCGTAAATTTGTAAGTTTTATAGTAACAGTATGACACCTTTTATACGTCATGACAACTACTACGTTAAAACTTACGAGTTTGTACGAGTTCGTTAGTTTTATGTCCATTCCATGTCCTTTATATTCGTCGCACAGTAAAATGTCATCTCGCCTAAGCTCGTACTTTGTTTTCTATTCTATCATTGCACACAGTACTCCATGATGGTACAACCATCATGGAGTACATACTTTCAAAAACCCTTTTATTTTTTCTATCTACTTCACATATACTTTATTTTTTATTCATATATGCTTATGCGTATTTAAATTTAGCACCGCGAACTTTATCATATTCGTACATAAAATATAATATAATTTAGTATAGTAAGCTTTATAAAATCACTATAACTAAACTCATTTATTTAATGTAATGAGTTTTTAATGTTTATTTATATTTTAGGAATATCAATTATATTTCCTGGTGACTCATTAATAAGAATATCTGAAATACTTGGGTTCCTTTTTTTCAACTTGAATATTTGAATTTTTGTTAATTCAGGGCTAAATGATATATTTTGTGTTTTAAACTCCAAATTCATAATTTTATTTTGAAGTTTTAATATAAAAACCTTCCATTCTTGTAATGGAGAATTCGAAACTTCCTCTGGACTTTCTAATAATCGATATCCGTCTGCATAATGAAACATTAGTAATCCCGTTCCTAAGTCACAATCTTTGTTTTCAAGAATTGCATTTGGTATATCAAATCCACTATTCCAATTATAATTTGCTGCAAAACAATGAAGGAGTATTGGATTATCTATATTCTTTATTCGGCTAATTGTATCCTCTTTATTTGTATTATAAAGAAATTCTTCAAGCAAACTAATATCTTTATTTTCCATTACACCTTACCACCTTACTGATATTTACTTATTTTGTATTTCCAATTGTTTTAGCTTTCTTTCCCAGAGTTCTACTGTTGCACCTTGGCTTGGGTACAATGGTAAACCATTCCCCTGTAATTTTCTTAAATTTTTTTGCAAATCATATACCTGCTTTTGTAAACTATCAATACTTTGGTTAATATCCATTTTATTTAATGCTCTTGCAACTACTTCATTGTAAACAGAATGATATCCTCTGTGTCTAGCCATTGTACTTATATTATCATCTGGTACTCTTAAAAAAATACCATTTGATGAGTCATCAAAGTTCATACCTATCTTTTTAATTACAGGATTATCTGCCATTTCAGAAGGAATAATATGCTGTGCTTGATATCCACTCCATTTAGTTGAACGTCTAAGCCCCATTTCTGTCATCATATTTTTTCCTAATTTAGTAGAATTTCCTCCTGTTACAATACCCGGAGTACCAGGAATAATCCTACTACCTTCACCCGTACCCTATGTTGTAATCTTAAACTCTCACAATAAAAAAGCAAACCATGTAAAACCTTATTAAACTACTTCTTTTTCTTCCACTACCGGCAATTCATAAGCTGTTTTATATTTCATCATGCCATATACAATGTTTACAAGCCTTCTCATAATACATACCAATGCTTGTCCTTTTGTTTTTCCCTCTTTAAGTTTCTTTTGATAATATGCATGAAACACTGGGTTTCTGGGTAACTTACTTCCTTTTGCTACTTGCACTTGCTGTACAGCTAAATTATAAAATAAAGCATGTAGCGCCCTGTTTCCTTGTTTGCTTTTGTGTGTCTTACCTTTCCCACCAGAACCAAAGTAAACAGGCGCAATCCCCGCGAATCGTGCTAATTTGTTGGCATTTGGAAATCGCCTTACATCCCCAATTTCTGCAATTAATGCTGATGCCGTCACAAGTTCTATTCCCGGCATCGTCTCTAATTGATAATCTAGTAGATTTAATAACCGTTTTAATTCTCTTTCGATGTATTTCATTTCCCTCTTTTTAAACTCAATATCCCGTACAATACTTCTTACTAAAAAATCTCGCGTTTCTTGATACTCTTTCATTGTTTGTCCATCTTCTTTTACAAGTTTTAATATGTCGCTTGCTTTCTTTACTGAACATGTATTGTTGCTAACATCTAATAAAAAAGCTGTTAATTGCTTTATATTTACCCCCTCTAAACAAGAGGGTGACGGATATTGCTGCCAAAATGCTAATGCTGTTTTTCCATCTAACTCTGAGAAAAACTTTTTATAGCTTGGATAATGATGGTTTAATTGAATATGTAGTTGGTTCTTTAATGCACTTTGTGCTTTTACTAATGCATTCCTTCTTGAAACTAGTTGTTGTATCGACCAAAATAAATCGTTTGGCTTTGCATCTGGCAGTTGATTAAATTTGTTTATCAGTATGCGTGCTACACATTCCGCATCCCAACTATCATTTTTTTGTATCATCACTTGGCTCTTTCGCTCTAAAAATGATAAAGCTGGATTTACTTCTTTCACAACTCGTTCATGGTCTACTAAATATTTCGCTAACGCTCTTCCATAACCACCAACATCTTCTAAACCAAATACAACAGTTATCCCATCACACACATATGTCTCTACTTCTAATAAGAACTTCGAAAATGCAGATGGTTTATTCTCAAATTGTATTTCTCCTAGTTTCTCTTGCCAACAATTAATAATAACAGCCGTATGCTGCTCTTTATGTAAATCTACTCCTACATACAAATAGTTCTGCCTATGATGCATAACTCATCCCTCTATTCAATGATTTAGTCATATATAAAAATGTCGGCAACCTTAGTTCGAGCGTTCATCTTCCGATGCGCATAGGTACGCAAGCCTAGCCATTTTCATCACTCTAGTAGTATGTATAGTAAAATGAGCTAATTTTTTAAGTGAGTTTATAAAATAATTGCTGAATGTTTCCCATTTGTCTGTATTTGACCATATGTGTATATCCCTCGATAAAAGCTCTCCCGGTCTAACATGCGTTTCACTTGTACTTTCGTAAACCGTTTCCCTTTCTCTGTACGATAGCCTTCTGCATTCAGTCGTTCTGCCAATTGAGTCAGCGACCACTGCCTAAAAAAGTGTCGTAACTCAAATAGTCTACGTACAACCACTGCTTTTTCTGCATCTACTTCTAACACTTTTTGTCCTTTCTTGACTGTGTACCCAAACATCACACCGCCACCCGCATATCCACCTTGTTCCGCTTTCTTCTTTCTGCCTCTACTCAGCTTCAATGCAATCTCGAGACGTTGATATTGATCTAGTAGTTCTAACATGCCATTTACTAAAAAATCATTTGGGTCATGCGTGTATATACTATAATTGGGTTGTTCAATCGCTTTCACATCAACCTTATGTTTCTTTAGCTCTCGTTGTATTAATACTTTTGCCATATCAGAGCGCCATAACCGAGATGTATTTAATACAATCACGCGCCTCACTTGTTGATATGCCATATCTGACAATAGTTCTTGTAAGCCTTCACGTTCAACTGTTAATCCATTTTCATCAACAGTTGCGCCACTTAGTCCTCTATCTTCATATACATGAAGCAATTGTAAGTTATTTTCCATACAATAACGTTCGATTTCTTCTACTTGATACGTTAAGCTATAACCTTCACGCACTTGTCCTTCTGTTGAAACTCGTACATAACCAACTACTTTCTCTTCCATATTGATTCCTCTCCCGTTACAGCAATTAAAGTTCCTGTAACGTTTACCCGTTTTTTGCGGATAACGTGTGCATAACGTCCATCCGTTAAAACGTACTTTACGATGAATTCAAAAAATAACACAACCCTTTATTTTTTCTTCTACTATCGTCATACCCTGTACACAGCCATTACAATCTATAAAAATTAACAATTAATGCACTTATAAAATTATACGTTTACCAACTTATTTCTACGCTAAAATGCAAAAAAGCACTTGTTGCCATAATTGACAATCAAGTGCTTTAAGTTCATCTATTTTTAAGTAGCATTAAATTTGTAAGTTTTGTAGTAACAGTATGACACCTTTTATACGTCATGACAACTACTACGTTAAAACTTACGAGTTTGTACGAGTTCGTTAGTTTAATATACATTCCATGTGTTTATATTCATCGCCCAGTAAAATGTCATCTCGCCTAAGCTCGTACTTCTTTTCCTATTCTATCATTGCACATAATACTCTATGATGGTACAACCATCATGAAGTACTTACTTTCAAACACTTATTTCTTTTTCTAAAACACTAACCTTTATTCTGCTGAAGGATTATAATCAACCTCTACATTTTTTAGTCCTTCTATTACTTTATTTATTCTTCTCGATAAGTCTTTTATTTCTTCTAATGTTAATTCATCTCCTGCTTCTTGTGGATTAAACTTGCTTAATCTCCTTGTTATACCTTCAATAAGCCCAATAAAAACTTTATCATGTCCAATTGCAATCTCACCAATAGCAGTATCAACAATAACATCTTCTATCTTACCTAAGTTATCAAACTCATCTGATAGTTTTGCTATAGCATACTTATATCCCCTAGCTTCATCTAACAACTCTTTATATGTCTCCTGAATTGCTTCAAATAATTCATTATACTCCCAATCTTTCATAATTACTTTCCTCCAAAGAATTTAGTTTAAGGAATAATTCTATTACCATTGTTGTGTACGACTTCTAATTCAATATTTTTATATTTAGCTGCAAACTCTGCTATAACTTTATTACAACTGTCGCAAGTATCCAATTCTGTAAATAACTTAATTCTACCACTAGCTTGTGTATTATCCCCAAGCCTAGAAGCTATATCATTTAGTATTTTATACTCAGTATCTGTATTCCTTAAATAATTAAATCCATTTTTACCAACTGCTTCTGTAGCCTTAAACATTGGATTTTCAGGTTGTAAAGAAATATCAGGCACCTTATGCTCAAGACTTCCCTTAAGTTCATTTATGCTACTTTGAGCATAAAATTCCGATTTGCTTATCCCACTGACATCCACTTCGGCAACAGCAAAATTACCAGATTTCTTATATTTACTCGATAAATTTCCTCTTAGTTCCTTCACTCTATCAATTATATGCGCTTCTGTTACTGAATCTATTTGTCTAGTTGGATATACTTTACCCGTACCCTTAACAACCTTACTCTCCATATACTGATAAGCCTCTTTCAGAGAATACTGTCCTCCTCCTGAGACCTTTCCTACTCCAGCCATGGCAAAGCCTTTTCCCACGCCTGGGATCCATTTGTATTCCAGTAATGTTTTTACTGCGTGCTGGATCTTTTCATTCCCTTGCAAGAAGGTTGTTTTTACGGTTGTAGCACCTTTGTTCCATAGACTTCCGATTTTATCGGCAAAGCCTTTTGCTGTGGAGGCTACAAAGTTTACACCCTCTTTTACTTTGTGGCTGGCTGTTTTTATGCCATCAACAGCTGCTTTTCCAGCTTTTCCGGCTACCATTGTTACGCCTTCACCTAGTCTTTTTCCTGCTTTTACAATTGTCTTCCCAAAGCTAGAAGCGACATACTTTATTCCTTTTCCAGCAAGACTTGCCACTTTTCCAACAGGAACAAAGTTTAAGAGTGTCCATCCTGCGGCGATGAGTCTTTCTTTTGATGATAATTCTTTCCCTGTAATAGGGTCTTTACCGGTAACTGCACGAATTGCATCATTTACTCCAATGAATTCAGCTGCTCCTTCTACTGTCTTTTCCCACCATGATTTTTCATGTTTCTTTTCTTTTTTATGAGTTTCTTTCAACTTTTCATTTTGTTTCTTTTGATATTCTTCATCTGCTTGACGAAACTTTTGAGCGATACGCCGTAATTCTTTTTCTGTAACTTGTAAGTTACGTATGTAAGATTCCATGAGTCTCATTGATCTCATATATTCTCCATAAAAATGCTGACTCGTTGCTCCTTGCCATTGCATTTGAATACTAAACATAGATTGATTGAGATTTTGTTGTATATTCTGGCTGTGTGTTTGCATCTCTGATATGTTTTTGGCAATTTGTTCGAGTTGTTCAGGTTTGACTTTAATTTCCAAGCCTTCTCCCACCTTCCTCTATTTTATACCAAAAAGGAATAGAACTGCATCAATTTTTACTTATCCCCTTTAGAAAAAACATCAAAAATACTATTATCACAAATCGCTTCAATTTCTTCCCGTACAAATAATTTTTGAAATTTTGTTCCTGGATTTAATATTACATTTGCCTCTAAATCTATCGTCTTTAATAATTCAACTGCATTCATAGAAACATATGGACATTCTTCTGGAATAACCATTTCTAAATGTTTCAAATCAGAATACAGTGGTAACATTAATCCTTCTTCCATTTCAAAATAATGAATTTGCAATTGTGTATTATCAGTTGAAATCAAATTTCCTTCTTCATCTACAGTTGTATTTCCCTCTACAGAAGCAACAACATACAAATTTGATTTCTGTAATATCTCATAAAAACGAACTCTTTTTTCTTCATTCTGTAAAGCTTCCACTAACGCCTCGTCTAATGGACAAATTTCTAGTAAACTCATTGAACTTCACTCCTTTTGCAAAATTTAAATTCGTTATTTTTGAATATTGATTACTGGTACTTCTTTTGAATCATTAGTTCTATTCACTAGATTTAAATAGAAATGTGATACTGTAGTAGTATAATATGGAGTAATCCAAAGATATGGAAGATTTAGTGTGAATATTCCCACCAATGAACCTAAAATAAACCAACCAATGAAACTTAACCAAGTGATAAATAAATCTAACTTATGTCCTTTCATCATCATTTTACTTTTTTTAATTGCTTCACTTGCTGTACATTCTGGATCCTCTAACATAATGTAGTAAGCCATAGAATAAGAAAAAAATTTAATAATACCTGGAACAATGAACAAAAGACTCCATAAGCTAATAAATATTGTTTGTAAGATACCTAATTTCATAGCTCTAAATATATTATTTGAATTGAAACCAGCAAATAGATCACCTATTGTGGTAGATTCATTTTTCGCTAAACGTAATGTGATTTTATAATAGCCGTAACTCATAACACTTTGTACAACAATATAAAGAATAAAAATAATAGCCCATATAATAATTTGAGATAAAATCAATCCAAAATTAATTTGAGGTTCGCCATATGAATAATATACAAAGTTCTCAGGTCCTATAATATCTATAAACAAACCAAAAATTAGAAATACTACTATACCAATGATATACATACTTGCTACGGGGATGAGATAATTAAGAAACGTTGAGCCTACCCCTAATCCCCATCGGCCTTTCAATGAGGCTAATGCTTCCCTTTTTAAATTGCTAATCATCTTTTTTCCGCCTTTCAAATTCTGTATTATGCATAGTGTGGCTTTAATGAATAATCAATGAGTTTAGTAAAATTCAAATTTCTACTAAACTCATTAATATTTACTCATTATGCGAAATAATTTCGCCATCTTACGCAAAGTAAGATGGCGAATGTTAAATCTAATTATTTTTTAACGTTCATAGATTTAATTTTTTCTACATTCTCTTTTGCTTGTTTCGTTATTTCTCCATTAATAGCATTTGCATATTTATCACGACTTAAAAATTCAAAACATTTATATGCATTATTCGTGTCAGTTGCGGACATATATCCTGCACCTTTATTAAACATTTTTAGAGCTACCGTATTCATCCATTCTTTTGCATCTGCTTCTGGATACCCTAATTCCATAGAACGATAAGTTAATTCAATTGCTGAAGCTAAATCTTCAATCGTATCTTTATTCCCACTTACCTTTGCAGCTTCAAATGTACTCAAATACTCAATTGCCGCTTTTACCCCATCTTTAATTCCTAATTCTTCAATACCTGGTGTTTTATATAAAATTTGATAGTTGTTTAACGCTGATTTATATTGCGTTTTTTCTAGCTGTTTTGCTTCTTTAATTACAAGACTAGCAACATTAGAAAATCCTGTTTTGTCAACAACACCACGAGAAGCTGCTTGACCATAATAATGTAAAGCATTATAAAGGCTCGTTTGCCCTTCTTTATTTGCTTCATCACCTGCTAATTGAATAAGTTGAATTCCCTCCATTTTTTTGGATGCATTATCAATCATATTCATACCACTAATTTGGCCAATTGTTTTATCAATATCCTTTAACTGTGCAAGTAATGTGTATGATGGTAATAAGTTTTTACTTACTTCACTTTGCCATCCTGTCGTTCCATTTATTTTATTCCATTCATTTTCTGTATCTATCCATAATTTATTCGCATAATTAACCATTTCTTCTCTTGAACGTTCCAATGGGTGCTTTGTACGAATTGCATTTGCAATGTTTAATACCGCTGTATAATATTCTCCATTATTTGCAGCATCGTTTGCTTTTCTTTCAAACATTAGCGGCATTAATAATTTATGAGATTCATCTTGAACAGATTTTTCTACTCTTGCCGTATTTGCTAATAAATTTGCTTTATTTATAGCATCTTCCACTTTGAAATTAGAATCTTTAATTTGTCCACGAAGTCCCTCTACAGCCGCACTAAATTGCTTTTCTAATTTCTCTTTTTGTTCTCCTGTTGCACCGTCAATATACTTATTTGCTAATAGTAAAGCATTTTCATATTGTGGATTCGCTGGATTTAAATATGTTTCTATTTGATCAATTTCTTGACTAAATGGTTCAGATTTTACTTGTGCTTTTTGAGTACTTGAATCGATATTACTTGTTTTCTCGTTATTTTTGGCACCTTCAGTCTTTACATTTTTTTGGTTTTTCTCAGTTGTTGTACTTGTTACCTCATTTTCTTCTGTAACTACTTTTTCTTCATTACTACTAGTATTTTCTTTTACCGAGCTTGCATTTTCTTTTGTTTCAGTTGTAGACTGCACTACTGATGTTTGGATATTAAGTTTCTGTAATTCTTCTTGTAATAGCTTGTTGAAAATATCTTCTACATCTTGATTCGCTTTTTCTACTAATGCAGGATCTACGCTTTCAAATACTGATGTAACTAAATAAAATTTACTTAATGCTTGTTCTAAAGATGCTACATCCCCTGTATTTGACCACTCTCTTTTTTCTTTTGTTGCTGTTTGATAAACTTTTTCTGCTACAGATTTAATATAATCTTTCTTATTTTCACTTAAATATCTTTGTAACTCTTCTTGTGTAGTAACTGATTCATTTAGTACATTCATTTGATTACGTAAATAGAATAATGCTCTCTCATTTGAATATTCACCACTTGTAAGAATTTGTTCTACATTATCTAACGCTAACTTATGTTCTGCTATCGATTTTGATTTTGATGGTGTATTCAATTGGCTAACGAGCGTCCAGTCTTCTTTTTTGCTATAGTAGTTCGTTAAATTATTTAATGCATTTTCATCCAGTTCTTTTTGACTCGTATAAAAATCATTAAAGAAAACAGATGAGTAGTATTTTCCATTTCCAGCGTACCACTCAACTAAAATATCTCCCGTTTTTGGTGATACTGTAATTGTTGGGTGTGTCGGTGTTGGTTTTTCTGTTTCAGTTCCTCCGGTTCCAGTTCCTCCGGTTCCAGTTCCTCCGGTTCCAGTTCCCCCGGTTCCAGTTCCTCCCGTTCCAGTTCCTCCCGTTCCAGTTCCTCCCGTTCCAGTTCCTCCCGTTCCAGTTCCTCCCGTTCCAGTTCCTCCCGTTCCAGTTCCTCCCGTTCCAGTTCCTTCTGTTCCAGTTCCTCCCGTTCCAGTTCCTTCTGTTCCAGTTCCTCCCGTTCCAGTTCCTTCTGTTCCAGTTCCTCCCGTTCCAGTTCCTCCCGTTCCAGTTCCCCCGGTTCCAGTTCCTTCTGTTTCAGTTCCTCCTGTTCCAGTATTAGTTTTTGGCGGTTCTACAGTGGATGTAGGTAATTGAGCATTATCATTATTTTTATTTGGCTCCGCCACAGGTCCCCCCATATTAGATGGCAAATCTAACTTTTGTGGAGTTGGTGCATCCGATAATTTGATTTGTGGATCTTTCTTTTCCACCGATACTTCATCTGGTTTATATGTTACTGGCGTAATTGGTGATTTATTATTCCCAATTAAGTCTGCTAAATTAATAGTTGGTTTTTCGCCGGGTTTTTCATCTTTTTTTGCAGGATCAGCGACTAAATTTGGGAACATAGACTGTAAATCGCCTCCTGTAATACGATTATCTTTTTTCTCTTCTGTATTACTTGCTAGTTTTACTTGTTCTTTTCCTGCTGTCTTAAAGCCTTTGTCATACACAAGATATCCTGATGTTCCTAGTAATGCTACCGACATTACTGATATAGCGACTTTTTTCCCTATGTTATTATTGTTTTCCTCCATGTCCTTTTCCCCTTTTCCTATCTTTATTGAATCCAACCGTTTGTTTTCATTTCTGTTAGTTTTTCTTGCGCAGCTCTTACTTCGGATTCATTTTCATTTGCTTGCACTGTTTTTCTTAAGAAACGACTTGCTTCCTCGTATTTTTTCTGTTTAATTTTAAACATCCCGAATGCAAAATTCACATGTGGATTTTCATCGTTTTGTGCGTACGCTTCTGTGAAAAGCTTCTCTGCTTCATTCCCTTGTCCCACTTTATCGTATAAAATCCCTATATTTACAAGCGTATTTATGTCGCGTGTTCCACTGCTGACAACTCTATTGTAAGCTTCTAACGCTTGCTGATATGCAGCAGTACTCTTTGCACCATCTCGCGTTTCATAAAATTGACCCGCTTCGTAATACACAATTCCTAGTTGATTTAACAACTCAATATTTTTCATATCTTTTTGAATCGCTACTTGTAAAATGTGAGATGCTTGTTGATAATTCATTTCTTTCTTCGCACTATCAATTAGATTTGTTTTATTCCAAAGCACATATAAATTTGAAAGTTCAATTGTATATATGGCATTCTTTGAATCTTGCATAATAGCTTCTTTAAAGAAAGATTCTGCTTTGTCTAACTGTACCGTTGCAGTTGATAATTGACCTTTTAAATACGAAACAATTGCTTTATCTTCATTTGTTTTCGTACTCATTTTGACAATAACATCTTCCGCTTTTTCAAATTCTTTCATTTTCATATGACTTACAGCTAAATCTCGCATCGCATCTTTTTTGTATGGTTCAATTCCTTTTGCATTATTCGCTAGCGCTTGTTCAAAATTTTGCACTGCTTCTTGATATTTTCCAATGCGGAAATTCGCTGAAGCTAATAGATAAGCAGCTTCATTATTTTCTTTATCGATTTCTCTATCTTTTATTAGTTTTGTAATATAATCAATTGCAATTTTATTTTTTCCTTCAGCAACGTAAATCGTTGCTAATTGGAGATAAGCCTCATCCTTACCCTTCACAGCAATTGCCTGTCCAACAGCTTCTTCAGCTTTTGTATATTTTTTATCATCATAAGCTTGTCGTGCTTGTTCCATAAACTTTTGATATTTAGCATTTGTTGTGTAGAAATAAAACAACGTCGAACCACCTATTACAACCACTACAGTTGAACCGATAATCAAAATCCGTTTTTTATTCTTTTTCCACCATTTAGAAAAAGGTGACGGTTCACTTTGTTCATGCGCTACTGTAAGTGGTTGATTGGATGCTTTTGCATTTAAAATCTCATCATCTATATCATATTCCACTTGTTTTTTTGTTTGTTTTCGGCTCTGTAGAATGCTATTTGGCACTGTAATTGTAGCTGCTACTTCTTGCTGCGACTCTGTTCCTTGCTCTTCTTCTATCTCTTTAATAATGCTTTCAATTTCCTGTTTTAACGCCTGATCAATGTTTGGAAATTGTACGATTCGTGAATAGACGAAACAAGCAAATGCTGCATTGTTTTCTCGTTCCAATTCAGTAGCTAATTCCAAATAATGTTGTAGGACCATTTTATTATTTATTTCAGGCTCTTGACTCTCCATAGTTTGAATGATATATGCGAGTTCTTTTTGCAGAGCTGTTGATGAATTGAGTGAATTGAAAATTATTTTATATTCATATAATGCCGCTTGTTTAAATCCTCTCTCTTCTAATAATCTTGCAATTTCCAAACATTTTGATACAAAAAGAGAGTGTTCTTCTGCTGACTGCCTTTCCGCATCAATTTTTATTCTTTCTCTCGCGCTATTAAATACATCGTACCACTGTGCAAAGCTTGGGCATTCTGCGAAAGAATTACTACTCCATGCCTGCTTAAATAATTTTGCAATTTCCCCGTTCCATTGATTATGTAATACTTGCTGAAGTAACGTATATCTTTCACATTCTGTCTGCATTTCTTCCGTTTTAAAGTAACTTGCATCAGTCCATTTTTTATTTCGAACTTCTTCACTACACCAACTTAATATTTCTCCTATTAAAATAGCACCAGCAAATCGATCGGCTTCTTTTTGCCATACTCCACTTGTCAAATACTTTGGTGCGTAACCCGCTGAACCTGCTGGCAATAATGAAGGTTTTTTCGTTTTTGGGCCATACATTTGCTCAACATCAACAAGTTCGATATTATGTTGGCCTTCAATTGCATTTTCACTTAAGAAAGGTACAAGTACGTTGCTAGACGATAAATCATTATGAGCAACTTCATTTTCCTCCATCATTTTAAGCGTTGTAAGAAATGCTTCTGCAATAAAGAAACATTGTTCTTTTGATAACATTCGTTGTTCTTGTAAAATATCAGCCCAAGTTGGACCTTCAATCCAAGGCATTACAATACTATTTGCAAGATCTTCTGATTTTTCGATAGCAGATGTATGTTCTTCTTTAGTAACGATATAGCGTGAACATACTTTCAGACCCACTAGGGAAGAAAGTGGTTTTAAAAATGCTAGTTGATGTTTTTCCTCACGATAGCGTTCCTTAAAAACTTTTAATGCAATTCGTTCTACACCATTTTCCTGTTGTAATTGATAAACTGTTCCTTGTCTTCCCTCTTGACCATAGGGCATCTCAATACCAATTACAGCTGGGTGTTTCTCAAAACGATAAACATCTTTATTAAGATTAATTTTTTCTCCTACTTCTGGACGGAATCCCATTTTATCCCCTTACTCTCGTATAACAATTTTTCAAAAAAAGACCAGGAACAATAGCTCCTGGTCTTTTGCAATTGTTCTATTCTTAGTATGCGTTATCTGTATTACGGAATTTATCAGCGATACGTTTTAAATCTGTTGAAATACCTTCTAAAATTGGAATGTATTGTTGCATTGCTTGTTTAGATTGGATAAATTCTCCACGGAATTTCGCTTGTGTTGCCCCAGCCCATTGTCCTTCTAAACTATTAATATCGCCTTCAAGTCTATTAATTTGACTTTGTGCTTCTCCTGCTGCGTTTTTAAAGTTTCCTGCGATTCTTTCAAGTTCTTCTGGTGTGATTTTAATTTCTGCCATTGTAATAATTTCCCCTTTCAAATCATAAATGATACAACAATTAGATTATAAACTATATTCATACAATTTTTAAAGAGCTAAATTACAAAAAAATTCTATTTTCTAGTAATTTAACCCTATTTTAATATTATTTCACTTTTAATTCAGACCATTTCACACTAATTTTATCTGTCATCGTGCGAAGTAAATGTAATGGTGTATATGCACATTTTATTTTTATTGGCTTTCTACGTATGCAATATCCATCCCCGCTTAATAATTCTTGATCCATTTCAGTATGTGGTAACTTCATATTAAAGAAATACACATCGTTATTTTGTGTCGTTCCCAGTAAATATCCAATACTTCTCTTTCTAATTTCTGCAAACCATTTTTCATGAGAATAACTATTTAGGCTAGATGTAGTAGCTGCAGTCATAAAGTGAATCCCTTTATTTTTACAGTTTTGAACTATTAGTTCCATTTTATTTTTCGCCTCATAATCAGTAGATAATACAGTTAACATTTGATCAATATCATCAATTGCAATGATTATTCTCTTATATGGAAACTCCACTGTTACGTTTGGATCTAAAGAAGGCATTACTGCTTCTCTATTATTTATTAACTCTAACAATTCATCTAACATTTCTTTTAATTGTATAGCATCTGTAACTTTCTTCTTCACATGAGGTAAATCTCCAAGAGCTAATATACCTGTAGGTCTTTCACCAAGATCCACTAAGTATAGCTCAACCTTTTCTGGCGAGTATTGGTATGTAGTAGTGAACAGAAGTGTTTGTAATAGCGATGTTTTTCCACCTTCTATTCTTCCTCCAATAAATATATGACTCATTTCATCTAAAGAAAAGCTTTGTAAACGAATATCCTCTGTTTCTATACCTGCTGAAATTTGGGCTGTTTCTAATCTCCCAAGCATATGCTCTACAAATATTTCTTTAGGCACCATTGGAATAGCTTTTGCTTTTTCACCATTCCATTCTCCATTCATTTTTTGAATAATTGTTTTTAATTGTTGAGAATACTCAAGTTCACTTTCCCCGATAAATGGCAATGCTGCTTGGAATAATTCCGGCGGTTGCCCTTTCATTAATCCACGGCCAACAGGAACTTCAATTAACGGGAATTTAGGTCTGCCCACTAAGTTATGGTATTCTGTTCCATCTTGCAATTCAAATGTAAGTGCCATCGGTATATTATTACGAACACGATCGAACATATCTATTGTTTGATTCAGAGAAAAATAGAAATATACTCCGTATGTACTTGATTCACGCAATAATAATTCTAATACTTCATTTTCTTTCTCGAATTCATTTTTGAATCTTATATAACCATCTACCATTACTACTATTGCTGGTATTTTCTTTTCTACCATTCGGTTATACATAGAGAATGACTTTGCACCGATATTAGAAAAGCTCTCTTTTCTATGCGTGATTTCCTTCTTTAAAAATCCGAATAGACGTTTCATTTTCTCATTTTCGCCTTCTTGTATAATCCCGCCAATATGAGGTAAATCTCTAAAATCTAAGAACATTCGACCAAAATCAATAATATAGAAATTCACTTCTGCTGGTGTATGAGATACAGCTAGAGACATAATAATTGTTTGCAACATCGTCGTTTTTCCGGTACCTGGCATACCATAAATATTTAAATGCCCTTCTTGTAAATCTAACTTCAGAGGATATTGCGCTTGATTTGCAACATCATCAATTAATCCTACTGTTACTTGTAAATATTCTTTTGATTTATTCCACTCAGCAATTGTCCAATCTTCCATAGCATAAAATTCTTTTAACAATAATTTTTCCGGTAATGGATCCAGCCAAGGGCCTGGTAATGCTTTAATATTTTCTTTTTCTGATACGCTCTGTACATATTGAATAAAGGCTTGTAGTTGTTTTGGACTATTTGTCATTGGTTTTGGACGCTTTTTCACTTTTATTCTTTCACCCGAGAGCTTAACTTCTGTAAAATCAACAATATCAAGAACTTTCTCTTCATCTGGATTATAAGGTGCTCCGCTCCATGCAGATTGGAATAATTCCAATACTTCATTGCTACCAACTTGGAGATACCCTCGTCCTGGTACATTGATTTTTGATGCATCTGGAATCTTTAACATTTCACGACTATCCGCATCATCTTGTACACGCAAACAAATTCGAAAACGTGAGTTACTCCAAATCTTGTCATTTACAACCCCTGAAGGTTTTTGAGTTGCTAATAATAAGTGAACCCCTAAGGTTCTTCCTATGGCAGCAACACTAATTAGCTCGTCCATAAATTCTGGTTGTTCCTTTTTCATTTGAGCAAACTCATCAATAACAATAAATAAATGTGGTAAAGGTTCTTTTTCACGCCAGCTTGTTTCGTAATATTCATCTAGATGCTGAACATTTCCAGCCTGAATGAATAATTTTTGTCTTCGTTCTAATTCTGCCTTTAATGAAATTCTGGCACGCTCAATTAAGTTTGGATCTTCTAAGTTCGTAATAGATGCAATAATATGCGGTAATCCCGCAAATGTGTTTGACATTCCACCACCTTTATAATCGATAAGCATAAATGCCATCTCATGAGGGTGATAGGTTGCTGCTAACGCTGCTATTATAGACTGAATCACTTCACTTTTTCCTGATCCAGTTGTACCAGCCATTAGACCGTGCGGCCCATGCCCCTTTTTCTCTATTTTATCGTGAATATTTAGAAAAACAGGTTTACTTCCTTCTCTTACCCCAATTGGAACCGGTAATGAAGTCGGATATCGATTTTCTTTCCATCTCTCTAGCACTTGTAGCTCTTCCATAGTTTTAGCTTGAAACAAGTCTAAAAATGTTAATACTTTCGGAATGTTGGCTGCTGTAGAACTTTTCATTCGAATTGGAGCAATGCTTCGCGCTCCTAGTTCACATCGTTCGAATGAAAGTCGATCTACTTTAAAACTAGCACGCGTTGTCCCACTATTTTCAGCTGAACTTGAAAACGTTTCTACTAACTCACCATTTTCTCCATTTAAACTTATTACAAGATCACATTCCATCGGTAACCGTTCCTTTTGTTCCGCAAAAATAAATGTAGAAGCTCCTACACTTTCACCTTCTCTAAGTAACATTGGAGTTAAAGGATCGTCTTCTAAAAATTCTCTCGCTGATAAGAAAAAGACATACATCGGAATTAAAGGAACTTTTGCATCCGCTTGCGCAGAAGAATTATAGATTCTACGCATGTTAAGTGGGGTAAATAGTACTTCAGCTAGTTTCTGTGCATCTTGTTGATTTTCAGATAAAAAGCGCATACTTCTCTGTTCATCCCATACGTGAGGAAGCCACCTCATCCAATCCCACTGCTTTTTCTCTTTCTCATGATAAAATGCTGCTATTTTCACTTCATTTGGTGCATGATGCGTCATAATTTGCGTCGTTACAATTCGAATAAAGTTTAGTCTATCTTCTTTATTTCCAACTACACCAATTACATCATTTTTTTTCAAAGAAATGGAGATGTGTCCATTTGGTATCGTATTGAAATCCCTTTTCACATTTTGCGCTTCCGTAACTAATGGATTTTCTTCATAACCTTTCTGTTCAGGTACCTTCAATTCTACAAGAAATGGTCTTTCTCCTGTACCAATACGAATATCTAAAAAGTCTGGACTTTCAGGTGTTCTCTCCCATAAATTACTTTCCCGATTTTCAATTCTTTGTACGCTTTTTAATGGGCTTGGATTTTGTGTAATTAAATATTTTGCTTGTTCAACCTTTAACGTATCTAATTCCACTCGATGCTTTTGAATTTGCTCTAAATATCTTGTTTGTAATTGTTCAACCATTTGACGATGTTCTTTCTTTTTACGGAAATGCCCCATCGTTGTAATTATATATGATCCCAACATCGGAATACTTGAAACCATCATTAATGGCATATAACTTGAATTCATCTTCATAAATTTCATCATTACAAAATATAATACCAATGTTAAAACTGTCATCATTGCAGGCAGTAACATTGTTTCAATTGAAAACTTCGGCTCCTCCGGTATATTCGGTGGATCATGAATAATAACATCCCCTGTTGGTATATCTACTTTCACACGCGGAGAGCGTTGAAAATACGGTGATTTTTGCACAAAACATTTCTCCTTCCCCATCCAAAAACTATTACTCAATGATTTTCCATACATAATCTTCTTCACTAGAAGACATATCTTGTTTAACAGGTTCATTATAAACTTCTTCTGCTGGCATCATTTCAAAAGAAGGGATAATTGCTCCTTTTTTATGTAGCATTACATATTGTCCGTCCCACACATCATTATCGCGTAACGTTTCATCATTTCGAATAGAATGCCACTCTTCTTTATCTTTTGCCACTCTAATTTCATAGATCCCGCTTAATGCTTCATCTATTTTTTCATGATGTAAAATCGCTTCAATAATTTGCACCACTTTTACGTCATTTGGAATTGCAATATCAATTTCTTCATTTGACTGTTTTATGTATGTCACAATAATCTCTTCCACATTTATTCACCTTTTTTCCATCATGTTTGTTACCAAGAAACATCTAAAAATGAAATATCATCGCTTGTCGGAGAGTTCTGTGCCCTCTCAATTTCTTTTAACACTTCCTCAAAGTTATACCGCTTAAGCAGCGTGAGTCCGTCTGAGTGAATAACTATCCGATTCGCTTCTTGCCTAGATAATGCCTTTGAAAAAACCGCCAATTCCCCACCAATAATGCCTCGCTGTGTAGACCATCTTTTCTCTATATTTCTATTAAACCTCATTATATTCGAACAATTCTCCTTATCTTGAAACAATTGTACAAATGAATCTCCATGTGTAACTATCGTTATTTGTACTTTATCTTGATTTGGAATGAGTTCTATTTTTCCGACAATAAACATCGTTTCACTACCTTTTTTTCGCTTTTCTTCCAAAACATCGCGTAGTAACCACGGTGTTTCTTCTGGCAATCGAAATGCACTCACTTCCTCTGAAGCTTCTTCTATCCAATTATTTAACTGTTCATTTAATAATGTAGCAATATCCAGTCCACTTTCTTGACATGTATCAAACAAGTTTACTAACTTCATACCAAGAAATTTCGCCGCAATTTCACCATGAAAAGATAGCCCTACACCATCACATAAGGCAAATACGAAACTAGATCCATTATCTAGAAATACTAGAAAGTCTTGTCCACTCTCGTTTAAATCCTGCGTTTCTTTTGCTCTTACATAACTATATCTATAAGTAAAATGTTTCGTTTCCTTTTCTTGCAATACCGTTTCTTCCTTTTGCGATAGGGTATATTTCACCTTACTCCCCCTCCTATCGAACCGGCGTTGCAGCAGACATTTGAAATCCAAGTGATACTAAGTCCGCATTTGTCCCAGGAAACATCATCACAGCACCATCTGCAATATGAAACCCATGTTCCGTCATCATCTCACGATAGCTTTGAGGGATAGGCGATGAAAGTCTTTGCAACTTTGCACCATATTCATCTGTAATCTCTGTATTTGGCATAATCCCTTCCCACTTCTTTATATTAGAAATTTGTTCTTGCATCATTTCATCTGAAATAAAAATATTTTCAATTAGTACGTTTCCATCAGGTACAGACATATTCATAATTCTTCGTACAATTAATTCTGGATCTTCACCAGTTGATGCCCCATCTGTCATATGACAAACAACAGGGGCTGGCCCATCTTGTAAATTTGGTAATTCCTTTTGCAATAACTTCTCCACTACAGAGAAAGCTTTTGCTGTATCAGTTAAACGATGCGTTTGAATTTTTTCTAATGGACGCAGTCTTGCTACCTCATCTATTGTTTTCACACCGCCCAATAAATCAAAAACATGATCGCTATAGGCTAAAATAGATAACTTATACCTTGGAAGCAGGCGACTACCTTTTGTTGAACGAAATACCATTTGGCGAATCGCTAAAGAAAGAGCATCCGTTACAATATCAATTCTTCTTTTTTCTTCTCCGCCTGCATCCATCATTTGGTTCATTGATGCGCTTACATCAAGAAGATAAATTATATAAGCTGGTGTTTGTTGTGTTGCTTGAGTTTGATATAACATGTTTCATACCCTTCCATACATTATTATATGAACTTTTTTTATATTCATATTTCATTATAACTTATGAATTTTCTTTTTCTCAATTCATTATAAAATGTTCTTAATATAATTTACATATTTTCACACAAAAAATTATTCCTTTTAACATGTGTTGAAAGGAATAAACCCCTTCTATACTATAGAAGGGGTTTATTCTTACGGTATAAGACGCGTACAATCTCTCGGAAAAGCACTCGCCTCTCGTACATTTGTTAATTCTAATAGTTTGTATACAACTCTCTCTAATCCAATTCCAAAACCACCGTGCGGGGGACAACCGTATCGGAATGTATTTAAATAGGATTGAAATGTATCTGGATGTAATCCTTTTTCTTTAAAAGAAGCGAGTAACATTTCATAATTATGAATTCGCTGTGCCCCTGATGTTATTTCTAACCCTTTATATAGTAAATCGAACGAATCAGTAATAGATGGATTCTCTTTATTCGGCATCGTATACATCGGTCTCGCTTCTTTCGGATAATGTGTAATGAAAACAAACTCACTCTTATATGTTTCCTTCACATATTTCCCTAGTAGCTTTTCACCTTCTGTATCTAAATCCCCAATTGGAGATTCTTTCTGGTACTTACTTTTCAAAATTCCTTGCGCTTCTAACAATGTAATTTTCGGTATTTCTGTTATAACAGGTACTTCTATTTGTAATAGTTGTAGTTCTTTTTCACAGTTTTTTGCTACTTGTTGAAACATATATCGTAAAACATCCGTTTCTAGTTGCATCACTTCATAAAAATCATGAATAAATCCAAGTTCTACGTCTAACGATATATATTCATTCAAATGACGGGAAGAATTATGATGCTCCGCTCTGTAAACAGGTGCAACTTCAAAAACACGTTCTAGCCCGCCAGCTACCATCATCTGTTTATAAAACTGTGGTGATTGTGCTAAATAAGCTTCTTTTTGAAAGTATGGAAGCTTAAAAACATTCGCGCCTCCTTCTGCCCCTTGCGAAACAATTTTCGGAGTAAATATACGTGTGAAATCGTTCTCTATTAGAAATTCACTAAAGCTTTGAACGAGTGTAGATTTCACTTTAAATATCGCCGCGATTCGCTCATATCTTAATGATAATACCCGCTCATTCAGTAGTTGATCTAAGCCCACTTGCAATTTCTTTTTATTTATTTCAAACGGAAGTGGTTCTGCGCCATTTAATATTTTCACTTCGTGAGCAAGTACTTCAACTCCTAATTCTGTTTTCGAAGTCTCTACTATTTCGCCTACTACTTGAACGACACTTTCGACATCTACCTTATATCCAGCTAACTCATTTTCTAATACACATTGCATAACTCCTGAGCGATCTCTTATTAATAAAAAACTAACATTACCTAGATGACGAATCTTTTTTACCCATCCTTGAAGTAATACAACTTTTCCGCTTTGTTTTGTACATTCTTTTGTGAGTGAGCGCTTCATTACATTTCCCTCCAGTAAATTTATAGTTATTTACGTTATTGTTGTTGTCATCGTCATCATCCACGGTCACTCACCTCCTTTCAAAGAATACAAAAATCCGCCCCTATAAATAGGGACGGATTTTTCCGCGGTACCACCCAAATTGTCATAATGACCATCTTAGCCCTGATAACGGTAGGTACCGTTTGCTTTTACTAATTATCACGTTCAAAGCAACACTCACAAGTGTCTTTCCATCATGCGGTATCGCAATCTTCTCAGCAACCGATTGCTCTCTGTAGACCTTTGCATCATGTACTTTTCCTGATCATCACTTTTTATATTTACAGAGTATTCTATCTCTTTATTTTATAAAACGCAAGCCTTTTTACATATATTTTCATTTTTCATATCCAATTTTGTACAATCTCCTCTAAAGCCATACCACGTGAGCCTTTTAATAGTACAACATCATTTTCCGTTATAACTTTTAATACTTCCTCTGCTATCTTGGCTTTATTATTAAATGACTGCACTTTTCCTGTATCATATTTCTTGCTTGCTTCTTCCGCTACAATTTCAGCTAACTCTCCATAGGTAAATACATATTGAATACACTCTTGATTTAACATTTTGCCAATTTCTCTATGATATGTTTCAGTTTTCTTTCCTAACTCCAACATATCCCCAATCACTATAATTTTTTTCTCATAGGCATTTAATTTCTGTAACATCTCAATTGCAACCTTCATTGAAGAAGGACTGGCATTCCATGCATCGTTAATAATCGTAAAACCTGTTTTAGCAGTTATAAATTGAAAGCGCATTTGAGTAGTATTAACTTGCTGCAATGCCTCCTGTATTTTTAATGTAGGAACATTGTAAAATTGACCTACAACGATTCCGACGATCGTATTTAATATATTATGCTTTCCATGTAAGGGGACATCGTACTGTATATTTGAATCATTTACTTTAAAATGAACACCATATTCATCTAATTGCACGTTTGTTGGAAACAAATCATTTGTATACTTTTCACCAAATGTCTTACAATTTATACTTGGTAGATTCTTATTTTGCAAAAGCAATGGTTCATCACCATTATATAAAAACAAACCATTTTCTTTTAAGCCATCAATAATTTCTAGTTTAGCCTTCGCAATCTCTTCTTTTGATCCAAGTGTTTCTAAATGTGATTGTCCAATCATAGTAATGATCGCTACATTTGGCTGTGCTATTTTGGATAAGTTTCGAATTTGTCCTTTTTCACTCATTCCCATTTCAAGTATTAAAAACTCTGTATCTCTTTTCATTTCTAAAATTGTTAACGGCAAACCGATTTGACTATTTAAATTCCCCTTTGTTTTATGCACACGATAAGTTGTACTTAAAATCGTACTTACAATATCTTTTACCGTTGTCTTGCCATTACTCCCTGTAATTCCAATCACTTTTACATTTAGCTCTTCTCGGTAAGATTGTGCCAATTGTTGCAAAGCAAGCAAAGTGTCCTCTACAAATATAATTGGCATACCTTTTGGCGGAGTATCGTAAGACTTTTTCCATAAGGAGGCTACAGCTCCATTATCTATTGCTTCTTTCACATAATCATGTCCATCTTTCACCCTAATGATTGGAACAAACAAATTTCCTTCTTTAATGCTTTTAGAATCTATGCAGACACCATGCATCTCCATATGATGAAACGATTCTTGTAACCCTTCACCGCCTACTACCTCTTCAAGTTTCTTCAAATTCATTCGAATCAAAGTATCAACACCTTCCATTTTATTACATATTCTCCATTTCATTTACGCATATTAATAAAAAATTTGTAGCGAGGTGTTCTTATGAAAAAAGCAATTAGTTTCTTCCTTCTTTTGTTATGCCTAATTGTAGTGAATGAAACTTACGCCTATTCACCAAAATCTTTACCAATCTCCCAAAACTCTGATCAATGGCAAGTGAATATAGCTGAACCAAAAAAAGTAAACAAAAAAATAATTCAAGCTAAAAAAGATGAATTTCAAACATATCAATTTTCAGTAAAAAATGTCGGAAACAGTGAAGTATATAATGTACAAGTCGAAGTATTCCGCAATGAGCCAAAAACGAAAACGAAATATGAACTATTTTCCCTAAAGGAAAGTCGCTTAGCAAGTGGAAAAACTGGATTTGAACATGCTAATTTTCCAGTTGCTACAAAAGCAGATGAAGTTGATGTAATTATTACATGGCAAGAACATCCTTTCCGTTCTATGAGGAACGGTCAAAAAGTTGAGTCTAGAAAATTTAAAGAGCATTTTGTTTTTAAAGACGAGAAAAAATAAACAAATGCATATAAAGTGAAACTGTAATCAGTGAGGGTTTTGTTCATCCCCCACTGATTATCAGCCCTCACCAATCGGGCTTTTACGGGCAGCCCGACCCCCACCTAACTTCTTTGCTTTCGCTGAATTTTGAGGTGGGGTCTTACTGCCAGTTAAATGCGGGATAAATTCACACTACCATTCATTTAGCTACCTTTACTAGTACCAGTTCATAAGCAAAATAAAAAGTCGTGGCTTATAAATGCCACGACTTTTTATATTAATTCGTACTAATTCCTCTTGCTGCCCAAATACGATCGATATCAGCTGCATGTTGCCCGCCATATAAAAGAGCATCCGCTTGCTTAATTGCTTTTGCTCCATCATTGAATTTAGAATTTGGTGTTAATGACCAGTGTGATTGTAAAATAATTTTCGTTGCTACATCTCGTCCAAAAGCTTGTGCCATTTCATATTGACCTTGTGCCCAAATTTCACCATCATCATGTACCTCATTTGTAATATCTTTCGGATACACTTTATTCGTATCTAATCGGCGTAAGCACGTCGGATCTGAACTAGAATAAGCTGTCGCATCCCATTCTCCAACACATGCTTTTCCGTACCCTGTTGTCGATACTGCATCTTCATAAGTTGCACCTAAGAAATCGCCAAATCCTTCTCCCATCGCTCCTCCTTCTGGTGAACTACCAAAACCAGGAACTTGGTTATCTTGAATCGAATGCCCATACTCATGTGCGATAATACCAGCATCTTCTGCATCATCTACTCCGCCAGTACCGAAAGTTAAAGCTTTCGTTGTCGGGGAATAAAATGAGTTGTCAGCTGTAGTTCCATTCACATTCACTTTAATAGAGCGATTATTAATATTTTTAAAACCTAACCCTTGAATGTAACGCTGTAATGTATCGATATGATAATACGACATCACGTCTTCAAAACTATCATTTGCACGTGTATAGTTAAATTGTAAATTCGTAGATTTCGTTTTCGCTTTTGAAGAAATCGTTACATACTCTCCAATTAAAAATCCTGTTCCGTCTAAACCTTTTAACGTAACAGTCTTCAATTGGTTCGTTAGAGCTGTTGAATCTGCATCATTATTATCTTTTAAGCCTACATTACTACCGCTAGATACGACTGGGTTAGGTAAAAATACTTTTCCTGATCCTTCTGCTTTTCGGTTTATATCAACCTTTTTAATTAACTTTCCGTTTTCCGCATCAATAAATGTCTCCCATGCACCAAACGGGTTATTAGAATGGACTACAACTTTATATACTGGACGAGCAATTCCTTCTTCCACAATATATCCGAATTCTTTCTCTGTAGGAGCCCATAAGTTTTGCTCACTTGCTTCTCCAACATACGCCATTGATTTTTGTATTGCATCTTTTTCACTAATTTTTGTCGTTACTTCCTTCACACCTTTAACGGATTGATAATCAGAAACAGCAAGTACTCCTTTTCCCTCTCCGTTAAGAGTAACTGTAATTTGCTTTGAAAATACAGGTGCACCATTAACAACTTGTTGAAACCTAACATATGAAGCTACTGACGTTTCTGTTGTAGAAATATATTGTAAGTCTGAAAGGTCTGATTTTAATCCATACTGCGAAGCATTTTCTTTTAAATATTCAGTTGCTTTTTTCTGCGGTGAATAAGCCTCTAGCTTTACTTGTTGCTGTTTTTCCAATGCTGAAACTGTAGTAATCGTCCCCATTACTAACGGCACAGTCATTGCCATTGCCACCATTTTTTTATTAAACATAGAACCACTCCCCCTAATAAAGTAGCTCAACCTTATCCCATTACCACTAGGCAATCATTCCCCACAAAATGGGATAAAAATTGAATCTACGAGTAATTCTCTATAAACAATTCTATTACCTTTCCATTTAAGGTGAGTGAAATTTTCTCAATATTTATGTGTGAAATAAAAACAATACTTTAGAAAGAAATTTACACAGTATTTTAATTAGCGTGGTGTGGAGAAACAGTTTTACTAGAGGGATCAATCGAATGGATTATGAGGAAATTAGCCAGATAAATTTCCATCATACAAAAAGGAAGTTGGAATCATTCCAACTTCCTTTTTCTTTATTGAGCCGCGCTTAATTTAATACGGACTTTTGTCTCACCTAAAGATAGTTCCTCGTCTTCATTCGTTAAATGACCAAATTCAAATCTCTTAACGAGTAAATTTTCTTCCAATAAATCTTTATGGTTCGTTAATGTTCGCTTTAGTTCTTCCTCTGTATCAAGAATAACATCGACTCGTAAATTAACCGGTAAATTTAGTTGCTTACGATATTCTTGAACCGCTCGAATAAATTCACGTGCTACTCCTTCTTGTAACAATTCTTCCGTTACATTCGTATCTAACATAACTGTATATTGTCCGTTAGTCGTATTAGAGAATCCTGATTTTGCAACTTTCTCTACTACTACATCTTCAGCTGTTACCACTACTTCTTCTCCTGATGTAGCTTCGTAAACTGCTCTTCCTGTGGATACAAAGTTTTGTACTTCTTCTTGTGACAGTTGTTTTAACCAACCATTTACTGCATTCACACTTTTACCAAACTTCGGCCCAGCCGTTTTAAAGTTCAGCTTTAATTGATAAGACGTATATTTTGTTTCATCAAGTTCAACATGGAATGCCTTCACATTTAACTCATCCATGACGATATCACGATAAGATTCCCAATCCATATCATTTTCATTATGTGCTAGTAATACAAGTTCTGCTAACGGCTGTTTTACTTTTAAAGAATGCTGATTACGGTTACTTCTTCCCAGTTCAACAACTTGTAAAACTGCATCCATTTCCGCTTCTAATTTCGGCTGAAGTAGTGATTCATTTACAACTGGATAATCCTCTAAATGAACGCTATTTCCAGTTAAATTTAAATGAATATCTTCAGCGACAAACGGTGTAAACGGTGCAATTAATTTACTAATTGTCACAAGCACTTCATGAAGTGTCTCATACGCAGCTGCTTTTTCAGCATTCATACCAGATTCCCAGAAACGATTACGTGATCGTCTTACGTACCAGTTACTTACTTCATCTACAAGCGTCGCGATTTCACGAGCTGCATTCGTAAATTGATAATCATCAAGTGCAGTTCTCACTTTTTTCGTTGTACTATGCAATCTTGATAATACCCATTCATCCAATTTCGTCCGCTTTACATCATACGTTTCTTTTGGATTATACTCATCTAAATTTGCATATAAAACATAGAAGCTATACACATTGACTAATGTATCTACAAACTTAGATTTTGCTTCCAGTACTGTTCTTTCAGAAAAACGTTTCGCATTCCACGGAGCACTGTCAACAAGTAGCGCCCATCTTAAAGCATCTGCACCAAACTGATTTACTAGATCAACTGGATCTAGTGCATTCCCTTTACTTTTAGACATTTTCTGTCCTTCTTCGTCTAATACATGCCCTAGTGATAACACTCGTTTATAAGGCACTTTTCCTGTATATAGTGCTGATACTGCTAATAAACTATAAAACCAGCCACGTGTTTGATCAATACCTTCTGCAATTACATCTGCTGGAAACTGTTCTTCAAATAACTCTTTATTTTCAAATGGATAATGATATTGCGCAAATGGCATGGAACCACTATCAAACCAAACATCAATTACTTCTGGTGTACGATTCATCGCACTTCCGCATTTTTCGCAGCATACTTGCACTTCATCTACATATGGCTTATGCAATTCTAAATCTTCAGGTGTTTCTTTCGTACTATGCTTTCTTAAATCAGCAATGCTTTTCGGTGCGAATTGATGATCACAACTTTCACATTCCCATACGTTTAATGGTGTTCCCCAATATCTATTCCGACTAATATTCCAGTCCACCATATTTTCTAAAAACTTACCGAAGCGTCCATGTTTCATATGATCTGGATACCAAGTAACAGAATCATTATTTTGTAAAAATGTATCTTTAATTGCAGTTGTTCGAATTAACCAACTCTCTCCTGCATAATAAAGAAGTGGTGAATCACAGCGCCAGCAATGTGGATAGCTATGTTCATACTTTTCTTTATGGTATAGTAAGCATTCCTTCGCTAAATAACGAACGATATCCACGTCACAATCTTTTACAAACTTCCCTTTCAAAAATGGAACTGCTTCTGTATACTCGCCTTTCTCATCTACAACATGCAAGAATGACAATCCTTCACTTTGCACGACTCTATAATCGTCCTCCCCGTATGCTGGAGCGATATGAACGAGTCCTGTACCACTATCTGTCGTGACAAAATCCGCTGCGATAACGTGGTAACCATTTGTAACTTCCTTCATTGGAAATGGCGGCATATAAGATGTATTTACTAATTCTTCGCCTTTATGAACAGATAATACTTCATAGTCTTCTTTTAATACATCTTGTACACGTTCTTTCGCAACAATGTATACATAACCTTCTTGTTTCGCTTTCACGTATTCCATATTTGAATGTACAGCGAGCGCAACATTTGCTGGAAGTGTCCAAGGTGTTGTTGTCCAACCTAGAAAATATTCATTTTCACTATCTTTCACTTTGAACTTAACTGTTGCACTTAAATCTTTTACTGTTTTATACCCTTGTGCAACCTCATGTGAACTTAGTGAAGTTTGACAGCTTGGGCAGTATGGTGAAACTCTATGTCCTTTATACAATAAACCTTTTTCATGAATCGTCCCTAGAATATGCCATACACTTTCGATATATGGATTCTCTAACGTAACGTATGGATCATCCATATCTACCCAGTAACCGATGCTTTCAGTGAATTCACGCCACTGCTTCTCATATGTGAATACACTCTCTTTACACTTCTTAATAAATGGCTCGATTCCATACTCTTCAATTTCATGTTTACCAGAAATACCGAGTTGTTTCTCCACACCTAGTTCTACAGGTAAACCGTGTGTATCCCATCCCGCTTTTCTTAACACTTTATAACCAGCCATCGTTTTATATCTTGCTACTACATCTTTAATTGTCCGTCCAAGTGCATGACCTACATGTGGTAATCCATTCGCCGTTGGTGGTCCTTCATAAAAAACAAAAGATTGTGCGCCTTCTCGATTCTGAATTGATTGCTCGAAAATACTTTGCTCGTTCCACTGCTTACGAATGCGTGTTTCTCTCCCTACAGCTGACTCTTTTACATCTACTTTCTTCATCTACAATCACTCCTTTGAATATTTTAAAGCACACAAAAAACCCGTCCCTACGAAGTAGGGACGGGTTTAACCGCGTTACCACCCTAATTCTATTAGCTCTTCGCTAATAGCACTTAGCAACGTACTATCATACGTGTTCTTTGTAACGGTAGACATCCGTCCGGGCTTACTCTCTTTCAGCCTCAGCTCCTCGGAGATGATTTTCAAATAACGTCTGCACACCGGCTTTCAGCAACATACCGGCTCTCTGGGGAACAGTACACTATTTTACTCTTTCTCGTCTTCAGATTTGTATACTTTGTTAAAAGTTATTTTATGCCATTAGGCGATAAATTGTCAACTAATTCAAAATATATTTTATCCCGCTTTAATGGGCAGTAAGAACCCCACCTCAAAATGCAGCGAAAGCAAAGAAGTTAGGTGGGGGTCGGGCTGCCCATAAAAGTCCGATTGGTGAGGGCTAATAATCAGTGGGGGATGAAGAACCCCCCACTGATTAAAGTTTCACTTTATTTATGTCCTTTTTCGCTCTTCTTATACAATTACTTTTCAAATTCTCGCAATACTGCTAAATTTTCATTATTCTCGATAAGTTCAGCAAAAAATCCTGACTCATCCTCACGAAGTACAATTTCAAGCTCTTTCCTCGCCTCTTCATTTCTGTTTAACTGTGCTAAATAACAAGCACGATCGTATCTCGCTAACAAATCACTCTCATCAATTTTCAATGCTTCATTTGCTATTTTCTCTGCCTTTATTGTTTGGCCGGCACCATGATAAGAAGATGCTAAAGAAAGAAGAATCGCTGTTTCATTCGGATGATGTATAGAAGCATTTTCTAATACGTGAATTGCCTCTTCAAACCATTCTTGGCTTTGATATATTTCTCCTAAAGCAAGAAACGCTCTACTTACAAACGGTGTTTGCTCCGTTAATTGTAAAGTAATCTTTTCTGCTTTTCTTTCTTCTCCCATTTTAAAGAATACTTGTGCTTGTAAAAGAAGCGTATCATAATCATCTGGTAACTCTCGAACCATTTGCTTCGTTAATTCTGAAGCATCCCGTAACCTATCTTCTTCCTCACACTCTATGAAAAGATTTACAAGTTGCTTCGCTACATCGTAATCCCATTTACTTTCTAATGATGTTTGCAATACATCTATCGCCTCTTTATACATCGCCACATTCTCGTAAAATAGTGCAAATCGCTGCGCTGCCATACTATTTTTTTGATTTAACTTTAATGAGATTTCATATAAATCAATGATTGTAGTAATAATCGAAATTTCTTTCGCACGGTTTTTCATGCGATAAAAAGCTCTTGTAATTATGGATTTCTTCGGCTGTTCATTTTGTTGACGTTCAATCCATCTTTCCGTCACCGCAGATGCTGCATACATAAATGCCATACTTCTTTCAGCTTTTTTCACTTTTAATGTATGAAGAAAATCTCGTATGTTAGACCATTTCTTATGTTGTTCTATCGCTTTTACATATACATCAAATATACGTTCATTATTCACATCTTTTTGTATCAATTTCATCGCAACTTCAATTGCTTTTGCATTTCTATTTTTCACTAGTACTTTTGCATAATGATATAAAACTTCTGTATGCTCACCATCTAATTGTAGCGCATATTCAATCTGTTCTTGTTCTTTATCTATTTCATCCATCGCTCCATACACATATGCAATCGCATCTAATCGCCATATTTCAGGTACTCCGTCCGCTAATTGTTCTAGTTCAGTCAGCAACTCTTTCTGAAGATTCATTTCTACTGAAAGCTGTGCCAAATATTCCATATTAATGTGCAACGGCTCTTCTTTCATCGCCCGAACCATATGACTTTGTTCTTTAGAACGGTTTTCTTCTTTTTCGTATATTTCCGCAAGCTGTAAATGTACACCGACAAAATTCCCATCAACCTCTAAACATGTTTCATACGCTTGTTTTGCTTCCGTCAATTGTCCTAATGCCATAAGTGTTTCACCAATTCGATAATACGGTAATGCCGTTTCTTTTTGTTCTATCGCCTTATTATATCTTTTCATTGCCTGGCCGTACTGTCCAATCGATTCATATAAAATACCTGTATAACAGTCATATTCACTTACGTCATTTCTTTCTTTTTGTAACGTTCTTAAGAACGCTATTCCTCGTTGTACAAATACGGTTCCTTTAATTCGATTCACATATTCATCTAACGCACTTGCTACATTATATTCGCTCTGCTTTATACCACTCTCTAACTTAGACAATGCTACTTTAAATCCTTCTTCACTTCCACCAAGTTCAACCTCAGCATCCCATAAAACCATTCCTGCGTTCATAAGAAAATCTTGGCTCTTTTCAATTTGTTTTTCAATACTGAGAATATATTCTTTCGCTTCCTTATATTGTTCTCTTGCCATATAAACTTGTGTAAGTCCGAAGTGAGAATAAACATCATCATGATTTTCTTCCAAAGCACGAGTATACAATGTTTCTGCTTCTTCCAGACTATCATTTTGGAAATGGTAATCACCAAGTTTTACGTATAGAGGTGCCTTATCATCACACTTCTCAATACCTTTTAATAAAACTTCTTTCGTACTTTCTTCATCCTTCAAATCAGATTCGTATATTTCCGCAAGTTTTGTATAAATATAAGGTGCATTACTATCCAAATGAATTGCTATTTTAAGCCCTTTTATTGCTAAATATAATTTCCCTAAATGATGCGCACATCTCGCTCGCTCATACCATACATGTGCTTCATTTTTGTATTCTTTTAACAAATCATTATAGATTTCATACGCTTCTTCATATCTTTCTAAATCTATTAATATTAATCCGTGATTCGTTAAAGTGAATCGTTCCGGGCTACGCTCTAAAGCTACTTGAGAAAACTGCAACGCCTTTTCAGACTGATCGATATACATATACGATAAAGCGAGAAAACTCCAAGCAATCGGCTGATCCGCGTCTAATTGTAACGAGGAACGAAAACTTGAAATTGCTTCTATATAACTTTCCTGCTCAAAAACATACCTTCCGTTTATTAAATGATATAAGGCACGATTATTTTTCTTCTCAACACTCGCAAGCATGTGCCCAGCTTTTTCTAACTCTTCAAGGCGAATAAAACACTGTGCAGCATGTAATTTAACAAAATCTGAGTTAGGAAACTTCTCCATTAACTTTTCAATACAAGATATAATAAACTCTTTATCTACTTCAACATCTAAGTGCTTAACCGTATATAACCACGTATTCGGATTATCACTCGTTCCTTTTAAAAACTTTACTAAGTCATGAATCCCCTCTTTATCTTGCTCATCCAAATGATCTGTTAAAGAAAAAATAGATTTAAAATAATGATGTTCTTCTTCATTTAAAAATGATAGTAGTTCCTTTTTTTCTTTCGGAACAAACGTAATCGCTAAACACCCTGTATAACGATATTTTTCTTGCAACTTACTATATTCCACAATAACTGGTTCGATAAAGTTCGGATCTTGAACATAAAAAGCTTGCAATGTATCATCATATCCAGCTAGCACTTGCACATGTGAAGCATGCTCAATATCTATACTTAATAAAACGGGAATCCCCTGATCTAACAGTCTCTTATAATTTTCTACATTCCCTTTAAAATAACGATATTCATAACCTAATTCTTCTAAATAAGAAACAGTATCTGAAAACTTCGAACCTGTCATATCAAAAATAAACTCTGCTATCTCATCTTGTGTACGTGTTTCTCCCCATAACTGCAACATCATTTCTAAACTTGTCGGCACACAATAATTATCCTTTTGTACAATTGGAACTATCGGTAAGTGAACCTTTTTGCCATCTGGATTTTTTTCTAAATTATGATATAAAGACCCTTTTAAACTTTTTTCTTCTTTTAATAATTGTTGTAAATCTACAAGTTTATTCATTTTGTAAAGCGCTTCTGCACGTAAATGTACGAAGTAAGTTTTATACGCATGATAAGGAAGCTGATTATTTATGTTATCTATTACCGCTAACATTTCTTCATACTTCCCTAAATCTAATAAATATTTCACCTTTTCAAAATGGAAATATGGTACTTGCGGGAACTTTACAATCGCATCATCAATTAACTGTAATGCACGTTTTTGTTCTCCTTTATTTGCATATAACTGTGATAATAAATAGGTAGATAACTCTTCACAATCTTTATGCTGCATACCAACTATAAATTGTTCTTCTGCTTTCTCCCATTCACCTGTATGCATATAGACGTAGCCCCATTTATCAAATACGGCACGTTCACTGTACTCCTCTGCCTTTTTCATATAAAAAAGAGCTTCTTCATTTCGTTTCATTTCCAACAAACATCGTACTAATGTAAAATATGTTTTCGCTAAAAGATCAACGTCTATCTCTTCTTTATTTACCTCTTCTAATGAATCTTTTAACAATTGTTCTACTTCAAGTATTTTCCGCTCATCAATTAACTCATCACAATATAAAGAGAGCGTTCTCATATTTGGGAATTTTTTATAAGCGTAGCGAATGAGGAATGAACTGTATTGGTGCATAAGCCCTTCATCAGTAAGACGTATTAATATATTAAACTCCTTATGTGAAGGAATATTAGCAAGCCAACTCTTCAAATAAGATAAAGTATTCTTTTCTTTTATATATGAAATTTCATTATTTATTTCCTGTAATCCATCTATAAATCTCTTGTCTTTCAAACAAGCATCTAACTGCTTAAAATCTAGCATGTATTCACCTCGAATAATTTTTTGCACTGCTACTTGCTTAGATTTTACACATCATATTGTAGGTATTCAACTAAAATCTCCTATAATGGATAGTATTATTTAATATTATTCGAATTTATAACAAAATATAGTAAAAATGATTGTTTTTCTCTGTATTTTGTTTGATTAAATGGAATAACGTTACATGCGGACCTTATCTTTTTGAAACTGAAATCAGCACATGAAATTATATCGGCGATAATTCAAATATATCAGCGATTATACGGTGGATATCGACTCATTGACAAAAAATGATATAATTCGACAAACAGCTATCTTTCAACATTCTACGTCACCAAATGTAATTTTCATATTCGGAGCATATACTAAAGAGGAATGTAGATGAAATGCTCTAAAAAATTTGAGTTCAGCTTCATATTGAGCTAGCGCATCATCATATATTAATCCTCTAGTCATTAAAAGCTCTATAAATCGCTGTTTATCACCTGGATCTCCTGCAATTCCCTCTTCTTTTAATGAGTGATACAACTTTTCTTTATCATTATGATGCATATTAGAATCTAAAAAGTTCACTTTATCACTTACTCTACATTGAATATTTTTTACGCCTAGTTCACTTAAATACATCGGTATTTTCATACCAATACTTCCATCTCTTCCGCTTCTCTGCGTGTCACTTTCAAATAACTTCTGCAAAGTGCCTAACCTAATCATTTCCGATTGATTCTCTCCATCTAAAAAGTATGAAGACATATTGGATATCCAATGTGGCTCAAAACAAATTATTTTCCCTCCACTTTTAACTGAATGCATCATTTTTTGTAGCATTGTTTTTGGTGAACTCATATGTAATAAGAAGGCATGACAAATTGCTATATCATATGTATCGTTCAATTCAATTTCTGTAGCATCTTCCTCAAGAAATTCTGTCTCATATGGAAGTAAACGAAACAACTCTCTCGCTTCAGCAAGTAATGTTTCTCCACTATCAATACCTGTATACTTTGAACCTCCTGGAAGTAACGGCATTAATACTAAGCCTAAATAACCATATCCACAACCGAAATCAACAATATGTACTGGCTTAGTAATCTTCCAAACTGTATTTACTAAAAAACTTACATAATCGTCGTTGTAATATAAATCTCTTGTGTTTTTTAAATATATTAGTTTGCTGTTCCAATCATACTCTTCCAAAACCTACGCCTCCTTTTATATACAAAACTATAGTTCTCCATTTGATAAACGGATTCCTATGTTTCTAAAAATTTTAGCGCTATTGAGTTCTCATTAAAACGTTATATTGCACATGCTCTTTCCCCTCCGCCTATTCAACAAATTAATCTTGAAAAAGTAAAAAGGATTACATACCTGAAACGATATACAATCCTCTTATAATAATATTGAAATAAACAGAAGATTAGTTAGTACAATCACAATCCGAGCAATCAGTACAATCTATTACGTCACAATCTAAATTTCTCTTTTTTTTGCTTCTTTTCAAATAAAAATATAGTAGTACCATAAATAATATGCAAATAACAAAAGCTATTGTTGCTTCTATATATTTTTCATAAATGATAAAACCAATTCCACTTCCACCTGATATAAAAATTAGAATTATGTAAATCCAGAACATGTAAGTATTTACCTCCGTTAATATGTGGTTTAAGATATAATCCATATAATACTAGATGCAATAAATAGCCCCATACCATTTCCGCTTAATAAGCCGGTAGTTACTCTTAACAAATTTGTGCTGCTTCGCCATTTCCACTTTTGGCTGAATCCATCGATTAATAATGGAATTTGAGCAAAAAAGGATAGCAATAATGAGAGACTAAACGAAGGTGTTATTAAAAAGTAAATTGGAAACATACAGAAACCAATAAGCATACCTGTACATCGTGCACATAAAGGTATGTATTTTTGTAGTTTAAGAAAACTCCTTTCCGGTATTCTATGACAAGGAATATGCAAAATAAAACCTCGAATCAATACAGATCATCCTCTCTACAAATATTTTAATTGATTTCACAACATAATTATAGAGTTGTTACACTTCGTAACATATAACTTCTTATAGTTTCAAGGCTTAGTCGGCAAAATAAAAAAAGACAAATTAGGTTAATGATCTCCTAATTTGTCTTTTTTCACTATAGCTTTATTTTACATCTCCTCAGGTGCCTCCACCCCAAGTAAACGTAATCCCTCTTTTAATACAACCGTCACAGCATACACTAATGCGAGTCTGCTGTCTTTCTCTTCGCTCTCTTCCAATATACGCACATTACCGTAATATTTATTAAACGATTGTGCTACATCCAATACATATTTTGAAATGATTGATGGCTCATTTTTGTTGAAGGCTGCTTCAATTATTTGAGGGAATTTATTCAATAATTTTACGACGCTCCAGCTATGATCATCTTTTAATGCAAATGTACACGTTTCAAATTCTACACTTTCTTTTCTTAAAATAGAGCAAGCACGTGCATGTGTGTACTGTACATACGGACCTGTTTCTCCTTCAAATTTCAGCATATTTTCTAATGAAAATTCGATATTGTGCATACGCTCATTTTTTAAATCGTGGAAGATAACTGCGCCAACACCGACTTGCTTTGCTACTTCTTCTTTCTGTTTTAAATTTGGATTTTTCTCTTCAATATTTTGTTTTGCAAGGTCTATTGCTTCTTCAAGTACTTCTTCGAGTAAAATAACTCTTCCTTTACGTGTCGACATTTTCTTACCGTCTTTTAAAATGAACCCAAACGGTACATGTTCCATGCCGTCAACCCAATTGTAGCCAAGCTTTTTTAATACAGTGAAAAATTGATTAAAATGTAAACTTTGTTCTGGGCCAACTACATATAGCGCTTTATCAAATGCATATGTGTTTTGGCGATATAACGCTGCCGTTAAGTCACGTGTTGCGTAAATCGTTGCACCGTCGGATTTTCTAATTAAGCAAGGCGGCATTCCCTCTTCTTCTAAATTAACGACTAACGCGCCTTCTGACTCTTCAAGTAAATCATGTTCTTCTAAAATCCCAATAAAATCTTCCATCAAATTATTATAAAAAGCTTCCCCATGAAAATTAGTAAATTCAACACCGAGAAGTTCATAAATACGAGAAAATTCTTTTAAAGATTCGTGACGGAACCAATTCCAAAGCTCAACAGCTTCTTCATCACCTTCTTCTAACTTCTTAAACCAAGCGCGTCCATCTTCTTCTAATTCTTCATCGTCTTTTACCTCTTCATGGAATTGCACATATAACTTAAATAGTTCACGTATTGGATCCTCTTTCACTACTGCTTCATTTCCCCATTTTTTATAAGCGGTAATTAACTTTCCAAACTGTGTGCCCCAGTCTCCAATATAATTAATTCCTACAACTTCATAACCACATTTTTCAGCGATATGTTTCAGTGAATTTCCAATCATTGTAGAACGTAAATGCCCCATTGAAAAAGGTTTCGCGATATTCGGAGAGGAATAATCGATAACTACAGTCTTTTCACATCCAAAGTGATTTTGGCCGTACTTTTCTTTCTCCGCTAAAATCGTTTTTAATACTGCATCACTTACAGTTTCACGATTTAAAAATACATTTACGTAAGGACCAACAGCCTCTACTTTCGTAAAAAATGGATCACTTAATTTCTCCGCAACTTCTTTTGCAATAATAGCTGGTGATTTTTTATATTGCTTCGCAAGTGAAAAACATGGAAATGCTGCATCACCGAATTCATCTTGTTTCGGTGTCTCAATTAAATCTAAAATTTGATTTTGCGTTAATTCATTCGTAAAAATATCGGATAAACTTTCCGCAAACTGCGTTTTATAATCCATACTATATAACCTCCTTATTTTTTAAAACACAAAAACTCGTCTCTAAAAAGAGACGAGTTTAAACCCGTGGTACCACCCTTGTTGTTCATTACGAACCACTTTCCCGTTTATAACGAGGACAGGGGGCCTCGGCTTACTCTACTATTCGTTCAAGAAGCATCTCCGAAGTGCGCTTCATCTTTTTTTCCGCACTAGGCTCACACCCTCCCCAGCTCGCTTTCCTTCTAAAAAAGACTACTCTCTTCATCACAGACAGTATATTTAATTAATTATTGCTTATTATACATCTTTTCAAACAATTAGCAAGGGTCAATTACACCAAAGTGAAACTTAGCACTTTTTCTTTTATATACGTGAAAATTATGTTTTTCAAATCTAGAACTGCGGAAATGATCTTTCAGAACGACACGCTTTCTCGCCACACGCTTCGCTTCTGCAATTGTTTCGTCAGTAATATCATGATACAAAGCGAAGTGTTTTAATCCTTTTATTCCATCTGATTCTATAACAGTTTCTTCAAACATCGGATCAAGGTACACAACATCGTAACTATTGTCTTCACATTGTGTTAAAAATGCGTAATGCTCCGTTTGCTTCACATTGATTCGTTTCATTGCCTCATCAATTTCAGAAACAGATGAAGACCATGTTTTCAAACCGTTTTCCATAATATAAGCCATATACTCATTGCCCTCAAGTCCCGTTACTTTTCCGCTTTTACCAACAATGTAACTAGCTACAATACTATCTGATGCCATACCAAGCGTACAATCTAACACTGTCATTCCGCTCTCTAATTGCATGGCTTGTACAAATGGGTCGTGTTCCCCGCGCATTAATCTTTTCACACGAAACATCGCTGAGTTTGGATGAAAGAAAAACGACTCTTCCGTTCCTTTTGGATAAATAGCTAATCGATTTTTGCCTACAACAAGTACATCTTGTTCATACTGCTCATGCAGTTTATGTACTGGAATGTCGTTTCGTTTTACGAATGAACCATTTAATTCTACCGCTACCTTGTTTGCATAATCTGTCATTTCTTTATTCGTTCTTCCTGCTGTTGTTACTATCATTCTTTCACCTCTATATAAAGAAAAGAGGGAGATTTACTCTCCCCCTTCTTTAGCAATTCTTTTCAAAAGCTTGTTCTAAGTTCGTAATAATTTCGTCCATAGTTGCACCTTCAATTTCATGACGGTGAATGAAGTGAACAACTTCTTTTCCTTTTAATAATGCCATAGATGGTGAAGATGGAGGAATTTCTCCGAAGTATTCACGCATTTTTGCAGTAGCATCTTTATCTTGACCTGCGAATACAGTTACAAGATGATCAGGTTGTTTTTCAGCACGAACAACCGCTTGACCTGCTGATGGACGTGCTAAACCAGCTGCACATCCACAAACTGAGTTTACAACTACTAAAGTTGTACCTGTTGCGTTTTCCATAAATTCTGTTACAGCTTCCTCTGTAGTTAACTCTTCAAATCCAGAACGCACTAATTCTTGACGCATTGGGATTACCATTTGGCGCATGTATTCTTCATAAGCATTTGACATCTTGTAATCTCTCCTTCAACTTTCATTCCAAATTCATCATATCACGCTCTATTAATAGGTGCAAAAGAAAGATAACGATGATTTCATTTTTTTGGAGGGATTTCACAAACCCCACCGCGGCAATGTCCAACTGGGACAAGTTTTCTATTGTTAGCGATATAATCGTATACTTTACTTCCAAATCCGAGTACGATAGATAGTTTTATAAAAGGAACAGCAAACCAGTAAGATGGAACGGCCTTTGCTAATACATGTATGCTATTAATTCCGTCATACCACTTATTATTTTTTAAAATATACAATCTTTGTTCCATCTTGCTTTGTAGTTCTTGAGAAAGTTCATACTTCTCAACTACATCTTCATCTCGAAATGAAACAAAGTTCATTTTACCCTTTTTATCTAATTTTTTCGTACGTTCTGCAACCGCCGTACACATCGGACACCAACTATCATAGAAAACAATCATACATTATTCCCCTTTACGAGACTCCGTCATTTGTTTCCATACAGAACCTTTTGCTTCTTCTCCGCCTTCAATACGCTCTAATGCTAGACGCGCTTGCATCGCTACTTCAAACTCTGGATCATCTTGCGCTGCTTTTAAAGCCGGAATCGCACTTTCATCTCCAAGTTCAAATAAGAACATAGCTGCACGCCAGCGTACTAATTTACTTGAATCTTTCAGAGATTTAATCATAACAAACATCGCAGCTGGATCACCTACGTCTGATAAGCAATCACCCGCTGTACGTCGAACACTTACTGAACGATCTAATAATGCTTTATATAATAAAGGCAATACTTCATCACCTTTTACCATACCTAAATACGCTGTTGCTAAACGGCGGATCGAAACTTTTTCATCATCTAACGCCATCTTCAACACTGGAATATCTTCTTCAGTAGGATCCATTTGTTCTAATGCTGCAAAGCGTTTTTTCCAGTCAGCATCTTTCATCATCTCTTCTGTTACTTTATATGGTTCACGCTTTTGAATCGTTACTTCAACAGCACCTGCCTGGTTTAATAATTCTTTAACCGTTTCATTTACACGTTCCTCTGAATAAGCAGCAACAATTTCTTCTACTACTTCTTTCCCGATTTCTTCAAAGTTACCGTAACGTGTACTTTGTTCCACCCATTTACGTTCTTTTACAACGTTTGGTGCAGACATTTGCACTTTCATAATTGATTCTTTAAAACGATCAGGTAAGCCAACACGTTCTTCAGTCGTTCCATCTGTTAACTTTACTTGCATTGGAATTGTAAAGAACATTTGAACAAACACTTTTACTTCCCCAAAATGAGCAAGTTGTTGTTCTTCGCTTTCTTCTACTACCTCTTCGCCGAAAACAGCACGAACTTGTTGTAATAAAACTTTCCAGTCATACTTCGCATTTCGCTCCACTGCTAAAAAGTCGGCTACATGATATACACCTTTAATGCCTTCAATTTTCAAAATTTCTTGCACTTGTATTGGTGCTTGTTCTTTATTTTCATTTGTATAATTATTACGTGCTCCTGATGGTAATACTTCATTCAAAATAACTTTCATTGTATTTGGACTTGGCGTCGGTTCAATTGCTTTAATCTTCACGTAAAAAACTCTCCTTTATTGCATGTTCTTAGCTGTATTGTAACATGTTATCACTCTATACTCCTACTCGGATGCTTAATTTTACTATTTACTTTTCTACATTGCTGGGAAGTTTCATTCATTCTATTTTCACCTAATCGTTCCATAACTATAGTTAAAAGTATAATTGACAATTACATAAAAAGGGATTAACCTTAACTCATAAAATGACCACGGTCATTTTATGAACAAAGTCATTCAAAGGTGGAGTGATAGCAAATGAACAATGTCATAATTATTGGTGGCGGTATTGCTGGTCTATGTGCAGCAATTTCCTTACAAAAAATAGGAATAGAAGTAACAGTATATGATAAAAATACTGAGCCTACTGTTGCTGGTGCAGGTATTATCATTGCTCCAAATGCAATGCAAGCACTTGAACCATACGGAATTTCTGAGAGAATAAAAAAATTCGGCAACGAAAGTGACGGCTTTAAGCTTGTATCCGAAAAAGGAACTATTTTCAATAAATTGATTATCCCAGCTTGTTATCAAAAAATGTACTCTATTCATAGAAAAGATTTACATCAATTACTACTTTCTGAACTACAAGAAGATACTGTCGAATGGGGAAAAGAATGTGTAAAAATAGAACGCAATGAAGAAGACGCCTTAAAAATAGTATTTCAAGATGGTAGTGAAGCATTTGGCAATATACTGATTGCTGCCGATGGTATTCATTCTGTCATTCGAAAACAAGTAACACAAAGAGATAATTATCGTTATGCAGGATATACGTGTTGGCGCGGCGTAACTCCTACTAATAACATTTCTTTAACAAACGATTTTATTGAAACTTGGGGAACAAACGGTAGATTTGGTATCGTCCCACTACCCAATAACGAAGTATACTGGTATGCACTCATAAATGCGAAAGCTAGAGATCCAAAATACAAGGCTTACACAACAGCAGATTTATATAATCATTTCAAATCTTACCACAATCCCATACCATCTATATTAAATAATGCATCGGACGTTCATATGATTCATCGTGATATTGTAGACATTACACCAATGAATCAGTTTTTTGAAAAACGCATCGTCTTTATTGGGGATGCTGCCCATGCTCTTACTCCTAATTTAGGCCAAGGTGCTTGTCAGGCGATTGAAGATGCGATTATTTTGGCTGAATGTATTAAGAATAATGCTCATTATCGTCAAGCATTTATGGAATATGAACAAAAAAGACGAGATAGAATTGAAAAAATCTCAAACACTGCATGGAAAGTTGGAAAAATGGCGCAAATGGAAAGTAAACCTTTAACTATAATAAGAAACGAAGTAATGAAACGTATTCCGAAATGGATTTCTGAAAGGCAAGCTCATGAACTATACAACTTTCATTTATAACAAAAATAAGAAACAGCATTCTCTATCCTTCTTTCAATTACAATAAACTTAATAACGAAGTAAGATTTTATTTGAGATTATCTAGTGAACAGATATAATTGTTTGTGTTAGGAGTAGATTATATGCTGAGAGAAACGAGAAAAAAAGAATTAAAAGAACTTATATTCCTAAAAGCAGTACAACTCTTCCAAGAACGCGGGTACGAAAATGTAACGGTTCAAGATATTACTACTGCATGCGGGATTGCAAAAGGTACTTTCTTCAATTACTTTCCGAAAAAAGAAAACATATTATTATTTTTAGGTGATTCTCAAATTGAACTATGGAATGAAAGTTTAAAAACATATGAAAATGTAGAACATCCAAAAGAAAGAATTAAACTTGTTCTAGGAGACTTACTAGACCGTTTTACTGGACATGGTGATTTAATGAAGCACGCCGTCTTTGAGATTATAAAGTCTAATTACTTAGTAGAAAATGAAGTAAAAAGTATACATCAGCTACAAGAAGGTTTGTCTTCAATTATTACAGAGGCGAAAGAAACAGGAAAATTAAACAGCCAATGGGATATACATATTATCACTTCTACTATTATGAGTACTTATTTTTATACATTAATGTCCCATTCACTATTACATGCTAATGAAATAAACGCGAAAAATACACTCAATCAACAATTAGATGTTGTTTGGGAAGGGATCAACCAAAAATCATAGAGGGCTATACTACTAAGCCCTCTTAACTTTTTATATTCTTCTCCTCTTATTGTGATGCCCCTTCCCGCCTTTTCTCCAAAAATGTAATATTTTCAATCACAACTTCCGTTATATATATTCTCTTTCCTTGATCATCCTCGTAATTCCTCGTATGAATACGTCCGGTAATTCCAACAAGTGAACCTTTCGTACAATATTCAGTTACATTCTCAGCTGACCTTCTCCATACGACGCAATTAATAAAATCTACTTGCTGCTCACCTAAACTATTTCGAAAACCTCTATTCACCGCAACACATACTCGTGCATACGCGACGCCCTGCTTTGTGTAGTATAATTCTGGCCCCTTTGTCAATCTACCTATTAATACAACTCGATTCATCATAAGTTATACCACCTCACATATTTTTCTTCATTGTAAATAAAAATATATGAAGGGTAAAAAGCTTAAAATAATATATTTTAAAGTGAAAAAGATTATTTTTTTATGCTATAAAAGAAAAAAAGAAACCTTACATATTTTAAACATGTAAGGTTTCAAAATTTATCCCGCTTTAATGGGCAGTAAGATCCCCACCTCAAAATGCAGCGAAAGCAAAGAATTTAGGTGGGGGGTCGGGCTGCCCATTAAAGTCCGATTGGTGAGAGCTGATAATCAGTGGGGGGGATGAAGAACCCCCCACTGATTAAAGTTTCACTTTATACTTCACTGCATGAAATGTAATATCCACCGCGAGCCATCTTTATCTCAACGCGGTACATTACATTTTCTAAGTAAAAAGCAATCGGTTTAACTTTACTCTCAAATTTTAGTCTTTCATTACATTCAGCCGCATATCCCTCTATTGCTGAAGTAATAACTTCTGATGATGGATACGTTAAAGCATCATCTAGTTCTATGAAAAAACTTTTAGAAAATAGCTTTTTCATAATCCCTTTCTTCTCTTTCATCATATTCCATCCCCTTTAACTCAAGTTATCAACATCCATCTTATACCATAACATCAATTTATCTTTAAAAATAAAAAATCCTGCATTTTTCATGCAGGATTTTTTATTAGTCATTTTTCGTAAAGTAAGAAACGAAGCGAAGAATTTCTAAGTATAACCAAACTAATGTAAGCATTAGTCCCATTGCAGTGTACCACTCCATATATTTCGGAGCTTGACTACGTACACCATTTTCGATTAAATCGAAATCTAGTAATAAGTTTAATGCAGCAACTACGATAACAACTGCACTAATAATAATACCGATTGTACCACCTTGGTGAATGTACGGAACCGTTACACCAAACATGTTTAGTAGAAATACGACTAAGTACATTACCATAATTCCAAGTGTCGCTGCCATCACGCCTGTACGGAATTTATCCGTTACTTTTACTACGCGGGTTGCATATAACACTAACATTGCAAATAGAATTGAGATTGTTAGTAATACAGCGTTTAAAACGATAGAATCGCCAAACTTCATTGTATAAACAGCTGAAATACTACCTAATACAACCCCTTCTACCGCCGCATAGATTGGTGCACCAAAAGGTGAAATACGCGGGAAGAACATAGATGCAAATGCGATGATTGCTGCAACGATTAAAGCACCAATTAATACTGGCATCTTCATCGTACCCTCTATCATCTGTATGTATGAATAGACAGACGTTGCAAGTAGCAAGATAAGCATAATAAACGTTTTGCCCACTGTTCCGCCAATAGTCATCGCAGAAGCACTTGCTCCTTCTTTACGGAATGCCTCTTTTTTCAGCATTGGATTAGATGTTCTCATTTTTTCCCTCCTAAAATAGGTTCTACCAATAGTGTAAAGTTTTTCTCTTTACTTTTCAATATATGCAGCTTGTTTTTATTTTAATCCTTCAACAATGTCCGATAGTTCACTCCATCTTTCCATCGTTTTTTCTAGCTCTTCTTCTGTTTTTTGCTGTGCTTCAGATAATTCTTGTGCCTTTGTGAAATCAGAACCAACATTTGCAAGCTCTTCTCCGATTGACTCAAGTTTTTCTTCAAGTCCTGCAATTGTATCTTCAATTGTTTCCCATTCGCGCTGTTCGTTATATGAGAGTTTACGCTTACGTTGTTGTTTCGGTACTTCTTCTACTACTTTTTTCTCTTTTTGTACTTCCGCTTTCTCTATAAGTTCTCTCGTTTTTTCCATTTCTAAGTAATCCGTATAACTACCTAGAAATTCGCGCACTTCTCCTTCTCCCGTAAAGATGAACAATTCATCTACTACTTTATCTAAGAAGTAACGGTCATGCGATACAGTTAAAACGACACCTGGGAAATCTTCTAAATAATCTTCTAACACCGTTAATGTTTGTGTATCTAGATCATTCGTAGGCTCATCCAGTAATAGTACGTTCGGTTCTCCCATTAATATACGTAATAAGTATAAACGTCTTCTCTCACCACCAGATAATTTGCCAAGCGGTGTACCATGTGAATGTGGTGGGAATAAGAAACGTTCTAACATTTGAGACGCACCAATTACTTTTCCGTCTGTCGTATGAATGACTTCCGCGATCTCTTTAATGTATTCAATCATACGTTGATTTAAATTCATCTCTTCATTTTCTTGCGTATAATAAGCGATTTTCACTGTTTGCCCAACTTCAATTTCACCACTATCAGGAGATATTTTACCTGCAAGCATATTTAATAACGAAGATTTACCGCTACCATTCGCTCCAATAATTCCAATACGATCGCCTGGTTTCACAATATGATTAAAGTTGTTTAATACAGTTTTATCGCCGAATTTTTTCGTTACATCTTTTAACTCTAGTACTTTTTTCCCAAGACGGCTACCGCTAAGCGCGATATCAACTGACTGTTTTGCAGCTGGTCCTTCTTGACCTTTTAACTCTTCAAAACGTTGAATACGTGCCTTTTGTTTAGTCGAACGAGCTTTTGCACCACGGCGAATCCATGCTAGTTCGCGGCGATATAAGTTTTGACGTTTTGATTCCTGCGCAAGTTCTTGTTCTTCACGAAGTGCTTTCGCTTCTAAAAACGTACTATAATTTCCTTCATAACTATACAGTTTTCCATTATCTAATTCAAAAATACGATTCGTCACACGATCTAAGAAGTAACGATCATGGGTTACAAGTAATACTGCACCTGTATATCGTGCTAAATATTCCTCTAACCACTCAACTGTCTCATGGTCAAGATGGTTCGTAGGCTCATCTAAAATTAATAGATCTGGTGTTTCAATAAAACATTGTGCCATCGCAATACGTTTTTTCTGTCCACCAGATAAATTTCCAACAATTGCTGTGAAATCAGTAATTCCTAATTTCGTTAATAACGATTTTGCGTTCGCATTTGCTTCCCATGCACTCATCGCATCCATACGTTGTTGCACTGCAAATAATTGTTCCTGTACTTTTTCATTGCTTGGATCTTTTTCGATATGCAATAGCGCCTTTTCATAGTCACGAAGAAGACGAATTAAAGGTGTATCACCATGGAAGACTTGCTCTAATACTGTTAATTGCTCATCAAACTCCGGTTGCTGTGATAAATAACTAATTGTATACCCACGCGAATGAGTCATATCACCTGTGTCAGCAATTTCTGCCCCTGCAATAATTTTTAATAACGTTGATTTACCAGTACCGTTTACACCGATAATTCCGGCACGTTGTCCTTCTGCAATACTAAATGATAGTCCATCAAATAACGGTTTTTCTCCATATGATTTTGATAAGTTTTCCACAGTTAACATTTTCATATTTGTGCATTCCACTCTTTCATAAATTGTTCAATAAACTGTTCCATATAACGATGACGAACTTCCGCCTCTTGTTTTGCTGCGTTCGTATTCATTAAGTCTTTTAGTTTCAAAAGTTTTTCATAGAAATGGTTTAAAGATGGATCATTATTTTTTCTATATTCATCTTTCGTCATCACTTCACGAGGCGGAATAGTTGGATCATACATTAATCTCCCTTTCGCTCCACCATACGCAAATGTGCGAGCTATTCCAATTGCACCAAGTGCATCTAAGCGATCCGCATCTTGAACAATCTTCCCTTCAAGTGACTCTACTTTACCGCCATGACCACCTTTATAAGACATATTGGCGATGATATGAAGAACATGTTTACTTTCCTCTTCTTCCACATGTAACTCTTCTAACCAATCAGAAACTTTTTTCATTCCTGCTTCTTCACTTTCATTTAACTTCTCATCAGCCACATCGTGAAGTAATGCTGCCATTTCAACTATAAAACGATTTCCTCCTTCTTGCTCGGATAAAGAAATCGCCAGTTTATGTACGCGCTCAATATGATACCAATCATGTCCACTCGCATCTTTTTCTAAAATATGTTTTACAAAAGTAATTGTTTTTTGAATCTTTTCTTGTTTTGTCATTTTATCTTCACCCAGTTACTTATTGTAACACGCCCGCATTTTTTCATCACATATTTTCTTGTCCGCCCATACACTGGGTGGTAGGCATTATCATGAAGGAGGAATAAACATGTTCTATAATAATCAACCGCCTTACCCACAACAACCATTTTACCCTCAGCAACAGGAAGAACGGTATGAAGAACAATATGAGGAACAAGAACAACAATATGAACAAAATCCATACACAACCCCACAAAATCAAGAACAACAATTTCAACAAAACGCATACGACACACGTCCAAATTATGAATATCCTCAAAATCCATATGTAGCACCGCAAAATCAAGAACAACAATTTCAACAAAACGCATATGACACACGTCCAAATTATGAATATCCTCAAAATCCATATGCAACAACGCAAAATCAAGAACAACAATTTCAACAAAACGCATATGACACACGTCCAAATTATGAATATCCTCAAAATCCATATGTAGCATCGCAAAATCAAGAACAACAATTTCAACAAAATCCATACACAACTCAGCCGCAAATGTACCAACCAAACTATGACGCGCGTGTTTCACCCCCAGCACCACCAACAATTGATCCGACACAACCACAAATCTTACCACCAGGACCTACATTCGATATTACACAGCCTCAAATTTTACCGCCTGGACCAATTACAGAACCAACGCAGCAACAAATTCAACAAGTTGTCGGTACACAGTTTTTACCTTTAAAGAAACCTGTACTAGATTTCGTAAAACCTTGGGTAGATTACGGTTTAAATGAAGCAAAACATACATCACACAAACACGCTTTAACAGAAGTTGCGGCAATTATGTTTTTAGTTGGGAAAGGATTCAACCCGACGATTGCACATTATATTGTGGAATCTTGGGAGAAGAATGAGCAGTTTTAGCGTTATTCATTTCATTTTAAATAAAATAAAAAAGTGTCACAAATGCCTGATTTATAGCATTTGTGACACTTTTTATTTGTTATGTTAAATGACATTTCAATAGTGAATTAATGCAGTTACCTTTTCTTTCTAGGACCAATAATTAATTTAATCGCCGTTCTTTCTTGATCATTAATCGTAACCTCTTGAAATGCTGGAACGAAGGCTAAATCGATACCACTTGGAGCAACAAATCCTCTTGCGATTGCTATTGCTTTAATCGCTTGATTTAAAGAACCAGCCCCAATCGCTTGAATTTCTACATTTCCACTTGTTCTTAGTACACCTGCAATTGCACCTGCCACTGAATTTGGTTTTGATTTTGAAGATACCTTTAATATATTTTCCATGTAAGTTGCTCCCTCTATAATTTAATTACTCCTTCGTTGCGGTATAAAATATTTCAACGTATCTTTAACTTCTATTCACATCAAAAGTAAACAATGCTACATATGTACATTCATTCGATACTTTTCTTCTTCTTCCTGCCCTACTACGCAAATAAAGAGTAATAACTATAAACCCTAATATGCAATCTTTTAAACAATCACATCATCTCAACTGAGGATACTACTATTACTTTTGCAGGTGGAATTACAATAAGCACTTACCCTAAACCTCAATCATTCAAAAAAACTCCACTGATATTTTCACCAAATCATTAACCTTCTCTTCTTCCAAAACTATAGTAGCTACTATTCTATTACTTTATTTCATCGTATTAGTACTTTATACTCCCAAATCTATCACCTTATATATAAGACACGCATAAAATACTATGTGTATACAATTCATTCACAACAGGGGGTAATATATTGGGTTCATACTATCATTCTTCAAACTCCAATAAAAAATGTTCATGTAAATCTTCTTCTAGCTCATATAAAAAATGCTCATGCAATTCCTCTTCTAGTTCAAATAAAAAAAGCTGTCCGGCATACGGAACTTTTTGGCAAACTGAGTTTATAACTGTTCCTTTTGGAGATCCTTTTCCATTTAATCACGTTGGTCCTATAGCAGGAGGCGTTTCCTTACTAAATCCTACTACTATACAATTTAGTCAAGCTGGTGATTATAGAGTTTCTTTCATTTCAACAATTAACACTACTGTAAATCCTGTGTTTCCACATATTCCAGTCATGACTATATTTCTAAATGACAATCCACTTGCTAATAGTCAAGGTGACTTTGCTTTTCAAATGAATACTTCATCAAATAACGAATGCCTTCAACTAGCAGGCGAAACGATTGTTACAGTACCAGCTAATGCAACCCTTCAACTGAAAAATAATAGTGGTTTTAATCGTCAAAGTATTGCAACTTGTGATAATGGTATCAATTCAGTTGAATTAACAGTTATAAAACTAAGTTAATAATTATATTCACATTCAGATGCTATTTCAGCATCTTTTTTATTGAATAATGCTTTTCTGTTAATCTAGTAAACATGAAAAAAGTACCGAACTCTTCTACTGAAAAAGTTCGGTACTTTTTATATTAAAAGCTTCTCATTCCTTTTTATTTCTCCACATAAACTGACTTAACAATTGTACGACTATAAGGTTGTCCTTCTTTATTCATCCCTTTTATATCCATCGTAACGTTATATACTCCTGGTTGCTTTATGTCCTTCAAAGCACCCGTAAATGTATTGTTATTAACATTTTGTAATTCACTATATTCAGAGACTAGTTTTCCTTCTTTATTCACGACTCTTACCGTTATAGATAGATTCCCTTTCATTTCAGGTGCCACAGGTGATTTTTTCAGTTTATACTCAGATTTATTCGATTTAACTTTTGTAGGCATTTGGAGAACAAATGGCGCATCAGTCTCGTAATCGCTTACAACTAAATATGCATCTTTCGACTGCTTCGCCATCATTTTAACTTTCCATTCTCCTACATCCATTTTATCAAATTTAAATGTTCTAATTGTCGCACCATTAAAGAAAGATTCACCTTCGCCAGTAGTTATAACGCTATCTTTATTTGTATACATTTTTCCTTTTGGAGATATCATTTGTACTTCTACATTAGAAGAAGCAGTTAATATAGAAACGATTCCTTCCGCTTTTTTATCAACTGTAACAGTTTGCTCTATCCACTGATTTTGTGGCAATTCTCCTCCTAAAATGTTTTGATTTGAAGTTGTATTAAATTGTTCTATATTTTCATTTGAACTAGTGCTGGATGCTACTAAAGCTGGTACGGCTACATTTGATGTACGTAAATATGGTTCAATTCGCGAGAAAACAGCAGATCCTTTTCGTATGTTATCATGATCAAATCTGGAATCTGTAAATAAATGAGTTCCATACGGTAACTTAGCACTCCATTCATTTACTAGTCCATCATTTGAACCGTATGATGACAAATATAACCCGCCCATAGATAACGCAGAAAATACTGGTCCCCAACTAGTCCCAGTAGCAGTATAGTAACGGTTTAATTTAGCTGCTGGATTATTATCAATCGTTGAACGAAATTTTGCCATTTCCCCCATTTGTAATGAATACGTACCATCATCTTTTTGACCTAATATAGAAGCAAGCCATCCCGCCCACCAACTATATGATAAATCAGCTAAGTTTGATCCATGATGTGGCGTCGCAAGCGTAATAACATTTCCAACAAATCGATTTGCACCATATCCAACTAATGCAGCCTGTGTATCGATACCGCCTTTACTATGTGCTACAATATTAACTTTTTTACCGAAGTGATTATATATTTCTTCTAATTTTTGTGCTAACAATTTTCCGTTGTCCCACTGACTAGCTGACCCTTTTCCAGCAGCATCATATAATTGTATAAATACTGTTTGATAGCCTGCTTTCAAAGCATAGTCATACATATCATTCATATCGTGATACACTGTCTTCCCATACCAACTATCAGCATTCCCATTCCTTCCTTGTACAAAAAGAATTGGAGGTTTATTCTCATCATAATTTGCAGGTTTTTGGCCTAAAAACCAGTCTCCAGGTGTAAAGACTTCTTGATCTGGAAAACCTGTTTTAATCTCTTTTACAACTTCTGCTCGCACATTTGTGCTAATTATTGGAACCATGATAAAAAATACAATTAGTAAGGCAACATATCTTCTCATCAATCGCATGTTACTCCCCCCACTTTTTTTGAAAGAAGGTGCTCTTTGTAATTTTTTTATCTTCTTTCTTAATACTAGATAATCTTTTTACTTAAACAAAATCTTGTCCCTATTCCTAATAGATTACTAGTACCCCTTCTTCCTTAACACACGTTATTCTCTTTGTTTCCATCTCTTCCTTTTGAGAGAACACTATAAAAAAGTTTCTCAATAATTGTTAACCGTACTAAATCCAAATATCTTTAAATCATTATTGTCTATATAAAGTATACAAATCTTGAAAAAACTTTAGTAAAAAAACACTTTATTACCACCTAGTTATAAAAAAAGATTAATGAAGATATGTACTTTTATTTAATTTAATATAAAACAAACGAATAGAAGCTTATGCTGTAAGACTTTCCTACGATTAAAGATTAAACTGAAATTTCTAAATAGATAATAAGGTTTCCAGAAACATATATTATGATAATTTTCGCAGACTTGAATTAAACTTTTAGAAGTACTAACCTAGCGGTGAGCAGAAAAAAATTCTGTAAAAAGAAAGGAGAATGCTTTATGATGACCAATTTACAAAAGGAGTTTTTTAAACGACTAAAAATTCCTGCAAAAGAAATAACATTTGATGATTTAGATGAAATTCTCTTACAAATGGGATTGATTCTCCCCTATGAAAATCTCGATATTATGGCTGGTACTATTAAAGACATCTCAAAAAATAACTTAATAGAAAAGTTACTTATTCAAAAACGAGGCGGTCTTTGTTATGAATTAAACTCCTTATTGTATTACTTTTTAATGGATTGTGGGTTTCAAGTATATAAAGTAGCCGGTACTGTTTATGATCTTTACGATAATAAATGGAAACCCGATGATGGTCATGTCATTATCATATTAAATCATAATTATAAAGATTATGTTATAGACGCAGGTTTTGCATCTCATCTACCTTTACATCCAGTCCCTTTTACCGGAGAAGTCATCTGTTCTCGAACGGGAGAATATCGAATTCGCAAACGAACTACCCGAAAAGGTACACACATTTTAGAAATGAGAAAAGGAGCTAACGGGGAATCTACAAATTTCTTGCAATCTGAACCTTCACACGAATGGAAAATAGGCTATGCTTTCACTTTAGATCAAATAGATGAGAAAAAGGTGAATAACATTCAAAAAGTGATTGTAGAGCATAAAGAATCTCCTTTTAATAAAGGAGCTATTACTTGTAAATTAACTGATTATGGTCACGTATCATTAACAAATAAAAATTATACAGAAACCTTTAAAGGCACAAAAAATAAACGACCAATAGAATCAAAAGATTATGCTCGCATTCTTCGTGAATCTTTCGGAATAACACAAGAAAAATATGTAGGAAAAACACTAGAAAGAGGATAGTTGACTAGAAGTATTTCATAATAAAGCAGATTCCATATTTAGAATCTGCTTTATTTTATATTTTGTTATAGAGAAATTTTTTGATGGTATCCTTTAATTTTCAATGATATACTCATCATCATATTTATCATATTGGAGGCCTGATCCTATTTTTGTTTCCGTAACTTGATCTCTTAAAAACGGTGCAGATTCCATTTTGCTAGTTGCAATTTCAATTCCATATTTTTTCGTTAAATGGGCTAATTCTATTAAAAACCACTCTCTTCGTAATGTAACTGGAATATCAAATGTTCTTCTTTTCATATATAATAGCACCTCTTTAATTTTCATAACTTAAAAAACATTATAGTATATGCATGTCCATTCTAAATGTGCTATTACTAAAATAACATTTTAGTTTACATAAAATAATTATGTATTAGTAGAAAGAGGCTTGTCCGCCTCTTTCTACTATAGAGATTTAAATTAAGAACATCTTGGTACACCTAAAGCTAAGAATAAACCTGCTACTCCCGCAGTAATCGGTACTTTTAACGTAATAACATCGTCTACTTTCGTTACTAAAAAGAAAGCATTACCTTCTTGTAATATACAAGTTACCAACAATTGGAATTCCATTCAAATCTCCTCCTTTCAATCGGTATATTATACTTTATGGATTTTTTTCAAAAAATGTAATAGGAAATATATCCATTTTCTCCTATATGCAAATAAATGTTCATCAGTCTATTAAAAATATTAATGTCCTCTGTTAAATACCACTTCTATTATCCTCAAAACTGACACATTATAAGTGATTTCAATCACCACGTTGTTTTTCATTTATTGCTATTCTTAATTTAGATATTACATTTAAACTTTATGGAGGCATTCATATGGAACGTATATTTACTGAAACTTCTATTGTTGGTGAGATTGTTACACAATTTCCGAAGGCTAGTGATCTTTTTAAATCATATAGAATAGATTTTTGTTGTGGCGGTAATAAGCCACTTATTGATGCAATTCATGAAAGAAATTTATCGACTTCTAAAGTACTTACAGAGTTAAATACGCTTTATCGTAATACGAAACGATTAAATGAATCTGAAATTGATTGGAAAAATGCTTCTTATCGTGAATTGATTGATTATATAATTCATAAGCATCATCGTTATTTAAATGAAGAGTTACCACAGTTAAGTCCATATGTGACGAAAGTCTTACGCGTTCATGGAGCGAATCAGCCTCATTTAGCTCAAATTCATAAGCTATTTCATGAACTTAAAATGGAATTAGAACAGCATTTAATTAAAGAAGAAACGGAAGATTTCTCATTAATTTTAGAATTTGAACAAAATCCAACCGATGAAAACTATGCAAAGTTACGTAAAGTAGTAGATGAACTAGAAAATGAACACAATCATGCCGGAAATATTATAAAAGAACTTCGTAAAGTAACAAATGACTTTACGCCTCCAGAAGGCGCATGCGGCACTTATCGACTTGTTTACCAACGCCTTGAAGCGCTAGAGTCTGATTTATTTGAGCATATTCATTTAGAAAATAATATTTTATTTCCGCGTGCCATTACGAAAGCATAATTCAAGTGCAGGACATGAGTATACATACTTATGTCCTGCTTTTTCATTTTGCAAAACATATCCACATCTCCCTCACAGAAACTCGAATCTTAACAATTTGTGAATTATTATAAAAGTGTGATAAATATCACATCTCCCTCTTTTTTGATTTTCTATAATAGAAATATAATCCTTTGTTCAATATTTCACATAAAAAGGGGAAACGAAAATGAAAAAACGTTTAGTTATGATCGGAAATGGTATGGCTGGCATACGCTGTATGGAAGAAATATTAAAATATGATAGTGATTCATATGAGATTACTATTTTTGGAGATGAACCGCATCCAAACTACAACCGCATTATGCTCTCTCATGTTTTACAAGGCAAAACAAATATGCAAGATATCATTATGAATGAATACAGTTGGTATGAAGAAAACGAAATAACTTTGTATACAAATGAAAGAGTTCAAAGTATTAACCGAGAAGAAAAAATTATTATTACAGAAAAGAATCGTACTGTTACATATGACAAACTCATTATCGCAACAGGTTCTAGTGCTTTTATTTTACCCGTTGAAGGCTTTACTCTTCCTGGTGTAACAGGATTTCGAACTATTGAAGATACACAATTTATGATTGATACTGCTAAAGAAAAGAAAAAAGCCGTAGTCATTGGTGGTGGATTACTTGGTTTAGAAGCCGCAAGAGGTCTAATTGATTTAGGAATGGACGTACATGTTGTTCATTTAATGCCTAGCTTAATGGAGCAACAACTAGATACGAAAGCAGCTTCTCTTCTGCGTGAAGATTTAGAAGCACAGGGCATGAAGTTTTTAATGGAAAAGAAAACTGTAAAAATTCTTGGTACAGATCATGTTGAGGGCATTCAATTTGAAGATGGTGAAGTTGTAGACTGTGATTTAATCGTAATGGCTGTCGGAATACGACCAAATACGAAAATAGCAAGAGATGCTGGTCTAATAGTCAACCGAGGTATTGTAGTCAATGACTATATGCTAACAAATGATGAATCCATTTATGCAGTTGGCGAATGTGCAGAACATGATGGTATCGCATATGGACTTGTTGCCCCTCTTTATGAACAAGGCACAATATTAGCGAAACATATAACAAATTTACAAACAAATGGATATACAGGCAGTATCGTTGGTACGCAATTAAAAGTTGCTGGTTGTGATTTATTCTCTGCCGGCCAAATTCATGAAGATGATCAGACGAAAGCAATATCAATCTTTGATGAATGTAAACGTTCCTATAAGAAAGTATTAATTCGCGACAATAAAGTTGTCGGTATCGTTTTATATGGTGACGCCGCTGATGGTACACGCCTCTTTAGCATGTTAAAGAAAGAAGAAGATATACAAGAATATACAGCCGCTTCCCTTCTTCACAAAGCTGGTGAAGAGAGTGAACTTGACGTTGCTACAATGAGTGCGGATGACACGATTTGTGGATGTAATGGTGTTACGAAAGGTACAATCGTTCATGCCATTTTAGAGCAAGAGTTAACTACTTTTGAAGAAGTAAAAGGATGCACGAAAGCCGCAGGATCTTGCGGAAAATGCCGTCCGCTTGTGGAACAAGTTTTATCTCATACACTCGGAGATGCTTTTGATGCTTCTGCGCAGTCTACTGGTATGTGTGGATGTACAACTTTATCACGTGATGATGTCGTAGCAGCCATTCACGAGAAAGGTTTAAAATCTCCAAAAGAAGTACGAAATGTTCTTGGTTTTGCACAGGAAGACGGCTGTTCAAAATGTCGCCCTGCTTTGAACTATTATTTACGTATGGCGATTCCAGAAGAATATGCAGACGATAAATCATCTCGTTTCGTTAATGAAAGAATGAACGGTAACATCCAGCACGATGGTACATTCTCTGTTATTCCACGTATGTACGGTGGTGTTACAACAGCAGATGATTTAATGAAAATTGCTGAAGTTGCGAAAAAATACGATGTTCCTCTTGTGAAAATTACAGGCGCGAGCCGAATTGGCTTATATGGTATTAAGAAACAAGATTTACCTAACGTATGGGCTGACTTGCATATGACTTCGGGATATGCGTATTCAAAATCGCTTCGTAATGTCAAATCCTGTGTTGGTTCTCGCTTCTGCCGTTTCGGTACGAAAGATTCATTAGGACTTGGTATGCTACTTGAACAATCATTAGAAATGGTAGATACACCACATAAAATGAAGATGGGTGTAACAGGCTGTCCACGTAACTGTGCGGAAGTATTAACGAAAGATTTTGGCGTTGTATGTGTCGAAAATGGATACCAACTTTATATTGGCGGAAATGGTGGTACAGAAGTACGTGAAGCTGATTTTGTAATGATCGTCCCTACTGAAGATGATGTCCTTCGCATCGCTACAGCTTACATGCAATATTATCGTGAAACTGGTATTTATGGAGAGCGTACTGCCTACTGGACAGAACGATTAGGCTTCGATCACATAAAAGAAATACTACAAGATACAAGTATGGTTACTACGTTAAATGAACGCTTCCAAACAGCTCGTAGCACATATACGGAAGCCTGGGGACATGCACTAGAAACGAAGTCATTAAAAGCGATGTATGAAGTAGCAACTGTGAAATAAGGAGCTGTGATCTATATGATACAAACGAAAGAAAAAATAAAAGTTATGCGTGCGGAAAATCTTCCTATTCAAATCGGTAAAGAAGTGCAAATGAAAGGTATGTCTATCGCCCTATTCCGCCTTTCAAATGGTGAGATTCGAGCTGTAGAAAATCGTTGTCCTCATAAAAACGGACCGTTAGCAGAAGGAATTGTATCTGGAGAATTCGTCTTTTGTCCGCTGCATGATTGGAAAATCTCACTAATAACAGGTGAAGTTCAAAAACCTGATGACGGCTGTATTCAAACATACGAAGTAGAAGTTATTGATGGTGACATTTATTTATACATGTAATTTACGAAAGGAAGCCTCCTCTGGCTTCCTTTTAAATAAAAATAGATGAGGTGCAATTATGAACGGATATGTATATTTAGTTGGTGCAGGACCAGGTGATGAAGGACTTATTACAAAGAAAGCGATAGATTGTTTAAAGCGTGCAGATATCGTTTTATATGACCGTTTATTAAACCCTTTCTTTCTTCATTATACAAAAGAAACATGTGAACTTATTTATTGCGGAAAGATGCCAAAGAATCATATTATGCGACAAGAAATGATTAACGCCCACCTCCTTCAATTTACGAAAGAAGGAAAAATCGTTGTCCGCTTAAAGGGTGGAGATCCATCTATTTTTGGCCGTGTTGGTGAAGAAGCAGAAACTTTAGCAGCAGCGAACATTCCATATGAAATTGTACCAGGTATTACATCTAGCATCGCCGCTAGTAGCTATGCAGGTATCCCCCTCACCCACCGTAACTACAGTAATAGCGTCACTTTACTAACTGGGCATGCGAAAGGTCCTTTAACCGATTATGGAAAATATAATTCATCTCACAATAGCGATACAATTGCCTACTATATGGGTATAAAAAACTTACCTACAATTTGTGAAAACTTACTACAAGCAGGAAAGAAAAAAGATACGCCAGTAGCAGTCATTGAATGGGGTACAACTGGAAAGCAGCGCGTTGTCACAGGAACACTTTCAACCATTGTTTCTATCGTCAAAAACGAAAATATTTCCAATCCCTCAATGACAATTGTTGGTGATGTCGTTTCCTTACGGGATCAAATCGCTTGGAAGGAACGTAAACCATTACATGGGAAAAAAGTTTTATTTGCATCCGCAACGAATAAAACAAGTTCAATGAAACAAAAGTTACAAGAAGACGGTGCAGAAATATATCAAATTCCTACTTTCAAAAAGGTAGAATACGCATTAACACTTGAACAAATCAATGAAATTTTTAAAGTTGATCGTCTTGTTTTTTGTTCAGCTGAAAGTGTAGAAATATTGATGCGATCATGTAGTAAACATCAGAAAGATATTCGTTCTTTACAGGCAGGGCTACAGCATATGAACGTTGCCACTCAAGAAAAACTTATACGATATGGGCTACTAAGTAAACAAGCAGAGTTCTCTTCCGATACAACAGTTTATTTAGGAAGAAATATTAATCGAATTGCTTTTATACAAGAAAAAATTGGTGCCGGGTCATACATGATGACTCATGAGTATACAATTGACTATCGTTTTGATGAAGTGCATTCTCGGATGCTTTCTGAATTCTCATGGGATAGCATTGTGTTTGAAGGGCGTGCCTCAATTGATACATTTTTATCAGAAATAAAACGACTTGGCTTTATCGATATCCTTACTCTCCCTTTCTCGTATACCGACGTTCCAACTTTACACTATGCGAATAAAGTTGGTTTTCATCATGTAGATGAGCAATTACAAAATATGATTATGAAGAAAGATTTGGTGATACGATGAAAGGAATTGTATATGTTGGACACGGGAGTCGCTTGCAAGAAGGTAATGAACAATTCATTCATTTTGTTCAATCTGTTATGAAAGAACGTAACGAAAGAACTCAAAAAATAGCTTTTCTAGAACTAACAACACCTACCATTTCGGATGCAGTTACAGAAGCGATACTAGAGGGAGCAACTGAAATCATGATTGTACCTGTTTTATTATTTGCAGCAGCTCACTATAAACGTGATATTCCTTTTGAAATAGAACAACTACAAAAGAAATGTCCACAAATAACATTTTCAGTTGTACCTCCTTTTAGTACGCATCCACATATGGTGGAACTTGTAGTGAAAAGAATACGTGAAGCTATGCCAATACAAGGTAGTAGTATTTTACTCGTAGGACGAGGCAGCAGTGATACACAGCCGATACATGAGTTACAACAAATCGGAGCAATTGTCGAACGAAAACTCGGCATGCCAGTATCGTGTTCCTTTTTAACGAAAGGAACACCCTCTTTTCCTGCTGAGCTGAAGACTATAACATCGACTGCCTCCCATGTATATGTCATGCCGTACCTTCTCTTTACCGGACTGTTGCTTCAAAAGATTAAGTTGCATACGAAAAAATACAATCACGTTACGACTTGTAACTGTCTTCAGTTTGATACATATATGAAGTTAACATTATTAGAACGAATGGAGGAATGTGTGTATGTATAACATGTACCCTCTTATGCTTAATTTAAATAAAAAAGTGGTCGTTATTATTGGTGGAGGTAAAATCGCATATCGAAAAGCGTCTGGATTAAAAAATACAGGCGCTTTTGTCACCGTTATCAGCCCAGAAATTTGCGAGGAGATGAAGGAACTTCCTTTTATTACTTGGAAGCAAAAAACTTTTAGTATTGATGATATTAAAGATGCTCACCTTATTTATGCAGCTACAAATCAACATGCTGTAAATCTGATGGTCAAACAGGCCGCCCACGATTTTCAGTGGGTTAACGTTGTAAGTGATGGTACAGAATCATCTTTTCACACACCTGGCGTCATCCGACATGATGAATATGTTGTCACTATTTCAACTTCAGGTAAAGATCCATCGTTTACGAAGCGTTTGAAGCAAGAATTAACATCTATACTTCCTAATCTTATAAAAAAGCTTTCTCGTACCCACAAATTATAATCTATTTTTCAGCTAAAATAGGAATTACCTTTGGACAAACGTTTTTTAGAAGCGTTTGTTCTTTTTGTTTTGGTTTCTTTTTTGAATTAAGTCGCTTGATTATCGGACATAGTACAATTGTAAACGACACCTAATATCTCAAAGACTATTTCCCTCTCATATCGATGGGATTTCCGTCCATCATTTACCGCCTCAAATCCATTCGGTTTTAAACGTATATTCAAAACAAAATATATGATAAATAAATAACGACAGTTACTGTAATAATGCTGAAAATTGTTGAAAATAAAACGATTTGTGCATGTAGTTCGGGCTCTATTTGATACTCCATAGCAATAGTTGATGTATTTCTTGAAGTAGGAAAAGAACTTGCAATAAATAATGATTGTGCAACAATACCATCAATGTTTAGTAGGTAGATCATGGCAAGTGCTAATAATGGCCCCATCAGTAACCTTCCAATTAAAGACCATGTTATAACTCTATGGAAAAAATTAAGCTTAATGTTGGCTAATTGTGCTCCTAGCAATATGAGCGCTATGGCAACAAAACTATTCGCAAGCTGATTAAGAGGTAGAAAGATAGAATTAGGTATTTGAATTGTAAACGATTGAAAGAGAATCCCTAGTACGAGCGCATGAAATACAGGCAGTCTTAGAAATGATTGAATAATACCTCCGATTGTTTTTGTTGCTGATAGTAAGTTATATATCCCATATGAGTAAGTTAAAAGATTCTGGAAAATCACAATGAAAATCTGAATGGAAATCCCCACTGGATTGTGACTGAAAATCAATTGACTTACTGGTAATCCATAATTACCGGAATTCATTAACGAAATGCTATTTTTTAGAGCTGCACTTTCTCCTTTTTCTAACTTTAATGTTTTTGAAATGAAATGACTTACTAGCATTAGACTCAGACTATAAAGCATTAAATAGTACATGATCTGGAGCAACAAACCTGTTTCTATACTAATATCATATATATTCACAAATACAGCCGCTGGCATCAAGCAATAATTAATAAGTGTAGATAGCTGCTTTAAGTTAAATTGGAACTTCCTTTGTAAGATTGCACCAATTAGCATCAATATTAACATTGGTACTATTACGTCTAATATAATGAAAATAAACATTTAAAACCTCATTCTACATATATTTTAGTTGGATTAAACGCTCTCTTTTCTTTAACATATCAAATATGGCTCACAAAGAAAATTACGAATTATTTATACAAATTCATAATTTTATCTTATCAACTAAAACTGTATTCTTTATTTTAAGTGGACTTTTTCACAATATCCATTAGCCTTACCCAAAAATCTGAACCTAAAAAATATGCAGTTTTTTCTTGTCATAAATACCTCTATATGTTTTTTGAATTTCGGAACATTTCAAGCTATTGATATATTTTTATACATATGAATAGATAGCTTTTAGAAAGGAGCGACTATTTATCAATTCGTTAGCAAACATTTGTTAAGATATTAATAAAAAACATATTGAAGCCTATTACTAAAAGAACCATCCCAAAATACTTCGGGACGGCTCTTTTTCTTTATTAATGATTCTTTAACATCACTAACAGCTTTTCTTGACTATACATCCACACTGTAATGATTAAACAAGCAAGTGCGACTTCTGATAATGCCATAAATCCAATTGCATAATGGCCTGTTAGTTGGAATAATAAAGTTAAAATTAATGGCGGGAAGAACCCTCCTAGTCCGCCTAAAGCTGAAACGAGTCCATTTACAATACCAGCTTGTTCAGAGAAGTACATTGGAACGAGTTTAAAGATTGTACCATTACCAATCCCTGCGCAAAATGCGACTAATAAGCAACCAAATGTATACACATTCATACTAGGCATAAATGATAAAATAATACCTGAAAGTGTTAAACCGATAAATACGAAGATTAATATTTTAAATGGGTTAAATTTGTCACCGAGCCATCCACCAACCGGACGCATAATTGTTGCGAGTACAATGAATCCAGCTGTCCGCATACCTGCATCCACTTTTTCTAATCCGAAGTGAGATACTAAAAAGTTTGGTAAGTACACTGTAAATGCGACGAATGATCCGAATGTTAAAAAGTAAAAGATACATAGAAACCAAAGTTTTTCATTTTTATATACACCTTTTATTTGTTCCATTAATGGTGTATTCACCTTTTTCTCCTTACGATCGCCTAATAAAAAGTTCATAAGTGCAAACGCTGCAAGTAAAACTAAATAACATTGTACTGTCGTTCTCCAGCCAACTGAAGTTGCGATAACAGGTGCTAAGAACGAAGTAATTGCTGTTCCGGCGTTACCGACACCGTAAATACCATTTACAAAACCGTGACTCTCTTTCGGAAAGTATTTCGGTAGTGAAGTTACACCTACGGAGAATACGGCCCCACCAATTCCGACAAATAGACCACCAATAATTAAATCCATCATTGAATTGGCAACACTAATATAAAAGACAGGAAATAATAATAGAATAAAACTAATAAAGAATAATTTTCTTGCTCCGAAACGATTTGTCCAATAACCAATTGGAATGCGAAGAACAGAACCTAAAATAACCGGTACTGCTGTTACCATAGAAATTTGTCCCGCAGTTAATGGAATATCCGCTTTAATATAAGGCATTAATGATGATAAAATGACCCATACCATAAAACCAATAACTAGATTAGAAGTTTGTAAACTTAATTGAAAATTAGGACTTTTCATCCTGTTCCCTCCTATGTATGTATAGTTATATTCATTCCCTCCGGCCTAATCATGTCCTAACATGATTAGGCTTAAAAGAATCAACCACCACTTACTGGCGGAATCATTGCTATAACATCGCCAGTTTGAATGATGTCATCCTCATTTGCATACTCTTCATTTATAGCAACCATAATCTCATTTGAAATCGCTACGTTGTATTCCTTAATAAGTACCTTCTTTAGTTCAGCAACTGTAATATTTTCACAATCGATGTGTAATGCTGGTTTGCTTACTTCTTCTTGTAAATGTGCAAATAATAGTACTTCAATCATATTCTCATCTCCTTTCCAGGCTCGCCATTCTCATATGCTACCTTTTCTAATTGATCACCAATCCAAGATTCACCATCTTCCCAAAACTCTTTCTTCCAAATTGGAACGATTTGTTTTATACGCTCCATAATATATTCGTTCGCCTCATAGGCTGCTTTCCGGTGTGGTGTAGAAACAGCGACAACAACAGCAAGATCAGAAATTTGTAATGTACCAATGCGATGTGTAATTGCCACATATGTTCCAGGCCATTTCTCCCCTACTTCGGTACCAATTTTCTCAAGCTGTTTTTCCGCCATTGTTTTATAAGCTACATACTCTAAATATAGCGTACGACGACCTTTCGTAAATTCTCTAACCGTACCAATGAAAGTAGTAACTGCGCCACACTCACGATGAATTACTTTGTTTGTAACTTCCTCAATTGAAATTGGTGTATCAATTACCTCATAATACAGATGTGTCATCTTGCACCTCTTATCTTCATATAAGTTAGCGATCTATTTTTCTCTTATTTGTACGATCGAAGCGGTTCTTCCCACGGCCACTCACTTCCGGCGTTTGATTCTAATAACAGTACTGAAACAGTTATTCCTGCTTCAAATCCCCTTGTTCCTCCCGGCAGGACAATAAATGCGTTCGCCTCTGCAAGTGAAGAAATTGCACTAGATTTATCTAAACCAAATGGTGTCGCTTGCAATTTTCCATTTACAATTTCCACTTTTCCTCTCACAAAACGAGTAAATGGGTTTGCTTTTGGAAAGTCTTTTTGTAAAATCGCCTCAGCACGAAATACGTGTGAATCTTTTCTATGCAAGTATGTTCGAATGACTGGTCTAACATATAATTCACAACCGACATAACAAGCAGAAGGATTACCAGATAAACCAAATAATAGTTTTCCTTCCACCTCAGCTACAGTTGTCACACTTCCTGGTCGCATCGCTATTTTATTGAAAAGTACATTAGCTTGTAATCTCTCATAAATAGCAGGTAAATAGTCATAGTCTCCTACCGAAACGCCACCAGTTGTAATTAAAATATCAACTTCTTTCATCGCTTTTTTTACAGTGTTATAGCACGCCTCAAAATCGTCAGCGAATTGTCCATAATACTGTACAATTCCGCCGGCTCGTTCAATTTGAGCAGCGATCATATAGGAGTTACTATTTCGAATCTTCCCTAGTTTTAATTGTTCATGTACTTCAAGCAGTTCACTTCCTGTCGTTACAATCCCAATAATCGGCTGTTTTACAACATGTACGGAACTATAACCAAACGTAGCAAGAAGTGCTGCTACTCCAGGATTAATAACAGTCCCTTTTTTCACAAGAATGCTATTTTGTTTTACATCTTCTCCTTTAAAAGAAATATTATCACCAGAAGAGAAAGAGCGTTTTAATACCATAAAAGTCTTTTCGTTTTCTTCAAAGCCTTCCGTTAGCTCCAACATAACAACCGCATTACACCCTTTCGGAATTGCGGCTCCTGTCATAATACGGACACCTTGAAATGCTTTTACTTCTTCTGTAAAAACAGACCCAGCTCCAATTTCGCCAATCACTTCAAACTGAATGGAATTACTGTTACTAGCTTCTTTTGTGTCTTCCGCTCGAATCGCAAATCCGTCGTACGGAGAACGATCAAAATGCGGAACATCATGATCTGCAATAACATCTTCTCCAAGCGTTCTACCGTAGCTTTCTATAAGAGAAACCTTTTCTATTTCGCCTTGGTGGGCATATTTCATTACACGCGCAACCGCTTCTGCTACTGGAATTGGTATACGTTTATCTAACATTCTTTTTCACCTCGTTTTAATAAGGAGAAACGCTCTTTCTGTTCATCCTATATATTTGGCGTATAATCGTTTTGCTATTTTCACATCATTTGTCCCATGAATAAATGCCCTACCGTCTGTAAATAAAACGAAACGATATTCATCAATTAGAAATGATAGTAAGTACGTCGTTTTTTTGACCTGTACACTTTTTTGTAACCGCTTTTGAATTTCGGTTAAATTAAGCTCTCTCTTTATTCCTGAACGGATTTGAACTGTATTCCGTCCGCATAACACTTCCGTTTTCATCTGCTCTTCAAATGTTAAACTAGGATACGTTCGTGATTTTCCACAAGATGGACATGTACTTTTTTTCTGTCTATTTACTTTTAATGAGAGATATTGATTGTTCCAAATATCAAATGATAACATCGTCCCTCTTAGCGACTCATAATCATCCATCAATATTTTCATCGCCTCTGTAACTTGATGCGCAACAACCATCTGTACAGTTGGCTGAATGATTCCGGCTGTATCGCATGTGGCACCGCCCATAGGATGATCCATCAGACAGCGAAAACATGGTGTTTTTCCCGGCAGAATTGTATACGTTACACCGTAACTTCCAACGCATCCACCGTATATCCAAGGTATATTTTCTTTTTGTGAAATATCATTTATAAGTAGGCGCGTATCGAAGTTGTCAGTGGCATCTATGATGAGATCCACTTCTTTTGTTAACTCTTCTATTTCTTGCATTGTGACATCCGTTACAACTGGTACAATTTCCACTTCAGAATTAATCTTTCTTACATGTCCTGCTGCTGCAATTGCTTTTGGTTTGCATTGCTTTGCATCTTCTTCTGTATATAACTGTTGCCGCTGTAAATTACTCCATTCAACGTAGTCACGATCGGCAATTGTCAATTTCCCAATCCCCATCCTAGCGAGTGCTTCTGCATTCGCAGCCCCTAGTGCACCTGCACCAATTAAGAGCACATGTTTCTTTCTTATTTTCCTTTGTCCCATTTCACCAATTCTAGAAAACAACACTTGCCTTGAATATCGCTCTTGCATAAGGAATCCTCCTTTCACTATCCGCCAATGTACGACATTTCAACTTTTTGACGTTTATTCGTACTTTCCGTCGTTCTTTCATCTGAATATCGATCTGTTCTATATCGCCATGTATGTTGTAAAATTTTTAATAGCGATGCATCAGAAATATTCTCTCGAAGAAGCGTTCGCAAATCCGTTCCTTTCGTTCCAAATAGACACGTAAAAAACTTACCGTCTGCCGAAATACGAGCTCTCGTACAAGAAGAACAAAATGACTCAGATACTGAAGTAATAAATCCAACTTCTGCATCGCTCCCTACATATCGATACAATTTCGCAACTTCTCCAAAGTAACGAGGTTTAACGGGCACAATCGGATACACACGATTAATTTTCTCTATTAGCTGTTCCTTCGTAATAACTTGTTCAAAATTCCATCCGTTCGTACTGCCTACATCCATAAACTCAATGAAACGAAGCTGAACTTCTTGTTCTTTAAAATAACGAGCCATATGAAGAATTTGACTGTCATTCATTCCTTTTTTTACGACCATATTTACCTTTACTTCTAATCCAGCAGCCTTTGCTGCTTCTATTCCTTTCAGTACAGGTTTTGTACTTACATTTCTTCCGTTAATTTTTTGGAAAACGTGATCCTCTATCGCATCTAAACTAATATTTACACGCTTTAATCCCGCGTCTTTTAGCGCCTTAGCTTGTTTTGCTAAATGAATTCCGTTTGTTGTGAGCCCAATGTCTTTTAAGCCTTCTAGTTTTATAAGCCTTGCTATTAACTGAGATAAGTCTTTACGCAATAATGGTTCACCGCCAGTAAGCCTAATTTTTTCAACACCCATACTTATAAATAACCTAGCTAGTCTCTCTATTTCATCAAAAGATAATAAAAACTCTTCCTGTAAAAAAGCATAATCAGGTCCGAACACTTCAGCAGGCATACAGTATGTGCACCTAAAATTACAACGATCAATAACTGAAATACGTAAATCTTGAAGTGGCCGTTCTAAAGAATCTTTCATTTTCTCGTGCATCTATATCCCTTCTTTTCTACTGCAATGCTTAGTAAGCTTTCGTTTTTTTATTTGCCTTCATTATAAAAAAGAAGCGACATATTCAATGTGACTTTTCTCACATTACTTTCCCCATTCAAAAATTCTTCACAAATCCGTTCGCATTTTGTTCACATCTTCAGTCACTACTCCTTACGGTCATTGAAATTTTACATCAATTTTGAAATAGCTCTTGCATTTTCAGCATACTTACACTCAAAATAGGAAATGTATTGCTTATAAGAAGAAAGGTGATTGCTGTGACAAACAGTATGAAATTATCTCAAGATTTAAAGGAATTACTTGCATCTGTTGAATATAAAATGCAGATAAAAAAAGGTAGTTTTATTTTTCAAGAAGGTATGGAGGCAACCGAACTCTATATTATCCACTCAGGAAAAGTACAAATTAGTAAACTTAGTGCTGACGGACAAGAATTAACACTTCGAATTTGTTCGGAATATGACATTATTGGAGAATTAACGTTGTTCACGGATAATGCAAAATATTTATTAAACTCAAAATGTCTTGAAGATGTTGAAGTAGGTGTAATAAAGCGTGAAGCGTTAGAAAAAGCATTACTCCAAAAACCCGCTCTTGTATTTGAATTTATGAAATGGATTAGTGAACATTTAAGAAGAATGCAAACGAAGTTCCGAGATTTAGTGTTACACGGCAAAAAAGGTGCCTTATATTCTACTCTCATTCGAATGACAAATAGTTACGGTGTATTAAAAGAAAATGGCATTCTCATCGATTTACCGTTAACGAATCAAGAACTAGCTAATTTCTGTGCAACTTCACGTGAAAGCGTAAATCGAATGTTAAATGAATTAAAAAAGCAAGGTACAATTTCTATTCATAAAGGAAAGATTACCATTCACGATTTACAATTTTTAAAATGTGAAATTGCTTGTGAAGATTGCTCTGCTTCTGTTTGTAGTATTGATTAGCGTCTTATTTAGGTACTTATACTTATAAAGAAAGCCGAGGTCTTCAATTAGATCTCGGCTTTCTTTATAAGTTACTAAACATATAAAACAACATTATTTTTTCAATTCATTTGGAATACGTCTTCTGTAAATTACATAACTACGGCTTACGTATTTAATTGGGGCACTAAAAACATGTACAAGTCTTGTAAATGGCCATACTGCAAATAGCCCCATACCTGCAATTAAATGAATTTTAAACCATACTGGCACTTCCGTCATATACTCAACTTTCGGTTGGAAAATAAAGAGACTTCGGAACCAAGGACCAATCGTTGTACGATAATCAAACCCTTTTGAGTCGATGTTTAAAAATGTTGAAGAAAGTCCTGCTAGCATTACGATAAGTAATAATATAAGCGCAATATAATCTCCCTTCGTACTCGTTGCAATGATACGTTTTACTGTTACGCGGCGGTACGTTAATATAATTAAACCGATGATTGAAGCAACCCCTGCCGGAAGCCCAAAACTAATTGCTACTACATGATACATATGCTCAGAAATACCTATTGAACGGTATACAGCTTCTGGAATTAAAATCCCCATAACATGCCCGCCAATTACGAACATAATCCCAAAGTGGAATAATATACTTCCGATTCGGAGCATTTTCTTTTCTAATAGTTCACTAGATTTTGATGTCCACCCAAATTGATCATAGTTGTATCTGAAAATATGTCCACCGATAAAGATTGCAAAAATGATATAGGGAAACAATACCCATAGAAATTGATCCATCATTTTGACAACTCTCCTTTCTAATTTGTCTGTACACCCCATGTATCGATTGCGAGTAGAACAGCCGCAAGAATTGGTTCATACATACTACCTGCTTCTTTTAACTGAACGTGTAATGCTTGTATATTCTCCTTGTATTTACTCATAATTGGTTCACTGTCTTGCTCATTTGCATTTGCAAAAAACTCTAGTAATAGTGGTAAATAATCAGGTAGTTCTTTATCTGTTACTTTAAAACCAGATTTTTTATAATGCTGCTTTAGCTCTAGTAATTCAATACCTCTTTCTCTTTGTTCACCGGTGTTCATATACGTAAGATACATATTCGTCTTTTTACCAAAATCAAATGTATATACGTAACCATCAATGAGTTGATCGTCTGTTTTATTTAATGCTTGTTGTATAAATACTGTAAGTGAAGCTTTAATATCGTCCTGTTCAATCGCTTCAATCTCTTCTTGTAATTCAGTTAAAGCTTCTCTCCACCCGGTTTCCGGGTAGGAGAGAAGGAATGAAGAATATGAAAAAGCAGTTTGTAAACTTTGTTTCATATGTTTCCGCCTCCATTATTTAAGAAATTGTCATACAAGAGCCCGGGCCACCTGCGAAGGATAAACCACAGCTTCCTTGTTCGTTATATAAATCTGCCACTTGTTCGCGGTGAGATGCCGGAATGACGAAGCGATCTTTATATTTCGCGATAGCAAGAAGACGATACATATCTTCTACATCCTGTTTCGTTAAACCGAGTTCTTTTAATACCGCTTCATTTGGTTCTTTATTAATTTGAAGTGCTCTCATATGCGTTCGCATAACAGCCATTTTTTTCAATGTAAGACGAATATGTGATTCATCTCCTGCAGTGAGTAAATTCGCTAAATATTGAATTGGAATACGCATATTATCAATAGCAGGGAAAATCTCTTCTGCTTGCCAGTTACTACCTTTTCCCTCCACCATATTCATAATTGGGCTAAGCGGCGGGATATACCAAACCATTGGCATTGTACGATACTCTGGGTGAAGAGGTAGAGCAATTTTCCAATCAATAATCATTTTATAGATTGGTGATTGTTGTGCCGCTTTAATCCATTCTTCAGGAATCCCTTGTTTTTTCGCTTCAGCTGCTACTTCTGGATCATTTGGATCTAAGAAAACCGTAAGCTGAGATTCATATAAATCTTTTTCATTTTCAACAGAAGCCGCTTCTTTTACTTTGTCAGCGTCATATAGCATTACCCCAATATACCGAATACGTCCTACACATGTTTCCGAACAAATTGTTGGCATACCTGCTTCAATACGAGGGAAACACATTGTGCACTTTTCAGCTTTATTTGTTTGCCAGTTAAAATACACTTTTTTATATGGACAAGAAGATACGCAAAATCTCCATGCACGACATGCATTTTGATCGACAAGAACAATCCCATCTTCTTCACGTTTATACATCGCACCAGACGGACAAGAAGATACACAAGATGGATTCATACAATGTTCGCATATGCGTGGTAAATACATCATAAAGACATTTTCAAAATCAGTTTTAATTTCTTCTTCCATTTTCTTTACGTTCGGATCTTGTAATCCTGTTATATGTCCACCAGCTAAATCATCTTCCCAGTTTGGACCCCATTCAATTTTATCGATAAATTCACCTGTAATTGCTGATTTCGGACGAGCAACTGGCTGATGCTTCCGCTGTGGACTATTTGTTAGCGTTTCATAATCATAGTTCCAAGGTTCAAAGTAATCATCAATCGTTGGTTGATCTGGATTGTGGAAAATATTCATAAGGCGCTTCATTTTCGAACCGGATTTCAGCTGAATTTCACCATTTTTCAATTCCCAGCCGCCTTTATATTTCTCCTGATCTTCCCATTGCTTCGGATAACCAATACCAGGCTTCGTTTCTACGTTATTGAAATACATATATTCAGCACCTGGACGATTTGTCCAGGTGTTTTTGCATGTTACGCTACAAGTATGGCAGCCGATGCATTTATCTAGGTTCATTACCATTCCGACTTGTGCTTTAATCTTCAAGCCAATCTACCTCCTTCAGTTTGCGAATTACTACGTTTAAGTCGCGCTGATTCCCCGTCGGACCATAATAGTTAAATCCATAACTCAATTGACCATATCCACCAATCATATGCGTCGGTTTTACGTGAATTCGAGTTGGACTATTATGCGTTCCCCCGCGGTTACTTGTTAATTTCGTACCAGGTACGTTTATATGACGATCTTGTGCATGGTGCATAAACGCCATTCCTCTCGGTATACGATGCGTTACAACAGCACGTGCTACAACAACACCGTTACGGTTAAAGCACTCGATCCAATCATTATCCGCAACGCCTGCTTCTGCAGCATCCTCTTTATTCATCCAAACGGTTGGACCACCTCTAAACAGCGTTAACATCGGCAATGAATCGAAATACATGCTATGAATGGACCACTTATTATGCGGTGTTAAATAGTTCAATGTAATCTCTTTTCCTTCTACTTCAGGCCGTGATTTACGGAACGGTTTATGTTGCAGAATTGGTTTAAATGTTGCCATCGTTTCGCCAAATTCTTTCATCATGTCATGATCTAAATAGAAAGATTGTCGTCCAGTGATTGTTCTCCACGGGATAAGGCGTTCCACATTTGTTGTAAATGGTGAGTAACGGCGTCCACCTTTTTCAGAACCTGTAAAGGCTGGAGAAGTAATTACTGTTTTAGGCTGCGCTGTAATTTGTTCAAATGTGAAGCATTCTTCTTCACGTTCTTCTGCTAAATCACGTAATTTTAAATCCGTTTGTTTTTCAAGTGCTTCCCATGCTTTTACAGCCATATGACCGTTTGTTGTAGAAGAAAGCGTTAATACCGCTTCAGCTGCATTAATTGCCTCTTTTATATCTGGACAACCTTTCGCGATAGAATCTGTTCGAACGACTCCTAACCGGCTCTTTAATTGCTCATATTCCTTTTCCGCCGACCAAGAAATCCCTTTCGTACCAATCGGTTGTTTTCCGGCATTTGGTCCTAGTCCAGTCATTTTGTCATAAATCGTTTTATAATCTCTTTCGACAACATGAATTTGTGGCATCGTTTTACCCGGGATTGGTTCACACTCACCCTTACTCCAATCTTTAATCTTACCAAGTGGTTGAGCTAATTCTTGCGGTGTATCGTGAAGAAGTGGTGTTGCCACAACTTCTTTCATTGGTTCAAGATTAATTTTCTTCGCTAAATCCGACACAGCTTTAGAAAGAGAAGTGAAAATATCCCAATCAGAGCGCGCTTCCCACGGTGAACCGATTGCTGGATTAAATGGATGTACAAATGGATGCATATCTGTACTACTTAAATCATGTTTTTCGTACCAAGTTGAAGCAGGTAAGACGATATCAGAATAAAGCGCTGTTCCAGCCATACGGAAATCTAAATTAATGAGTAAATCAAGCTTCCCTTCTGGTGCTTCTTCATGCCATTTAATTTCTTCTGGTCGCAATGAATCACTATCATCATTCATTAATCCGTTCGTTGTACCTAACAAATGTTTTAAGAAATATTCATGTCCTTTACCAGAACTTGAAATTAAGTTTGCACGCCATACGAATAAGTTGCGCGGGAAGTTATTTTTGTTATCTGGATCTTCAATCGCGAATTTCAGTTCTTTTTCTTTTAGTTTTTGCGCAACGTATTTTCCGATTTCTTCTTGCGTTGTTGCACCAGCAGCAACAGCTTCTTTATATAATTCAATTCCATTTTTCTCGAATGTTGGATACGAAGGTAACCAGCCAAGTCGCGCTGCTAATACGTTGTAATCACCGTGATGTTGATAACGAGGGTTGCCTTCTACTGGTGATGCTAAATGTCCAACTGGTGTATCTTCATAGCGCCATTGATCTGTTACGAAATAGAAGAAAGATGTACCATTTTGTAATTTCGGTGGTCCTTGCCAATCTTTTGCCATCGCGATCGTTTGCCATCCTTCTGCTGGTCGTAATTTTTCTTGACCAACGTAATGCGCCCAACCACCGCCGTTTACACCTTGTGCCCCAACGAGAAGAACAAGATTTAAAACGGCCCGATAAATCGTATCAGAGTTAAACCAATGGTTAATACCAGCTCCGACAATAATCATTGAGCGACCATTTGTATCAACGGCATTTTGTGCGAACTCACGAGCGATTTGAATAATAAGCTCACGTTTTACTCCTGTCATCTTCTCTTGCCATGCAGGTGTAAACGGTATGTCATCATTGAAGTCTTTCGGCTCTTGTCCGCCAAGCCCGCGGTTCACACCATAATTTGCTAACGTTAAGTCGTATACAGTTGTAACGAACACTTCGCCGTCTTCTGTCATAACCTTTTTCACTGGAATTGTACGTTCTAATACTTTGTTTCCATCATCAGAGAAGTACGGAATTTGTACCGTTCCAACATTATCTTCCATTCCAAGTAAAGAAAGACGTGGATCAATTTTTTCGCCTGTTTCTTCATCTTCTAAACGTAAGTTCCATTTCTTTTCGTTATCCCAACGCGACCCCATTGTGCCGTGAGGTGTTGCAAAATCATTCGTATTCTCGTTCCAAAGTACAGGTTTCCATTCTCCTAACTTCGTTTCGCGTCCAATATCAGAAGCATTTAAGAACCGATCAGCAACGAATTGATCTCCTTTTTGTTTCAATGTGACGAAGAAAGGAAAATCAGTATATTGTTTCGCATACTTTGTGAAGTATTCCACTTGATTATCTACGTAAAATTCTTGTAAGATTACGTGCCCCATTGCCATCGCAAGTGCACCATCTGTACCTTGTTTCACACTAATCCAATCATCCGCAAACTTTGTAGATTCAGCAAAGTCAGGACTGACAGAAACGACTTTCGTTCCTTTATATCGAACCTCTGCTAAAAAGTGAGCATCTGGTGTTCTCGTCATCGGTACATTTGAACCCCACGTCATAATGTAACCAGAGTTATACCAGTCACTACTTTCTGGTACATCTGTTTGATCACCCCAAATTTGCGGAGAAGCTGGTGGTAAATCTGCGTACCAATCATAGAAACTAAGCATCGGTCCACCCATAAGTTGCATAAAACGGCTACCAGCTGCATGACTTAACATCGACATAGCTGGAATTGGTGAGAAACCGACATTTCGGTCTGGACCATATTTCATTACTGTGTATAGTAAAGAAGCTGAAACGAGTTGTAATACCTCATCCCAATTCGCACGAATAAATCCCCCTTTACCACGCGCCTGCTTATACGTACGTGCCTTTTCAGGGTTTTCCACAATGCTTTTCCAAGCGTCTAATGGTGACTCATTATTTTGCAACTCTTCTTGCCACATATTCCAAAGAACACCACGTACATATGGATATTTCACACGAAGTGGACTATAAATGTACCAAGAAAAGCTCGCTCCACGTGGACATCCTCTCGGTTCAAAATCAGGCATATCAGGACCTGTAGTCGGATAGTTAAGCTCCTGCCCTTCCCAAGTTACAATTCCATCTTTCACATATATATTCCAACTACATGAACCAGTACAGTTCACGCCGTGTGTAGAACGAATTACTTTATCATGCTGCCAACGCTTTCTGTACACATTCTCCCATTCACGATCTTCATATGTTTCTTGTGTATGATTATCGTTATAACGATCTATTGGTGAAAAATATTTTAAACGTCTCATTAGTGCTGAATGTTTCTTCTTCATACTGTTCACTCCTTTAATACGTCTCTCTTACATACCCTTACTATAAGAGAGGTTGTAAAATTCAGATGTGACATTTCGCACAGTTCAAGAGATTGTCAAAAATTCATTAGAGAATAAGTTTGTGAGAAGATTTTTTGTTTCATTGTGAAGATTTATCGTTAATCTTGATTATTAAGAGAATAGTATGTTGAGTTATCAACTATTTTGCAAAAGAAAAAACGTAGGAAAAGCCCCTACGTTTTTCTTTATAAATATATGAAACAGCCATTTGAATGTATTTATAAAACTAGAAATCATTATTTACCATATTGCCCTTAGTTACTGAAACAATTATACTAGATGTAATCGCAATAAATAATCTGAATATTCTCAGAATTTAAGATAGGAGCTTTACTACTCGTAAATAGAAGAATACATTCTATTTTTCACTAAATAGATTAGAAAACGATAATAACACATTAGGAGGATTACGATGCACCAGTTTGATTCATTACATCCCGTTATAGAAAAAATAATTAACAATATTGAAAAATTAATGGTCGGAAAAAGAAAAGAAACGATTTTAGCTTTGACAGCTCTCTTAGCTGAAGGTCATGTACTATTAGAAGATGTGCCTGGCGTTGGGAAAACAATGTTAGTACGCGCTCTTTCTAAATCCATTGATGCTGATTACAAGCGAATTCAATTCACACCTGATTTACTACCGTCAGATGTAACAGGTGTTTCTATTTACAATCCGAAAGAGCTCCAATTCGAGTTCAAGCCTGGGCCAATCATGGGGAATTTTATACTTGCTGATGAAATTAATCGTACATCTCCCAAAACACAATCTGCCTTACTTGAAAGTATGGAAGAAGGCAATATTACAATAGATGGTATGACAAGACCGTTACCAAAACCGTTCTTTGTAATGGCTACACAAAATCCGGTCGAATATGAGGGAACATATCCTTTACCAGAAGCCCAGCTCGATCGTTTCTTGTTGAAGCTAAAAATGGGATATCCTACACCAGAAGAAGAATTTGAAATTTTAAACCGGATGGAAAAAACGAACCCACTATCCCATTTACAAGCTATTACTACAATAGAAGAATTACTGTATTTACAACAAAGCGTACGGGAAGTAAGTATGGACAAAGCAATCAAGCATTACATTGTAAAGCTTGTTAGTCAAACTCGCTCTTATAGTTCTATACAACTAGGTGCAAGTCCGCGTGGCTCGATTGCTTTAATGAAAGCTTCACAAGCTTATGCATTCATCCATGGCAGAAATTATGTTATTCCAGACGATGTTAAATTTTTAGCTCCTTACGTGTTGGCTCACAGACTCATTCTAAAAATGGAAGCAAAATTTGAAGGAATAACAGGAGAACAAGTTATTTCAAAAATCGTTGCACGAACTACCGTGCCGACTCAAAGGAAGATGAGCCTTTAATGAAACGCATGCTACGAGCACTATATTACGTTACGAAGTTATTACTAATCCCTTTATGCCTGGTGTTAACATTTGTGTATGCTATGCTTCAAGGAGGATTTGTAAGTTGGTTTTTATTTTACAGTATGGTTCCTATTGGTCTTTATTCACTATTACTCCCCTTCTACGCTTTACGGGGTGCTGAAGTAAAAAGAATAACAAATCAAAACGATTATGTAGCAGGAGAACCTTTTTTAAGCACGATTACAATAAAAAGAAAATTTCCTTTCCCCTTACTTTATTTAGTTATAGAAGATGAATTGCCACCACACTTTACAAGTTGTAGACAAACAAAGATGAATAAAACAATACTCTTTCCAGGAGTAAAACGAAATTTTTCGTTTCAATATGCAATTGACACAATCCCTAGAGGAGAGCACACTTTTTCAAGCGTACGCGTCAAAACTGGTGATCTATTCGGTATGATGGAGAAAGAAGTAACTTTTTCAGCTCCAGATACATTTTTAGTCTATCCTCAGTATGTAGATATAACGTATCAGCAATTGGAAAACCATTTCGAACAAGGAGCGCTCTCAGCAAATATAAATTTCACAAAAGACTCTACCATTTCTGTCGGTGTGAGAGACTATAAACCTGGTGACCGCTTTTCATGGATTGATTGGAAAGCAACTGCAAGAACAAACAACATTATGACGAAAGAGTTTGAACAACAGCGCAGCTATAATATTATGATATTCATAGACAGAACTGAATCCCCTCTATTCGAATCAGTCGTCACATTTACTGCCTCTATTGTCAGGGCTGTCTTGAAGCAAAATTCACCGGCGTCATTTGTGTCTGTCGGAAAAGAACGAACTTTTTTCCCTTTAGACAATGGAGATAGTCAGTTGCAGCAAATCTTTTGTCATTTAGCGAAAGTACAAGCGGACAGTGTATTCCCGATCTCCCGGAGTGTAGAAATGGAATTAAGAAAAATTTATGAGCCCGTAACAATTATACTCGTGACAAGCGATCTTTCTCCCGATATTCAAAAGGCAGCTGACTATGCCGCTATACAAAATAGAAAATTACTAGTTTTTATTGTAAAAGAAAAACCAAATCAACTTTCACATCGAGAACTCAGTATTCTAGAAACTCTACAAAAACGAAAAATATTTGTAAATGTAGTTTATGAAAACCTATATACAAACGTGTTTTTTGAGGTGAGCAAATGACGACATTACAAACAAAATACAAATGGGATATGATTAGATTCCTCCTGCATGTATGTGCATTTCTACTTTTACTAGAATGGATAAGACCCGTTATAGGTATTACAAACGTAGGTAGATTAGATATTTTTGTAATATTTATAGGAATTTGCTTCACTCTTTCTTTTTTTCAAATAAGGTGGCAAATTCCACTAAAGATCGTGACGATTTTATTCATCATTCATTTCCTGTATTATAAAAATGCTTTTATTAATCCAACTTGGCTAACGAAATTTTTTACTGATATTTCTCGAAATTCCTCCCTGTTATTTCAGGGGAATTTACTAGATATTTCTCCTGTTTTTCCAACACTTTTATTTTTTTTATCATTTTGGTTTTTGAGTTCTTTCATCTCTTTTTGGATGATTCATAAAAAGCGTGGATTGTTATTTCTTATATTGACTATTATTTATATCACCGCTTTTCATAACTTACATGTATACAATGCAAACTACGCTATTATTCGTACTGTTGTCATCGGCTTTTTTATGCTTAGTCTTATCCGCATAGAACGAATAAAAGAGAGTGAACACTTACAAAATTATGCTAGAGAAATCTCAAAATTACTTAGACCTCTTACAATATTTATTGTATTGTCAGCAACCATCGCATACTTCGCTCCAAAATTTGGTCCTCAATGGCCAAACCCAATGGATTTTTTACAATTCAACACATCCGAAGCAAGTAAACAGCAAGAAGTTTCTAAAGTTGGGTATGGTTTAGATGACTCACGATTAGGTGGTCCTTTTAAAGCAGATCCTACAATTGTTTTTACAGCAGCAACGCAAAACAAACAATATTGGAGAGTAGAAACGAAAGATTTTTATACCGGAAAAGGTTGGGAAGTTTCTGAAAATCAAAAGAAGGTTACTTTTAAAAATAAAAACGACGTCGTGAGTTGGTACGAACAAAATACAAAAACAGAGACAACTAAGGCAACAATCACCATGCAAAAAAGTTATCCGCACCTTACCTATCCAGCAGGGTTAGTATCAGTTGAGGCTTCTTCCGATGTATCATACAGCGTTGACCCATTTTCAGAAAAAATCTATACGATGGACGGAGACTCTTCTACTACTTTAAATTCTTATAAAGTAACATATGAGGTCCCGGAGTTTTCCATAGAAAACTTGAAAGCTGTAAAAACGAATGAAGGTCAAGAAACAAATCCTTATTTCATGACAAAGTACACGCAACTTCCCGAATCATTACCGCAGCGAGTAAGAGACTTAGCTGTTAATCTAACAAATGATAAAAACAACCGATATGATAAAGTATTAGCTATTGAAAACTACTTCACCGACCATTCTTTCGTATATGAAACAATGAATGTGTTGTTCCCTGCCAAAAACCAAGATTATGTTGATCAATTTCTTTTCGATACAAAAAGTGGCTACTGTAATAATTTTTCGACGTCTATGATCGTGCTACTTCGTTCTGCCGGTATTCCTGCTCGCTGGGTAAAAGGTTATACAGAAGGAACTCTCGATAATACGTTTGTGGGTGCTGAAGGTGAGGATGTTTATAAAATCGCGAACGATAACGCACACTCTTGGGTCGAAGTATATTTCGCTGGATACGGATGGATTCCATTCGAACCAACAAAAGGATTTACGAATCCCTATAATTTCACAAATAATACTCCTGCTCCTACTTTACAAAATAGCGAAGAAACTAATTCTCAAAATGCGCAAATGCACCAAAGAAACAATGAAGCAAAGCTCAAAAGTTTAATTGAAGATACAGAAGACGCTCCTACTAAAAAGCTTACAAATTCTAAAAATGGACTTTCTTGGTGGTACATATTCCTCTCTACGATACCAATCAGTATCATCGGATACATTCTCTTCACCACTAGAATGAAATGGATTACATTTTTTATTATTCTTTTCTACAAATACCGAAAAGATGATGCTGTTTATAGCAAAGCTTACAGCGCACTTTTGAAACAATTTGCGAGAATCGGTATACGACGGGGTGAAAGTCAAACATTCCGAGAATATGCTCTCCACATCGATACACTTTACAACTCGAATGATATGCAACAGTTTACTTTCAGTTATGAAAACGCTATGTATCAAAAGGGACAGGCCGCAGCGGAATGGGGAAAATCCGTACACTTATGGGAAGTGCTTATGAAAAAAGCAGCTTCTCCGCCTAAATCAAATGACTTCCATTCAGTGATTTAATGTTGATAATGTGAATGTAAAGAAAATGCCTCAAAGAACAAAGTAGTTCTTTGAGGCATTTTTTTATAAAGTGAAACTTCTCGTTATTCTCCAAGTACCTTCTCAATCTCAACCTCTAAATCCACCGGCTTCGTCTGCGGCGCAAAACGCCCTACTACTTTCCCGTCTTTTCCAATTAGAAACTTCGTAAAGTTCCATTTCACTGCTTTCATACCGAGTAAACCTGGTGCTTGTTCTGTCATGTATGTATACAGAGGATGAGCCTTATCGCCTTTCACATCAATCTTTGCAAACATCGGGAAGTTTACACCGTAGTTTAACTCACAAAAACTAGTAATATCTGCTTCTGTACCTGGTTCTTGTCCTCCAAATTGGTTACAAGGGAAACCGAGTATTTCAAGTCCTTGGTCTTTATATTTATCATATACTTCTTGTAATCCTTTATACTGCGGTGTAAAACCACATTTGCTAGCTACATTTACAATAAGAAGCGCTTTTCCTTCGTAATCTTTTAACGATTTATCTTCTCCTGTTATCGTTTTAGCTGAAAAATCATAAACTGTCATTGTCCTTACCCCTCTCTTCACTATCATTCTATGTTTATACTATACTACATTCGTGAATATACAGCCCTTATTACGTACTTACAACCAGAAATGATAGCGCTTTATTTTCGTTCAAAAATTCGACACAAACTACTAGACTTTTAAGATGCAAAGTTTTACAATTGAATTGTGAACAAAATGTGACAGTTTATATTCTATTATTATAGAAAAGGATGGTGTTCAATATGAAAACTGCACAACATGAAACGATTTCAAATCGCGAGTTTTATTTCGTACTATATATGATGTTATTGTATGTGATTGGCTGGGTAATCGATGTAAATGGTTTATTTTTAAGCTCCTATTTTAATTTAGCTGGAGAAATTATGCTTCCATTAGTTGGCGGTATTGTTGGGCTGTTCGTTATGTCTATCAATAAACAACAAAAGCAATAATTACAATACAAAAAGGCAGAAAACGAGGCTTTCGTTTTCTGCCTTTTTGTATTTTTAGCGTATAATAGTTACATACCTTATATAAGGAGTGGTAAAGATGAAAAAAGTAGAGCAACTATCTTCTCACCTATATCTTATTGATGATTTCGATCTACAGCATAATGAACGAACAGGTACATACGTTTTATTAGGTGACGATATTACTTTAATTGAAACTTGTGCAGCCCCTTCTCTTCCGTATATTTTAGACGGCTTACAACAATTACATATTGACTTAAACGATGTAAAAAACATTATTGTTACACACGTTCATTTAGATCACGCTGGAGCCGCTGGTTTAATGATGAAACAGTGCCCAAATGCTACGTTATATGTGCATTCTCGCGGTGCTCGTCATATGATTGATCCAACAAAACTCATTTTAGGCGCAAAAGCTGTATACAAAGAAGATTTCGATAAACTGTTTGATCCAATTCTTCCTATAGAAGAAGAACGTGTTCGTATTGTACAACATGGTGATACGTTAAAAATTGCCGAAGACCGCATCCTTACATTTTACGATACACCGGGGCATGCAAAGCACCATATTAGCATTCACGATTCATTAACAAATGGCATTTTTACTGGCGATACAATTGGCATTTATTATAGAGAACTCGCAGACGTTGGTGTAGAACTATACCTTCCTTCAACATCTCCTTCACAATTCCAACCAGATGCGATGATTGCTTCTAAAAATCACATTCAAAGTATGAATGTAGATACTATTTATTTCGGCCATTACGGCGCGTCCTCCAATGTTACAGAAGTATATAACCAGCTTGAACATTGGTTACCTATTTTCGTTCATACTGGAAAAGAGGTCTTTGAACAGTATAATGATTTCGATGAAGCGACTAAAGCTTTACAAACTGTATTAATGGATAAGATTTCTTCCCACCTTACAAAGTTAAACGTTCCATCAGATCATTCCGTTTATAATATTTTACATTTAGATATAGAAATTAGCGCGATGGGCATTATTGATTATTTCACGAAGCAAGAAAAAGCAAACTCCACTATTAAATAACCGTATAAGAAGAGATATACAACAGTAGTTATTGTATATCTCTTCTTTTTTTGAATATATTTTGAGTAAAGGATGGTGGAATACAATGCAAAAAGTAATGCTATACCTCTGCTTTACATTATTTATCGTCTTATTATTATTTGTCGGAGTGAAAATTCAATTTTATTTAGATACAGATGCGCAGGTGAATTTTAACGTGTATCCAAGGTTATTCTACTTTACACTCTTCCCTCTTATAGTTGGCATTTTATTACGATTCCTTCAATCCATTAATCGCGAAACGAGTAAACAAAACTGGCGCTTTCAGCCGGATAAATTTATCGCTATTACAGTGCCTACGCTATTCATTTCCTTTTCTCCAGCTCTACTCTTTTCACCAGTTGGTGCATACCTACCTTATTTAACTAATATTATTCTTATCAATACTACTTTTGTTACGATAATAAGTTTAATAGCTGGTTATTCACTTTTAGATTGTTTTATACAAAAGGACCATGCAAATATGAAAAAATATAATTGAATGCTCTATTTTCTTTCAATAAAAAAAGCTCGAAGCTAAAGCTTTGAGCTTTTTTACCTATCGCACCTTTTCATTTACATACTCCATAAACTGCTCCGCTTTAATAAACCTTTCTTTGTACGCTTCAGGTACTTCTTCTACCGTTATCCCCCCGCTCGATTTCGTTTTTACTAATACGGTTTGATATGACATTAATGCTTCCATATATTGTTCATACTCTTTAGGAGTTAATACCTCTTTACTAGATCTATGACCATTTAATTTATCAAAATACGGCTGGAGTTCCATTTCTACCTTTTTCAATTCTTCTCTTTTCACTGTCGATAATTGATCATAATCTATATTACCGTTCGAATCTCCGTACGTAAGCTTTGCATTTGTTAATTTTTTTAGTTCTTTTGTAAACTCTTCATATTCCTTCGCACCCATTTCATCTTTCGCTTCTGATAATTTTGCATTAAAACGCATGTACGCCTCTAATGTCATCGTTCCAGCATGTTTTTTTAAATTCTCAAAAGAACCGTATATACCATCCGCCATAATAGATTGATATGCAAAACCGGTCGTCGGGATTAAAAAAGCTGCTGCAAGCACTCCTACAATAAGATGTTTCTTTCTCTTACGTCCTCCTTGATTCATTTTAATTTGAACGATTACTTTTTCTTTTAACTCCGACGGGGCAGCAATCCCCTTCGCTTCTTCTCGTATAGATTCTCTAACTCTACAATCTAAACTCATTTCACATTCCCTACCTCTCCTAAAAAGATTTCTTCTACTTGCTCTTTTTGACGTAGTTTCTTTAATGCTGCGTGAATTCTAGATTTCACAGTACCAATTGGAATATGTAATATTTGTGCTACTTCTTCTTGTGAATAATCGTGTAAGTATCTTAAGATAATAACTTGTTTCAATTTATACGGTAATTTATGAATGAGTTCGATTAGTTTTTTGTTTGATATTTTACTTACAACATCGTTAGAAAAATCAATTTGTACTGGTTTTCTTTGCTCTTCTGCTTTTTTTACAATTCGTAATCGCATCCATCTCTTTCTTCTATAAGAGTGGATTTGTTTAATCGCAAGTCCAATTAGCCAAGGACGAAATGGCTTCTCGCTATCATACTTACGAAGCGATTCATATAGCTGTATGTATATTTCTTGAACGACATCATCTACATCCGTTTTATCTTCAATCAAAAAATGTGCTGTTTTATATACTTCTTGAATCGTTTTATCATACAATTCGCTATACGCTTCTTTATTTCCCGATAAAGTTAATTGGATTAAATCTGTATACACTGTTTCATCCTTCACATACCATCCCTCCTTTGTCTTACACTATATATTGGCAAGTAATCCATATTTCGTTCGATTTTTTCAAAAGTTTTTTTATATAGATTAATATAATGATTCAATATGTTCATAAGCTCCACTTATAATCACGTATAACTATTATATAATTTTCCAATTTCTAATGAAGACTTAAAATGATTTATATAGTCAAATTTAGGAGGATATATAATGAAAGCTATCATTGTAACGTCGTTCGGTGGTCCTGAAGTGATGCAATATACAGATGTGGATATTCCAGCTATTTCAAAAGATCAAGTTTTAATTCGTGTTGTTGCTACAAGTGTAAATTTCGCGGACATTAAATCACGTTATGGCAAAAAAGGAAATAAAGCACTGCCTTTTATTCCAGGGATAGATGTCGCTGGTATAGTAGAATGTGTCGGCTCTCATGTGAAAAATATTCACCCTGGCCAACGTGTCATTGCTTTTCCTCAAAATGGATCTTACGCAGAATACGTTGTTGCAAATGAAAACCTTACTTTTGTTTTACCCCATGAAGTCGATTTTCAAACTGCAGCTGCTTGTCCGATTGTATCTTTTACAAGCTATAATTTACTCGCAAATGTTGCAAGGCTTCAACAAGGCGAGTCTGTACTCATTCATGCTGCGGCTGGCGGAATTGGTACAACAGCTATTCAACTTGCAAAACGATTAGGGGCTGGAACCGTTATTGGTACTGTCGGAAGTGAAGTAAAAAGAAAAATAGCTTTAAATGCTGGAGCTGATTATGTTATTTGTCAACAAGATGAGGATTTTGTAGAGAAAGTAAACGAGCTGACAAACGGTGAAGGGGTCGATGTAATTTTAGATTCTATTTCTGGAACGGTTTCTGAAAAAAGTTTAAAATGTCTTGCTTATTATGGTCGCCTCGTTCATTTCGGAAATGCAAGCGGTAAAATTGGTAACTTTCAAACGAAAGATTTACACGCAAGTTGCCGCTCTATACTCGGTTTTAGCTTTGGTACTACACGAAAAAAACGTCCTGAACTACTCCAAGAAACTGCAAATGAAGTTTTCCGTTATTTACGTGACGGAAGTTTGCAAATTAAGGCTACCAAATCTTTTCCGCTTCAAGATGCAGGGAAAGCACATGAATGGGTCGAAAGTAGAAAAAGTACAGGGAAAGTAATACTAACTGTCCAGTCCTCTTCCTGAAATGAATACTTGAAACCGAGGTGTCATTCATGGGATCACGAATTATGCATGCTATTATCGCTATCAAGATTGCTGAAAAACTATATATCCAAGATAAAACTTCTTTCATACTTGGCGGTGTAGCCCCTGATGCGGTTCATTCAGCAGAAGAAAAAGGAACTTCACACTTTTACGCTGGTACAACGAAAAACTATACGAGAAGGATAGATTTCAATTCTTTTTTTCAAAAATATAAAGCTCATATGGATTCCCCTTTTCTCTTAGGCTATTACACCCATCTCATTGCCGATGACAATTGGCTAAGCGGCTTTTTTCTACCTTGGCTAAAAAATAGAATCGAAAATGACGAAACGATCGCACCTATGTACTATAACGATTTTAAATTGTTAAATGCAAAGTTGCTTCATCATTACAATACAGAACAACAGCTTTTCTCTCTTCTCAACCAAGAGGCTCACATTATGGATATTGAAGAAGTTTCTAAAGAAAACGTTTTTTCTTTTCGAAAGTATCTTTTTGAGGATATGTTGTATCCGGAGCAAAATTTGCATGAAGACTTACAAGTATTTACGTTTAATCAAATCGTTGGTTATATTGAGACAGCTATTGAAAAAGGCGTATTTTATATTAATCAACTCTCTAATGAAAAATCCACTTCAAACATGTAATCCCCCTCAATATATTTGAGGGGGATTTTCACATAGTAATATTATTATTGGTTCTTTTCCATAACCGCAAAATAACTCCCTTCGCTATCAGCAAAGTTAAATACTTTACCAGAAGGCATAGTTACCATTTCACCAACAGTAACATTTTTATTTTTTAAATCTGTATATAATTGATCAAGATTTTCTGAGAAGAACATTAAAGATGGTGTATCAAGATTTAATTCTGGGCTCATCTTAGAAATCACTTCTTTATTATGTAATATAATGCTCGTTTCTGCACCGCTTTTCGGAGCGATTTCAATCCATCTCATTCCTTGCTTATTATCTTCCTCTGCTACTACATGAAACCCTACCTTTTCCGTCCAAAAATGTACTGCCTCATCTTGATTGTTTACATACAGCATAATTTGTCCAACTTTATGGATCATTTCATTTCCCCCTAATGGTTTTTATATTCTATGTAGCTTTCTACAGGTACTATCATTATTGCTTTTTCATTCAGTTGAATACTTATAAATCGCTAGTCATTAAAAAGTTATCTTTTTGTTTAATAGCAATAATGTGGCTGTACCCTACCGCTATCAGTCTACGTTTATGAAATACCCCCTAAACAAATTTTTTATCACTTTACAATCATTTATAATCATTCAGCCCATTTCTGTCGTTTTGGAGAACAACCAATTTTTTAATATATATTTTCAATTGTATTATCATCCTTTGGTTCAGCTTCACAACTCATATAACTACTTACTTTTGTATTTAATAAATCCCGGTAAAGTTAAAGGCCGATTATAGCTATAACTCTATAAAAACTTTTTCTCCACCTGGAATCTTAAATTTATTTACATTATATTCTTTACTTATATATACCTTTATCGCTTCAAAATCTTTACCAAAAGCAAGAATTGGATTTTTTAAAAAATATATTATTTCTTCTTCGTCATAAATTCGGGCTTTAATTACTTCCTTGTCAGATTGAAACGATAAATTGACTCCTTTGTACAAATATTCGTAGTATCCCTCTTCATCCTGCTCACTCTTATCTTCAAAAGGAACAGATTCAATATAATATATATTCCCATTTACATTTATTGATTTCATACAACATTACTCCTTTTCAAGAATATCCATCAGAATATAAAGTGATAATAAAGTTGTTTACATGTTGTTCAACTAAAACAATCGTTATTTTAATATGAGGACCCGCCAACAAAACACGAATTTCGTAAGCTAAACAAAATTTTATAAAGAAACAGCCGATTTCCTATACGAAAAAGAACCATTTTTTTGATTAGCTTGTTTTACTAACGCACTCGTTTATTAAATAACAATTTACCTTTAACTAGTTTTTATATAATCACTTTTGGTTTTCAAACCAAAGTTTAACACTTTCAAAAAACTTTGTCCCATTATATACCATATCTAAAGCATCAGCTACCGAACTTTCATAACGTACGAAATTCGCATTTTGTTGACCTACCTCATCGCTATCAAGCTAAGAAAGACAAATACTCTAAAACATAGCCCATATATCAATATGGTTAATCCATAAAATGGAATACAACATTAATTATACTAATACAACCTTGCATTAACTTAGAAAAAATTTAGGTTAGTGAATAATCTTCTTATATTTTTAAAAAGAAATATTTAGTTACCTAAAATGAGCATATTAACTCAAACAAAAAAGACGTAACTACAATTAGTTACGTCTTCCTTATTATTTATCCCGCTATTTATGGGCAGTAAGACTCCCACCTCAAAATTTGGCTAGAGCAAAGAAGTTAGGTAGGAGATTAACTACCCGTAAACGTCTGATTGCTAAAAGCTAATAATCAGTGGGGAATCCCCACTGATTAAAGTTTCACATTATCTAGGCTTCTTCTTCCCAGTAAATGCTGGTTTCTTTTTCTTTGGTGCTTTCGGTTTCGTTTCTACAAACGATCCTTTGAACATTTCTTGCTTCGTAAATACGATACCTAGTTTTTTCGCAAATTGCAGTAATTTACGCTCTTCTTGTGGAGTTACAAGAGATACAACAGTTCCTTCTTTCCCCATACGTCCAGTACGTCCTGAGCGGTGGATATATTGGTCTACTGTGTCTGGTAATTCTAAGTGAATTACGTGTGTTAAATCATCAATATCAATACCGCGTGCCGCAATATCAGTAGCAAGTAGAATTTCTAATTTCCCGCCGCGGAAAGCACGCATCGTTGCTTCACGCTCTTGCTTACTTGCTTCTGCATGAAGCGCTGCCGCTTTCATTTTACGGAATTTCAACTTCTCTGTAATTTCATCTAAACGGAATGGGTCATTTAAGAAAGCAACTGCTTTTACATCACCCATATGCATAATTCTTCTTACGTAATCATTTTTTTCGCGTCGCTCGCAGATGATATACGTATGTTCAACTAAGCTTTTTGACTCAGCGCGAGTTACACGTACTAATTGTGGTTCAACTGCTAAATCACGTGCTGCGTCTTCTGCAGCTTTTGTCATTGTTGCCGAGAAGAATACTAATTGACGATCGCGCATTGTAGATTTAATTACATCTTGTACAGCGCCCATCATCTTTTGTTTTACAATTTGATCAAACTCATCAAATACAATTGTTTTCACTTCATGCATCTTTAGCTTCTTCATACGAATTAATTCTAAAATACGGCCTGGTGAACCGACAATTACTCTCGGATGTTTCTTTAATTTTTCAACTTGGCGCTTAATATCTGCACCACCAATTAAAGATGCACCTGAAATTTCAGTTCCTGCTGTAAACTTTTGAACCTCTTCGTGAATTTGCATGACAAGCTCACGTGTTGGCGCTAGAACAACAACTTGTGGCTGTTTTATTTCAGGATTAATTTTATGTAAAAGGGGTAATAAGTACGCTAATGTTTTTCCTGTTCCAGTTGGAGATTCAGCTATAACGTCTTGTCCTTCTAAAATAGTTGGAATCGCTTGTTTTTGAATTTCAGTTAACTCTTTAAAACCAGCCTTCTCCCAAGCTTGTTGTAAAAATGGTTGCATATCTTTTATCATTTGTTTTTCTCCTTTATCTCTATTTTTGAAGAAAATGTTGTATTGTTCGCACCGTTTCTATCATGTGTGAAATAACAGCTATTAAATCATCAACATGGTCTTCTGTAATCGCTTTTTGAAATAGAACCTCTACCTTATTATGATATGAAATCGCTTGCTTATTATATTCGTATGAAAGTTTTTGCGTAATCATTCTTTCTTTTCCCCATATAGAATGCATGAAAGTTTCAATTTCTTCGCACATTACTTCTGGTTTTTCTATCGGGAATGAAAATGCTAATTTCATTTCACAACCTGGTGTAAATTGTGGTACTTCTAATATTTCACCAGACAAGTTCTTTGCATCTACAGATAGTGAGAATGTTGCTTCTACTAACGGTTCGAATGGTTCTGTTAATTGAAATGAAATATGATATATACGACTTAATGAAGCAAGGTCCATCATATCTTTTCGATCTGTTACAAGAATATCTCCATGTAAATCAAAATCATAAACAGCACCTTCTACGATTACTTTTAAATTATCAAAAGCAGTTGGATCAAACATAATTTCCTCCAAAAAACAGGCGCCTTTCGATGGAAAGGCGCCACTTGATGTATATATAGTTTACAGATAAACGAGATGAATTACAACCTTTTAGAATAAACCTACTGCTTTTCCATCTTCATTTACGTCCATTTGTAGTGCTGCTGGCTGTTTTGGAAGGCCTGGCATTGTTAACATCGTTCCTGTTAACGCAACGATAAATCCTGCACCGATAGATGGTTTCAACTCACGAATTGTAACGATAAAGTCAGATGGACGACCTAATTTCGTTGCATCGTCAGAAAGAGAATATTGTGTTTTCGCCATACAAATTGGTAGGTTACTCCATCCCTCTCCTTCATATTGAGCTAATTGCTTACGTGCTTTCGGAGCAAACTCAATATCTTTTGCACCGTACACTTTTTGAGCAATTGTACGGATTTTTTCTTCTAATGGCAATTCTAATTCATAAAGTGGTGCGTAGTTGTTCTCACCTTTTTCGATTTCTTTTAATACTTTTTCAGCAAGGTCAACTCCGCCTTGGCCACCTTTCTCCCAAACTTCCGTTAAGGATACTGCATAGCCACGCTCATTGCACCACTCTTGTAAGTATGCAACTTCTGCATCTGTATCTGTAATAAATTTATTAATTGCAATTACGAAAGGTACACCGAAGCTTTGAATTGTTTCAACATGCTTCTGTAAGTTTTCCATACCTTTTGCTAATGCGTCTACATTTTCTTCTTTTAATTGATCTTTTGCTACGCCGCCATGCATTTTAAGCGCACGAATAGTCGCAACAATAACAACTGCTTCTGGTTTAATGCCAGCTGCACGAGCTTTAATATCTAAAAACTTCTCTGCACCTAAATCAGCACCGAATCCAGCTTCTGTAATAACATAATCACCTAATTTTGCTGCCATTGTTGTAGCGATAACACTGTTACAACCATGAGCGATATTCGCAAATGGTCCACCGTGAATGATAGCTGGTGTATTTTCTAACGTTTGCACTAAGTTTGGTTTTAATGCGTCTTTTAATAATAATGTTAACGCACCTTCTACACCTAAATCTTTAACCGTTACAGGTTGATTTGCAAAGTTATACGCAACTACGATGCGAGATAGACGCGCTTTTAAATCTTGAATATCTGTTGCAAGGCAGAATACGGCCATAATTTCAGATGCTACTGTAATGTCAAAACCGTCTTCACGTGGTACACCTTGAACGGGTCCACCAAGACCAATTACTACGTTACGAAGGGCACGATCATTTAAGTCAACACATCGTTTCCAAACGATTTTACGCGTATCAATTCCAAGTGTGTTTCCTTGTTGGATATGATTATCAATAAACGCCGCTAACGCATTATTAGCAGTTGTGATCGCATGGATATCTCCAGTAAAGTGAAGGTTAATGTCTTCCATAGGTACAACCTGTGAAAAACCACCGCCTGCTGCTCCGCCTTTTAGTCCCATCGTTGGTCCAAGAGATGGTTCGCGAAGTGCAATTACTGTTTTCTTACCAATTTTATTAAAAGCTTGACCTAAACCAACTGTTACTGTTGATTTACCTTCTCCAGCTGGAGTTGGGTTAATCGCTGTTACTAAAACAACTTTACCGTCTTTCTCATTCTGTAAGCGCTTAAAAATATCAAGAGATAACTTACCTTTATAATGCCCGTATGGCTCTAATTCATCTTCTAAAATATTTAATTCAGCTGCAATTTCTTGAATCTTCTTCATACTTGCTTCTTGTGCGATTTCAATGTCGGATTTAACTGTTGTAGTAGTTGTCATATACCCTAGTCCCCCTTTAATTGGTTCTGATGATATTGTATCAGTTTTTTGTATTTTCTGCACTTATTTACCTCCTAAAAATTCTTTCAGTTCTTTATACGTTTTTTAACATAAATACCCATAAGAATGTTAACGATTGTTGTAACTCTGTAGGGAGTTGACCTAACATCTTCTCATTTACTCCGCGCTTATATACACCGATTCCATCTACAACTTCAAAACCTTGTTCTTTCGCTAACTGTTCAAATTCCCAAGGCATCATCGTATTACAAACAACGTCTTTACCATATAAACGAGGATAACTGTTCTCTCGAGGCTTTGCTGTCGGTCCTAAAATTGCAATACATGCATACCCATCTCTTTTTAAAACACGCTTTATCTCATTTAATGCTCGTAATGGCTCCTCGGTCCATTCTAAAGAATTAATTGCCATAATTGATTCAAATTGTTCATTTTCAAATGGTAAGGAAGAAAGATCTCCTTTTATAAAAGATAAATTCGGTCCTTCTCCGCGTTCCTTCCCTTTTTGAATCATCACTTCTGATAAATCTACACCAACTGCTTTATAGCCCGCGCGACTTAATTTATATGTACCATATCCATCTCCACAACCAACATCAAGCACCTGAGCTTCCTTCTTCACGTATTGTTCAAAAAATGGAATAATTGTACTCCTACTCCCGCTATCCCACATCTCCTGACTATTTTGATTCCAAAATTCTGCACTACTATCCCACTTTTTCTCTGCTGATTCATGCCAATTAAATTTCGTCATGCACTCCCCTACCTTCACGTTTTATCACTCATTTCATTCTACATCATTTTCCAAAATTCCTGTTTATCCCGCTTTAATGGGCAGTAAGACCCCCACCTCAAAATATAGCGAAAGCAAAGAATTTAGGTGGGGGATCAACTGCCCATAAAAGTCCGATTGGTGAGGGCTGATAATCAGTGGAGGATGAAGAACCCCCCACTGATTAAAGTTTCACTTTATCTTCATTAGGAGATGTACATGCTAACGATAGAATCTTTATTCTCCAATTTTTGCTTTACTTGGGTTTAACTCATACTCATGTTCTTCCCTTTATGAAAGATACTATAGGTACACCCAATTGAAAGAGAGGGATGTACATGCGAAGAAAGAGAAATCATCATTTTAAAAGTGGTGAAAAAAACGAAGAGTATGCAGCTGAAATATCACCAGCTGGCATACCAATTAGACATAAACGTAAAGAAATTGCAAATGAAATAGAAGGTACAAATACCGGTGCAATGATAGGCTATGTCGCTTTATTTCTTTCGCTTTTCTCCATTGCATTTTATCCGGTTACACTTGGTTCTCTTGCAATTTTAGTCGGCTTATTAGCTGTCAATTTTGGAGCAAGAACACTTGGATATACAGCAATTGGTTTTGGTAGTTTTTCTGTTTTATTTACTTTACTTTATCCGCTTGCTTTGTCAGCGTTTTAAAAAAACACACCAAGTTATACTTGGTGTGTTCATTCGTGATACAACATAATATGACCGCATCCACAGCAATGCTTCGCTGTAATTTCTTGAAACACTGGATAATTTTCTTCATCCCTATGCTCAATAAACACCTTTTCAAAACGGTACATGTTTGGCGCATATGCCCAGTCTTGTTTCGTACGTGCATATAATGTAGAAGAAAAAAACTCCTCACCGCCGCAAACAATACATGTGTTCTTCATCAATACCCCTCCTATGCTTGTCTTACTTCATCTATATGAACATAAGCATAAGAAAAAGACCTTCTATTATTAGAAAGTCTTCTCTGAAACAAAAAGAAATGTACCAAACATTCCTACTCCGCTATATTCTTTCGTAACACCAGCTTCAGTTTTAAATGTTTGCTTTACAGTCATAAAGAATACACCATTTCGTGCATCTGTACTTTCAAATTTTAGTTTTTCTTTTTTACCATCTACATTTTGTGTGCATTCAAAACTACTCTCGTCACATTTCAATGCATACTTATCTTCCAGATACAATTTAAAATCTGATTCTTTCGGACAAGTTATAAGTAATATTGCCACGAGAATAATACTTATAATACCCACAATTGTATAATATTTCTTCATTTGTACTCCTTTCAAATGACAAGAAAACTTGACTTCATGCGCCAAGTTTTCTTAGTCCACAACCCATTGCCATTCTTGTTCTTTCTTATCAAAAATAAGCCAACCAGTCTCTGTTGCTTCTTCTTTCAATTCATCGATATTATCTAGTACCTCATCCGTACTTTCAAACGAACCCACTACATATACCGGAATTTCAAGACCCCTTCTTGACTCTATTTTCCCTGCGAGATCAATGTAAAGACCATCTTCCATTAACGGAATGAGCCCCATGATCACTTCTTTTGAAATTGCTGGGAAAATTTTTGATTTTTGGAAGAAAGAAAAACGCTTCTTACCGAAAGCACCAAGCTTATAAGGAATAACTTTACTTAGCATCCCTACAAAGTCAGCAATTCTACGATAATACACTTTGTTGTACCATCCGTCATCATGTGAAAAATAAACAAATCTATTTTTCAATAGCGGAAAGAATGTTCTTGCAAGTGGTTCTTTTTTGTGAGCCAAATATAAAAGCTCTGCAATTTCTTTTGGCTCTAGTTCATCTAAATCGCTTGCATCATCAAAATCTACCCAACAAAATTCATCAAATTCATCAATCTCTGCTTGAATTAACTTATGTATATTTTCTTCCTCAACATATTCAAATAAAGTATGATAATGAAAATCTGTCCATTCAAAATTATGCTTTAAAAGCAACACTTGATGAAGCGGTGAAGGGATGTTACTTGCAAACTCTTTAAACGTAATTCCTGATGTAATAAAACAATGACCTCGACGATTACCATTAATATATATCATATTCTTTACTTGGTCAGATCCTCCAGACAAAGCACCTAGCCACCTTCGTTTTATATGTTTCAATTCTATAGCATATTTTAACATGAAAAATTTTAGAAACATAGAAAAAACTTCAAAAACTATTTACAATTTCATGTGTTTTATTACATAGTGATTACAAGAAAAAACGCCTGCTCGTAAGCAGGCGTTTTTAAAGGATTTCATCTGGGTTTTGAGGATGATGATTTCCCTCTTTCTTTTCATCTTTTTGGAACATCGATTGAATCTTATCAATTGTTTGTGGAGCTAATTCAATCATTTTTTCTGCTAAATGTGTCGCATTTTGTAAATGAAGAATATTTACTCCATCTTTATTCACTACAAGAAATGCCACTGGTGTAATAGAAACACCACCCGCGCTACCGCCACCAAATGCAGGGTTACCGTTCGCTCTTTGTCCATCATTCGTTTGGAAATCAGAACCTCCTGCTCCAAACCCGAACGCTACTTTAGAAACCGTTAACACCACACCACCGTCAGCCGTTTGAACAGGCTCTCCAACAATCGTGTTTACATCGACCATTTCTTTTAAATTTTCCATTGCTGCTTTCATTAACCCTTGAATTGGATGATCCACCGTTCATAACCTCCTTTGTCATATCTTTCCTAGTTTTTCCGAAAGTTTGTGAACTAAACATAAAATTTTATATTGATTGTAAAAAACTTAAGTTGTAATATTTAGAAAAATAAAAAAGAGGTGGATTCATTATGATGAGAAAATTAACAAAGAAGGATCATGAACAAGTATTCGCTTACCTAAAGGAAGAAGCAGCCCTTAACTTATTTATTATTGGAGATATTGAAGCTTTCGGTTATGATACAGATTTTCAAGAGCTATGGGGAGTATTTAAAGAGAATGGAACATTACAATCGATTTTACTTCGCTTTCATGATTCGTTTATACCATATAGTAAAGAAGAGTTTGTAGTAACTGACTATGAGGTACTTCTTTCCGCATATAAGCCGCTGAAACTCTCTGGTAAGTCAACTATTGTTGAACAATTTGAAACCGTTTCAAGTATACAACTAGGTACTAAAAATGAAATGTATTTTTGTGAATGTCTAGATGCCGACAACTTACCTAGTACGCCTGCCCAAGAAACCATTAAACTTGCCACACTAGATGATGTAGAGCGAATTATGCAATTACGAAGTAACATCGCTGAATTCCCAACTGCTAATGAATCAGAGAAAATATTAAGACAAGCTCTCGAAACAAATACAGGACGTACGTATTATATTGAAAAAAACGGCGCTATTATTGCATCCGCCTCTACATCTGCTGAAAATTCATTATCTGCTATGGTTGTTGGCGTATGCACACATCCGAATTATCGAGGGAGCGGATATGCTTCGCTTATATTAGAGAAAATGATTCGGGACTTTACAAATGAAGGCCGAACGCTTTGTTTATTTTATAATAATCCAGCTGCTGGACGAATTTATAAACGACTAGGGTTTAAAGACATTGGGTTGTGGACGATGTATCGATAATTAAAAGCCGATTTAAAATCGGCTTTTATACATACTGTGCTATTCCAGCTTCAAAGGCTTTCTTATCATTATTTAGTACACCAAATAATGCTTCTTGAAGCGCAAATGTACTCTTATAAAAATACATTCGCTCCTTTACTGCTTCTAAATTAGGATAATTGGCTTCAAATAGTTGTAAAAACCCTTCTCCATAACTAGCTAATATCCCCGCAAGGTCATAAGCAGGATCTCCAATACTCGCACCGCCAAAATCTATAACTCCTGAAATATCCCGCTTTGTTGCACTATATAAAATGTTTGTCATGCCAAAGTCCCCATGAACAAGACTAGGAGTAAAATTAAAATGACTCTCTTCATTTAAATACGTTTCAAAAGATAATGAAACTTCTTTTTTTGCCTCTTCTCTCATGCATGGATAAACATAATCTTTTAATTGACTATATAAACTATTTATTTCCGAATACATATCAGCACCATCATATTGCATAATACCTTCAAATGTAGATAATGGAATTTCGTGCAACTCTTTTAAAAAAACCGCCAATGTGCACGCAAGTTTCTGTAATTGCTTTTCATCATTTATTCCCGTAAAAATATTTTTCCAAAACGGTTCCCCTTCAATCATTTCATATCCTACAAATACTTTTCCTGGTACTTCATCTTGAAATCTTTGATAACTTAGGTTGGGAATTTGAAGCGTAATGAAGGGCCTTATTTTCTCTAGCAACTGTGTTTCTATTCGAAGTTTTTGAATGCCTTTTTCATATTTCGGAAAACGGAATACTACATTATCATTTACAATTAATACATCATTATTTTGGCCTATTTCATTTATATAAGCGGATCTTATTTGTAATTCAGGATACACTCTTTGTAAATACAAAACGTACTCATTTTCTTTCCTCATTCTTTCCCCTCTCCCTTTCAAGCTATCGTTCTCACTTCAACGTCATAATTACCTGTCTTTCAACAAAACCAAATTCTTCGTACATCTCTTTCACAAAATTCCCAGCAAATACATTCAAACGAATTTCTGAATAATTCTTTTGTAATTCCTTAATACCAGCCTCCATTAATTTTCTTGATAACCCTTTCCCGCGATACTCTGGAAAAACATACAATTCGTAAATAAATCCTAGTTTTTCATGAGAAAAATAGTCCGTATTTTCCCCTATTAATATCCATCCCATTACATGGTTTTCTTCTTTAACGACTAAATAATATGCTCCCTTTTCTACAATCGGCCTTGTAATTTCAATTGCTTTCTCTGTACTTAACTGACAATTCCCCCTCGTGCCTTCAAAAAGCGATTGAGCTGCATATTGGATTATTTCGTTCGTTTCTTCCCGATTCGCCTTTTCTATCATTTTTCACAACTCTCCTCTTTAATAGGCATTAATATTTCTCGTTCAAGCTCCTCCGACTCAATTACAATTGCCATCAATCCCTTTTCCGTACTCGTTTCATGAAATTCGCCCTTTCCCCAAAAAACAGCTTGTCCCGCTTCCACCTTTACTTTTTCTTTATCTTCTCCGCATACATATCCTTCTCCGTCCACAATAAGAAGCAGTTGCGATACAACTGCTTCATGATATCCAATTATTCCATTCTCTTTTAAATGCATAGCCCCGATATGTATTTTCCCTTGATGATTTAATATTTTCGACATTATGAAATTAGATTGAAATGCTGATATGTGTTTTCCTACTTTTTCACTAAAATCAAATATCTTCATTTCTGGTCCTCCTTATACGTATAAAACCATCCTTACTGTCTGCATCATATGTCCTTCAAAATCTTCTTCAAACTCCTCTAATTGTGCAAAACCTTTCGCTTCATAAAAACGTTTTCCTTTTTCATTCGCTGCTTCTACATGAATGTATAATTTCCGAATTCCTTTTAATGCCGTTAACCCTTTTTGTAATAAAGCACTTCCTATCCCTTTCCCTTGCTGATCTGGTAACAAATAAATCGCACCTAATTCTGCTTCGTTTTGTAGTCTAACAGGAGAGAAATTTGCAAAACCAATAACTTCTCCCTCTTCTTCCGCAACGAATAAATGTGTATTTTCAAGACGATATTTCATTTTTTCATCAGAATAAGCCTCGTCTAAGAAACTGTCTTGAATCTTTCTCGGAATAATGCCTTCGTATGTATCATGCCAAGCTATTTTCGCTACTGATTGTACAGCGTGAATATCTTCTTGCTTCATTTCTCTAATTACATATGTCATCTCGTTGTCTCCATTCTCTTTAACTTATATTCTGCTAATAAACTAGAAGAAATGGCAGTACCATTTTCATAATTTACCTTAATTAATTTTATTTTCTCAATTGAGGCTGTTGCATAATCAAATTTTTGATAGATATATTCCATTGCACTTAAAAACTGATTTGCATGTAACTTATTTGCAATGGTACAATGCGGAACCCATTTTCCTGGCACATAATATGAATTTAAATTATCATGAAAAGTTTTAAAATAATCATGATAAGAATAATGAAGTTTTAACAATTCATCGGTAACAGTCGATGCTAGAAAGATTGTTCCATTAGTAGGAAAAGTTCCAACAGAAGGGAAAGTTACCTCACCAATATTCTCTTGAACAGTTGCAAACTTCTCTAATTTCTCCGTATATAAATGAACATCTAACTCATTATAATCAGCTAAAGTAATATGAGGTTCTACTCCGGCTAATTGATTTGTGCCAATGATATTCGTTATTTCATTTTGCAATTCTATAATTTTATTACTAAACACACGATCAAATGTAGCAATAATAGCGTACATACTTACTCATCCCTTCGTTACATATAGTGCTTCCCACTCTTCACGAATTATTCCCATTCGAATAGAATCATAGTACGTGCCGTTATAATAACGGCATTTGCGCATTCTACCTTCTAAAGTCATTCCTATTTTCTCCGCTACTCTCATCATTCGTTCATTGCCAGACCAAGTCGTGATTCCTACTCTACCAATTTCCATCTTTTCAAATAGTAAATCCCGATATAACGTTAACGCTTCTGTACCATAACCACCATTCCAGTAATTTGGATTATAAATAACAAGCCCCATCTCTAACCAACGCGTCGGTTTATATTCCCAATAAAACCCGATTGTTCCTATAATTTGACCGTTATGTTCTATAATTAAATTAGATAGAGGTTCTTCTTTTAAACGAGTTTGCATCTTCTCCTTATAGGATGAGTACTCTTGCATTGAAAACGGAAAATACGGTGCATCCCATTTTTTCCATTCTGGATTTTCTTCTTTAAATACGAGATTCCATAATGGTTTTATATCTGATTCTTCAATTGTACGAATTGTTACTTTATCCCCTTTTACTATTACGTTTTGCATAATTTCCTCCTACAATCCTCTTTATTTCATATATAATTATAATATTTTTTCAGAAAAATCAAAACAAATATTGTTTATTGTATTGTATAATTTTGTTATAAGATACCAATTATTCATGTAGAAAGCTGGTGATTCAATGAATAATCGATTTAGTATTGCTGTATTTCTCACTATCGTTACGACAAATATTATTCTCTATTTCTTCTTACCATTACGTATTGTTACGAAATGGGACTTCAATGGGACGCCTACATCAACAATGGATAAAAGCACTTTTGTTATCGTAAATATAATTATATGTTCCTTCGTATTCTTTTTACTTTTAGCTTTATCTAAAGCAGCCAATAACCAGAAATTTCTCCTTTGGATTAGCAACATAATTTTATTATTTTTATTTTTTGTTGATATTGTCATTGCTCTCATCGCTCTTGGATTCACTCTTCCCCTTGATCATTTCATATTTATAGCATTAGGGCTTCTATTTATATTAATAGGCTATTTCAGTTCCAAAATTAATCCGAGTAAATCAACGGTTTCTTTGGAATGGAATGATAAGTACCTTGAAAAAAGAGCTTCAAATATTTGTAGTATTTCAATGATAATAGCAGGCATTTTCCTATCCGCGCTTCCATTTATTGTTCCTGCTCCGTATAGGGGTTATGCTATACTTGTAATTATTTTAGGAATGACGCTTGTCATTTTACCGAGTACGATTTACTTACTTATGAAAGACAGCAAGCAATCTACTCATTTAAAAAGGTAATAAAAAAATAGGAGGTTCTATACCTCCTATTTCAGCTAAATGTTTTCTTTTTCATTTTTTCTATCTCAACTAAAATACCTTTCTTTATCCAGCCCTCTATTCCATCTCTTTTAACTAAATCATATCCTGAACAGCTTCCATCAATGAGCGAAACAATGTCCCCTTTTCTTACACTTATTTGTGCACAAGAAATATCGGTTTTCACTGTGTACTCACCTGACTCAAGTTGCCTAATGTATTCATTTTTCACAGAAAGTAATGTATTCGTTTCCTTTTGCTTACATATTGTATATTCTTGCCCCTTATCCATCAGCTCTATGTAATAATACGGATAGGTAACCCCGCCCTGCATTTCTGTGTTCGCATTAAAATCTGCAATCACTTCATATTCTGGAAAATAGTCTACATATGTATAAGAAAACATATCTCCTGTTGGTTCCCTCTGAATGATGAATGCGTTTAATTGCCCTGCCTCTTTAATCGCATTTCCCCCATCAATCGCAATCATCTTTTTCTCCTTATCAATAACTGGATTGTTAGACGGTGCTTTGTCTGAATAGTTTACAACAGGCCAATGACCGACAACTACATATTTATGTGCTCTATGTGATTTATTGAAAAACTCCGGCATTGCTATCGCATTTTTTCGTTCTGTCTCTTTCCAATCCTCTCTATCTTCAAGGCCAGCATGTACAAAAATATAATCCTCAGTTTCAATCACTGTCGGCAATTCTGTTAGCCATTTTATTTCCTTTGAAAAATGGCTCATTAATTTTGTTTTCAATTCACGAATATCATTTTCTTCATGAACGTTAATATTCAATTGCGCTAGCCACTCAGTAAAAATTGTATTCTTTCGCGTACACAAATAATTTATTAACGCAGGATTTTCATTTACAAGTGCTTCAACTACAACTTCACAGTTCCCTTCGACTACATAAACATTTAGCTTGCTAACTACTAGATCCATCACATAGTTTACGACGCCAACGCTATCTCTTCCTTTCTCACAAAGATCACCATTAATAATTAAATAATCTTCATCTTGAAAGTTAACTTTATGTAGTAGTTCCTTAAAAAGATTTAATTCTCCATGAATATCAGAAATAATGATGACTCTTACATCATTTGGTATAGATAATTTCTTTATTTTTTCCAAGTATAAACGCCCCTAACCTTCTCCAAATTTAACATTCCCATGTTAATTTCTAATATTCGACAAATTATATTACTAAACCTGTTCCTTGCTCACATCTGAAAAAGAAAATAGATTCCATATATTTTCATACACGGAACCTACTTAATATTATAACTCTTTATAAAAAGAATAGCTTACCTTATCATAGCCCTCTCTTTCATAAAAACGATGTGCATCCCTTCTTGGAAACGCAGATGTAAGTACGATAGAGCTGCACCCTTTTTCTTCTCCCCATTTTTCTACATATGACAACAGAACTTTACCATATCCTTTTGATCTGTGTGCTTCCGCAGTTACAAGGTCATACACAAAAACATGTTTCTCATTATAAAAATTCGTACAAATCGCTACACCGGCTAGACTCACAACTTCATCCTCTTCATTACGTAGCGAAAACAGTTTATAATTTTCTTCTTTCATTTTTTGAAATAAAGAACTCGCTTCTTCTTTTGATAGTTTTGTTCTTAACTGCTGTAATACAGGAAATACATCATGTAAATCCACTTCTGTTACTACTTCTTTAATATGCATTATGATTCTCCCCTTACTATTTATAAAATTTTCTAAATGTTATATCATCATTATAGAAAGCAACTGCCCTTAGCTTAAGTGACAGTTCTATTCTTTTTTATAAGGCCAGTTTAAAAAAGGAGCGTCTATACATGGATCTGACTATCCCATTAGTATTACAAAGTAAAACACCCATTTACTTACAAATTTATCAATATATAAAACGAGAAATCTCTCATGGGTCACTACTTGCCGGTACACGCCTACCTTCTCACAGAAATTTAGCTATGCAACTTAATGTGAGCCGTATTACAGTTGAATCTGCTTATCAACAACTACTAGCTGAAGGATATGTAGAAAGCAAACCGAAACGCGGGATTTTTGTTGCCAATGTCGATATTGATGTCATTCAAAAGAAACAGCAAATTACGTCAAACAGTGCTAATAATAAAGAAAACGAACAATATGATTATGATTGTAGCCAAGGGCTTATTGATCAAAAAGCTTTTCCGATAACAAACTGGAAAAAAGCATTACAGGAAACTTTATTTCAATATGAAAATGAATTATTTGCTAAAGAAGATCCACAAGGTGAGCTCATTCTACGAGAACATATTTCAAAGTATTTATATCATGCTCGCGGGGTACATTCTTCGCCTGATCAAATTATTATTGGAGCAGGTACGCAGCCTCTTCTTTGGCTACTAATTCAACTACTTGGTTCAAAAAAAGAATACGGAATCGAGAATCCTGGGTTTCACCGTATACCTGCTATGATTCAAAGTTCTAATCTTCCCGTTCACCCTATCCCTTTAGATGATAAAGGTATTCATATTTCTACTTTACGTGAATCGGGTTCTAATGTAGCGTATGTCACTCCATCTCACCAATTTCCAATTGGAATCATAATGCCGTTATCTAGAAGACTCGAGTTATTAAAATGGGCGGATGATCGTAAGGGCTATATTATTGAAGATGATTACGACGGGGAATTTCGTTATATAGGAAAACCTATCCCTTCTTTACAAGGACTAGATTCAAATGAACGTGTTATTTACATGGGAACTTTCTCGAAATCTTTTTTACCTTCTTTACGAATGGGATATATCGTTTTACCACCTCACCTTTTAACAATCTATAAAGAACTTGATGGTATGTTTAAACAAACAGTTTCTACACTGCAACAACTTACCTTTGCCACCTTTATTCAAAACGGTGATTGGGAGCGCCATATAAACCGAAGTCGTATATTATATAAGAGAAAACATATTTCTTTAATTAAATCTATTACAAATGAAATGGGAAACAACGTTCATATACTCGGTGAACAATCCGGACTTCATATCGTACTTCACGTTCATAACGGGATGAACGAACAGGAACTTATTCATGCAGCTGCAAAAGAACGTATTAAATTATATCCTCTCTCCACATATGATTCTGTTCATAATGTAAAGGAGGATTCGTATGTATTACTCGGTTTTGGCAGTATTCCAGAGGATTGCATCGAAACTGTCGTCAAATTACTGAAAAAGGCCTGGTTCCCTAAATAAGAATAGCTCCACGTAAGTTATACTTACGTGGAGCTATTTCATTCACTATTTTTCTGATCTCGCTGCCCTTCCCGGACGCTTAACACCTGTTGTTTCTGTGGAATAGGAAGCTTCAATTATAGCAGTTGGATCTACAGAGAGAACGAGATCTTTCATTTTTGGATAAATGAAACGGTTTGTAATACAATAAATGATTCTCTTATGTTCCCCTAAAAAACCACCTTCTCCATGTAGATACGTCACAGATAATTGTAATTCTTTCATAAGTAGATCGCCTATTTCTTTATTTTTACCAGAAATAATCATGACGCTCTTACCTTGATTAATACCATCTAATATGAAATCAATCATCTTCGTAACAATATAGAAAATTGCTAATGAGAACATCGCTTGTTCGATTGAAAATAAAATCGCTACAAATGTGAAAATAACTGCATTTACAGCAAGTAAGAATGTACTAATCGGCACTTTAAAATGTTTGTTCATCCAAACTGCTAACATTTCTGATCCATCTATTGCTCCGCCCATTTTCACTACAATCCCTACACCAACACCAAATAGGACTCCTCCATAAAGAACAATTAACAATTCAGAAGTTGTAATTGCTGGAAATGGTTTTAAATAGATTAATCCGAGTGTTGTAACAACGTTTGCATAGGATGTACGGATAAAGAACTTCTTTCCCATTACTTTTGCAGTAAATAATAAAATCGGGATATTAATTCCTAAGAACACCCCATAAAGCGGCAATCCAGCAACCTTATTTGCCATAATAGCAATAGCCGTTACCCCGCCATCTACTAATCCATTAGGAGCTAAAATAAGCTCTAATGAACCTGCTACAATAATCGATCCAATCGTTAATAATATGTATTCAAATACTCTTTTCATCCATTACCCCCAAAACTTATATATTTTCTTAGTATTATTTTAACGTAATTTTACTACTAATTCAAAGATATGAGTTTATATACACAAAAGTTTCACCTGTACATTGATTTTTTATGTAATTTATTTATAGAAACACACTTACATATTACAGTAAGTGTGCTCCAAACATTTATTTAAGTTTTGAGTATGAATTCATTTTCATTTTTAAGATTTCATCAACTGCCCTATTATACCCACCAGCATTTCGAAGTGACTCTCCAACTTTACGACTATTTTCCTTAAACGTTACATCATACATTACTTTCCCTACAGCTTCACGTAACGATTCAGAAGTTAATTCTTTACGATTAAGCCTTATTCCAGCCCCTACTTCACTCACTCGTTTCGCAACTAAAGGCTGATCTCCTGTTACCGGAATTACAACTAACGGGACACCGTAATATAGCGCTTCACTTGAACTATTCATACCACCGTGTGTCACGAATACATCAGCATACTGTAATAGTTCTAATTGCGGCACATAATTAAACAACTTAAAGTTATTTGGAATATTTTCAAATTGATTTATATTTATCTTTTTACCAACAACTAAAATGACTGTCGCTTCTACATCTTTAAACGCTTCAAAACATTTTTCATATAGCTCAGGTTGTTCATTAAAAACTGTTCCCATAGAAATGAAAATCAATTTTTTATTTTTTAAATCTTCCATAGGAAAGCTGCCTACTTCTTTACGCGTAGCAATTGATGGGCCGACAAACTTATACGATTCATTGAATACATCTGAACGCGGCTGATATTCCTTTGAAGTATATACAATCGTAATATCACCAGGGTGGTTCATAATATCATACATACTATTACATTTCATTCCGTACTGTTTGTTCCATTTTTCCATTCCCGCTAAACAAGATTGATACAATGGATTCGTTTCATCTACTTTTCTTGATTCATGTTCATCGTTAAAAGTAATGTATTGATTAAAAGCAAACGTTGTACAAGAAGAAACGCTAGGTAATTTTAAAACATTGGCTATAATACGTCCTACTGGAAAATGATTATCATATATCAAATAATCGTACTTTTCCCCTTTTGTTTCTTCTACAATTTGAGTAACAATACGTTCTGATGCTTCCATCATATGAGACAGCATCGTCAAAGGACTCCCACCTTCATTTACTCGCTCCATAATATTAATTTGAGAGAGGAAATTCTCAAACACTCGGAATTGTGCACCTGTTGCTTCAATCTTCTTTCTATAATCTTCAATACAATACGAAACAACTGTCTCCCCTCGCCGAATTAACTCACTTACAATAGCTAAAGTCGGATTTATATGACCTTCTCCAGGGAAATTTATTACGAGTACGTTTGCCATCATATTCTCTCCTATCTAATATTATTAATAATTAATTATATTAATTAATTTAAAACTATTATAAAGGAATCTATTCTATTTCTTCACACTTTTCTCTTCATTTTATTATTGAGAAATATTTTTCATATCCTACATTGTAACTCTCATAAAAGAACACTTAACTCTTCATTTACTGAAAAATAAGAGATTTACATTCGGGTATTTTTATAGATTTATTAACAGAAAATCATTTTGATAATTCTAACAAAAATAGAAAAATATAATTTACACACTGATTTCTCACCATGAATGTATGTAAATTCAATGTTATTCCTATCATTATCCACTTGGAACATATTCTGTTATATAATGAATTTATAGAATTTACAGAAAAAGGAGCGACTTCATGCTACAACAACTATTCACTTCACCTATTTTATCTGTTCAAGCTTTACACCCAGGCTATGAAGACCATGCAAGCGATGTGTTTCTCGTCCGAACAGAAGATGCTGAAGTCATCGTTCGTTCTTCTAAAATGAATGAAGAACCAAATAATGATTTTTGGTGGGGATGCAAAAATCTTTTTGGAATCGATCCAAGGAATGTCCATCATTTAGAAACAGTTCATACATTGCTACAAGAATATACGAATCTACCCATCCCAACAATATTAGAAAAACATATTTTAAATGGCCGTGAATTCGTTGTGGTCGAAAAGTTAACAGGTAATACAGTTCAATCTTTTATCGGACAACCAGATTCTGTTTTAATCAATCTCGGAAAAGGGCTTGCAGAAATACATAAATGTAATGCCGATTATATAGGAAATCCATCATGTACTTTCCACGTTCCACTAGAAGAATTTAAGTCTCACATATTAAAAGTCAGTAATGAGCTTGTAAATATGTTTTATTCCGATAATGAAAGCATACAAAATGCATTTCCTACTTTCGAATCACAACTTTCTTCCTTACCAACACCAAAGGAATCAACGCTCGTTTTAATTGATATGGACCCTACTCAGTTTTTATCAGATGGTACAACTATTACAGGTTTAGTAGATACAGAAGCTTACGCAGTTGCTCCCCGGGAGTTTGATTTTATCGGCTTAGAATATGTGCTTACAGAAAAAGAATCTCGTGCTTTTAAACAAGGATACGAAACCGTTATGCCCATTCCTCATCTTGCCGAATGTAGACGTCCCTATCGATATTTGTACCGGTTATTATCTGTTCAGGGCAGTGTAGAGTTAGAAAAGTGGCTAAGTCACCCATCCTATTTTTAAATAAGAATGAGAGGGATTATGAAATGAATATTGAACAAAAACAATCTTTAACAGCGAACGAAATTCAGCAAATGAAAGATTTAACTCATTTTTGCGGACAATACGATCAAATTGATTACTCTTCAGATTTACATGTAAACTTTTTAACTGCTCGTAATAAAGAAGAGATACATGATTTTTTACTCTATGACGATACTCAATTAATTGGTGCATTAAGTATGTATGACTTTGAAAGACCGACAAAACTGGAGTTAATAGGGTTTGTTCACCCAAACTATAGGAAACAACATATAGGCACCACTCTTTTACAAACTGCAATGAAAGAAATACGAAAAAGAGAGGTAGATGAAGTACTTCTTATTATGAATGGGGATTCTGCTTCTGGGAAAGAATTTGCAAAGCATATGAAGTTATCTTATTTATATAGTGAATATAGTATGGAGTTCCAAGCAAAAGAAGTGCAAAAACCAACAAAGAATACTATACAGCTCACTCTTGCATCTTCAGAATCACTTCTTGATCTTATTGACCTTTCCAGTCAAGCCTTTGGAGATTCAGTAGAAAATACCTCTATATGGTTACAAAAAATGATGAATTCACCTTCTCATCAAGTATATAGTGCTCTTATCGATGAAAAAGTGATAGGAACCATTACAGTTTCTAAACAAGAGCAATCTACTATACTATCAGGATTCGCCGTTCATCCTTCATATCAAGGTAAAGGATACGGAAAAGATATTCTTAGTTATATGGTACATACCCTTATTACAGAAGGAGCTTCAACAATTGAATTAGACGTCGAAACGAAAAATAACCATGCTTTACAACTATATACACAATGTGGTTTTGAAATGAAAACGAAGCATGACTACTATAATGTAATGAATTTTGAGGTGAATGCATGTGTCTAAAAAACTAATATATTCTGATTATGATATTTTCGCATCCATTTATAATAAACATTGGGGGCATTATGCTGAATACTCCTATCTACTTTTGGAAAAACTCGTTTTACAATATGCAACACCACATTCTCATATTTTAGATCTTTGCTGCGGGACTGGTCACCTTACTAAGAAATTAATTGATAATACTTTTGTAGTAACTGGTATAGATGGTTCTACCCAAATGATTGAATACGCACGTCAAAACGCGCCAGACGCAACCTTTATCGTCGATGATGCTCGTTATTTCAATATAAATGAGCAATTTCACTATGTTATCTCTACTGGCGATAGCTTAAACCATATTTTAAAATTAGAAGAATTAAAAAATGTTTTTCGCAATGTTTACTCCGTATTACATAGCGAAGGTACATTCGTATTTGATATGAATATGGAGAAAGGGTTTCTTGAAAATTGGATTGCTTCGTTTCATATTTCAGCGGAAGAATATGTTTGTACAATTGATTCTACATATGATAAAGAAAATAAAAAAGCAGAAATGAACTTTATACTATTTCAGCATGACATAGATAATTCTTGGACAAGAAGTGACTTTTCTTTTGAAGAAGCTTGTTATTCCAATGAAGAAATAATATGTTCGTTGGAATCAGTTGGTTTTAAGAACATTCAAATACACGGTACAAATAGAGCGTTTTTCATTTGTCAAAAATAAAAAAACTGAATCATAACGATTCAGTTTTTTCTTAATATATTTACAATAGCAGCCGTTTCATTATTTTCTTTATAAACTCGCGGGATTCTTCTGTCTAACATACATGTAACTTCATAGTTAATTGTACCTAACATATCCGCTACTTCTTCTACGGCAATTTCTTCTTCACCTTGTTTACCGTAGAATACTACTTCGTCTCCTACTTGTACGGGCATTGCTTTTGAAACGTCTAACATGAGCTGATCCATACAAACACGGCCAATAACCGGTACTCGAACTCCATTTATTAATGCGTGCCCTTTATTAGATAACTGACGATTATAGCCATCAGCATAGCCAATTGGTACAGTTGCAATCCATTCTTCACCAGTCGTTACATACGTATTCCCATAACTTACACCGCGATTCTTCTTCGCATGTTTAATATGAGCTACTTTTGATTTTAACGACAAGGCAGGCTGTAAAGAAACGACTGAATGATTTACCTCTTTTGAAGGATACATTCCATAAATTCCAATACCTACACGAACCATATTTTGAAATGTATTGCTAAGTTCCATTGATCCTGCACTATTTGAACTATGAATATATGGAATATGAATTCCTAATTCTTTTGCTGCATTAACAGCTTTTTCAAATAAACTTGTTTGCATATTCGTATATGATTTATCCATTTCATCTGCCGTAGAGTAATGTGTAAACATTCCTACTACCTCTACATACTCCATACGGTTCAATTCTTCTAAAAATGGTATAACCTCTTCTTCTTGTAAACCGATACGACTCATTCCTGTATCAATTTTCACCTGAATTTGTGCTTTCTTTTGAAGACGGTTTGCGATTTCATTTATACCTTGTAAATCTTCACTTCTATAAACAGTCATCATAACGTCATACTGAATTGCCTCTTCCGCAGCTGCTATTGATGTATAGCCTAAAATTAAAATCGGCACGTTAATTCCTGCTTCTCTTAATTCTATCGCTTCATCTACAAATGCAACTGCAAGCTGGTTTATTCCCGCTTCAATAGCAGCTTTCGCAACTTCAACTGCTCCGTGACCATACCCATTTGCTTTTACAGCAGCCATCATTGCAATATTTTCATCATTCACACGTTTTTTAAATTCTTTTACATTATGTTTTACTGCATTTAAGTCAACTTCAACAATTGTATCTCTTCCATATTTCAAACTCATTGGTCTAACTCCTAACTCAATAATTGCATTCCATTCTATTTCACGTTTCATATGACCTTTTACAATATAATACTTTTCAATATGCTAGTCAAACTACTAGAATTTTCGGAATTTTGAGTATGGTATAATACCCTCAAGAAACTATTATATACGGAGAAGAGGAGAATTACAATGGTTGTTCAATCTGCCTTACATCAACTTAAAGTTGCTGTTGATACTTCTATTCAAATGCTTATGCAATATAAAGAAGACGAATTAAAAATACACCCCATTCACTCAAAGCGGTCATTATTTGAAATGTGTGCACATCTTTCTCTTATTTGCCATGCAGATCTACTTATTTTAAATGGTATTACAGAAAAACAATTACATACTTTCTATAAAGAACAAACACCTGAAACAATTACGCAAATGGAACGAACGATGATACAGGGCTACGATTTACTTTCTAAAACTTTTTTATCCTATTCCAATGAACAATTAGCGGAAATGAAGACTGCTTATTGGGGTATTTCTTATTCACGCTTTGAATGGTTACTGGAAATTGTTGCCCACTTTTATCATCATCGTGGGCAAGTTCATATTTTACTATGTGAGCATATAAAAGATCCTAACATACCTTTATTTCAATAAAGGTATGTTAGACGACATGAAACTTCTCTAAGGCAAATAAAATACCACCTTCACTCGCCTTCTTTGTAACGAAATCAGCTCTTGTTTTTAACTCTTCTCCAGCATTCCCCATCGCAATTCCTAATCCTACATACTGCAACATCTCAATATCATTTCTACCGTCACCAAAAGCAACCGCTTCTGATTTACAAATATTTAAATGCTCCAATACTTTTTGAATTGCAGTTAGCTTCGATACTTTACTATCTTCCAATACATTTATGACATAACCATGAAAACGTTCGAATGTAAGCATTGGGTACTTTTCAATAAATTTTTGAGATTCCATTTCATCCGCATACAGACATAAACAATAAATCTCTTTAGACAAATCCTTGCTTTTTTCAGGGTACTCCTTTAAATGTAACGTCTCGCTAAGCGCTTGTATTACACGCTCATTATTTGAAGCTATTCCGTTCATTGCAAAACCTTCAGTAAAATAAGAAATACTGTGACCATGTAATTCTGCAAACTCTGAGATATCATGAACGATTTCACTTGAAAGTACCGATTTATGTATAACGGTTTCTCCACACTTAATATGCGCACCATTTGCTGAAATAATTGTATGTATGCCCATCTCTTTAAATTGCGCGCATAAGCTATATGGCCTCCCTGTTGTAACAACTACGTGAATCCCTTTATCTATTAATCTTTGTATCGCTTCCTTTGTACTTTCGTGCATACTTCTATCAATCTCACTTAAAAGCGTTCCATCAACATCAAAAAACACTATCTTGTGCATAGGTCTTTACATCCCGTCCAAATGATTCGTATCATTAATGAAATGTACCGTTTTTTGTTCGCCATTCATTTCAAGTAAGCTGATTCCCGTATCTCCCATTTTAAAATAATAATCCATTGAAATCGGCATTTTGAAAAATGCACGTAATAGGCTATTTATTACACCACCATGTGCAACAATTGCAATTCGTTCATATGTATTCTCTGTCACGATTTTAGAAAAGATTCCTTCTATTCTCATTCGAAACTCAATAAATGACTCTCCGTTTTCAAAACGATCATGAAGAAACTTTGGCTCGGGATATTTTTTTGCTTCTTCAAATGAAAGACCTGCTTGCACTCCATTATTGAACTCCATTAATTCCTCTTCTAATTGAATTGGACACCCAATTCCTTCCGCTAATGTTTCACCCGTTTCACGAGCACGTTTTAATGTACTTGCCCAAATGAAATCTGGCGGAAAATCCTCTTTCACCTTCCGTACAAGCCTTTGCACTTGCTGCCTTCCCTTTTCTGTTAATTCAAAGTCAGCTCGTCCTTCATGTACGTTTAAGATATCAGCTTCTGATTCTCCGTGGCGTATTAGTAGTATTTGCATATATATTCCCCCTTATCTCCTTAAAACCAAGACTAAATTTTAACATATTATTTAAAAATTTCAAAATAATAAAAGCAATCCTCATTCATATAAGAATGAAAATTGCTTTTATTACTAACTAACTTTCTTTTAAACTTTCTTTAGACCTTCCGCCTACTCCCCAATGCGAACTTGGGATTTCATTCACTAAAACACGAACCCGTCCAACATCTACATCTAAGTTTTTCGCAACTACCTCTGTAACATCAAATATTAGATTTTGAATTTGCTCCTGCTTTCTACCTTCTATTATTTGAATTTGTATAATGGGCATTTTTATCTCTCGCTTTACTATTTATTCACAAAACATCGCTACACTTCCCAAATCATCAAATTGTGCAATGATAGAATCTCCGGATTTAAATGCAATCGCTTCAGATAATGCTCCACTTAATACAATATCACCTTTTTTAAATCCTTCATTTTGTAAACCAAGTTTATTTACCGCCCAAGCAATTGCCTCTGCTGGATGTCCCAGCACAGCTGCTCCTGTCCCAGTCGTAGCAATCCTACCATTCTTTGACATAACCATCCCTACATTGGCTAAATCTACATTCTTAACATCAATCCATTTACTTCCTAACAAAAATTTTGAAGAGGAACAATTATCTGCTATTACATCAGGTAATGTAAATTTAAAATTTAAATATCTACTATCAATCACCTCTAAAGCTGGCGCAACATATTTTGTTGCCTTTAATACATCGTCAGCTGTCACATTCGTTCCCTGTAAATCCTCACCTATTAAAAAAGCAATCTCTGGCTCTACTTTCGGATGAATCAACGTTTCATATTGCAATGGCTCCCATTCGAATGCAAGCATATCGTGCAATAAATATCCGTAAATCGCTTCATCAATCCCCATCATTTGTTGTTTTGCCTTACTCGTTAATCCAAGTTTCACACCAACTCTTTTAGAACCTTCGCTCATTTTTTGTTCAATTAAACGTTTTTGCAATTTATAAGCATCCTCTACTGTTAAATCAGGATGCTTATCCGTTACTTTTACTACTTCTTTTCTTTCCTTTTCAGCTTGAAGTAAATAGTCAATAATTTCTAAATCTGCCCCTTTCACTAAAGCCATATGTTACACCTCCATTTTTATCTTTGCTAATTCTGCAGCTACATCTAAAATCATATCCTCTTGTCCTCCAACTACTTTTCTTTTCCCCAGTTCTATTAAAATATCACGTGCGTCTACATTAAAGCGTTGTGCCGCCCTTTCAGCATGTAATAAAAAGCTAGAGTATACCCCTGCATATCCCATTACTAGACTACCTTTTTGAATTTCTTGTGGTACTGGTAATAAAGGGGCAACAACCTCCTCTGCCACGTCCATCATCTTATATAAATCTATATCTAGCTTATATCCCATACGGTCCAAAACAGCGAGCAATACTTCTGTTTGGGCATTTCCAGCTCCTGCCCCAAGACATCTTACACTTCCATCAATACGTGTCGCGCCCTCCTCAATTGCAGTAATTGTATTTGCTACTGCAACCGAAAGATTATTATGACCATGGAAACCAATTTCAATATTTAAAGATTGACGCAAAGCACGGACACGTTCACGTACTTCATGAGGCAATAAAGCTCCTGCAGAATCTGTTACATAAACTGCTTCTGCACCATAACTTTCCATAAGCTTTGCTTGCTCTACTAACTTTTCAACCGATGCAGAATGTGCCATCATTAAAAAACCGCACACTTCCATACCTAACTCACGTGCAAATTGAATATGCTGAGCGGAAACATCCGCTTCTGTTACATGTGTTGCTACACGAACAAGTTTCGCACCGATATTTGCAGCTTGCTTTAATTCATGAATCGTTCCAATACCAGGAATTAACAAGACAGCTACTTTAGCTTGCTTACACTCATCTACCACGGCTTCAATGAGCTTCATTTCGTTAACTAATGACTTCCCATATTGTAAAGTAGAGCCACCTAAACCATCTCCATGACTCACTTCGATATAATGCATACCCGCCTCATCTAATGTCCTTGTTACAGATCGAACTTGCTCTTCTGTGAATTGATGTTTCATTACATGACTTCCATCACGTAAACAAACTTCCGTTATTCTCACTGGTCTTTCACTATTTCGCCTCATTCATTACACCTCTTTTCTTCTCTGAAATGATTTGCGTTGCAAATTCTTCACCTACTTTTAATGCTGCAGCTGTCATAATATCTAAATTACCGGCATAAGGAGGAAAATAATCTCCAGCTCCTTCAACTTCTAAAAATACAGTTACACGATTCCCATCAAACATTGGCTCTTGTTTCAAAGAGTAACCAGGAACATACGTCCTAACCCGTTCAACCATCTTATGAATTGCTTCATAGATAGAAACCTCATCCATATCCTTAACTTCACAATAAATCGTATCTCTCATTAATATAGGTGGCTCTGCAGGGTTTAATATAATTATCGCCTTCCCCTTATCAGCCCCACCAATTTCTTCAATTCCACGCTTTGTCGTAATTGTAAATTCATCAATATTTGCCCTTGTACCTGGACCTGCACTTAAACTGGAAATTGTAGCAACTATCTCTGCATATGTAACATTTGCTACCTCATTAATAGCATGAACAATCGGGATTGTTGCTTGTCCCCCGCACGTAATCATATTAACGTTTTGCTTATCTAAAAAATCATTATTTCGAATAGCAGGACAAACAAATGGCCCATATGCAGCCGGAGTTAAGTCAATTACTATTTTCCCAAGCTCTTCTAATATTTTCGCATGATAACTATGTGCTTTAGCTGAAGTTGCGTCAAATACAATATCAGCTAAACTCGGATTATCAATAATTGCTTGTATTCCATTATCAAAAACCTCATATCCGGCTTCTTTCGCTCTCTTTAAGCCATCCGATTCGGAATCTATTCCAATCATGGCATTTAGCTCTATAACTTCACTATTTTTTAATTTATACATTAAATCCGTACCAATATTACCTGATCCAATTATAGCCGCCTTTACTTTCTTCACATCTGTCCCCCCTTTTCCTAACACTTTAAATTTATATGAATATAACAGAAACCGATCCAAGTGAACCGAAGTCAGCTTGAATACTATCTTTACTATTCACTGAGACTGCACCAGATAACGCACCTGGTAAAATTAACTCACCTGCTTTTAATCCAATATTAAATTCATGTAATTTGTTAGCTAACCAGGCAATAGCTTGTGCAGGATGCCCTAATGCGGCCGCCCCAGCACCTGTTGCAATTAAACTATTATTTTTATACAGTGTCATTCCAGTTGTACGTAAATCTACTTTGTCGATGCTAGAAAATGTATTACCAATTACAACCTTTGCTGACGAGCCATTATCCGCTACTGTATCAACCAATTTAATTTTCCAATCAGCAATACGACTATCAATTATTTCAAGTGTAGGTACAACATACTTTGTTGCCATCAGTACATCAATGTATGTAATATTAGGCCCTTTTAAATCTTTTTCTAAAACAAACCCTATTTCTGCTTCTACTTTCGGAGATACAAAAGAACTTATTGCAATTGTACTTCCATTTTCTATTTTCATGTCATCTAACAAATGTCCATAATCTGGTTCATTTACCCCAAGCATCTGCTGCATTGCAACACTCGTAAGTCCAACTTTTTTTCCGATTATACAACGCCCATTCTCCAACTTTCTTTCTACTACTTCAAGCTGAATATTATAAGCATCCTCAACTGATAAATTAGCATATCTCTCAGTAAAAGGAGGTATCCCTATACGTGAATCTTCAGCCTGTAATAGTTCATCAGCTAACTCTTTCATTAACAATTGCTCTCACCTCATTTTTAATTTATATATCCTCAATTCTTTACATTGTAGACTAGCCCCCACCCATCTACTTATTTTTATAAACACCAGATGGGAGCTCTTTGTATGTTAAGTTAAAATATTATCCTTATAATTTCATCGTTACCGTCTTAGCTTCTGTATAAAATTCGAAACTATGACGCCCACCTTCTCTACCAATTCCACTTGCCTTTGAACCTCCAAATGGAGTGCGTAAATCTCGGACATACCAACAATTAATCCATAGTAAGCCTGAATCAATTTGCGAAACGACTCGTTGTGCTCGTCTAAGATCATTTGTCCAAACCACTCCAGCTAGTCCATAAATAGAATCATTTGCAATGCGAATGGCATCCTCCTCCGTTTTAAATGGAATAACAACTAGAACTGGACCAAATATCTCTTCCTGCGCTACACGCATACTGTTATCAACATCGTATAAAATAGTAGGTTCATAAAAATTCCCTTCTACTAGACTTTCCACTCTTTTTCCACCATAGGCTAATTTTGCCCCTTCTGAAATTCCTAATTCTACATAGCGATCAACTGTTTCTAAATGAGATTTTGAGACAAGCGCTCCCATATCTGTATCTTCAGAAAGAGGATCTCCAACCTTTATTCTTTTCACAGCCGCTACAAATTTCTCTAAAAACTGTTCATATACACTTTCTTGCACAAGTAATCTGGAACCAGCTAAACAAATTTCTCCTTGATTTCGATAAATAGCTTCAATTGATCCTTGTACTGCTTCATCTAAATCTGCATCTTCAAATACAATATTTGCTGATTTACCTCCTAATTCTAATGAAACAGGGATTAAGTTTTCTGAAGCATTACGCATAATTGTCTTACCTGTATTACTTTCTCCAACAAATGAAATTCTTCTAACGGCTGGATGTGTTGTCATTTTTGTCCCGACAGTACTTCCAGGACCTGTAATAATATTAAGTACACCTGGTGGTAATCCTGCATCATTTGCAATTTCACCAAGCATAACTGCGCTTAATGGAGTATAGGAGGCCGGTTTAACAACGACAGTATTACCAGAAGCAAGTGCAGCTGATGCTTTCCACGTCATTTGCATAAATGGCAAATTCCAAGGAATGATTAAACTAGTTACCCCTGCTGGAGCATACTTTGCATATGACATAAAATTATGTTTGTCATAATGCTCATGTACCATATATTTAGCCATTTCAGCAAAGAAGCGAAAATTATGAGCCGAACGTGGTATATCGAATCCTTTACTCTCTTTAATTGGTTTTCCAACATCTAGAGTTTCTATATACGCTAGTTCATCCACTCTTTCCATAATCAAATCCGACATTTTGCATAAAATATTCGACCGCTCTTCCACAGGCATTTTACTCCAAATGCCACTTTTAAATGTACGCTCTGCCACATCAATTGCTCTTTTAGTGTCCTCTTCATTTGCCTTTGCAATAGATGCAAGCTTTCTATTCGTCGCTGGATTGAACGTATCAAACGTTTCGCCACATACAGAATCCACATATTTTCCATCAATAAACAATTTCGCATCTTTTACTTTCCGTTTGTCAGCTAATAATTCTTTGTTCACCTTCCTTACCTCCTATTCTTCAATTTCTAAAACCATCTCAATTTCAATTGTTGTGTTATTAGGTAACTGAGCCATACCGACTGCAGAACGAGCATGTTTTCCTTTTTCCCCAAAAATATCTACTAATACATCCGATGCCCCGTTCATTACTTTTGGCTGATTAATGAAATCTTCCGTACTATTTACAAAACCAAGCAACTTTACAATTCGTTTCACCTTATTTAAATCACCTAGTTCGTTCCTCACAACACTTAATAAATTCAACATTGATTGCCTTGCCGCTTTATATCCTTCATCAATTGAAATATCTTTTCCTAATTTTCCGTGATACTCATCTACGCCTTGTCCAGCAGTAAATAGTAAATTACCTACTTTTACACAACTAACATAATTTCCAACTGCCGGACGAATAGCTGGCAGTGTGATTCCTAACTCACTTAGTTTGTCCTCAGGTGTTTGTACTCTCTGCATATGCTACACCTCTTTTTCTTATATCAATATTTAAAAATTCCGCTGCATTCCCCCCAAGCATCGCTGCCCTTTGTTCCTCTGATAAACCGGCTGTTTCATCAATCACCTTTCCCGGGTCCACTTCTCGCAATAAAAACGGATAATCTGAACCCATGAAAATTTTTTCATGTCCAAATCTTTCAATCATATATTTCAAATTAATAGGATCATAATTCAAAGAATCAAAATAAAATTTCTTTGCATAATAACTAGGAGGATGCGTAGTCAATCGTAAATGCGGCCATACTTTCCAGCCTTGATCTAACCTCGGCAAAATATATGGGAAAGATCCCCCGCCATGCGCAAAACAAACCTTTAGCCGTGGAAACTTCTCCATTATCCCACTCCATATTAATGTAGCTGCCGCAAGTGCCGTTTCACTCGGCATCCCTACTGTGTACATAAAATTATGATGTGGCATTCTATCTCTTCCTAATGTTTCCCATGGATGAATAAAGATTGGAACTTGCCACTTTTCAGCCATCCGAAAGAATTCAATAAACGATGGGTCATCTAAATTTTTACCATTTACGTTTGTGCCAATTTCAATACCGTGTAAATGTAATTCTGTTATACAACGCTCCATTTCACGAATCGCAGTTTCTCCATCTTGCATCGGAACCGTTCCTAATCCTACAAAACGATCTGGATATGCTAAAACTGTTTCTGCGATAAAATCATTTTGAATACGTGCCATACTTTCGGCTTCCTCTGGTTTTGCCCAATACGAAAATGTAACAGGGATTGGTGATAAAACTTGAATATCAACACCCTCACGATTCATATCTTCAATTCTTTTCTCAGGACACCATACTTGATCTGTCACATCACGAAAATTTTTACCTCCAACCATTATGCTTGCACCACATGTACAAGTCCGATTTAATATCGGCCAACGTCCTCCGCCAAACTTCTCTTCAAAATCCGGAAAAGTTTCAGGAATAATATGTGTATGAAAATCTATTCGCACTTCCATTCCTCCACTTCTTCTGGCATAATATGACCGCAGTTTTTACATGCTCGAATTTCTTTATTTGAATTAAAACTATGAATTGCTTCTTTTACTTGTTTTTCAATATCACTTAATTGGACACGTACACGATGCATTTCATGATTACACTCGTCACAGAACCAAACAAAATCTTCAAGCTCTCCTTGGTTACGTTTTCTTTCAATTACGAGCCCATATGTGTTAGCAACGCGATGTGGTGAATGTGGCACCATAGCGGGTAGCATGAATACATCCCCTTCTTTTACTGTGACAACTTCTCTCTTGCCTTCCTCTGTAATACATTCCACATAACATTCACCTTTAATTTGATAGAAAAATTCATCTGAAGGATCCACATGGAAATCACGTCTTCTATTTGGACCACCTAATATCATGGCGATAAACTCTGAATCTTGCCAAATCACTTTGTTATTTACTGGTGGCTTCAATAACTCTTTATTCTCATCAATCCATTTTAGTAAATTAAAAGATTGCAATGTTTTAGACATATTATTTCCTCCTCATAATTCCTTTTTAGTCATATTGTTTTAAAAGACCAACCGAGCAAAGAGTTAGACTTTTGTAAATCTCCTTGATAAACATAATCTCTAATTCTCGTTGAAGATATTCGCTCACCTTCATCACAGCAAATATCTTTCACTATAGAAATATTGAAGTGCTCTCTTAGCAAATCTATATTGCCCTCCCGATTTTTTCCAAACTTAAAATCTTGGCCAACAAAAATTTCTACAGGGCTTAGTCTTTTTATATCTTGAATAAAACAACTCGCACTTTTTGTTATATAAGACTCATCAAACCGAATTACAATCACATGTTCAACACCAAGACTTTGAATACGTTTCACCTTCTCATCAATAGGTGTTAATACTTTCGCCCCTTGAAAGTATGAGCGTGGTGGTGGATCAAATGTATACACAACATTTGTTATCCTTAATACCTTTGCCTTCTCAACTGCATTTTTAATTACAGCTTGATGACCTTTATGCACACCATCAAATGCTCCAATTGAAACAATAGATTTCGTTAATTCAGGTATACACTGCTCATGTATATAAATGATACTCATCTCTTTTCTTCTAAAATTAAATTTCCAAATAACCAAATTCCTTGGAAATCAAATTTGCTGTATTCATCACACTTTGAATTATGATTTCACGATTACTTCCCTGCATATATGATATAGGTCCAACAATATTAAGCGCCGCAATAGTTCTCCCAGTATAAGATCGAATAGGAGCTGCAATTCCATATAGTCCATGCTCATTTTCGTTATCACTAATTGAATAACCTTGCTTACGAATTTTCTGTAACTCTGTTTGGAATTGTTTGACACATGTAATGGTATTGGGTGCTCGTCGTAAAAGCCCTTTTTCTGAAGTATATTCTAAAGGTGATGAATGAAATGAAAGCAGCACTTTCCCTGTGCTTGTACAATATGCAGGTTCTCTTGATCCAACATGTGTTGAAATTTGAACGGACTCCTTCGATGAAACTTTCAATATAAATACAACATCACCACGATCAAACATACCGATATGCACAGTACCGCTAAAATTTCTTACTAGCTCTTCAACAAGCGGAATTGCTCCACTATAAATCTCTTGCTGAAACATGACTTGATTTCCCCACTCTAACAATTTCCAACCTAATCTATATTTTCTTTGCTCATCTTGTATGAGCATTCCTTCTGCACACAACGTACGAACAAGGTGGTGAACTGTACTAGCATTCATCTTTAACTTTTCAGCTATTTCAGAATTTCCTAGTACCGGCTCATCGCTAGTAAAACAATTTAGAATTTTACAAATTTTACTGATAGAAGCGATCAAATCATTTACCTCCCCTATTCCAGTTACAATCCCAAAGTTCTAGATATTATTAAAAATATAAGAAGAATTACATCCTAACAGTAAAATTCTTTTTATCATCTATTGCTCCTTCCTTTTTCAAACAAAAATGTAAGCGCAAACATTTTTGTTTAACTTAAGGCTTCTTCAAATGAACTCGATTGCAACGCATTGTTCACAAGTGAAAAAGTTTGTTGTTTTTTATACGCATTATAAAACATTCCCATTTTACGCACCGGATCTCCAGAATAATAACGCTCATATTGTAATAATCGTTGCCCAAAAGCTTCACCGCATAAATCCCACGCTAATTTAAACAAACGAACTCGTTCCTCAGAGGATACGCCTTCACGCCCGATATAATACTTTTGCATATCATCTTGAATCTCGGGGGTCATAAAATCTGCACCTGTCGGTGACATTAATAATCCACCAGCACCAATGGTTTGAATAATCTCAATAGCACGTGGATACATCTTTGGTAATAAACTACGAATCGTATCAAGCGGTAGCCTCGCAGGAATAACTTCTCCATATGAATTTGTTTCATACTCATATTCAGCTACTTGCAGGAGTGCACGTATCGTTTCGACATCTTGCATCAGCTCTGCTAACTGATTTTGTACATTTAAAAACCCATCTACTCCTATCGAATCTGCTACTTTCATAGCTACTTCAGCAGCGAATGATAGTTTTACTAATCCTCTTACTCCAGATTGATGCGCTGGTTGATGACCAATTCCTGTTTTTGGGTACAATTGATTACCAGCTTCTACACTTTGATAAATAAATACTTTATCCCACGGGATAAACACATTATGAAATACTAGTAATGCATCCATTTCCTCAAACCTTGATGCAAGAGGATGATCAAATAAAGAACGTTTTCCATCTTGCATCGGCTCACGACATAGAACCCTGAGACCTGGCGCATCAATCGGAACTGCAAAAGAGATCGCATGACGTTCATCACCTGGTTTAAAACTCGGATATGAATATATAATTACCTCATCCGTAATCGGCGCCAGTGTCGCTAACATTTTAGCACCACTCACGTACATCCCTTCTGCTGTTTCACTTACTACCCCTAAATGCATTGTTTCATCTTCTTGTTGATGGGAAGCCTTACTCCGATCATTTTGTGGATTAATAATTGCATGTGTTAAAAACAGATCATTATCCCTTATATGTTTATAGTAATTTTTTATATTCGCTCCCCATTCTGGATTAAACTTCTCAAAAAACCACGAATTACTTGCCATCGAGGTAACCGTTACATTTAAAAAATCAGGTGTTCTGCCCATTAAACCAAAAGTAGCTTTTGCCCATACTTCAAATAATTCACGGCGTGCCTTTAAGTCCTCATAATTTTTAGGAACTAAAAATGCATTTGATACTCTTTCCCCTGTCTCTTCGCATATATGAGTAATTTTATCTTGATATTCTGGATGGTGCTGCATATCATATAAGTTCGCAATTTGTAAAATCGGTTCACGAAAAACATCTTCATTTACTACATCCGTTACTTTTCTCCCGCCAATCCAAATTTCAGGATTTCTTTTTCGCAATCCTTCAATATACTGTTCCCCTGTTCTAATGCCCATTCTTTCCCCTCCAATTTCCCATAATAATATAATAAAAAGTTTAGAAACTTCATTAGATGACTGAATTTTCAATCATTATATCAATTTTATTTCTTACAAATTCTCCTTGATTTCATATTATGAAATTTTTAAATTTTTTTAGTAAATATGCAAAAGAACGCTTTTCCGTCCCACACACATGTAATCTATAAAACCATGCTAAAAAATAAAAAGAGAAACGGCTTCCCATTTCTCTTCCCACTCTTATTGTTCGTTTGGTGTATCTGAAGAAGGTAATCTCTTCGCCTGTTTTTCTTTAAAAATTTCTCCAATTGCCCCGAGAGTACCCAGTGTTTCAATTGCATTAGACGGAATAAAGACTTTATTTGCTGGTCCTTTTGCAACTTCAGCTAATGATTCAAATGATTTGTAAGCAAGTATACGCTCATCTAAATTCGCTTCACGAAGTAATTCAATTCGATTTTGTTCTGCTTTTGCAATTTCCTCAATCGCTCTTGCTTCCCCTTGCGCTTCTAATTCTTTTGCTTCTTTAATACCTTCCGCTTCTCGAATACGTGCTTCTTTATCCCCTTCAGCCATTAGGATTTTACTTTGCTTTTCACCTTCAGCACGAAGAACTTTATCTTGCTTTGCAGCTTCAGCTTCTAATATAATCGCACGTTTATTACGTTCTGCTTTCATTTGCTTTTCCATTGACGCTTGCACATCTTTCGGCGGATTAATATCGACAACTTCAACACGTTCAATGCGAACGCCCCATTTTTCTGTAGCTTCATCAAGTGCTAAGCGGATTTCTGTTGAAATTTTTTCACGACCAGATAACGTTTCATCCAGTTCCATTTTACCAATGATTTGGCGCATCGTTGCTGAAGTAATGTTACGAACACCGTATTCATAGTTTGAAATACCATATGTCGCAAGTTCCGGTTCAACGACTTGATAGAAAATAATCGTATCAATTTCTACTTGTACATTATCTTTCGTAATTACCTTTTGCGGTGGTACATTCGTTTGTTGAATACGTAAGTCATGATATACACGAACGCGATCTACAATCGGGATTAATAAATTTAGTCCTGGCTGCATAACACGTTGAAACTTACCAAATCTTTCAACGACTCCAACCTTTTGCTGTGGAATAATTTTAATTGTTAATGCAATAAATGTAACAACAATTAGTGCGAAAATAATGGTTAATGTTAATGCTGCAACCATATTTATTCACTCTCCTTTTTTACTTGTAATATAGTACTATGCCTCTTTATAACAATAACTTTTTCTCCAGCATCAATTGGATCATCTGCAATAGCTGTCCAAGTATCTCCATCCACCTTCACAATACCATTCGCTTCATTTGTAATCGCTTGCATAATAATCCCTTTTTTACCGACTAACATATCTACTGTATCTGTAAAACCTTTTGCTTCTCGAAAGTTTTTTGAAATTCTTTTCGTAAAGAAAGTCAATGTTAAACTTACAATCGCACCGACAATAACTTGTAACAGTAGTGCTTCAGGAGCAAACAAAGCTATTAGACCTCCGACAACAGCTCCAATTCCAAGCCAAAGCATATAAAAGGTAATCGACAACATTTCTGCAATAAATAAAATACCAGCTATTATAAACCATATTACCCAAGCAGCCATATGCAACCCTCACTTTCTTTCTCATTTTCTATATGTATATGATGAAAAGAATGGTTTATCCGCCCTTTCTAATACGTAGGCGCTTACTACGAGCTATTGTACATATTCACTGTTATAATGAGTATTATTAAAATACTATATTAATATATCCCTTATTATACATGAAAATCCCTTTCAAAAAGTGACAAAAAATGAAATTCTTCCGAAAATTTAATTTTCAAATTATAATTATTTTAAATACTGAAATATTATTTTTTAGGAAGGCGGTGTGCTCATTGCAAAATCGTTCATTAACTTACTATTTAGGATCGAAAATATGTATTACTCTCGCTGATATCGTATACATCATGATTATTACAACCCATGTGTATATCACAACGAAATCAGCTACATTAACTGCTCTGTTTCCATTACTCCAAGTTATAACTAATCTTATAGCAAATACATCTGCACCACTTATAATGAATCGTTTTTCATCTTATTCCTTACTTTTCACACTACAATGGACAAAAACTGCTCTCTTATTTTTATTAATGATATTCTTCCCATCCCTGTCCACAAACATTGTAGCACTATTCATTTTCATTTTTTTCATTTCATTATGTAGTGGCTGGAGCGCTCCATTACTTTACAGTATTCTCCCGCGCCTTACACCACAAGAAAATTTAGTAAAAGTAAATAGTATCTTTTCCTTTTCCACACAAATTGCGCAAGCTGCTGCTTATTCATTTACAAGTGTTATTGTTCTTCTTATCGGCGCCACCTCTACACTCATGATGAATAACATTTTGATGATTTTTGGATGTGTTGCACTACACATTTCATTACGTTCTATACATAATGAACGAGTAATAGAGCCTTCTTCTTCAAAAGGCGCTGCTTTATTGGAAGGTTGGAAACTCTTATTTCAAAATCCATCTCTCCGTACCGTCACATGTATGGACTTAATAGAAACTTTCGCAGGGACGATTTGGATTGGTGCTATTACGATGGCTTATGTAACAACTGTCCTTCATAAAGGAGAGGAATGGTGGGGATATATTAATACAAGTTATTATGTTGGGACGTTAATTGGCGGGATAGTAGCGTGGAAAATGAGTACATACATTCAAAACAATTTAATACGCTCCATGGCGATAGGCTCTCTTCTGTTTAGTATTCTTACATTTTTATATGGTATGACGAGTAGTGGGTTTATTGCGCTATTCCTATGTGTTCTAATGGGGCCATGTTATCAAATTAGAGATATTTCTCAAACGACAGTACTACAATCAAGTGTCGCTCCTACTTTATTATCAAAAATGTATACAGCTCATGGCGCACTTCTTTCGACAGCTTCCGGTCTTTCTATGCTTAGTGTTGGAATTATTACCGATCTGTTCGGTGTTCGTACAATTTATATCCTCGCTTCTATCCTTATATTATGCTCTGCTTGTTTATCATTTAACTTATTAAAATATGATAAGACAAAGCAAAAAAACATTTCACTTTAATGAACAAAATAAATAGGACAGGAATTCCTGCCCTATTTATTTTATTTATGATAAGTTAGGAGATTTCCGATACTTTGTCGCTTGTTCAAAAGCGTATGCGAGTTTAATCAAAGTCCCCTCAGAAAAAGCAGTGCTTGCAAGCGTAATTCCAAATGGTCTCCCGTTATCCATATATCCCGCTGGTATCGCTATAGATGGATAACCTGCTTTCGCACATATAGTGGATCCGATATATGAAGGGAATAGAATTGCATCAAGATTATATTTTCCCAATGCAAAATCAATACCTTGTTCTCGTGAAAAATATATATCTTCTAATCTTGCATTTAAATATTCTGGATTTCTTAACGTATTAGGAAAATCTTTTCTTCTTTCTAACTTAGTTTGTCCATATTTCAAAGCTCTTTCAGCTATGTTTTCATTAAACGCCATTAACTCTGAAATAGAATGTACTGGCATAGTAGAAGGTAATTTAGAAAGATAGTTATCCAAACTATGCTTTAGTTCATAAAGCGATACTCCCCAGCTCCATTCTCTATGAAAAGACGGAATATCAATATTTTCTATTACTGTTGCTCCCTCACTCCACAATACTTCAATCGTTTCCTTAAACAATTTTTCATCATACTCACCAGTTTCATAATAATCTTTTGGTGCATTACTATATACTCCAATCTTTGCTCCATGTAAACCGTTAACATCAAGATATTTTGTAAAATCACGTTCTGCTATCCATTCACTTTTATGAGTAGCTACATCTTTCTCATCTACCCCAGTTAAACTCCCTAGCAAAATAGCTGCATCTGTTACTGTTCTAGCAAATGGCCCCGCTGTATCTTGCGAATACGTAAACGGAATAATACCTCTACGACTAATTAAACCGACAGTCGGTTTAATACCTACCACAGAGTTTTGAACAGCTGGACTTAAAATAGAACCATCTGTTTCAGTTCCAACAGATACTACTGTAAAGTTAGCAGCAACTGCTATAGCAGATCCTGTACTTGAGCCACCAACAAACATGTCATCCTCACCTGAACCATAAGGGTTTATTGTTTGTCCACCTCTTGCACTATATCCAGCCCACATTTCAAACGACATTGCATTTGCTAATTCTGTCATATTTGTCTTTCCGATTATCACTGCCCCTGCTTCTCGCAGTTTCCTTACGAGAAATGCATCTTCATTACTTATATTTTGTTCCAAGGCAATCGTACCTGCACTTGTATGCATGGAGTCATTCGTTTCAATATTGTCTTTAAGTAAAACAGGTATACCATGTAACGGACCTCTTATACCTTTTATCTTCCTTTCATAATCTAACGCTTCTGCAATAAAGATTGCGTCCGGATTGATTTCTAAAATAGAATTGATTTTTGGTCCGTCTTGATCATATTTTGCGATTCTATGGAGGTAATACATAACTAATTCTTTTGAAGTTAATTGACCAGCTTCCATTGCTGCTTGTATATCATAAATTGTTAATTCTTTTTGTAATTGTGCATTAAATTGAATCTCCATCGTCACTCTCCTTCTATAAAGTGAAACTTTAATCAGTGGGGGTTTTCTTCATCCCCCGCTGATTATTAGCCCTCACCAATCGGACTTTTATGGGCAGCCCGACCCCCACCTAACTTCTTTGCTTTCGCTGCATTTTGAGGTGGAGGTCTTACTGCCCATTAAAGTGGGATAAAGCCTTTTATTAATTACATGTACCTATTCGTTTTTGATTTTCTACGCTTCTCGTATATACAGCTAAAATCCCTTTATAAGAATTCAACTTACCAATGTAAAAACCTCTTATTTCCTGAAAAATAAAAAAAATCTGAAACGAGTTCACCCTCGCTTCAGACCCTATTATTACTGCACGTATACTTCTTCTAACAGATGTAAAAACTCCCCTTGTTTCCCGGCTAATTCAGGGCATTTTGCAATATCAATCCATTCGTAGCAAAATACTAAACCTTCATCTTCCTCACCGGCACTTACAATATGTTCCCACGTATCCTTTACATCTGTTAGTAACGTTACGTGGAAAAAGTGACGTTTTTCATATTCCCGTTTGTCCTTCACATGTATAATATAATCTGCTAGAAAACGCTCTATACATAAATGACGTAATCCAGACTCTTCTTGTATTTCACGTAAAATCGCCGCTTCTAACGTTTCCCCTTCGTCAACCGTCCCCCCTGGTATTTGTATACCAGCTTCAGGTATATCACGATGTTTAAAAACAAGTAATTGCATAACTCCCTCTTTTTCTCTTGTCACATATGCGTGTACTTTTTTCTTATATAACATCGTCATAATCCTTCTCTCCCCTCAATCGTTCACTCTGTTACCTCTTCAAGCGTCAGTTGATTTTCATATAAATATGTAGCTTGTGGATTTCCCACATACCTCACGTGCCATGGTTCAAATCGATAGCCCGTAAGAGATTCTTTCTCTTTTGTATATCGAATAACAAAACCAAATTTATGAGCATTTTCAGAAAGCCACTGCCCTTCTTTCGTTTCACCAAAAACGGTCTCTAACTGAAACTTAGCAGATTGAGATGTAATATCCATAGCAAGCCCTGTTTGATGTTCACTCGTTCCAGGAACCGCACTAGACATCGCTGTTTTTGCTTCTCCATCTTGTTTTTTATACATCGTATTTAATGCTTTTTGTCGATCAAAAGATCTAAATCCAGAGACTGCAAATAAGAAAATGCGCTCCTTATCAGCTTGCTGAAACATTTCCTCTAGCGCCCCTGCTGCTTCCTTCCTCATTTTTTTCTTTTCTTGATCACCTTCACTTGAGTAGCGCACTTTCGGAATAACTAAATCTGGCGGTCTGTACCCATCTGGCAAACGCCTACTTTTATTTACAAGCACAAGCATCGAATTCGGATTACTAATTACTGCAATATCACCATCCATATTGGCAATCGTTTCTTTCGCTTTCGGAAATATGTTATTTACATTTACCTCGCGCGCCTGCTTATCCTTATACATTTTATAATTGATTCCTGCTACTCCAACAATAAGTACCATCGCTACGATACCAAGTAGTATCCATCTTTTTTTCATATAACGACCTCTTATTTTAATAATTTGGCCATTTCATACTCATCGATGTTCTCTCCATCGATAATAAGAGAAGCTCTTTTGACACCTTCTTTCTCAAATCCAGCTTTTTTATATAGTGCCTGAGCTCTTGTATTGTGGGCCATCACCGTTAATTCTAAACGCCATATATCATGTAATCTTGCCCACTTCTCAGCCTCTTTAAACAATCTCGTCCCAATACCTCGTCCGCTATACTCTTGCAAAATACCAATTACAATACTTGCTACATGTCTCTTTCTTTGAATATGATTTCCATTCACTAAGATAAACCCTATTATCCCCTCTTCTTCAACTGCTACCAATATCGTTGCAAACTTATTTTCTATAAAGCGATGAATCATTTTTTCTTGTTGCTCGACTGTAAATTTTCTTTCTCCTGGTTCGTATAACATAAATTTCGTTTCTTCGTCTAATCGCTTACTTAATTGCAAAAATGGTGCTGCATCTTCTATTTTGATCTCTCTAATCACTTCAATCACCCTACCAGTTTCATAATAAAAAGTTTTCCTTGTAAAAAGATTTTCTCTATTTCTCCAAAAATCCCTTTGTAAATCCCCTAGTATAATTTGACAAATTTCGATATTACTATAACATCGACAAATTGTGTCTATTCTGTGACGCATCAGTAATTACAAAAAACGCAAGCATTACACTCACGTTTTTTCAGACTCTCTCATTCAATTCTGTTTCACTTTATCCATTCACTTTTTCTGCCTGCCAGAAATATTCACCAAATGCTTTAGCTAGCGCATCAATCGATCGATTTAATTCTTCCTCTGTATTATCTACGCCACCAACTTCAATTAATATCGCTTGCCCAGATAAATCTTGATTGTAGACTCCATTTCCTGTTTGGAATCCTTTTTGAATGACACCTCGACTAACGCCTGGATACTTCTTACTAATCGTCTCATGTAAAGCCGTTGCTAATTGCAAGTTTTTTTCATAGTTTTTGTTGCCTTTACCTACTACAAATGCAAGCTTCGCATATGATTTATCGCCAATTGTTTTTGTCGTAACATTCTTCCGAGCACTATCACGATGTAAGTCAAAGAAGTATTGCAGTTCTTTATTACCAGTCATTGCTTCTTGTACAATTTCCCGTGACATTTTGTAAGAACTATTACTATTTAACCCTTTACTAATCAACTTTTGACCGATATCCGTCTTATCGTTAGTAGCTCCGATTCCTTCACTTGCTAATTGTTCACGAAATCGATCGCCGACTATTGAAATATTCGTGACGGAACTTGTCGCTTTATTCGGATTTGGATCATTTGCTAAATTCAGTAACGGCAAATAAGATTCCCAGCTATGTGAATGATAAATAAACGCAACTTGTCGTTTCCCTGTCGTTTGAGCTGGTTGCTTTTTCTCTTTGTTCCCATCCGGCTTTGGAGCCTGTCCACCTTCTCCAGTCCGTTCTTTTACTACTTCTTCAAGTGGCACACTCGACTCTATCGGTAAGTTAGAATAATTTGTCCCTTCACCCGCAATAATAATTTCTGTATCGTACTTACCAAAACCAGGTAGCTCTTTGCCGACAAAACTGCGTACATCGTTAAAACGAATATTTGTAGCCATAGAAAAGAGAAACGAAGAAATCGAAAAATCTTGATTTAAATTTCGATATTCCTGTGTAAAATAATGATTCTCTTTTCCAAGAACATACATGTAACCATTCATCGATAACTCATTTAACCAATTATATAAATACGTTGACTTTGTCTCTTTCATAGAGGTTACCATCATACTAATAAGAAAAAAAGTCGCTAGTACTGTAGCAATAATAAATAAAATCAACTTACGTACACTTGTAAATTTCACATAAAAAAAGCCTCGATTCATACTATCACCCTCTCTATTTCAAGTTATGTACAAGCTCTAGAGAATAGACCGTCTAAATTCCGGCTATATTGTTAATGAGGTGAACTGAATTGAAGCTACTAATAGGAACATTACCCATTGTACTATCATTTCTTTTTTATTGGCTCGCTAAGTATCCTACAATCCGTGTTGCGTTACATATTTCAGCATACTTATCACTTTATGTACTCGGTACAATTATTTCTATTCATATATATGATGTTTTAATGCAAGATTTAGTTTTTATGACAAGCATTCATAGCATTTTACTAAATCCGTTTTTTCTTATATCAGGAGCGTATGTAGGGATATACACTTTATACCTACTTTTGTCTTACATGATTACAAATATGAAAAATGGAGCGTAATGAGATGCAACCACCGTTCATCTGTCATACATGCAAAAAAAGAATTATGCGAAAGAAAGATCTTATTACTGCCACATTGTACTTCCGCATGTATTTATTTCACAGTGATTGCTTTAAACGACAACAAGTGTTCATCCCAAGATTTATCCCAATGAATACACTATTTAATTTCTTTCTTATTATATATGGACTTACTTTTGGCAGCATTCTTATGATTACAGAACCATCTATTATTTGGCTCATTTTCTTATTTCCAATTTTATGTCGGCTTCTTTCTTATTATTATGTTGAGCGTTTTTTCTCTACATAACGTGCAGACTGCCCTCTCGGAATACTTAAACATTCCCAATCATTTTCTTTTAACATTTTACCGATATAAATCATTTGGCCAATGTGCAAAGCATAATGAGAAATTTGTCTTTCAATTGCTTGCATGACAGTATGTGCTTCACCACGAATATATACCGTCTGTAATACGTTTTCTGGTGTTAGCACATTCATCGTATAAAAAACATATTCCCATCCTTCATTCCATGCTGCGAGTACCTCTTCTTTAGAAGAATAACCACCTTCAAATTCAGCATCTCGGTTACGATCTATTTTTTCACCATCAGATGTTAAAAAATCCGTCCATCTAGAACGCATATTACCGTGCAAGTGCTTAATTATGATTGCTATGCTATTTGTTTCTTCATGAGAAGACCATTCAATCTGTTCGTATGATAATTGTGAAAGCACCCTCTCTCCTTGCTTCTTTGTTGCTTTAAAATTCGAAATGGCACATTGTAAATATTCGCGTCCGATATCCATGTTCCCCCGCCTTTTCACTAACTAATTTTCGTTCCATTTGGTAATTCCATATTCGGCTGAAGTAATACAACATCACCAGTTTCAGGTACTCCTCCTAAAACAAGCACTTCTGATTTAAATCCAGCTACACGTTTTGGCGGAAAATTTACAACAGCAACGATTTGCTGACCGATTAAATCTTCTGGGGTATATCTCTTCGTAATTTGAGCACTTGACTGCTTAATTCCAAGCTCTCCAAAATCAATTTCTAGTTTAATCGCTGGTACTCTCGCTTCTTTAAATTCCTCTGCATGTGTTACAGTCCCAATCCGTAAATCCAAAGTTAAAAAATCTTCAAAATTAGCCATTTTATCATTCCTCCCATTTATTACTTAGACAAAACAAAAAAATCCCCTTTAAAAAAAGAAAGGCGCCTAAGCACCTTTCTTTTGTAGTTCACTTGATTCATTTGATTTATAGAAGAAGAAACCGAGGATCCCGCCAATACATGAGGGGATTAACCATCCTATTCCTTCATTATATAATGGTAACATTTGTAGTACGTTAGAAATCGCGTCAATTTTAATCTTCGCACTTTCTAAACCGTTAAAGAAACTAATTAATAATGCACCTAAAATAGCTCCAATATAAATGGTATTACGCTTCCCAATCCATTTATGGAAGTAAGAAAGTACGATTAATACGATTGCTACTGGATAAATGATCATTAACACTGGTAAAGTAACTGCGATTAATTGTGTTAAACCTAGGTTAGATACAATTAAACTAAACACACATACCATTGTTACAATTGTTTTATGCGAAATCTTAGGGAATAAGTTTGTAAAGAAGCCAGCACAAGCTGATGTTAAACCAACAGAAGTTGTTAAACAAGCGAGTACAATAACAAGCCCTAATAAAATTTTACCACTTGTTCCATATAACTCATTTACAACATTCGTTAAAATAAGTCCACCATTCTCTGATACTCCAAGTGATGTACTTGTAGAACCAAGATAAGCAAGTGATAAATAAATTAACGTTAAACCAAGTACTGCAATAATACCTGATACTACTGTTATTTTTGCAACTTCACTACTTTCTTTTATTCCTTTAGAGCGGATAACTTGTACAACGACAATTCCAAATACAAGCGCACTAATTGCGTCCATCGTTAAATATCCTTGAATAAACCCACCAAAGAAAGCATTTTCTTTGTATGCTGCTAGTGGCGCAGCTGGTTCTCCAATTGGATCAATAATTGCCTTTCCGACAATAACAGCAACAATCAATACTAACAATGGTGTAAGAAATTTTCCAAACCAGTCCACTAATTTAGATGGATTTAATGATAAATACCAAGTTATTCCGAAGAAAACTATTGTAAAAAGAAATAGCATGTACCATTCGGAAACCAATGCCTCTGATAAAAATGGCTTCATACCCATTTCAAATGAAACGGCTCCAGTACGCGGAATGGCGAAAAATGGTCCAATTGCTAAATAGCTAATCAATGGGAAAATAAACGCAAATATCGGGTGAACTCTAGAAGATAGCGCTTTCAAGTCCCCCTCTACAAACGCGACAGCTGTTACAGCTAATAGGGGTAATCCGACTCCCGTCACAAGGAATCCAATTGTAGCAACCCAAACATTTTCTCCAGCTTGTTGCCCTAAAACTGGTGGAAAAATTAAATTTCCTGCTCCTAAAAATAGTGCAAATAACATTAAACCAATTGCTACTGTATCACCTGGCCTTAAACGTCCCTTCATACTTTTCATTTGCATAGCACTTTCGCATTGTTTATCTCTATTTTCACAATATGCTATGCATCCTCCTCTCTGCTCAAGCTGATAAAATACGCCCCTTACAAAGCAGTGTCTTTCTCCATAATTTCTCCATTCCCCTTATTTTTACTCTAATTATTAATTTTTGATTTTTTTGAATATTTAACTCATTAGAGTGGTATTGCGTGGAGTATAGTTGTCAGACCTCTTTGTTTTTATCACACATATAGTAACATATTTAGTTGAAAAATAAAAACATATTTTCAAATTGATTTTTTTGAAAATCCAAATTATCTACATTCTTTATTCTTTTGCACAAATATTGTTATAATTTCAACTTTCATCCTATCGTTATTTTCAAATAACTTTACTTGCATAACATGCAAAAGCCATCCAACATAAAATTAGATGGCTTTTGCATATTACTCTATCGTTTCAACTTCACGTGGATTTTTCATCTCTTCCACATACACAACTCTAAATCCATGATCTTCTAAATCTTTCAATAATGTATCTAATTCACCGTCGTTAAACTCTTCTCCTAATGTAAACATAATTCTACGAACTAATAAGGCATCATTATCAAAAGTCATTAAACTTTGGATACCTGCATATTTTTTTAATACTGTCGATAATTTTTGAATGGCCCCGTTATAATCCTGTGTCCCAATCATGACAGAATATTTACTAGAATGAACGCCCCATGCATCTTCTAATAACTCGAAAACTTTTTTATGCGTTAAAATTCCAAGAAAGATGCCTTTTTCATCAACTACTGATAAATATGGTAATTTTTTTATTGTAAAAAATACTTTAAAGAACGAAGAATCTTCTCTGACATAACCTTCTTTATCGTTTAATAATTGTACTACACTCTCTTCTAGTGAACCTTTATATTCTAGAATATCTACTTTGTATACATTCCCTAAATATTTCTCTTTTTTTTCATCTAAAACTGGTACACAACGATAGCCAGTTTTATTTAAATGCTCCAGTGCTTCCCCTATCGTAATTGAACTTGAACAAAATAAAACTTCCCTTTTCGGCACATAATTCCCTTTAATCCTCATAAACAGCCTCCTTATGTTAAAATACTTTCTGTGCCATAACTATATTATATTTTCAGAAAAAAATAAATAATTTATTTTACTTTTCTGAAAATTATTTATTTTCTTGTCATAATTTATTCACGTTTCATTCAATTCTATCCACTACAATACTCAACTTCTTTACGAAAAATATATTGTAACTTACTCTGAAAAAAGCTAAAATAAGAATAAGAATTTTCTGAATATCCCAAGAGTAGGTGATTACATGTCTTTATTACGCTCACATATATGTAAATTTATCATTGGTGTTCTCATTATATTTATCATCAGTCCTATTCCGGCTTTATTCATTACACATAAATACTCTTACATAACTGGCTTTATAAGCATTTTTCATAACTTCGCACAGCTTTCTTCTATGACAATTCCAAAGATTGATTGGATGCATGAATCTATCTTTTTCTCAGTAAATCAGATGGTACATACTTCGAATCATTCAGCACTGTTATTCCCTTACATATGGGAAATATATTTTTTATCGATTGTTCGTTTTACTTTTACTCTTGCGATTGGATTCTTCATCAGTTTAGGGATCGGCCATTTATTTTTTAAAGCACCTCATTCGGTTAAAAAGTTCACTTCCTTATTAAGATGGATACCTTACTCTTTTTGTACTGTATTATTACAATGCTCAGTCTTATTACTACTCCTATACATCGCAAAATTTATAAAACTTCCTTACTACTCATCTTTTATCATCGTTTGTAGTACTTCTATGATTATCGTTATGCAAGCCATAAAAAAATGGATTCCGTTCTTAAGTAACACAAATGAATATGAGATAGAACAATCCTCTTTCCTTGTTGATACATTATTTTTGGCGCTAACTTCGAATCATAAATCCATTTTAGGTTCCATTATTCTTTCATTCGTTTTTATGGAATGCGTTTTTCATGCAAGCGGACTATTGCAATTTATCGTTCAATTTGGCGGAAATGCACCTATTATTGTTACAATTAGCTTATTACTTTTGTATATTCCGTATTGCGTACTCTCGTTCCTTCAAACACTATGGACGACAAACCACGTTACACAACAATCATACGCTTTAACGAGAAGTATTCCAAAACCTTAATTTGAAATAACCCTCTATAATCTGAAAGTAGGGGGTTATTCCTTTTGTATAGCGGACAAAATAACAGCACATTCAAAAACTATTGCAGAAACATACCAATATTTACCCTTTTTCTTTGACTATTCTTTTCGTTTGGATTTATTATAAAAGTATAACATAATTGCAGGAGGTGACATCTTTATTCCCAGATACGGAATAGAGAACACACTTGGACATATTAAATATTTTTCTCATCTTTATACTTATCCTTATTTCCGGCTTTTTCGTTGCATCAGAGTTCGCTGTTGTAAAAGTACGAAAAAGTCGAATTGACCAGCTTGCAAATGAAGGCAATAAACAAGCTTTAGCTGCAAGAAGTGTCATATCTAATTTAGACGTTTATTTATCAGCTTGTCAGCTCGGAATTACAATTACTTCTTTAGGGCTTGGTTGGCTTGGTGAACCGACTGTGGAACATTTATTACGACCACTATTTGAAAAAATTAATATTACGGGAACAATGGCGAATACTTTATCGTTTATTATTGCTTTTAGTGTTATTACATTTTTCCATGTTGTATTAGGTGAATTAGTTCCAAAGTCTTTCGCAATTCAAAAAGCAGAAGCAATCACACTAAAGTTTGCACGGCCACTTATTTTATTTGATAAAATTATGTATCCATTCATTTGGCTACTAAATAGTACAGCTATCTTTTTCACAAAACTACTCGGTTTAGAGCCTGCGAAAGAAAATGAACTTGCCCATTCTGAAGAGGAACTACGACTTATTTTAGGGGAAAGTTTCAAAAGCGGTGAAATAAATCAAACCGAATATAAATATGTAAATAATATTTTTGAATTTGACGACCGAGTTGCAAAAGAAATTATGGTCCCTCGTACAGAAATGATTTGCTTATCTACTGAAAATACGTTAGAAGAAAATATGGATATCGTTGCAACTGAAAAGTATACACGCTATCCTATCATTGAAAAAGATAAAGATGATATTATCGGTATGATCAATACGAAAGAAGTATTTCACGATCAAACGAAAGGCATTCATAAGCCACTTGAATCTTACATACATCCAGTACTAACTGTATTTGAAACTGTTCCCATTCGCAAAACGTTAGTTCATCTACAAAAGAATCGCGTTCAAATGGCAATTGTTATGGATGAATATGGTGGTACTGCGGGACTTTTAACAATGGAGGATATTCTTGAAGAAATCATTGGAGAAATTCAAGATGAGTTTGATACAGATGAATCACCTATGATTGAAAAGCGTACGCCGAAGCTTACTGTGTTAGATGGGAAAGTGCTCATTTCTGAAGTGAATGATATGTTTGGCCTACATATTGATGATAGCGATTTAGATACAATTGGAGGCTGGCTCCTCTCTCAAGCAGTGGACTTAAATATTGAGGCTGGTTATTCCATTGAATTTGCCGGTTTTCAGTTTAAAGCACTAGAACTCGATGGACATCAAGTGAAAAAAATTGCAGTACATAAATTAGACACGAAGAAGGAGTTATAAAGTGACAGTATTATTAACAATCTGTATCATCGCCTGTTTCATTGTTTCATTTCTCGCCTTTATTTACCCTATCATTCCAGGCATCCTCGCTGTTTGGGCTGGATATTTCATTTACCATTTCGGTATAAATGGCGGAGAACTCACAACTTCCTTTTGGATTATTCAAGTCATTTTCACACTATTCATTTTCGTTGCTGATTTTATTGCAAATGGATATTTCTTAAAAAAATATGGAAGTTCTAAATGGGGAGAACGTGTCGGTATGATTTCTATCATTGTCGGATCTTTCTTCTTCCCACCATTCGGTTTAATTATCATACCGTTCTTATCGGTATTTATGACAGAACTCATGCATAAAAAAGCGCCAAAAGACGCCTTTCTAGTAGGAGTTGCTACTGTAGTTGGTTTTTTAAGCAGTACAGTAGCAAAAGCCATTCTCCAAATCATTATGATTATCATATTTATATGTTATATCGTCTTTTAACCATCCCAATTTCGGGATGGTTTTTTTAATAGGAAATACCTACTCGGCTATTCTCATATTGGTTTTCCCTACACAGATTCCACGTAAATTGTGCTGTATCACCAACTGTTATTTTCGCTCCTCCTTCTGGCAATACATCTTTTTCTGTTCGATATACCCCTGTCACATCACCGTCTATTAAATGCGTCGGACAAACGACCGTCCAACATAAATTACTACTACTCAGTAACTTATATGCAGCTAAATGATCTTCTGCTGCGGTTGTTGTCTTCCTTCTTGATTCCGTTGATTGAAAACGATATAAATTTAGATTTGTTCTCGCTTGTAAAATACCGGCTGTTCCTATTGTAATGATTTTATGAACTCCTTCTTCTTCCATTTTCTTTATAATTTGTGGCATACTCCTCGCTAACGTCCCATTTTGATCCGTCCCAAGTGCGCTTATTACTATATCGCTTCCTTCTATCGCTTTCTGTATATCATTTTCATTTAGTACATTCCCTTCTATTACTCGTAACCTTTCATGTTGTATTTCTATTCTATTTATATCACGTGCTAATGCAGTCACTTCAACTGAATCCTTTAATGCCAATTCAATTATATTTGAACCTACTCGACCTGTTGCTCCTAATATACATACTTTCACTTGTTTTCCCCCTCTTTCATTCTTCCTCTATTTTTCAATAATCTCAATCAATTTACAACAAAAAAGCTTCCTCTTATATAAGAGGAAGCTCTAATTATTATTTCTTTTCTTTAGAATCCGTAGACTTCTCAGTTCCACTTGTTTCTTTATCCTTTTTGTCCTCTTGTTGTGTTGTTGTATCGTCTTCTTTCTTCTTGTCCTCACCTTTACTACAACCTACCATTAATAAAGAACTTGCAAGTGCCATAGCAGTTAATGATTTAACCCATTTGTTCATTTGCGTTTCCTCCTTTAGATAGAATATGTACAATCCCATATTACTCTCTATTTTTAAAGGAAAGATTGAAAAACAGTAAATAAACGGTAAATAAACGGTAAATTTTTGTAAATTTTCTGATAATGCAGATATACATCTAGTTTTTTTCTCTATGAAAAGAAAAAACTAAGGCGCGCATCTTTCCGCCTTAGTTTCTTATGCGAACTTCTCATTTTCATATACATGTTTAATTTTATACTCTTTCTTCACAACATATTGCCATACACTATAGGCATAACGATTCATTTTCAGGAAACAATTTTCTAAAAACGAGCGGAATTCTGGATTCGCAACTTCAACTGCCACTTGAGCAAACTTTAATGCTAACCGTTTTAAATACGAAATATAACAAGTTGCAATATGGACATCTCCTGTATATTTACTATCAATTTCCTTTTCCATTTCATGAAAATGAAATGAAATTGGTTCACAAGTTATATGCTGTACATTCTCTCCTTCTTGAAAATTCACTTGTTCATTATATGCTTGCAACATATATGGTAAATGTTGCTGTAATAGCCCCTTTAATTCTTCGTCTCTTACCTTGCCTGTATACTCTCCAACCTTATATATAAGCATATAACTATACCTCATTAGTTCTTTCATACAATCCACGAAAGTATCTCCCTTCTCTTTTGTCTATATGCTATAAATATGATGCTATAACATTCGCTATTCTTGCTAAAAACCAATCCCATTTACTAATTTTCTCAAAATCTTCTTCCGAAAATCTTTTTGATTTACGAAAATCTTCCTTTAATCGGTTCCATACGTCAGCGACAACTGTTTTATCATATATGACACAGTTAGATTCACAATTTAAATAAAAACTTCTATTATCAAAATTCGCTGTACCTATATCAACAATTTCTCCATCAATAATTGTTACTTTCCCATGAAAAAAACCATTCCGATATTGATAGATCTCCGCTCCAGCATGGTTCATCTCTCTCAAATACGGGTAGGCAGCTTGCTTTAACAATACTGCATCACTTTTAAATGGCACGAGAATTTTTACATTGACACCCCGGTTTAATGCATCTTTTAACTCTCTCATCATTTCTTTACTCGGTACAAAATATGGCGTAGCAATAATTAAAGACTTTTTAGCCTGCTTTAAAAACGCTCCATATTTTTCCCATAACCCTTTTCCATCTGAAAATAAATATTGATATTTTACATTTCCAATTGCAGGTAACCTTTCATGTACAGGCATTTTTTCTCCTGTATCTTCTTTCCAGTCAGCAGCAAATTTTCTTTCCATATCCGTGGCACCATTCCCAATGACTCGCACATGATAATCACGCCACGGGCCAAATTTCGGATCTTGTCCAAGATACTCCTTTCCAATATTAAAGCCGCCGATATATGATACTTTTCCGTCAATCGTAACTATGCGTCTATGGTTTCGTTGATGCAATGAATAGAATAAATGTTTCAATTTAGGTTTTTTACTAAACGTAAATTGGATACCATTGCTTTTTAGGTGACGAATTATCTTTTTCTTCAGCTTATATCCACCTATTCGATCAACTGATAATTTTACTTCTACTCCACTCGATGCCTTTTTCTCGAGCAACTGCAAAAACTCTTTGCTTATTTCATCTTTACCTACAATATAAAAATGGATATATATGTACTTTTCTGCGTTACGTATATCCTCAAATAATTTTGTATATAACTCTTCACCGTTCGTATACAGTTGAAATTCACCTAATCGAACTTGTCCTACTTCATATTCACTAGCCATTTTTTTCCCCATTTCCACATCGATGTTCATCCAAATGAATACACCTATTAAACAAAGGATTACAACGAAAAAGTGTTTCATGGATATTTTCCTTTCTCCACTTACTGTTATTTCTATATCTTCCCTTTTTTAATACAATATCATTCAAGAAAATATGTCATTACATGATATATGTCCATATCAAACGATAGCTCATTTGCATATTGTATGTTGTATCTTAAAATAAAAGGAGGAAATAACAATGGGCTTCGCACATGGTAATGGATTCGCGCTATTAGTCGTATTATTTATCCTCTTAATCATCGTCGGTGCTGCTTGCTTCTGCTAAGTAGTTGTCGTCATATGATATGTGGATGAAAAAACTATAAAAGCGGACACCTATTTTTAGGTGTCCGCTTTTCATATGAAAAACATTTCAGTCCGTTATAATACCTTTAACGACTACATATTCAACTCAAAAAGTTAGTAATGTAGCTACTTTCTTACTCTCCGCCTTACGTATATGACGTTGTTCTGCACGCAACACAGCAATGCGATGTAATTCTTTCTCTTCTTCTGTTTCAGGAATTACTCGAGGAACTGGAACTGGATTATTATCCTTACTAAGTGCAACGAAAGTAACAAATGATGTTGCCGCTATACGTTTCTCACCTGAAATTAAATCTTCTGCTACTACCTTCACAAATACTTCCATAGAAGTTCTACCCGTCCAAATTACAAAGGATTCATAACTAACACAATCTGAAGAGCGAACTGGATGTAAGAAATCTACCCAATCCATAGATGCTGTAACACATTCTTTTCTTGCATGCCTTGTTGCTGAAATAGAAGCAACCATATCCATCTCGGCTAATATCTTTCCACCAAATAGCGTATTGTGATCATTTAGATCTGTTGGAAATACTCGGCTCGTTTTAAACACTCTAGACTCATTAGCTGTTTTTCCCTTTACTTCAGTCATTGTTATCACCTCTTTGATTATTTCATCCGCTATTTGCAGACAGTAAGACTCCCACCACAAAATTCGGCTGGAGCAAAGAAGTTCGGTGAGAGTTCCAATTCCCATTAACACTAGAGCAGTATGAGCTTACTATCACTACACGTTTAATATTAACAACATTCAGAACTCTTAGTCCATAAAAAAGAACCGATGTGATCAATCGGCTCCTCTAAATACATATTGTTCTTTCGGCTGTTCAACTTTATTCCATCTCGTTACTTCTAAAACAGGAATGTTCGCATGGAATGGCTGATAAAATTCCGTTGATATTTCTCCTTCAACTTGAATCCAATCATCATTGTTCCACTCTACCCCTTCTGGTTTTTTCACTAACATACCATATACACCAGAATCCGCTACACAATGTATAATGCCGAAACGGAATAAGAAATATTGTTCTTTTTTAGAAGAATCATCTCTAAAAACAAATCCTTTAAAAGATAACTTTTTCCCAGTAAACTCGCCAGGATAATTATAAATTGTTTCCATCCCTTTTAGAAAATCTTCATCTTTTAAATTAATACTATCTTTCGTAACAAACTCTTTTTTCCCTTTTTCCATTACACCACGGTATCCTTCTTTCCCGTAATAAATGCTCGTATCAGGTCTTAAGAATTGCCTTGTCATAAATGGATCTGTACTTTCTGCTTGTGCTACTGGAAAATGAAATCCCTTCGCCTTAACAATATCTGAATCTAACGTTGCAATCGGGAAAAACAATCCTGTGACTATCGGAAAACAAAACAATGTGTACGAAAATGCTTTTTTCCACCACGTATTTTCATCTTTTGAATGATCATGCCCGCAATGGCTATGATCGCAACCACAATTGTGCTGTTCCTTTTCTTTTTGATGTTCTTTTTGGAAAACGATAATAATTTGAACAATCGTTAAGAATCCTAAAATAATAGCTGCTGTTGTTGATAAATAGGCATACTTCATATTGATATACTTCGTAATATTACCTGAGATATGAAGCTGCGCGATTAAAATTGTAAAACCTAATAATATATATGCTCGAAACATAACCTACCACCCCATCGCATAAATGAGTAGTGAGCTTGCATAAACAACAAGTGTAACTGTAACTGTAACGACAATTACAAATTTCGTTTTAAATGTCGCAAGCATCATAAACATATTTTTAATATCCACCATCGGTCCATATACGAGGAACGCGACAAGTGACGCTGTTGAAAATGTACTTTGGAATGACGAAGCAATAAATGCATCTGCTTCTGAACAAAGTGATAAAATGTAAGCAAGTCCCATCATAACAGCTGGTGAAGAGAACGGCCCTTGTCCTATAGCAAGAAGTGTTGAAGTTTGTACGAACGTTTGAACTGCAGCTGCGATTAACGCACCTAATACTAAATATTTCCCCATCGAGAAAAATTCCTCAACAGCATGCGTACATACATCCCACATTTTTTTACGTAATGGACGCTTATGATTCACTTCTGGGAAGTGATCATCTCGTAATTGATGTTCTTTAAACATAAATGATAATATAATTCCAACGATAATTGCTACGATAATCGCTACAATAGAACGATACCATACCATGTGCATACTACTTCCAAAGGCAACGTATGTTGCAAATAATACAACCGGATTAATGATTGGCCCAGTTAACATAAATGCAATCCCGGCATATGGCGGAACCCCTTTTCCGATTAATCGCCTTACAATCGGAACGATCCCACATTCACAGCCCGGAAACATCATCCCTAAAAAAGTAGCCATTAAAACAGACAGAAATCGGTTTTTCGGCATCCATTTTGCTACCATATCTTCTGTCACAAACATTTGAATGAATCCTGAAATAAATACACCAATGAGCACAAAAGGAAGTGCTTCGATCAATATGGAGATAAAGATTGTATTCATTTGCAGGAATGCTTTCGGTAATTGAAACAATTCCATGATGTATTTCCTCCAACTTTTCATTAACAATATGTAATTTTAACCCCATTTTATGAATTGAACAAGACTTATACGGAATTCAGCCCTCTCATATACATTACATTTTATAAGTTTTATTCTATTCGAAACTTTCGATTTCATAGCAAAAAAGCTGCTCTAGCGCAGTTATACAACTATGCTAGAGCAGCTTTCTTATCGTTAAAAGTAACGTTTCTTCCAAAAAACAAATGCTAGTGTGAAAGACAGTGTTACACATATTATGAGCACAATTACAAAACCATGTGCTTCTCCTTCAAACGGAACCTTTACGTTCATTCCAAAGAAACTAGAAACCATCGTTGGTAACGATAAAATGATTGTTATAGACGTTAACAGTTTCATAACACTATTTAAATTATTTGATATAACGGAACTAAATGTATTCATCATTCCACTTAAAATGTGACTATATATTTCCGCCATTTCAATCGCCTGTTTATTTTCAATTAATACATCTTCTAATAAATCTTGATCGTCTTCATACATTTTTAAAAATGTACTGTTACGCATTAATTTTTGAATTACGATTTTATTTGCCTTTAATGATGTTGTAAAGTAAACTAAACTTTTTTCAAGACCTAGCAATGTGAAAATCTCTTTATTTTTCATCGACTGATTTAATTGATGCTCTAAATCAATTGTTTTTCTGTTAATTTGCTTTAAGTATCTTAAATAATAAGTAGAAATCGTATATAAGAGCTGAAGTGCAAATCGTGTCTTTTTAAACGTATAAAATTCTTTAATACGTTGATTAATAAAACGTTCAAATATTGGGTTTTCCTCTAAACAAATTGTCACAAAACAATCTGGCATAACAATCATACCTATTGGAATCGTGTCATAAATCGAATTTCCTTCTTCATCATGTCTAACTGTTGGAATATCCACGATTATTAAAGTATTACTGTCTTCCTTTTCAATACGAGAACGTTCTTCATCATCTAAAGGGTCTTTAATGAAATCTAAGTCTACATTTAAAGTTTGTACTAGATATTGAATTTCTTCTTCTGTTGGATGAAGTACATTAATCCAGCAACCCTTTTGTATTTCCTCAATCTCTTGTAGTTTTCCGTTTCGGTCTGTTAAATAAATATTTAACATACTATCACCCCGATTCTTTTTACATGTAGGAATCTACCTCTCTTAAATAACAGTTTTTGAACCGCCATTCTCAGCATATGAAACATACGTTTAAATTTCAATAGAAAAATTATTTTGAAAACGTTTTTATAAGAAAAATATTTTAAACAAAGAAAAAGACAGAGCGCTCTCTGCCTTAAAAAGCTTATGTTGCCTTTATAACATATTTAGAAAGCATCCACAAGTTAAAGCCAACTGAAATCGTGTAACCCGCGTATGTTGAAATAATAAAACTTACATAATCGAAATACGGAAGCAATACAATATTTAAAACTATCTTCACAATAATTCCAATCATTAATCCTAGCACTGTTTTCTGTTGCTGATTGATTCCTTGTAACATCGCAGCTGTTACTGTAAAAAGCGAAAATAGTATACAAGCAGGAGCATAATACTGTAATATAACTCGCCCCATCTCCGGATCATTTCCGGCACCGAATAAAAGAGTATATACTGGTTTTGCTAACACCATCATTCCAATTGCCGCTGGTACCGTAATACCTACTACTAATAGATTCGTCCTCGTAAAATGTTTGTACAATAATTTCACATTTCCTGCTGTATAGGCTTTTGTCATCTCAGGTACGAGAGACATACTAAAAGCAGTCGCAACAGAAACTGGGATAAGTACAACCATCTGAACAAGACCAATTATTGCATTGATTTTCTCCGCTTCCCCTTGCATATATCCTATTTGTATAAGTAGTTTATTAATTGTAAATGTATCAATCGTCTGATACAACGGAATCGCTAAACCAACCACAACAAATGGTATTGAATATGTAAAGAGCTCCTTATATAGCGAAAAAAAAGATTTCGTTGTTTGCGGTATACTTGCCATTTCTTTTTTCTTTAAGTGCTTTCTCCTCCTTATGTAATACGCACTTAAAACAGTCAGTCCACCTATCGCTCCCATAAAAGCACCGAACGTTGAAATACCAACAGCTAGAGAGACAGAAGCTTTTAAGATATATAAAACGACAAAACTTCCTATCAAAATGGTTAAGACTCGAAAAAATTGCTCTACAACTACACTTAAAGCAGAAGGCCCCATCGATTGGAACCCTTGAAAGAATCCCCTTAATAAACTCATTACCGGTACAAGTATTAACGCAAAACTGACAATTTGAATATTAGTTGTGACCGCCGCTACACTATTCCCTGTTTGATCATTTCCATCGATTACAAATTTAGCTAAATGCGGTGCTAATATATATAGGGTTAAACATGAGATTACTCCCATGATTAGCATAAAAAAGATACCGCTCTTTAGCACTCTCTTAACCGTATGATAATCATTCAGTTGATCATATTTTGATACCATCTTCGAAACTGCCAGTGGTAGCCCCATCGTCGCAATACTGAGCATAATCGTATAGGGACGATATGCATACGTGTATAAAACGTACCCACTCGTACCGACCATTGCTGTAAATGGTATAACATATATAAACCCTAACATTTTAGATATCATCGTTGCCATCGTTAAAAATATCGTTCCACGTAAAAACGGTGACCCTTTCATCACATTCCTCCGCTACGCTTTATTATTACACATTATGGACAACTCCTTTTCTTTAGAACCGAAACAAATAAAAAAAGCCAATGAAAAATCATTGACTTTAACGCGCTGCCTTTTTCTTTTTGAAATACTTTAAACCGAAATATAAAGCAACAAAGAGAACAGCTCCTATAATTATGTAATGTGTGTAATCAGATGCATACTCTTTAATGTGTCGCCAATTCCCGCCTAGCTTTTCACCTAAGTATATAAATAGTATTGACCATGGAATAATCGCAACTACTGTATACAGTGTAAATAGTTTTAATGGCATCTTGGCTAATCCTGCTGGAATAGAGATTGCATGGCGTACTACTGGGATAAAGCGTGCAGAAAAGATTACTCCTGCTCCGTAACGCTTAAACCAATTTTCTGCTATGTCTAAATGATGTTTATTAATAAGTAGATATTTCCCATACTTCTCTACAACTGGACGCCCACCATAGTATCCAAGCCAATATAAAAAGATTTGAGCTAAAGTACCACCGATTGTTCCAGCAATAACTGCACCGACAAAGCTAATTTTACCATCTGCAACTAAAAAGCCCGCATATGAAAGTACAATTTCACTCGGAATAATTTCAATCATTAAAGCTAGCGCTACTCCAAAGTAACCTAAGCTTGCAAAAAATTGCAATAACTGATCTATTATGCTTGCTAACATTTTATTTTCTATCTCCTTTTTTCTTCACATACCTTCCCATTATTACATAAAGGTTGCATTCTGCCAATATCTTCATTCCAACATTATTATCGGGATAAGTATTATTAATCTATTAATGTTTCTTTCTGAGGTTCTTTCATATAGGCAAACATTTCTCTAATTTGCTCTTCTGTATTTCTAGCAATTGATAAATTAGGCAATTCATTCTCACCAAAAAACTCCACATCTTCTGTTTCAATACTCGTCTTCTTTTCACCACCGATAATCTTACAGCCTATAAAAATTTTATATACATGTGTTGCGGAAGGCGACTGGTGATGTTTTTCTTTATCAAATATAGCGAATAACTTAAAATCATCTACTTCATAACCCGTCTCCTCTAAAACTTCTTTTGCAGCTACTTCTGTCGGCGTATAACCGATATCAGCCCATCCACCTGGTAATGCCCATTTCCCATCACTTTTTTCTTTCACAAATAATAATTTTTCATTTTGAAAAACAACTGCTCTTACATCAACTTTTGGTGTTTGATAGCCTGTCTCACTTGCAAATAACTTCTCTACAACTTCCCAATCTGTCTTAGTGTAATGTGACATCATCGAAATAGAAATATCCCGTAATTGTTGGAAACGCTCTATATCATACACATCCTTAGAATACGTTAAACCCGCTTGAGCTATAGATTGTATTTGTTTTGCCCACTCAATCCATTTTATCGTCATATTTCCACATCCCCATTTTTTATTAAGTACATATTACGTCAATTCTATTGATACATCTTTATTATACAAAAAAAGAGATTGATAATGTTCCAATCTCTTTCAAAATTAATCCAATTCATGTAAATGATCTTGTATATACTTTCTTCTTTTATTTATATACTCCTCAATCATATCAGCTTCTTGATCAAATATTTCTAATTTTTCTTTCATATATGGATCTTGTAGTAAATATGGACGAATCGATTCACACAAACTTTTTACTTTCGGCATCATAAACGAAACAGTAAATTGTTCTTCTAATATTTCTTCCAAAATACTTCGGTATTGTTTTCTAAATACAGGTATATCTAACAATCTTGCACTTAATGTGTTATAACCTTGAATACGAATATACTCATGATTAAGTGGTCTCCCTTGTACATCTCGCCCCCAAGTCGCATCATAATCCCACGGTATCACTTCAAATAAGTTTGTTTCATCGTTATGATATAGTGCATAGTTATGAACAAAACCATCAAAGTTTTGTGTAAAAATGACGCCAGCTAGCCACCTTAAATATTTGTCTACATGCAAAAACTTTCCAATTTCTTTTTCATAAGCTTCCCTTGACAAAGTATTTGCTTGAAATACAAATTCACTCAATTGTTCTTCACTATTTTCATTCGAATATTTAAATTCATAACCCGCAAAGAGCTCGGTCTTAACATCTTTATCTCTCTCACTCATTAAAGAGAAATTTGCATCATCATCTATCGCATAATAAATAGAACCACTCGGTAATCCTCTATTTTTCAAAAAGTTTTCATCCACTGATTCTAACTGTAAATATACACCTTGAATTTGACCATTAATTTTTATAAATACATGTTGTGATTTCGGTGAAAGTACACCAATATCATGAAAAAAATCTAAAGACAATTTATTTCGTATGAGAGACGGATCCATAAACTCAGAGTTTAAATGAAACTCTTTTGCACCTTGAAATTTTTTCGGTTTATATAACATAACATGATAAGACTTTTTCTCAAATTCACGAATATGAGCCCCTCGGTATACGATATCAATGTCATATTTCTTTTTTCCATAAGTTAATTTTGCTGGCACTGGATTATCTGACCAAATTTCTTTTTTCAATTCCACTAGGTTCATTGGATGAATAAAAAAATCATATGAAGGTAGCATATTTTCACATCCCTTCTCATTTCTCTTCATTCAATGTATGCACTTCGCCTTGTCCATACCTCCACTATCAACCATTTATATAAAATTACACTCTTGTCCTGTTCAGAAATATACCTACATACATATCCTGTTAAGGAAAAAGAATACCTTTTCACCTGAATACATGATAAGGAGGATTTCTATGAAACGTGATATTAGAAAAGCTGTCGAGGAAATCAAAAGTGCTGGGATGGAAGATTTCTTACATCAAGATCCAAGTACTTTTGAATGCGATGATGATAAATTCACTCATCATAATTGTACAACTGGATGTAAATGTACAACTGGGGGTAAATGTCCAAGAACAAGATGTACTCGCGTGAAACATTGTACGTTCGTTACAAAATGTACGCATGTAAAAAAATGGACATTTGTTACGAAATGTACTCGTGTACGTGTTCAAAAATGGACATTTGTTACGAAAGTAACGCGTAGAAAAGAATGCGTTTTAGTTACAAAACGTACTCGCAGAAAACATTGTACGTTCGTTACAAAATGCATACGCTTTGAAAAGAAATTTTTCTGGACAAAACGAAGTTTCTGTAAAAAATGCGAATTCTTCCCTAATGGACACGGTGGCTCTTGCGACGATTCGTGTGATGACGGAAAGAAATGGAACGACTGCAAAGGTAGCGGACATAAATTCCCATCTTGCAAAAACAAGAAATTCGATCACTTCTGGTACAAAAAACGCAATTGCTAGTTTTTCACACAAAAAAAGGCCGTTTTCACGGCCTTTTTTGTATGCTTACTGAAAATGACTAATATCTGCAAATTGCTTCACTTCACCTTTATCTTCTTCAAATTCTATAATACTTAGACTAGCACTATGCATAAATGGATCATCCCACACATTTTCTATTTCAATACCTGCAAAATGTCCTACAAGTAGCTTTGCCGCTGCCGCATGAGAAACAATTAATATACTTTCTCCTTTATGCTTTTCTAAAAGAATCTGTATCCCCTCAATTACCCTTTTATAAACAGACTCAAAATTTTCTCCTGATGTTGACTGAAAAAGATGTGGCTCATACCAAAATAATTGTATTTCGTCTGGGTATTGCCTTTCTATATCATCGACTGTCTGTCCTTCCCATATACCCATGTTAATTTCATAGAAATGCTCATCCGCGATTATCGGTATATCACGTTCGCCCTTTATTAACTCTGCAGTATGAAGGGTTCTTTCACTCGGACTACTATAGATCGCATCGATAGATAAATCTTTCATTCGATCTCCCAATTGCTTAGCTTGTAACATACCATTTTCAGTTAAAGCAGAATTTTTCCTGCCTTGCATTCGTTTCTCTACATTCCATTCCGTCTCACCGTGCCTCGTTACATATACAGTTGTTTTCATTTGCCATTCCCCCTCACCATGTTGGCCGCAATTCCCACGGCTCTACTCGCCCTACAATCCATTCATCACATTTACTCTCAATTCCTTTTATTACCCCATCCGATATTTCTTCATGAGTAAGCCATCTGCCGTATGTACCCTCTAATATAAAACCTAATATTATTCTATGGTAGCTACACCGCATACCTCCTATTTTTTGGACAGTCATGCGCGATGCTTTACTACCTAAAATATGAAAAACACTGTATGTTTCAGACGACAAGTCTAATTCTTTACAAATGAGTGATAACGTATCCTTCGCACTTGCATGTATCCATGCGACAACTAATTTTATTGGGCCATTCCGCTCAATTGTGCTTTTTATAGCTAACTTTACATCGTCTTTATTATGATAATCTAACGATAGACATGTGATACTTTCTGGTACAGCACTCTCTCGCTTAACTCTTTCTAATTTCACTTCATCTCGTCCGATAATAGAAACATGAACCCCTTGCTCACAAAGCCACATAGACACCCTCTTTAGCATTCCTGTCCCACCAATTACTAGCGCATGCAACTTCTTTCCCCCTTAGTAAAATGTCATATGAGGTTTATCTTCCCTATAATAATTAATTCTGTCTTGCAATGTCCCCGAATGAAACTCAAACTTATGTCCATCAGGATCAACAAAATATATAGACTCACAATCTCTTACATCCCGTTCTCTTCCTTGTAAAATATGAACACCATTTTCTTCTAACCTCTGCAGTAGACGTTCAAAGTCTTTCTGTTCAACTGAAAACGCAATATGCGTATAAGATTGATGAATCTCATTTCTCGGAATATGTGCTTCTTCATTAAGTGCTATCCATACCCCACATATATTAAAATATGCAAGTTTTCTCCCTTTAACTACTAATTCTCCTTCTAGTACTTTTTCGTAAAATGTAATAGAGTTTTCTAAATTAGACACTGAAAAACAAAGATGATTGATTCCTGTTAACAAAAGTAATTCCTCCTTAAACAAAACGAAAAGATGAGCGAAAATTCACTCATCTCCCATTATACTATTTTTTTGTAATATATGCCCATTTATAACTAAAGTCTCCACCAAACGTATGATTTGCAATTCCTTTTACATATGTTTTCTCTAAATATGCAGTACTTTGTTGGTACGCAGGAGAAATGGCAGCATCTTGACCAATTAAGATTTTCTCAGCTTCTGCAAGTGCATTCCAACGTGCTTTATCATCTTTCAATAGCTCTCCTTTTGATTTCGCAACTAAATCATCATACTTCGGATTTGAATAATCCATTTCATTAAATGAGCTTCCAGTAACAAACATATCAATATAAGTCATTGGATCTGGATAATCTGGGCTCCAAGCAGATAAAGAGAACTCATATTCAAATTTCTTTTCTAAATCTAGCTTTTGCTTATATGGCTGTTGTTTCAAGTTCACTTTAATTCCAGGTAAGTTTTTCTCTAACTCTTCTTTAATAAAGTCGCCCACTTTTTTACGGCTACCGTTATCATCATTTAGTAATTCTACTGTAATTGTATCTTGACCAAGTTCTTTCTTCGCTTCTTCCCATAATTTTTTTGCTTTTGTTGCATTATCTTTACTGTCACGGAAATTTTTATTCACAGTACGGAAATCTTTTCCATCTGGTCCTGTCGTAAATTTTTCAGGTACTAAGAAATATGCTGGCAATGATCCGTCATTTAAAATAACATTTGCAATTCCTTTTTTATCATATGCCAAATCAATCGCTTCACGAACTTTTTGGTTTTTAAACGTTGCATTTTTTTGGTTAAAGCGCAAGAAATACATACGTGGATCTAACTTCGTTTTAAATTCATCTGGTTTATTCTTTTTATATTTATCAACGAATTCAGAACTTAAAATAACACGGTCTGCTTGATCACTATCATATAAATTTACCGCAGTGCTCGTTTCCTTCACAATATTTACATTAATTTCTTCTAACTTTACAGTATCTTTATCCCAATAATTAGGGTTTTTCTTTAACTGATAGCTTCGTTCATGTTTCCATTCACTCATCGTAAATGGTCCATTGTATAATAGTTTATCTGCTTCTAATGCATATTTATCCCCTTGTTCTTTTACATATTTTTCATTTAAAGGGAAAAATGTTGGGAATGAAGTAAGCTCAAGGAAATATGGTGCTGGTTGTTCTAATTCCACTACTAACGTTTTATCATCCTTTGCTTTTACTCCTAATTGATCTAACGGTAGTTCTCCCTTATTGACCTTCTGTGCATTTTTTACATCAAATAAAATAAATGCATACTCAGCTGCCGTTGCTTTATCTAATGCGCGTTGCCATGCATATACAAAATCTTGCGCTCGAACCGGATCGCCATTAGACCACTTTGCGTCTCGTAATTCAAATGTATATGTTGTTTTATCTTCACTAATCTTCACATCTTTTGCCATACCCGGAGTTGGTTTATTATCCTTATCTAAACGATATAATCCTTCCATTGCATTTACAAAGGCACGGAATGATACAGAGTCTGTTGACTTTGATGTATCCATTGAAGGAATTTCCGCTGTTTCTAGTAAGTTTAATACTTGCTTATCTGCTGCCTCCTTACCTGCTTCCTTCTTCGTTGTAGATGCCTTCTCCCCATTTCCGCAACCTGCAACTAATACACTAGTCGATAATGCTACTGCAGCAAGCGTTGTTATCTTTCTCTTCATTCTTCCTCCCCCAATCTATATGTATAAATGAAAGCTAGTATAATACATATTATTATACAAAAGATTCAGATTATTTCAAATATTATTTTTATACAATAAAAAAGAAGCAGATATTGAAGTCTTCTATCCGCTTCTTTTTCTATTCCTTTTACTTGTAATCCATCCTCTATATCAAATGGATTTTGAACTTTAAATATTTCTTCCATTATCTTCAAAAATTCTTCCTCATTTTTAGATTCTCCATTAATCGTAAGTGAGTACGGCTCAATTTCACCTAATTTATAATCAACAATAAATTGGATATTCACCTTTTTCCTTGGCATATCAGGACTAATCCCTTGGAATTCTACTAATTCTAATCCTTCCGTTCCGCGATAATATATCCAATCTGGATTTCTAAAATAATTTTCAAACGATTCACCAATGGAAAAGAACGGATATTCATAAAGCGAGCCTGTACGAACTTTTTGAATAATATCTCGATCAGTCGGGAAAAAGAAATGACTGAAAAAAATACTAGCAACCGCTAAAATCGTAACGATTGTTGCCCCCATTTTACTCGTTCCACCACTATCACGAATGAGGTACTTCTCAACCGATTCATCTTGAATTTCACGTGCTTTTATTCGATATATACGCCTTTCTGCAAATTGATAATATAATCCATTCGCAAAAATCGCCATTCCAAATAAAATAAAAACGAGTAATAAAAACGTAAGAGGCACCATATTAATGATCGGCAGTGCTACATTGAAACCCATATAATAAGAAAACGCATCACACGCTACTAATAACAATACAAATAATGCTGCCGGTAAATAGTACTTACGATATCCGAGCCAACCTACATTGAAAATAGTTGCCCAACCATTCCAGCTCCACCTAGCAATCCGCTTTTCCTCAAGCTCCCATTTCCTTTTGTAATACGGATATTGTCTCCCTACATATACTTCTAATTCTTTGTCTATTAGCGAGCTTCCTTCACCTTGTTCAGTATGCAAAGTCCGCTGGCAACTTTCACAATTCAACTGATTTCCCTCACAAAGTTGCCCACAATTTATACATTTCAAAACAATCCCTCTTCCCATCCATACGTCATTTCAAAATACCTTCGTGCTTTAATAACCACTCTTTCCTCCATAGACCGCCTGCATATCCAACAAGCTTTCCGCTCTTTCCTATTACACGATGACACGGAACGATAATTGAAATCGGATTACGACTATTCGCTCCTCCTATTGCCCGTACAGCTTTCGTATTTCCGACTTTCTCTGCAATATCTAAATATGAAGCACTTACGCCATAAGGAATAGTATAGAGCGCATCCCATACATTTTTTTGAAATGCTGTTCCCTCGGCAGACAGCGGGACTGTGAACTCTTTTCTATTCCCCTTAAAATATTCATCTAACTCATTTATACATTGATCTATCATTTCATTTGTAATTTCTTCTTGTCTCTCATCAACAAATATAACAGACGTAATTCCTTTATCGTTCGCTGTAATTTCTAGCAAACCTAATTCGCTTTCATAATAAGCCTGGTACATATGTCATCCTCCAATTCAATTCATATTCATTATTGTAACACGAATAGACAAAATTTTTTGTATAAGCGTTTTATTAGGGAAACAAAAACAAGAATGATACAATGTAAGAAAATTCAATCTAGGAGGCTATTGGATGAATTCCGAACTTTTTTCACCTTATACAATTAAAAACGTTACATTGAAAAACCGTATCGTTATGTCACCTATGTGCATGTATTCATCAGAAAACGAAGATGGCCAAGTAACGAATTTCCATCTCGTTCATTACGGAACAAGAGCTGCTGGTCAAGTTGGTTTAGTTATGGTCGAAGCAACAGCCGTGTTACCTGAAGGGAGAATTTCTAATAAAGACCTAGGTATATGGGATGATAGCCTAATTGAAGGCTTACATAAAACGACAACTTTTATACATGATAACGGCGCAAAAGCAGCGATTCAACTTGCTCACGCCGGAAGAAAAGCTGAATTAGAGACAGATGCTCTCGCTCCATCCGCAATTCCGTTTAATGAAACTATGAAAACACCAGTAGAAATGAGTATACAGCAAATAGAAAAGACCGTATTAGCTTTTCAAAAAGCTGCAATACGATCCAAACAAGCCGGATTTGACGTTATTGAAATACACGGTGCTCACGGTTATCTTGTTAATGAATTCCTTTCTCCACTTTCTAATAAACGGACTGATGAATATGGAGGTTCACCTGAAAATCGCTATCGTTTCTTACGTGAAATTATTGACTCAATAAATGAAGTTTGGAACGGACCGTTATTTGTTCGTATTTCAGCAAACGATTATCACCCTGACGGTTTAACGGTTCAAGATTACGTTCCATATACAAAATGGATGAAAGCACAAGGAGTAGATGTAATTGATTGTAGTTCTGGAGCTGTTGTTCCGGCACACATTGATGTATATCCTGGGTATCAAGTACAATATGCTAAACATATTAAAGAACATGCTAACATTGCAACTGGGGCTGTTGGTTTGATTACGACCGGAGTACAGGCAGAGCGAATTTTAAATCATAACGAAGCAGATTTAATTTTTATCGGCCGTGAGTTACTTCGCAATCCTTACTTCCCAAGAATAGCCGCCAATGAACTTGGCTTTGAGTTAGAAGAACCGTATCAATACAAGCGAGCACCGGGGAAAATCCATACGAATAAATAAAACCGAGAAGGCATTCTTCTCGGTTTTATTTATTCTATCGTTTTAATTTCATTTGAGTTATAAATATAAATACCCGTTTCTTCTCGCAATGCAGTGATATACATCCCTTTCGCCACATCTTTCGCTGAAATTGGTTTATACTTTTTGAAAGCCCCCTTAAATATAAAAGGAATGATACGAGATAACTTTTCAGCCATTCGTTCACCGAAACGAAATTCTTGTCGATTTCCTACTAATAAAGATGGCCTAAAAATGTGAATACCACCAATGACTAACTTTTGTAATTCCTCTTCCATTCTCCCTTTAACTTGTGAATAAAAGAAAAATGATTTGGAATTTGCTCCCATTGAAGACACAACAAGGAAATTTTGCACACCTTGTTTCTCCGCTAGACACGCAGCTCGTACCGTATATTCATAATCTACCTTTTTGAAATTTGCCTTTGTTTTTGCTTTTTTGATTGTTGTTCCTAGACAACTAAATACGTCATCTACAGCAAAAAATTCTTTATATTCCTCTAATACCGAATAATCCACTTGCTTTTGCTGTAACTTCTCATGTTGCCATTGCATTGGTTCTCTTACAAAAATAGTAACCGAATCGTAGTAATCTGATTCAAGTAATAGACGCGTTATCTCTTGTCCAACTAAACCACTTGCACCAAGTACTAACGCTGTTCGCTTATTCATATATGCATATACCTCTTATTTTACTTTACTCTCCTTCAGTAAAATACAACTTTTAGGAGTTTCCTCTTCTCATTTTACCACAAGTAAAGCACTATGCGTACGCATAGTGCTTTACTCACTCTTTTTTCTCATCTTTCTCTCGTAATTTTGATACTGTTGATGCATCTCCTAAATTACTTATTAATCTGCTTAAAAAAATTAAGACTAAGGCTAATGGTAATACTACCGCTAATATCAATAAAATAGCTTCCATTAAGTAACTCAAACACTCATCCCCCTCTACACCCTCCTTTCATATATATGAACACAGCGTTGTCACATATGCATGTATTCGTAAAAATAACACATCTATATTTGACAACTTTATAACAAAATCAAATCGGAATGATTATTATTTATTGCAACTTTATAAAAGATGTATTATACTAAGTTCGCAAACTAAAACGTAATTATTCCGTTTTGTATTAAAATGATATTTTTCTTCTATAATTGGGGAAAATATATCCGTAAAAAAAGAAAAGAGGAGAACTTCATGCCTAAAAGATTGACTATATTTTCATTCTTACTTATTTTCACTTTAATTTTTACTGGCTGCTCAAATACAAAAGAAGGTAATGCCAAGAAAGATGGAAAGCTAACTGTTTATACAACTATTTTTCCTCTTGCTGATTTCGCAAAAAAAATTGGTGGCGACTATGTAACGGTTGAAGCGATTTACCCACCTGGTGCTGATTCTCATACATTTGAACCAAGTCAAAAACAAACAGTAAAAGTTGCAAAAGCGGATTTATTCGTTTATAACGGGGCTGAATTAGAGCCATTTGCTGAAAAAATGGAAAAAGCATTACAAAAAGAAAATGTTAAAATTGTAAATGCTTCAAAAGGTATTGAACTACGTACTTCTACTGAAGAAGAGCATCATGATCACGGAGACGGTCATAAAGAAGATGAACATCATCACGATAAAGACCCACACATTTGGTTAGACCCTACTCTAGCAATGAAACAAGCTGAAAAAATTAAAAATGCACTTGTAGAATTAAAACCTGACCATAAACAAGAGTTCGAAAAAAACTTTGCAGCACTTCAAACAAAATTTACTGATTTAGATGATCAATTTAAAGCAGCTATTGCGAATGCAAAAACGAAAGATATTTTAGTTTCTCATGCGGCTTATGGATACTGGGAACAACGCTATGGCCTGAAACAAATTGCTATCGCCGGTATTTCAGCTTCTGATGAACCATCTCAAAAACAGCTTGCTGACATTACAAAAACAGTAAAAGAACATAATCTAAAATATATTTTATTTGAAACATTCTCTACTCCAAAAGTAGCATCGGTCATTCAAAAAGAAACGGGTACAAAAATTTTACGCTTAAATCACCTTGCTACTATTTCTGAAGATGACGCGAAGAGCAATAAAGATTACTTCACTTTAATGGAAGAAAACGTAAACACATTGAAAGAAGCTACTAACTAATCAATTTTTAATAAGAAGAGGCTGTCTCAAAAGGTCTTTAAATAAGGCCTTTTGGAGACCGTTTTTTATTTTAACTTTAATATGGATGAGAAAATGCCCGGTTATAGTAGAAAATCAACAGATTTTCTACTATAACCGGGCATTTTTCGCTTTGGATTGAGCTCTTGTTGTCCATTTCCGTAAATTATGGGCAATACAAATAAAACCCCATTCCAGTCGATTTTTAGAAAGGCCTCGTAAGGAAAAACGTTGGAAGAAGCGATTGTATTTAATATGACCGAATACGGGTTCTACCTCTATTTTTCGTTTTACATATAATTCTTTACCTTCTTTTGTACGTAAACGTTCTCGTACTTCTTTTCACTGTTTTTAATTTTTGACAGAGACACTGATAGATTTTGTTTCGTTTCCTTTATATTATATTTACAATATCAATGTTTTATTACTATTACATACTAAATAGGCTAACCTGAATATCCCCTCTTACATATTAACTATTTTTATTGATACAAGATATAAATAGTGAATTTTAACTATATATTTGAAAAGGAATGCTATAAAATGAAAAAAGATGATGATGAAATATCAAGCAATATTTTCACTTAATTTCCCCATTCTTATTTCCTATAAAACCCCAAAACAGTGCCATACTAGCTCCAATAAATACTGCAATTAGTCCCATAATAATTAAATCAATAATGTTGAAAGTCATATATATACTTATTCTTTATATTAAGATTTCATTTAACATTTGGTAAATTAAGTAAAATAATTACATTTTGCTTAATTAATGATTTATTATAAAAAACCGATAAAGATAAAATTCAGCAGAGTTCTTTTCTGTTTCACCTCTGTAATTATACAAACTAAAAGAACAGGGACATATTTAGCGAAGTTCTTACCCATCCACCTTCGTAATGATATAAATTAAAAGAATGGGGATTAATTTTTTTATGCTCTAATATAGTGAGCACAAAAAACTGCCTCCCAACTGTTAGACATGTCTAACGATTGGGAGGCAGTTTTTTCTATAAAGAAATATAAATACTCTTTATACAAAAAATCAATGACTAAGAAAATCTTTATGAATCAAGAGTAGTTCATTTTAGAGATATATTTTCAATTTCTTTATATTGAAATCCACCATGTAGCGTCATTCTTGAAATGGAAACGAAAAACGTTTAAAGGATTTTTACCTTATCAAGCAAGTATGAATCAAGAAGGAAATGAACAACATAGTGTATTTAGCAAATTATCCCCTTCGTTCAAACTAATTTTAAAATAAAACAAATCTACTAAAGCAACTTTATTTCAGCTCACTTCATCTCCCCTCCCTTATAAAAATAAAAGAAAAATGAAAAGTTGCAGTTTCAATTGAAACTGCAACTTTTCATGCTCATAAAAACTCTATATCCACTTCACATTTACATTGGATTCATCCATAATTATTTCATATAATTTAGCTGTCTTTTCTTAATATTAAGTATTTACATTTCCCCTTCCTTACCTCATAATTTTAATCGGGAAAGGGAGGAAAAAATGGCTCAAATAAAAGTAACGCCCGAAGAATTGGAACGAGTTGCAAAACGGGCAAACGATACAAAGCATGCATTAGAATCTATACATAATAACTTATGCAATCAAATTGATTACATGTGTTTTCAATGGACAGGCGCATCAAATCAAAATTTCGTTCAAATGTTTAACAATGCAAGACCATCCGCATTCACAGCTATTAATGCGCTTGTGCATGTTGAAGAAGAATTAAAGAGAATTGCTGAGAAATTCCGCGTTGCAGATAGTGAAGATGTAACATCCCAAAAAACGACTAAGTCTAGTAAAGCACCTGAAAAATCTTTCTTAGGAAAAGTATGGGATGGTATAGTAGACGGTGCGGGAGATGCTGTTGGAGATACAATCGACGGTATAAAAGCATTAGGTGACTGGGAAACTTGGAAAGGCATGGGCTACACTGTCACCCATTTAGATGAAGCTTTACCTGCTATGTGGAATGCGTTATCAGATTCCTTTAACAAAGATGTGATAAATGGAGATGCAGAGACCCGTGCAAGATGGGGATCTTACGCTTTAACACAAATTGGATTAGGTCTTCTTGGAGATAAAGGGGTCAGTAAGGCTGCAAAGCTAGCACAAGGGGCTAAATTCTCTCAAGGTATCTCAAAAGCTGGACAATTATTTAATAAAGGCGATAATTTGGCTTTCGCAGGTGGTAATGGTGGTAGATCTGTATTTGATAGTGCTGATTTTAGACAAGCCGAAGAAAAACTTTCAACCTACCAGTTTGCCAAGGGTGAAGGTAATATAGGTACTACTCCAAAAGCTGTAGAGGTTACTCCAAGTTTTAACCGTGAAAATTTGTCAGAACATATAGGCGAGGGATTTGCTTCGCAAATAGATAATGTTTTAAAAGAGGCAAATATATCAAACGAACAATTCCATAACCTTAAAGTGAAACACTACACTGAATTAAACGCTGAAGAAATTCAAATTATGAAAAAAATACGAGATTCTGTTCCAGCACCAAATCAAGATACATTATTACAAAAAGTTATTAGTTTAGATAGCGTCGATAATTATCTGAAAGAGACTGAGTACTTCAATTCCATTGGAGGTTGTGTAGCTAAAATGGAAGATGTGAAACCAATTCACTCTCCTAAGGATGTATATGAATCGCTACGCCTAGATTACGAAGGAACCCCTTACACTACAACTAGTGATTATGCAGTGATTAGATTTAAAACTGATGATGTAGAAAAAATGAAAATACCTTATGCCCAATCATTTGAGGATTCAACAAATATGAAACCAAATGAATATATCCATTTTCCGCAAACTGGTAATGGTTTTACAGCTGCAGAGAATGGTCGAATTGTTCCTGAATATGAAACGTCTTGGGGAGATTTTATGAAACCCCAGCCAGGAGCGGAAATATATTCAGTAATTAATCAAGAAGAAAAATTGGTAGCCGTATACCACGACAGAAAACAACGTTTTATACCGGCAACCGAAAAACAGTAGAGTAGGTGACTCAATGATTAGAGATGGAAAATATGGATTATATAATGGACAAGAATACATGCTAGCTGGAAAGAAAGATGATTTAGAAATCATCTCGAATGATCCAGCTGAACTATTAAATGGTTTTATTCAAGATGATTGGGATGAAAATATTTTCTTTAAAAAAATAAAAAAAGAAGACTTGGATACCGCTTATGAAATTACAACATACGCAAAATATAAAGGACATAATTTCGGAGTACTAACTGCAAGCGAATTAAAAGTAGTTATTGCTACAAATAATCCACAGGTAGGACACGAACTAAATATGTCTGTACCAGGTCGTGGGGAATTTCATATGGAAGTAAATAGGACAGATGTTGAGTTAATTGAAGAAAAAAAACCTATATGGGGATTTACACTAGATATAGACAATTAATTACACCAAATAAAAGCAGAACCTTATAAGGGTTCTGCTTTTATAATCCATACCTATTTTTGTATCTATAGCAAACCCAAAACCAGCATCTTTATTTTAACTAGCTATCCAAATTGATAAATAGGATGATCAATTTGTTACTAAAACACAATCCAGAAAATAAAATTTATCAATTCCTAGCAGTAAACTTTCATCAAGATTCTTTCTATGAAGAGGTACAGAAAATGAATATTGGAAAGGCATAGGCTACACTGTCATCCATTTAGATGAAGCTTTACCTGCTATGTGGGATGCATTATCCGACTCTTTTAATAAAGATGTGATAGATGGTGATGCAGAGACCCGTGCAATATAGGGATCGTATACTTTAACACAAATTGAATTAGGTCTTCTTGAAGATAAAGGGGGCAGTAAGGCTGCAAAGCTAGCACAAGGGGCTAAATTCTCTCAAGGTATCTCAAAGGCTGGACAATTATTTAATAAAGGCGGTAATTTAGCTTTCGCAGGTGGTAATGGTATTACACCTGCATTTGACAGTGCTCCTTTTAGGGTAGTATCTTCATCTAAATTACATAACAAGAACTACATTAGGGAGCAAAGCAGTCTAGCGAAAGCTAACTGCTTTTTTATTAAATAACTATTTTATTAAATTTCATATATACAATCGCTTGTCCATTTCATTTGCCTCTACCCACGCATTTACTATTAGTAATACGAATTTTTCAGAGGTGAATTTTATTGGACAAGTTTTTATCCTCCGCTGCATTAAATCCAGGTTCAGTCGGACCGACACTTCCACCTATGCAACCTTTTCAATTCCCTACAGGTCCCACTGGTTCAACGGGTGCTACAGGGGCAACCGGTAACACTGAGCCTTATTGGCAATACCGGACCACCTGGCATTGTTTTGCTCACATATGACTTTAAATCGCTCATCATACGTTTTGCATTTCGGATACTACCCATATCATGAATACAAATTACATGTCTTCTTGTTGCAAACTGTAGCTTTCTAATCGTAGCAAGTATCACCACATAATGGTCGATGTTCATGTTTATCCATCTCATATTCTTTTAGATGTTTCCACTTGACCTTGTCGTCAATATATAGAACTTGCAGTATGGTGGAGTTTTCCTTCATATATATCTTCCTAGAATAAATTGCAGTTTCTCTAATCTAGATTGATCTACACCACTACTTCTGATGCAGTAAGAGTCGGTAAACGAAAATCGAGCTTGCATTCTCCATCTTTTTTACACCCCTTGGCAAGATTTCTCCTGTAGGATATTACATACAGCAGACAATACAAAACCAAGTGCCCCTTCAACGAGTGCAATGTGCAGTGAATAAAAATATTGAGCTCACCAATGGAGATACTCTTATTAGCATAATGAAGCATAAACATTAAAGAGGTTGCCCAAAAGTAGCTATTCAGCTATTTTTGGGCAACCTCTTCTTTTTTATGTGCTTCTACTTGACTTGACCAAAATAACAAGTAAAATTATCCATATTAGCTTTTTAGCTATATTAATTTAGAAGGTGAGTTGGAATTATGACTCTTCACTTTTGTGAAGTAACAGAAAAAAATTGGCGTTCGGTAGCTGCTTTAAACGTAGCAAAAAACCAACAGCAATTTATTGAAAGCAATGCGTTTTCTCTAGCAGAATCATTATATGAGAAAAACGGAACGTCAGTAGGTTTATATGATGGAGAAACACTTGTAGGATATGCAATGTATGGATGGTATTTGGAAAAACGTAAAAGCGTATGGTTAGACCGCTTTATGATTGACCAATGCTATCAAGGAAAAGGATACGCAAAACGCTTTCTTCGCATACTCATTCAATTCTTACAAGATAAATTTGAATGTAAAATAATTTATTTAAGTTTACATCCAGACAACAAACTTGCAATGGGATTATACGAAGCATTTGGCTTCCGTTTAAATGGTGATATTGACGACGACGGCCCAGTTGTAGGTGTTGTAATGGAGTTACTAGTAAATGAACATACAAGCCTGTGAAAACAGGCTTTTTATCATCCTTCTTTTTTTACAATCTAGCATGTTTCTACAAAGCGCTTAGTTAATTTCAAAAAATAAGCCTGCAGTAAACGCAGACTTATTTCACACACTCCTCAAAATGTTCTTGGAACCATTCTTTATTAATATCTTTTCCGATGAAAACAACTTCACTTACTCGATCTTCGCCCTCTTGCCACTCTCTATCATACGAAGCAGCAAATAACGTATGTACACCTTGGAAAACGATACGTTTATCCACTCCATCAATCGATAAAATCCCTTTGTAGCGATATAAGTATTCTCCTAGTTCTTGCACGACAGCTGACATCCACTCATTTAGTTTTTGTAAATCTAACGGACGCTCTTCACGTAGTACAAACGATTTTACACCTTCTAGATGATTATGCTCTTTATGAGGATAAATTTGTAACGTATCTTTCGTTTTAAACGTTTGAATTTTTAGTAACGATGGAATATCCACATCACAGTGAGTCGACTGAATTAACTTTGCAGTCGGATTTATTCCTTGCAATTCATGTAAGAGATGTTCTTTTTCGCTCTCTTCAATTAAATCTAACTTATTCACTAATACAACATCGGCAAATGCAATTTGTTCTTTTGCTTCTAGTCCTTTTTCAAAATGTTTATGTATATGATAACTATCTACTACTGTTACAACACCGTTAATTTGGTATGCAGATTGAATTACAGGATCTAAAAAGAATGTTTGAATAATCGGACCTGGATTTGCAAGACCCGTCGTTTCAATTACTAATCCATCAAAGTCCATTTTCCCTTCTGCTTTTACATCCAGTAATTGTTTTAAAGCAACGAGTAAATCTTCACGTACAGTACAACATAAACATCCATTCGTCATCTCCATAATCTCTTCTTCGACATTCATAATCAGCTGATTATCAATACCAATTTGCCCTATTTCATTTACAATCACCGCTAATTTCTGACCGTGATTCTCTGATAAAATGCGATTTAATAATGTCGTTTTCCCTGATCCAAGAAAACCAGTTAATATTGTTACTGGAATCATTTTGTACCTCTCCTTATAGCTATATGTTTCTACATTATAGCATATAGAAAAAATCGTTTTTGTAGCAAAACATATTTATTGTATGTACGACACTGTAACTATATAATAATATGTAGCAAGAAAGCCTTTTCAAAATATTATTCATTCATCAAGGGGGCACTTATAATGGAACGAGTTCAAATGGCCGAAACAATCGAATTTTCTCGTATTATTCAAGGTTTTTGGCGGTTAGCAGAATGGAATATGTCAAAACAAGAGTTACTTTCTTTTATTGAATCTTGTATGGATATGGGAATTACTACTTTCGATCATGCTGATATTTATGGCGGTTATACGTGTGAAGGACTATTCGGAGAAGCATTACAACTCAAGCCTTCCTTACGCGAAAATATGCAAATTGTCACAAAATGTGGAATCGCTCCCCCATCACCGAAATTTCCAGAGCGATATGTTGCGCACTACAATACGAGTGCTGAACATATTATAAAAAGTGCAGAGGATTCCTTACAAAACTTACATACAGATTATATTGATGTATTGCTCATTCATCGCCCAGATCCGTTTATGGATCCAAATGAAGTAGCAGAAGCGTTCTCACGCTTAAAGCAAGAAGGAAAAGTTCGTCACTTCGGTGTATCTAACTTTCTACCTTCACAGTTTAATATGTTAAGTTCTTATTTAGATTTTCCGCTCATTACAAATCAAATTGAAGTATCGGCGATGCAGCTTGAGCATTTTGAAAAAGGAACAATTGATTTATGCCAAGAAAAACGAATCAATCCTATGATTTGGTCACCTCTTGCTGGCGGAGAAATCTTTACAGGTCAATCAGAACGTGCTGTACGTGTACGTGAAACGTTACAAAAAATTGCTACGGAACTAGGTGTTACTAGCATCGATACGGTTATGTATGCATGGTTGCTTGCTCATCCAGCTAACATGATGCCAATCGTTGGATCTGGTAAATTAGATCGTGTTAAAACAGCCGCTCTTTCTACAAAAGTTAACTTAGACCGTCAACAATGGTTTACAATTTTCGAAAGTTCTAATGGACATCCTGTACCATAATATACAAAAAGAAGAGCCGTTTCTTTACAGCTCTTCTTTTTCATATGTATCTCTAGTCATGGCAAATACACACATATCCCTTAATCCATTCCCATCTACTGCCACACTCGCACTTTCTAACGTACCTTCTAACTTAAAGCCTAATTTCTCAGGTATCGCTCTACTTTTCTTATTTAAAGAATCACATCGGATTTCTACGCGGTTTGCTTTCAATTCAGAAAAAGCATAGTCTGTTATCCCTTTTGCAGCCTCGACCATATAACCCTTTCCACTAAACCTCGAATCAATCCAATACCCGATTTCAAATTGAGGGATATCCCAATTAATACGATGTAATCCGGCTGATGCAATAAATTCACCTGTTTCTTTCGAAAAAACTAGTAATCTTAAATCCTCACGCTGCAAAAATTGAATATGCGATTTTCTAATGCTCACTTCTACTTCTTCCTCTGTTTGCTCTTTTTGTGCAAAAACCATCCATGGTTGTAATTCTTTCATAGAAGCTTGCATTGCATCGTATACAGCTTTACCATCACCTGGTTTCGGCATTCGAATAAATAGCCTTTCAGTATAAAATTCAGAAGGAAAATCGAATAATAACGGATTCACTTTCAACACTCCTTATAATTCTTTTATATATAATAATATCCATCTCAAACTATACAGTAAATAAATTTCTGACTTTTACACATTTAATTCATTTACATCTACTGCTACACGAACACCAGATTCAATTGCCCCTTGTATCCATCCGTGATATAACGTTGTATGATCACCTGCAAAGTATAGCCTCCCCTCTGGTTTTATAATTGCTGGTTGTAGTTCAGATTCTTGACCTGCCTGAAATAGCGCAAAACCTCCAAGTGCATATGGATCCAATGTCCAACTTTTGGATATGCCAGACATGAACTCATCGTATACTTGACCACCTAATATTGTCGCTAAGTTCTGTAGTGTGTAATAGATACGATCACCTTTTGATAACCCATCCCATAACAACGCATCATAAGACCATGTATAGCTGCCTAACATCATAGCAGGTCCTTTTTCTCCAATCCCGTGACTCGGATAATAGGCGTAACGAATTGGCAAATCTGTTATAATTCTGCCACCTAATTGTCCTTGTTTTTCCCAAAATCGACTTTTAAATTGAATTCCTATTTTTGTCGCCGGCATATAATGCAATTCACGAATTGCTTTCCATTTTTCATGCGATATAGAATCAAAGGGATCCACTTCCACAAAACGCATTGTCGAGAATGGGATTGTAATAATGACTAAATCCCCTGTAATACTACTATATTCAAAAGTTTCCTCGTTTCGATAAAAAGCTGTTACACCGTTATCGTGTTGTTGTAGCTTCATTAGTTTTTGATTATATATAATATTTTCTTCTAATTGTGGTAAAAATGACTTTGGTAATCTATCATTCCCGCCTACTATTTCACAAAATCCACTCTCCTCCTGCATAATATATATAAAGCGTAACGTCTCAACAAATGACCTTTCCAAGAAACCTTCTAAATCTAATAAAACACCGATCATCTCAATTGTAACTGGCGAAAAGTAAGTATTATATTGATAAGGATGATACTTTAAAAATTGTCCTGTAGAATATCTCCCAAAATCCTTTACTACAACATCCCAATTTTTCTCTGGGTTCTTTTTAATAAAATTTATAATAGGCTGCACCGCTAACATTAATAACTCCTCAGACGTTTTCCCAACTTCATTCATTTCTACAGGATACTTTAATATACTTGGATTTTTTTCATATTGCTTTAATGTCGTTTTCCGGCCATTTACGTAAATAATATCAGTCTCATTCCTATTAATAAAAGGGCTCACCTGTAGCCCAAATTTTCTTATATATGCCATCGTTAATGTGTGAGAATACGGAATTCTCATTGCCCCTACATCCAAATATAATCCGGTATCTTCCATTCTAACTGTCTCTATACGGCCACCTACCCGGTTGTTTGCTTCAAAAATCTTTACTTCATGTCCTGCAGCTTTTAATAAAGATGACGAAACCAACCCAGCCATGCCAGCCCCTACTACTATAATCCGCTTCGGACGAGTCGTCTTCTTTAACCCTTTATTTATAACTTTTAACGTTTCATCCATCTCAGTGTTATACATTATATCTTTCTGCACAATTCCACCCCTTACTTCATCAAATGGGCATTAGTCGTTTAGTGCATTTTATTCATAAATTCCCATAAACATAACAACAGAGCAAGTTGAATATTCACTAAAAATACATAAGAGATAGCTCTCACATCTCTTCACCCTTCATATAATATAGCAACAGCAAACAAGGAGTGGTTGAAAATGAAACAAACTTACGACTACCACGCTACAAAGAAGTATTTAGAAGAAAAGAAACAACAACTATGCAACAAACTAAGTAATATGCATCTATCTAAAAAAGAGCGTGAACAACTAAAACTTGAAATTGATAACTACGAATATATTTTAAATGTAGTCGAAATGAATCATTATGAACGAGGATTTTCACGTTAAAAGTGAATATGTAATTTACCCACTTTTTAATTTGAGCATTTCATTACGCATTTTTCGTAAGTAAATATATAATAGGATGTACATTAAGATTGAGAGGTATATTCTATGATCAAATTAAGTGTATTAGACCAATCCCCTATTTCAGATGGTAGTACCGCAGCCCAAGCTTTTTCACATACAGTTACACTTGCACAAGAAGTTGAAAAACTAGGGTTCACACGTTTTTGGGTATCAGAACATCACAATTCTGTAAGTCTTGCTGGTTCAAGTCCAGAAATACTTATTTCTCATATCGCAGCGAAAACAGAGCGGATGAGAGTCGGTTCGGGTGGTGTTATGTTACCGCACTATAGCCCATATAAAGTTGCTGAGAATTTCCGCGTTCTAGAAGCGCTTTATCCAAATCGTATTGACCTTGGTGTTGGCAGAGCACCAGGTGGTATGCCAATTGCAACTCGCGCACTTCAAGAAGGAAAAATGGTCTCACTTGATCAATATCCAGAACAAATTGCAGATGTTGCAATGTACTTACATGATCAAGTACCAGAAAACCATCATTACGCAAATTTAAAGGCTACCCCTGTGATTCCAACATCTCCTGAGATGTGGTTGCTTGGTTCTAGTGGAGAAAGTGCAATGATTGCCGCAAAACAAGGTGCTTCTTTTGCATTCGCACAGTTCATTAACGGATACGGTGGCCCTGAAGTAATGAAGGCTTATCAGGAACAATTTCAACCTTCCTATTTAGGAGATAAACCAAAATCAATCGTCTCTATTTTTGTTATTTGCGGGGAAACAAATGAAGAGGCGGAAAAAATTGCTTCTAGTTTAGATTTATCAATTTTATTACTAGAGCAAGGAAAGCGTACAACTGGTACTCCTTCTATCGAAACTGCACAAGACTATTCATACAGCGCTTATGATTTATTCCGTATAAAAGAAAATCGTCAACGTATGATTGTCGGTGATCCATCTTCTGTGAAAGAACAAATCATGAACTTAAGCAAAGCATACAATACTGATGAATTTATGATTGTAACAATTACTCATCGATTTGAAGATAAATTGAATTCTTATCGCTTACTAGCGAATGCTTTTCATTTATAAGGATAACAGGGAGATACATCCATTATGATGCATCTCCCTTTCTTACTACTTATTACTTTTGTCTTCTATAAATTTAATAGCTTCTTTTAATAGTTCATCAAAATCCTCAGGATAATCATGTTTTAAATTAGGTACAACTTTAAACTCATGTTCTATATTCTTATCTTTTAATACTTGTACAAATTGCTGTGTACATTCGAAACAATCTTCATCTTGATCCCCACACACTACATATCCCTTTATATTTTTATCTTGTAGCACTTCCAATAACTCATTCCATTCTTCAAGTTCTGGAAGCCACGGTGCCATAAAAATAAAGCCATCTACATCTATATTTTTTTGTAAAATCGTATACAAAGCTACTCTTGCACCAGCAGAAAAACCACCAATTATTACACTTTCTACTGTATGATTTTCTTTAAAATTAACGTAATGCTCTTTTAATTCTTCTTTTCCTCTATGTATATCATCCCAAACAAACCCATCTGAAAACTGAATTTGCGAAGACTGTGGTAAAGCTAACGTATAATCTTGATCCAAAACAAATTTCCAATATGGTTCTACTATTGCTATATTTTCTTGATCTCCGTGCATTGCAATAAATAGTTTTTCTTTTTTCTTACCTTCTATAAATTTCACATCTGCTCGTTCTTTCTTCTTTGCTAATTCTTCTCTTTCTTTACATAATTGAACCATTTTATGAAACTCTTCAAATTTATGTAGTGGTTTTAAATCGTCGTCGGTCATTAAATATTCATTTCCATACCAAAAACCCTTTTCTATAATAGCTTCCTTCATTACATGCATCGCTTCTTCTTCAAGCCCTGCTGCACTCGCCAGTGCATATTTAAAATTATATATTTGCGCCTCATTCCCCACTATGCCTTTCGCATGCTCCATTATATAATCGTATGCTTCCAAACTTCCTTTATTTGCGTAACAATGTAACGTTTCATTTAATAATTGAATGTAAGTCATACTATTTTTCATACACCCATTCCCCCGTAATCTTTTATAATATATAGTCTCAAACCTTTATACCATTCTGTAATCACTGTATATAACTCCAGCTAACAATACTTAATCATTACTCCTCTTCGTCCAATAAATTTATTATAGAATCGAATAGATTGAAATTTCAATATTTTTATAAACAAAAAAAGACAACAATATATTTATTGTTGTTTTCAATACATCTAACCACTCTTTTGTTTTTTTCTGTCTGGTTTACTCGAAACTAAATAATGTTTTTCTGAAATATATAAATCTCTTTTTAATATACGATTTAAATACGGTCCTAATTTCATCCCACATATAAGACGCTCTTCACTACCTTCAACAATTGGAAACATTTCTTTTTCTGTTACGTACTGATCTACTGCTTTTTGAACGATATCAATTTCTTTAACTAGGTTTAGATTTTCTTCTGTATGTTCAAATACCTCAAGCGTTTCCTTCGTAATAAGAAAACTATTTGTTGGAAATGCAGGTAAATACGGCTTTAACAAATCATAATTTACTGTATAATCATCATTTACTAATACTGTATAAACAATATTAGCATTCGTTTCTAGAAACTTAGCCATCGCTTGTTCTAATTCATCTTTCGTAATTTCACGCTCTTCTTTTCCAGTTCTGAAAAAGCGAAACATCGCATCGCCTCCTTTTTACTATATTATAGCATAAAAGAAAACTGAAAAATCACAAAAAAGTCATTGAAAGAATTTTTCAATGACTTTTTTCTTTATCAACTTATATTTATTTTAAGAACGCACTTAACATCCATACGTGTTGTTCTAATGTTGTATGAATTGCTAACAACATGTCCGCTGATGTTTCATCACCAGCTTCACCAGCAACTTCCATGCCTTCTTTTAACTCTTGAATCAATGCAGAGTAATCATTTACTAATGTTTGTACCATTTCTTCTGCAGATTCCTTGCTTGTCCCTTCATTTACACTAGATGTTGCAAGGTATTCTTTCATTGTCGCTAATGGCTTACCTTCCAATGCTAGAATACGTTCTGCTAATTCATCAATATACGTTCCAGCTTCATTGTAAAACTCTTCAAATTTCTCATGTAATGTAAAGAAGTGTGGTCCTGTCACATACCAGTGATAATTATGTAATTTCACATATAACACATTCCAGTTTGCTACCTGCTTGTTTAATACTTCAACAACGTTTGTTTTCGTACTCATACAATCCACTCCTCTTATCATTTCATAATGTTTATCTTTTAATAACCTAATTACATGTTACCATACATTTCCTATCCTTTCGAACGATTGGCTCATATGTAACAAAGTTTTAACACCTTTAATACTTCCCTAATATCTTTCAATTCATGTATGTTTTCAACTACTTCTTACGTCTAATTGTCCAAGCTCATACATATGCATAATAGTAAATCAAGCTCATCGTAGTAGAAAGAGGGATAACATGGACAATCAACAATGGCAAGTAGCAAAGAAAGTCGCTGCTACTTATATTGGAACAGTCGTTGGAGCTGGATTTGCTACTGGACGAGAAATTGTTGAATTTTTTACAGTGAACGGATTTTACGGAACAATTGGTATATGTGTCAGTGGATTTTTTTTTATTTGGCTTGGCACGAAGATGATGTTGCTTTCATCACAAATCGGTGCATTTTCAGCGCAAGAATTTAACAAATATTTATTTGGAGATGTATTTGGTAATGTTGTAAATACACTATTATTACTCGTATTATTTGGTGTAACAAGCGTTATGTTATCAGGAGCCGGAGCGGTATTTGAAGAGCAACTTCGTTTACCAAGACAACTCGGCATTCTCATTACAGTAATTGCATGCCTCATTATAGGTAGTCGTGGATTACAAGGTGTCTTTGAAGTAAATACTCTTGTCGTACCTATTATGATGATTTTTATTATAGGACTTGCTATTACTACTTTTTTTCATGGTACAACTCCTATTAGTAACACTATTCCAGCAGAAAGCTGGAATATGAAGTGGATTACTAGCCCAATTACATATGTCGCCTTAAATCTTTCTCTTGCCCAAAGCGTTCTCGTCCCGTTAGCCAGTGAAGTTAAAGATCGAAAAGCCATTTTATGGGGCGGTATTTTAGGTGGAGCAGGACTTTCTTTAATTTTACTATGCAGCCATTTAGCAATCTTATCAGTCGATCAATTTTATCAATATAACATCCCAATGGCTGAAGTCATAAGAAGATTTAATGCAACTTTCCACTTCTTCTTTGTTCTTGTTATTTTCGGCGAAGTGTTCACAACTTTAGTTGGCAATGTATTCGGAATGACAAAACAGATGCAATCGATTACCAGATGGCAAAACAACAATATTATTTTCTTCATTTTACTAATTAGTTATTGCTTTAGTTACGTTGGTTACAGTGAATTGCTCCACATTTTATATCCTATAATCGGATGGGTCAGCATTATTTTACTCCCGATTATTGCTTTTAAACGAATTCAAAAAACATAGAAGGAGCATCCATGTCATTGGATGCTCCTTTTATGTTTATTCACAATCATCACAAACTTCCCAGTACGGTCCCATTTCGAGTGCTAAATATGGCTTTAATTGCAAGCGAATCATCCGACTAGGCATACGTTCTAAAACGAATTGAATTCCTTCTTCCTCTTCGTCTAATTCAACTTTTGAAATCGCAATTCTTTGCATAGTAGAAATAGGCATTCCATCTTTATATAAAGTGATTTTCACCTCATCATATTCATTAAAATACAATTCAATACTCATTTCATTTTTCAACATTTCATCAACAATTTCATATTTATCATTTCGTTCCTGGATTATATATTTCCAGCCGCCTCTACCTTCTTCTTTCGGAGCTGTTTGAAATAATGTCATCAAATCCTCGTATAGCATAAGATAACCCCTCTCTTACTAAAAAACGATGAGTATTTTATATACCCTTTATCTCTATCACTATCCAAATGTATTGTACCATATATCACCGTTTTTACCGTATTCATTTGCTTCATACTGCATATAAAACAGCTGATTTTCTTCATTGCTATATGAATTGTCTCTCATTATATTTCTTAATATGCTTCTAAAGCTTTCCAAACCTATCAAACATAAGTAAATGCACTCTTTGGCCATCCTCCGCTTAGTATTTCCTTACAATAACAAAAAGGAGAGTGACTTATATCACTCTCCTTAAAGGAACTTTCCAGTAGCTACTAATGCTAATACTAGTATTAAAATTGTAAATAATAATGATACAATGAAACTAAAAATAGGTAATGCTTTCTTTTCATTCTTCTTAAAGAGTAACTTTAAACTAAGAAAGATGTTTACTGGTACAAATATAAAATAAAAGTATTTAACAATTTGCACCGAACTATTTGAAAGTGTTTTTAAAATAAACACTTCAATGAGAAAAACAATGAAAAACGAAATACTTAACCAAAATGAGACATAACTAAGCCAAGAATGTCTTTTGGTCCCCCAGTACACTCCCATATTAATAATCTCCTTTATTTGCATTCTATATGATTATAATTATACATAAAGTTAACAAATACCTCTATTTTTCGACAAATATTATACATGATATACCTTTAAACATCATAAACATACTCTCTATCACATTTCATGTTACATAGTAAAAACAGACTACTCCAAAATCTCATACTGCTATTTTGGAGTAGTCTGTCCTTTATCACACTTTAAATCTTTCAATTAACCCTTGTAATTCTTCAGCCATTTGAGATAATGTGCCCGCCGCAGAACTAATCTCCTCAATGGACGCTAGTTGTTCTTCTGCTGATGCTGCAACGTTTTGAGTACTCGTCGCATTATTCTGTGCTGTCATTGCAATTTGCCCTACTGAAATAGACACTTCATTTGCACCTTTCGACATCCCATTAGCGGTTTCAACCATCGTTTTAATTTGATCTGCAATTTCATTTGTAGATTGTAAAATCTCAGTAAAGTTTTGCTTCGTTTCATTCGCAATAACAAGTCCAGATTGAACTTCTTCATTTACATGACCCATAGATTTTACTGTCTTACTCATGTCATCTTGTATTTCACATATTAATTTACTAATTTCACTAGAAGATACGCTAGACTTCTCCGCCAATTTACGTACTTCATCTGCAACAATTGCAAACCCTCTTCCGTGCTCTCCCGCTCTTGCAGCTTCAATTGCTGCATTCAAAGCTAAAAGATTTGTTTGATCTGCAATATTTTGAATTACTTCTAGTATGTCACCAATTTGTTTGGATTTATTATTTAGTAACTGTATAACTTCATCTGATTGTGAAACAGATTCTGCAATAGATTGCATTTGATTTACAGTTTTTCCGACTAGTTTTCCGCCATCTTCTGCTTTTTCACGAGTATGAGCAGAAGCGGTACTAATTGATGAGGAACTATTTGCTACATGCTGAATTCCTTCTGTTACATCAAATAGTAACATTGCACCATTTTCTACACTTGTCGTTTGCGTTGTTGCCCCGCTCGATATTTCATCCATTGCCATTGTAATTTGCTCAGTTGCTTCACTCGCTTGTCTTACACTTGCCGTCAGCTCTTCTGATGCTGCTGCAACATGTCCAGCCGAAGTATTTATTCGTCCTATTAACGTTCGTAATGCATCTGTCATCTCATTAAACCCTTTTGCAAGTTGGCCAATTTCATCATTAGAATGAATCTCAATTGTTTGCGTTAAATCTCCCTCACTTATTTCTTTGGAAGTGGTAACTAATCTCTTTAATGGCTTCGTTATAGAAAGTGTCACAAAATAAATAAGCGCCCCGCCTATAACTAATGAAATGAACATTACAATTAACATATTATAAAATACAGGCTGTGCAGCTTCAATTATTTCATTCGAGTACATCGTCCCACTGATTTTCCAACCTGTTTTTACATTTGTAGCAAATACCATTTGTTTTTCGCTGCCATCATACATATATGAAAAAGCACCGTGATTATCTTCATAAATTTTCTTGGCCCAAGAATCAGCTGCTTTTTCCCCTGATTTTTCTTGAGGATGTGCAATTATTTTTTGTTTCCCATCTAAAATGAAAGCATATCCTTTTTTACCGATATTGATTAACTTTGTTGTTTTTAATAAATTATCTAAACTTAAATCTATTGCTACAACACCGTTTTTATCTTCTGTTTGTTTTGCAATCGTTACGACAATATGTCCATTTCCTTTCGCCTTATACGGCTCAGTAATGACAATACCACCTTGTTTTGCCACTGCATCTTTATACCAAGAACGTTCTGTTGGATTATAGTCTGCTGCCATTTGTATATTTGGCTCTTGCACAAATTTCTTATCATTCCCAGCAACATAAACTTGTTCAACATCTTTATTCAAATTGATATATTGAGATAACATTTTTCTTAATTCTTCTTGATTATCCCCTTGGTACATATTACCTTGAATCACACGTGCAAAATTATTTACATCATTAAATTTCGCCTCAATCATTTGATTGATTAAATTATCTAATATTTTTATATTGTCGTGAGCACTGCTCGTAATCTGTGATTCAAAATTCTTTTTAGCTGTTTGATAAGACATGCCTCCGATAATAGAGACAGCCGCAATTAAAATAACAAAAAATGAAATTAGTAGTTTTTTTGCTACTTTCATATCACGAAACAAATTTAATAGTCTACCCATTACAAACCTCCTGCTTTTCAATTTAAAAAGTTAAACGTAACGAATTGTAAATATTTCCCAATCCCTAATTATTATTTTTATAACCTACTATGATGAATACTTTGTAAAGTTTAAACAATTAAATTCTATTTGTCTATATATTTGAATAATATTATTATAAAATTTACAAATGTAAAAATCCAAAGGGAATCACCCTTTGGATTTTTACATTTTTTTATGCTGTTTAGAAATCTTTTTCCACTTATCACGCTCTGCCCTTGCAAGAATAGCATCTTGTTTTCTCATAAAATACGCTAATTCTCTTTGTAATTTTTTATAGCTTTGCAAACGATTTATCGTAATAATTCCGTTATCCATTGCACTATGCACTGCGCACCCTGGCTCATTTTCATGCTTACAGTCCCTAAAACGGCACGTTTTTGCTAGTTCCTCAATATCAGAAAATGTTGTTTGAATTGCATCGCTTCCTTCCCAAAGCTGTAGCTCCCTCATACCAGGAGTATCAATTACTAAGCTACCACTCGGTAATCGGAACAATTCACGATGAGTTGTCGTATGTCTTCCTTTACTATCTTCCTCACGAATATCACCGGTTTTTGCTACTTCAATTCCTATAAGTGCATTTAACAAAGTGGATTTTCCAACCCCAGATGATCCGACTAGAGCAATTGTTTTTCCTGAAGAAACAAATTGCTGCAACGATTCAATACCAGTATGTTTTAAACTATCAACAACGAAGATCGGAACACCAATTGCCACAGCTTCTGTTTCAACGATTTTCTGTTCCACATCCTCACATAAACTACTCTTTGTTAAAACAATAACAGGCATTGCACCACTTTCATACGCTAGTAGTAAATAGCGCTCTATTCTTCTTACGTTAAAATCATGGTTAAGTGCATTCACTAAAAATAGATAATCTACATTTGCTGCTATTACTTGTTCTTCCGTTCGAGTACCAGCCTCTTGTCTAGAAAAAGAGCTTCTTCTTGGAAAAATACGATGAATAATTGCTTTCTTTTCATTCTCTATTTTTTTTATATACACCCAATCACCAACTGCTGGATAATCACCCTTCGTTACTGCTTCATGCCGAAACTTACCAGACAGCTCTGCCATATATTCACCATCATTGCAAATAATTCGATATATATGCTTATGCTCAAGTAAAATACGCCCTACTTCAAAGTTCTCTACAGCTTGTTCCTCAAAAAAAGAATCCCAGCCGAACAATTCTAAAATATTTTGATTCAAATTGATATCCTCCCTAGTTTAAGCTAAGCGGAAGGATCGTGCGCTTCCTTATATAGTCTCGCCCTTTCCATCCACCTTTGTATTTGGTTTATTATTCATATAAGCTATTTTCACCATACTACATCACCCCGTTCTCATTTTAATTACTCTCATTATATGGAATATCTATACAAAAAGCTACCTTATTTAACGTAATTTTCAAACAATTTATTTTTCATCATTCTAATTTGCCCACGGTGATTAATCTCATCTTCTAGTACATGAAACCACAGATAGTGCTGGTTATATGCTACACCGTTAGGCCACTTTCTTTCTGACTTAAGCCACTCATCATCTTGTTTACTCAAATACTTCAGAGATTCTTCTCGGACACTTTGTAGAAGTTGTACATAATACTTTATTTCATGACCACGGATTGTTCTCCCACTTCCCCTAAATACAGTGCGTCTTCCCATATTTCTAATTCTTCTTTAATAAAGTCACGCTCGTGAAATGAAATAAGTTGGTGAGCTTTTTCTATAGCTGCTATATGCTTTAATAACGCTCCAATGGAATTCCCTCCACTCGGTATCATTAAATCTAATTGCTCAACTGATAGATCTTTTATTTCCTGTAATGTTACAGCCCTCGTATGCTCCAGCATGCTTACTAATTCCCCTATATTTTTTGTATAACCATCCACACTTCTTATTCGGTAATCTATATTCATATCACGCACCCCTTTCTACATTCATATTACGGAATAACCGCTTCATATAATAGACTCATATATATCAGATTTTTCTGTTATAATTAAATTGAATATAGAAAAAAACCAAACAAACTTTCTCAATATGCTTCTATGAAATATTAAAAGGAATCAATATAAAATAATCGAATCTTATTCACTAAAAGGAGTGGATTCGATGGAAATGTATCAATGGATAACTGCTGTTCTCGTTGGTGGCATTACCGGTTTCGTTTCCCATCTAATCAATAACCAAGGTAAGTTATTGCTTCCACGCCGTTTGAAAACTTTTTTTCACTTTGGGTTTTTGACTGATATTTTCACTGGTAGTCTAGCTGCACTTCTTGGACTCGTTTTATTCGATGTCACCTTAATAAAAGAAATTATTAAAGTATCCATTGTGACTGCTATTTCCGGTCAGACTTTCTTACTGCACCAAGCGCTTGGTGGTGAGCAGGCTAAAAATACACAAATTGGGAAAGCTGATGAGAAGATTCAAGAAATTGACAAATTATTACGACGTTAGTCTATACTTTCTTTAAAAATTATTGCTATAATAAACAATAAATATTTTCTATTGCGTCGTTTGTCAGAAGAAAGGGTGTTTCGTATGACAAAAAAGAAAATAGAAGATTTCTTAACAGACACTGAAAAAGAGGAACTGCTAGAAAACTATAAATGTTTACGAGAAGCCCGCACAAAAAGCGAAGCTAACTATTTTGGAGAAGCAGTAAACCATCTATTAAATAAAGCAAAACAACGAATTATTAAAGATGCAGGCATACATGATGAAAATGCAGCAACTGTTCAATCAAAAAGAAAAGCACTGTTTTAGTTCATTGGCTAAAACAGTGCTTTTTATTGAGGTATTTTTCACATTACTTTCACATCTATTTCACAAATATAAGTAGTCCGATATGCTAAACTAAATATATCCTTTCCTAAGGAACTATATGCCGATATACAAATCCCTATCTTTATAGGGATTTTTTATTTTTGGATTCCTCATAACTTTGTTACAATACATTACTTCTACTATTTCTATACTTTTAGTAACCACTGTAATGAAAAGTATATTCATACATCTACGCTCTTATTTATTATGATATATTCACTATCTATACAAGCTTTATGATGCAATTCCCGTTTCACTATGTTCAGTAAGTTTTTCACTTTTTCTAAACAAAAATAAAGCTACAACATATAGTAACGCAGTAAAACTACCTATAAGTATAAAATTGTGAGATGTTGCAAATAACATTCCTGCTATTGCTGCTCCAATCATTTGACCAATATACATAGAAGCATTCGCAAGCGCTGCTCCTGTTCCTCTTGCTACACTAGACATGTTTTGTAAGTGGCTCATCATTAATACAAACAAAATTCCTGTCACAAAAAATATAACAAAGAATAATAACTCTACAAATATAATGTTCTTTACATGAGGAAGTAATACATATAGCACTGCTGTAAATATAATTCCACCATAGAAAGAAAGGTTATAACTAATTTTATTTACGATTCTAGGGCCAAAAATATTACCGGTTAAATTTCCTAATCCTAATACGAACATAGCTGTACCTACTTCATGAACTTGCAAGCCAAATTGAATGGAAAGCCATACACCAAAAAATGAAAATGCAGCAAAATTACCAGTTTGAAAAACAAAATATGCAAAATAAGAAAGTGAAACCTTTGAATCTGCAAGTAATTGTTTATAGCGCTTTAAGATGTTTGTTTTACTTTCACCTATATGAACAGGTTGTATTTCTGGTAATACTACATAAATAAGAATGACAAGTAATGCTGATAATATACCAATGACGAAGAATGGTGTTGTATAGTGTATCATTGCCAAATACGATCCAACTGGCAATCCTAAAATTTGAGAGATTGCTAACCCTGCTGTTGCAATTCCAAATGCCTTTGTAATTTGTCTCTTCTCTATAAGGACCGGAATAGATGCCCACACTTGTGGAGATACAAAGGCTGCACTCACACCTGCTAAAAATCTAAATGCTAGCATCCATAGAAAACTCGGTGCCATTCCACCTAAAAACGTACTTAACGCAAAAAAACTCATTCCTATTACCATCACTTTTTTTCTATTTAAGCCATCTGATATAGGACCAGCAATAAGTGCAAATCCAGCGTACCCTAAAGCATATGAACTCACCATCCACCCTGACAGCTCAGTTGAAACATGATACACCTGTTGTAATGTCGGTAAAAGTGGTGAAATTAAGAAAGTATCTGTACCTATCATAAACATGATCGTAAAGAATATAGCTAGTACTCTTTTCATTTAAACCTTCTCCTTTTATATAAGAAGAGGGGACTCCCCCCTCTTCTCAACTAAGCTTCTAAAATAGTTTCAATTTCTTTCATAACCTTTTCATTCAATGAAACTTCCACCGCTCTTACACTTTCTCTTATTTGCCCCGCTCGTTTCCCACCAGGAATAACAGTATCAATTCCTTTTTTGTTTAATAGCCACGCTAAAGCCAAATGTAATACTTCAAGATTCATTTCTTTAGCTAAGCCTTTTAACTTCTCAACTTTTTTAAAGTTACTCTTATATGTATTTTCTTCAAATAGATTTACACTTTGACGCCAATCACCTTCACTTAATTTAAAATCTTCCGTATACTTCCCGCCTAGTATCCCAAAGGCAAGAGGTCCGTACGGAATAAATGAAATACCTGATTCTATACAATACGGCAAAAGTTCTTCCCCAGCAGCACGATCCAACATATTATACGGTGATTGTACAACATCAATATGTCCGTGCTGATTCGCTTCTTTTAATTGCTCTAGGTTTATGTTTGATATTCCTATTGAACGAATTTTCCCCTCTTCTTTTAGGCGAGTAAGCTCACCAATTGAATCTATGTAACTTGTTTCTGGATTTGTAAAATGTAAATAATATAAATCAATATAATCAGTTTGTAATCTTCTTAAGCTATTTTCCACAGCATTTCTTAAATAGCTTCGTTCATTATTAATATAAACCTCTCCATTTAATAACGGCTGTATTCCACCTTTTGTAGCAAGTACCACTTCTTGGCGTTTTCCTTTCAATACTTCGCCTACCAATTCCTCTGATCTACCGAAACCGTATGAATCTGCTGAATCAAAAAATGTAATCCCTTGCTGGATAGCTTCTTCTATTAATCGTTTTCCTTCCTCCTCATTCACATTAGCATATAAATTATGCCCCCCTACAGCGTTTGTTCCTAACCCCAACTTTGAAATATGTAGTCCTGCCTTTTGTAATTTAGTATACTTCATTTTTTCTCCCCCCTATATTTCTATTGTTCGAATATATTCGAACAATAGAAATATACCATTTTATATGTTATAGTGCAAACTATATTAACTTATACAAGCAGGTGAAAAAATGCGTACTCTCTATCATCCAAACCGAGAAGAAATTCAATTCTCTTCTGTTTTATACGCACTTAGCGATCAAATTCGTTTACAAATTGTAACTATGCTACTAGAGAAACGTGAACAATCTTGTGGTGCGTTAAACATTCCAATTGCGAAATCAACTTTATCTCATCATTTCAAGGTTTTACGTGAATCCGGTGTTATGTATACACGTCTTGAAGGAACACAGCGTTTCATTTCAATTCGTGAAGATGACTTACATGCTAGATTCCCCGGTTTATTAGACGTCGTATTACATGCGACAGAACCATACTAAAAAACATCTCATAAAATTATGAGATGTTTTTTGTATTTTCTATTCTTTTAATAAATCTAATAATCCATTCCCTTCAGATGTACGTTCATAACCTAAAGGTACAGTTCTTTTAATAAGTTGTGCATATATTTCTGGCTCTGATAATTTTCTACCATATTCTCTCTCACACTGCTTAATAAGCAATGCGAGCGCTCCAGCCACATGCGGTGTCGCCATAGAAGTACCACTTAATACCGCATATTTCCCTTCAGGATACGTAGATAATATTTCATCGCCTGGCGCCACTAAATCAATTTCTTGATTCGAATTACTAAAACATGCGATTTTCCGTTCTAAATTGACAGCGCCGACTTCAATTACTTCTGAGTATGCACCTGGGAAATCTAGTTCCTCCGTGTTATCATCACAATCTCCATTATTCCCAGCAGCACATACGACGAGAACATCTTGCTTTACCGCGTTTTGAATTGCTTCATGTAATTCCGGAACGTCCTGCGGACCACCAAGTGACATTGATATAACTCTAACTCTTTCTTTATTAGGCCCTCTCCAATTTACAGCATAATGAATCGCCTCAATAATTTGCTCATAACTTCCAGACCCATCTCCCGCTAAAACCTTTAACACTAACATTTTAGCAAGAGGTGCGACTCCTAAAACACCGAAACCATTTTCAGTCGCTGCAATTGTCCCCGCTACATGAGTACCGTGTCCGTTATTATCAAGATAAATATTTGGATCTCCTTCATAATCTTTCGTGAAATTTCTTCCACCAATAATGCGATCCTTTAAATCTATATGATTCATATCACACCCTGTATCTAATACAGCAACGATAATATCTTTTCCTTTCGCACTCTTCTCCCATACTTGCGGAGCGTGAATGAGTTGTACACCTGGTGGAATTTCATTTACTTGTTCAACCACCTTTTCGACTGTAAAAGGAATCAATTGTATACCTTTTTGTTTATTCGCTGTACTACTATTCATCGTAATCCCTCCTGAAAATAAATTATTTTCATTTCAGACCACTTTTAAAAATGCTTACATGTAACATTCGTTTTATTCGTTTCATATTCCTCCCTTAAAAATATTTCTCAATATAACTCACTAATTTTATACTACTCTTTTATTTATCTCGTAATTTTTAGACAAGAAAAATTACGAGATAAATAAAAGGACCAATTTAATGGCCCTTTATAGTTTTTAAAGAATGATATAAAATTTTAAAAATAATTTAAATTAAGACTAAGCCTCACTCTTATTTAAAAACTTCTCTATTTCTTTTATGAGATGTTTCGCTCCATCTATACTAACAGTAATGTTTCCATTTGCTAATGAAATGTTTTGATTTGAAACATCACCTGTTATTTGACAAGCATTGTAAGGTTGATATTTTTGTAAAATGACTTTGTCTTCTTCTACGAAAATTTCAAGCGGTGATTTGATTTGTATCCCCAATACATCACGTAATTCTTTAGGAATAACAATTCGTCCTAATTCGTCTACTTTTCGAATAACTCCTGTTGCTTTCATATTACTCCCCCCTTACTTTCTATTATTTTTTCCACCTCGCTCTTTCCATTTTATCACTTTTTGGTAATACTTGTCTCTTTTTAGAAAATTTTGTACTCAAGTTAAAAAAACACATTTAATGAATACGTAATCTCTCTTTCAATTGTTTTAAATAACGAGATCGTATCAGTAAGAAATATAAAACTTGAATTCCTACGAAAATACTTAATACAGTCGCATTTTCTTTAAATAGTGAGTACTCAAACATCTGTCCCAAAGCAGTTAACGCTACTGCTCCATGTAATGTTGCAACACCTATTGGAACGAAGAATAATAGTGCTAATCGAATTGTAACTACCTTCGATAATTCTCCGCTCGTTAAACCTACTTTTCGGATCATTTCAAACAAACGAGTATCATCCTCTAAATCAGAAAACAAACGGAAGTAAAGGAAGCTTCCTGCACATACGAAAAATACGATACCAATAAAGAAACCTACAAATAGAATTGGTCCTGCGATTTGTAAACTTTGGTTTTGTTCATACTCTTCTGCACTAAATGTTGCATATTCTTCATATGGCTTCATTTGATACGTAAGCTCTTTACCAACCTCTATTTCCTCTTTCGTTCCTTCTGTTTTATACACATAATCTTTTTCCTCTTTAAATCCATCTTGTAATGCATCATATTGATTTTTAGAGATTACATAAACGTTACCTCTTAATATTTTACTTAATGAAGAAGTATTAACTTTTTTCACATGTAAAGGTTCATTCAAATGTGGTAAAGTAATTTCTTTTCTTTCTTTCATCGGTGGTCCTGGTATATCGACTGCTAAGAATAGAGCTTCTTTATTTGCAACAGTTTGAAATGGTTCTCCTGTTAATGTTGCATATTTTTCATAATCTGATTCTTTTATGAAAACGGCACTTCTTAACGACTGCTCCTCCGCCTTTTTCGTTAAAACACTCGTTTTAGAAGCTACTATACTATGTTTCTTTAATCCTTCATCAATCATTTTCAAATGCTGTGATTCATTACTATTTCCTTGCTTAGAATGATACTGAAACGCAATTGGTCTCTCCATAATCCCTTTCGTCATGGACGTGAAACCTACTAATGTACCTATCGCTGAAAATGCTACAGTTGAAATAATAGTTACAATAAAGAACATTCTTGCGTTATCTCTCATACGGTATGCTAAATCTGACAAGGTGATAATATTTGTCTGTGTCCAATAGAAACGTTTACTTTTTTTACATAGTCTAATAATAAAGACGCTCAACTGCTTGTACAGCAAATACGTACCAATAATGACTACCGTTGTAACAGGAATCATCATGACAAATACCATTGCACCGTGTGACATAAGTGCTCCTGCATATCCTGCACTAAGCAATATAACCGCTAATATAGAAGAAATAATGGATGCTTTCGGTTCTGGCTTCGCTTCTGCTGATCCTCTAAACAATTTCATAATTTTATTTTTTCGAATCATTCCTGCACTAAACAATGAAATAATCATAAATAATATGAAAAACATAATACTCGTTACAACAATGGCTTTCATTGGTATGTAATAAGCTAAAGAAATATCTAATTTTAATATCATCGGAGCTACAAATAGTAATACTCCGGAAAATAGCATTCCAGCAAGTATTCCAAATATAATGGCCCCTATCCCAATCATAATATTTTCAAAGAAGATAAGACGCTTTAATTGATATTTCGTCATACCTAGCATCATTAAAATTCCTAATTCGCGCTTTCTCGTTTTTAAAAACATTCCCATCGAATATAAAATAAAGAAAAATGTAAATAAGTAAATAATGGACTGTGCAAAAGACATACTTACAAATACGTATCGTCCCAATTCTCCAGCACTTAATGCGGGATGAAACGCAAAAAATGAATAAACAAAAAAGGCCATAATAGCAAATGCGCTACTTAAAAAATATGCTGAGTATGTTCGTCTATTTCGCGTTACATTCCGGTATGCGAGTTCTCTAATGTTCATATTCCTTCTCCGCCCTTCTGCTAACTATGTTCTCATATTAGTAAAATGCGGAAATAGCTTCCATCGATTCAAATGACAAAAACCTTACATTATTGAAAGGTTTCAAAAAAATTGCTTAAATGAAACAGTTTCATTATAATGACTACATTCATATTCATACACGCATCCTATTGTATATTCGTTAGTTTTGCGAAATAATAAAGGGTAGAAGTATGAACCAATATACATATAAACTTAATTACCGCTTTAATATGAATAGGAGGAAAACATAATGACATTACAAGAACAAATTATGAAAGCATTACATGTTCAGCCTGTAATTGATCCGAAAGCAGAAATCCGTAAACGTGTTGATTTCTTAAAAGATTATGTAAAAAAAACAGGTGCAAAAGGATTTGTACTTGGCATTAGTGGCGGACAAGACTCTACATTAGCTGGACGTTTAGCTCAGCTTGCAGTGGAGGAAATTCGTAATGAAGGTGGTAACGCAACGTTTATCGCTGTGCGCCTTCCTTATAAAGTGCAAAAAGACGAAGATGATGCGCAATTAGCATTACAATTTATTCAAGCTGATCAATCTGTTGCATTTGATATCGCTTCAACAGTTGATGCTTTCTCAAATCAATACGAAAACTTATTAGGTGAATCATTAACGGATTTCAATAAAGGTAACGTGAAAGCACGTATCCGTATGGTTACGCAGTACGCAATCGGTGGTCAACAAGGATTACTTGTGATTGGAACTGATCACGCTGCAGAAGCTGTTACAGGATTCTTTACAAAATTCGGAGATGGTGGTGCAGACCTTTTACCGTTAACGGGATTAACGAAACGCCAAGGACGCGCTTTATTACAAGAATTAGGTGCGGACGAGCGACTTTACTTAAAAATGCCAACAGCTGATTTATTAGATGAAAAACCAGGTCAAGCTGATGAAACAGAATTAGGTATTACGTACGATCAACTTGATGACTATTTAGAAGGTAAAGCAGTTCCAGCTGACGTTGCAGAAAAAATTGAAAAGCGTTACACAGTAAGCGAACATAAGAGACAAGTTCCAGCATCTATGTTTGATGATTGGTGGAAATAAGTAGAACATAAAAAAGAAGCTAATCTCATTTAGCTTCTTTTTTATATGTTAACGATATACCCCTACTCTTTTCTCCAATAAATCTTGCAGGCAATCTTCATGCTGTTTACAAAATAACGGTGGCATGTCGTCTAACGGGAAAAACTTCAAATCCAACGTTTCATCACCATCTATTTTTTTATTCCCTCCAACTATTGAGCATGAAAAACACATCACAATTGACTGTGCCTTGTCTCCATTTGGATATGATTGAAAATATTTTGTATACACTCCAATAAGCTCATTTATTTCTACATCATACCCGGTTTCTTCTTTTATTTCTCGAATTGCAGTTTCTGCAGCAGATTCTCCAATTTCCATTGCCCCGCCAGGAAAGCCCCAAGCGTTAAAGTCTCCTCTTTTTTGCAGTAATACTTCTCCTTCTTTATTAAATACACAACCACCGGCAAAGTTTAAGAAAACATAATCATGCCCTACTTTTTCACGTAATTCTTTTATATAATTGGCCATTCTCTTTCCCCTTTTCATACATCTTCTATCACTATTTCTTATCTTTCTCAAGCAATTCAATAATTCGATTTAGCTTCTTATTCATATGCATCACATGTTGTTTTTTTGCAACGCTGTTTTGCAATACTCTTCTTATAAACAAAGTAAATGATAGGAAAAATAAAACGACAAGTCCGATTACTAAACAAGTATATATCAATGTAAATATATTACTTTCGAACAAGTTCATTCCGTATTTACATCCTTACCCTTTATTTTATCACATAATTCTTAATATTAAAAAGTAATCAATAAATAAAAAAAGCATCTTTTACAGATGCTTTTTCCCATTGCTTAATACGTAAACGTAATTGTAGCTAATGAATAACCCGCCAATGCACTATAAGGCGCTACTTGATAAGACACACGCTTTGCACCTTTTGGCCAATTTATTTCATTTAATACTTTCTTTATATCTTGCATCGTCCCATCCATGGACTGTTTATATCGCACTTCTACTTTTTCTGGTTTAGCTGCAAACTGTTGCTGTAACTTTTTCTTAAATTCATTATAATTTTCTGCTCCGTATTCTGCAGATAAGTATTGTAGATTTGTTTCTTTTAACATCTGCTCATATACGACAGTTTTTGAGCTACCAGCTTTTATTTTATTTGTTAATTCACCAAAATAACTTGTAGTTGCCGCTGGATATTTGCTACGATCCCATTCATGATCTTTACTTAACTGCTCGTCAGACATATTAAAATATGAATATGTTACACGTCCAGCTTTATCTGGTACTGGATCATCGAATGTCGTATCAAGGTGGTACCATTTGTTTTCAATGTTCACTAAATTCCATGCGTGAGCTTGTCCATTTCCTGTACCTGTTACAATATGGTTTTGGATACCCGCTTCTTTTAGTAATTCATATGTTAATAACGTATATCCTTGGCAAACGGCAGAACGATTCGCTAACGCTTCATATGCTGTATATGCTCCATAAGACGTATCATACGATACATGTTTTACAACGTAATCATGAATAGCTTTTACTTTCTCATGCTCATCCATTCCTGGTTTTACAATCGAGCCTATAATCGCTTTCGCCTGAGATTTTACATATTGTGTTTGCTCTTTTGATTCACGGTACTTAACTTGCAGTGTAAACGTATAGTTTCCTGGTAATCCTTTAATAGAATATCTAGTAGACGCTACATTATATTTTACATACTCATCTGCATCTACAACTTTATTAAACTCGCCGTACAATTGGTCCATCACATTTCTAGCATTTCCATCTTTTGTTTTATATGTGATTGTAATATTTTCTTCTCGATTATCAACCTGTTTTTTTAATTCTTTTCTAAAATCATTTAACAACTTTGCATCTGATTGTGATGTCGCTACAGTTGAATTCGCAGCAGCATAAGATACAGATGAAGCCTGTAAGCCTCCCATTACTATCGTTGAACAAAGTGCGGCAGCTGTCACATACTTACTTGTCTTTCCCATCATGTCACTCCTTACATTCTATAACTATACGAAAAAGTATCGTATAGTTTCAGAGTATACAATACTTTTCCCTATAGGTCATATGAGATTATGCATATTTAACATTGTAAAAAGGCTGTTCTTTTTATAAGAACAACCTTCTTCATTAACAAGTTTGTAATACACAACATGCATTTTCAAAACGTCGATTTTTCAAGTCTTCATTTCCAATGCAGAAATAAAGCATCCCTAAATCTCCCCACATCATATTACAATTTTTAGTATCTGAATCAATTTGGAATAAAAGCGTCATTTGCTGCGGGTCTATTTCCATATACTGTCCAGTTTCGTACAATACCTCATCTTGTACAGAAAATGGCTCACCAAATATTTGATGGTTATCGTAGTTATCTGGAATTAACTCTTCAAGCAATTGTAAGAATCGATCTGAATCAGCCTCATCTTCAATGAAGAGCTCTGGCAATTTATATGTCAATTCAAAAGTAGTTGCACACTGGTTATAATTCGTTTGCAATTCATCCGCTCTTCGTAATTGCTCAACAGGAACATCATAATAAAGCACACGTCCTGCTTCGGTTGGATTCATATCTTCTTCAAAGTAATTTTCAACGCTAAAGAAATATAACATCCCTTTCTCAGGGAGATCGTGATCTATACCAACATTTTGTAAATCATTTAAATTAAATTGAGCGATAAACTGTAACGGATTTCCTTTATGCGGTGGGTATTCAAATGTAGCTGGTAAGTCAGGAATCCCTCCCATTTTCGAACTACCTATCGCTACTGTTTCCGCCTGCTTTGGCACAACTTTTATACAAGGAAATACAGTATTCATAAGTTCCTCTTTTAAATGTGTGAGCCCATATTTATCAATTAATACTTCAATTTGTTTATTCATACATTCTCCTTATATTTACATACTTATTTGTATCATCGCACAAAAATTATACTCCATTCTTTATAAAAACAACAAGCCTCCAAAAAAACGGGCTCTTCCTACATACGCGAACAAGTTTAAAAACGCATAGTATACATTGTTCCTACAAACACGATAGTTCATTATTTCTTCCAGTACATTTTCCCCTCGTTCATTTTTATCTTTAATATAAGGAGGAATTCCACATGGGTTACGGATATAGTTGCGGCGGTTACGGCTACGGCGGTAGTTGCGGTGGATGTGGTTATGGAGGTTTCGCTTTATTAATCGTTTTATTTATCCTTCTAATCATCATTGGAGCTAGCTGTTGGGGCGGCTTTGTAGGCTGCTAGTAAATTTAAAAACTATTGTAAAAAAGCACGTACAATACGTGCTTTTTTGCCATTTTCAAATATTTTATGTGAAAGGAAGTATGATGGATGAAGATTGATGGTGTTTTTGAAGGAGGCGGTGTACGTGGAATTGCGCATGTAGGGGCAATTTGCGCGTTAGCTGAAAAAGGCTATGAATGGGAGCGTGTAGCTGGAACATCAGCTGGTTCCATTATCGCCGCGCTCCTAGCAGCAGGATATTCTTGCTCAGAGTTAAAAACAATTATAACTGACATTGATTATAATAAATTTACGAAGAAAACCTTTATTGACAGAATCCCATTTATCGGCAAAGGATTAAGCGCATGGACTAGTCTTGGTATTTACTCTAATATTTTTATAGAAGAATGGATTGAAGAATTACTGCGAAAAAAAGGAGTTCACTTATTTACAGATTTACCTGATTTAAATAAGCTTAAAATTATTGCTTCTGATATAAGTAATGGTAAAATGGTTATCTTTCCCGATGACTTACCAAACTACGGATTTTTAAATTATCGCTTTTCTATTGCTAAAGCTGTAAGAATGAGTAGTACAATCCCCTTCTTCTTTGAGCCCGTAAAATGGAGAACCCCTAAATGGAAGCAACCTTGTTATATGGTTGATGGAGGAATTTTAAGCAATTATCCAATTTGGATTTTCGACTCTCCTACCTCTCCCCGCTGGCCCACTTTTGGACTTCATTTCGTAAAAGATGAGATTCAAGCTGACCCAGCCCACTACAACGAGCCTATCTCTATGTTCAAAGGACTTTTTAAAACAATGATGCAAGCCCATGATTTACGTCATTTAGACAAGGAATCAAAAGCAAGAACAATTACAATTCCAACAGGAGCCATTACTAGTACAAACTTCGACTTAACAAAGGAAGAAAAAGAGTGGCTATACAATTCTGGTTACAATGCTGCAAATAAGTTTTTACAATCGTGGAACTTCAGACAATATATTGATGACTATAGAAACGGAAATCAGGATCGAAAATCAAATCGTTATTTCCGTCAACTTGACTCATAATATTATTACTTTTCATACGAGAACACGTAACGCTTTCAAAAAAATAAGCCTAGTAATAATATATTACTAGGCTTATTTACTTTCTGCATTATTATTATACGTTGTTTAAGGGTACGTTAACCCTGCTGCTTCCTCTGCGGTAATAACGGTGTATCGATTTCCCGTTCGTAATCCTAACAATTCTGCTTTTTCAATTGCTTCCTGCTTCGTCTCCGCATAAGCAGCTAAATATTTTTCTCCATTGATAATTTGGCAAATGACATATTGTTTCATTACTTTCTCCTCTTACTTTTTCATTAGTTGTGCAAGTTTTTTAATACCTATTTCAATTTCTTCTAACGTTGCGTATGAATAGGATAGACGCAAATATTGCTTTGCGCTTCTATCATACAAAGTACCTGGATTCAATAAAATCTCTTCTTTCAAAGCTCTGTCAAATAAGCTACGATTTGACACAGGTATATTCATATGTAACCAAATATAAAAACCACCTGCCGGTTCATACCAAGTTGCTATATCATGACAATATTTCTCTAACATTTGTAACATAAAATCTCTGCGTTTTTTCAACTTAGTTCTTACAAACTGTAAATGTTCATCATACAATCCATTTGTAAACCATTCCGCTGCAATTTGCTGGGATATAGAACTCGATCCATAATCTGTTTGCATTTTTATGTCTGCCAATCTTTTAATGACTGGCTCAGATCCAACAATCCATCCAATTCTTAATCCTGGACTAATGACTTTAGACATACTCCCGATATGTAGTACAATTCCGTTTTTATCATATGCTTTTAAAGGTTTTGAAACAGGCTCATCAAACCATAAATCTTGATATACTGCGTCCTCTATAATAGGCAATCCAATTTCATTACATATTTCCATCACTTCTATTCGTTTCTTCTCATTCATACTAAAGTTCGTCGGATTATGAAAAGACGGGATTGTATATAATATAGATGCATTAAATTGCTTCTTATATTTTGGAATGTATGATGCATGTAAACCGTTCTCATCCATCGGTATACCAATTAATCGCATTCCTGCTGATTGAAAAACATTAAGAGAATATAAATAAGATGGTTTTTCTAATAAGATAGATGCCCCTTTTGGTAGAAGCCCCATAGAAATAAGTTGCAATGCCTGAATTGCTCCTGAAACAATTAATATAGAATCAGCAGTTACATATACACCATGTCCTTTTAAATAGTCCGCAATTTTCTTCCTTAAATAGAAATTTCCTTTCGGTTCTTCATAACTAAGTATCATGCTCGATTTTAAAAGCTTACTCATAATATTTTTCATCTTTTTTTCAGGTAAAAGACTTGGCGCGAGTTCACCTGTTCCTAAACGAATTACATGTGGATAAAATTCAGCTTGATTTATTTCTTGAATAGCAGGCAGATTCGGATAATGGAGTCCTGTTTCTACATAAGACTGCCAATTAGGCGGGGGTGCGTATGTAGAAGTATTCTCATTATTCTTTACAACAATTGTTCCTTTCCTGCCATTCCCTTCAATGTATCCCTTTGCCACTAGCTCATCGAAAGCCATTACAATTGTACTCCGGTTCACACCAAATGTATGTGCCAAATCTCTTTGTGAAGGTAATTTCGTTCCAATAGTCCATTCTCCATTAACGATTCTTTCTTTTATATACGTTTCTATTTGTTTATACAGAGGTGTCGCTAGAGACATATTCGGTTTCCAAAAAGATCTTTCCATCATATCACCTTATATTCTTTTTGGTTGGTAACCTCCCCAACCATATGGATGGATACAAATTTTCATTTCTTCTATACAATATACACTATCATAATAAATTTAAATAGGAGGTAATATGATGAGTGAGGCAATTATTCATGGTATCATTCTTGCATTTGGTCTTATCATTCCATTAGGCGTCCAAAATGTTTTCGTCTTTAATCAAGGTGCGAGCCAACCAAACATTTGGAGGACAGCCCCTGTCGTATTAACTGCCTCTATATGTGATACGTTACTTATATTAATTGCGGTGCAAGGTGTCTCCCTTGTACTCCTTACTTTTTCTTGGCTAACTAACACGTTATATATAATTGGATTTTTCTTTCTCCTATATATGGGCTTTGTTATTTGGAGAAGTAACCCTTCCAACGATATAAAACAAGAAAACAGCATGCCATTAAAAAAGCAAATCCTTTTTGCTGCATCGGTTTCGTTATTAAATCCACATGCAATTTTAGATACAATCGGTGTAATCGGAACAAATTCTATTCAATACATAGGAAGTGAAAAATGGGCTTTCACACTTGCAACTATTATCGTTTCGTGGATTTGGTTTATAAGCTTAGCTTTCGCGGGGAAATTTCTAAAAAGAATGGACTCAACCGGAAAGACAATCGTGTTATTAAATCAATTTTCTGGTCTCATCATATGGGGTGTCGCGCTTTATATGTTAAAACAAGTTATTTATTCTTAATGAACGAAAGAGAATTGCATGTTACTGAAAACATCATGCAATTCTCTTTCAAATTATGAAGTAGGTTCCGGTTTCTGTTTTACGTTCTTTGCATCTTTTGCTGGTTTAATCCAAATGATCGCTATAACAGCACCGATAACAGCGCATATACTTGTTACATAAAACACTTCATGGTCAGCACCTTTCATGAAAAAAGAGTATAGAGGTGGTCCAGCTGCTACACCGATAAATCGCATAGAACTATAAAATGACGTAACCGTCCCCCTTTGCTCCTTTTCAATCCCTTGTGTAATAAGAGCATCTAAACATGGGAGTGCCATACCAATTCCTATCCCCATAATAACGAGACAAAGAAGTAGTAAATAAATCCCTTTTATAAATAAAGGAATGATAACTGATGCAGCAGCCATTAAAAAACCAATATAAATACACTTCTTCATAACGTTCTGATTATCTCCAATTTTTTTACCAGCCATATATGAACTAAGTGACAGTACAAGTAACGGGATAGCAAGTACACACCCTTTCCATATACCATGAATGTCATACTTTGATTCCAGTATAGTCGACAGATAAAAGAGAATTCCGAATAAAATAAGCATAATAATTGCACCTAATGCAAAAATGGCAATCAACCATCTTCCCTTTTCTCGAAACGTAGCGAGAATAGATTTGATAAACTCTTTAAGTGGCGGTACTTCTCCTTCTTGTTTCTTTGCCTTTACGAGAACGAGTAATAAAACAATTGATATTACGCATAAAATTGGAATCGCCCAAAATGGTAAGAACCATACAATAGCAGCAAGAGCAGATCCTAAAATAGGGCTCAGCACTTTTCCAAACGTATTGGATGTTTCGATGATTCCTAAACCTGTGCTAACTTGTTTCTCATCTTTGTATAAATCACCAACACACGGTATAACAACTGGCATCGCACCAGCAGCACCAATACCTTGAATCGCTCTACCGATTAATATCCAAGTGTAGGGATTATCAACTTTCCAAGATACCCAACCAGTTATCGCTCCTCCTATAGCCGCAATCAGCAAACTCGGAACCATTACCATCTTTCGTCCCCATCTATCTGATAAATAACCAGCAATCGGTATAAGTAAAATGGCTACAATAGAGTATATTGTAATAATCATGGATACTTGAAATGATGAAATATGTAATTTCTTTTCAATAGTCGGCAGAATTGGAATAAGCATTGAATTCCCTAACGTCATAACAAGTGGAACTGATGCAAGCGCAATTAAACAACAGTTTTCTTTTTTTAACATGTTGACTTCGGAACCTTTCATCATATATTTCTTACCATATAATAGCCCTGCTGGAACGTGATTTTTCATTCCACCAGGGCTATTACATCTTTACTACTTCCCATTCACAACAAAAGAAATTGGGGAAAATATAGTACTATTCCTATTCTTTGAATCCTGTTCGCAATATATCCATACCAATTAATTGAAAAAAAAAAGAAAGGAAGAATCCTTCCTTTCTCCTATAACCTTCTACAATTAGCGAGTATATCCGCCACCAAGTTGTTGTTCTGCCATCGCTACAAGACGTTTTGTAATTTCACCGCCTACAGAACCGTTTGCACGTGAAGAAGTATCAGCGCCAAGTTGTACACCAAACTCTTGTGCAATTTCATATTTCATTTGATCTAAAGCCGCTTGTGCTCCATGTGATGCTAATTGATTAGAATTACGATTTCTAGCCATTACCAATCACCTCCTTATTTATATATAAATTGTGTTAAATTTTAATTTAAATACATGGTAATTTTTGGTTATTATTTTTTATAAAAAAAAGAGTCTCTACAATGAGAGACTCTTACATCATTTTATATTAAGAAGTTACTACTTCTAAATTTCTATTTGTTAAAACTTTCATTTCTTCTTTTAATATATCTTTCGCATTATGTCCAAACCATTCGAGTGAGGCAAAAGAGGTATACCTCTTTCAAACATAAAGTTTACATAATAATATTATTTATATCTCTCCAACAATAAGCTGTCTCTTCTACCTGTACTCGCTCTAAAAATTTCGTATCAATTTTTTCTGGATTAAATTTTTCATAAAACTTTTTAGAAGGATTATTCGTAACAACCCATACTAAAAGTGATTGCATATCATTTTTTATACATTCAGATAGTAAAGCTTGAAATAACTTTTGTCCTATTTTCATTCCTTGATACTCTTGTAAAAGGTAGATCGCATATAATTCTCCATCACAATTATATGCACCACTTCTTTCAACTCCCCCATCAATGAATCCGATTATTGTTCCATCCACAGTCTCTGCTACAAATCTATATTGGTATTTATCTTCTCGTTGAAAAATATTTTCCCATTGTTTTTCCCGTTGCTCATATGTTATATTTTTTAAAATTTCGTCAGCAAATATCCCTTTATACGTTGTTTTCCAGCTATCAGCATGTACTTTTGCTATACCTGGTATATCATCTTTTATCGCTCTTCTAATATGTATTTCCATCATTTCTCCCCCTTGTTATTCACCATTATATCAATTTCTTTCCTTAAAAATCCAAATTAAAAAAGAGTGAATTTGAACTTCACTCTTTTTTATCACCATTATCTACTTTCCACTTCAACTGAAACTACTCGATCAATCTCTTTTAGGGAACTATATAACTCCGTCGTATACAAGTCTTCTGGAGCTAAAATAACCATCTCCAGTTGCTGAAATGCCCCACTATCTATATCTTTAATTTTTACGCGTTTCACATGCATACCTAGATTTTTAATTTGCTTAAATATACCGTCTAACTCATGGTGCTCTTTTACAGTAATTTTTATAGATAAATCCTTTTGTCTTAATGAATAAGGACCTGCAATTTTCACAAGTTGCGGAAGTACGTTAATCGCTAAAATGATTAAAATCATAGCAACCGTCGCTTGTAAATAAAATCCTGCCCCAATTGCTATACCTAAAGCTGAAGCAGCCCACACCATAGAAGCTGTCGTTAATCCCGAAATAACATCATTACTTCTTCGTAAAATAACACCTGCTCCAAGAAAACCAATCCCGCTCACAATTTGAGCAGCTAAACGCATTGGATCCATATTTGTATGCCCTGGAACAGAATATACATGTACGGATTCAATTGAAACCATCGTAATTAAACAACTTGCTACAGAAATAACCATACTTGTTTTCACGCCAAGCGGTTTATTCTTTAGCTGCCTATCTATCCCGATGAATAATCCTAAAAAGAGCGCTAAACCTAATTTGAGTAAAAATTCATATGACATATTTCCAGTCTCTCCTTACTTTACAATGTTTCCCTTAGAATAATTCACTATAACTCTTTTATGATATCAATTCCAGTCTTTTCTATTCATTTAACGTAAAAAACCGAAAAAACATTTGTGACGATGTTTCCCCGGCTTTTTATTACGTTTAAGATTCTTCTTTATTTCTGATCTTTAATCTTAATCTCTGCATCTTTGTAGAATGCTAATTTACTGTCATTATACTCTTTTGTAAAATTGTTAAATTGCTCTTTTGACTTTTGTGCTTCCACAGTTAATTCATTAACAGCTTTAACTTTTTCACCAATCTCTTTTAATTTCGTTTCTTTTACTTTTAACTTTTCATACAGTTCTTTTTCAGTCGCTAACGCCTTCGTATAATTTTCATTCATCTTTTTGAATGCATCATAGCGGTTTTTATATGAATCTTCTACTGCTTTCGCTTGTTTTTGTAACTTCTTATCTTCAAGCTTCTCTATATTTCCTTGAATAGATTTCGTTTCTTTCTGCGCTTTTTCTAGCATTTCTTTCTCATTTTTCAATACTTTTTCACGTTCATCTACATTTGCAGTAGCTTGCTCTATTTTCTTCATAACAGCGTCATTATGATCTTTACCTTCTTGTAAAATTTGAGAATATAGTTCTTGACCTTCCTTCTCTAACTTCTCTAATTTCTTCGCTTCATCAACTAATGATTTTTCTTGTGTCGCCGCTGTTTCAAAAGCTGTATATAGATTTTCTTCTGGTTTTTCACCAAAACAACCTGTTAATAGTCCTACTGATAGTGCTCCAACTACTGCTACTTTTCCATACTTCAACGTTCATTCCTCCATTACATACGGTTATCATGCCAGAAATTCACTGGGAAGTGACTCTCTTCATGATAAGCTTCAAACTCATAACCCTTTTCTTTTAACCCTTTTAAAATTGCTGGTACAGCAGCAACTGATTGTGGGTGAATGTCATGCATTAAAATGACTTCTTGTGGTTTTGTTGCATTTGTTAATACATTTTGAGCAATTTGTGCTGCAGCTGCATCAACTTGCATTTTGTTATATTTCCAGTCTAATGAATCAATTGTCCAATCCCATACTTTAAAACCGCCTTCTACCACTTTATTTCGAAGACCTTCATTTAATCCAGGCATCGAACCGTATGGCGGACGTGTTAATTTAGGTGATTTTCCAATAATATTTGCGATTAAGCTTTGATCTTCTTTCATCTCATTTACATACTCACCATTTTTATATAACTTCGCAAAATTATGTGTCATACTATGCATACCTACATAATGACCCTCTGCATTTTCACGTTTCACTAAATCCGGAAATTCTTTTACATTTGCTCCGATTAAAAAGAACGTCGCCTTCGCATCATGCTGTTTTAACGTATTTAACAATTCAGCCGTATATTTCCCTGGGCCATCATCAAATGTAAGATAAGCAACTTTTCTTTCTTTTCCATTAAAACGACTTGGGGCCGTTTTATTCATTTCTACTTTCGGTTGTTCACTTGCAAGCTGCACTACATTTTCTTGTTTTGCAACAGCCTTTGCTGGTGAAGTAATGGATTGAAACATGAAATACCCAATAGCTACTGCTGCAATCGCTATTAAAACGACCACTACTCGTTTAATTTTTAAAGCTTTTTCCATTCTATCGAATTCCTCTCCCTATTAATCTTATATATAAATCACCCAATATAATTATACATCTATTTATTTTATTACACTATATAAACAGACTTTATATGTATTATAATGGGAGTTTTATCAAAATGGTTGTTCCTATTCCTTCTTTACTTATAATACAAATTGTACCTCCATGAAGCTCTACCATTTTTTAACGATAGCGAACGGTTATTAATCTGATAAAATGACTGTTCTATATATGGTAAATGCTCTTTAGCAATTCCAATCACTTCGTCTTTCACCTTTATTACTGCTTGTCCTTCTTTTTTAGTCGCTTCAATATATACTTTACCATTTTTATGTGAATATTTAATGGCATTTTGAACAATATTCAAGAAAACTTGCTTTAGCCTATTTCGATTTCCCATCAATTCAATTCGTTCTATAGTTTTGATGAATTATATTTGCTTCTCTTCAGCATTAGGAGTTAATTGCCAAATCGTCTCCTCTAGTATATCGTATAATTGCACCTTTTGTTTATATAAATTGAAATGATTTAAGTATAAGTTTTCTATAATAAAGTGAAACTTTAATCAGTGGGGGTTTTCTTCATCCCCCACTGATTATTAGCCCTCACCAATCGGACTTTAATGGGCAGCCCGACCCCCACCTAAATTCTTTGCTTTCGCTGCATTTTGAGGTGGGGGTCTTACTGCCCATTAAAGTGGGATAAAAAATCGTTACAGAAAAGTTACAACTCCATCTCGATAAAAAAAGATTGGCAAAGGCCAATCTTTTTTTATTATTCATTTCGAACTGGCTTTGGCGTTACACCTAAATGCTCATTTAATTTTTTTGAAATATCTTTTACATTTTTTTCATTTGGAATGTAATAATAAATACCTCCAATACGTTTATCCGTACCTTCTATTTGCATTTTTTCCATTTCCAAATTAGATCCTGCCATATTTTTTGTAATAGCAAGCATATCATCAAAAGTTAAGTTCGTTTTCATATTTTTATCAACCGCATCAAGTAAAGAGCCCATTTTGCTAATAGATTGAACAGACATCGCTTTTTTAGCAATTGCTTCTATTACAAGTTGTTGTCTTTGCCCACGCATTGCATCACTGTCAATTTTACGCGTTCTTGCAAGCGCAAGTGCTTGTTCTCCATTTAAATGTTGGTAGCCTTTCTCTAAATGAATCATACCCGCTTGGTCTTTACTATCTTGTTCAGTGAAAGTAACTGGTACATCAATATCAATACCACCAAGTGAATCGACAATTTGTACGAATGATTCAAAGTTAAACTTCACATAATAATCAACAGGAACATTTAAAAATCTTTCCACCGTATCTCGTGTACTTTCAACACCACCAAATACGTGTGCATGTGTAATTTTATCTAATTTTTTTCTAGATGGAATGTATACACGTGAATCACGTGGAATACTTACTAATTTAACTGATTTATCATTTTTATTAATTGTTGCTAATAAGAGTGCATCTGTGCGAACAGCTTCACCATATTGGCTTTTACGCATTTCGCTGCCGTCTACACCCATAATTAAAATAGAAATGTTATCCTTTAAAGGCTCAACTTCTTTATCTCGTTTTGATGATTTATCAATTTGTGCATACGCATCACTTACAACAGCTTTTGCTTTATTATATATTAATGATCCATATCCTACTCCTCCAAAAATAAGTAGGAAAAATGGAATTAAAATGAACCATTTTATTGACTTTCTTTTAGAACGTTTTTTACTGCTTCTCGTATTTTGTTCTAATTCAGAGCTCATTTTCATTCGCCTCTCTTTCTCTTTCCCTAGTATAATGTATGTCTAGCAATCTTCATATTGAATTTCCTTTCAATCACCTTACATTTTTGTAAGGTTACATGATAAATCCAATATGTATTCCATTTCACATTATACTCTCGTGCTTATTTTTGGCAAGTCACTATTTTCTAACTTCAAATATTTAACATTTCGTAGTATCCGAAATTACCGATTTATAAATTCATTCATTTCGAATCGTTCGATTCCCCCTAAAAAGTTAGCAAAATTAACAATGCAATCTGTATGAATATAGTAATGTACATTTCATATTATTTTTTTTCAAACGGTGTATACATTGTTTTCTTTCCATGATTATTAATGAAAGCGGATTTTGCTTTCATTTTCGTCTTTTCTATTTCTATCTCTTCATTCGAGAAATTCACAATAATTTTAATATCTTTTCCATAAGAAGCAGATTGAACTAACTTATCTTCTGACAAATACGCAAAGTTCGTCATTTCTTCTTTTACTGCCTTTTCATGAACATCATTCCAAACTTTCAGGTGCTGCGTAATTTCTTGTTTATGCTTATTCCACTCTACTTCATCTAAGTGGTACAACGGAGGAACATTATACAATAATTCGTATAGCATACGGTTCCCGACCTCATCTTTTACTTTCAAACTTCCCCACTCCCAGTGGTGCGTTGTAATCACAGAATCGTTGTATACTAATTTATATAATGGCACTGAATATACAGGGTTTAAATACACTTGTTTATATTCTTCTTTTAACGGTACTTGTTTTGCATATTTTTCTGGAACATTTTGATTCGGTGACCAGTATCCCCCCACATAATACGGGCTTGTTTTATTTTTCCTCATATCTTCATCGTCCCATTTAATAACAGGTGTTTCAATACCGTGCGCAAATGCAATCGTGCTACTTGCAAAGTCATTTCCACCTTCTGAGCCCACTACCATACCTTTTTCTTGCGCAATATAATCCATTCGTTGCAGTCTTGCTTTTAAATCTTGTTCTTGTGTTGTTATATGTTTTGCCGAATAGTCATCATAAATTTCACCTGTCGCATCACAATCAATAAACCATGAATTATATTTAGGTCCATTTTGTAATATATCATTCATACGTTCCTTTACACTAGGCAGCGATAAAGTCGGGTTTAACTTGCGACCTCTTCCTAAAAATCCTTGCACCTTTTCTCCGTTTTTCTTCGTTACAGTAGCCTCTTCGTATAATGATGGGTCATTAAAGGATGCTGTGTTCCAATTTTTATCACTTTTTTCGTGAATGGAATGATATGAATCATACGGACCAACTAAATACCCCGTTTCCTTAGCTTTTGTCACGAAATTAGGTTGCATAAATCCTTGTTCCCAGTTCGGCAGACCAATCCACGCTTTTTCTATTCCTGCCTCTTTCATTTCCTTTAATATGTCCATTCCATCTGCATTACCCCATTTACTTATCTCTTCAACCGCATCACCCAGTAGCGACTTTAATAAATGCTTATTTAAGCTATACAATTCTGTCTTCGTTAAGTGACCTACACCTTTTTTTATTAGCGCACTAGCTTCCTGATCAACGTTTTGGAAAATATCGTCTTTATAAAATCCCTTCATTGCTAATACTTCATTTACATAACGCAAAATAACATTTTTTTGGTACTGATCAATGAAATCTTGTTTACTTACTTGCTCAAATACATTCAATTCCCCAGGCTCCGAACTATTCTTTTGAATAAGTTCTTTTATATGGCTAAATACAGGACTATTTATTTGCTCTCTTATCTTTGGCCAATTTACATTACTGTCAGACAAACCATTTTGGTTCCAAAAATAAAAATGAGCTGCACCATAAAGTTTTTCAATCTCTTTATTTTTTCTAGCCTTTTCTTGTAATGTTTTAAATTCACCTTTTCCAGCAATATTATCCTTATACAGTTTAGCAATACTGACTGCATCATTATTTGTCACATATAATTGAAATCCATATGTTTTACTTTTATTTATACTCGGGAATTCATGTATAAAATCAAATCCTATTTTCGGATCCGAATGAAATTTCAATTCATTATTAAACATATTGTTTGCGATATATACAATGGAATATTTCGAACCATTTAACGCAAAAAACTTCATAGAAAATAATTCAGCAAATGAATATGCATCATCCTTTAAAAACTTCTTCCAATTTTCATCATTACTCGGAATTCTCTTCCCTTCCCATAACGGAAGTGTATAATTTTCAGCTTGTACTTTCGGCCATGTGAAGCTTTCTGCACCAATTGATTCCACTTCAATATTTAAGTGATCTTTTTTCTTTTCTACATTCACTTTTACTTTTTGATCTGGATATTCCCAAGATGTACGCCCCTTGTCTTTTTTTACATTCGACACCTTCATTTTCGGTAACGGCTGTGACGCCTGTTCCTTTACACCATCATGTTCTACAGTTAACGTGAAAGTCTCTGGATTGACATCATAAGTAAACTCTTTATACGTCGCTTTCTTTATTTTAGACTCTTGAACAGTACTACTCCCTTTTACATCACACCCGACTAAAGTCAAAAATGACATCGTTGTAAGAAGACATATCGCTATCATTTTTTTCATCTTCTGCACCTCCACCACTGAATATACAGGGGCTTTGTTACAGGAATGTGGCAAAAAAATAGAACTAGCATAAACTAGCTCTATTTTACATATGGACAACTATAATTTGCATAAAGTATATGTAGTACAATAACCGTGTTTTTTTATACTCACTACTTATAAAAGCAAATCATTCTATATTATATACACTTATTTCTTAACTAAAGAAATAAGTGTATATAATATAGCCTAAAGCTAGTACTAGAATTACTAGCGTTGTGCCTTTCCAATTCATACCACCTGCCATATCAACTGGGCTACCTGTTTCAGCTCTGTTAAGTCCATCATGTAAAGAACCAGTAGGATTATTTTTCAATTCACTTTGCCTTATACGTTCTCTTTTTTCTTCCGGTGACTCTTGCTTCATAGGATCACCTCCAAATGAATACACGCTTTACTAAATTATACATTATTACTTTCCTTTTATATGCCAACTGAAAAACTATTTACAACAAAAAAAGCTAGCAATGCTAGCTTTTTTATAGTTCTATATGTTCTTCTTTATTTACAGTAATTCCTCTATGATCGATTTCTAGCTCACACACTTTCATAGACGTAAATACTCTCGCTAGTTGCTCAGCAATTTCTCGGCGCTTTTCATACGGCGTTAATATAAAAATGGATGGTCCTGCACCGCTAAGCGCTGTGCCGTATGCGCCAAACTCTTTTGCACATTTACGAATAGATGGTAATAACGGTACAAGTTCTAAACGATAGGGCTCGTGAAAATGATCTCTTTCCATCATTTCGCCTACAACTTCCCATTTCTTTTGACAAAACGCAGCTACTAATACGTTACTAATCGCACTAGCCTTAACAGCTTCATGAAACGGAAACATATCTGGTAGTACAGACCGGCTTTCATCTGTATTTAACTCTTCATTCGGAATAAGAGAAATTACACCTAATTCCTTACTTTCAATTCTTACAACCGAAACATTCTTTCCATCAAGTGCTCCGATTACAGTTCCTCCTAATATAGAAGCAGCAACATTATCAGGATGTCCTTCAAAATTTGTAGCAATCTGTACTTTTTGATTCGTAGTTAAATTCAAATTGCCTAGTTGATTCGCAAGCTCTATCCCAGCTACAATTGCTGATCCACTACTTCCTAGACCTCTTGTTAGCGGAATGTTACTAGTAACTTCTATTATATGGGGTGATAAAGAAGGACATACTTTACATGCCGTACTAACAATTAAATTTTTATCATCTATCGGAATTGAATCATCAAAGGAATGGATTACTTGCCATTTATCAGCTTTCTCCTTTACTACTACATGTAAATACAATGACAACGCTATTCCTACTGAATCAAATCCAGGTCCAACATTCGCTGTACTAGCAGGAACACGAATACTGAATGGTATCACGACATAATCACCCCTTTAATATGCTCTTTAATTTGTTCTATATCATTTGAAACACTTGCAATATCCAATGTATTAGAAGAAATTGCGATATCAGGATCTTTTAAGCCATTTCCAGTTAAAACCGCCACAACTGTTTCTCCTTTTTTGATTTTTCCGGATTGAACATGTTTCATTACGCCAGCTAATGAAGCATTTGATCCCGGTTCAGCGAAAACTCCTTCCGATTTTGCTAATAATCTATACGCATGTAAAATTTCTTCATCTGATACCATATCTATTTCACCGTGAGACTGCTCAGCAGCCTCTACTGCATATGACCAACTTGCTGGGTTACCTATGCGAATCGCTGTTGCAATTGTTTCAGGTTCTTCAATGACATGTCCTTTTACAATAGCAGCTGCTCCTTCCGCTTCAAACCCGTGAATTCTTGGCTTCTTATAGCCCTTTTTTTTCTCATATTCACAGAAACCTTTCCAGTACGCTGTAATATTTCCGGCATTCCCAACAGGAATCGCTAAAACATCTGGTGCACTTTGTAACTGATCACAAATTTCAAACGCTGCTGTTTTTTGCCCTTCAATTCGATAAGGATTCACTGAGTTTACTAATGTAATCGGCTCTTCGGCAGCAATATTTCTTACAGCCTTAAGTGCATCATCAAAATTTCCTTCTATTGAAATGATTTCAGCTCCGTAAGCAACTGCTTGCGCTAATTTTCCATGTGCAATTTTCCCTTCTGGGATTACGATAATACATTTCATTCCAAGGCGTGCCGCGTATGCTGCGGCCGATGCTGATGTATTACCTGTTGACGCACAAATGATTGCCTCTGAACCTTCTTCTTTCGCCTTTGCGACTGCCATTACCATACCACGATCTTTAAAAGAACCTGTCGGATTCGCTCCTTCATACTTACCGTATAACTGAATTCCTAATTGTTTTGATATATTTAATAACGGGATAAGCGGTGTATTCCCTTCCATTAAGCTCACATCAGGTGTATTTTCATTCACCGGTAAATAAGAAGCATACTGTTTTAATAATCCTTTATACATATTGTTTTTCCTCCTCAATAATGTAATAACTGTTTATTTCACTTGCGACACCTTCTATCGCTCCTAAAACTCGTTCAAATTGATACTTTGAAGTTTGATGTGTCACAACAACGACTTCTGCAAGTTCACGATTTAAAGGTAACTGAATCACTTCTTTTAAACTTACAGAATAATTAACGAAACATTCTGTTATTTTTTGCAACATCCCTGGTTCGTCTCGTAATGAAATACGCAAGAAATATTTTGAAACGACTTCTTCATCTCCCTGTAATTCGTACGGCTCTGGTTCTTTTAACGCACTTTTATTTTTCTGAACTTGATTCATATTTTTAACGATTGAAATAATATCACTTACTACAGCAGAACCAGTCGGTAACTTCCCAGCTCCAGGTCCGTAAAACATTACTTCCCCTACCGCTTGACCGTGAACATATACTGCATTAAATTCATTATTTACATTCGATAATGGATGATGACTAGGTAAAAGAGTCGGTTCTACACTTAAATGAATGGCTGATCCTTGTTTCTCTGCTTTACCAATTAATTTCATAGTAAATCCTAACTTTTCAGCCATTTGTAAATCTTCTTTTTCGACCTTTCGAATCCCTCTTACTTGCACATCATCTAAAGAAACATTCATCGAAAAACCTAAGTTTGCAAGAATGGCTACCTTTCTCGCTGCATCTAGCCCATCTACATCCGCTGTTGGATCCGATTCTGCGAAACCTAATTTTTGTGCTTCCTGTAAAGCTTCTTCATACGTCCATCCATTTTGACTCATCTTTGTTAACATGTAATTTGTTGTACCATTTACAATTCCCATTATTTTTTCAATTTGATCTGATGCTAATCCGTCTGTTAACCCTCTTAACACCGGAATACCGCCCGCTACACTTGCCTCATAACATAAATCACAATCATTATCGTTCGCCAGCTGGAGAAGCTCTGCACCGTATACAGCCATTAAATCTTTATTTGCTGTTACGACATGTTTCTTATTTCGTAAAGCCTTAACAATATGCTGCTTCGCTTCTTCAATTCCGCCCATTACCTCTACTACAATATCAATATTTGAATCATTTAGAACTTCATCGACATGACTTGTTACTACGATTCCATCAATGCAAACATCACGTTCTTTTTCTAAGTCACGTACAACGACTGTCTTCACTTTCACTTCATACCCTGTATCAAGTGAAATTTTTTTATAATGTTCTTTCAAAATATGGACAACACCACTTCCGACCGTACCTAATCCTAACACCCCAACATTAATAACATTATTCATCTTTTAATCTCCTCCTACAATTTTATTTTTTATCTTTATCAATCACCTTGCTCTGCTTTTCAACCATACAGGTGGTGGTTATTTCCGTACGTACAAATCGTTTCATGTTACTGCACCTCCTTTCAAAATAATAAAAAAACACACTCATCCCTAGGAAAGGGACGAATGTGTTTTCGTGGTTCCACCCTTGTTCCAACCTAGACGTATTTCTCTCTAGATTGCTCAAGTTCAGATAACGGCTGATTCCGTCAATAATTACTAGATTACTCGTTCACTATTGAAGTTCAAAGGTGGTAAAATCATTTCTCGTGTTAGGAAGCTCACACCCTTGGCTTCCCTCTCTGTAAACCGTAAAAATGATTCCGTGTCCTTATCGTTACTTTTTCGTTCATGTCTATTTGTTAACTTATTATAGTTATCAACTTTTTAAAAAGCAAGCCTATTTTTACTAACAATTTTCAAAATCATTTTTTATTATATTTCACAATAACATTATGCAACTGTCGCTCGATTTACCTATTTTGTTATTTCTCCACTTTTTAAATCAATTCCTCATATATACATTTCCTATTCTAAACCACGTACATCTCGACCTCAGAAAACTATATTAATAAAATTTTATTAATACAATCTTTTCGTATAACTTTCTTCTAAAGAACGTGCAACATCCTCTTCTGAAGTATTTACTTTCGCATGCTCCAGCAACATTTTTGCTGCTGAAGGTAATTCTTTTTTATTCAACCAAGATTCTGGATCCCACATTTTCGAACGAATAAAAGCTTTTGCACAATGAATGTAGCATTCCTCTATTTCAACAACAATTCCAAGTAGCGGATTGCGTCCATTTGCCTGCATTTCTTGCAAAATTTCTTCGTCGTTTGTTATATACGCTCGGCCATTTATTCGGAGTGTCTCCCCAAGACCTGGAATAAAAAAGAGTAACCCTACACGTGGATTTGAAATAATATTCAAAATAGAGTCTATACGGCGGTTCCCTGGTCTTTCTGGAATAATAATTTTATTATTATTTAATACGTAAACAAATCCAGGAGCATCTCCTCTCGGCGAAGCATCGCACTCTCCTAATTTATTTGCAGTAGATAATACTAGAAAAGGAGATTTAGACAGAAAATCTACGCAATGATAGTCTAATGATGAAATAACCTTTTTCAAAGCTCTCTCACTTGGTTGCCCTAATATTTTCCGTAATTCTTCCTCTGTTGAAATAATCGCTTTTATTTCCGCGCTCTCTATCCCCACTTATACCCTCTCCTTTTTCTTTATTTTTCCAAAATCCAATACAAATATTGTATAATATAATTGGCAGAAAGGGGAAATTATATGACAGAGTGGTTAACAATATTTGATACTGAAAAAAATATACTTGGGAAGAAATTACGTGATGAAGTGCATCTTGACGGTGATTGGCACGAAACATTTCATTGTTGGTTTGTAGAAAAAGATGATGAAGATATGTTTTTATATTTCCAACTACGTTCTAAAAATAAAAAAGAAGCTCCAAACATTTGGGATATTACTTCAGCCGGACATATTATGCATGATGAAGATGTACAAAGTGGCGGTCTTCGTGAAATTGAAGAGGAATTAGGGCTTTCTTTCCAAACGACTGATTTAGCCTACAAGGGCATCTTTAAAATAGATTATGAATTTTCAAATCTTACGGATCGCGAGTTTTGTCATATGTATTTCCACAATGTCATCAATCCACTTCCATTCGCACCAGGTGAAGAAGTAGACGATGTGATGAAAATACATGCCGCTTCATTTCTACAACTATTAAAAAGAGAGATTTCATCTTTTACAGCTACTTCTGTTTTGAACAATAAACCAATAACGATAACTTTTGATGATATTTATCCATATGATCTTGCATACTATGAATTTGTTGTTGAACAAGGAAAAGACTTACTAGAAAATAATAGTTTATAAATAAAATAGGACTCCTAGCATTATATTGCATGAAGTCCTATTTTTTCATTATTGTTCAAGTATTTTTAATCTACTCTCTACTCGTATAAATAAACGAATGATTAATAACAGCATAATCACCATAATCGCTATCATTGTATGTGGATATCTAAACAGTATACTAACAACACTTCCAATTAACATCATAATGAATCCGTTTTGCTTCATCACTTCTGCACTATACCTATTACCTGCATCCCATAATTCTTTATTTTTCATAGATCGTTTCGTACGATAACCATATGCCGCATTAATATCGGTCGGTGGATTTTTTTGAAGGACAATCGCCGCAAGTATAAATATAATACCTATTAAAATACTCATTCCTATGTTTACTAGTGCATACATCAATTATATCCCCTCCTAACAACCTACAGCTTCATTATACGACAAAATCCTGTTTTTTCCAATTTAACAACACATTCACTTCCGCTCTTTCGATGTTTGGAACATACTTGGCAGCGTTACAAAGCGCGCCCCTTTCGTTTTTAACTGCGGAATGATTTTGTCTAATGCATCTACAGATCCTTGCAAATGCCCACCTGGTGTTGAATGCTGAAGGATAACACTTCCAGGAAATGAATTTCCTAACACATTATTTGTAATTGTATCAGCGCTTACGCCTTTCCAATCAACCGTATCAACACTCCACTGTACAATCATAAAATTTTGTTCTGTTGCCCACTTCAATTGATTTTCAAGTATTTCACCATACGGAGGACGAATAAACTTCGGTGCATAACCAGCTAAACGGTTTAATATTTCTTCTGTTTTTATAATTTGATTACGGTACTCAGCATCATTTACTTTCGCTAAATTCGGATGGCTATACGTATGATTGCCAATTACATGCCCTTCATTCGCAATACGTTTTACTACATTCGGAAACTTTTCTGCATTTTCACCAAGCAGGAAAAAAGTAGCTTTTACATTATGTTGTTTTAACTTATCTAATATTTTGGGCGTGAATTCTAAATCCGGCCCATCATCAAATGTAAGAGCAACTTCCGCTTTATTATACGGTCCTGAAAATGCGTACGCATATTTTTCGACCCAAGAAAATGGTGTCCACGATCCACGTTCATCTGCTTTCATTTGTACTTCATAGCTTTGAGGGGTATATGTGTATGGCAATGTTCTTATATAATCTCCGTAATAAAATAAGTTATATGGCATATAGGCATACGAAACATCTCGTTCTAGCCCCCATTGATATGGAGCAAACCCTTCTGGTGAATAAAAATAATACATAATAAAAACCTCCCTAAAGTTTCATATGTGATTCATCTGCACTTTGTTAGAGAAATTCCTATTCATAAACAAAAATAAGACTGTCCGTAATTAGGACAGTCTTACTGCTTACTATTATTAATAAATCGATGTACTATCTTTCGGTAAAGCTTTCACATGTTTTAAATAACTTGTCACTCTGTCATCATCACCTTGCGGGTACGAATATCCATAAGCGTTAGCAATTTCATTCGCCACTTCCCTAAATAAATCACCCATGACAAAGAATGACTTCCATATGTTTTCATATTCAGCATTAGAAAATGTCCTTTTAAATTGCTCCCACATATCTTCTTCAAAATATTGCTCAAAATGCTTTCCAAATTTACCTGTATTAACTGTAAAATCTGTTTTCATACCAATATGCCATTCTAGCATTACGATGAACATATCTCGCACCGGACCATCAAGCATTCCTTTCGCATAAGAAAGCTCTTCTCTCCATAAACCTTTTGCCACATTCGTACTACACCACCAAAATTCATTACAGCAATCCAAAAACTCTTTTTCTGTAGGCTTTTTTATTAAGTAATTCTTATCGCTTGCTGGCGGGAATTCTTCCATACAATTATCTTTATCGAGAAGTAATTTACTTAAACTATCTTGTCCAACGAAATGATTTATTAATTCAACTGGAACTAGTGTTAAATCAATCCGATTTCCATCCATGAACTGCATTAAATACGGAAACTTCCCGTCTTCATCTGCTAGAACTACTGACATTTCTTCTGGCATTTGTACAATCATTATTTCTCCAAACCTATGAATCCAATTATGATTAGACGTAAAAGAGCGTATGTCTTTTACCGCATACATAATATCATAGTCTTGAAAACAGTCTCTTTTCACATTTGGATTCACACGTGATCCATTCATAATAACAGCTCGAATTCTTTCATCCTCTTTTGCTGTATTCATAATTAAGTCTAACATTTCTTTTTCAGTTCTCATCTATTCCTGACCTCCAATTTTTAATATAAACTTATATTTCCAAGTATGTTGGAGGTCCGCGAGCTTCCTGTGTTGCATACGATACATGTTATAATTTTTGAAATTTCTTTTTCATCCCTTTTACCTCCTCACATCACTCACATATTGATCAACAGCCGTCCATTTCTCAATCGTACTCATGTAAATACCATCCTTTTCAATACTTTTCTACTATCTATATTTGATTATACCGAAAATTCTGTCTCATAAACAGAAAAATAAAGAAGGGACATCTACTCCATTACAGAATAAATATCCCTTCTTTTATTTATACATTTATCCCTTACGGATTAGTAGACCAAAGTCCCGCTGATTTAATAAATGTACGTTTATTTAATTTCAGCTGCGCTACGATAAACTCTGCAATATCTTCTGCTTGCATTACTTTATCAGGATTTCCATCAGTTAATCCTAAATCTACAGCCATGTCAGTTGCTACTGTACTTGGAGTTAAAGCTGTTACACGAATGTTATGTTTACGAACTTCCATCGCTAACGATTCTGTTAAGCCAAGAACACCAAATTTAGAAGCACTATATGCACTTGTTACAGGCGCACCTTTTTGTCCTGCTGTAGATGAAATGTTAATGATATCACCAGATTGTTGTTCAATCATGCTTGGTAAAGCTGCGCGAGTTGCATAGTATACACCCATTAAGTTTACTTGAATGATTTTTTCCCAATCAGCAACGTCTAACTCTAAAAACTTACCGAACTTAGAAATACCAGCGTTATTAATTAAAATATCGATAGATCCTAAACCATTTTTTAACGTCTCAATCGCAGTAGTCACTTCTTCGTATGAAGAAACATCAGCAGTCGCAATAACAGCTTTTACGCCTTCTGCTTCTACTTCTTTCGCTACAGCTTTTAAGTTTTCTTCTGAACGAGCTAAAAGACCGACATTTACGCCCTCTTTCGCTAATGCGATCGCTACAGCACGACCAATCCCTCTACCTGCTCCTGTAATTAAAGCATTTTTGCCTTGTAATAATTCTGCCAAGTATAACACTCCTTAATCATCTCAGTTATGTATTATATTAAAATTGTATCTATGTTTATGTAAAAAGGCAATGATGCACTTTCATGTGCGTAGGTTACTTGTAGGTAACTATAGGGATTTTTTATAATTATCATGTTTTTCCATAATTAGTGTAAAATAGAAATAAACCCCACATAGGAGGGTGTATGTATATGAAAAGAAAAAAGTGGTTCTTGTCACTAACTGCAGTCGGACTATGCATCATATTTTTGGCTATGTACTTTATATTTGGTAATCCACTACATTATAAAGTAATAGAAAAAGATACTAACGAATATCTCCATACTATAAAAGGATATAAGCAAAAAGAAATACAAAGCATAACCGGAAAATATACTCCTCTTTATAATATCGGCTATTATGCAAAAGTCGTATATAAAGACGAACCTTATTTTACATACTCTTATACATACGATAATAATAAAAAAATAATACAAGACAACAGCATTCTAGGAAGACATACTGAATCATATGAAAATCTTAATTTAAACTGGTCATTGTTTGACGAGTTAGTAGACGGTATTCATACAAACTTGCAAGAAAGAGGTTTAAGTGAAAAGAAAGATTATTCTATACGCCATGTTCAATTCGTTGATATCAATGATGATAAAAACGGTGCAGAGGCATATGTTGACTTTAAGAAAGATATAGCATCAGATTACTCATACCGTATGAATAACGAAGGAAAAGCTTATCAATATAGTTGCAGTAACGGGAAATGTGTTTTTAAAGAGAAATAGTGTTAGAAGGGTTTCCTCCTAACACTATTTCTCTTCCTAATTCGGAATACAAACAATAAATTCCGTCCCATTCCCTTCCTCACTCTCGACTTTTATTTCTCCTTGATGTAGGTCTACTACTTTTTTTACTATCGCTAATCCTAAACCGCTTCCTCCGTATGCTCGATTCCGTGAAGAATCAGCTTTAAAAAACCGCTCAAAAATATGTTGTTTCTGTTCTTCAGATATTCCAATTCCCGAATCACGAATACGCACTTCCACTAATGTCTCATATTCTTTTAACTTGATTGAAATCGTACCGCTACTTGGAGTAAATTTAATACTATTATGAATTAAATTAATCCAAACTTGACTCATACTTTCTTGGTCAGCAGTTATTTGCACTTTTTCTAAATCAAGGTCTAATTCAATTTCTTTCTCAGCCCAAAGCGGTTCACTATTTAATACAACTTGTTTTAACTGTTGATCTAATCGATAAGTTACTCTTTCTGGTGTATACTCTTCCGACTCTAAAAGAGTTAATTTCAGTAAATTTTGACTTAATTTAGATAATCTCGTCGTTTCTGTTTCAATAATAGTAAGATAATGCTTTCTTTTTTCCTTAGAAAGATTATCGTCTTGTAGTGCTCTAGCAAATCCTTTTATAGAAGTTAATGGTGACTGTATTTCATGAGAAACATTCGATACAAATTCCTGGCGCATTTTCTCCATTGCGTTTAGTTCATCTGTCATATCATTTATACTTTTTACGAGCACACCAATTTCCCCATCATATTTCTCTTCATTTCGTATTTTTACGGAGAAGTCCCCTTTTGCAATTTTTTGTATTGGTTCAATAATTGTCCAAATCATTGCCTGCCGTTTCGGTCTCATTAATACTGCAATTAATATCCAAAGAAGAATCATAAATATAAAACTGAGTATGTCACTAATGAGATAAGTAACAAAAGGAGAGAGATGTATTGCAAGGGCATCTAATACACTAGATGATACATAAAAAGCTGTAGACCAAATGATAGTAAGAAAAGAAAAGAGGGCTATTATCGCTCCTGTTACTTTCAACATCTTCAACTTACCCATTCGTTTTCTTTTTCTCATTTACTTACCTCTAAGCGATATCCTAAACCCCTTATTGTTTTAATACTAAAATTCGACTTCTCCTCTTGAAACTTCTCACGTAACCGATTTATATGAACATCTAATGTACGTTCATTTCCTTCAAAATCATATCCCCATACATCTTCAATTAATTGCTCTCTCGAACACGTTCTTCCTACTTTAGAACTTAAAGTAAAGAGCAATTCGAATTCTTTTAGCGGTAACGTAACCGTTTGTTCTCCAATTATAACTTCAAATGTTTTACGATTTAACAGTACATTTCCAACTTGAATCGATTGCGACACTGTAATTTGGTAACGTTTCAATAAAGCCTTAACTCTCACTACTAATTCCATCGGATCAAACGGTTTTACAAGATAATCATCCGTGCCAAGGTGGAATCCTTTTACTTTTTGAGACGTTTCCCCTTTAGCCGTTAACATCAAAATCGGAATATCATAGTACTTTCTTAATTCAAAACATAAATCAAATCCATCCATATTCGGCATCATAATATCGAGAATAACCATATCAACTTTCACTTCGTCTATTTTCTGAAGTGCATCTAGTCCATCAATTGCCTCATATGTTTGAAAGCCTTCCCGCTCTAAAAATACAGAAACGAGTTCTCTAATATGTGGATCGTCATCTACTATTAAAATTTTTGGTATCAAAGAAGCCATCTCCTTTCTACGTAGCATCTTTTATATAACTTTTAAAAATGAATCATCAGCGGAGTATAAGCTCCACTGATGATTCATTTTATAATGCCGCCTCTTTAATTTTCAATTGTTGCGTTGCAAATTCACGATACATATCATGCGTTTGTAGTAATTCATCATGCGTACCACTTCCTGTAAGATTCCCTTTTTCAATAAAGATAATTTTATCTGCATCTACAACAGTAGAAAGTCTATGTGCAATAACTAACGTTGTTCTTCCTTTCATTAAGTTATTTAATGCCTTTTGAACGACGGACTCGGACTTACTATCTAAACTTGAAGTTGCCTCATCTAACATAAGAATTTGCGGGTTTCGAAGTAATGCTCGGGCAATTGCAATTCGTTGTCTTTGTCCTCCAGAAAGCTTCACACCACGTTCTCCAACTTCTGTTGCATATCCATTCGGTAAGTCATGAATAAATGCATCAACATATGCCATCGCTGCTACTTTTTCAATTTCTTCACCTGTCACTTCACCCTCAACACCGTAACAAATATTATCACGAATCGTTCCATCAATTAACGGACTATCTTGTGATACGTAACCGATTTGACGTCGCCATGATTGTAGTGAATAACTCTTAATTGAATCTTTTCCTAATTTAATGGCACCGCTAGTTGGTTCATAAAAACGTTCTAATAATGAGAATAACGTCGTTTTCCCGCTACCACTTGGTCCTACGATCGCTGTTACTTTTCCTGATTCAATTGTGAAATCAATATTCTTTAACACTTGCTCTTCTTCGTTATACTCGAAATGAACATTTTCAAGAACGATTGGCTGCTTAGCATTTGTGACTTTCACACCTGTTTCATGATCTTCTACTTCATATTCTAAAATTGTATTAATTCTTTCCGTTGCACCAATTGCCTTTTGGAATTGTGTAAAGAACATAGATAATTGACTCATCGGCATTATAATTTGAACTAAATATAAAATAAACGCTACAAGTTCACCTGTAGTTAATGCACCGCTAGAAACACGCATTCCACCATACCCTACGATAATAACAAGCAATGCCATTAAAACAAACGACATAACTGGTGAAATTAACGCTTGCACTTTTCCTTCTTTCAAACCAAATTGCAATAACTTTTCGATACCTTTATTTCCAGTTTCATATTCTCTTTTTTCTGTGTTCGAAGATTTTACTAAACGAATTTCTGATAACACTTGTGTTAATACACTAGTAAAAGAAGCCGTTTCATCTTGAAGTGCTTTTGAAATCTTATACATTTTTCGTCCAAGTGGAACTAAAATAAGTACTGATAATGGAATAACCGTTAAAAGTAAAAGTGTCATTTTCCAATCTAAAACAAATAGTACAATTAAAGATCCGACAATTGAAATACCACCTGTTAATAAGTTTGACAAATGCTCAGAAATTAACGTTTTCACAACTCCTGTATCATTTGTCATACGACTAATTGTATCGCCTGTTCTATTTTGATCATAATAAGTTACCGGTAAAATAAGGACCTTTTTCCACAAACGTTCTCTCAGTCCAGCTACAATCTTCTGTCCTATATAATTTAATAAATATATAGATAATCCTGCAGCTATAGTTTGCATAATAAAGAATGCAACTAGCCCAGCAATTTGCCCTGTACTAATTGACGAAAGTGAAAAATTATCTACTAACCCTTTCGTTAACATCGGAATAAATAAACTTGCTCCTGTAGAAAGTAAACTCATAAATAACGCAAAAATTAATATTCCTTTCGGAGGATTTGTATCTTGAATAAGGCGTAAAAACTGCCTCCAGCTCCCTTTTTTCTTCATTTCATTTTTAACTTCCATTCCTGTTCATCTCCTTGTGTTAAACCAAACTGTTCTTTCTAAAAGTAGAATACAATACGAATGTAAACTGAATGTAAACACACTTTTTCTATTTTTACAAAATATACATACAAACGTATCTTTACAACATATATAAACATCTGATATTATTACCTAGTGCTAAATATTATTCTATGTGAATGATAAATAATCAATTTACAATACTATATAAATCTCCCGTTATTGAAAGGAGTATCCTTTTTGCAAACAAATATACATTCCGAAAAGGAAACAATTATTTTTATTCATGGATTAGTCGGCAATCGTCGTGCCTTCAAAAAAGAGCATAAACGATTTTCCGCCTCTTACAACGTTATTACTTATGACTTATTAGGTCACGGCGATGATAAAGGAGAAGCTATCGAATTTTCATTACAGCGTCTCGTAGATCAATTATTGAATTTATACGAAAAAGAAGGCATTCAAAAGGCTCATATTTGTGCTTTAAGCTACGGCTGTTATATTTCTACTATTTTTGCACAAATGCATCCAGAAAAAGTTTTGAGCATTTGTCATATTGGCGGACATTATAATAACCCTTCCATTTTATATAACGTATTTCAAAAATTTTGGGAGAAGCGAGGAGACGATTACTCTAAATGGCTCTCTCAATACGCAAATACCATTTTTCCAAGTGGCATACTAAAAGTAAATCCGTTCGCAGTCATTTCAAGAAATATTTATTACCGTTTCGGATTGCAATTACATTCATCAATTATTGCCCAATCATTACGACACCGATTAGAATTCGATTTGAAATCTAAATTAAAATCACTTCCCCACCCTATTCTATGGGTAATGGGTGAACATGATCATCTCTATAAATCTTGCCTTTTTGATTTAAAGTCTATTCTTCCAAACGTTTTATATAAAGAAATACCGCTTGCAGGACATGCAGCTAACTTGTTTCGTCCGAACTACTTTCATGACCTATACGCTCGATTTTTAAATGGGAAGTTACAGTAAAAACTACTACACTCCCCAGTTTATCCAACTATAAAAAGGCTTCCCAAGTTTCCCTGGAAAGCCTTTTCTCTATACAAAAAGTATATAAACTACTTTTTCTTAGTATGCTTTTGTGTAACCTAATAGGTGCTTGCTCCAGTAAGAGTTACTTACAGAACTAATACGTACACCAGTTGCATCAGTTTCTGCACTAATGAACTGACCGTTTCCTAAGTAAACACCCATGTGAGAAGGACCTGATTTATAAGTATTTTGGAAGTATACTAAATCACCTGGTTGTGGATTGCTAGTTTTTGTTTTAGAGCTCCAGTATCCAGCAACTGTTTGACGAGCACCTTTGTGACCAGTTTGATTTAATACGTAGTGAATGAATCCACTGCAGTCAAAACCAGCAGGTGTTGTACCAGCAGTTCTGTATGGTGAACCATTTAAAGATCTAGCGAATCCAGCGATTGAAGATGTATCTCCACCTGTTGTTGGTTTTTGTACGTCTTTACCTGGTTGTTGAACGTTATTTGTAACGTTATTGTTATTTGTAACGTTGTTTACTCCGCCTTTTACAAACTTAACGAAGTCTGCACTTACGTAACCTGTACGGCCGTTATGGTTAATTTTGTACCAACCATTTTCAGCGCCAGTAACGTTTAATACTGTACCGTTTGTTACACCACCGATTACAGCGTTGTATGTAGCTGGGCCTGTACGTACTTTTAAAGCACCAGTGTTAACAACATAAGAACCACCAGTTTGAACTGTAGTAGTATTGTTGTTATTTGTAGTTGGTTGTTGTGTTTGGTTAGATACAGCAGAACCACCTTTTGTTACGAAGTCTTTGCTTACGTATCCAGTTCCACCATTGAAGTTGATTTTAAACCAATCTTGTACTTCTCCAACAACTTGTACTGTTTTACCTTTATTTACAGAGCCTAATACTGTATGAGATGTACTTGGGCCTGTACGTACGTTTAGTGAAGAAACGTTTACTGTGTAAGTACCAGTTCCTTGTTGAACAGTAGTTCCTGTTTTACCACCAGTCGTTACGAAGTCACCACTTACATAACCAGTTTGGCCGTTTACAGTTACTTTGAACCAACCGTTTTCTTGTCCAATTACTTGTAGTACTTGACCTGATTTCACTTTAGAAATCACGCTATGTCCTGTACCAGCACCTGAACGAACATTTAATACATCAGCATTTACTGTGTATTTTAAGTCAGATTTTGTTTCTACAGTTTTTGTTTCAGTTACAGTCGTTTGATTTTGAGTTTGTCCATTAATTTCTTTTAGCGCCTCGTTTGAAACTTGTGCCTGAGCAGAATCCATACCTGGAACTGCAACACCCACTACAGAAGCTGCTGCTAAACCTGCAATTACTTTTTTCATAAGTTGTCTTTACTTCCTTTCCCTACTATCCTCTTTAAAAAAATTATAAACTTAATACTTTACAATATTATTAAAGTAAAATATTCATCAAGTTCCATTTTTTAACAAGAGTTTTATTTTTCACACAGAGTTCATTTTAAACGAATGAAGTGAAATCCGTGTGAACTTCATGTGAACTTTACCATTAAACTTACTGTTTTAGCAATGTTTTTTTCAAATTTCTTATGTATTTCATTGAAAATTCGACATTCCATTTATTATCTTAATATGCATTATCCTATCTCCCCGGAAAAACTCTATTAATCTAATACAATGCAAAGAGTCTATCTCTTAGTAAAGTCACCTCTATGAAGCATACTCTTATCATGACAAAAAATGCTTTTTTTATCAATAGCATAGTATTTTTAGAAAACTATTTCCGATACTATCTATCGCTTTTAAAAGATTTGACGATTTGTAAGATTTATCTTCAAAAATTCTGTTCTAATTTGACGAAAGTACACATTCCGCTACCCATTTTTAACCGTCTATGGAATTTATAGGGTATTTATATTATCATATATATAGTAACGTTTTAATCTATACACATTTTATTTACCATACACGGAAAGCAATTGAATTTTAAGATGAGAGTTTTATTGCTTGCAAATAGTGGAATCAAAAGGGAGGCATATTTATAAAAAACATAATAGATAATCCTATAAATAAAAATATAGAACTGTACTATGCTTTTTTTCAATTCATTTCAATTATTACCTTACAAAAAATATCAACTATTGAAACACGTAAAAAAGAATTAAAAAATCAGATGAAAAATTCCTATCAAAAAAATCCTTACTACTTATAAAAAGGTGAACAGGTTGTATCCCTGTTCACCTTTTTATAAGTGGCAAAAACCCGATTGGTTCAACTAATAATTAGTGGGGGATAAACAATTCCCCCACTCGTTCCTACATTATTTATAAATTTTCACACGGTTTTCTAAAGGCTGGTATTCTTTTTCACCTGCAGGTACAACCGGTTTACCAAACGGCATTTGCGCAATAAGCTTCCAATTTTCTGGAACTCCCCATTCTTTTCTCACTTCTTCATCAATTAACGGATTGTAATGTTGCAATGTAGCACCAAATCCTTCAATTTCTAAAGCTGTCCAAATTGCAAATTGTAACATTCCAGAGGATTGCTGAGACCAAATTGGAAAGTTCTCTTTGTATAATGCAAATTTTTCTTGCAGTTCTTCCACCACTTCACTATCTTCGAAGTATAGAACTGTTCCATAACCACTTTTAAATGCATTCATTTTTTCTTCCGTAGAAGCGAAGTTATTTTCAGGTACAATTTTTCGTAACGTTTCTTTCGTAATATCCCATAACTTATCGTGTTGTTCTCCAAGCAAGACGACAACGCGAGCGCTCTGAGAGTTAAAAGCTGAAGGTGTATGTTTTACAGCATGATAAATCACTTCTTGAATTTTTTCATCAGAAACTACTTGTTCTTTACTAATTGCGTAAATAGATCTTCTGTCTTCAATTGCTGAGTAAAAATCTTTTGCCATCATAATTCCCTCCAATTTTCATTTGAGGCTTTTTCCTATGTACACATCATATGCCCCTCAAAACTTATCATTAATAAGTTTCTAACTTTATAATATAAACAAGCAATAATAAACTCAAATAATAACACTCACATTTTTACCTTTTTACTTTATTAGTGCTAAAAAATAAAAGGCAATTTGTTGTTACCGATAGTACGTAACAACAAATTGCCTTTCTTATATGATGATACAACTCAATATTTTACTTAATTAACTAAGCCAAACGCATAAGACATTAGCTTATTCGTCTCTGTAAAACGCTTTGTTTTACCTTTTGTTCCCATAACAACTGTAATAATACGAGTATTACCTTGTTTTGCTGTACCCGTAAAACAATACCCTGCGCTATCTGTGAATCCTGTTTTTAATCCGTCTATTCCTTCTATATATAAAGCTTTATTATTTTTATTTAACATATCATTTGTACTTATAACATTAATATTATTAAATGCTAATTGACTTTGACGTAAGTGAGTCACTTCTAATATTTCTGGGTAATCTTTTATAAGATGATACGCCAAGTTTGCTACATCACCAGCCGTCATTTTTGTTTCACTTCCATCTGGCTCTTGTAATCCAGAAGCATTTGCAAATTTAGCATGTTCCGACATTTTTAACTGTTTCGCTTTTGCATCCATAAGCTGAACGAAATCTTTCTCCGATTTTGCCATATGTTCTGCTAATGCCACAGCTGCATTATTAGCTGACTCAATCATTAATGCATGATATAAATCTTTAACAGTTAATGTGTCATTAACTTGTACTGGGATTCTCGCTCCCTCTGTTTGTGCCGCCTTCGCACTCATTTTAACTGGATCTTCCCAGCGAACTTTCCCGTTATGTATACTCTCTAGTAGGAGATACGCTGTCATCATCTTAGACATACTAGCTGGTGCAAAAGCTTCATTTTCATTATATTGATAAATAATATCTCCATCACTCGCATCGATAATCATAGCCGCTTTTGCGTTAATTTCTGGTGGGATGTACTTTGGCGGGACTACTTTTTCAGTAAATCCTGCTTTAGGTAGTTCTGCCACTTGCAAAGGTTGTCCCTCTACATTCGCTACGCTCTTTTGATTTCCTTGGAATAAGAACCAACATATCCCTAAAATAATGACTAATAGGACTGTCATCCTTCCCCATCTTAACCGATTCATTTCAAAACTCCTTTAGCAAACCTTTTATACACTCACATTTAACCTTAACAATAATTCCTTTATACAGTCAAGGCAAAAAGGTATATTTATTCATATAAAGCAATGATTATTTTAATTTATTTATGTTAAACTTACAATATTAAAACATAAGAATATTCAATAATAAAATCTCGTAAATAAAGCAAAACTTTAATCAGCCCCACCAATCGGGCTACCCGTCAAATAGCGAGATAAAGTGAAACTTTAATCAGTGGGGGTTTTCTTCATCCCCCACTGATTATTAGTTGAACCAATCGGACTTTTATGGGCAGTTGATCCCCCACCTAAATTCTTTACTTTTCCTGAATTTTGAGGTGGGGGTCTTACTGCCCATTAAAGCGGGATAAATTATTTAATAGAAGGGATTCATACAAATGCTACTTCCAAAATCATTAAAATACGGAGACACAATTGGGATCTACTCCCCTTCTTCACCAGTAACCTACACTTCTCCAAAAAGATTTGAACGAGCAAAATCTTACTTACAACAGAAAGGGTTTCATATATTAGAAGGTTCCTTAACAGGCCGATATGATTTCTATCGTTCGGGTAGTATACAAGAGCGTGCTGAGGAACTGAATGCTTTAATAAGAAATCCTAATGTTTCTTGTATCATGTCAACAATTGGTGGCATGAATTCAAATTCAATATTACCTTATATTGATTATGATGCTTTTCTAAATAACCCTAAAATAATGATTGGGTATTCAGATGCAACTGCTTTATTACTAGGAATGTACGCCAAAACAGGAATCCCTACATTTTATGGACCCGCTCTCGTCCCTTCCTTTGGCGAATTTGAGCCTTTTGTTGATTGCACATACAAATATTTTGCTGAAACTTTACTACATAATCAATCTCTTCCTTATCATATAAAACAACCATTATTTTGGTCAGATGAATTTATTAATTGGGAAGAAAAGACGAAGGAGAAAGAACTTCGACCAAACGATTGGATTTCAGTAATTGCTGGAAAAGCTACTGGTCGTATTATTGGCGGGAATTTAAACACGATACAAGGAATTTTGGGTAGCCCCTATATGCCACATATTCAAGAAGGCGATATTCTCTTTATTGAGGACAGTTCAAAAGATGCAGCTACTATCGAAAGAAGCTTTTCATTCCTTAAAATTAACGGTGTATTCGATAAAATTTCAGGTATCATTCTTGGAAAGCATGAGCAATTTGATGATTGTGGTACAAATCGAAAACCTTTTGAAATACTATTAGAAGTACTTCAAAATCAAAGAATTCCTTTTCTAGCCGACTTCGATTGTTGTCATACACATCCAATGATCACCATGCCTATCGGTGTTCAAGTAGAGTTGGATGCAACAAATAAAACGATACATATTGTAGAACCTTGGAAAAAATGAATGCATGGCTTCTATTGTTTTACAATAAAAGCCATGATACTATATAATTTGGAATGTGAATGGTTAAACAAAATACGTTCCAATATCTATTATTAGGGAAAGATAGATATAAATATATATTTATATGTAAAAGAGAGTGAATAAATGAAACCAACTATTAAAAATTACGTATTTTTACATGTAGCTTTTTTGATATATTCTATCATTGTAGTTTACATGAAATGGGCAGCTAAGTTTCCCATTGCTTCCATCTCATTTTTTATTGCTTATTTCGGACTAGTTGTACTTTTATTCGGATATGCAATTTTATGGCAACAAGTAATTAAGCATTTCGAAATATCAAAAGCATATTCACATCGCGGAATTATTATACTGTGGTCAATGCTTTGGTCAGTAGTTCTATTTGGAGATACGATACAGTGGAATCATTTACTTGGTGCGGCTATTATTATCGTCGGAATTGTGGTGGTGACAAAAGATGAATAGTTATATGTTGTTATTGATCTTTGGAATCGTATTGGCCAATTACTCACAAATTTTATTAAAAAAGGCTACTTTACAGCAATATGATTCTAAATTAAAAGAATATGTAAATCCATATGTAATCATCGGTTACTCTTTATTTGTACTTAACGCAGGATTCAATATTATTGCCTTAAAGGGACTGACAATAAATCAAGTCTCTGCATTAGAATCATTAAGTTATATCATCATATTAATTTTCGGTTGGTATTTTTTAGGTGAAAAAGTAACCAAAAGAAAAGTAATTGGGAATACTATCATTTTAATGGGTGTTGTGGTGTATTTTATTAAGTAATCTCTTATACAAAAAGCTCCGTTTATCACAAACGGAGCTTTTTACTATTGACCTAAATTTTGCACCTTATCTTTCAAATCTCGAACTTGATCTACCGTCTGCATAAGCTCAGAGTTTTTAAATTGCTCTACATCCACTTTTCCTTCTTCTATCTTTGTCATCGCCGTATCAATTAACGTATTTAACTTTTCGTTATATCCGACAATTTGCTGATGAAGATCCTTTGCTACATCAGGTGGCGTTAATTCATTGAATGCAGGTATGTCTTGTTTAATTTCACTAAGCTTCGTTTCTAATTCTTTTCGAGCCTCGCTATCATTAACAGCCTTTTCTGCTAATGCTGGTGCATCATTTGCAAATGCACTTATTTCATTTACATAGCCTGTCGCTTTTTGAGCATAATCTATGGAGTTCTTTCCTTGTTCTACTAGTGAACATCCCATTAATCCAATTGAGACTATACATGCTAATAAAATTGATTTTATTTTCATTGTAGGCTCCCTTCATTTTTATAATTGTCTGCAATTTTTTCTATCATAACTTCTAGCTAAATTACTTAAAACCTTTTTCAAATAGCTATTTATCCTCTTACATGCCCGATTACAGTTACAACATCTATTTCTATATGTACGCTAATAATATCTTCAATTATATCCATATATCCTTGTCCTATAGCTGTTCCGTAGTGTAATGTAAGCCCCTTCTTTTCATACACTGACTTTGGCACTGAAAAAATAAATCTCCTCAAGTTCCTTTCATCAGCTGGTTCCATAATTAAAACAATCCCATCCTCATCAAACATATACGCTCGCCCTCCAACTTTACATTCACTATGGCTCAGTATTGCCTTGGTCAGCAAAATTTAAAACATAATAAATTAAGATACATTCTGCTTTATCATAAAGTGAAACTTTAATCAGCCCTCACCAATCGGTTTTTTACTGGCGGCGAGTCCCCCACCTAACTTCTTTGCTTTTGCTGAATTTTGAGGTAGGGGTCTTACTGCCCATTAAAGTGGGATAAAAATAAAAAGCATTCATTCTTTTTTATTAAGAATGGATGCTTTTTAAAAAATCAATTTCTAACTCTAGCATCTTTTTTTGACGAGGTTTTACTTTTCTTACGGGAACTCCCGCATAAATATACCAATCATCTAAACTCTCTTTTACCATACTCATCGCACCGACTGCCGTACCTTCTCCTATAGTTACATTTGGAAAAATAATAGAATTAGCACCAATAATCGCATGTTTTTTTAAAATAACTTTTTCTGTTTTCACATTCCTATATTGACTCGGAACAGTTGGTCCCATTAAAGTATTTCCACTGAAATCATCAAGTACTGCATATACGATTGTTTTAGCTGAGATATTTGCAAAATCATGCATTTCAATCCCAACTTCCCCTCCATATAACGCTGTATACGTTGATATATGCGAATAACTTCCAATTTTAATTTTGCCACTTAAAATGCAAAAATCATCAATCCTTACATGATTACCTACTGATATAACACTTGGATTATATATACTTGCTTTTTTACTAATCAATACATTCTTCCCAATTGATAAAAATCCAATTTTCTTTAGCTCTTCTTGGCTATAAAAACTATTCATCTGCCCACACCGCCCTCTGACCTAAACATCTTACAATTTGTTCTACTATTTCTTTCGTCATTCCTTCCCATAAAGGTAAACTTACTATTCGTTTTGCTATTTTATTCGTTTCTATTAAATCTGTAGATTTATAATTTCTAAAAAGAACTTGTTGATGGCAAGATGGCGAAAAGTATAATCTAGCCTCTATTTTCTGTTTTTTCAGGTCTTCTATTACTTGTTTGTTGCGAACTTCTTCTGGACAAAGAATAGGCATAAATTGTTGAATAACTGCGTCTGTTTTTTGGAGTTGCCACCCTTTTTTTATGAATCCATTACTTTGTAACAACTGTTTATACCATTCAGAAATACGGGTGCGTTCTTTTAATTTTTCATCCCATTTTTTCATAGTTGCAATCCCAATAGCGGCTGCATATTCAGACATTTTACAATTAAAGCCCATCATCGTACATTCACGATTTTTATCAAATCCGAAATTACCCATCCTTTTAATACAGTGTATATCTTCTTCGTTTTTACTATATATAAGCCCTCCTTCACCAATTCCGAAAGGCTTTGTTGCATGAAAACTATATACGATCATTCCACTAAAACCCTGTCCATAATGCATACTTCCATTCATTAATCCGAATCCCGGTGCCGCATCTACGACAACCGGAACACCCTTCTTCTCTAATTCTTCATATTCTTCTAAGTTCATCCATGATCCAAACGTTGCGTACGGGACAACAATCGCAACCTCTTCTTTTAATTCTTCAATCTTATCCAAAAGTACTGTTTTATCCATATACCAATCATCTATTGAAATATCAATAAAATAAGGTTCCAATCCACACCAAATAGCTGCTAATGGAGTCGCAGGGAATGTAAAACTAGGCATGAGGGCATACTTTCCTTTTTTTCTTTTCTTAAGTTGAATGGCCGCCATTAACCCTAACGTTGCGTTTGCTACTGTTGTAACAGCTCCCCTGTTCTGAAAAAAATCCGACATAATCGTTTCCTCAAAACGTTGATTTATAGGTCCATAATTCGTATATATATGAGATGTATCAATTTCCTTCAATTCTTCCAAATACTCAATTACAGGTACAGTTGAAGCACGTAAAAAAGGAATATTCTCCATATCTATCTATTCCTTCCTATCATTTTCGGACAATATAGAGCATATCTGTTTCAGACAATCCAAATTTCCTAGCACTTTTCATTCCTTGTCTTTCAGCTATGTTATATAATTCCACCTTAAATCCTGCATTCATTAATCGTTGAATGAATCCCGATTGATTATATATTCTCACATGATCCTCTTGACCAAAAGCTAATTTCCTCAATTGTGGTGTTACAATTAATTCATTCTCTATAATAGAATCTACATTCATTACGATTGGTACTTGAATAATTCCCCATCCATTTGGCTTTAAAACTCTATATAACTCTCGCATTGCTTTGTCATCATCAAGAACGTGTTCTAATACATGGCTACATAAAATTACATCAAAAGTATTACTATCATATGTAATGCTTGTAACATCAATTTCCTTCATTAATGGGTCCTTTGGTTCTAAATCCCCACATACATAAGTAATATTTCTATACTCGTTAAACCAATCTCTTACCTTTTCTTCAGGTGCAATATGAAGCATTGTATATTTTTTACTTAACAAGTCCGTTTCCGCTTCAATGTATGCACGATACAACCTTTCACGATCCATTGAACTACAAACTGGACATATCCCCGTATCTTTATTCCACATCTCAAATTTATATTTCGGAAAATCATAATGTGCTGGCCAAGGGGAAAATTTTTCAAATTGTTGATTGCAATATTGACAGTAACAAGACTCTTTTTCAAACATATGAGCAATCAGCTTGTTTAACCCTTTTTTAATCTTTTCATTATAAATTTGATCTAGTTCTCCATTTCTTGCCGCATCCTTAACTATAAATCCCGCATTTTCTAAACAATAAGATAAGCTCTCTTTATAATCTCTTTCAGAACTTAAAAATCCACTATTATATGCATCTATAATTAATTCACTCCACTCTTCAATTGTCATTAAAATAAAATGCATTTGTTTTTGATTTTGTCCACTATGTTGTCTAAAATAACTGAGAGGTTCTTGTATATAAACTACTTTTCCTTTCCTCATCATATCTAGCCATGTTGCAATATCGTTAATAGCAGAATACGCCTTTCCTTTAAAATACCCAAACTTCCCTTCAAACAATTCCCGATTAAACAAAACAGTTGTCGGCTCACCAACTACATTTTTCAAATTTTTTAACATATAATTCCCTAATTCTTTTCCTTCAAAAAGCGTAGTTTTTTTCGCGATTTTCATATTTAATGTTGAAGGTGGTAATATCTCTCCATTCTCATCAATCAGTTCACGATATGACGTCACAAATGAAATATTCTCTAACGTCAAAAAGTATTTCATCATTTTCTCGATCTTTTCATGATGAAATAAATCATCATCTAATAAAAAGTTTATATACTTACCGTTCGCAAGTTGTATACACTTATTAAAGTTTTCAGCAACTAACGGCGTTTCATTTTTAACATATGTTATACACTTATATTCACGTAAATACGGTTGAATCATAGCATTGACTTCATTATTTGTACTGTCGTCAGAAATAACAATTTCAATATTTTCATATGTTTGATTTAGGGCGCTGTTGAGTGCCAATTCCAAGTAATAAGGTCTATTGTACGCAGGAATAAGTATACTTACTTTCGGTAAAGGAGAATTATTATTTATATGTTGTTTCTTCTTCTCTATGTTTATTTTCTTTTCTTTAATTTTTTGATAATAGTCTAATGTATATAATATCGATGATGGAACTATCCTTCTTGCGTAATCTAGAAAATTAGTTATCGCTTTGTCTAACTCTTTTTCGGTGGATAAAAAACCATATTTTTCTCCTGCTAGAATACTATGTGAAAAATCTTCTAATCCATCCATCATTTTATTAGATTCATTTAACTGTTGATCTGGATGTAATCGAAAGTAACTAAGTGTCTCTGCTATATATACTGCTTTTCCTTTACTTAATAAAGATAACCATGCAGCTATATCTACGTTACATAGATACCTCCTCTTATCAAAGATTCCATACGGTTCTTGTAAATCACTTTTACGAAACAAAACTGTGGTCGGTTCTCCAATATAATTCTTTTGATCGACAATTACCCTATTCCCTAATTCTGTTCCCTCTATAATCATATCCTCTTCAAATAAACGAACAGTTGAATAAATATGACGTAGTTCTTCTCCTTTATCATCAATTACTTGACGATGAGATGTTACAAGCTTAATTTCATTATCTAGATCATTGAAAAAACACTTCATCATTCTTTCAATTTTATTCACATGAAATAAATCATCATCCATTAAAAAGTTTATATATTCACCGTTCGCTTCATTAAATAACATGAGCGCATTTTCAAACTGTCCGAGAGTTGACCTGTTTTTTATATAAATAATATTTGAATGATCACATAAGTATTTTTGTAACACCTTGTCTGTTTCGTCATTCGTGCTATCATCTCCAACTATAATTTCTATATTAGGGTACGTTTGTTCTAACACACTACATAATGCCTCTTCAAAGTAGTGAGGACGATTATACGTAGGAATTAAAACACTTACCAAAGGAAGTTGATCTACGACCTCTTCAGTTCTTTCCATTCGAGTTCTCATTTTACTCTCTCACCTCTTCGCATATTATTTATATACGCGACACAAAAATCACATTACTTTAACTGTATGGAACCTATATACTTTTATGCAAACATGAAACAAAATATCATACTTTTCGTTCCTAAATAAACATATTTAATAACGCAGACATTTTATTAGCACCTTTTTTATTCATATGATCACTATCATAAAAATCATCATCGTAAAATAATGGTGAATCAAATAGGTCAATAATCCGAAAAGAATATTGAGTTTGAAAATCATTTATAACTTTATAAAAATCCTCTTTTAATTTCTTACTACTACAATTGAAATAATGTGAAGTAACAGGGAATACAACAATTAGTGGTTTTATATCATGTTTTAACAGTAGTTCTAAATATTTTTTGAAAATCGTTTTATATTCAACTAAAGTATGAGGATATGATAATTTAGCATGTGAAGCTGCTCTTATTTTTCCGTGTTCTTCAAAGGGAATGTGGAGGGGAGTGATATTCCATTCAGCATTTATCCAGGGCAATATCAATGATTCATCTTTTAGTTCGTCTAATAAAATATATTCAAAATGCAAATTAAAAATAGAAGAAAGTGGTTTCGGGGTATCTAGATGTGAGAATCCATCAGTGGGTAGAGGAGAATGCACTACAGTATGATGACCGTCTTGAAACAATGGATAATATACTTTGTGAATTCTATATGCTTCAGATGATAACGACATGTCAAAGTAAAAAGAGAAATAGGCTATTCCTATCAAACAATATTGAAAGGAATGATCGTTTGATAGCAGTTGTGACGCTATTAAATAATCATAGTACAGGTCTTGCGATGGAAGTGTAAATTTTATTGACTTTTTTGAGAGGATCTCCGTACTTATACCACAATGTGGGTAAGATAAACCTGTCGCAAACAATTCATACGTTGGATCACTCTTTGCTTTTTTCATAGCAATATATAAAGACATAAGATCCGGATTTATTTGATAGATAGAAATTAATTTATTCCTCCATTCATACATGTATTTTATTAAATTAATAATTTTTGAACTTTGCACGCCCCTGTTTATTAATTCATTTACAAGTTTTTCTGCGTCCACTCTCCAAATAACTATATATTGAAAAGAATTCTCTATACGAACAATAGCTGAAACGTCTACAACATGAACTATTGTTTTACATTTATTTTTGTCTAATGCATTTTGAATCCTTCCCCCTGATAATTCATCACTGAAAACAATAATTTTATACTGCTCCTTCATGTATATCCCCTCCATTATATGTATAATATGAAATTCATTTTTCATTCGTAACAATCATATACATCTGCAATCCAACATGAAAGAAGAATAGAATATTCATTTCAAAACAAAAATAGCTGCACCATTAGGCGTAGCTATTTTCACAATTATTACTTATTCAAACTATATTCCTTTATCTAACTCATAAAGCTTTCGATACTTCTCATTTTCTTTCAGAAGTTGTTCATGACTTCCTTGCATCACAATTTTACCACGATCAAGGAAGATAACTTCATCTACATGTTCAATTCCTACAAGATGGTGCGTAATCCAAATTACTGTCTTTTCTTCCGTTGCAGAAAACATTGTTTCTATTAAAGACAATTCTGTCTTTGGATCTAAGCCTATCGTCGGCTCATCAAGTACAATGATTGGTGCTTCTTGCATTAGCGTTCTAGCAAAAGCAACTCGTTGTCTCTCCCCGCCAGAAAACCTTTTTCCCATTTCATGCATTTTTGTTTGTAATCCATCTGGAAGAGTAGCAATATGCGAAGCTAATTGTGCTTTCTCTAAAGCTTTCCATATCTCTTCATCCGTAGCCTCTGGTTTGCCGATTCGCACATTATTTCCAATTGTCGTATCAAATAAATGCGGCTTTTGATTCAATACAGAAATATATTTTGATAAAAGATTCGTATGAGCATGTTCACTATTCAATAAAACTTCACCATGTAACGGGCTTAGCGCACCTGTTAACAATTTTAACAAAGTAGATTTTCCTGTTCCGCTTCTTCCTAAAATGGCAATTTTCTTTCCTGCCTTTATTTGTAGTGATACTTCTTTCAATACGAATTCATTACTATCCGGATAACTATACGATACATGATTTAATTCAATGTCTATATGTTTTGATGCAACATAATCTTTATGTTTAGGTAATTCCTTTTCATCCTGTAAAATATCATTACCTTCTACCTGATTTAAACGATGAGCAGATTCTACATATGATGGAATACGATCGATGGCATCTGAAAGAGGAATAAGCGCGTTTGTGACAGATAACGTCATTAAGACGAAAGCCGCAATAACGGTAGGTGCAATTTGTTCACTTGCCGCCTCATTTCCAGTCCATATGATCATTGAAATAACTACAATCCCCACTACCAATTGAATGATACTGTCTCGAATATGATTCCAGCGCTTCATTCTTTTTTCCGTTTTCAACAACTGCGCATTTTGTTCTACATACTTATGAATGAATTCATCTTTTCTACCACTTGCTTGCCAATCAAATAATCCAAAAACAGCGTCTGTTAGTTGTTGATACAAACGGCTTCTTCCTTGCTTTAAAGTAACATGATGTTGCTTCATTAAAAGTAATGATACAAATGGAAGAAGAAAAACGATAATCGCTAGCATACACCCTGCAATAAGTGCAAACACTACGTCAAATGCACCAATAACAACTACGAATATGCTATATACAACTAATGCTAATATGCTAGGAAATATTGTACGTAAATATAGGTTTTGCAAATGCTCTATATCTTCGGATAATACGCCTAACATATCACCCGTTTGAAATCGTGAACGAAAAAATAACGCCTGTGGTTCTACTATCCCATATAGTTTCGTTCTCATCTTTTCTAATATGCGCAATACAACATCGTGTCCAACTAAACGCTCTAAATAATGAAATACCGCTTGTCCTATACTAAACGCACGTGTTGCAACGATAGGTACATAAACTGCCATTACATTCTCTGGTCTAAGAGCAGATTTAGAGATTAAATAACCTGAAATGAAAAGTAACATCGCACCTGAACTAACTCCAAGAAGACCAAGGAAAATAGTTACAGTCATTCTACCTTTATTTTGCTGTATATACGGTTTAATCCAGTTACTCATCTCTATCCCCTCTCTTTCCGATGAAAATGTAATGCTTCATTCTTTAAAAGTTCTTCATACGTTCCGCTTTCTATCATTTCCCCTTTATTTAAAATAAGAATATGATCCATCTGCTTCATCCAGTGAAGACGATGTGTTGCAAGAAATACTAACTTACCTTCAAACAGACGTAACATCGCTTGCTTTATTTCAAATTCAGTTTCAATATCAAGATGTGCCGTAGGCTCGTCTAATAAAATAATTGGCTTTTTACTTAAAAGGGCTCGCGCCATTGCGACACGTTGTTCTTGTCCGCCACTAAGCATACGCCCACCTTCTCCAATTCTTTCATACATTCCATTTGGAAGCGATGTAACAAGTGAACGAAGACCGACTTCATTAATAACTCTTTCCACTTCTTCATCAGTTATATTTGTTTCATAGAAACAAATGTTATCTTTTAATGAAAGCGGGAAAATATAAGGTTGCTGCGGAATATAAGCAATATTCTTTTGCCACTCTTCACGAGTAGCCCCGTCAATTTCCACACCATTTACAATCATCTTTCCAGCTGAAGGAGTTAAAAATCCTGCTAATACGTCGATTAACGTTGATTTCCCTGCTCCACTTTCACCAATTACACCTATAGCGCCAGTGCCTTTCCAAGTAAAATCAATTCCCTCTAATATAGCTTTTTCAGATTCATCATTCTTTACTTTTACATCTTGTAATTTCAAGTTACTAGTTGAATTCCATATTAAGTCTACATTAGATTCTTTCTTCCCTATTTCTTTTTGTCGCTGTAAAATCTTTTCTATTTGCTCCATTGCAAGTTGACCATCTAACGTAGCATGATAATTTGCTCCAACTTGTTTAATCGGCAAGAAGTATTCCGGAGCTAAAATTAAAATCGTAAGGGCTGGTAATAGTACAATTGTCCCATCTATTAAACGTATCCCTAATCCGACCGCTACAAATGCAATTGATAAACTCGTAAAGAAATCTAATGCAAATGAAGAAAGAAAAGCAACTCGCAAAGTACGCATCGTTGCTTTTCTATATCTTTTACTTACTTTTTCAATCTTTCCTTCGTGTTGTTTACTTTGACCTAAATACTTTAATGTTTCTAATCCTTTTAACGTATCTACAAAATGATTAGAAAGAACACGATATGTTTCATATTGGCTATCCGCCATTTTCTGCGCTGCTAATCCTAGTAGGATCATAAATATAATTACGATAGGAATCGTTACAACTAAAATGATTCCAGACTCAATATCTAGTGTAAAAACATATAGTACAATTAGTCCCGGTACGATACTACTTCTAATCATTTTAGGAATTGTTAATTCAATATATGTTTTAAATTTCTCAATACCTTCTATCGATAAGGTAACCAGATGACCTGTTCCAGCAGTTTGAACATATCGTGGACCTAATGTGAAATACGCCTCTATTAATTGTTTTCTCAGTAGCGATCCTGTTTTTTCAGCGAAACGTTCCACTAATATTTGCGATACTCGAACTAGCATGTGACGTACTGCAAACGTGATTCCAAAATAAATCGTTTCATTTAATACAGATTGCACTGTTTCTCCCTGAAATAAAAACGTAATAGCCCTCGCTAAAAACACTGTTTGTGCAATAATACTAAAAGCTTCTAACATGCTAATGAGTGTTAACATTACATATAAAACTCGGCTACCAGGATACGACGGAAGTCCTCTTTTTCTTTTCATTAGTACTCCAAATCTTTATCTGACTTAACAGGTTGTCTAAACACATAGAAACTCCATATTTGACTTCCCAATACAAATGGCAAAATAGCAATTGAAAAATACGTCATCAGTTTTAGTGCATAATCTCCTGATGCTGCATTATAAATTGTCAAATCGTATATTGACCCTAACGAGCTAATTAAAACACGTGGGAACATGCCAGCAAACACGCTCGCACTTAGTAAAATGATTGTTAAACTTGTCATAAAGAAAGCCCAACCATCTCTTCTTCTTTTATTTAATAATGTTGACGCACATAACGCTACAAAAGCTCCAATCGGAACCATAATCCACTCTGTACCATGACCAGTGAAAATATCTGTTTTCCATAACCCTACACCGGCAAAAATAAGAAGTGCTATAATTGCAAGTGGTGCAATTTTCAACGCAGCAATACGTGCACGTTCTCTTAACTTACCTGTTGTACGTATAGTAAGGAATTGCAATCCGTGAACAATACATAACAGAAGGAACATAACTCCTCCAAGTAACGCAAATGGATGAAGTAATTGTAAGAATCCACCTACAGCATTTTTCGTCTCATCAATTGGAATACCTACCATAAAGTTAGCAATGGCAACTCCCCAAAGGATAGGAGGTAGTAAACTCCCTAAAAACATACCCCAATCCCAAAAACCTTTCCATTTATGATTATCTATTTTCGCACGGAATTTAAAAGAAACACCTCTTATAATTAAAGCGAGAAGCATAAATACAAACGGAATGTAAAACCCGCTAAATAAAGTTGCATACCAGTGCGGGAATGCCGCGAACATAGCGCCACCTGCACAAACAAGCCATACTTCATTCGCATGCCAAAATGGGCCAATTGTATTTAAGTAAATCCTTTTCTCTAAATCGTTTTCTCCTAAAAACCTTGAAACTATACCTACACCGAAATCGAAACCTTCAAGTACAAAGAAGCCTACGAATAAAATTGCAATAATGATAAACCACAACTCATTAAGAGATAACATACTCATCCTCCTTATCAAATGGATCATGGCTTTGAGAATCCTGTTTCGCTTTCTTATTCTCATGTCCTTTGATAATACGAACGAATAAGTAAACAGTAATTCCTCCTATAATTAAATATAGTGATGTGAACGAAACTAAAGAGAATAATACTTCTCCGAACGTAACATTTGGAGATACAGCATCTTCCGTTTTCATAACACCGAAGACTACCCAAGGCTGACGTCCCATTTCAGTCATAATCCATCCTACTGTATTACCGATAAACGGTAGTGAAATTGCATACACCATTAATTTTAAATACCAAGTTTTTTCAGCTAAACGGTCTTTTCTTGATAAGAACCAACCGTACGCTCCCAGAAGAAGCATAAATGTTCCACTCATTACCATCGCTCTAAAACTCCAAAACATCGTGTGTACTGGCGGAATATAATCTCCAGGCCCATATTTTTCTTCATATTGCTTTTGAATTTGATTCATCCCTTCTACTTGACCGCTAAATTTATCAAATGATAATAGACTTAGCATATAAGGGATTTGAATTTCAAACGAATTTTCTTTCTTCTCTGCATCAATTTTCGCAAATACTGTAAATGGCGCTGGATCTTCACTCGTATTCCATAACGCTTCAGCTGCCGCCATTTTCATTGGGTGTGTCTTAATTAATTGTTGCGCTTGCGCATGACCGAAGAATAATACTAGCGCCGTTGTAAGTGTTCCAACAATGATAGAAATACGGAATGATTTTTTAAACACTTCCGTTTCTTGGGCTTTCGTTATTTTCCATGCACTCACACCTGCAATAAAGAATGCACCCGTTGCAATTGCCGCTGTAATTGTATGAGGGAATTGTACCCATAATTGTGGATTTTGAATGATCGCTAAGAAATCATTCATTTGTGCACGTCCATCTGCTGCCATTTCATATCCTACTGGCGATTGCATAAATGCACTTGCAGTTAAAATCCAAAATGCTGATAACATTGTTCCAATTGAAAGGAGCCAAATACATAAAAGGTGAATTCGCTTCGGTAATTTATCCTCACCGAATACCCATAAACCTAAAAATGTAGATTCAATGAAAAATGCTAATAAACCTTCAATTGCAAGTGATGGACCAAACACATCACCTACGAAACGTGAATAGGTTGACCAGTTCATACCAAACTGGAATTCTTGTAGAATACCAGTTACTACACCTACCGCAAAGTTAACAAGGAATATTTGTGTCCAAAACTTCGTCATCTTCTTATAAATTTCTTGTCCCTTTACCACATAAAACGTTTGCATTAACGCAATGATAAAAGCTAACCCAATAGACAGCGGAACAAAAAAGTAATGGAAAATCGTTGTTGATGCGAACTGTATTCGTGCCAATTCGAGCGTTTCCATACTACAATCACTTCCTTCATAGTTTTTATAATAAAAGTTAATTGAGCAATCTTATCAAACTCAATTATTAAGAAATACGAAAAGACAAAAACATTTTGTATGTATTGTCGAAAAATATGAAGTTTCAGTTTTTCAAACTATTGTAATGCTATTTTTTACCTTTTCACTATTTCTGTAGTGTTTTATTCGTTAATCGAATTGTATAATATACCTGCATAGTAAATTCAGGTTATTTTTGACGTATTATTGACATCATTTTGTCTGAAATATGTCTTTTGTCATTTTTTTGAATCAGATTTTTCTCATTAACAAAATGTATTTTTTCAATATACGGGTTACTTTTATATCTATAAAATAATTGTTTTTTCTTCATACACTTGACTTTCACCCGAAAAAATGTCCTCGAAACCACCCTCGATAAACGCTTATTTTTTGTCAAGAGAAAAATGTATTTTCAAAATTCAAACTCAAAATAATGTTATTCAAAAATAGAAAATAACTTCCGTCTTCCTCGACTAAAAGTTCATTTTTTTGTCATTTTTCCAGAACAAATAAAAAACTGAGAGTCGATTAGACTCTCAGTTTTTTTATTTATTTTGCTGTATGTTTTCTAACAGCCGGTAAAATTTCAGTAGCAATTAATTCAATATTTTTCTCGATTTTATTAAATGGTACGCCGCCAAAATCAATTTGTGCCATAAAACGTTGTTGTCCAAACAATTCATATTGGTAAAGCATTTTTTCAATAATTTGTTGCGGGCTACCAACCATTAATGCATCACGATAATCTACTGCATTTGTAAATTGTTGTTTCGGATATCCACCACCGCGCAGTGTAAGCATACCAGCATTAATATGAGGATAGTATTCATTAAATGCATCTTGTGAATTTTTTGCTGTATAAAATAAACTCGTTGTTGCAACTGGTAAACTTGCTGGATTGAACCCACTTTGCACAGCAGCCTCACGGTAAGCATCTACTGACCCTTTAAAGTTAATAGCTGGACCACCTAGTGTTGTTATCATCATTGGCACACCCGCCCGTCCTGCTTTAATCGCACTAGCTGGTGGGCCACCAACTGCGCGCCAAATTGGTAAGTTATTATTTTTAGCTCTTGGAATAACCGATGCATGTGCGAGCGGTGCTCTGAACTGCCCATTCCATGTTACATGTTCCTCGTTATTAATTTTTAATAAAAGATCCATCTTCTCTTCAAATAACTCTTCATAATCATTCACGTCATAACCAAGTAAACTATATCCCCCAATACGAGATCCACGACCAGCCACAATTTCTGCACGTCCATTAGAAATTAAGTCAATTGTAGCAAAGTCCTCATATACTCGTACCGGATCAGATGTACTTATTATCGTAGCTGAACTCGCAATTTTTATATTTTGCGTAGCTTGTGCAATAGCTCCTAAAATAACTGTATGAGCTTGCGTTGTAAAATGTGTTTGATGACTTTCACCGACAGCAAATACATCAAGTCCAGCTTTATCCGCTAACTTTGCTGTTTCAATTAATTCATGAATTCTTTGTTCTGCGCTAATTTTATCTCCGTTATGTGGATTTAAAACATGATCCCCAATTGAATATAATCCAAACTCCATTCCTTTACTTGTATCCATACGGTATTTTTCCATAGTTGATCTCTCCTTTAATGAAATGTTATTCGTTTCTCTTTTTAAAACGTTGGTAAGTCAAATGTATCTCCCTATTACCTACATCTTCACTTGATTAGTCAATTGATACTGTAAAAAAAATTACTCTTGCGGTAATTCTTTTTTTTCACTGTGTTTATGCACTTTCGTCATTAGCTCGTATAATATTTTCTGCTCTTCTTCATTTAATACATCATCAAAAAACGAAGATTGAAATGCAAGCTGCTCTGGCAGTGCTTTTTCTAAAGCGGCTTCCCCTTGCTCTGTAAGACTAATTGTTTTCGTTTTCCAATCTTGTTTTCGTACTATATACCCTTCTTTTTCAAGACGAGTTAACATTCGAGAAATGCCACCTTGAGTAACAGTTACTTTTTCAGCTAACTCCATTTGCGTTAGTGGTTGATACGTACGTATCTGCAAAAGCACATCAAATTGAGCAGTCGTTAAATCAAAACGTTTTAAAAACTCATTTGACATCTGATTACTTTGGTTCGTAAATCGTATTAAACGTAACCATATTAATGATCCTATCGTATTATCACGCATGTTTAATCACTTCCTATCGTGAATCTCACTATCACTTTACTACGCAAGTGATAAAAAAGCAAGAGAAAACGTGAAAAATATCTCATTAGAGTATTGCATAAATAACGATAAGAAAGAATTCATGTTTAAATGAATTCTTTCTTATCGTTATTCTTAACTTTCCATTTCATTCATTGCTATATGTAAAGCGCCTACTGCTTTGGGCCAACCAACATAAAAAGCCATATGTGTTATTAATGCAATCATTTCATTTTCTTTAATTCCATTTTGTTTGGCCAGTCGCAAATGAAATGGTAATTGTTCTGTATTACCAAGACTGATTAATACCGACACTGTACATAAACTCCTTTCTCTTAATGTTAAAGTGTCATCCCGCCACACTTCCTCGAACAATATTTTTTCACTGTAATGAGCAAATGCAGGTGCCTTTTCTCTCATTTTCTCTTGAATACAATATTCAATGGATTCATTCATCATTTCACTCCCCCTTCACTTTTACCAATTGTGCCATTCCTTGACCAAATGACCAATTTTCTGCAGATGTCTCATTTACCGTAATAAAAATATTTACACTTTTTATACTAGAACATTCAGAAACCTTCGAGGATATCGATTGATACAGATCACTTTTCTGTTTTATCGTTCTTCCCGGTCCACATGTAATAGAAACATACATCATATTCTCTGTTCTCTTTTCTCCTCTTTCTAATAAATAATATGGATTATATAAAAAGTGATTTTGCGAGTAAGATAAAAACAGTTGAAAATAATCATTTTCAGGGATGTTAAAATGTTCAATTAATGAAAGATGAATACATTCACCTATCTTTTTGATTTCTTCTTTATTTAATTTATTTTCATGATAATAAACGTTCACAAAAGGCATACATTTTCAGTCCTTTTCTTAAACTTCAACAAATTTTCATCGTGAAATGTGCAAAATCTCATATACTGTAGCATCTTTATTCGTTACCATGTCAGGCTTTTCTTCATAAAAATTAAACTGACTATACCTCCATTTATCCGGATTATAAACTATTACCTGGCCTAAACACTTTTCTATATTTTGTATATATTCATTCATAGTTTTTAATTGAGTCTCCCTCAGTGAATTACTTTGAGAAATACTCCCCACGTATTCAATAACATACTTACATTTCTTAAAATCATCACTTAGATTAACAACTAATGGAACACCTATATTTATTTGTTGCCACCCAAAAGATTGTAAAATATTATCGTAATACCCTTCAAAGATAAATTTGTTCATTCCTTCATGGCCATTCCAAACATATAAAGGGGCATAACAGTTATAGAAATTCCCGTCCTTACCTGCCTCATTAATTAAATATGCTTTAAAATTTAGTTCTTGAAAACCATTCGTTTTATGCCCATTATCCTTTACTCTTTTTTTAATAATCTCCATGTCATAATCCTTTGGCAAAATGACCTTATATTGCATTCCAATCATGTTTATCACTCACTTTCTAACTTATATACACAATGATAAACCGATGATTGACTACCGTAAAATAGGTATAAATTATGTTTGATATCATTTATAATGATACCGTATAAGGGGCTGTGATACATGGAAATAAATGATCTTATTATATTCAAAACTGTAGCTAGTGAAGGTTCTATTAGTAAAGCTGCGAAAGAGTTAGGATATGTTCAGCCAAACGTAACTGAGCGTATTAAAAAATTAGAACAAGAATTAGAAACTCCTTTACTACATAGAGATAACAAAGGCGTTTCCTTGTTACCTTCTGGGGACATTTTATTAGACTACACGAATCAAATATTAACTTTAGTAGAAGAAGCAAAAGATAAAATTAAAACGAGTGGTTCTTCTTATATAATCGCGACGTCACAATCTATTTTGACTACTTATGTAAGCAAGCGTATTAAAGAAAATTTCAGGAATTATCAAATATATGTAGAAAATAGTAGTCATTTGCAAAAATTACTGCAGCAACAAAAAGTTGATATGGTCATTACTTACGAGGATGATCCCGACGCAGCTTTTAAAAAAGTATTTACTACTTCAATTTCTATAGGCTTATTGAAAACGAAAGAAACACGTACCATTGACTATTCAAAGGAACTCTTCTTCGTTAGTAATGACAAAAAGTGCCCTTTTAGAAATAAGACGATACAATTTCTAAAAGAAAATAATTTATCTCAGCGTCAACTTCAACAATTAGATTCTTATTCACTTATGGAAGAGTTTATTCAGGACGGAAAAGGGATAGCCTTTTTGCCGATTAAAAATGATAAATTGGTACCAATTGAAGATGTTCCAGTTGAGAAATTAGCTGTTCATTTTTTTACAAATCAAAACTCTTTCAAACAAATCCCTGATGAACTATTTGGTTAATAAAAAATCCCTCCTTTATGAATCTAAAAGAGGGATTTTCATATTCTGTACAATTGATTTTTCACACATTTTGCTCCACTTCTGCACTTTTCTCCTTCTTATTCCGTTTCATATTCTTCAGTCCCTTAACCGTGCCAACTAATCCTTTCGGGAAAAGTAGCAATACGATGATGTACAATAAACCAAGAATAATCGTCCATCGTTCAAAGATCGGATACTCTGTAGCTAGTTCTGATAAATAATATTTTAGAGATTCAATAATTCCTGCTCCTGCAATTGCTCCAATTAACGTTCCGACGCCTCCAATCATCGTCATCAATAATGCATTTAATGTCATTTCAATTGAAAATACAGTCGTATTTACAAAGCGTAATGTGATAACAAATAATCCACCACTAATCGCAGCTACTACTCCTGCAACAATGCTAGCAATAATTTTGTAATGAAGCACTTTATATCCTAGTGCTTCGACACGTTGCTCATTTTGTGAAATTGCCTTTAATACTTTTCCAATAGAAGATTTGGTGAAAAGACGTAACAGAATAAAAATGACAATTAAACATATAAGTGTTACATAATAAAAGGTAAAACGATCACGGAATACGTCTGGTACACCAAATGTAAAACCATCTCCTCCGTGAGTGAGCCAACGCCATTTTTCAGCAAGTACGAAAAACAATTGTGAAATAGCAAGTGTTAACATTGCATAAAAATGACTTTTCAGTCGTAAAGAAAGCAAACCGATTATATAACTAACCATTGCTGAAAGGATAATTGCAGCTATTATCCCTATTAAAAAGTTCATTATGGATACTCCTTGCCGATCAAATAAGAGCGCTACGCCATATGCTCCTATTCCAAAGAACATACAATGACCAAATGATACAATTCCGGTATATCCAAGCAATACATCAAAACTCATTGCAAAAATAGCAAAGATGAAGATTTGAGTGAACAAAATTAACAGGCTCCGTGAATCATTTACGAACGGAAATACACTTAAACAAATGAGCATACATACTCCGAAATATACTTTAATTCGGTCCGATGTGTTGTTCACCATTTCACCCCTTTTCACCAACAAGTCCAGTTGGCTTCACTATTAAGAAAAATAGTAACATTAACATATTAATTGCGAGTGATAAATCCGGTATAAAATACGCTGTAAAAGCACCAGCTAATCCGACAATTAAAGACGCGATTGCTGAACCTTGTACGCTCCCTAACCCTCCAATAATTACTACTATGAACGCTAAAATTGCATACTGCATACCCATCTCGGCGAAAATCACGCCTGAATATGGTGCTAATAAGAAGCCACCTAAGGCAGCCATCCCTGCTCCTAATAAAAAGACGAAAGAAAATATCGCTTTTACATTAATACCGAGCGCTTGAACCATCTCTTTATCCATTACACCAGCTCGTATCATAAGACCTATCTTTGTTTTTTTAAGTAATAATAGTAAGGCGATGTATATGATGATCCCAATTATAATAACGAATAGACGATATTTTATTAATATAACGCCTCCGAATGTAAAACTTCCCTGTAGCCATAACGGTAATTTTGCACCAATTGGATTAGAGCCCCAAAATACTTTAATGCATTCACTTAGTACAAGCATTCCTCCAAGTGTCACAAGAAGCTGGCGAACATGATTTCCATACACCGGTCTAATAAGGAATCTTTCTAAAACGAAGCCAAGAAACATCCCCATAGCTATTGCTCCAGTTAACGCTAATACATAACTACCTGTCATATTAAATAGCCAAACACCTGTAAACGCTCCCCACGCAAATAAACCACCATGTGCGAAGTTTAGAACACTCATTAAACCGAAAATAAGTGAAAGACCTGATGCTAATAAAAAAATGAGCATCCCTGTTGAAATCCCATTTACAAATAAATTGATTAACACATCCATCCTTCTCACCTCGGATTCATGTTAAGAGATTCCTAAATATTTATGACACATTTCCTTATCCTCTTTTAATTCATGCATAAAACCGTTATGAACAATTTTTCCGTTATCCATAATATAAAAGTAATCACCAATTTGACTAGCCATCATAAAATTTTGTTCAACGAGTAAAACTGTTGTTTTCTCTTTCATTTTTAAAATGGCTATCATTAACTTTTCTATCATAATGGGGGACAAGCCTTTACTCGGCTCATCAATAAGTAATAAACCATCACTATTAATAAACGCTCTTGAAATTGCTAGCATTTGCTTTTGTCCTCCGCTTAAGAGCCCGCTTTTTTTGTGCCAAAACTGCTTTAAATCTGGAAATAATTCAAGCATCCACTCGATTTTCTCTTCTGCTTCTTCGCCCTTTCCTCTAGCAAGAGCGAATGTTTCTTCTACTGTCAGATCGTGAAAAATACCTTGATTTTCTGGTACATACCCTATTCCTTTTCTTGAAATTAAATGTGTAGATAGTCCATTTACTTGTGTATGATCGTAATAAATTTCACCATGTGCGATATGGTGAAATCCCATAACCGAACGTAATGTCGTAGTCTTTCCTGCCCCATTTCTCCCAAACAGTACAGTAATCGTCCCTTTCTCAACAGTAAGAGATACCCCTTGTAAAATATGAAACTGATCTAAATACGTCTCTATATTATTCACTTGTAATAGTGCCACTATATAATCCCCCTAAATAAGCACTTTGTACACGCTCATCTTTCATAATCTCTTCAGGCAATCCTTCAGCCAATAGTTCTCCATGGAATAAAACGATAAGATGGTCTGACAAACCTAGTACCATATCCATTTTGTGTTCAATCAGTACAATTGTACTCTCTGGATGTTTTTTAATATTTTCAATCACTTGTAAAATAGCCGGTACCTCCTCAACTGATATACCTGCAGTCGGCTCATCAAGTAGCAACACATCCGTTTTTAAAGCTAATAACATCGCAAGCTCTAACTTTCTTTTTTCTCCATGCGCTAAATCTTTCGCTAATACATGTTCCTTCTCCTGAAGTAATACTGTTTTTAAAAAACGTCTCGCCTCTCCAACTTGTTGCTTATATTTTGCCGAACTCGGAAAGAAACTATAATAATCTTGTACGAATGATTGAACACTTAAACGAACATTTTCAAGTACCGTTAACTCTGGGAATATATTTGTAAGTTGAAAAGAACGACCAATTCCTAATCGAGTTCGATCTGAAATTGATAACTTTGTAATGTCTTGTCCTTTAAAATATACTTCACCCTTTGTTGGAGGAATTTGTCCACTAAGTAAATTAAATAACGTTGTCTTTCCTGCACCATTTGGTCCAATAATGGAAATAAGCTTTCCTTTTTGTACTGTTACATTCACATCCTTAATAACGTGATGTTCACCAAAAGATACGCTAAGATTTTTCGTTTCAAGCAAATGCGTCATGAAATCCCTCCCTGTAAAGCTTTAAGTATGAAAGAAATACGTATAAAGAGGGGGTCCCCTCTTTATACAAAAACAACAGAAAATTCAGTCTATTTATTTTGAACTGGTGGTTCTGTCTCTTTCATCGTTAATTCTCGCTCTAATACTGGCACTGGATAGTCAACACCATCTTGCTTTTTCAACGTGATAGAATAAAGCGTCTGCATCGCTTGGTGATCCTTTTCCCTAAACTTCATCTTTCCTTTCGGTGTATCAAATTCCATTCCTTCCATTTTCTTAATCAACGTATCTACATCTGTATCTCCTTTTGATTTCTTTAAAGCTTCTACAATTGAAATTGCCGCTGACATTCCACCTGCTGTAAATAAATCTGGCACCGTACCATTAAATCGTTTTTTATGTTCTTCCACTAACCAATCATTCACCTTATTTTTCGGGAGTGTATGATAATAAACAGAAAAGCCTTGCATTCCTACTAATGCATCCATTGTTTTTAATGCCGGTATATCTGGTGCACCCGTAGAAATTTTAATACCTTGTGCTTCTACATTCATATCCTTCAACTGTTTCCAAGGTGAATTCGCCCCTGCCCAAACGATAAATAAATAATCTGGTTTTGAGCTAATAATATTTTGAATATTTGCAGTGAAGTCAGTCGAATTTGTATCAGCATATTGCTCGTTTACAATATTCGCACCTAATTTCTTCGCTCCAGCTTTAAATGCAGCAATCCCTTCACGGCCGTAAGCATTATCTTGTGCTAACGTCGCTATTTTCACATCTTTTTTAGCAATTGCTGCAGCACCAGCGACTGCATCTTGAGATGAATTTCTACCTGTTCTAAAAATATATTTATTCCAGTTCTTCCCGGTAATACTATCAGCTACTGCCGGTTCTACAACCATTATTTTTTCATATTCTTCAGCTAATGGTAAAACCGCTAATGTATCACTTGAACTAGACGATCCGACTAAAAAATCAACTTTCTCTTCTTCTAATAACTTCGTAGCTTTTTTAACTGCTACATCAGCTTTTGTTTCTGTATCTTCTACAACAAACTTAATCTTCTTCCCTTCCACTTTCCCAGTTCCACCGGTTGCATAGTCTAACCCTAATTCAAATCCGTTCACTGTTTGTTTTCCATATGATTCTAATGGACCTGTTAACGAAGCAAGAACCCCTACCTTAACCGTCTTTTCATCTTCTGTACTTGCCTTCTTTCCTGAACAAGCTGCCGTTATTAATAATGAACCTAGAACACAACCAGTAGCCATCATTCTTAGCCATTTACGTTTTTTCATCGACATTGTGATCCTCCCCATACTTTACTTTCTGATAGAATCAAACACGCCAAAGTTCCCCATCCGTAATTATGACTTTTTCTTTGAATCATATAAACGAGATTGTTTAGAAAATTAATGAAGTACCTTTACATTCGCCACCTCTTTCCAAATACCTCCATTTCTTGTGTATTCATTTAGTATTTTTCACCACCTAATCACAGTCGCTGCCCACGTATACCCAGTCCCTGCACTAACTACTACTGCAATATCTCCAGGCTGTAATTTTCCCTGTTCATTTGAAAAGTGCAGACCAATGCAAGGATCAAGCGCTGACATATGTCCATAATGATCTAAATATACAACTTGTTCTTCTTCTAGCCCTAACCCCTGTATCAATTCTATTAACATAGAACGTTTTGTATGCAATGGTAACAATACTTTAATATCTTTAGGAGTTAACCCACTTTTTCTTAATGCCTCTCGAATCACCTTGTCAAAATTAGGGATTGAAACCCGGTCTAGACGCTCTTTCATACTATTAGGATCTATTACATCAATATAATGTTGTCGATTCTCAACTGTATCATAGCTCGCAAGCTGCTTTGATCCACCTGCTGGAATACGTACATCTTCATGAAATGAACCATCTGTTATAATCGCACTTCCTAATATTTCACCGTTGCTAGCATCTTTTTTCACTAAAGCTGCGCTTCCGCCATCAGCGAAATTAAACATAAAACGTGAGCGTGGATTATCATAATCTACAATTTGAGATTCTTTACATCCACCTACTAATAATATATTTTCAATTGAGTTATCGGAGTAGAGCATATCTTTTGCGACTTTGAGAGCAATAGGAAAGCAAGAACTAACATTCATAATTTCAAAAGCATAAGCATTTTTCAATCCAAGTTCATGCTGAATTTTTGGGGCGCTTGACCATACGTGGTAATCTTTATGTGGACTGCCAAAATAAATGACTATATCAATAGATTGAGGATCTATTTGTAATAAGATTGGCTTTGCAGCAGCAATAGCTAAATCTGATGCATGCATCGTTTCGTCTGCGACATGTTTTTCATATAAACCAAACTTTTCTATAATAATTTTCTCAGGGATGCCTGTTTTCTTAGATAGATCTGCAGCCGTCTCTACGTCTTTTGGGAAGAAAACACCAGTCGTTTCAACCCCAATATTCATTAGACTACTCCTCCTTCTTTTGGCACCATCATCGTCGCTACACCTGTCAATACTAAATCTCCTTTTTGATTATGACATTCAGTTAACAATTTCAAAACTCTCTTTTCTATCATAAATTCTTGCACTGTAGCCGTAGCTGTAATTGTATCTCCTATAAAAACTGGTGCTGTAAATTTAATAGTTTGTTCCATATAAACGGATCCTTTTCCAGGTAAATGAATCCCAAGTAATTGTGATAATAAACTAGAAGTTAGTAGACCATGTGCTATCCTTTGATTAAATCTAGTTTGTTTCGCATACTCATGATCAATATGAATTGGATTAAAATCCCCACTCAAACCTGCAAATAATACAAAATCTGTTTCTGTTATTGTTTTACTACATGATGCCTGTTGACCAGTGCTATACATCGCCATCTCTTCACCTGCTTCTCAATTGATTTGCTAACTGTACTTTTTGAATTTTACCAGTTGCATTTTTGGGCAATTCCTCTATAAAAACAATTTCTTTCGGTATTTTATATTTTGCTAGAAATAAACGACAATGTTCAATGACTTCCTTTTCAGTTAATTCACTGCTACTCTTTTTCACAATAAAAGCGATTGGAATCTCCCCCCACTTTACATGTTGCCTGCCAACAACCGCTACCTCATATACCTCCGAAATCTTATTAATGACCTGCTCTACCTCAAGTGGATAAATATTTTCACCACCGGAAATTATCATTTCTTTTTTTCTACCAACAATGTATACAAAACCTTCTTCATCAACTTTAGCTAAATCTCCCGTATATAACCAACCATCTTGAATTGTTTCTTTTGTTGCATCTGGTCGATTCCAATACTCTTTCATTACATTCGGTCCTCTTATAAGTAACTCCCCAACTTCACCGATTCCAACCTTATTTTTATTTCCATCAATAAGTATATAATCACAAAACAGAACAGGTTTTCCAATTGAACCTACTTTACGTCTTGCATCTTCTTCTGAAAGCATAAATACGGTTGGTGATGTTTCAGTCATGCCAAATCCTTGACCAAATAAAAATCCTCTATCTATAAATTCTCTCATCAACTCTTCTGGACATGGAGCACCACCGTTATAAAACCAGCGAACTGATTGTAATTTTGTAGTTTCAAACTTTGGGCAATTAATCAATGCTTGATGAATTGTAGGTACTCCCATTACGACAGTCACTTTATGTTTTTCTATCATGGAAAGGGCTGTTGTTGGTTCGAATTTTCTTGGAATAATAATTACGCCACCTACAAATAAAGTTGGAAATGCGAATAAACCAATTCCACCAATATGAAATAAAGGTAATAATACAATAGAGCGGTCGTGCATAGTTAAGTCAATCGCAAATGTATTGTTAAGCGCATTCCAAAACATATTTTCTTGTGTAAGTACGGCTCCTTTCGGTTTTCCTGTTGTACCTGATGTATAACATATAATAAAGGATGCGCTTTCATTTATCTCTTCAAAGTTGTCACTTTTTCTATCTTCTATTTCTTTTAAACTTTTAATTAAAATAACTCTTTGAACATACGATACCTTATGCATTGTCATTGCCATATTTTGAAATGGCTCCTCTACAAATAAAACTGTAGTTCCACTATCCTTTAACTGAAAGATAAGTTCATTTTCTGTTAACCGTATATTAAGTGGAACAGCAATACATTCTACCTTTGCTATAGCAAACAAAAGTACAATATATTCCAAGCTATTTTGTGATAAAATGGCTATCCTTTCTCCTTTTTGCATATTTAAGTCGTAAATTAAATAGGCTGCTACTTTACTTACATACTCATGTAACTGTTTATATGTTATTTCCTCCTCTTCTGTAATAATGGCAATGCGATCTGGATGTAAATAGGACCGTTTTTCAATCCAATAAGCAATGCCTTGCATATTTCCTCCACTCCCTTATCTCTTTCTCAATCCTTCAAATATTAATGACATCGCCGCTTCAAATACATCTTCCGGAACATCTTTCTCTTCCCAATAACCCCATCGCATTCCTAAAAATTGTCCAATTGACATAAGACAATACGCAATTGTTTCTTTATCAAGTTGTTTAAACTCTCCCGCTTCCATACCAGCCGATAAACTTTTTAAAAATCCATTTGCGAGCTTTGCATAGTACCATCTATATAAGTTATCATCAACAACTACTGCCTGCTGTACAATGTTATATAGATTAGGTCGATCTTTTACCCACCGAAAAAAAGCCTGAAAACCTCTTCTTTGTGCCTCTTCATAACTTGATATTCCCTTCATTTCTTCTTTAATAATTAAGCGTAACTCACGGTTCAATCTGCGAATTAATTCATCGAATATATCTTTTTTAGATGGAAAGTAATTATAGAAAGTTCCGTGTGCTACCTTTGCTTCTTGTGTAATATTCACGATAGAAGCCTCATAATATCCTTTACTACCAAATACCTCTTCTGCAGCACACAATAATTTCTCTCTCGTTTCTAACCCTTTTGTTGTTAGATTTTTTACATCCATTATTATTTTTTCTGACACCTGAATCACCTCTTAGATTTGATTATAAATACATTTCTGAATTTTACAATTATTATTGTTAGACAAAATCTGCAAGTGTTTTTCTATATCCCAACAAAGGTTGGCTTCTGTTGACTAACTACTAATTAGTGAGAATTTTATAACACATTCCTAATCAGAATGAATAAACGCCCTCGTCAGTTGAGTTTTTTACACTTACCTCCCTCACATAACACCATATATATTTAAGAAATATCACGAAAGCAAATCTTTATTTTACAAAATCTAAATATACTAATATAATATATAATTGATTATCACTTAAAAGTAACGGATATGAGTGAGAAAATATTGTTTTATATACTTAGGAGGAATCATAATGAATTTTAAACATGTACTTGCAACAGGCTTAATTACCGCCACATTATTCGGCGCAACGAATGCTCATGCACAAACTGAACATTTCATCGATGTACCAATGGAGCACTGGTCTAAAGATTCGATTAACTACTTAACTGAAAAAAAGGTCATTAGTGGTTATGGTAACGGAAAATTTGGATTTGGGGACAATGTAACTCGTGGACAAGTAGCTGCGATTATTTCAAGATACTTAAAACTAGAAAATACCGGATCTACAACTAAACATTTCTCTGATATTCATGGGCATATGTTTGAAAACAATATTAAAGCAGTTGCTCAAAAAGGAATTATGACAGGGGACAGTAGCACTGACAAATTTAGACCAGATGATACATTAACTCGATATGAAATGGCTGTTATCTTACAAAAAGCGTTTCATCTATCTGTAAAAACAAACGACCTTTTCTATGATGTTCCAAATAATTTTTGGGCAACAGACGCTGTTCGTTCATTGTATAGTAATGGTATTACAAAAGGAATTGGAAACTATCAATATGGCGGAGAAATGAATGTAACAAGAGAACAATTTGCAACGTTTATGTATAAAGCAATTAATGTAAGCCCTTATTTTGTTCCTGATTCTATTCCTGCAAAAGATGAGGATAAGTACAAAGAAATTGAGAATATATTGATTGATTCTGGATTTTTAAAAACTGATTATAACTATGTATATACTAAAACTGGTCATACATATGATGGCATTATGTATTTTAATTTTTCTCCTTATGATGACAGCGCATATAGAATGTCTATTCATAGTGATGATTCTGTATTAAATGAGCCGGTGAAAAAAATTCTAAACACACTACTACCAACTAAAACAGATTATCTATATAGTTTAATTAAAAACCCTACTGCAAGCTCTCGAACAATAGAATTAGATGGTCGCAAAATTGAGTTTAGAAGAGACTCTAGTACTAGTATAAGTGTTTCTCTTGGAAAACGAAAATACTAAAAAGACTATTTATCATGAATATAAGTAGCTGAATGGTTACTCATAAAAAATAAAAGGACTCCCCCATAAGTCGTTTTCACCAACTTATGGGGCAGCACCCTTTCATCTTAATTAGAATTATTTTCTACTCCCTCTAACCCTTCAGTCAATTGTTTTTTATCTAGCCCTTCCCCTATTACTACCAAGTTCGTCGGGAAACCGAAGTCTTGTTCCAGTAAAGTAGGTACCCCAAATGAATATTGGAATAGGTGCGGGTATTTATCTCCATGGAATTTAACAAATCCTTTTACACGATAAATACTGTCTGGTAACTTTGAAAGCCATTCATATAAATTGTCTTGATCAATCGATATCGTAAATTGATATGTCATCGTTTGTATATGTAAATGCTGTTTTACATGTAGTGTCTCATGTTCCGCGCCATTCGTAAATTCAACTTCTTCTATGTCTTCTAAAGTTATATTACAATATTTTGTTTCAAACAATTTCGCATGATTATTTATCACTTTCACTTCTTCTATTACTTTGTTCTTATCCGTATCTGTTAGTAAATCTGATTTATTAATTAAAATGTGGCTACCAAACTTCAGTTGCTCATGCAATAATTGCTGAACGTTTGCACTTAATACACTTCGATTTAACCATCTTACTGCATCTAAAACGACTACAATTGATTTCACTTCTAAGAAAGGTGCTAAAATTGGTGATACACATGCATCTAACACTTCTATTGGATGCGCAACACCTGTCGTTTCTATATAAATGACATCTGGTCTTTCTTGCTGATATAACGAATGCAACTGTATTTCAAGCTCTTCTTTTAGCGTACAACAAATACATCCTTTCAGAAGTTCTCTTAAAACATTCTCTTTTCCAATAATATCTGTGTCTACCGAGTATTCACCAATTTCATTCATTAATACTGCAACTTTTCTATTTTTCTTTTTCTCCGCTAACAATAGATTTTGTAATAATGTTGATTTTCCACTTCCTAAAAAACCACCTAATATATGAATTTCTACTTTATTCATGTGATCGACCATCCATTTCTTTATTTCAAACGTATTCAAAGCGTAATAATTACGATTTATATTTATTATTTTATTAAAAGAGTAGTGATTTGTAAATATATCTTCACTGTTCATTTACATCATACGCAACTCTAATTCCAGACTCTATTGCTCCTTGCATCCACCCATGTGTTAATGTCGTATGCTCTCCTGCAAAGTGTACTTTTCCAGCTGGTGATGTAATATACGGAAATAACTCGAGTTCTTGCCCCGGTTCGAAAGCTGTAAATGCGCCGCAAGAATACGTATTTTTACTCCAGCTAAAAGATGAGCCAGTAACAAATTCACTATAGACGATGTCACCGTATATTTCCGCTAAATTTTTTAATGCGTAACGAATACGATCTCTTTGCGAGAGACTATCCCATGTTAATGCCTCATCTGCCCACGTATAACTTGCTAAAACGATGGCTGCTCCTGGTGTATAGATGCCATAACTCGGATAATATGTAAATCGTATAGGTAAATCTGTAATCGATTTACCGCCACACTGTCCCGCTTTCTCCCAAAATCTACTTTTAAACTCTATCGCAATTTTAGTTGCAGCAATATAATTTAACTCACGAATTGCTCGTCTTTTAAAATAAGAGAATAAATGATATGGCTGAACTTCTACAAAGCGTAACGCTGAAAATGGAATTGTAATAATAGCACTATCACTTGTTATTGTAAATTGCTTTAACGTATGCGCATGACTTCCTTGTAACATTACTTTATTACCTTCTTGTATGATTTTCTCTACTTTATACGACATAAAAAGATTATCTTTTAACTTCGGTAAAAATGAATTTGGTAATGCATCCATTCCGCCCGTTATCTCGTAATATTTTGTCGTTGAAGTAAAAAAGATCATTTCACGTAATACTTCAATTAAAGACATTCCCATATATGCTTCCATATCAAGAAGTACACCGATCATATCGATTGCTCCGTCTGAATAATACTCCATTAAAAAGGAGCCAAGCGAATATGCTTTATACTTTTTTTCAATGATAATCCAGTTTATATTAGGATCTTTTTTTATAAAATTAAGTATTGGTTCTAATACTACTAACATTAACTCTTCTGCCGTTTTTCCTTTTTCATTCTCTAAAATGGGATATCCAAGTATACTTGGGTTTGTTTCAAACAAGCTCAATCTCGTTTTAATATTATTCGTATAAATAATATCTGAAGCGGTTTTATTTATAAACAGATTTAACGGTAATTTAAATTTGCGAATGTATGCTAAAGTTAACTCATGTGTTTCAGGAATTCGCATTGGCCCTGCATTAAAATATAAACCTCTGCTAAACGGTTCGCGCATCGTATATATTCTTCCGCCTATTCGGTTATTCGCTTCTAAAATTGTTATGTCATGCCCTGCTTCTTTCAATAAAGACGCTGCAACTAACCCTGAAATTCCTGCACCAGCAATAACAACCTGCTTTGGGTTATTCGTCTTAACGAGCCCCACATTAATAATATGAAGCATTCTTTCCATCGTTAATGGCTGTATCATGCCTTTTCCCCTTCAATAAAGGATTTTATTGCATTATATTCGGTTAACTTGCTTCCTATGTTTCATGCAAAGAATTGCAAGGATACATTTTCAATTACTTGAATATCTTTTATAAAATGTAATAAACTAGATATGACTCTATAGAAGTAAGACGTATTATCTTACATAATAAAATCAATGAAATTGCGAGGAATTTTGAAATGAAAAAAGGTATTAACCGAGTTGTATTAGTAGGAACAGGAGCGGTTGGATGTAGTTATGCTTACTGCATGATTAACCAAGCTGTAGCTGAAGAATTTGTTTTAGTAGATGTAAACGAGGCAAAAGCTGAAGGAGAAGCGATGGATTTAAGTCATGCTGTTCCTTTTGCACCAGCTCCAACTAGAGTATGGAAAGGTAGCTACGAAGATTGTAAAGATGCAGATCTTGTAGTCATTACAGCTGGATTACCACAAAAACCAGGCGAAACACGTTTAGATTTAGTTGAGAAAAACGCAAAAATCTTTAAACAAATCGTTCGCAGTATTATGGATAGCGGCTTCGATGGTATCTTCTTAATCGCAACTAACCCTGTCGATATTTTAACTTACGTAACTTGGAAAGAATCTGGTTTACCTAAAGAGCGCGTAATTGGTTCTGGTACAACACTTGATTCTGCTCGTTTCCGCTATATGTTAGGTGAGTACTTCGATATTGGTCCACACAACATTCACGCCTATATTATCGGAGAACATGGCGATACTGAACTTCCAGTTTGGAGCCACGTTTCCGTTGGTATCCAAAAACTACAGACACTGCTTGAAAAAGACAACACGTATAATCAAGAAGATTTAGACAAAATTTTCATAAACGTTCGTGATGCAGCTTACCATATTATTGAGCGAAAAGGTGCAACTTACTATGGTATCGGTATGTCCCTTCTACGTGTTACTAAAGCCATTTTAAACGACGAAAATAGTGTATTAACTGTTTCGGCATATTTAGAAGGTCAATACGGTCAAAAAGATGTTTATATCGGTGTCCCTGCTGTTTTAAATCGCAGCGGTGTTCGTGAAATTTTAGAAGTGGAATTAAGTGAAGAAGAAGAATTAAAATTCGATCACTCTGTTCAAGTGTTGAAAGAAACTATGGCTCCAGTTCTTTAATATGTATAGTAAAAAAGCAATCCATTTTATTTTGGATTGCTTTTTCATTGTTCGCTCATATAAAATATTCGTTATTTTCTAATTGATTCTTCATTGTTTACATTAAGTACATCTAATAAGAAGATAAAGATTGGTATCCCGATAATAAGCCCCCATATTCCAAGGAAATGCTCTGAAAAGATGAGAATCATAAATGTATAAAAGATTGGTAAATTCGTTTTCGCAGACATAAACTTCGGGTTTAAAAAATAACTTTCAAGAGCATGGATTACTGTAATGAACACAAGTATGTATACGACATACATAACTCCGCCTACGTTGTAAGCAATGATACAAAGTGGAAACAAAGAAATAATCACACCTGCAACAGGAATCAATCCTAGTAAGAAAATCATGACAGCCAATACGAGAAGCTGCGGAAATCCTAAAACCATTAATGCAATGACAGTAAGAATACAATTGACAACCGCAATTAAAAACTGCGCTTCAATTACTTTACCGAACGACCTTGCAAACCTTTCGCCAAAATATGCAATCTCCTCATAAAAAACCTTCAGACTACTATTTTTAAATTTCGAAGTAAATGATATTATGCGTTCTTTTTCTAACAAGAAAAATAAACTTAAAATAAGAGAGAGTAGTATTTGCAAACTAACTTTTCCTATATTTGCAATCGATTGATATATGACATCTACACCTTGTTCTATATATTTTGATACTTCCATCCCATTAATTGTTGAGAGTGCATATTTAATGATTTCATTATCAGGTGGATTTTGAAAAAACAACCTAAACTGATAAATCAATTGGGAAATTTGTATCGTTAGCACAGGTAAATATTTATATAATGTTGTGCCGATAAAAGTTACTAATATTATATACAAACATGCGATAACAATTTTCCGATTCACTTTCAATTTATTTGAAATAAAACGTTGAAACCGATCCATTAAAAACGTCAGTATAAACGTAATCAATATTAAATTAATCATACTTTTTAATCCGTATAATACAAGCGCTACTATTATTAAAACGAGAAACCGTTGAAACCCTCTGCTTCGAAAGAAATTTTTCACTTCATTCATTAAAATTTAACCTCCCCCTTCAATGGATGGAAATTGAATATATTACATTTTATGAACTCCTATAGACAATCTTTCTTACTAATTGAGAAGAATCCTTTTTTTCTTTTCATATTGTTAGATTCGTTTAACTAGAATCCACCAACATATTTCGGTGGATTCCAGTTATTTTTCATATAATCTTTTATAAATTAGGTGATTTTCTATTTTTAGACTGCTGTTCATACGCATATCCAATATTAAAAAGCTCTTTTTCACCAAACTGTTTCCCTACAAACACTACACCGATTGGTTCTCCATTTTTATCATATCCAGCAGGAACCGCTAATTCCGGATAACCAGCTACAGCTGATAGAAGAACTTCATCGTTATTAATCATAACTAGAGCATCCAAACCTTTTTCTACTAAATACCTATCTAGCTCTTTTCTTGCATTTTCTTGACTCGTTTGCACTACGTTTTCAAACTCTTCTTTCGTTATAGCAGATTTTTCAGATCCCTCAATTAATGTTTGTCCGTATTTTATTCGTCTTTTACTATCCTTTTTATTAAACGCTATAATCTCTTCTAACGATTTTGCCGGTACATTCTTTTGCTGTGAAAGATAGTCGTTTACATTATGCTTGAACTCATATTCTAATGTTTGCAAATTATCTACACCCTCAGCACTTAACTGGATATTATCAGTTAATATCGCACCTGCATCTTGAAGGTCTTTTCTAATTTTTTCTGCTACTGCTTTTCTATTTTCATCTTGTTGGTCTACAGAAAAAAGAAGTCCTATCTTTTTCCCTTTTAATCCATCTATTGATAAATCCTTTGTATAATCAATTCTTTCTTTATCTTTCATTTTTTCTGTCATAATATCTTTTTCGTCATAACCTATCATTGCATTAAATAACGTTGCTGCATCTTTTACCGTTCTTGCCATAGGTCCTGCTGTATCAAGAGTTTCAGCTAACGGAATAATTCCTGTTCTGCTTACCATACCTAAAGATGGACGTAACCCAACTACTGATTGCTGCGCCGCGGGTGCAACAATCGATCCCGTCGTTTCTGTTCCGATTGCAAGCGGCGCAAAATCTGCCGCAACTACTGTAGCAGATCCTGAACTTGATCCTGAAGTATCGAATGTGATCGGACCATACGGATTTAAATTTTGTCCTTTCTTCCCACTATACCCACTTGGCATTGTAAAAGATAAATAGTTCGCCCACTCAGACATATTCGCTTTTCCTAAAACAAATGCCCCTTCTTCTTTGAACCGCTTCACAATTGTTGCGTCTTGATCTGCAATCCAATCTTTTAATACATAAGTTCCTGCACTAGTCGGCATCACTTTTTCCGTCTGTACATTATCTTTTACAACGACAGGAATACCATATAAATTCGACTTTTTGTTTCTACCTCGCTCTTGATCTAACTTCCTTGCTTCTTCCATCGCATTAGGATTTATTTCTGTAACAGAATTTAATGTTGTTCCATTTTGATCATGTTCTTGTATTCTAAAGAGATAAATACTCGTTAATTCTTCATATGACAACTTTCCATCATCAATCATTTTTTGAAGCTCATCTACAGTCGCATTTACGATTTCTTTTTCTTTTATCTTTACATTTTCTATATTGATTCCTTTAAGTTGATTATGTATCGGTTGTAGCACTCTTTCTTTATCATATACAATGCGCTCAGGTCCCTTTGGAAAATAATTTTTATACACGTAATATCCGCCAGCACATGCTAATAAGACAATACCTCCAGCGATAGACAGCGTTACCTTTACCCATTTCTTCATGTTGCTTCCTCCACTCTATAAGATGCTTAGCTATACAAAAAAGAGAGTTACCTTTTACTTAACTCTCTTCAATCAAAATGCTAAATGAAAAAATGAAAGATTTCAATCTAATTACTTCTTTTTTTGCATTTGCTTTGCTAACATTTCTTTCACTTGATTATACGTTAACCCTGAATTTTTATTTAAACGCTTTACTTCCTCAACATCAGTACCTACCACTGTATATTTTTTCTCATCATTCATTTTTCTAATTCCCTTCTCACCGTATTATTTCTTATATTTCTTCCCTAAATGCGCATAAATTAACACCACTACAAAAAAGGAAGCTGTTTTTAAGCACAGCTTCCTTCTCGTTACATATTGTATTTCTTAATAAAATTTCACTACATCTTCAGTAGGTAAGAATGTTCTTTCTCCTGGTTGTTCATTTGGCTCACCAAATGGCATTTGTCCTACTAAGCTCCACTCTGCTGGAATGTTCCAAGTTTCTTTCACTTCAGCATCTACGATTGGATTGTAGTGTTGCAGAGACGCACCAATTCCTTCAGCTGATAATAACATCCATACAGTATGTTGTAACATTGCATTTCCTTGATGAGACCAGAATGGGAACTGCTCTTTATATAATGGTGCATTTTCTTGCATTTTTTCTACTGTTGCTTGATCTTCAAAGAATAATACAGTCCCAACACCTGTATGGAAACCTTTTAATCTTTCTACAGTCGCTTCAAAGTTTTCTGCTGGTACGCGGGCTCTTAGTGTTTCTTTAACAATATCCCAAAACTTTTCATGCTCTCCATCCATTAATACAACCATACGGCCACTTTGCATATTGAAAGATGTTGGTGCGTGTAAAGCTGTTTTTAAAACTTCTTCAATTCTTTCTTTCGTAATTGCATCGTTTTTTGTTACTTTACGAATAGAACGACGGTTCACGATTGCTTCTTTTAAGTTTGTTGTAGTTGCTGACATTTTCATTCCTCCAAATATTTGTTTTATAATTTATCCCGCTTTAATGGGCAGTAAGACCCCCACCTCAAAATTCAGCGAAAGCAAAGAAGTTAGGTGGGGGATGAACTGCCCATTAAAGTCCGATTGGTGAGGGCTAATAATCAGTGGAGGATGAAGACCCCCCTCTGATTAAAGTTTCACTTTATTTTGTTATTTCATAACAAGTGAATTAGCAATATCCATCTGTATTACATTGCATACCTTCAAATGAATTTGTTTTATCCTTTTCAATTTCTTTATCAATGACTCTTTGTAGCGTTTCTTTACTAGCAAGCCCTTGAATGACTTCATTACCAATCATGACAGTTGGAACAGCCATAATATTCGCTTCCTCATATGCGTGCTGAATCGCTTCTTCATGCTTTTCTTTATATTTACGAGTTATTAAAGCATCTTTAAATTCGGCTTCAGGAAGACCTACTTCTACCGCTAATTTTGTTAAAACATCGATATCTTCAATGTTTTGCTCTTCTTGGAAAAATGCTGTGAATACGCGGTGATGATACTCATTTCCAAGTCCACGCTCTTTCGCAAATTGACATCCTTCGAAAGCTAAATGTGTATATGGATGCGGAGAAACACGTGGCAAACGCATATCAATTCCTAATTTCTTCGCAGTTGGAAGAATGAAAGCATCCCATGAACCTAATTTTTCCGGCTCATTCCATGGATCTATTTTTGAATATGGGCTTGGACGTAATTCAAATGGCATCCATTCAATCTCTACATCATTCTCTTTCGCTACCTCATCTAATGGACCTTTTGCTAAAAAACAAAATGGACATATAAAATCTGAGTATACTTTCATTTTTACAGTCATAACTTTTACACCTTACCTTTATAGTTGTAATCAAATCAGTTACATTAATAATAAAAAAATATAAATATGATTTAAGCATTCATTTTTTCTTGCAAAGTTTCAAACAACTGCCCCATCGTAATATTTCTCAAAACTTCTTCCATCGCAGATTGTGCTTGTATTAATATAACTTCTAATACAGCTTGAATATTTGCTCCAATTGGACAATCTGGATTCGGTTGTTCGTGAATATGAAATAGCTTATCTTCTTCCACTACATTTACTGCATGATACACATCTAACAATGTGATTTCATGTAAATCCTTTAATAAGCCCGCACCACCCGGACCGCGATTTACATATACAAAACCAGCTTGTTTCAAGTACGACATGATTTTGCGAATGACTACTGGATTTGTGTTTACACTTTCAGCCATATAGTCTGAAGTACAAAGTGAAGATGGATTGTTTTTCAAAATAGATAATATATGAACAGCTATAGAAAAGCGGCTACTAATTTTCATCGTAATCACCACCTCGATGTAATCATTATAGTTACAACATAAAAATAAGTCAATCCTTTTCATAAATTTTTTATAAGCAAATTAAAAAGTGTCCCATTATGATATATGAGACACCTCTTTTTATTCTGTAAATAACGCTTGAAATTCCTCAATAAATAGCTGCACAGCGATTGAAGAATCCTTTAATGAAGGAACAGCTAAAGCAATTTCTCTCCATACTTGTGGTTCCAATTCTCTCGTTTGCACATTCTGTGGTAAATTTATTAAAGATAATTCGGCTAATATTGCAATACCTAATCCTTCTTGAATCATGTTTAAAGCTGTAGTAACGGTTGATATTACATACTCAGCCCGAAGTGGTACGTTAGCTTGTTTAAACATATCAATAATAGGTGGTTCGTATCCACCCTTGCATAATATAATCGGTTCATCCTCTAAATCACGAATTGTAATAGAGACCTTCTTACAAAGAGGATGATCATCTCTTAAGATAACAACCATTTTCCCTTTCGTTAATGGAACAATCTCCATCTCTTTATTAGGCAAAATAACAATTCCTATATCAATAACCCTCGATACTAACCAATCTTCAACTTCTTGAATCGTCCCTTCACAAAGAACGACTTCTAAGTTCGGATACTTCTCCTTAAAATGATTTATCATTTTCGGTAAGAAATGTGCCGAAGCACTCGGAAAACTCCCAATTCGAATCGTCCCAACTTCGTGTCCTTTCTCCATCGCAACTTCTTGTTCAATCTTCTCTACACCGTTCAAAATCTCTCTAATATGTACAAGAATTCTGTTTCCTACATCCGTAACGATTAGCCCTTTTCGTTTATCACGTATAAGAATCGTAACTCCTAACTCTGACTCGATACTTGAAATCGCATGACTTACCGCTGGCTGCGTCATATTTAACACCCGAGCTGCCTTCGTAAAACTACCTAACTCAACAGTTTTTATTAATACTTGCAGTTGTGTAATAGTCATAACTAATCACTTATACTCCTTATAAAAAAGATTCATTTTATTTATTACAGTCCATATCATATCATAGTGAAATGAATAACAACAAGGAGGTCTTACCGTGACACAGCTTTCTCGAACTAAGACGGCCATCATCCTTACCTTTCTCGTTTTCATGTGGGGAATCAATTGGCCTTTATCTAAGTTTGCCCTGCATTATACACCACCCGTTTTATTCGCAGGCGTTCGAACTTTAATTGGAGGATTCATTTTACTCCTGTTCGCATTACCGAAATACAAAGAGTTACACTTAAAAGAAACTTGGCATTTATACGTTATTTCTTCTTTACTTAACATCATTATATTTTACGGATTACAAACTGTAGGTCTTCAATATATGCCTGCTGGATTATTTTCCGCCATCGTCTTTCTACAACCTGTTTTACTCGGCATTTTCTCATGGATTTGGCTTGAAGAATCTATGTACGGGTTAAAAATTTTCGGGCTTGTTCTCGGATTTATTGGCGTAGGTGTGATTAGCTCTAGTAGTTTAACTGGACATATTTCTATTATCGGCATCCTTCTCGCGTTAGGATGCGCGATTGGCTGGGCACTTGGCACAGTATTTATTAAGAAGACTGGGCACCGCGTTAATGCTATTTGGATGGTAACACTGCAGCTTATTATTGGTGGATTCTGCTTAATTGGATTTGGATCAGAGTTTGAAAGCTGGTCTAGTATCGCTTGGAGTATACCATTTATTAGCGTACTACTCTTTATTTCATTCTTTGTTATTGCAATGGGATGGCTTGCATACTTTACTCTTGTTGGAGCTGGTGAAGCAAGTAAAGTTGGGGCTTATACATTTCTTATTCCACTAATCGCTATTATTGTAAGCTCAATTTTCTTACATGAGGCCATTACGATTAGCTTATTCATCGGACTATTATTTATTGTGGTGAGTATTTGTTTCGTAAATATAAAGCCGAAGACACTCGCTGTAAGGCCGCAGGTTGAAGTGAAATAGATATGGGAAAGAGCCTACTGTTTGTAGGCTCTTTTTCATATCTTACTTTTTACGGCGCACTACAAAAATACACGCCCCTACCGACGATACAATCGCCAAAATAGATAGGGCAATGGCTATCAATTGCATATTACTAGTACCTTCATTCTTTTCTACATTAGACACTTCACCATGTTCTCCTGTTACTGACGTACCTTTTGCGATTGTAGTAAGTGAATGTGGTTTTTCAGCTTTTTCATCGCCTGTCCATTCAACAATTTCTCCGTCTTTATATTGTTGATATGCATCCCAAGCTATTTTTTGTTCTTTATCAGGGTTTTTAGCGACGAAAGTAAATCGCTGGAACTGACCGGGTAAAATCCCATCTCCTGTTGCTTCCCATACTACAGTTTTCACTTTTCCAGCATTATCTTTTTTCTCTTCCACTTTCCATCCTGGCACTGGTTCATACTGTTGGAACTCTACTCCAGACGGTATTTTCAATGTAACTTTTGTCGTTGCTACATTCTTTTCAACTGGTACTTTTATCGTGTAAGTCTCCCAAGAACCAACGTCAGAAGTTTCTGGCTTTACAGTAACGTGCGCACTAACAGGTAATGAAAAAATCCCCATTGCAATTATTGTTGCGATTATTGTTGTACCCAATTTTTTTATTCGTTTCATTTTCTATTAACTCCTTTTTATCTATACCTTTGCTTTATCTGCCGCCTACTATAAATTTATAATCCGTATCAAAACTATCAAGAGATTTTGTTAATCCATGAACTTGTATACTCCAGTTTCCTGTCATGTTAATATACATACCTTCTGCTTCGTATTCTCCTGGTGAAACTGCGGAAGCTTTAAATGAACCTTTTCCCATATTCATATCTAATGATTGCGTTGTTAAAATAATTTGCTCCATATCGGTAACAGGTTGTCCGTTCTCATCCTTTAAAGTAATATGAAATGTATTTTGTCCTACTTTATTAGGACTTACATGTAAAGTAAGTTCATATCCATTATCTAATTGTTTGCTCTCTGTAAAAGGTCCAGTAGGAGGCATCGGCGGTGTTTGTACGTTTGTCATAAAAGCTACGATTACGAAAATGATAATTCCAATGATAAATTCCACTTTCACTGTAGCGCCTAAACCTTGCTTCGCTCTCATTTTCCCTTTCACATAATGAACAATTCCCAATATCCCCATGAAAATGAATAAAAGTATCTTTACTAATAAAGCTAATCCATACTTCGTATCAAATAATGAGTGGATTGTTGGAATAAAGAATGTACTGTTAAAAAGACCTGTTATTAAAATCACGATGACAGCACCTGTTGCCCATGGTGAAAAACGCTTAATCATATCCCAATACATACTCCACTTGTCATCCTCTTTACGTAATAGAAGAATAATAGATGATAGACCGCCAATCCATAATGACGCTGCAAATAAATGCAGAAAATCCATAACGACAGCAATCTCTTTAAACTTTAAACCATATGCGTGACTATTACATGCTTTCATAACAAGGATCCCAATAAACAATACTATTGGAATGCTCCATACTTTAAACGATGAAAACTTCTCACACTTCATCGCAAAATATGTAACAATTATAAGCAAACTAATAAGAGCCATTTGAGTGAGCCATACATAACTAAAAACAGAAAGCTGTAACGTTTCTTTTAATAGTAAAGGATCAAATGCTTCTAGCCATGAAACATCAGCATTTATTTTCGCTTGCAATGGTAGATTGAATAGTAAACTAATGAATATGCCAATTAATGAAATCCATATTATTTTTTTACTTCTTGATCGAACCAATGTTGCATTCCCTTTATACATAATAAGATTAAAGAATAGCACTCCTATAAATAAGGAGAAACCTGTATATAGAACTCCACGCTCCATAATCATATCGATTTGCGGAACATACCCCATCTCTTCTACTTGTACATCGTCTGCTCCAGCTTCCGCTAATCCAATTCGGAACGGAATAACTCCTTGAATAGGATGGCCGTCAGCAGAAATTACTTTCCACTGAATAGAGTAGAGACCATTTTTGAGATTCTCTTTTAATCCAGCTTCTAATAGCTTTTTATTTTTTTTATCAATATGAGCATCTTTTAAATCGACCCTTTTACCTGATGTATCTCTCACGTACAATGTATTAAAACTTGAGACTTGTATGTCCTCATCGAATTCAATTTTCACGACTGCTGGTGCTTTCTTCAACGTTTCATTTTCAGCAGGGTTTGATTTCACAATATACGCATGAGCAGATGCACTTTTTGGTATCCATATGATAAGCATACATGCAATGAATAGCAATATCCCTATCCTTCTCATTACTTTCACACTCATTTCACTTCTTTCTTCCTCATCACTATATTTTCATTACCTTAACTTCCCAAGTGGGATTCTCGGGCGAAATATTAACCTTATTAAATATAATCTTCTATACAGTATAACTATTTATTTCTCTCTCACCCCTAAACTCCCAATACAATAGTAACTACCTTGATGGATACAACTTACATTTTTAAAGCCGATTGTTATTATATCATAAAATATATTTATGTAAGTTCCTGAAGAAGAAAAGTTATCGTGAATGATTTGTGAAGAAAATGTGAAATTCATAAATAAAAAAAGGCATTACGTTTTTACGCAATACCCTTCTTCCATCATAAAATTTCTTTACTTCTCTTCCGGATAATCACAATACTCAATAATTGTTCCCTCTGTATCCGCTGGGTTAAGATATATTAATCTTCTACCGTGCTTATTCATTCGAAGCGTATGCTCTAACGTTCGAATACCTTGTTCTTTTAACTCTTCTAGAGCCACATCTAAATCATCGACACGATATGCGACGTGATGAACACCTTTGCCTTTTTGTTTAATAAAGCGTGCTATTGGAGATGTCGTATTATTCGTCGGTGCAAGTAATTCAATTCTATCTCCATCCACTTCAAGAATGGCTACTTCGCTTTCAACACCAGGAGCTTCACTTACGTAACGATCTATTAAAGTTCCTAACAACACATTTTCATAAAAACGTATCGTACTATCTATATCTCGAACTGCGATGCCAATATGATCAATTGTTTTTTTCATTTTATTTCCCCTACAACTTTATTTTCTTTCATTATTAATAGTAACAAAAAAAGTTATAGAAACAAGTTCTATAACTTTTTATTTAACCTATTTTCTTATTCGCACTAGCTGCTGGTTGAACTTGATTTTTCCCTTTTAAAACGCTAATGCCGTATCCGATAAATCCACCGATAATCGCTGGGAAGATCCAACCTAATCCTACTTCTTGCATCGGAAGGAATTTAGTGAACACTTGGCTTACTACTTCAATGTTAACGCCAGCTGCACTTAATCCATCAAATAAGCTGATAATAAATGTTACGATTAAGCTCACTTGGTAAACTTCAGCTCTTCCTTTGAATAATGAATGGAAGAATGTTAAGAAAATCAATACAATTGCTAGTGGATAGATTGCTGTTAATACTGGAACAGAAACTGCGATTAATTGTGTTAATCCTACGTTTGCAACAATTGCACTAAATACACATAGCGTGATGGCAATTGCTTTGTAAGGGACATTTGGGAATAACTTATGGAAGAATGAAGAACATGCTGATACAAGTCCCACACTAGTTGTTAAACACGCTACTGTGATCATTAATCCTAATAATACTCCACCATATGATCCGAAATAGTAGTTAGAAACTTTCGCTAATACTTCTCCACCATTCTCTAAATGTCCAAGCTTTGCAACACTTGAAGCACCCATATAAGAAAGGGCTGTATAGATAATTGCTAAAATAGATGCTGCAATGATTGTCGCTTTTGCACAAACAATCATAATCTGTGTTTTCGTTTTCGCACCTTTTTCTTTAATTGCATTAATGATAATGATTCCAAATACGAATGATGCAAGTGTGTCCATTGTTAAGTACCCTTCTTGGAACCCTTTAAAGAATGCATGTGATGTATAAGCTTCCACTGGTGCTTGCATATCTCCAATCGGATGTATAAAAGCAACGATTACTAATATACCGATAAAAGTTAACTTAATTGGCGTTAAGATTTTTCCAACAATATCGACAATTTTCGCGGGGTTTAGCGAAAAAAAACAAGTGATGCTAAAAAATACAATTGTGAAAAGAATTAAAGGTGTAGAACCTACTCCCTCTGGCATAAACGGCTTAAGACCAATTTCATAAGAAACATTTCCTGTTCTTGGTATTGCAAATAACGGACCGATCGCTAAGTATAAAACTGTTGTAAACACAATCCCGAACACTGGGTGAGCCCGACTTGCTAATGACTGTAAATCATCTTTACCCGAAAAACCAAATGCTAGTACACCTAGTAATGGTAAACCTACTCCTGTTACTAAAAACCCAGCGTTAGCAACCCACACATTCTCTCCTGCTGATTGACCAAGCATTGCCGGGAATATTAAATTTCCTGCTCCAAAAAATAGTGCGAATAACATTAATCCAATAACTACTATGAACGAAAACGGTACTTTGTTCGTCATAATGTAACCTCCATTCTGATCCTTTTATCTCATTTCCATTTTTAACTAATTGAATTTTCTGAATCTTTAATTCGATTATCAACTATTCTTGAACTCATTATAGTTTGCTATATAATATTTTGCAATACTATTTTCAAACTTTTCTTTTATTTTATAAATATACATTTTTTAACACAAAAAATAGACTAAAAAACCAACATGGTCATCCATGTTGGTTTTTCCGTTTACTATCATGAATTAAAATTTCGCAGCTACTTTTTTAACGTTCTCTAAACCTTCGTCAATAATTTGTTGTGAACGATCTGGATATTGATTGTGCCCTTCAATTACAACAGTCTCTGGATTTGTAATTCCCCAGAATCCAAGCACATTCGTTACATAATTAACTGCCATTTCCATAGGAGCCATTTGTTCTGAAGAGTAATCTGAACCACGAGCACCTAACACAACGACTTTCTTATCACCAGCTAAACCTACTGGACCATTTGCTGTATATTTAAACGTTTTTCCAGCTTGAGATAAGTATGAAATATATGTGATTAATGGTGCTGGTACTGTGAAATTCCATAGTGGGAACGCAAATACAACTTTATCAGCTTCTAAAAACTGATTTAAATATTGATCCACTGTAGCAACTGCCTTCTCTTCTTCAGCTGTTAACTCCATTCCTTGACTACGTTTATATCCACCTGAAATAGCGATATTTCCGTAATAAGGAAGATCTAATGCGAATAAATCTAACTCTGTAATTTCTGTATTCGGATTTGTTTCTTTATAAGCACTTACAAATGTTTCATACATTTTTGAACTAACTGCTTGTTCCGCTGGACGATCGTTTGCTTTTACAAATAATACTTTTGACATTGTTTTATTCTCCTCTACTTTTGTATTTTCTTCTTTTTTACCAAATAATGAGCTAAATAATCCCATTTTCTTCACCTAAACTTTCTTATCATATTCATTATTCATCATCATAAAAATTCTTATTCTAATAAAGTGAAACTTTAATCAGTGGGGTTTGTTCACCCCCACTGATTATTAGCCCTCACCAATCGGGCTTTTACGGGCAGTGGATACCCCTCTCCTAACTTCTTTGCTTCAGCTAAATTTTGAGGTGGAATCTTACTGCCCGTTAATGCGGGATAAAAAGTTCCAATTGATACCTTAAGTAAAACCCCTAAAACTTTTTGTTATTTAATTACCTTATGTAAGTGATTGTAATACAGTAACTTACTTTAGTCAAGTAACTTTAATTATAAATAATATCTCGAATTAAAAATAATGACTACAATACAATTCATACACCCATTGTAACTTTATTGTTTGTATAATGGATGTAGAGAGGGAAATTCATATTTAGAAAGGATTTATTCATGAGCACTATAGAAAAGATTCAAACTTTTATTATTCTTTTTGCTGTTACATGCGGCATCGTACTTGGACAATTTAATTTGATACATATGTATGCAGAGCAATTTATTGTCCCCTTCTTATTTTTCATGCTTTATGGATTATTCCTCAACATCCCATTGAAAGAAATAAAAAGCGGGTTCCGCAATTTAAAATTTGCTGAAACGAGCCTTTCTATTAATTTTGTATGGACACCTTTACTCGCTTGGGGGTTGGGAGCACTATTTCTTTCAGATCACCCAGCACTTTGGGTTGGGTTTATTATGTTAATGGTTACTCCATGTACAGATTGGTACTTAATCTTTACTGAAATAGCAAAAGGAAATGTAGCACTTTCTACTGCAATTTTGCCTGTAAATTTAATATTGCAAGTACTACTCCTTCCCATTTATTTATTTTTATTTGCTGGTGTCATAAAGACTGTAGCGATTTCTGTTTTAGTAGAAAGTATTGTTATCGTAATCGTCTTCCCATTTGTACTTGCACACGCTACAAAATTCATTATGCATAAACTAAAAAAAGCTGAAACACTCGAGAATACACTCATTCCGTTTTTCAAATCTGCACAAATTGTATTTTTAAGCTTAGCAATCGTAGCGATGTTTGCATCACAAGGTAAATATTTACTACAAAATATGAATGTCGTTTTCCTATTACTCATTCCTGTTATTTTATTCTTCATCATTAATTTTGCACTCGGGCAATTTATCGGACGCATGATGCATTTATCTTATAAAGATACAGTAAGTCTAAACTTAACAACTTTAGCAAGAAACTCACCTGTTGCACTCGCTATCGCTGTAACAGCTTTTCCTGACGAGCCTCTTATTGCACTTGCACTCGTTATTGGACCGTTAATTGAACTGCCAGTACTTGCTTGTGTTTCACAGGTGTTGTTGCTTATTAAGAAAAAACAGCAATACACATAACAAAAAACGTCCTACTTTAGGACGTTTTTTATTGTCGAGAAATTATAGAAGTAACGATAATTATCTACTCTAAGGATTTTATACGTTTTAGACACGCTATTAACAAATCCATTCTAATTAAATATTAAAGGAAAAGTAAATATGACGAACGCTGCCCAAAGTCCGTAAATTGGCAAATATTTCGTAACGGCGTCTTGGATAGCTGTCGGTCCTGATTTGTTTTGCAAGAAACGCGTATAGGAGAACATAATCCAAATGAGATTTGCCCAAATCAGTATGTTTACACCTAAAACAGCAAGTCTATTAGGTGTAATCCCGTAAGAAGAAAGTCTGAATACGATGGCTGACAATGCGACAGTGTCAATAATAAGTGCCAGAACAATTAAGGCAAAATTTATATAATCTGAAATGCTCTTTTTCTCATCTGAGTCACTCTCAACGATAGAAAATATAGTAACAGCCAATACACCAAGGAGTATTCCGTTAAAGGCCATTAGAAAATTACGGTCCAAGAATGGATTTTTCCCGACCCAAATTACCGTTATAAGATAAATAAACAATGTGATCAAGACAAGCGGACTAAAAATTTTAGATATGTATGGCGTAATATTTTTAGCAAGTTTAAGATTCAATGATACTAAGTATGCAGCCACTACAGCGAGAGCGGCAGCTCCAAATAAAACAACATTACTAAAATAGAATTCTCCTATATCCAAGTCAACAAAGCTAAATAATCGCATAGTGAATATTGCTAGTATCACTCCGCTCACTGCCATGCTCGCATAGAGAAGGCAATATTCTAAATTAAATTTAATATAAGCTAATCTTGTACTGCCTTTTGAATATTCATTTCCTGTAAACGCAAGCCCTACTAAGACCCATAAAAATATAGGAAGATGTAAATAAGCAAGGATGGTACTGTCTTTATAATTTACTGGCAACATATTAAGATACAACCCGGCAATTAGGAACAACGCTGCAAGGAAATAAATAATACTTTTTTTCGGAGTATTATTGTAAATAAAATAAGCAGCAATAAAGGGAATTACACCAAAAGCTAGGTTAATTGGAGCAATTGCTTCCTGCTCAACAAAGTGGAAAATGATTCTGGTGCTTAGGCCAGCTAGAATAGCTAACATGCCCATGAATAAGAAATCTTTTTGAAATAACGATACTTTTTCTTTCTTTGCCGTCTCCTTGAAATGCAATCTTTCATACCAAGCAGCTAGAACCTGAGAATCAGGTTTTTCATCCCATGCTTGTGAGAATGACTTTTTAAAAGCTTTCGGGTCTTTTCTATACATTCTCTCCAACTCATGAGGATTATCCATATTTTCAATAATTAAATTATTAATGCCCATATTTATACCTCCTCTAATTAAAAAATAAAGTTGTTACCTTTTCCATAAAAAGCACCACACTTATTTATTATGATTTTGATTTTAATATAAACTTTATCGTTTTACAATAAATTTTTATTTTTTAAGATAATATTTTTATTGCATACTTCCATAAACATCAGTATAAACTACTTACAGTTTCTCTTAATTACTTTTTCCTTTTTTATAAAAAATGATCAAGATAATATAAACGTCCTATTTGAATACTATCTTTTCAAATATTTTTTATCGCTAGCATACAAAATAAAAAAGCATGACATAAATTTGTCATGCTTTTTCAAACTTAACCTTCTATTTGTTAAAACCACTTGTCTTTACATAAAAAAGTTCTTTACTTACAAACCACTTAATCATCATATTTTTGAATGAGTAAAGAACTTTTTTATTTCTTTTTAAATAGCGATTTTTATCTTTAAAATTAAAATTTCGTATGACTTTACTTTCATAGTAAAAAACTTTTTTATCTTTTAGCATCTATTCCCCTATCACTCGTTGTTCTACTACCGTTATCAAAATAACAAATATAAACATTTAAATCGAAAGACCTTAGACCTAAATAGTAATGACATTATATAATAAGTATCAATCCATTCTTTCCATAATTTTTTTATTATTAAATAAGAAAAAACAACACTTCTACCTCAAATATTAATTTTTTTAAGTATTGAAATCAGCGTATTTTATATATTTTCCTTATAATAATATTATGCCAGATATTTTTATACTTAAAATGATTTATTTTCTATTACGACTCTAGGGGGATACATAGTGAACAAAATTAAAATCGACTTTTTTGAAGAACTAATCTCAGCGCAAAATACAGGCTTAATTGTGGGAAATGGATTCAGTATGAACTTTGATAGCTGTTTTAGTGATATTTATGGCCGTTTAAAAGAAGGAAGCTATGCTCTATCTAAAAATGGTATATTTTCTATTTCACCAGGTGCTAAACCTCATACTAAAGCAGTAATTAAGGAAAATTATAACAATGTATTAAGGTATGTCCGTACCCTTAATCAAAAACAATTAGAGGAAATTTTTAAAGATGCTGTAGCTTTTGCAGGACTTATTACAACAAACTCAACTATTTGGGATTTTTTAAATCAAAATAAACATTTAAATCGCTTAAAAGTTGGACCAGATATGCTAGAAATCACGGAAAATATCTATAGGGTTGGTAGTACTAAAGGATTTCAATTTGTTAATATTGAAAATTGGCCAATACTTATATGGTTATTTCACTTAATTGAAGACCTAGCTGAATTTAAAAATAATAATCAGCAAAATAACCGTTTCATTACCCTCCTTAAAATAGGTGGAAGAAAAAGCATATCGCCGCCTAACTCAGCAGGAGATGTAATAGTGAAAACAAGATTTAATGGTTTTGCCATTTACTATCGTTTGCTTATGTTGACTATCATCTTTGGAAACGGAAAAGCAGTTGATTTAAAAAAAGCAGAGTATGCAGAAAAAATAAATCGAAACTCGTTGATATGCTGGTTACAAGAATTTAAAGAGCTGTTCAGCTTAAATTATGATCTACTTCTGGAACAAATCGTTCGTCGACCTGTAACTTATCTACACGGGCACTTCCGAAATAATGCAGAAGGTTTTTCATATTTCCAGTCATATTCTATGAGATATGGTGATAAACAATATTATACCAATGATATAATATTAGGTGACTACACTACTACGAAGGTATTAGATCAATTTATACATTCCCTAGCAATGAAAGATATCGCCTTTGAACAGTCACGAGTTGCCCCCTTAAAAGAATTAACATTAAAAATGAATGAATCCAAGATAAATCATATTGTATTTTTTGGTATGCATCCAGAAAATGATTACCATATTTTAAGTGGGATATACCATAATTTTTTAATAACTAAACAAGATAATCCCATGATTACATATTGCTACTTTAATGAACAGGAGATAGAGGATTTCACTAACACTTTCTATAAAGTTACTGATTCAATATACAGAAATAAAAATTTAATTCCTCTGCACTTTGTTAATTCTAAAGAAGTTATTAATCGATATTTTGTATAAATCTATATATCGAGCTATATTGTAACTGGTAACTGTTTAGAAAATAAAGAAGTTCTTTACTAATAATAAACAAAAAATTATATTTTTAACTGAGTAAAGGACTTTTTTATTACTCATTATAGGTAAAGATACAATATAAAATATCACTTGAATAAAGCATTTTCTTATTCTATATAAATAATTTGAGTTTGAAAATTACATGTTCACCTTTTTATTATGCAGTTCAACTTGTTCTTCTAAATATCTTTCATTTTCCCGATTCGGACTCTGGTAAACACTAGCAAGTTGTTTGATTTTAGGTACAGTAACTATTTGGGCACTGAATTTATTATCTAATAAATGCTTAATTCTTCTCTTCTGAAATTCCTCTTTAGTTTCTATAGCAGATTCTATAAATTCTTTAAGTAACGGATAATTGTGCCCGTTTTCTGTCAATAATACAGTAGCTATACCCATATGAGTTAAAAGACCGTTTATTGTAATTCTCTGTAACTTTCCCTTTCCCTCCTCATAAGAAGGCCAATTAGAATACGCCTCTTGAGCGTCTCGCAACAATTTACTATCCATTCGTATATAATACGCCTTATTATTTTTATTTTTCCATTTTGCAGTTGGTAAATGATTTTCCAACCATGCCTTATCATTCCTTCTTAGCCAGTCGAATGCTCCTTGGTTTAAAGCTTTTAGTTGTGTACGTTTAAGATTTGGATTCTTCTTAAAGATAATTTCCCATTCTTCTTTATATTTTTGAGTCTTTTCTTCGTCAAGACTTACTTTACGTTGCCGTGGACCACGATTATTTATAGTCTTTTTACCACTAAACACTTGTTTTTTTATTTTACGCAATGTAACACAGCTTATTTTTGTAATTCGACTAATTTCCCTTAAAGTTAAATTTTCGGATAATATTTTTTCAAATTCACTCCTCCACAGATCTCCCCTGTCAATAATTCTCTGGGGGAAATTCTTAACTTCTAGTGGCGTTTGTTCGGGTAAAATCAACCTATATTTAAATCCACAATTACAAGTAAAATCGCCTTGTACTCTCCTATAAGCCTGATGTACATCAGTTTCTAAATCTTCTACACACGCCTCCATATAATGATCTGCCAAATTATTCATACAAATCCATGGCCCAAAGCCAAAGGGATGATAACTGTAGTCTTTCTCATAAAAATTCCTTATACTCACTCCTAACAAACGCATTATTAATAGATGCCTTACCGGATGTAAATTTTTAATCCTACTCTTCTCTGTGATGTATCGCGCCCAGCATAAAGGATCGTCAGGACTTAAGTTTGAATTTAATAAATCTAATACTTCTTTAGGATAAAAGTCCAATATCTTTTCCGCTAAAGAATATTTCCTTTTAATTTCTGGATAGCCAATCCCTTGAATCTTTAAAAGTTCTGTGTATTTATTATGATAATATTGATGTGGATAAACGGTTAAATTTTCATTAAATATATATTCAATGTCATTTGCGATGTCTAGTAAAATTTCAAGAGATTTTTCACTGACCACTATATCTTCTTTATTTGAATGCACATCATTTATATTAGGTATAATAAAAGTATTCCACTTCTTTCTAAGATGATATTTAGAAAGCTTCGTTAAACAAATTTTATGTTGTGTACAAACAAACACCCCTGGCACCTGATGAAATCTATTCCAGAAACCTTCTCCATGTGTTTCAAATTGTTCCTTTAGACATTCTTTACAGAAATATAAGTGCTCTTTTCTTTTTACATCGTCATTTAATTTTTGAATTGTCCGCATCGTGACAGCTGCGTTATCTTCCCCTTTAATTTTCCCTAAAACCTTATGATAACGATTTTCTTCCATAAAATGTCCGAACAAAGGTAATATAGTATGATTTTCTATAAAATAATCTACAGATAATCCCTTAGATACATCTTGTAACTTTTCTACTATTACATTTACTCCACTAGGAATATCAACTTCAAATTTTTTCGCCATATTTCCAAATAAATTTACCATTGTTTCACCTCTAGATTTGTGCGCGGAGTGATAATGGTAACGAGCTATGATGCTATACAGCAATTCATTTTTGTATGGAGTTGGAAAATAAGAAATCATAAAATCACCTTTCCTATACGTTGTCTTCTGACCCATTTGATAACGCTAAAGATACCGACTGTTGTAATAAAAATTTAAAACTTTTCTTTTCTCCATATTCCTCAATTATCTTTTCTACTGAAACTTTAGCAAGTTCATAATCTATCCCCATAAATTGCAATTTCCCAATAATTTTCACATCTATATCTTCAGTAAGATTTTTATTACACATTTTTTCCTGTTGCTCTAAAAAATAGTCCACATTGACTACGTTGGTTATTTCGTTTAATCCTGACTCTAATGTATTATCTAATGTACTCAATACGATATCTTCATATCTTGTCATGTTAGACTTTTTTCCCGTCTTCATCGCTTTAAGTACAGGTTGGAGTGACTTTAAATAATTTTCAGAAACACGCTTGATAATAGTCGACGTTATATTTTCCTTTTTCTTTTTCATTGTTTCCATCTGTACAAGCATAAATAATTTTACCGCTATGGCAATAATTCCTTGACTATATTCAAACATTACTTTATTTAATTCAGGAGTCAAATCTGTATACTCTCGGTTCCATTGATAGCGCCATAAACCTTTTAATAACAACTCCCATTCTTTATCTGTTTCTCTATGATGCATCCAAATTAAATCCCCTTGCCCACACATTCTTCGAATTTGTCTCAATGCCTTTTTATAAAGCACTTCTGTTTTAGGTGTCCCAATAAATATGATTGGAATTTTGCATATATTATTTAAAGTTACAAAGAAGTTCAACATCACTTCTTCCCCTTGACTTTTCGCTATACTCAAATGTTGAATTTCATCAACAATCAATACTCCAATGCCATGTTGCACTATATGACTTTGCATAGCTACAATAAGTCTAGAAACAGTTGCACGCGTGCTAAATATTTTTTCTGTATATTGCGTTCCTAATACACTGTCGAGCTTCTTAAAAAATGCACCAATTAAACCTTTTAAAGTACCATCATGAGGACAATCTATTTTTAAATAGAGAACTTGTTTTCTAATAAACGGTCGACCACCATATTCTGTATGTTGAATTACTTGGGGATAAGTAGAAAGCAGCCTGCTTAAACTTCTTGACTTCCCAACACCTGAAGTTCCAATTATCATAAACCCTTCTCCAGGAACCCCTTCACTATTTGTCACAGGTACCTTACCATTTTGTAAATTATCATATATTTCCCTGAGCAATAACTTTTCTTCTTTATTCATAGGATTTCTGCATAAATACCCTTGTCTAAGAGCTCTATCAAAAAGATTATACAAAGAAATTTGTCTACCATATGGCTGAAAAAAACTGTTTAAACGCATTACATAATGGCAGCGTAATTCTTTTGGATGTAATCTTTCTTCTTTGTTAAAATGCGGATAAACCGCTAAAGATTTATAAAGACTTTCCGTACTCAATATAGGTGGCAAAGTCTCTAAGAATGGATTTCCTTCATATTCTTTTACTTGCTGAGGCAAGTATAACGCTTTTGGATGAAAGTGACTTTCTTCTTTATAGTTATAATTAATCATTTTCTTACCCACAGTTCCCTTCCTCTTCCATTAACTTTTCATATAATTCTAGTTGTTCTAACTCATATTCATTTAATTCTGCTTCTTCTTGCTCACATCCTAAGGATAATGTTCCTTTATCCAAGTTCTCGTTCTCTTCTTTATTTTCAATTAAAAATGCCTCTTGTGGCTGACGTTCAAAATTATCTTCCGTTCTTCTCTCCCTAATATTTTTTATTTTTGATGTGTTACTTTCTACAAATATCGGGATAATACTTTCTGTTCGTTGCTCTGCATCAACAACAACTTCTTCCACTCTGGATTGATAAGTTAATTTTCTTTCTAAGCTCTCTTTTGCCTTAATTTTCTTTAATTCTCTCTCTGTTTTTTGCAAATATTCTATCTCACTTAAGCTTTTACCATAATAGACACTCGTCTTATCCATTTCACAAGCAATATAACTCTCTATGCTTTCATCTTTAATATAAATAGACGTCATATTTCTTGGATCAAAGAGTACCCTGATTTTCCACCCTTTATTTCTAGCTTTTTCAAACCAATGTTCTTGTATTGCTTTTGCACACGTATATCTCATGTTTTTATATTTAATTCCTTCAGCAGAAACCCTTCCCACATCTACAGACATGAAAGCAAACTTTAATTCTTCTTTTGGAAATGTCCTTAAGATACCCGAACATTTTTCAACTCCCCAGTTCCAAATATTATTTGGAGTTGGTACCACTTGATCTCTTAACATCTCTTCACTTAATTCATAGTGTTCAAGGATTTTCTGATTATACATTCTTATATATTCAATAATGATTTTGCGAATATCTTGAATTGTAAGAACTGCCTTTAGACGGTAATCTGGCGCTCCTCGTTTCCCGAAGTTTTTTTCAACGTATCCTGGTAATAATGGTTTAGCATTCTGTTGGAGAACTCCCAATGCACGCTCTACAATCCCTTTCAAATCAGCTCTATATGGAGGGGTATTTTCAAGACGAATATTTATTCTATCCGCTAGCTTTTGAGCTTCTTTTCCCATTAATTCTCCTCGATCAGCCAATAGTGCTGCTGGCAAATTAGATGCTATCCATTCACCTGTTTCAATTGAGACCCCCAGATTTTTGCAATATTCTTCTTTATCACTAACGGCACAGTAAAGTGCTAATCTTGCCATCTCTAGTGAAGCAGCCCTAGTATCTACATGAAAACCAACTATCATTCTGCTAAATACATCAACTACAAGATATAAAGTTGGTCGGCCTATGATTGCGTTATAATTATTCGAAGATACAACATAGACGTCTGCAATTGTAGAATCAATTTGATATAAACTACCTGGTCCATAAACATAATCGTTTGATTTTCCTAGGATAGCTCTTTGAGTTAAATTATGTTCTTTTTCCCCTAAACGTTTTATTGATACCTTATGTGAGCTGGTTAATTTTTTAGCCCAATAAACAAATTGAGCATACGAAGGTGGCTTTGCATCTTTTTTAAACTTTAATGCGGTCTCGCCACCGAGGTTCAACTTATCCATAAAATTTTCCGCTAAAAATCTTTCATATGTGTAACGTAGAGAGTTTTCTTTTTGGTTCATATAATATTTTTGAAACGCATTAACAATAAGTTTTTTTACTTGCTGTGTTATATTTGTTCCTTCGCCATGGATATCTCTATCTTTTTTTGGTCTACCAAATTTTTTGTGTCCAAGGATTTTTTCTTTTCCTTTTCCACCACAATTTTTATAATTATCAACTATCGCTCCTTTATTTTGACCATTTTTCCAATACATTCTTAACAACTTATATAGAGTTGGCTTTGTGTATCCTTGCTGAATATACACCTTTAAAGTTTCTCCTCTTCCCTTTCTGTCAAATATATCCGGAATATTCTCTTTTGATAATAATCGTTGAATTAAGTGCCAATTCTTCTCTATACGTTCCCTTTGTGAGGCATTTAATTCCTCCTCCATATATAACTTATAATAAGGATCTGATAGACTTACTTTGATTATGTCATTTTGAATATCAGTTATAATATCAAGTACATTTACCTTGATAGGAAGAGCATTACTATCATTTAAGGAAAAAATGTACATGACCTCTTGTTTAGAATCTATCCATAAAACTCTATAGTAGATTTTATCTTCATATGTATCTTCTTCTAAAATCATATTATGGTATAAAACGGTCATAAAAGGCCTCCTTATCTACATAAAAATCGTTCCTTTCTAACATATGTATTTTAAAATCTTGTTGTAAGTTAATCCTTATAACATGGTGAAAAACCAAAAAGTTAAAAAATGTTAATACCGTTCCATTCCTTAAACTATTTTCTCTTGTAAAGGCTTCTAAAGAATGTTCAAGACATACCGTAGATTTATTTAGATACACTACAAACTTCTCTAGTAGATGAATCATTTCTATGGTTAACATAGGATAACTTATAACTATATTTGCATTTCTAATTCTTTTTAAATTATTAACAAGTGGCAGAGGTATATCTTGTTCGGTTATAACTCCCCAATCTATATTTTTTTGTTCCCAATAACAACGTTCAATTTCAAATTTCTCCTGAACACGCTTTTTTCCTAATTCATTTGAGGGTTTAACTGTCCTTGCAATTATTTTTTCACAATGATTTTCATTTATCGTGATTATAAAATCTGTACTCATGACATAAGGTGTATTGCTTCTACTATCTGTTGGATATTTAATCTTCTTTTCCTTAGCAATCTCCATTGCTAATTCTAAATCTAGTAGTGGATATTGCTCTCGAATATCAATAACATGCTTTGAGTAGTCTAACAATAAAAAATAGTTATACTCAAGACGAGATAAAAAATGGTGCATTCTTTTTGTTTTAAGACCTAACTCCCTAGATACAATACCGTTTGATGGAAAGTCATTTACCGTTATCCAAGGCAGGTATTCTGAACCTTCTCCTAATCCTCTACCTTCATCAATCCATTTTTTCATCTTTTCCCACGTCCACATTCTTCCTCTCTTCATGATTAAACCGTCCTCTCGTATTAACAGCTTTTATTAGAGTCGGCAATAAACTAAATATTCAAACACCAAAAACAAAAACTCTATTGAGAAAATCTATTATTTAATAAATTATGTGAATTTTTTACCCATTATAAAAATTATTCATTAATAAAACCCATTATATTAATGTTAATATAAATAAATTCTTATATTATTTTTTTATTCGCTTGAATGCCTATTCATTCTATTGCTTAGGGCATCAGAACTTATAACACTTGTCCCTGTTGATATAATTTATACTTTGTTATTTTCCTGGTTATTAAATTTCAAATGCATGAAGATGAGAAAAGTTTTAAAATAACTTATGTACTGATTAAATGATTAAGGAGGAGTACTGTGAATAGAATAGTAAAACGAGCAACACATCAAGCAAATAGTATCATCGAATTCTATAATATAATTGACAGATATAAAAGATATGCAAACATTTTCTATCGTGGACAGGATGCAAAATGTGAAAGTACTACTTCTAGTGTTTCAAGAGGAACATTCTTACCATACGAACACAATATTTATGATGTAACTTTATCTTACATAATTAAAATTTAAAAAAACAAATAAAACAAGACCGTTAATATATTAGAGCAAATGCTCAATATATTAACGGTCTTTTATTGCTTCTCCTGTTTCAGCAAATCTTTTAATACGTATGCCAATCTCATCACACACCCTTTTGAATACAAACCACTCTTGCCCCTCTGGGTCATCAAATCCCCAATGAACACGTTTTACATGTGGAGATGTTTTTTGGACATACACCATGCGCTTCAATTCCAGTGGACAGCACGTTCAATTTTTAACTTCAATATTTTTCCACCCTAAACTTCAGCCATTTTACTACAGCATGAATTGCCCGCGTATAAAGGATACCCAAGAGAGGAAAATATTCACAGCGTTTAACTTTCCTTTTGATGCCCTCTTGTTACTGCTTCTTCTGATAGTGCCGTAAAAATTTGAAAAGTAACACCGAATTTGTCAGTTACAATGGCGTAGGCTGGGCTAAATGGAAATGTAATTTTAAACTAAGTTATATACTCGACACTCTTCACTAAATAAATTCGTATCATATTTATGTTCTATATAAATTTGGTGCCATACCATAAAGGCTAGTACTGTCCAAATTTTGCGACTATAATCACCTTTATCTGCGCAATGAGCCTCCAGTAAGTTTAATACATATTGTTTATCAATTAAATGTTCGGTTTTACTCTCTTCAATAATATTCAGAGCCCAGTCATACATTTCATCTTTTAACCAATGACGGATTGGCACTGGAAAACCAAGTTTCTTACGATCTAGTACATGATCCGGAACGATACCACGTACGGCTTCACGTAAAATAGCCTTTGTAGTTCTATTGGCAATTTTTAATTCTGTTGGGATTTTAGAAGCGACATCAAAGACTTCTTTATCTAAAAATGGAACACGTAATTCTAGTGAGTGAGCTGTAGACATTTTATCCGCTTTTAATAAAATATCTCCACGTAACCATGTGTACATATCAATGTATTGCATTTTACTTATATCATCATAATCCCTAATTTCATTATACAATGGTTTGGTTACATCCTTATAGTTAACACTTTCATTGTAAGACTTTATTAACTTAACTTTCTCTTCTTCACGGAAGATCTTTGCATTACCATAATAACGTTCTTCAATTGGTGTACATCCACGCTCTAAAAAGCTTTTCCCTTTAAAGCCTTCTTTAAGTACTCCACTTAAAGCTTTTAAAACCGTTTTCCCGGAAGTGGGAATGTATGAGAACATTTTTAAAGAGTTTGGCTCACGATAAATATTATATCCACCAAATAGCTCGTCTGAACCTTCACCAGACAGAACAACTGTTACATGTTTACGTGCTTCTTTTGCAACAAAGTACAATGGCACTGCTGCTGGATCTGCTAATGGATCATCCATGTGCCACATGATTTTTGGGAATTCACTCATAAATTCTTGTGGTGTTACCAACACACTATAGTTTTTTACTCCTAATTTCTCAGCAGTTTCTTTTGCTACATCTATTTCACTAAATCCACGGTGCTCAAAACCAACAGAGAATGTTAGGAGATTTGGATTTATTTCTTTTGCAATAGAAGCAATAATAGATGAGTCAATCCCACCAGATAAGAATGCACCCACTGGAACATCACTGCGCATATGTACTTTTACTGAGTCATATAATACATCACGAATTGCTCGAATGTGTTCCTCTTTTGTGTTATCTGAAGCATTGAAATATGGTTTCCAGTAGCGATGAACCTCTATCTCTTTTCCTATTTCTTTTATAAAATAATGACCAGGTTCAATTTTATTAATATCATTTGTTAATGTTTCTGGTTCTGGGCCGTATTGGTAAGTAAAATAATGTTGGAGAGCAGTTGGATTTACACCCTTATCCTGCATTACATGTAAGATACTTTTCTTTTCAGATGCGAAGAAAGTTATATCGTTCTGTTGTGCAATGTAAAGTGGTTTAATTCCAAAATGATCGCGAGCACCAAATAGTTTTTTCTCTTGACGGTCCCAAATAACAAAAGTATACATTCCACGAAGATAATTTACACATTCTTCTTTTACTTGGGCATATAACGCAACAATAACTTCCGTATCTGACTGAGTAGAAAAACAAGCTCCCTGTTTAATTAACATTTCACGTAATTCTATATAATTATAAATTTCACCATTGAACATAAGTATATAACGTTCATTTTCATATGCTAGCGGTTGATGTCCCGCATCCAAATCAATAATACTTAACCGTCTAAACCCAAATTGAACATGCTCGTCACGAAAATATCCCTGGTCATCCGGACCACGGTGGTATAACAGATTCGTCATATTTTCAAATTGTATTTTTTCTGTTTCTGAATATCTTTTTGCAGTATTATACAAGCACCCTACATAGCCACACATTTTTTAACCTACTTTCAAATTATCTACTCTCTAAAATTTTTATAGTGTAATCCACTTTCAATAAAAAGCAAAAAATTACGTTCGTCAATTAAAGCTTAACAAATATTTAATGCTTATAAATTAACATTTATCTCATATATAAGTTCTAAGAAATTTAGATAAAAAAGGCATTCTTTTTGATAATCCAAACTAATTTAAACTTTAATTAAATTATATATCTACAACAACATAGAGCAATGTTACTTTTTCTATCATAATCATAGATACGTTCTATAATCCCTCTAATAGTTATTCAAAATTCAATGATTATTTAATTAATTTTCTAATCTGTTCTTTACTTTGTTCAGAAATAGGGAATCCTAATTTTGTAATTTCATTTGTAAGTAATTCAATAAAATTTCTAGTGCCAAACCCAATAAATTTATCTCTACGTAAAATAAGGTTAACTTTCCTACTAATTCTAGGATTTACTATAGGAATTGCTGATAAGTCATTATCTACAGTAATATCAAGTAAAGTTTTAGATACAATTGTCACTCCAAATCCATTTCTAACAAGATCAAATAACGATTCGATACTAGAGGTCTCAATAATTGGATACAAGTTTATTTTTTGTGGTAAACATGTATAATTTAATAACTTTCTGCATTCATGACTGTCTGGGAACAAGATTAATGGTAATTTATTCAATTCTGAGAATTGTATTTCTTGTTCATTAACTAGTGAATGGTTATTTGATATCACTAAAAATAACTCTTCTGTGTATAATGGTATTTTTACAATTTTGTCATCTTCGAATACATACTCGGAAGAATCGATTGTAACAGCAAAATTAACCTGATTCTGGTTTATTAATTCTAGTATTTCATCTGAACTTATAATTTTTACTGTTACCTCTGGATAATTTTTATGAAAATCTAATAATAAAGTGGAGACTAAGTCTGTTAGTTCGCCAGGTAAAGTGGCAATTGCGATTTTACCTCCTTTTATCTCCTTTAATTCACTGATTTGTTCTTTTACATTATCTAATGCATTAAAAATATTCTTACATTCGTTGGCTAAAATAGAACCAACGTCAGTTATGGCTATTTTCTTTCCCATGCGGTCAAATAACGGCATGCCTATTTCGTCTTCAAGAACTTTAATTTGATGGCTTAGTGTAGGTTGCGTAATACCTAGCTTATCAGCTGCTTTTGTAAAATGAAGTTCTTTATAAAGTGTCATGAAATACTCTAACTGTCTTAATTCCATATAAAAATAATCTCCTTTATTTTTAAATAATAATTATATTTCTTTGCATATCTTTATTCATATTATAAGAAATCCTTAATTTTTTTAACCTTATAATCGCTTCATACTCTCCCTTTACTGTATTATTGACTAAATGCTCTATTCCTTCATTTATGAAAAAACGTAATTTTCTCTAATTAAATTTATTAGAGAAAATTACGTTTTTGTTATTTGAGATTCGATAATAATTTTGCATAGTGGGTATATTTAATGTCCTATAGCCTTTCCCTTACAAAAATTCCCCTAAATAATTTTTGTAGAAAATTTCGTTTGCTATATATGATTTATTTCACCTTTCAGCTTGAAAATTTCTATCTATTTAACAATGAGTACCCTTATCTTTCAATTTCTAAAGGGATGTTGTGACTATAAGTTTGACTAGAGCTTCTAATTTGAAATCCTTCGAAGAAATCAATAGTTAAATTATCATCAAGAAAAGCTAAAGAGGCTTTGTTTATATAAAATGATTTCCAGTTTGTTTGAATTTCTTCGAAACCTATATCTGATTTAATTAATTGTATTCTTACAACCCCATCCAATGGACGCCCGCAGCCTCCCATTTCATATTGTAGAAATCGAAAATGGCTAGGATATTTAGTCTCTAAACTTTCGAAATGTTTAATAGCAGCTTCTGTAACAGTAACATTAATTTGCATATTATTTTTCCCGCCTTTTCTATTTTGGATTGAAAGTAGAATAATTCAAGAGTTCCCAATTATAAGATTCATAGCAAGGTGCTTCAAGTACTTCAATTATTTGAAATTGTACTAAACGTTGCGCACTAGGGAACTTTGAGAGAATATCTTTTCCAATATTCAAAGTGGTATGAATATACTAAAAAGGGTATACAGGCTTATAAAATAGATTCAGCTATTCATTCAATACTATATTAATTTCCCTTTTCAGTTTAAAGATTTCTATCTATTTAACAATGACTACCCTTATTTTTCAATTTCTAAAGGGATGTTGTGACTATAAGTTTGACTAGAGCTTCTAATTTGAAATCCTTCAAAGAAATCAATAGTTAAATTATCATCAAGAAAAGCTAAAGAGGCTTTGTTTATATAAAATGATTTCCAGTTTGTTTGAATTTCTTCGAAACCTACATCTGATTTAATTAATTGAATTCTTACAACCCCATCCAATGGACGTCCACAGCCTCCCATTTCATATTGTAGAAATCGAAAATGGTTAGGATATTTAGTCTCTAAACTTTCGAAATGTTTAATAGCAGCTTCTGTAACAGTAACATTAATTTGCATATTATTTTCCCGCCTTTTCTATTTTGGATTGAAAGTAGAATAATTCAAGAATTCCCAATTATAAGATTCATAACAAGGTGCTTCAAGTACTTCAATTATTTGAAATTGTACTAAACGTTGCGCACCAGGAAATTTTGAGAGATTATTTTTATCAACGTTCCAAATGATACTTGCTTCTCCTGTGATTTGTAATGTATCCCCAGTATTAAAATCAAAAAACAGTAACCCAACATTTGGATTTTGAACAATATTTCCTAAAGTATTGAACAACATGTTTCCTGAGTAATCTGGAAATATAATTGTTTTTTCATTAATGACATGAACAAATCCTGGCATCCCACCCCTATGGGAAATGTCCATCTTTCCCTCCGAACTTGCACTTGCAATAATAAAAGTATCGGATTCATTAATCCAATTCTGTTGCTTTTTATTTAAAGTGTTGTGCGGATGAATTTTCTTATTTACAATTCCTTCAATAGCTTTATATTTGAATCTTCTCGCCTGTATATATTTAGGACAATTACCGAATACCTGTTCAATTTTGATTTCAAAGTTTCCATCTGGATAAATCATCGAAACCTTACCATTTATTCGTACTCTTATTCTAGAAGCAAAATCAATTACTAAAATTCCTACTTCCTTGTGTTGTAAAATATTTAATAATAAAGGATCACCCTCATTTATTTTAGTATTGATTTTAACTATGTCGGCTTCGATAGCTTGTATGATACCAGGGTTTCCTGCTAAAAATGAACTCCAAACTCTCCCTCTTTGATCCATAGAAGATATCACAAAGGAATTCTGTCCATTTAGAAAATTCATGAATTTTTTCGGCATTGTCTGTTGAATCATTGTACTTGCATTGTTTGCAATCTTTTGTACACCTAGTAAATCATGTACAGTACGCTCTCCAGAATGAAAAACTTCCATATATTATTCCTCCAATCTACTTTTCAATAGCGGACTAGCTAAAATACATTCAAATACTTGGATAAAATTAAAAAACATCGGCTTCCTTAAAAACGAAAAACAAACATTAATAATATAATCCTTTACCATAAACAAGCTTTCATTACTTTTTATTAATATACATTGAATAATGAAAGCCATTCATTAAAAAGTAAATAACTTCATTTCACACTAGTCCTCTTTTGCAAAAGCATAATGGATTCAAATGATTACCTTTAAGTTCTAATCTAAATATATACAGATATTTTCACCTTTAAAACCACGCTTTACAAGATACTTTATATACCCCTTATCATGAAATTTTTATCTATTAAAGATTCTTATCATTTTGTATTGCTATCTTGTAACGCAACTTCATTTTAACTCTCAGTTATCTATTAATCAATTCTATAGTTTCTATAGTTAACATAGATGACATCTATTATATTGATTGCATAAAATATTTATATTAAAAGGAATTTAAATTCATGAATTAGGAGGCGCCCAAAGTTTTTAAGTAAAAAGTAGTTATTTCAGTTTGTATCTTGATGATTTATTGAAATCTTAATTATAGGGGAAACGCGAATTTTGTACGCTAAGCAAAACTTCATAAGGATGTTGCTTTAAAAATAACGATTGATTAAATTGATATTAATAACCTTGATAAACGATCTTAGAAAAAAGCATGCTTAAAAAAGATTGATTAAAACACGCTCTTAATATTTTCAGTTCGTTCATTCTTTTATAAAAAATTTTTGTGAATTCCTACCTATGTTGCTTAACAATCACGCCCTTTAATAGAATATCTTTATTATCACCTAACAGATTTTTAATCCCCAAAAAACCGAAATCCCTTCTTTATTAGAGATAGGAAATTCCGGTTCATATTTTTTATAAACAGTTCAACTTTATTTCAAAGTCACATGATGATTCGGTAAATCAACTTGGATAAAGTAGGCTTTATTGATAACGAATCTGTATTTCTTGATTGATTACCACCTATTCCTCATACATCATTTTCCTCGTCATTCCATCTAGCAGATATCGAATTACGACATTTAGAATATTTTTTATGGTTAAGTAAAAAATATAAATCATAAAGATGAAAAGTTTATTGCAAAGGAGTTTTTAATCATAGAACAAACAATAGCAGGTATCAAAATTCCGGATTCAAGGTTGGCGAAAGATGCAACCGATATTTTACGTGAGCATGGGAATGATCTATTGTGGAATCATTCCAATCGTGTATTTTTATTTGGTGCGGTAAACGGAAAAAAAGCGAAACAGAATTATGATCTGGAGTTATTATATGTCAGTGCTTTATTCCATGATTTAGGTTTAACTAAAAAATACAGTAGTGCTGATTTACGATTTGAGGTAGACAGTGCAAATGCGGCAAGAAGTTTCCTTCAGCAGTATCAAATTCCAGATGAAACCATTCAACTTGTATGGGATGCGATTGCATTACATACGACACCGGGTGTAGCAGAACATAAACAGTCTGAAGTAGCATTACTGTTTCATGGCGTTGGTTTAGATGTTATGGGAGATGGCTTTGAACAATTCCCTGAAGACTTGCGTGAAGAAATTATAAAAGCGTTTCCTCGTAACAATTTCAAAGAGGAAATTATTTCGGCTTTCTATGAGGGATTTAAGCATAAGCCTGAAACTACTTTTGGCAATATGAATGAAAATATTATTCAACATTTTCAACCGGAATATAAAAATAAAAACTTCTGTCATTGTATTTTACATTCTTCATGGTCTCAATGATTGTTTCAAATAAGAGTGATCAACGCCCTGTATTCATTTTACGGGGTTAATCTTTTCTTCTTTTTTTCACTATAATGTAGGTTTCGTTTTCGGAACAATAATAGAAGGCACCATATCATAAGTGGATAATTTTCGAATTTTTAGGATAACCCTCGAGGAATCAGGGTTATCTTTTTTTACTTATATCGGATTCCATTGGACATCTCTTTTAAATCGCTCCAATTCAATATACTAATAGAGTTTTTATCTCTTTCAATGATTTTCTTTTCGGATAACGAATGAATAACTCGATTTAGATGTCGATATGTCGTGCCAAGTAAATCTGCAATCTCTTTTATGTTTGAAGTCCTTAGCTCCATTCCAAAGATGTTATCGGATTCTGGTGATATCGTGGACATAAGATAGCTCGCAAACTTGTTTTCCACAGATGCTAATAAATTTACACGAGAAGCTGTTGTACAGGTTTGAAGCTTATAGCTTACATGTTCTAAAAGTGTATGTAAAAACTTCGGATTATTCAGTTCATATTGTTTTATATAATCAAAATGTAGTCCAATTAACAAGCACTCATCAACTGCTTTAACTTGTGATTGGACAGGAATATTTCGAATTAATTCAATATCACCAATAATGGAAAAAGGTTGAACAAATCGTAGTAAAAGTGATTTTCCAGTTTCAACACTTGATGTTATTTTCACTTTCCCTTCCACCAAGAATAATAATGATTCTATTTCAATTCCCTCAAGTAAAACAATTTCACCTTGTCCATATTGCTGCAGTGTAAATGGGAGGTTTTTTTCTCGGCCAAACATTTCTTCAATATGATATTCTCGTAATTTTGTTTCAAGTAGTTTCAAGTCATGAATATATTTCATATAGTCCTCCTTTTGGGACATATGTCCTTTTTATTATAAGATAAACTGATATGATAAAAACAATAAAAAATTTTAGGGGTGACATAGAATGAAATTTGTGTTTGATTTAGATGGGACAATTTGTTTTAAAGGTCAGCCTATTTCCGAAAGACTACTAGTATCATTAGAAAAGCTAATAGCTCAAGGACATGAAGTTATTTTCGCTTCAGCTAGGCCAATACGTGATTTACTCCCCGTCTTACATGAGCGTTTTCATCAATATCCAATGATTGGTGGAAATGGATCAATGATTGCAATTAAAGGAAAAATCATATCGACGATTAGTTTTGATGAAGAAACGCTTGCAAATATCGTTCAGTTACTTAAAACTTATAATACATCTTATTTAATAGATGGTGATTGGGATTATGCCTATACAGGTCCATCTGCACATCCAATTTTGAATAATCTTGATACAGAAGGACGTGCTAAAAACGTTAGATTGGATAAATTACAGTCAATCGTAAAAATATTAGTGCTTACTTCAGACAATATGGAAGCAGTTGAAGAACAGCTTAACAATATGAATGTTGTGGTTCACTCTCACGGAAATGAAGGAATACTAGACATAAGTCCAAACGGAATAGATAAGTGGAGTGGCTTGCAACAATTGGGTGTGGAAGAAAAAGAATATATATCATTCGGTAATGATGCGAATGATATTACAATGTTTCAACATGCAATGTATTCAGTTATGATTGGTGAAAGCTTACAACTAGCACCATTTTCATCTGAACAAATTGTATTAAGTAAGGATACAGAAAACATTTTGGTACAAAGACTTAACGAATTGGGAGATATAAATATAATTAATGAGTTGGTAAACCTATAATAAGAAATCCTTACTTTTATTAAATAATTAAAGCCTAATTTCTCTTTATTGTAGCTTGAAATTAGGCTTTTTCATATGTTGTATTTTCTTAGCGTACGAAATTTGCATTTTGTTGGCGGTATTTATCATAGATGTTTTCTATGAAAGTGATAGAAATGATTGTATTGATAAATAATAGATGATTTATATAATTAAGTTAAGCTCATGAGCTAGCAATAAAATTAGACAATATCAATTATTTATAGGAGGCAATTTGTATGCAAAAAACAGTTGCAGGTATCGTAATTCCAGATAGTAAAATAGCAGTAGAGGCACAAGAAATCCTTCGTGAATATGGTAACGATTTACTTTGGAATCATTCAAATCGTGTTTACTTATTTGGTGCTCTTCAAGGGAAAAAAGCTAGCCTTAAATACGATGAAGAGCTATTATATGTTAGCGCTCTATTCCATGATCTTGGGCTTACAAAGAAATTTAGTAGTCCAGACAAACGTTTTGAAGTAGATGGTGCAAATGCTGCACGTAGTTTCCTTCAACAACATGGCATGGATAATGAGTCAATTAGACTGGTTTGGGATTCGATTGCACTTCACACAACGATTGGAATTGCTGAATATAAAGAACCCCAGGTTTCATTAATTTATTCTGGAGTAGGATACGATGTTATGGGGGATGGATATGACGAAATTTCAGAGGAAATTCGTGAGCAAGTTGTATCTGCTTTCCCTCGAGATAATTTTAAACAAAAAATCCTTCCTGCTTTCCTCGAAGGTTTCGCTCATAAACCTGAAACTACTTTTGGAAACATTAAAGCAGATGTTTGCTCATTGCTTCTTCCAGGCTTTAAACGCAAAAATTTCTGTGATTGCGTTTTACATTCACCTTGGAAAGAATAGTCATTAAACCTATGGAATAGCACGAAAAGGAAAAATATGTAAAATAAATCAATTACGATTTCGCTTCCTTTTTATATAAAAATTAGAACGAACTAATTAATTTCTAATTTAATGTAGCTAAATATTAGCCATAGAGATAAAAAGCTTGCCATTTTCATTAATGGCAAGCTTTTTTAAGCAAATAATATCTAATAATTTCAAAAAAATAGAAGGACCAATTAGGGGTCACCATACATGCCCATCAACCTAAGATTTTGAAGTATCCCCAAAACGAAAACTTCATCCTTTCATAGTTGTCCATAGAAATTCAGTTCATTTTTTTCGTTTTGAGGAAGAATGCATTTTTTAACTTGATAGCGATGTGGTGCTACCCCATCTTAGAAATATTATTAGATGATAAAATATAAAATCATACAGTAAAAGGAGCAATACTCTATGTTAAACCTTGTACATAACGAGACCCAACCTACATTCTTTGAGCGATTTTTCTTTGAAAATCCTGTTCAAAATGATGTTTTTATAATTGAAGTGAACAAAAAATACTTCTTTTTCGAATACGATGCTGTGATTGATATGATCAAAAGATCAAACACAAAACAACAAGAATACGTTAAAAGACAGCTGCAAAATTATCACTATTTAAGCCAGGACTTAAGGACTTGTTTACAAGAAATCGCAACAGATTACATAAGACGAATTTTCGGAGAGAACCCAAAAATGGAATGCAAGGTCGTACCCCCACACTCCACCCAACACATGAACTATAGAAGAAACTTATCCAAAGTGGAATAATGGAGAACTAACGGGAGTTAAGTTCATGGAGCTATTAGAACTAAAGAAAAATACTTTTTATAAAATAGTGAAAGAATATGGAGAAAACAAAGTAGCAACTAACTTATAACGAATTGAAGCCGAAATTTGCTTAGCGTATATTTCCGTTAAAATGTGGGTGGTACCCCATCGCTATCAAGCTAAGCTCATACAACGTCAATTATAGTGGAGGTCGTTTCTTTTTTCTAAAGGCTACGTGTAGGTAATTTAAAGACCCCTCAGGGATCAACGAATTCCAGAGGGGTTGCCTACGTGATATAACATATAACATATTTACAATTACGTTACGTTTAGGTTTAAAATACGTATCTTTTTCATTTACATTATAACCACCCTATTTAATTTTATAGGAATTATGCTTTTGAGATAAAAGTCATTACTTGTTTTATAAACTCGTAACCAAAATAACCACTAAATCCGAATAGGACTATTGCGGCAAATATAGATACCCTTTTAATAAAGGTTGGATTTAGAAAACGTCTAGTAAAATGAACAAAGCTTAATAAGATCATATCATGCATAAAGATACCTAATAAAATACCTACAGCTATTAATATAAATGTAGATGTACTTGCATTACCTAATGAAGAAACTAGAACCGGACCAAAGACCCCTATCCAAAATACAATATTAGCCGGTGATATAGCAATCATAAAACCAGATAAATAAGCTGATAATAAAGATCTATTAGGATCTTCTCCCTCCATGTTAACTTCTGACTTTGCTTCTTTAATACTTTCTATTCCAATAAACATTAAAAATACAAAACCAAGTAGCCACATAATTGTTTCTACCCATGGATTGGTTAATACACTGGAGAATCCTAGATAAATCAGGACTATTAAAGATAAATCTACAGTCATTCCTCCTATACCTACAAACCAACCATGTACAAAACCATTTCTCATTCCTTGTTTAGTCATTTGGACTGTCATAGCACCTGCAGGTATCGCTAAAGATAAACCTAACAAAATATATGTGAAAAGTGTTATAATCATAAAAATTCTCCTATTATAAGTATTGTAATAATCAAACCCTTTTTCTTTTTCCTCGGGTTCGGCAAATAGAGCTAGAGCACGGCGACTTTTCACATTACTTCTAGCAAGCACAAAAAACTCACAAGAAGATAAATGCCTAAAATCCCATAAGATCCTTTACATGTTCAGCATTCTTTTTAGATGTTAGTTTTTCAAGTAATAAAAACGCAACATCAAAAGCTGTACCTGGATTTGAAGATGTAATAATATTTCCATCTTGAACAATTAAATCATTTTGTACTATTGCACCGAAATTCTTTAACTGCTCTTTTCGTTTACTCGTTGGATGACTGTATGTGGTAGCTTTTTTACCTGTAAGAATTCCACTTTTACCAAGCGTTAATGATGCAACACAAATACTGGCAATAGGCTTCTGCTTGGCATAAAAATGTTGAATAACATGTAAGAATTCTCTACTGTATGCATCCTGATAAAAACCAGCTTCTTCAAACCCTCCTGGAATAGCTAGTGCATCAAACTCATCTAATTGAATATCATCAACTGTTTTTTCGGGTATGACAGTAAAATTCCAAGTACAGGTTAATTTATTCCGAAGACCAACTGTTACGACCTCAGTTGATCCATCTCCCTCCCATTTATTCCAACCTAGTACATCTGTAAATACACTAGCTTCTACTGCTTCAAATCCGTCAGCTAATAATAATAAAATCTTTTTCATATCGTAAATCGCCTCCTGATACCCTTATTTTATACAAATATAGAAGGCTGATAAATAAGTTCAATAAGGATATTCAATTGTTTGGCTTTATTATATAAGGAATTTAGGTTATTCTATTTTATAAAAAAAGGTTGGATAATTTATGGATCAAATTGATAAAAAAATCGTGGGACTATTACAGTCAAATGCAAAAATTTCAATGAAGGATTTAGCAGAAGCCGTTCACTTATCTTCTCCGTCAGTAACTGAGCGAGTACGAAAGTTAGAGGAACAACAAATTATTGAAGGTTACCATGCACACGTTTCTCTAAAAAAAATAAACCGTCCAATTTCTGCACTTATATTGTTTAAATCAAAGGATTGTAAATCATTAGCTAACTTTTGCTATAATCATCCAGATGTACTTGAATGTTACAGAGTAGCAGGGGAAATTAGCTATATTGTCAAAATAGCAACATATTCTGTAGAAAGTTTAGAAGAATTTATTGATGATACAATGCAATATGGTACGCCTTCAACGAATATCGTGTTATCTTCTTATGAAAAAAAGATAATTGCTCCCTTTATTAGTGAAGAATAAAAATACTGGCATAATCAATTAACTATTGTTTACGCAGAAGGATATAAAAAGGATTTGTATTAATTGGAGAAAGATACTTTTTGTATGTTATATTAAAAAATAAAAATGTTATGTTTTTTTAAGGGAGTGTAATTACAATGGACTTTTCTAATAAATCAGTAATCATAACAGGGGCTGGAAATGGAATTGGGAGAGGAATTGCTTTACATTATGCAGAAAAAGGGGCCAATGTTGTTTTAGCAGATATAGATGAAAAAGCAGGTACAAAAACAGTTAATAAGATGAAAGAACAGGGTAAAGAAGCACTTTTCGTACAAACAGATGTAAGGCTCGAAACAGATATTGTTCGATTAATGGAAGTAGCTAATCAAACATACGGTCGGATAGATATTTTAATCAATAATGCAGGAAAAGAGTTATTCAAGTCTCCTTACGATATTTCGCTAGAAGAATGGGACGATGTGATCAATACAAACTTAAGAAGCGTTTTCTTGGGTTCACGTGAAGCAGCAAAGTATATGCGTCATAACAAAGAAGGTGGATCTATTGTGAATATCGCGTCTACAAGGGCGATTATGTCTGAGCCAAATTCAGAATCTTATGCTGCCACAAAAGGCGGGATCGTTGCCATTACACATGCGCTCGCAGCCTCATTTAGCGAAGATAGGATTACCGTGAATGCTATTTCCCCAGGTTGGATTGAAACAGGAGATTATTCAAAATTAAGCAAAATTGATCATGAACAGCATCTATCAAAGCGTGTAGGAAAACCAGATGATATTGCACGAGCTTGTCTTTATTTAACAGCTAATGAAAATGATTTTGTTACAGGTATAAACCTCGTCGTAGACGGTGGTATGACGAGGAAAATGATGTATGAGGAATAGACGGTAATCAATCAAGAAATACAGATTTGTTATCAATAAAGCCTACTTTATCCAAGTTGATTTACCGAATCATCATGTGACTTTAAAATAAAGATGAACCGGAATTTCCTATCTCTAATAAAGAAGGGATTTCGGTTTTTCTTTTGGGTTAAAAATCTGTTAGGTGATAATAAAGTTATTCTATTGAAGAGCGCTTTAATGGAGCAATGAGAAGCCTAATTTCTCATTTTCAAGCTGTCAAATTTGGATTTTTAATATTGAAATTTTCTTAAAGTTGTAAATCCACATTTTCCTGACGCTAGCCCGTTATTAAGTTTTGAGAATCCCTTAGAGTATAAAAATGTTAAAATGTGCATGCTACCCCATGCCTATCAGGCTAAGATTTTGAAATACCTCCAAGACGAAAATATTATTTCTCCACAGTTGCCTCTGAGAATTCAGCTCATTTTTTCGTTTTTGGGAACAACTAATTCTTTAAGTTGATGGATATGTGACGGCACCCCTATTAGTAAAATCGATTGATATTCAGAACAATTTTAATAATAACACTTATTATAAGTTTTTAAATAAATTCTCTAGAAGCGCCAAATATGAAAAAAGAAAAAAGCATGACATCCAATTATCATGCTCTAGTCCTAAAGTATAAAATTAATGCTTTTTTACAATGTGCAATTTTCTTCACGCCTAACTTCTTAAAAGCTTTTTACTCAGTAAAACACTTTTTTATTTAGTAAAGGACTTTTTTATTCAGTAAAACACTTTTTTATTTGTTAACACCACTTAATTCTCAAACACAAAATTAATCTTATTATCTTTCCACTCTAACTTCGCATCAAATGTTTTCTCGCCTTTTTTAAAGCCTTTAATTAAATCGGTCTTTTCACCTTTTAAGAGCTTGGTCATGTTCTTTTGCGAAATTGTTTTACTTAATATTTTCTTTGAGATGGTAAAGTCACATTGCGTTGTGTTGTAGTTAGAACAACCGTAAAACGTTGACTTATCAATCACATCGCCATCACACTTTTTACAGCTACCAACCTTTTTACCTGTTGTAAACTTCGATCCTTTTCGCTCAATCGATTCAACATGTAATCCAGTGAAATCCCATTTCTCAGACATTTCCACCGCATCTTCAATAATTTTAGCTGATAGCTTTTTCGTTTGCTCCATAAATGTAGCTGGTGATGCTGTGCCTTCACCGATTTCCGCAAGACGCTGCTCCCATTTCGCTGTCATTTCTGGTGAAGCTAGTATTTTATCACCGATTGCGGTAATTAATACTTTCCCTTTATCGGTTGCATACACTTGGTTTTTCTTCACATCTATATATTTACGGTCTTTTAGCATCGTAATAATTCCAGCGCGAGTTGCCTCTGTACCTAAACCTTCTGTTTTCTTTAATACTTTCTCAAGTTCTTCGTTCTCTAAATACTTACCTGCCGTTTTCATTAACGTAATAAGTTGTCCTTCTGTATAACGCTTCGGTGGCTGTGTTTTTCCTTCTTTCACTTTCACCTTTACAACTTTCCCTTGTTCACCTTCAGCGACAATTGGAAGAATTGTTTCGTCATCTTTATCATCTTGGAAAATAACTTTACGCCAACCTTCTTGAATTTGCTGTTTTCCTTTTGAAATGAACTCAGCACGTTCATCTACAAGCGTTATAATCGTCGTATAATCAAAGATTGCAACTTCATAGTGAGCGGCAATCAGTCTCCTTACAATCATATCGTAAATTTTCTTTTCATCACCTGATAATCTGCTTGGGTTTGTAACTTGCTCTGTCGGAATAATGGCGTAGTGATCTGTTACTTTCTTTTCATTCACATAACGCTTATTATTCATAATTGATTCAACCGGAGCCGGTAATAAACCTTTATATTCATCAAACTGACTTAACTTCTGCAAAATATCAGGGAACGTTGCTGCCTCTCCTTGTGTCACATAATTTGAATCTGAACGAGGATAAGAGACAATCCCTTTTTGATATAATGCTTGCGTTATATCAAGCGTCTTTTTCGGTGAAAATTTGAATGCTTTATTTGCTGTAGCTTGCAGTGATGATAAGTTAAATAAAAGCGGTGGCTGAAACTCTTTACGTTCCGTTTTCATTTCCTTCACAACAGCCGGTTTCCCTTGGCAAAATGCCGCAATTTTATTCGCCATATCAGGGTCTTTTAGACGAGACTCACTATCCTTTTCCCATTTCCCCTCATACTTCTTTCCTTCTATATTAAAGGTTGCGAACACTTCCCAAAACGGCTCTGACTTAAAGTTTTCTATTTCTTTTTCACGCTTTACGATTAATGCGAGTGTCGGTGTTTGTACACGACCAGCTGAAAATACATCGTTCATCCCTTTTTTCTTTAGTAAAATACTAAAGACACGTGATGCATTCATACCAACGACCCAGTCCGCACATGACCTTGTATACGCCTCATAGTACGTATTAATTGTATCTGCTTCATCTAATAAATTTTTAAATCCTTGGTATATAGCTTGTTTCGTTAAAGATGAAATCCAAAGACGTTTCATCGGCTTTTGTACGTTACAAAGATTAATAATGTTTCGTACGATTAATTCCCCTTCACGCCCCGCATCGCCCGCGTGAATAATTTCTGTTACCTGAGGATTATGTAACAGCTGTTTCACAACATTAAATTGCTTATACTTTGACTTTGTTACTTCAAATTGAAAACGCTCTGGAATCATCGGTAACGTATTAAGTGACCATTTTTTCCACTCGGCGTGATAATGTTCTGGATTACATAACTGCGTCAAATGACCAATTGCCCATGTACAGTACGCTCCATTTGGAAATAACTCATTTGCTTCTACTTCTAAATAACCATCTTTCCGGCGATATTTAAACTGTGAAACAAGAGCCAAACCTTGATCTGGTTTCTCGGCAATAATTAATTTCATTTTATAACTCCCTATCTGTATTCCAGTGTTACTTTCATTGTCTATCTGTTTAGAGGCGATGATAAAAGAACAATCTTATTTATCATTCGCGGTTTGTCTCGTAAATGGGAGACCTATAATATTATACGCTTATTCTTTATGGCTTCACAATAGAAACTCTTCATTTAACTCTTACATTCACATGCTCATAATTAAAAAGCCTTCCCCAAAAAATCAGAAGCCTTCTTGCTTACCTTTATGAAATTGTGCAGATAATTTGCAGATATAAATAAGCATAAGAACTCTCCATATGAACATATGATGAAATGAATGATCGGACAGGGAGGTATCATAATGTTCGCTTACACATTAACAGCCTTAACACTTTGTTGTATCTCAATTCTTATTACATCCTATATTTCTAAACGCAAGGGTACCCTAATGGAGTATATGGTATTTATTATGTCTTTTAGTATGAGTATCGGTTTAAGTATTGGTTTTTATTTCGGTATTCTTTTTAAAGGAGAATTACTCTATTCTACTTTGCTTGCTATATTAATTAGTGGTTGTATCGGTTTTTTAGTCGGTCTACGTTTTCACCTTTATACTGCTTTAGAAGGAATGTTCTCTGGATTAATGGCAAGTATGATGGGAGCAATGATTACAGAAATGTTAAACGCTCAACAAGCTCATAGTATACTGTTTATTAGCCTTTTACTTACGATAACAATAACTATGTCATGTATAATTCAACTTTTATCAGAAACTTTTTCTGCTTTTATCCAAAGGCGTTTTTTATTATTACTTTCAATTAGTGTAGTAATTATCGTTGCCGTATTCGTGACCTTCCCAGATCATACTCCCACACCTTCACCCGGGCATGATCAACATATACATTGACTCTTGCACCGAAAATGAATAAGCAGCTATCCATAGGATAACTGCTTCATATTATTCTGGCTTATTAGGAATGTTTGGGTTTGGAACATAATCAGATTTATAATCTGTATATTTCACTTCTGTTACCATCCCGGCGGAAGCATGGTGTAAATCATGACAGTGGAACATCCAATCACCCGGATTGTCTGCTACAAAGGCTACTTCATATTCTTCACCTGGTTTTAGGTTCAAAGTATCTTTCACAATTGGAGAACCTTCTATCGGTTTTCCATCTTTACTCAACACCTGGAAGAAGTGACCATGTAAATGCATCGGATGATCGTCCATTTTAGAACGATTTACCAATTTTACTTTTACTAAATCACCCTTTTTTACTGGAATCGGGTCAATGTCCGGAAATACCTTTCCGTTAATTGTATATACCATTTCATTTCCATTCATTTGCGTATTCAAGTCCATATTATATGTGGCAGTGTACTGCTGGTCTAACGTGAAACTACCTAATTTTTTAGCACCATATTTCGTCATATCTAATTTCGGTAATTTTTCTTTTTCATCTGCTTTATCTTTCATCTCTTTGCTGCCATCATATTCAATAACAGCTTTCATTCCTTTTGCACCTTTATTTGCTGAATGGTCTTCAACATACCATTTCCCAGGATTATTAGCAGTAAATTCAATATCATAACGTTCACCAGGTGCGATTGAAATTACTTGATCCTTTATAATTTTTGGATCGTTTATTGGTTGACCATCTGTCGCAATTACTTTTATATCATGACCGTGAACGTGTATATCATGTGATAGATAACCAGCATTAACGAGTCGAAGACGGACTTTATCCCCCTTATTCACTTTTAATGGTTCTACTAAATCCCCGCTTTTACCATTGATTGTGAATAAATCATACATACTCATATCATGACCTTCCATCTTCATATTTCCATGGTCCATTCCTGCCATATTGCCAGAGTCTTTTTTATCACTGCCCATGTCCATACTAGAATGATCCATAGCGTTCTTATCATCATTCTTTTTCGTATTTTCATTATCCTTAGATTTATTACCTTTTTGCCCTTTTGTCATTTCTTTTAACTGTTTATTAACCTCTTCTTTATCTGTTACCCATTCATCTAACATTACTGTGTAATCTTTATCATATTTTTCCTTTGTATCTTCTACAATGAGCGCTCCATACAAACCTCTATCTAATTGATTTACAGAATCTTGATGTGAATGATACCAATACGTTCCTGGTACGTTCGCTTCAAACTCATAGGTGAAACTTTTTCCAGATTCAACCGCATCTTGCGTCACACCTGGAATTCCATCCATATTATTTTGGACAGGATACCCATGCCAATGAATAGATACTGGTGCAGATAGTTCATTTTTTAATGTTACTTTCACCTTCTCGCCTTTTTTCACTCGAATTTCTGGACCAGGAGATGAGCCATTAAATGTCCAGACTGGAACAATAACACCGTTACTTAATTTTTGTTTTTCTTCTTTCGCTATTAAAGTCAATTCTGGTCCTTTTTCAACTTTCAATGGTTTTGTAGCCGTTTCAGTCTGTGTTGTTTTTTTATCTTTCATATTTTTATGATTGTTTGTTGTATTTGTGGTCGCAGAACATGCAGCAATTATAGATATGACAGAGACTGTAACTGCTGTTAACACAAATCGCTTCATGGAAAATCCCTCCTTTTTCTTTTTCAAAATCATTATAGAAGATGATTTTCAAGAAAATATGGAGATTTAAAATGAACAGAATAAAAAGGTGCTCAAAATTGAGCACCTTTTCTACTTATTATTTCGTAACAACTTCATCTTCTTTTACATTTACATTATTTTCTCTCATAAACTCTTCAATCTCTTCCACTTCTCTAATGATATCTTTTGACAAGTTTTCGTATCCGTCTTTCGTTACAAGAATGTCATCTTCAATACGAATTCCAATTGCTTCTTCTTCAATATAAAGACCAGGTTCAATTGTTATAACCATACCTTCTTCTAACACTCTATCTTTATATGTTCCTACATCATGCGTATCTAAACCAAGGAAATGGCTGACACCATGATAATAGTATTTTGATAACTCTTCGTCTTCTTGAATTAAACCAATTGCTTTACACTCTTCTGCTAGTACCTTTTTTGTATGCTCATTTAATGCAGCAAACTTTATTCCTGGCTTGATGAGTTTCGTTGTTTCTTTCAATGCTTTTAATACAATATTATACATTTGTTTTTGGCGACTAGAGAACGTTCCATTTGCAGGGAATGTATAACTAATATCAGCGTTATAGTAGTCTTTTTGAGCGCCTAAATCTAGCAGTACTAAATCACCATTTTGAATTTGTGCATCATTATCTTCATAATGAAGAACTGTAGCATTTTTTCCACTTGCCAAAATTGTATTGAACGCATGATGCTTGATGCCAGATGACTTCAATGTGAAATCAAACTGAGCTTCTAATTCATACTCCATCATGTCAGCTTTTGCATGCTTCAATACGTTGTAAATACCCTCTTTCGTTACAGCAATCGCTTCTTTAATGATTTCAATTTCTTCTTCTGTTTTAAACACTCGTAATTCACAAATATTCGGATATACATTACCAATTGTTACGTGTGGATATTGTTCTCTTACATGTTTAGCAAATGCTAATGTTTGCGTCTCTGTACCATTCCATTCACGACGCTCTAAATCTAAATATAGATGCTTCACATTTTCTGTAAAAAGTATATTTGACATTGTCTTTTCAAAGCTATCTAAATATACAACTTTCTTTATACCTGAAATTTTCTCTGCTTCCTCGTTAGAAACTGTTTTACCGACCCACTTTTCCATTACTGGATCTGACTTTTCAATAAAAAGTGTTTCTTCTACACTATTTCCAACCTTCTTCAACATGAAAATAACATTTGGTTCATCGATTCCTGTTACATAGTAAAAGTTTCGATTCGGCACAAATTTATAATGTGCATCCGCTGACATATGAGGTGCTTGTCCAGCAAATAAAATAGTAATAGATTCATCTGATAATGTGTTTACTAATCGTTCTCTATTTTGAGCAAAAAATGTTGATTTCATAATAATCCCCCTAGCGTTCTATGTATGCTTGTAAAACTAATTGTTCTCTGTTATTTATTTTATTATTGTTATAATTTTTCGTCAATTTTTAACCTTTTAGATGGTATTGACATAATAAAAATCAAGCGTTACAATAACTATATATTAGTAAGTAACTAATATAATTAAATCAAATTAGAGGTGAAACAAATGAAAAACATTTTATTTCGTATTAACGAATTATCAAAAAAAGAAAAAACATCTGGATTAACAGTTGATGAAAAACAAGAACAACAAATGTTGCGTCAAAACTATACAAAAACATTTCGTGGAAGCTTAGATTCCATTTTATTAAACACAAAAATTGTGGATCAAAATGGTCATAACGTTACACCAGCCGCATTACAAGATGCTCAAATACGTTTAAAATTAAGCAAATGAGTTCCGAGCTAAAGAATTTCAATAAAACATAAACAGAGCTGGATTTCCTATATAGAAATTCCAGCTCTGTTTATTGTCTTTTCTAATTTAGTAAACGAGCGATACATCGCAATTCTCCACGATATAATCATCGCGAATGCGAGTAAGAAAAACATTCCGCTTAACTCTGCCAAATCAATTGATTGGCTTAAATATGATTTTAACGCCACTCGTACAGCTAATAATCCGATTAAAATAAATATGAATGCTTTTGAAGGTTTCATATATATATGTTCATTTCTTATTTCAAACTTCGTTGTTTTAATAAGAAATATAGAGAAAATAAGTCCTATGCCAATCGCCTCTATCATTTCTAACGATGTTAATCGAAACTCTGGTAAGAAGTACATCATTGCGCCGGTACTCATAAAAATTGGCGGTAATATAATTTTCTTTTTCGTTATCGGCTTTTTCGCTGCTTTAAAGCGAAGAAACATTACCCCAACAGCCATACAAACTGCTACAATACTTGATAAAAGTGCTATCATACTTTCCACTCCTATCTATTTAAATGACTTTTTTAGCAAAATCATAAACCAATAAGTAACTACATGCTGCATTATAGGATTTCTTTATTATATTCCTCCTGCTGTATACTTTCCATATTGGCTACAATTATTTTACACAAAGTTTATGAACGGAATATGAACAAAATATTACATTCAACTTTCCAAAATAAAAAAAGCCATTCCACAATTCATATTTGTGGAATGGCTTTTCAACTTATTTTAAATCTTCTATTGAGAAAGCACCTGGAAGTAATTGCTCAACAGTCACTTCTTTTTCATCACCTTTTACATTCGTTAGTAATACAGGCATTTTCGGTTCACAGAATTCAGCAATTACTTGTCTACAAGCACCACATGGTGAAATCGGTCCGTCCGTTTCGCCTGTAATAACTAAATAACTAAAATCGCGCTCACCTTCTGATACTGCTTTAAAGATCGCCGTTCTTTCTGCGCAGTTACATAAACCGTAAGAAGCATTTTCTATATTACAGCCAGTATAGATTTTACCTTTTTTCGTAACTAACGCTGCACCAACAGGGAATTTCGAATACGGAATATATGCTTTTGCTAACATCTTATTTGCTTCTTCAATATATTTTTTCTTATCCATATTATTTCCTCCTCAAAGTAAGTGTAATTATGATTAGTCAGTAATCACTGTATGAACTAATTTAGGAGCCACTGCTGTTTCAGCGATAGAAATGTTCTCATAGATTTTTGCTTTTACATCTTCTACATTTTCACGATTTGCGTAGATTGTTACGAATGGCTCGCCTTCTTTTACTGCATCACCAACTTTTTTACGTAACATTAATCCTACTGCTAAATCGATTTCATCCTCTTTTGTCGCACGGCCAGCACCAAGTAACATAGCTGCGATACCGATTTCATCTGCAACAATGTTAGAAATAACACCTGAAGTTTTTGCAGGTACATCAATTACATACTTCGCCTGTGGCATTTTTTCTGGATTATCTACAATTGAGCTATCTCCGCCTTGGTTGCTTAAGAACTCTTTAAATTTCTCAGTTGCTTTTCCGTTTTTCATCACTTCAATTAACATTTCACGCGCTTCTTCTAATGTATTTGCTTTTTTCGCAAGTACGACCATTTGACTTCCTAATACAAGTACTAATTCTGTTAAATCTTCTGGACCTTCACCTTTTAATGTATCAATTGCTTCTTTCACTTCTAGTGCGTTACCAATCGCAAATCCAAGCGGTTGTGACATGTCTGAAATAACAGCCATAGTTTGACGTCCTACATTATTTCCGATACGTACCATCGCATGTGCTAATTCTTTTGCATCTTCTTCTGTTTTCATAAATGCGCCAGCACCTGTTTTTACATCAAGTACGATTGCATCTGCACCAGCTGCAATTTTTTTACTCATAATTGAACTTGCGATTAAAGGAATTGAGTTTACTGTTCCTGTTACATCGCGTAATGCATAAATCTTTTTATCTGCAGGTGTTAAGTTTCCTGTTTGTCCAATAACAGCTACTTTGTCACGGTTTACAATATCAATGAACTGCTCTTTCGTAATTTCAACGTGGAATCCTTCTACCGCTTCTAATTTATCAATTGTTCCGCCTGTATGTCCTAAGCCCCGACCAGACATTTTTGCTACTGGTACATCTAAAGCAGCTACTAATGGTCCTAATACTAATGTTGTTGTATCACCAACACCACCAGTTGAATGTTTGTCTACTTTAATTCCTTCAATTGCTGATAAATCGATTGTTTCTCCAGACTCTACCATTGCCATCGTTAAATCTGCACGTTCGCGATCTGTCATATCTTTAAAGAAAATTGCCATTGCAAGTGCACTCACTTGATAATCAGGAATACTTCCGTCTGTATATCCATTAATAAAGAATTTGATTTCTTCAGTCGTTAATTCTTTGCCATCACGTTTTTTTGCAATAATATCTACCATTCTCATTACAATCACCATTCCTTTTTATATGATATGAATCTATTAAAATAATAAGCCAACGATTGTTGCTGATAAGAAACTTACTAATGTTGCACCGAACAGTAATTTCAGACCGAATCTTGCGACTACATTCCCTTGTTTTTCATTTAAGCTCTTAACTGCCCCTGCAATAATTCCAATTGAAGAGAAGTTTGCAAATGAAACTAAGAATACAGATATAATCGCTGTCGTTCTATCTGAGAAATTAAAGTTTCCTTGTGCTAAATCTGTCATAGCGACAAATTCATTTGATACTAATTTTGTTGCCATAATATTTCCAGCATTAACTGCTTCATGCCAAGGTACACCCATAATAAATGCAAATGGTGCAAATACATAACCAAGTATTTCTTGGAATGAGATACCAATTACACCTTTAAATACGGCATTAATGAATGCGATAAGAGCAACGAAACCGACTAACATAGCTGCTACTGTGATCGCAACTTTAAATCCGTCTATAATGTATTCACCTAATACTTCAAAGAAAGTCTTTTTCTCTTCTTCTTGCACTTCTAACATATCTTCTTCTTCAGTAACTTCATACGGGTTAATGATAGAAGCGATAATAAAACCACCGAATAAGTTAAGCACTAAAGCAGTTACAACATATTGCGGTTTTAATAACACCATATACGATCCAACGATAGACATTGAAACGGTAGACATTGCAGATGCACATAATGTATACATTCGTTTCTCTGGCAATAATCCTAGTTGTTTCTTAACTGAAATAAACACTTCAGATTGTCCTAAAATCGCAGAAGCAACAGCATTATATGATTCTAGTTTCCCCATTCCATTTACTTTACTTAATGCTAGACCGATAGATTTCACAATAATAGGTAATACTTTAATGTGTTGCAATATACCTATTAGTGCTGAGATAAATACGATTGGCATTAATACACTTAAAAAGAACGAAAACTCTTTTTGATTTACTAATCCACCAAATACAAAATTCACACCGTCAGCAGCATATTTTAATAACTCTCCAAAACCATCTGCTATTCCGCTAATTAATATATTCCCTACACTTGTATTTAATAATAAAAACCCCAAAATGAATTGTAATATAACCATCGTTATGATTGGGCGATATTTGACTTTCTTTCTATTATTACTAGCAAGCCAAGCGATACCTAAAATCAATACGAGGCCAAAAATACCAATTAAGTATTTCATAAGCCGTCTCCTCCCATTCGTATCCGCTTACATTTTTTTCAATTATTAAAGCAATAGATACACTTTACTTTGTGTATCTATTGCTTTTGACTTCATTAATGATTAGTAATTATCTGTAGCACCTTTTGCATCATTTAATACGATTGCAACACTAGCACTTGCTCCAACGCGAGAAGCTCCAGCAGCTACCATTTTTTCTGCATCTTCACGTGTACGAACGCCACCAGATGCTTTTACACCAACGTTTGGTCCTACTGTTTTACGCATTAATGCGATATCTTCAGCAGTTGCTCCGCCAGTTGAGAATCCAGTTGAAGTTTTTACGAAGTCAGCACCAGCTTTTACTGATAATTCACAAGCGCGTACTTTCTCTTCATCTGTTAATAGACAAGTTTCAATGATTACTTTTACAAGAGCTTTTCCTTTTGCTGCTTGTACTACTTCATAAATGTCTTTTTCAACAAGTTCGTTGTCGCCATCTTTTAAAGCGCCTACGTTGATTACCATATCAACTTCAGTTGCACCTTTTGCAATCGCATCTTTTGTTTCGAATGCTTTTGTTTCAGTCGTGCTTGCTCCTAATGGGAAACCGATTACAGTACAAACGTCTACATCATGTCCAGCTAATTCTTCAGCAGCTAGCTTCACCCATGTAGGATTAATACAAACAGAAGCGAATTTATATTCCTTTGCTTCTTCGATTACTTTCATAACATCTTCTTTTGTAGTATTAGCTTTTAAAATTGTATGGTCAATTAACTTTGCAATGTTCATTATCTTCACTCCTCATATCTTTTAACAACTTCATTCTAACTCTTAGTTGAACAAATGTAAATACACTTTTGAAATTTTGTTCATTCTTTTTAAAAAGGGAATTTTCTTGTAGTAAATAAAGCTCATTCTAACTAAGAAACACTTCCTATTTAAAATCAAAACTTTTATATTAACATTGGTAGTATGTATCTCAATATCCATAATTATTTTAAAAAAGGCAATTTGTATTCAAAAAGCACCCCATAATTCATACATAACAAAATAAAAGGCTTTCTCAAAATTAATATCTTGAGAAAGCCTTTTATTTCTAACCTTTTTGATAATGTAACAATTCCTTTGCTGTATGCTGATCGATAATTAATACATTTGCATATCCGCCACGTAACGCTCCATCAATTGCTTTTATTTTTCTATTACCACCAGCAACTAAAATAGAACGTTTCTTTAATTTCAGTTCCTCTAACTCAATTCCAATGGTGCGCTTATTAATTTCTTCACTACTAATATTTCCGTCCCCATCAAAGAATCGTGAACAAATGTCACCGACCGATTGTTTTTTGAGCAAACTTGTTTCATCCTTATCGAAATAACCTAATCGGAATAATAGCGCTTCATCTCGCACTGTTCCTACAGTGAAAATTGCAATATTCGCTTGTTTCCCCATTTCGATAATGTGATGAATATGTCGATCCTGCTCTACTAATTCTTTTGTCACTGCGTTATCAAATATAACTGGAAGGGGTAGATTTCTTGGCGTTGTTTGAAAAGCATCAGCAAATAAAGCGATTGTTTCATTCGCATATGTATTTACACTAGAATGACTAATACCACCTTTTAACTGAACAACTTCTACACCTTTTACATGTTGTGGTACGATTTTTCTAGCGATTTCATACATCGTCATTCCCCAGCTTACACCAACGATATCACCAGTTTTAACTGTTTTTTCCATATACTCTGCTGCATATTTACTAATATACTCTGTAATCGTTGCATATTCCGGCACTGGTGAAAATACGACATGTGCCTCTAACAAGTTGTACTTTTCTTTCAGTAAATTTCCAACGTTATCTAAATCAGCAAATGGATCGGCTATACTAATTTGAACAAATCCTTTTTCTTTTGCGTACTTTAATAATCTAGAGATAGTCGGTCTTGAAATATTTAATTTATTCGCAATTTCTTGCTGACTATAATCTGATTGATAATATAATCTTGCAACTTCAACGCTTAATTGTTGTTTATCTTTATCCATAGTAACTCGCTACATATCCTTTCCTGTATTTCCTTTTCGTTACAAGCATTATACAGCTTTATGCAAAAAAATTCGACTACCGAATTTTATCTAACTGAGCTTCTACTACACTTAGTATTTAAAATGAAACTTTAATCGATGTTTTTTAACTACATACTTTCCCTATAACTAGAACATTACAAATTTTTTCACAATATAGCATACTGGTTCTAATCTAAAAATGATTTTTCATCACGATACACATTCTCATTTTTAGACATTTCTATGTACAACTTTATAAAAAGTTACACAACAAAATTATTAAAATAAGTAGCTCGTCCACTAGATACATAATTAAGTAATAATTGGTTCATATTAACTTTATTTTTCTTTCTGATTTTTTAAGTTATTTTATATATTCTTTATTTTCTAACTTCCCATCGTGATGCGCAGGTAATTCTATAACAGTCGTTAAACCTCCTCGATCTCCATTATTAGAAATAAATAGACGCCCGTGATGAGCCTGCACAATCCTTGCCACCATTGGAATCCCTAGGCCATGGCCTTCTTTGACAGTCCGCTTTCTTCTTGACGAATAAGGTAACTCGGTAATTTCCGTCAATTTCTCCTTTGGGATTCCCCGCCCATTATCCTTTACAATAAAGCGATATTGGGAGCGATCCTTGGATAGAGAGGTTTCCAACGTGATTACACATCCCTGTGTGTTATGATTTACACTATTTTGGACAAGATTACTAATTGCACGAAGTAGCAATTTCTCGTCTCCAATAACCTTAACCGCTTCAACATTCAGCTTCAAATCAATTTCATAACGATCATCCAACCCATTATTCAAAAAATCCGTGGCCACCTGTCTCGCTAAAACTGATAGACGGATTTGCTTCAAATGCAAAGGTTGCATTTCATACTCAAGCATGGAGACTAGATTCAAATCACTTACAAGTGAGCGGAGCTTCTCACCCTGATGCCGAATGATACCAGCCTGCCGCCTCTGGTCCTCCGGCAAGTCAAAATTATCTTCCATTTCGCTTGCATAGCCAAGAATAATCGAGAGTGGGGTCCGGATATCGTGAGAAATCCCGGCAATCCAATTAGAACGCGCTTCATCTCGTGCCTTCAACGCGTCCGTTTTTTTCTGGAGCTTAGTGGAGGCAGAATTAATACTTTGAGCTAAGTCACCAAATATTCCCTTGGAATCCAACTGAACCAATTCCTCCCTAGCAAGATTGTGGACTCCTGACACAAGAGGACGTATCCCTCTTATGAGACGTGTACCAATCACAACAGAAATCAACAGAGTTATCCCTACATTAAAGAGCAACAGTACACCAAGCCGCAAGGGTATCTCCCTTAACCAATCAGAAAGAAAGGTAAATTGATACTTCCAGTGGCTTCCCTTTGGATATCCGACCACAATTAGGTCATTTTCATGTTCCCAAGTATAAACAGGATATTGCAAAAGATAATATCGCGATAACTTAGCTACATCGACTAAATTATAAAATCTCGGAACATCATTAGGTAAATGGTAATCCCATTGCACATGGCCGTCTTCACTAATCAGCATAGCCCACGCTTGATTGTGCTGCAAAATCTTGGCGGTGTTCTCGTCTAAATGATAGTTGTTATCCTGCTTGTCTAGATTTTGAGAAATCTTTTTAAGTAAACCTTCCGGAGGGATTTGTTGATTAGTTTCATTGAACACCAAGGTACCTAGTAGCACGAAATTAAAAATAAGCACAAATATCGAAATAAGGATGGTCGTGGTGACAAATCGCTGTAATATACGAGTAATTCCTTCCACTCAATACGTCTCCTTTACTAGCAATTTATATCCCAACCCCCTGAAGGTGAGAAGATAGATTGGTTTGGAAGGATCCAGCTCAATCTTTTCACGTATCCGCCTGATATGAACCATCAAAGTATTCTCAAGACCGTAGCTGTCATCTCCCCAAACAGCCTGACATAAGGCATCATTTGTAATGATACGTCCTTGATTTTCATAAAGCTTTACAAGAATGGCATGCTCCTTTGCCGTCAATGGCATCTCTTTCTGCCCTCTGTGTACAACAGCGCTTTCAAGATCAACAATTTGTTCTCCTAATCTGAAGATAGATAGACGCTCTGTGACCGAAGAAGAATATACACGTTTCAAAATCGCCATGAGCCGTAATACCAGCTCACGTGGCAGAAATGGCTTCACCATGTAATCATCTGCCCCCAAGCCCAATCCAAGCAATCGATCTTCATCCTCTCCCCGCGCAGAGAGAAAAAGAACCGGTGTGTTCGAAAACTTCCTAATGGAAGACAGTAAAGAAAATCCGTCACCATCCGGTAACATAACATCCAGAATTACGATATCTGGATTGTCTACCTGGCAAAATGACAGAGCAGAAGCGCAGTCAACAGCAGTATAAATGCGAAAAAATCCCTCTTTTCTTAAAAATCTTTCAATCATTATTCTGATTTCTTGTTCATCGTCCACAATTAATATTTTTTTGTTTTTTAGATTTTCCATTTTACATCACCTCATTTGATTATACACAAAAAAGGAATTTTTTGGTTTTTTAATTCAACTTCACTTCTTGATACCTTTTTAAAATTTAAATAAATAATTTGAGGAATTCCCCCTATTTCATTTTTGAGCTTCACTATTTAAAACCACATAGTACAGCAATTTTGGTTTAATCTTTATGGGCAAAAAGTATTTAGTTTATTCTTGGAAGAGACATTATACAGTAACAAAAAAAACCATTTTTATTCAATGTAAAAATAGGGTTTTGTATTACATTATTATCTGTAAATTAATTACTATAGGAAAGTCCCTTCTTCTTTCAAATTATTATTATTCTCGATACTGTTGTTGCACCGCCTCGGGTAGGTCCTCAAAGCTAACCTCTTCCCAATACGTAACGCCCCGAATCATTGTATAATATAGTTGAATATAAGCTCCTTCTCTCAATTTCTTTCCTGCCGAAAAACTTAGTTCTTCTTTCTTTTTTTTCTCATCATAAGCAATCACCTTATAGTCGTACCGTCCATTCTGACCTTGAACACCGGGTCCAGTTATCTTAGTGTAATAAACGGTTTTCCCTGCAGGATTTTCAGGTGTAAGCTTTTCTGGAGTGAAGAAGAACATCCACATACATGCTCCAAACACGATGACGGCCCCTAGTACCAACAATATTTTTTTCATTATAAATTCCTCCTAACCTCAATCAGGATGAAACAACGTCTCTGTTCTTTAACCTTCTGATTGATCTCGACGCAAAAATAATAACAAAAGCCATATTAATCACCCAAAACAATAAGCTCTGCATGTTCGTCAACTTATCCTGACTCATCACACTCATGCCAATGTTGAGCAAGGAGAACGGGAATAACATTCCAAACTTGCCAATATACATACCTAATCCGATAAAAACCCCACACAGACTTATTCCGATCGGTGTAGCAAAACTACGAATCCGTAGCGACAGTCCCAATTGCAAAGCACTAATTGACAAAGAAGCATACCATCCACGTATCGTCCATTCTATAGTTTCTACAGAGAATGATCCAGGTAAAGAGAACAAGGTACCTATTAACCAGTAGAGTCCCATGAACAGACCTTGCGCGAACAAAATTAAAATACTAACGATAATCAATTTGGCAAGAAACACATTGGCAACCGATACGGGAGAGGTCATAATCATATTCCAATTTCGGTTTAAATGCTCCAGCCTACATATATAAGAGCAACAGATAGCTATCAAAATAGGTAAGAAAAAAACACCGTAAAACAGGCTGACCTGAGTCCACAAGCTGTACCAACCATTTTGCAGAGCGCCTTGGTTCAAATAAAAATTCGCACTTCCAATCAACATACTTATTATTGGGAGTGCAGCAATTACAAGACCAATTCGGGAATGACGTAGTTTAAGCCATTCAGCAGAAATACTTCGTTTCATTAACTTTCCTCCTTAGATTTCCTTTCGGCTTACCTGAATGCGTCCAGCGAAATAGAATAGGACTGTCATAATCAAAGCCCCCACTACGATTCCAAAGCTTACTGGCTGTATCATATAGGAACCCGTAGACTCAGCATATAAATAAGTAACGGGGCTGAGCTCCAAGTAATAAGACCAAATAAAAATATGTCTAATAGTAGCTGGAAATAGCCCAGCGGTCATTCCTATAAAGCCGCCCAGCATACCCAAGCACAGCGCAAAAGACTGGTTTTTGATGGAGAAAGAAATCCATTGTTGAAGTGCTGTGACAGCAAGAGTTGTCAGTAGATTCCCCCCAATGAACCGGATTAGCAATCCGATAGGAACAGTGCCAGGAAAATCATTTATTAATCCGAACACTATTATGAATAAAACTTGTGCAAAGATACCATAAAGCAGCAGACTATTAATGCATATATACTTCGCTGCATAGAGTTGCCCACGTTCCACATTAGTAGCAGCAAGCATTTTCCAGGTCGATCCCTTATGCTCCATGTCACAAATACGTGAGGCAACAACAGCCGAAATAATCGGCATAAAAAGGCCATTCATAGTAGAGATACTAAAAAAAATAGATTCCCAAACGCGGTTATCCGGATTGCTCGCAATGGACCGACTAATGGACATAAAGGCCCACAGCATCTCCACAAGAAGAAATAATATAATCATAATCCATATTTTTTTGCGACGAATTTTAAAATATTCCAGTCCTAATATCTTAATCACAAACTTCGCTCCTTTCCTGTAAACTCCAGGAAAATATCCTCCAAACTTTTCTTTTGCTCCTCGATTCGGGTGACAGCAATTTCATGTTCAACAAGCAATTTGTTCATTTCCGCTACTTCTGTATCCTGAAGATTACCCAACTCAATCCGGCTGCCATTGTTAATTGGACTATATCCTTGATTGAAAAGTAGCTGCTCAGCTTTGGCATTATTCCCCGTTTTCATAAAGATGGCATTTCTATTTTTTTTCCGCAAACTTGTCATACTACCCTGAAACAACAAACTACCTTCACTAATAATCCCTACTGAGGTAGCAATCTGTTCTATCTCAGAGAGTAAGTGACTGGAAAGTAATATAGTTATTCCATAGCGTTCTGGTAAAGATTTGATAAGATCCCGAATTTCACCAATGCCAGCGGGATCAAGACCATTCGTCGGCTCATCAAGAATCAGTAGCTTTGGAAAGGCAAGCAGAGCCATTGCGATTCCTAGCCGTTGTTTCATTCCAAGTGAATATTGTTCAGCCTTCTTGTCTTTCTGATTTTCTAGCCGTACAATACGAAGCACCTCGTCTATGTTTTTATCTGGAACATTTCGAAGACGCTGCATGACCTTCATATTCTCCAGCCCTGTCAAATGTCCATAATAAGAAGGAGATTCAATCAGTGACCCAGTACGTTGCAAAATAGATGCACGATTTTTATCCAGGCTTTCCCCGAAAACTTTAATTGTCCCTTCAGAAGGCTTAATAAGTCCCAACAACATTTTTAGCGTAGTTGTTTTCCCTGCTCCGTTTGGACCCAAAAATCCGTAGATTTCCCCTTCCTGAACATGAAGATCAACTTTATTTACACAATTAATAGCCCCATATGTTTTGGAAAGATTTTGCGTTTGTACAATAGCCGAAACACCCATATGAAAAGTCAGCTCCATTCAAATTTTTTAGATATTTTTCTTCTCTTTCAACTGTAATGCCTACACCTTTCTCCAATCTAAAGAGAACCTTAAGCCAACCTTAAATCACTTGATTTGTATTAAAATCTTAAGCAACTGTTGATTTAAAATAATGCTTGATGATGTACTCCGTTTACCCTAGTCCATCGAGAAGGAAAAGTGTCTGGGGCGCGCTTATCGTAGGGAATTTAGAATCCTATACAAGGCAAAATAAACTAGCTACTGCTTTACGTGTAATGAGAAGAATTGAAAAGAGCAATTTTATTTTTGTTGATTAGGTTCACTCTTTTTGTTTTTGAGGTATTTGCATTTCTTAGCTTAATGGGCATGGGATAGTACCACATATCCATCAAGCTAATATTTTGAATTACCCCCAAAACGGAATTTCTATCTAAGAATTAAAACATTAAATGTAAAAAAGGAATCCTTTACGGATTCCTTTTTGCAGGCTGTGGAGAAATAATCAATAGTGATTATTTCTCTTTTCATATACATATTTATTTTTGGAAAAACAATCTCACTCCAAAGACTAATAATACGGCGCCTGTAATACCCTCTATTGTACGATTCACTCTTTCTTTTCTTAAAAAAGTTCTTAATTGACGTATGAGTGAGATATAAAGTAAATACCATATTGCTGTCAAAGTCGTAAATGTGACTCCTAATAAAAGAAATTGTAGGAAATGATTTTGATTACTTACAATAAATTGGGGTAAAAAACTAAGGAAAAACACAGCAGTTTTTGGGTTTAAAATTGCCGTAGTAAATCCTTGTCTGAAGCTTTTAATTGCCCCAATATCCTTAGAGTCCATTTCTACTGAACCTGACATACCTTCTTTTTTATGTAAGGCACTTTTAATTGACTTTACAGCTAAGTAAATTAAATAAACAGCCCCAGCATATTTTATAAATGTAAATAACATAGCAAATTTCATTAGGATGGCAGAGAGTCCTAGCGTAGCCATTATTGTATGAATCATCATTCCAGATATCGTTCCTAAAACAGTCTTTATCCCACCATTTTTACCATGGGAGATAGTATTTTTTGTAACTAGTGCAAAACCAGGACCAGGCATCATTATGATTAACATTGCTGTAAGGATAAATAGTAGATAATTTTCCATGTTCTAGTATTTCCTTTCCAATTTTTAGTTTTGCTTACAGTATAGCTTTTTTCATTACAACATTAAATATAAAAAGCTTAATCAGAAGTGTATCTATCAAATTACAAGTCCAACTCTCACAAAAACAGGATAAAAAATAAACAGCGGAACTAGTCCACTGTTTATTTCGCCACACCTTCATGTAATTTTTCTGTATAATCTTTTACATCTTTCCAGCTATCTTTCGCTGTATGTAAATCTTCCTTTATGAAGGTAAACTCTTCAGGGCTGATTCCTTTTACGTTTTGTAATAAATTATTATATTTTGCCCCTACTGTATACCATTGATTTGATATGTTTTGCAACGCTGTAATTGCTGCATCAATCGTTTCAGTCATGTTTGTTGTTTTATTTTTTACATCTGTCAATATTGCGACTTCTGCTTGTGCGCCAGAAATTCTATCCTTTAAATTGGCGATTTCTCGTTCTGCATTTGCGATATCTTTTTTCGCGACGGCAATCATCGGTCCGCCAGCAAGGCATGTTATTAACGCTACGCAAAGTACACCACCAGCGATAACCATATCATTACTCTTTTTAATTGAATCATTATATGTATTAATTTGTTGCTCTAGAGCTGGAATACCAGCATTCGTGCTTGCCAAAATCGAGGTTAGTTGATTTGTATCCTCTTTAAAGCTATTTGTATCTTTCGCCATTCTATCGCGAAAGGCTTTTAAATCTCCTAATAATACATCTACCTCATTTTGATTCTTTACAATATCCGCATACAATTTTTCTAAATCCGTTTTTAACTTTACGCTATCTTTTTGATCAATCGCAATTAGCATGCTATTATAATACGCTTGAAAAGTATTATTGTAATTAATAATATTTTGATCCGTTTTCATAATTTGCGGCTTCATGTGATCTAACCAATACGCCGCGTTAATTTTTGCATCTCGCTGATGCTGAATCATATTTCCTTTAAACTCACTATTAATCGAACTTATTTTACTCAAATCAGTCTCTTGTTGATTTTGAATTAATTTTGCATATGAATCCATTGCAAATATGCTTGATGTCGTTTGCGCCATTACATCTTGAAATCCAGCTGGTCCTAACGAATAATTTTTCGCACTTTCTTGCAATGTTTTTACGTTTTGTTCTGCTGCAAAAGGATGTAAAGGAAATGCATTACTCGTTGCCACCCCAGCAATCATTAACGTTAAAAGACATTTTTTATACAATCGTTTCTGCATTCTTTTCACCTATTTTCTTTATAAGGATATAAAAAGCTCCTGCTCACAACTGAACAGGAGCTTCAAATCTTTCATCAATACGTAACGCTCTAACGATTCGTATTTGATTAAGCTTTTTTCGTATCTACTACTTTAATATCTTCAGCATAAATCTTTTCTGCATAGTCTTTAATGTTTTTCCAGCTATCTTTCGCAATGTTTAAATCTTCTTTAATGAAAACAAGGTCATTCGGACTAATTGAATCTACATTTTGAAGTAAAGAATTGTATTTTGATCCCATTGTGTACCATTGGTTTGAAATGTTTTGCAACGCTGTAATTGCAGTATCAATTGTATTTGTTAAATACTCCGTTTGTGTCTTAATGTTCGTTAACCCAGCTACTTCTAATTGAGCAGTTGTAACTTGTCCTGTTATTTTTTGAATTTCAGCTTGTGCATTATCAAGTTCTTTCTTCGCTAATACGATACCAGCTGTACCACCGCCTACAGCTGCTGCACCACCTGCAATTAACGCGACTCCTAACGGCGTTCCTGCGCCTGTAGCAATCACTACTGCACCACCAATGATGGCAATTGGCCCTAGAGCTGTCGCAACTGATGAACCGATAATAATTGCATTATATTTACTAATTGCTTCATTGTACGTTGTAATTTGATTTTGCAGAAGCGGGATTCCTGCATCTTGACTAGCTAAAATAGATGTAATTTGATTTGCGTCTCCCTTGAAGTTTTGCGTATCGGACGTCATTTTATTTCGGAATTTCTTCAAGTCATCTACTAACTGATCTACTTGCGCTTTATTTTCATTAATACTACTTGATAATCTAGTTAAACCTTTCGTAAGAGTCGCTTTATCTTTTGCATCTACCGCAGCAACTAAAGTATCATAATAGTTTTGGAATTTCGTATTGTAATTAATGATATTTTGATTCGTTGAAATAAGCTGTGGCTTCAATACATCTAGCCATTGCTTCGCATTTCCCCTAGCTGTATCCTGGTGCTGAATCACTTTCCCTTTTAAAGCCGCATCAACAGACGATACATTTCCAAAGTTAACATTACCTTGTTTAATAATTGTTAAAGCGTACAGATCCATTACTAAAGCGTTTGAACCTGTTCTTTCCATTGCATCTTTTAGGCCTTCTGGTCCTAATGAGTATTCCTCATAGTCATTATAAGCTTTTGCTACCGCATGAACTGGAGCTTGCTTCACTGTACTTTCAGCTGCATACGTATGGGCTGGCATAATGTTTCCTGCTGCAAATACTGCCATAAGTGCTGATAGAGCCATTACTTTATAAGGTTTTTTTGTCATTTTTCTTCTCTCCCTATATCGTTACTTATTTTTAATGTACTTCAACGTTTGTAACGTAATCTTCAAATTGATTTGTTTGCTTATTCATTTCATCACTTACTTTTTTAATTTGATTGAAATGTTTTTGAAGTAAACTACTATCTGTATACGTGCCTTCTTCAACATTCTTTTGAATTTGAATCATATTATTGTTTAAAACTTTCCAATCGATTAATAACGTTTCTAAAGTTGTAATTTGACGATCGATTAGTTCTGTGAAACTACTTACTTGATCTTCAACAAATGTAATTTGTGTCGCCTCTGCTTCAGTTTGTGATAATTTTTGAATAAGTGGTAGTAGCTCTTTTTGCTTTTGCTGAATGCGAAGAGCTGCTTCCCTCGTTTGACTATCGGCAGCATTTACAATTTCATTACTTAAAGTACCGATGGAAACGAAATCAATTGTTTTCGTTTGTGCAGTTTGATTTGTAATTGTAAATACTTGTTTACCGATATTAATAGAACCTTTTATAATTTCTTGAGGTCTATTCAATATAGTAGTTAGTTCAGCTTGAATTTCCCCTTGAATTCTTTTAATATCTTCTCTTAACTTCACAATATCTCCACTTGATCCTTGTAGTGTTTTTATTGCTTCATCAGCCTTTATTGATAAATTGTTACTATCTTTGTCTAAAACCGTTTTAAATCGATTTAACTCTAATAAATCTTGCTCCATACTCTCTTGGATGCTTTGTACTTGCAATTGTAATTTTCCATATGCGCCTGTAAAATCTGCTTTTGCCTGTTCATCTTCATTTACGTTTCCCGCTAGTTCATAGAGCTTACTATAATAACTATTAAATCTAGTACTATATCTCATCATCTCTTGATTTAAGTCGATTAGCTTTGGATTATATTCATCAATCCACTCTCTTACATTTGCCTTTGCAAACTTTTGATGATTCGTCAAACTACTCATCGCGTTCACCTTAATGTCTGGCTGTTGTAAAATCACTAGTCCATATGCTTGTATAAGTGGTGACTGTGATCCTAACATTCTAATTGAATTAGATAATGTATTTGGAGCAATTACATTTTGTGCATATACTGTCTTCACTTCTGTTTGCCCCTCCTTAGCGTAAGCGCTTACAGGAATGAAGCAACTCGTAGATACTGCCGTAACCAATAACCCTGTAATTAAAGTCTTTTTCACTTTAACTCCTCCTATGTATTAGCAACTATTACTATCGCATTTTATTATTCTATTTTCTTGCATATAATTTGAGATGGTTAAAATAGAGAACGTTCTCACCGCGATCCATGGATGAACCACCTCTCTCAACTTTTATTGCTACAGTACTTACTTATTGTTATAAAACATTTCATATGTGATTAGTATGAATAATATTGTATAAAATTTCTATTTTATAGCCATTTCCACATTCACACAGTGAATATATTACATAAAAATATTATTCATCATAAACTAAAAAACGTACGTAAATATGAAATTTCGTTTTGTTTTCATGTAAGTTTTGTACTGTAAGGTCATTTAAACACAGCTATTTATATAACGTAAAGAAGTATTTTCATTCCCTTTATTTTCAAGCTTTATTGTCCTTATTCCAAAATATAATCCTCTTCACTTTTTCAATTGAAATATCCATATATCACAACAAAAACCTCTACTTATTTACAGATACAAAAGTTATATCGATATAACTTCAAGGCTCGTATGCAATTATGCATAGTGTATACACAAAAAGGATAGCTTCACTTTCATGAAGCTATCCTTAAAAAATCTTCTTACTTTTTCAAATGATATGGAACTGTCGTAATAACAACATTTCTTTTATAGAGTAAATACGCACGAATGAGTAAGCTAGACTGATTATGAAGAATGTTATGCCAACCTTTTTTCGGAATGAACTGTGGTATAACGACAGTAACACGGTAATTTGATTCACTCGCTTTATATTGCACTGTATCAATAAACTTTGTTAGCGGTTGAATAATACTTCTATAATGAGAATGTAAGGTAACAAGTCTTACTTCAGGTTGCCACTTCTTCCATTTCTCTTCAAATTTCTTTTCTTCTTCTCTGTCAAAAGCAACATATACAGCGATAACTTGATCTGCAGAAAGAGCCTTAGCATAATTCAATGAATTTTCTACTACATGAGTCATACCAGCTACCGGAACGACAATTACATTTCCCTTAATCGGAACAAGTGGCTCACAAGTTTTTAAACTTAGTTGGTCTCCTACCGCATCATAATGCTTCTTAATTCGGTGGAACAAGAAGATAATAACAGGTAAGAAAATGAGGATCGACCATACTTGTGCAAATTTAGTTAAAAAGAACATACTCATTACGATAAAACTAATAACTGCACCAATCAAATTAATCGATAATCGTAAAATCCATCCTTCAGGTTTTTCACGAAGCCATTTTAATACCATACCAGTTTGAGAAAGGGTAAACGGAATAAATACACCTACTGCATATAACGGAATCAAATGTTCTGTTTGTCCTTGGAAAGCTACAATTAAAATAATCGAAGCAATTCCAAGTATAATAATACCGTTTGAGTATCCTAGGCGATCTCCTCTAATCGTAAACATTCTCGGTATAAATTTGTCTTTTGCAAGGTTAACTGCTAATAACGGAAATGCAGAATACCCTGTGTTAGCAGCAAGAATTAATATTAAAGCAGTTGTACCCTGTATGAAATAGTACATGAAATTACGTCCAAAAGTTTGTTCCGCAATTTGTGAAACAACTGTTACTTCTTTACTTGGAGTAATTCCGTAATAATAAGCTAAGAAAACAATTCCTGAAAATAAAACTGCAAGTAATGCACCCATTGCAAGCAATGTTCTCGCCGCATTGTTTGGTGCGGGATCTTTAAAGTTTGGAATTGCGTTTGAAATTGCTTCAACACCTGTTAAAGCAGAACTACCTGATGCAAATGCTCGTAACAGTAAGAACAAACTAATCCCTGCAACTGGTGTTCCAATCGGCGTGTGTAAGGCCTGCGACACTTGACCAGTTAAAATATTATAGATCCCTACCCCAATTAATATAAATAGTGCTAAAACGAATAAATAAACTGGATATGCTAAAACGGAAGCTGATTCCGTTACGCCTCTTAAATTTAATATCGTAATTAATATAACAAATATAACTGCAATAATTACTTTATGTGCATGTAAGCTAGGAAAAGCAGACGTAATCGCATCTGTACCTGCAGATACACTTACTGCAACAGTTAAAATATAATCGACTAATAAAGATCCTCCAGCTATTAACCCTGGATTCATCCCTAAATTTTCTTTTGATACAACATACGCGCCTCCGCCATGCGGATAGGCAAAAATAATTTGACGATAAGATAAAATAAGGGCTGTCAATAATACTAATACCCCAACGGCGATCGGAATTGAATACCAATAAGCAATCGCCCCAAGACCTGCTAAAGCAATTAAAATTTGCTCTGGTCCGTATGCAACCGATGACAATGCGTCAGAAGATAAAATAGCTAACGCCTTCGTTTTATTGAGCTTTTGTTCTCCAAGCTCAGTTGATTTTAACGGTCTTCCAATTAAAAATCTTTTAATAGATGAAACCACAGCTGTCCACTCTCCAATAATTTTGTACGAACTTTTCTGCTAGTTACAGCGGATAAACTATTTCCTCAGAAAACAAAAAATGTCTACAAGCCATAACGAAATAGACTTGTAGACATTATATTTTTTGTCGCACAAGCTCCACCTTCCTTCTCAATATAACGCTTACGAGGTTAGCTGTCGGATTCGGGCCTATGAGTAGCCCTACCTTTTTCAAGGATTCACCCCATTGGATTAAGAACTAATCCATAAGAACGGGTCCCCCGCACCATGCGGTTTCAGCGATTTAGAAAATTGAAACTGTGGATTATAATACTCCTTTATTTTCAAAATGTAAATAAAAATTTTTAAAAAGAAAAAAATTAAATGATTTCGCATAATTCGCCGGTAAACATACATAATGAATACTAAAAAATTGATAAAGGAGACCCACATGTCTAAAGAAAAGAAGCCTATTTTTTCCGATTCCTATTTAGATGCATTAGCAAATGAAATTAATCAATTATACGGTAAACGTGAACAGGAAATAAATTTGACAGATCGAACGAAAAGAAATAAATAATTTGTCATAAAAAAAGAAAGCAATACACTTATATATTGCTTTCTTTTTATTTTTTCATACATCTAATTCTATCGCTGATTTGTTAAAGGTCATTTCTTCATACACTTTCAAATTTTGATATACCGCACCTAATAATGGTGCTTCTATAGAAAATTGTTTTGTTACATTTAGTAAGTATCCTTGTAAGTGCTCGCCTTCAATGAACGAACCTTTTTCCATATCACGCTGCATCGATGACTTCATATTATACGAAATTTTATCAATTGTTTTCATATGTTCTTGGGCAATATTATCTTTAATTGGAGCTCCTATACATCTCATAATTTGCATACATTCTTCAAATAAGTTTTGGATAAAATCGCGTCCACCTTCGCTTTCACGAATCGGTCCTATCGGTGCCCGCATTAATGTCGTCACACCCGACATTACAGTAATAAATAAATATTTATGCCACATATCTTGCATAATGTTTTCACTTAAAACAAAACTAGATTTCGTACCTGTAAATGCTTTAGCAATATGCTTTATTCTCTCTGAATCTTGAAGCTGTATTTCGCCAAACACAAGTCTGTTGGCAACACTCATTTGTACAATTTCCCCTTGATCATTTAACGTCGTCTCGATAAAGCATAAACCGCCAATCACTTTCTCTTCACCAAATTCTTTTTGTAATAGTGATACATGAGCGATACCATTTAATAATGGAATGATGACAGTATTCTCACCTACAAACGGCTTCAAATCTTGGATTGCATCGTTTAAGTGATACGCTTTTGTTGAAAATAAAATGACATCAAATGAAGAAGGTTGATCTTCTTTCGTTATTAATTTCGGTTGGAAGGAAAAATCACCATTAACACTACGAATAACAAGCCCCTTTTCCTCTAATTGCTGTTTTCTTTTACTGCGAACAAGAAACGTAACATCTTCCCCTTTTTCGACTAATCGTCCTCCAAAAAAGCCTCCAACGCCACCCGCTCCTAATACTAAAATACGCATACAACATCCCCCTTTTCAAAATACAATTTTATAACATTCAGTATACATAACATTATACATGTCCCCTACTAAATAAGCTGAATTTTCATTCTTAACTGAGTATAGAACAGTGGTTATTTTCAAATAAATTTGGGCATGTTGTTTTTATAGCATATATGGAAAGGAAACAATGTAAATGGAGGCAATACAAACAATCGAGGAAAAGGATGTAACAACAGCTATATTTCAATTTATATTCCCGTTTTCTTTTAAAACTGGATATGAACAAAATATGTTCCCCTTCTTACAGAAAAATGACTTTCGCCCTTTTCGACTCGATCATCTTGAAAATGAAAGTACATACTACGGAAAGTTTCAAGTTTCACATCAGAATATGGAAGCTTATTATCTTTCATTTACAAATAAAATACTCTTTCCTCACTCAGAACATCAAAAAGGATTGCAGCGCTATTCTAAAGACCTTAACTTAACTGGACATTTAACAACAAGTCTTATTTCCGTTCCATTTAAGATTCATTCTATTGACGTAACACTTTGTCCTTATGAGCTTGGCTTCTTAACAATTCGGACAGAAGTAGAAACCGCTCCAAACATGACATTATCAGAAGCAATTGAATTTGCGGCCCGTTTCCGTGTACTTGAAACTAAAAATGATACAAACGAGACTATTTGTATTGAATGCAATGGAAAAAAGTATTCCCAAGTGGAAAGATTCATTTTTGGTTATTTATTTCATGGCATAACAGATTTCTTTGAGAAGAAGAGATTAAGAAGTTCTTACTTTCAAACCTTTCCTTTCTTTGAAGATCAGCGAATGTACGTACAAACTTTATTATCTATAAAAGAAGATATGGAACTGAATGAAGTGGATGTTTATCGTACTTCTAGTCTTTCCGGGTTAACAAGTGATGGTAAGGCATATGTGAGTGCAAATAATCTGCCTTATATTCATGATTATTTAAAACAACACGCTTACCAAAGATGGGCTCCGAATCGCTATTTCATAATGGAAGAACATATATTCACATGTGTAACAAATGAAGGAGAACGCGAATTTACTAAACTTGCGAGTCAAATGTATGGGGAGTTTTATTACGCTTTATTATTAAATCTATTTCATAAAATTGTTTTATTGAAAATGGCAAACGCTTATGCTGAATTAAACATTGAACAAGATACAAATGAAATAGAGAAATTAATTTATTCAATCAATTCGTTTACGGCGAATTACTTTTCTTTAGAGCTAGTATCCCAATCACAGAGTGAAGATATTTTCTTTCGCTTAAGAAAGCTTTTTAACATTGAGATACTATACTCAAATGCAAAACAAAATCTTGATAGTTTGTTTAAATATCAAGAAAATGTTGCTTCAAAAAAAGATAGCCTTTTACTATTAATTTTAACGCTCTACTCTGTAGTAGGCCAAATGTTAGGTTTTACTATGATTGATCTGTTAAGAAACACCGATTCAAACAAAATATCATCGCCACTTGAATTTTTCGCACTTTTAATAGCAATTAGCGGTATCGTCATATCACTTATTTTAGGTGCGCAAAGTTTATACCAATGGAGTATACAACATAAACGAAGAAAAGCATGGGTAAAACAAACTGTACTTTCTGCTGTGAAAGAGAAAGATGATAAGAAGTAAAGAAGGTTATTTTCAAATTACAAATACGTGGCAGGATTCAGTAAATGAAATTTTTATCGGCAATTTTTCGATTATATCAGCGCAACTCGAAATATATCAGCGATTTTTCAAATATATCGGCGCAACTCAAAATATATCAGCGATTTTTAAGATATATCGACTTACCGACAAAAACTGACAAAAAACACACATAAAAAAGTACTCCAAATTTTAGTTTGGAGTACTTTTTTACACTATTATAGCTTACTTCCCTGCTTCGATTTTCTCTAATGCAGCAGCTACTTGCTCTTCTGTTAATTCATGTTGTATTACGTAGCGGTTACGTGGGCTTACACGACATTCATGAGAACATGCACGTAAATATTTCGCTTCGTTTTCTTCAGAACATAAAATTTTCTTATTACATTCTGGATTTGAACAGTTTACATAGCGTTCACAAGGTTCACCTGAGAAGTGGTCTTTACCAACGATAACATGTTCTTTTTGGTTTACTGGTACAGCGATTCGCTCATCGAATACGTAACATTGTCCATCCCAAAGTTCACCTTGTACTTCTGGGTCTTTACCGTACGTTACAATACCGCCGTGAAGTTGGCTTACATCTTCGTAACCTTCACGAACTAACCAACCAGAGAACTTCTCACAACGAATTCCACCTGTACAATACGTTAAAATCTTTTTGCCTTCAAGTACTTCTTTATTTTCGCGAATCCAATCTGGTAATTCACGGAATGATTCAATATCAGGTTTGATTGCACCTTTGAAGTGACCTAGATCAAATTCATAATCATTTCGCGCATCAATGATAACTGTATCTTCTTGTTTCATTGCTTCATAAAAATCTTTTGGCTCTAAATACTTACCAGTGATTTCGTGTGGGTTAATGTCATCTTCTAGACGAAGTGTAACTAATTCTGGACGAGGACGCACGTGCATTTTCTTGAATGCATGACCATCAGCTTCATCTATTTTAAATACGATACCATCAAAACGTGGATCGTTGTTCATAGCTTCCATGTATTTCTCTGTTTGTTCTACAGTACCAGAACAAGTTCCGTTAATGCCTTCTTTTGCTACAAGAATTCTACCTTTTAATTCAAGTGAATTACAAAATGCTAAATGCTCTGCCGCGAATTCTTCTGGGTTTTCAATTGTTGTGTACATGTAATATAGTAATACTCTATATGGTTTTGTAGTTGCCAATGTATTTCTACCACCTATCTAATTTTTAAAATCATGTATAAGTTAACGTTCATATCAAAACATATATAATAAGAAAATGAATCCCATTTTCTTCTCTTTATACTATTTTCTATCAGTTAACAAAAATAAAAAACAAGATTACACACCATAACACTATGGTTATGTTGTAATCCCAATATATTATATATCATACAAATGCAATTCCATCAATTAATATGCTGTATTATCGGCTTTATGTTCACATAAATTTCAAAAATAGCCCTTTAATTTATTATCTTCCCCCTTATTCAGAAACCATAAACTTCCAAATACTTTTTTCACATCGTCACACCATCCATTGCGTTAAGGCATATAATTTGCACTAAGGAAACATTTATGTTCAAATAAAAATAGTATCTAATACATCTAAATGTATTGAAATAAACAATAAGAATACTTACAATAATTTCATCAAGTTAACATTTCAAAGGGGAAAACTACTATGAATAAAGATATATCAAAAGATGAACAAGTCCCTTCTCAAAGTACAACTGTTCAATCCGCACACTTAGCTTTAAGTGGTGAAACAAAAGGCTGGAAAAGACTGTTACCGTTTTTAGGACCCGCTTTTATCGCATCTGTAGCTTATATTGACCCTGGTAATTTTGCTACGAATATCGCAGCTGGTTCACAATATGGATATTTACTTTTATGGGTAATATTCGCTTCTAACTTAATGGCAGTATTAATTCAGACTTTATCAGCTAAGTTAGGAATTGCTACGGGAAATAATTTACCTGAAATAGCTCGTGAGCACTTTCCAAAACCAGTGTCTATCGGCTTATGGATACAAGGTGAACTCGTTATTATGGCTACAGATTTAGCTGAATTTATCGGGGCAGCACTCGGATTGTATTTATTATTCGGAATTCCTATGTTACCAGCTGCTTTAATTACAGCAGTCGGATCATTTATTATTCTTGAGTTTCAGCGCAGAGGATTTCGCCCACTAGAAGCTATTATTACAGGGATGATTTTTATTGTAGTAATAGCATTTGGGATTCAAGTTTTTTATGCAAAACCAGAATTAAGCCCCCTTCTTTCAGGACTATTTATTCCGAAATTCCAAGGTGTAGACAGTATATTACTTGCAGCAGGAATATTAGGCGCGACAGTTATGCCACACGCAATCTATTTACATTCCGCCTTAACGCAGCGCCGCGTAGTCGGAACAAATGATGAACAAAAGAAAAAGATTTTCCGTTTCGAATTTATTGATATCATTATCGCAATGGTTATCGCTGGAGCAATTAATGCGAGTATGTTAATTGTTGCTGCTGCATTATTCTTTAAAAATGGCTTGCATGTTGAAGATCTTGATGTTGCTTTTAACCAGTTCAGTACGTTAGTCGGTCCAGTATCGGCTGCTTTATTTGGAATTGGGCTCTTATCAGCAGGACTATCTAGCTCTTCTGTCGGTACAATGTCAGGTGATATTATAATGCAAGGTTTCATTCGAATGCATATTCCGTTATACTTACGCCGCTTTATTACAATGATTCCACCATTAGTTATTATCGCTTTAGGTGTAAATCCAACTTACGCTCTAGTCATGAGCCAAGTCGTCTTATCATTCGGTATTGCTTTTGCATTAGTACCACTTATTATGTTTACAAGCAATAAAAAAATTATGGGTGCGCTCGTTAATCACCCCATAACAACCTTTATCGCTTGGATCATTGCTGTACTTGTTATCATTTTAAATATTTTCTTACTGTATCAAACATTTGTAGGATAACGAAAGAAGAAGGCTGTCTCAAATTTGTGTTGAAGACAGCCTTTTTCTTTTTAAATTATAAATTTTTATCATCCATTTACATGACAGACCGTGCTTTCAACAAATTTTATAAACTCTTCTTCCTCCTCAATAAATGGAAAATGATTGCTGTATTCAAATGTCGACATTATCGCATTTGGCATAAGTTCCGCTACTTCCACTGCAAATTCATAAGGACACTGTGTAATGGTTTGTAAATGCAGAAGCAAATAAGTTACCATTGCTATTAAACTCACTGTATAGATGTGTTACACAAAGTGGGTTTCCTTCTCCCTTTTGAAAATACTCAAAGTTCCCTCTATCAGTTTCGATATAATATTTCTCCCACATCAGCGTTTCCCCCTAATGTCTTTTTATGTATTCTCCTTTTCCCGGCATTATCACACCTTTCTCAGTTCGAAAGTAAAGTGGTAACCCTTCCGAAAGAAATATGCTTACCTTGGATGGATTCTGCCTTTGATGATGAATATGTAAATGCGGCTCACTTGAACTTCCTGAGTTACCGACCTGAGCAAGAAATTCTCCTTCATTTACATGTTGTCCTTCTTTAACTTTAATGGATCCTTGCTTTAAATGGGCAAGAATTAAATATGTCTCTGATTCATCTAGTCGTAAATAAATATGATTACCCGCCATTGATTGAAAATCATCCCCTCCCGGAACTACATCTTTTTCGTCATTATTGATGGATACAACTGTTCCAGAAGCTGGTGCCATTACTTCCGCTCCATATATTCCATAATCCTCCAAATTACGACTTTTCACTTCAGCAGGAGGAATAAGAATATCATATGCCCAGCGCTCATTTGGTTTTATAACGTGATAATTCGTTTCTAACCGATCACCGCCCCAGCCAATTAACGCTCGTTCATTCAAAGGAAAGCGCACGACTACTTTAGGGCTCGTAGAATGTACATCTGCCGGGTAAGCAAGTCTACCAATGTTCGCAAACCATCCTAAAGGCCAAGCTCCAATTATAGAGAAAATAACGATGAAGAGTAGCGCTCTATCTATTCGTTGTCTGAAAATTATTTTCCACACAAATAGTAACGTTACCCCTATCAAAATAAAGAGTGATACTATGCTAAAGGCTTGTATACTCCACCAAGCAATAACTGATATAACACCTTTAGCTAAATAAACTACACTCCAACTTATAATTAAAAACCCAACTAAAATTATTAATACATACTTCTTCCACATAATGTATCCTCACTCTCATATCTTTGTTCTACATGATACGAAGTGAATATTACGACATATAAAAGAAATACTTACGACTTTCTTACAATTCTTTATAACGCGGTAAAGCGATAGTGAAAACAGTTTCTTTCTCGTTACTGCGCACAGTGATATCCCCTTTATGAAGCTCTGCTATACTTCTCGCAATTGCAAGTCCCATTCCTTTGCCACCCGTATGAGAGCTACGTGATTTTTCACCGCGATAAAACTTCTCAAAAACGTAAGGAAGATTCTCATTCGGAATACATTGTCCAAAATTTTTAATTTCTATTTCAACATTCATGTCACTTTTAGAAATTTGAATCAAAATCTCTTTTCCATCTTTCCCGTACATAATACTATTACTAATTACATTTCCGAACAGCCTCACCATAAGCGCTACATCCATTTTCACATGTAACTCCTTATCACTATTAATACAAAAGCTCATATCGGCTTCATCTAGCTGTGGCACAAAATCAATCATGATTTGTTCAATGAACGCTTTCATATTTACTACACTTTTATGTAATTCAATCTCCCTATAATTTATTTGACAATAATCTAATAAATCATCTACTTGATTTTTTAATTCATAACTCTTTCGCTTTAATATACTTACGTACTGTTCACATTCTTCTCTATTTGAATGAAGCTGATTTCCTAGCAGGTCCGCGTAACCAATTAGAGATGTTACAGGTGTTCGTAAGTCATGAGAAATATTGCTAATCATTTCATTTTTCGTTTCCTGCGATTTTTTTTCATTATCGATAGACTCTTTTAAACTTTTAGCCATTCTATTAACATTCGCTGCTAATTCACCAATCTCGTCATTTTTTGAAATAGGTATATGTATTTCCAAATTACCACTACTTATTTCCTTCACACTCTTGTTAATTTCAGTTAACCTTTTCATCATTGTTTTTGTCATGAATGCAAAGTATATTGTAGTAATAATTAAAAAAGCTATTACATATAAAAGTGAATATTTTTCTTCTAACGCAGTAACATGACTATATATATTTCCAATGACAATTTGAAACGCTATTATACTTACAGTCGCTAATAAGATGCTACATATGAATGCGATAAAAAACTTAGCTCTAATGCCTTGTAATGATTTAATCTTCAATTTTATATCCGACTCCCCAAACATTCTGTATAAACTTCGGCTCTTTTGGATTCTCTTCAATTTTATTTCTTAATCTTGCGATATGAACCATTACTGTATTATTACTTTCATAGGCTCTTTCTTTCCAAACGCTTTCATATATTTCTTCAATAGTGAACACACGATTCTTTGCAGCTGCCATTAAGTACAAAATATCATATTCAGTTTTCGTAAGATTGATTGTTTCTCCATATAACATTACTGTTCTAGACACTTCATCTATGTCTAAACCTCTAATGTTTATTTTCTTTTCTATTTCTTGGACAGCATTTTGATTGAAATATGTATACCTTCTTAATTGAGCTTTCACTCTCGCTATAAATTCAATTGTACTAAACGGCTTCACAATATAATCATCTGCCCCAGTACTAAATCCAATTACTTTATCTACATCCGATGATTTTGCGCTTAAGAACATAATTGGTAAACTATGTTTCTCTCTAATCCTTCTGCACAATTCTATCCCATCCATTTGTGGCATCATAATATCCAAAATAGCAAGTTGAATACTGTTATTATTTAGGATTTTTAAAGCCTCTTCTCCGTTATGAGCACTTAAAACTTTAAACCCTTCTTGTATTAAATTCGCATTAACAAATCGAACAATATCTTGATCATCATCTACAATTAAAATTGAATTTTTCTCCATATACAAACCTCTTTTTGAAATATATTCCACAATCAATTTTATCACAAATTAAAACCGTACTTCCCTCTTGAATAATCTTTATTTTCAGACTAGATTATATAATAACAACACATTCTAGTTTCAAAAGAAATGGAGTGAAAGCATGTTTCCTATATTGAAAACCGACCGACTCATTTTAAGAGAACTTACCGAAGAAGATGCACCGAGTATACTACAATGCTTCTCTAATACTGACGTACTGCGCTATTATGGCCAAAAACCATTACAAGATGTTGATCAAGTGAAACAAGTCATTCATAACTTTAAACTGAGTTACAATGCAAGAAGTGGTATAAAGTGGGGAATTGAATTAAAAAACAAGAAAGAACTCATTGGTACCATCGGTTTTCACGATTGGTCTTCTGAGCATAAACGGGCCAATTTAAGTTATGCCTTTTTCCCTGAATACTGGGGAAAAGGCTATGCGACTGAAGCTGTTTCTGAGGTTATATCATACGGTTTCCATACCATTCACTTAAAGCGTATTGGGGCAATTGTATTTCTTGAAAATGAAGCTTCAAATAAAGTGCTATTAAAATTAGGCTTTGAAAAAGAAGGTGTTCTAAAAAATTATATGTATCAAGATGATATCCCTTATGACACGAATTTTTATTCTTTATTGAAATCGGTTTAATAGAAATTATGCGTAAAAACTCGTTTCAGGATAGTCGATCTTTAACGAAAGATGGGAAAACGAGCGTTGTTCATTTCTTAAATCATCATACGACTGATGCGAAGTACAATAAATTATATAATTTTAAAAAGGGGCATGAGCATATTCTTACTCATATCCCTTTTTTACGTTCTTTTTCTGTTTTCGCAATGCTTTTGGAATGTATACACAGAAAGGTTCGCTTTCCATGTAATCTCCCGTTATTGCATATGCTCTAGAACGAGATCCCTCACAAACACCACACTTCCCCTTATCCTTATCTGGATTACGAAGGTTTTGAAACACAGGGGCGTTTTGATAAATTTCAGCTAGCGATGTTGTTCTAATATTCCCGGTTTTAATCGTCAATACCCCACTTGGATATGTTTCTCGGTATAAAGTTAAAAAATTAGGAATTTTTCATTACTCTAAAAATACGCTCTTTAACTGAAGACTATTAAATTAAGTTTCTTAAAATTATATTTTTAAAGGTTTTCAACATCATTGCCTCTTTTCTAAAACCATAAAGAACGTACTATCTGGTAGCGCAACCGCATTCCCAGACTCATCTGTAAACTCGATTTTCTCGCTAAGATGGTTTGTATATCCATCCTGCAAATAGTTCATAGCTTGAACGATGTTTACTTTATCTCCAAGGATACTCTTTACAAAATCCTTATAGTCGTTTGGCGTAAAAATTCCAAACTGCTCCTGCACTTCATGAACGAAGGAGTCCTCGCCCCAGGTATATGTATATAAGAACTCCATTGCATCGTTAACAGGCATTTTGACTGTATTTTCTGCAATTACCTCATACTGGATTTTACGCCCCTTAAATTCACGGGCATACTGCTCTAAGAACTTCATTCCGCTTGCATCTTTAAAACGAATCAACCGTATTAACGTTTTATCTTCGGTCATGATGCCATCACGAATGATAATACGGCCTCCTGGCTTTAACACCTCATAGGCACTCTGCAGCCCTTTTTTAATTACTTCATGATTGAATTTCTTACCTTCATACTCTATATAAGAGAACAGCTCATGAAGGATAGAAGAATATACAATCGTATCAACCGATTCTTTTTCAAATGAGCTGCTTAAATTGATTGCATCCCCTTTAATGACGTCCCAAGAACGCCCCTCGTTCTGCTTCTTCTTTTTCAACGTATCAATCACGTTTTCGGAAATATCTATACCGTAGATTCGTTTGTTCTCTGTCTCTTCTTCGATCATGTCTAACATGACACCACCACCGGCTCCGACATCTACAATCGTATCTCCCTTTATATAATCAAGAATAATTCGTTTATCATCAGCTGAGCTATTCATATGTTCCAGATACACTTCTTCATTATGGAATCTATCATATGCATCCTTACGTAACCCGAAGAAATCAAACAGCAGCACATTTGCCCGAGCATGCATCATATCTATCTTTTCTGCCTCTACACAGAAGATAATTAACGCCTCACCTACAGCAGAAAACTGAAACGATACATACGCAGTCTTCATATCTCCATCGACTTTCACCTTAAAAGAAACATGCGTTGTATTCGGCTTCTCGTTCTCACGGTACTCCCGTAGATACTTCTCAATAACCCGCTTACGATACACGTTGTCCTTTTTCTCACCTTTGAAATCATAGTGCAACTGTTGCATCAATTTTTCGAAATGTATATGCTGAACTTTTCTAGTGCCTATCTCGTTCTTTAACATAACAAAAACTGTCCAAATATCCTCAAAGCTAAGAGCATGCATAGACGGTTCTACATACCACAAATCCTTATCAGATAAAAATGTTTGAATGTCCCTCTTCTCGCTCCCCATAATTATATCTTTTTCAAATACTGACTCCTTATGTTTTGGCGTGAGTCTATGTATGCGAGAAGTAAATGGCTCCATATAACCATCAAACAGGCCATCAATTGTAATCTTCACATCGTTCTTCACTTCACTCCACAAAGCTTTTGATACGCCTTCAATAATGCATTGGTTAAGATAGTATAGAATCTCCTTTAACCTAACGTCTCCGTATTCTTCTTTATATGTGTTAATTAAATCAACATGAGAGTCCAAACGAGCCTCCCCGCGTATATACTGCCCGATTAATCCATGTGTTCTAATTAAATCTCGAATAAACAAATACTCAGTAGAGTTTAAGTTTGTCTCTACACGTTCAATAAACCGAATATCACTAAAGATATCAGCAGAACCCTCGTTATGTACCAATAGATTAATTCCTTTTTTCTTCCATTGCTCCCGCTGTTTTAAAGATCCTACCTTTGCAAGTTCACTATACGTTAGTACCTTTTCAATAATACGATACGCTTCTTCATCTAAAGGCAGTCCATCTAACACTTGTAGCGTACGGTGCACATAGTACAACACCGCATCCGTTTTTAATGTTCCAAGTACTTGTACATTCTCATAGTTTTGATGTATCTCCTCTGCCTCAATTAAATACTTTAACCACGTAGGGAGCGTATCGGAAACCCCTTCAATGTATTTATTTAGAATCTCAATGTTTTTCAACTTATTTACCCCCATATATAATCAATATCTGTAGTAAAGTCTGGAACGCCTTCTCTAAAAAAATCATCACCCTATGTCCCCCTTTACCATCTAGTACTCTTTCAAATACGAATGCATCAACCCCAGTCTTTTTCTCTTATAAAAAAGAGTTATCAAGTTTGTAACATATTCTTTTGTTCATCTCTTATTTTAACTTCATCAAGAATTTCGGCGGAATAAACAGTAGGACTCAGCGGATCACTTCTTACATTGATAAACATATGTTGTGATAGAATCAACTGAAAATGGAAACGGCAAGCGGGTGCACTCCACTTGCCGTTTTTTCATAGCTTAGTATGTATTTGAATTTCTTTCGCTTTCTCTTTTTCACCCTTCACGCGTACAATTAAATCATATGATCCGGATTTTGGCGCTTCAAAAGAAAGCAGACCTTCTTTTTGAGAAGTAACTTCTTCTTCATAAATAACCTTATCATCTCTTGTAACTTGCAATAAAATTGTACCTTCTTCAACAGCTGCTTCATAAGGAATTTCCACATTTCCTTTTTCAGCTTTAACCGTTTGTACATCGTAATACCCTTGCAACGAACCAATTTTCAAAGTCGTTTCGCCATTTTTTTGAACCTTTGTGACTTGTGTTGCTGTATTGCATGCACTTAACAATACAACAAGAGTGAGAACCATAAATAAACGTAGTAATTTCATAAAAATTCTCCTTTTTTATGTACATGAATTAAAATTCTAACTCTAAATTTTGTACCATCTTATTTCCCACCTCTTAAAATAGCTTTTTTTACAATCAAATACATAATAGAGAATAGTAAACAAGCTCCCATTGTACCAAAAACTACAATTGAAATTTTACCTGCTAATGTTTCATTTGGATCTAATGCATTAGGTAAGATTGTACCAAAAATTGCAATACCGGCTAATACAACCATAAAATATTTAAATCTTTTTACTTTCTTATTCATACTAATTATCCCCTTTATTCCTTAAACCAAATCCCCATAAACCTACACCAGGACCTAATAGTACATGAAATTTAACTCTACTTTTTCTAGCTTCAAAGAATCCCCTGAGATTCCCAAATTAATATCGCCCAAGTATTATACATACCAATTCATTCATATAGAAAAAGCCCCGTTCAAATCAAACACTTAAACTCCTCTTTTTTATAATACTCAAATAATTCCACACAAACATCTCTATCAATTCATCTTAATACCTCAATTACCTTTTAAGTATATCAATGACAAAATAAATAATCTAATATTTTTTATAATTAAAAACAAACATAGTTACAACAAGAAAATGTTTGTATGCTGATCTGTACTGCATTCCCTTATTCCATGTACTCTTTAAAAAAACCTTACTTTTAAAAAGTAAGGTTTTTTATTTATTCATTAGCAATATAAGCATTCTTATACGTATAAATACCACCAAATTGATGCTTCTCAATTCCTTTTACATAACCCTTTTGTACGTAAGCTGAGCCCATTTGATAAAGCGGTGCAACCGCAGCATCTTCTAACAAAATACGCTCGGCCTCTTGCAATGCTTCCCATCTTTTCTTCTGATCTAATACTAGATCGCTTTTCGCTTTCTTTATTAATTCATCGTAGTGACGGTTAGAATAATCCATTTTGTTATTTTGATTATCCGTCGTAAAGAGTTCTAAATAATTAATTGGGTCTTTATAATCCGGTCCCCAATTTCCCATAGATATATCGTAATCTCCTATTTGTTCTAATTGTAATTTTTGCTTAAATGGCTGTTGTTTAATTTGGATCGCGAGTCCTTGCAAATGCTTTTCTAAGTCACCTTTTATATATTCTGCCATACGTTTTGCATTATCTTGTTCAAATGTTAAAAACTCGAGGTTTACTTGTTCTACTCCAAGCTCTTTTTTCGCTTCTTCCCAAATCTTTTTCGCATTTTGCAAATCATATAGAGAAAGATCTCCGTTTTCTTTTCTAAAATCTTTACCAGTCTCTTCATTTATATGACCAGCCGGTACAAGTCCGCTTGCAGACTTTGCCCCGTTATTAATAAAATGAGCAACGAAATCTTCTTTATTTAACGCTAATGAAATAGATTGACGCACCTTTTTATTTGCTAACGCATTATTTTTCTCATTAAAACGTAGCATAGCAATTGCAGGCTCACTCGATATATGCAATTCCTTACTTCCTTTATACTTGTCTACAAATTGAGAATTAATAGGCACCCGGTCCAAATTACCAGCTTCGTACAAATTAACAGCGGTCATTGTATCCTTTACAATTTGAAAGTTTATTTCGTCTAATTTCACTTTCTTTTCATCCCAATATGTAGCATTCTTCTTTAATTGAAACTCTTGTTCATGCTTCCATTTCTCTAATACAAATGGCCCATTATATATGAGATTACTAGATTCCAATGCATAATTCTTTCCTTGTTCTTTCAAAAATGATTCATGCTGTGGTAAATATATAGGTAGTGCTAACAGCTGTAAAAAATACGGGATTGGCTGTTCGAGTTCCACTTCTAACTTATAATCATTTATAACTTTAACCCCAAGTTCATCAAGAGGCATTGTTCCCTTATTTATCTCTTTCGCATTTTTCACGTAAAAAAGCATGTACGCATATTGAGACGCTGTTTCACGGTTAATTGCACGTTTCCATGCAAACATAAAATCATTTGCTGTTACATTGTCCCCATTTGACCATTTTGCATCTTTACGCAAATCAAATGTATATTTTTTACCATCTTCACTTCTTTTAAACGATTTTGCTACCGCTGGAATAGGCTGATCTTGATCATCTAATACATACAACCCTTCAAATATGTTTTGCATAACGTGCGCTGACGTACCATCCATCGTTTTCGCGGTATCAAGAGAAGGAATCTCTTCTGATACTGTTACATGTAATACTTGTTCTTTTGCCTCTGTTTCACTCTTATTCGCTTTATTATTACAAGCTGTTAATAATAAAGATGTAACAAGTGCCATCACCATTAAATGGCTCTTTTTTCGCTTCATGAGTTGTTCTCCTTAAAAATATAATATTATAAAACGTTATATATTATAGCAGAAATAATAACAGAAAGATGCGACATTCTTTTGAATATTTATTCGTTCAAGAAAAAAAGCTATCCTTTTAAAAAAAGGATAGCTTTTTCAATTATCTATCTTTGCAAACCACGTTTATAACGACTTGCTTCAAATATAATACGCTCTTCATCTAACGTTTTACATTCGCTATTCCAAACGACACGTTTTCCGTTAATGATTACATCGCTTATATCTTTTCCACTAGCAGCATATACAAGGTGCGATAACACTTCATCTGCTGGTTGTAAATGCGGCTTATTAGATGGGTCAATTGTGATAAAATCGGCACACTTTCCAACCTCAAGTGATCCTGTGTGTTTCATCCCAATTACTTCAGCAGCTCCTTTAGTCGCAAGTGTAAGAGCAGTTTCAACCGGTAAAGCTGTTGCATCTTGGTGAATACCTTTTTGTAGTAAAGTCGCTATACGCATTTCTTCAAACATATCTAAATTGTTGTTTGATGCCACACTATCTGTTGCAATTCCTACTTTCATTCCTGCTTCTAGCATCGCTTTTACATTCGCTATACCAGATCCTAGTTTTAAATTACTATTCGGATTATGTGCTACTCGAACATCATGTTCTGCTAAAAATGCACGCTCATTTTCATTTAATACTACACCGTGTGCAATAACTGTTGGACGTTTAAACAACCCGCAACTTGCTGCATATTCTACTGGACGTTTTCCGTACTGTGCTTCAATATCATGTACTTCACGCTCTGTTTCCGAAAGATGAATATGAACCATCGTTTGATTTTCTACTGCAATACGTGCGCATTCCTCTAATAATTCTGTGGAACATGTATATGGACTATGCGGCGCAACCATCGTAGTTAACATGCCACTTTCGTTATAGTAACGCTTTACATATTTTTCAGCTTCTTCGATTGCTTTCTTTTCATCATCTTTCGTTCCGAAGCTAAATAAAGTTCTTGAAACAGCAGCTCGCATCCCACTTCCTGATACCGTTTCCATAATTGCATCTTGATCTACTCCAATTGGATTAAACATGTCAGAGAATGATGTTGTACCACTTTTCACCATTTCAAGTAATCCTAATTCCGTACTAGCGACTGCAAGATCTGGCGTAAACTGGCTTTCAAGTGGCCAAATTCTCGTCTCAAGCCACGGCTGTAATAACATATCATCGCCAATACCTCTTAAGAGACTCATTACAACGTGTGTATGTGTATTTACAAGCCCTGGTAAAACCCACTTTCCTTTCATATCAATTACTTCATCTACTTCAAAATCATTAGCGAATTCTCCGCTCTTCACATCTATAATTTGATCATTTTCTACAATGATATATCCATTTTCTATCACTTCGTTTTGTTCATTCATCGTTACGATTGTAGCGTTTACATAAGTTGTTTTCAAAAGTATTTCCCCTTTCAACTCTATGAAGTTCCCTTTAATAAGTTACCACCATTATAGTAACTTATTAAAGATTAAGAGTCAAAAGGTAATTTGAATTCTGTCATTATCTTTTCCTTCAACATGCTATATTGTTTTTCATTTGTATCTGCAAATGCTTCTTCTCGATTTGATTCCACATCCAAATAATTCAACCTTTCATTGAACTGAGTCTCTGTAAAATCAAACCTCTTTCCAGCTATACAGTTATAAAAATGCCACACCTCCCCTACTTTTGTCTTTTTGATTTTTCCTCCGTATATATCTTGAACGACTAAAGCAGTTACACCACACTGTCCCTTTGCTGGATTCTCAATCGTCCACTTTGAGCTTGTTTCAATCGACCATGATTTTATTAGTGATTCATATATCCTTTTTATCTTTACATCATCCATTCTAATCTTCTCCCACTATTAATAGTTTTACACATCATATTTCAAAAGAGGCAGTAAACGATCCTCAAAAACCGTTGATGGTGTCTCTCCTATTAACTTCGCTCCTATCTTCAAGTAAAACCCTTTTGCATTCGGATCACTATCAATTGTAAAACTTTTTATTCCTAATTCATTTGCTTGTTGTATTACATACTCCCAAAGTATTTTCCCGTATCCTTTCCCTTTGTAACGAGGATGAATATATAGAAAATCAAGAGCATTTTCATTACGTAAAAATGAGAAAAATCCAATCATCGTATTATCGTTTTCTAAAACATATACAAAATTATTTTTTATGTACTCTTCGGTAATTGTTAAATCTTCCTTACAAGCAAGTATGAATTCCTCGCTATAGTTCCACGTTGCTTTTGAATGTAGTGCGAATTCACTTAATTCATTTGCTTCACTCAATAACGCTTTTCTTATCTTCATGATCCTTTCTCCTCACCTTCGATATATAAACTCTTAAAATGATTCGAAAAGTAATTTAAAAAACCTCCTATTTCCGTAAATAAGAGCTTACTTTTATCCCACTTTAATGGGCAGTAAGACCCACATCTCAAAATGCAGCGAAAGCAAAGAAGTTAGGTTGGGGATCAACTGCCCATAAAATTCCGATTGGTTCAACTAATAATCAGTGGGGGATGAAGACCCCCCACTGATTAAAGTTTCACTTTATATTTCTTCATAATAGGTAACAATTTTTTAAAAGAAAAAAACGCCATTCCTGAAAATTGGCGTTCTTTTTCTTTTAACCTTTATGGCATATTATATTAAGAATCATTTTTACACTTCTAAACAGTTTCTACTACTGCTTCAAGCATTGTTCCATTTTTAGCATAATTCGTATGCCAAGAAAAAGCTTTTTCTAAAACATGAGGGGTTTGTCCACCTCTCGTTTTAGCTTCTTCGTAATAAGCTCTTAGCTGATCACGGTACATTGGATGTGCGCAATTCTCTATAATTAATTCCACTCTTTCTCTTGGCGCCAGTCCTCTCAGATCAACATACCCTTGTTCAGTGACGATAACATCTACATCATGTTCCGTATGGTCTACATGAGATACGAAAGGAACGATACTTGAAATGTTACCGCCTTTCGCAATCGATTTCGTAACAAAGATAGCTAGACGTGCATTTCTTGCAAAATCACCAGAACCACCAATACCATTCATCATTTTTGTACCTAAAACGTGAGTAGAGTTAACATTTCCGTATATATCTAATTCTAAAGCCGTGTTAATGGAAATTAATCCAAGGCGGCGAATAATTTCAGGGTGATTAGAAATTTCTTGTGGGCGCATCATTAATTTATCACGATATTTTTCAAAGTTAGAAAATACTTTTTGCATTTTCTCTTCAGAAAGCGTGATCGAGCAGCAGGAAGCAAAATTGACTTTCCCAGCATCCATAAGATCAAAGACCGCATCCTGTAAAACTTCAGAATACACTTCTAAATCTTCAAACTCAGAATCTAACATTCCATGAAGAACTGCATTGGCAACTGATCCAATTCCCGATTGTAGCGGCGCTAAACGATTTGTTAATCGGCCTACTTCGACTTCTTTTCGAAGAAACTCTATTAAATGCTGTGCCATAATAACAGTTTCTTCATCTGGAGGGACAATTGTTGATGGCGAATCTAATTGGTTTGTAAATACAATCCCCTTCACTTTTTCAACATCAATCGGAATGCCAATCGTTCCAATTCGATCATCCGTTTTCACAATTGGAATTGGAAGCCTTTCCCCTTGTTTACCTGGTTCATATAAATCATGCAGCCCCTCTAGTTGCGCGGATTGGGCCATATTCATTTCAATAATAATGGACTTAGCATTCAAAGAAAATGCTAATGAATTACCAATTGAAGTCGTTGGAATAATCATTCCGTCTTCAGTAATCGCAACCGCTTCCAAGATAGCGAAATCTATATCCATAACGTCAGCACGAAGTAATTCTGCTGTATGAGATAAGTGCTGATCTACAAATAAAAAGTCTCCGTTATTAATTCCTTTTCGCATAGTCGCATCGGCTTGGAAAGGCAATCTTTTCCCTAAGATTCCTGCCTCAGCAAATAATTTATCTACATCCGAACCTAATGAAGCCCCTGTATAAACATTTACTTTAAAAGATTTATCATTCTTTACTCGGTTCACCAGCGCAAATGGGACTGCTTTTACATCCCCAGCTCGTGTAAATCCACTTAAACCTAATGTCATTCCACTTTCAATCCATGAAGCTGCCTCTTCAGGTGTCACTACTCGATCTTTTAATCGTTGATCCCTAATTCTATCTAAATTATTCTCCATATGTAATCCCTCTCCCAATGAATATTCATAATTATTTTACACATTAACACTATCAAAATAGGGATTTCGGTATACAATGCCGAAAATTCAGATAAAACAGCAAATCTAGGTTCTAAAGCAGAACATTTTAGAATCCTAGAAGCTTACGAAAATAGCTAGCATATGATTGACTCACTGGTACCCTCTCTCCGTTATCCATTGAAAGTAAAAAAGTAGAGTGGGTATCAGGATAAATCGCTTTAATATGATTCACATTTACAATAAAGGAACGGTGGCATCTAATAAACGAATCTTTCGGAAGTAAGTATTCAAATTCTTGTAGAGAGTACTTATGTGTTCCTGTTAACTCTTCTGAATTTACATACGTCTTTTTATCTTTAGCCTCTAAATACATCACCTTTGAAAAAGGAACTGGAACCCATCCGTCTGTTGTTTTTAAAGTAACGACTGACTTTCCATCCGTTAAAGCTGGATAAATTGCCGTCACACAACCTTCAATCTTGTCATTATTTGAAAATGGTACCGCCATTCCATGATAAGGAATACCGAAAACATCTCGGTTAATAAACTCGGAGGCTTTTTGCTTCGTTACCATTGCTTTATGAGCAATCGTTCCTTCCTTAATAGGATCCCCGGCGCTAATCTTTAAATCAATACGTTTACTTGGCCGATAGTAAATATATTCTTCCTTATTCGAAACGGCGATTGATATTTCATCTGAAAATAATTCCCCAACAACATCTAGTAGTATACCTAACGTTTTATCTTCCATAGTATGAACACCTCATTTACTATTATACTACTATTATGAACAGGCAGCTGTTTGCTTTTCCATGTAGTGCAAGTTCACTTAATCCACTAGCTTCAATTACTATCAATTTTCTTACTTCCATAATTGTTTCTCTCCACCTTCAAAATATGAACTACTAAAGGCTTGCCCCAAGCAATAAAAAAACCTTTATTTTTATAAACTTTAAATCAACTTGCTTCTTATATTACTTGCATTATAAAATAAAAAAGTAATATAAAAACATTTCATTTAGGGGGGAATTGCCTATGCCGTTGGATTTCATTTCAGGTAACGAATATTCCAACATTTAAAGGAGTGCCTGAAATTTGTTAAACTCATATATTAATTCATTTTTATATAAAAATAATGAAAAATTTAACGGAACAATTTTAATAGCCCATAAAGAAGAGACTCTTTATAAGCAGTCATTTGGAAAAGCTAATTATAATTGGGACATACCTAATACATCTACAACGAAGTTTCGTATCGGATCAATAACTAAAATCTTCACAGCTGTTTCAATTTTAATGCTTGTGCAGGAGGAAAAATTACAGCTACATGATACATTAGATCAATTCATTCCTGATTTTCCAAAAGGAAATCAAATTATGATCAAACATTTATTAAATCACACTGCTGGAGTTGGCAATATTACTGCTCAATATGACTTTTTATTGCAATCTTGTCAACCTCGAACACCAGATGAACTAATACAATGGATTACTGCGTGTCCCTTTGAATCTAGACCTGGCAAAAAATTCAATTATTCGAATTCTGGTTATATTATATTAGGAAAAGTTATTGAAGTTATAAGTGGAATGTCTTATGAGGAATTTCTTAAAAAGAAAATTTTCTATCCACTCTCTATAATAAACACAGCCGTTGATTTGAATCACACTATTCAAAAACATAAAGCAACTGGCTATGAGTTACATCCAAATCACGGCCTACAGAACGCATCATTTATTCATATGTCTAATTCATATTCAGCCGGTGGATTAGTTTCTACAGCCGAAGATTTATATAGATTTGATAAGGCGCTAAAAGAAAATCGCTTATTATCAAGTAGGATGACGTCTCGTATGCTTACTGCAGAATCTTACGGATATGGTTATGGTTGGAATATTGCTATAACCGAAAAAAATAATAATCTTATATTTCATCACGGAGGAATTAACGGCTTTACGTCCTCCTATTTACGATTAATTGAAAAAGAGGCTACAATCATCATTTTAAGCAATGTATCTACACTATTAACATCGACTCTTGCCAATGAAATAGCTTCTTATATAGAAAATAATTTTTAAATCTATTATGATTTGAAAAACCGTTCAGCATTTTGAACGGTTTTTCAAACAATTTAGTTCACCTTAGCCCCATAGCATCTAGCTACTGCAACTGCCTGTGCTATATCTAATTTTACATTTTTTAAATCAAAACTTGTAAAGTCAATTCTATCAACTATTGCTCCTTTTAAATTTGCACCGCTAAGTTTCGCCTTCCCTAATTGTGCACCGGTTAAATCCGCTTCACGTAAATCTGCTTTTTCTAAATTACATTCATATAAGTCAGCTTCAATTAAACGTATACCCTTTAACATTTGTTTACTTAAGTTCGCGAACCTTAAATTCGTATATGACCAATCACCCGATATGATAGTTATTCCGTCTAAATTTGCTTCTTCAAAATCAGAGCCAGTCATTTTACATTCTTCAAACTTCGATACGAATAAATTCGCACCAGTAAGCTTACAATTTGCAAATGTAGTTCCTTGATGGATAGAAGCGTTAAAAAGAGCACCGGTAAAATCACATTCTATGAAATTACAATTTTTAGTAGAAACTTCCGATGCATCTATCCCTCTAAAACGGCATTTTATGAACGTACAATTTTTCAATTCCTCTTCTTTAATCAAGACATCTTGAAAATCTATTTCTACATATTCTTTATTTACAAATGCACTCATAACTATTCCTCCATCTCCTTAAAGAAACCTCACTTTAAAAAAGTGAGGTTCCTTCTCATACAATATGCTTATCTAACCAAGAAATCAAATCTTGAAATACTTCATCTCGATTTACTTCATGGAACATTTCATGTCTTCCATTTTCATATAAACGCAGTGTTACATCTGTCACACCGCATTTTTTATAGTTTTCATATACTTCTTTTACACCTTTCCCCATATCCCCAACTGGATCACGATCTCCTGAAAAAATATGTATCGGAAGGTTTTTCGGTGTTTTCTTGAACTCTTCTAGTTTATTTACTTCTAATACACCAGAAAACAATTCGCGATAAAAACTCGTCGTACAAATGAATCCACATAATGGATCCGCAATATATTTATCTACTTGATTATTATCTGAAGATAACCAATCAAATTTTGTACGATTTGGTTTAAAGTGTGAATTGAAGTTTCCGAAAGATAAAAAGTTTAGCATCGGACTTTTCGTTTTTTCTCCGCGTAATTTCATCTCAATTGTCGCTAGTTTATGACCAATACTTCCTAAAATTCCTGGATTTCCACCAGTTCCTGAAATAAGGAATCCATCATATAATTCACCTTTCAGTTGTACAGCACGCCTAGATAAAAAAGAACCCATACTATGTCCAAGTAAAAATAACGGACATGTCTGCTCTTTTCTTATCGTTTCTGATACAAAAATAACATCAGACACAGCCTCATTCCAACCTACATTTGGTTTAAAATGACCATAATCTTCTTCTCTTTTCACTGTTTTCCCATGACCTTTATGATCATGTGCATAAACACCATACCCTGCTTCTAATAACGCAGCAATAAAGTCTGTATAAACACCTGCATGTTCTGTCATACCATGTGCAATTTGAATAATCCCTCGCGGATCTCCTTCTGGTAACCACTTACGCAAATAAATTTCTGATCCATCCAATGCCGTAACGAAACTTTCCTGTACGTTCATTTCGTCAGCTCCCAACTCTATTATGTATCTCAAAAAAATGAATATCCATTCATTATTCTTATTATGTATTATATGCAATTGCTGTCATTATGACAAACGTCTTCCTTTTCCGATTAGCTGTCAAACTATTCTATTGACGAACATAAAATAAAATCATATAGTTACTTACATAAAGTAACTATATGATTTTAGGAGGTTCTACTATGATGCCATCATTATTTTTAGCACACGGATCACCGATGCTTGCTATTCAAGATACAGACTATACAAGATTTTTAAAAACACTTGGAGAAACATATAAACCGAAAGCAATTGTTATTTTCACTGCTCACTGGGAAAGTGAAGTATTAACGATTTCCTCATCAGATAACGAATATGAAACAATTTATGATTTTGGAGGGTTTCCTCCTGAGTTATACGAAATCAAATATCGTGCGAAAGGCTCTTCTAACATTGCATCTATGTTAGAAACAAAATTTAAAAACAAAGGTATTCCAGTCCATCATAATATGACGAGAGGTTTAGATCATGGCTCATGGACACTCTTGCATCGCGTGTATCCAGAAGCAACTATTCCTGTTGTCCAAATATCAGTCAATCCATTCCTACCTGCAAAAGAGCAATTTCAGATTGGAGAAGCATTAAAAGGACTTGGACAAGAAGATATTTTAGTAATTGGGAGCGGTGTTACCGTTCATAACTTACGAGCACTGAAATGGAATCAAAGTACACCCGAACAATGGGCAATTGAATTTGATGATTGGATTATAAAACATATGCAGACTACTGATAAAGATGCATTATTTAACTGGGAGACAAATGCCCCTCATGCTCAATTAGCTGTACCAAGAGCAGAGCATTTTGTTCCTTTATTTATCGCTATGGGAAGTGGTGAAAATAACGGTGAAGTCATTCACCGCAGTTATGAGCTTGGTACGTTAAGTTATCTTTGTCTCCAATTTTAAAGAAAAGGATGAAGCAACCATTGCTTCATCCTTTCTTTTTTTATTCACCTAGTTAACTAACTTCCAAATGTCGTTTCTCTGATATCTCTTCGTTCTTATTATGAAAATAAACCCAAATGCACGCAATAAATAATAGTGATGATGTAGAGAAGAAAACATATTGGAAACCTGCATGCGCTGCAATTTGTCCACCAAGTACTGGTCCAATCATATTTCCTAAAAACTGAAACGATTGATTATACCCAAATATTCGTCCCGTTACATGGGTTGGTGTATGTTGTTTTAGTAGAGTTTGTACGGAAGGTAATAATCCTGCTTGTGCGATACCTAATAAAAATCGAAGAATTAATAGTTGCCAAGCTGAGGTTACAAATGCTTGCGGGATAAAAATAATTCCTGCAGCAAACAACGCTACAACTAACGTTTTTTGAGGACCAATTTGATCTGATAATCGTCCGAGTCTTGGTGCTGCCAAAATAACTGCTAACCCTGTCGCTGACATAACTGCACCCGCAATTGTTTCAATATGTGCAGTATGAGGGCCTACTAAATTTTTTACGTATAATGTAACAATTGGTTGAACAGACATATTAGCAAGTTGAATAATAAATGTTGTTACAAACAAACTAATAATTAAATGCTTCGCTGGAACCATCGTCCATACTTTTTTCGGTTGTACTTTTTTTGCTTGAGCGGAGTGATTCTCTTCATGTAGGAAGAAAAAAACGATGAGAAAAGAAAGGAATAAAAAAGCTCCTGTAACAAGAAAAACATGGCGCATTCCAATTAACTCAGACAAATATCCTCCAAGTAATGGACCAAGTAAAGAACCGCTCACTCCACCAGTTGAAATTGTAGAAATTGCCCAGCCTGAATGCTCTTTTGGAGTTTCTGCTGCAATAAATGTCATCGCCGTTGAAAGGAAACCAGATACTGCTCCCATTAAAAATCTTAGTGCGACTAGTTGATACACATCCGTTACAAATCCCATAAGCGTCATAATAATCGCCATACCTAGGCTCGCACGAATAAGCATCAATTTCCGTCCATGTATATCACCAAGTTTTCCCCATATTGGTGATACGATCGCACCCATTAAAAATGTTATACCAAATGCAAGTCCCGACCACTGTGCAATACTTGAAGTGCCAGTTACTCCTAATTCTTCAATATAAAAAGATAAAAAAGGAATTACTAAACTCATACCGGCTGCAGTGGTAAAACAACCTAGCCAACAAATCATTAAATTTCGTTTCCAGCTGGCCATTTTCACACCTTCTTTCTTTAGATACCCATTCTACACCCTTTCTTGTAAAAAGTTTAGTAATTTGCTTTATTTGTAAGATTTACTACAAAACCCGCTATTTTCTAGTAAAAATCACTACATTTCCACATTGTTTTCATAATAAAACCAACTCCACTTAAATGAAGTTGGTTAGTTATCCATTATTGGTATTAAACGCGCATTACAACATCGCTCATAAAACTCAACCGGACCCGCTTGTCCAATAATTGCATATTCATATCCATCTTGCTTCATACTATGTAAACAACGATGTAACAATTGCTTCCCTACACCTTTCACACGATTTTGTTTCGCTGTGCCCATTGGACCAAACAATCCTTTCTTTCCTCTCACTACATCATAGCAAGCAAAACCTACTATCCCTTCTTCTTGTTCTGCTATATAAATAGGTAAATTTTCTTTATATGTACGAAATCCATATTCTATTGAACGTAACCAACGTTCACCAAATTCTGCTTCAACAAAACTTGCTAATTTTTCAAAATCAGAAAGGTTAGCCTTTCTGACAGTACAAGTTAAATCATTATAAGTAGGAACAAAACATTTTAGATCAACTGCTAAATCTCTTGGTTCAGCTATAATATGTAATATACCTTTTTGTATTTGTGCATTTTCAATAAACGTATCCGCGCGAAATAGTGCATACATAACATGCCCTTCATTCATTATTACTTGCTGAAAACGTTCCATACGTTTCTTCGCTATTTGTAAAATTTCCAACACCTTATAAGATAACTTATATTGTCCTATTTCTTTATACCCTTGATCCGTTAAATCGTACTCTTTTCGTATTGAAAGCTTTTCTAAAAAGTCCGCACCAATATGACGAAACAAATACATATACAACTCGCTGCAAACTCCAGTACCCTCTTTACACATCCCTATAAACAGATGAACTGGTTGAATGATATTATTTTCCGCCTCTTTTGCCCCAATCTTCAATATGCTATGAACACGTTTTGTAAATTGAAATTCCTCCATATGTATCTCCATCCCCTACTACTTTACTATTAAACCGTAACCATAAATAAGTGAAACGATTATTCCAACTACCAATATACCTGGCAGTAAATTTGCCACTTTAATTTTAATAATACTAAGTAAGTTCAATCCGATAGCAGCTATCATAATACCACCTGTAGCTGTCATTTCTACTATAAATTGATTCATTAATTCTTTCGGGACCAAACTATTAATTTGTGTTGCAAAAACCGCAATACCTCCTTCGTATAAAATAACTGGAATTGCCGAAAATACTACACCAATTCCTAGGGTTGTCGTTAATATAATAGAAATAAATCCATCGATAATTGCCTTTGTAAATAAAATATCGTGATTTCCGCGAATCCCACTGTCGAGTGCACCAAGTATGCCCATCGCACCAATTGCAAATATTAAAGTAGCTGTTACAAAACCTTCTGATATGTTCCCTTTCCCTTTCGATCCAACTTTATTTTCTAGCCAATCTCCTAACTGTTTTAACTTTCCCTCTAATTGTAGCCATTCCCCAATGACCGTACCAATCACTAAACTTAGTATGACAACAAGAAAATTTTCACTTTTCAATGCCATTTGAAGTCCAAGCACAGTAACCGCTAAACCGATTGCATGCATAATTGTTCCCTTCATACTTTCTGGAATCCTACTAAATAATTTACCTAGTAAAGTACCAAGTATTATACAAACCCCATTTACAACTGCTCCTAATATAACCATTTCTCATTCTTCACCCTTCGAATTCTTTATTTCTATATTTTGGTTTATTCATTGATTTACAGGTTATCTATATGTTAACTTAATATTGAGAATATTAACAAATGTTTTTCACAACATAAACGCAATTTTTTGTAGTTATACATAATGCGAAACTTTAATTAACATGAGTTTTATTGCCTACAAATTGCGGTATAAATTCAAAAGGGACGGTATTTATGAAAACTTTACTAAAACGATTTTTGTTAATAGCCTTTTGTATTACACCAATTGTTGTATTAATTAACCACTCTTTTACTTCAAAGGCGAAAGACAAACCAGATTTGCAAAACAAATCTAGTAAAACCGCTTCAACAAGTGAAAAGAAAATAGAGGACCCGGAAATTACACTCACCTTCTCTGGTGATACAATGTTCGATTGGCAGTTACGTCCTGTAATTGAAAAAAATGGGGCTGATTATCCATTCCAACATGTGAAAGAAGAAATAACAAAAGCTGATATTTCTTTCGTTAATTTAGAGTCAGCATTTACAACGAGAGAAAAGAAAGCTCCTGGACAACTGTTTTGGATTAAAAGTGATCCATCCACGCTTCAAGCTATAAAAAACACCGGTTATGACATCGTAAATATAGGGAATAACCATACACTTGATTATGGGCAAGAGGGATTATTGGATACAATCTCCCATGTAGAAAAATTAAAGTTCCCTTACATTGGAGCTGGAAAAAATGCAAAAGATGCATATACCGCGAGAGAAATGACTGTAAAAGGAAAAAAATTCAAATTCCTTTCCTTCGTCCGATTTATGCCTGATTTTACTTGGGTTGCTGATGACAATAAACCTGGCGTTGCGAATGGGTATGATTTAAACCTTGTAACAAAAACAATTAAAGAGCAAAAGAAAGATGCAGACTATTTAATTGTCTATATGCATTGGGGCGTTGAAAAATCAAACCGTCCGGTAGATTATCAAAAACAATATGTAAATAAAATGGTTACAGCCGGAGCCGATGCTATTGTCGGAAGCCATCCACATTGGTTACAAGGGTTTGAATATTATAATAACGTTCCTATCGCTTACTCATTAGGAAACTTTTTATTCCCAAGTTATGTGAACGGAAAAAGCGCTGAAACTGGCGTATTAACTTTAACTTTTAAAGGAGAGGATGTCCAAATGTCGTTCAATCCTTACATCATTCGCAACAACAAAGTTTCCCCTGTGAATGAGGAGGAAAAGAGAAAAGCTCTACAATATTTACAAACGATTTCAACTGATGTAGAAATTGATGATGCAGGGAACATAAAAAATAAACGAAGCTAGATAGAACAAGATCGATTTCTCTGTAACATACTTTACAGAATAGGTGATGAACATGCTGAAAGATTTATTAGAAAATGTAAGTTTGTTAGAAAACATTTATAAAATATCTATAGCCGTTCTACTTTTATGTTCATTTTTCTCTGTTAGACTTCTAAAAAAACTAAAACGCGAGCGAAAACTTACTACCTTTGAATTTACTATGTATGTAATCATTCGTATTGCGATACTCTTTTGGTTAACTAGCTTTATCCTTCTTGAATATGGAAAGTATCTCGTTTAACTATAAAAAAGATAGAACAAGCAGCATTTCTCTTGCTTGTATCTATCTTTTTTTATTTGGATGCTAACTCTTTCCTTCTATTAAATAAGCAAATCAAACAAAACAGGATTTTTATTAAGCTCCATAAATTGAATATTATTTTCTTTAAAACGAGTAATTAATTGCTCATAATCTTCTTTATGTTTTAACTCTACCCCGACTAATGCTGGACCATTTTCTTTATTATGCTTCTTAATGTATTCAAAGCGCGTAATATCATCTTCTGGCCCTAATCCTTTATCAAGAAATTCTCTTAGCGCACCGGAACGTTGCGGAAATTCAATGATAAAATAATGCTTTAACCCTTCGTAAATGAGCGAACGTTCTTTCATCTCTTGCATTCTATCAATATCGTTATTTCCACCACTTAGCGTACAAACAACTGTTTTACCTTTTATTTCATCACTATATAAATCAAGCGCTGCAATAGATAATGCACCCGCCGGTTCAGCTACAATTGCATTTTTCTTATATAGTTCTAAAATCGTCGTACAAACCTTCCCCTCTGGTACTAAAACAATGTCATCAATTACATCTTTACACGTTTCAAATGTTAACTTCCCTACTTTTTTGACAGCTGCCCCATCAACAAAACTATCTATTTTCTCTAACGCGACATTTTCATTTTGAAGAAAAGCCTCTTTCATAGATGCAGCTCCCATTGGCTCTACACCAATGACTTTTGTAGCAGGACTAACACCTTTTACATATGTACCAACACCTGATGCTAATCCACCACCGCCAATTGCTGTAAAGATATAATCCACTGGTTTCTCCATATCATGCATAATCTCAACTGCAACTGTCCCTTGGCCAGCAACTACATACGGATCATCAAACGGATGAACAAACGTCATTCTATTTTCTTCACAATAGCGCTGTGCTTCTTGGAAAGAGCTATCAAATGTATCACCAACTAATACAATTTCTGCAAAATCACCACCGAAAAATTGTACTTGCGACACTTTTTGTTTCGGCGTCGTTGTTGGCATGAAGATTTTTGATGGAATCTTCAATAAATTACACGTATAAGCAACTCCTTGCGCATGATTACCAGCACTTGCACAAACAACACCGTTTTGTAATTGTTCTTTTGATAAACTTTGAATTAAATTGTACGCACCACGAATTTTGAAAGAGCGAATCAATTGTAAGTCTTCTCGTTTTACATAAACGTCACAATCATATTTCTCAGATAGAACTGTATCACGTTGTAACGGTGTTTTAATAACGATATCTTTCATGCAATTATGTGCCATTAAGATATCTTCAATTTTCACTCTCTCCTTTACCTTTTGCACCATTATATATCATCCTTATCTCTTTTTAATTGACTCAATCAAAATCCGGGATTTTTAGAACTGCACCTGTATTCGCCGATGTTACCATCTGCGCATAACGTCCAAGCCAGCCTGTTTTCACTTTCGGTTCTGGTCGTTTCCACTCTTTTTTACGCTTATTTAATTCTTCTTCACTAACTCTTACTTCTAACAATCTTTCCTCAACATCGATACAAACGATATCCCCTTGCTTGAGAAGTGCAATCGTTCCACCCGCAGCTGCTTCTGGGGAAATATGCCCTACTGAAATACCACGTGAAGCACCAGAGAAACGACCATCCGTTAATAGCGCAACATCTGCACCTAATCCCATACCGGCAATTGCTGAGGTTGGTGCTAACATCTCTGGCATACCAGGGCCGCCTCTTGGTCCTTCATAGCGAATAACAACTACATCGCCTTTCTTCACTTTCCCAAGCATAATGCCTGCAAGCGCCTCATCTTGTGAATTAAAAATAACGCAAGGTCCTTCAAATCGTTTTACTTCAGTTGCTCCGCTTTTAATAACTGCCCCATCTTTCGCAAGGTTTCCTTTTAATATACGTAATCCACCTTCTTCACTATGAGGGTTTTCAAGAGAATGAATTACTTCCTTATCTTTAATCTCTGCCTCAGCAATATTTTCTCTTAACGTCTGCCCAGTAGCAGTAATACGATCTAAATGAAGTACTCCCTCTTTTCGACTCATCTCTTTCAAAATTGCACTAATCCCCCCCGCTCGATCAATATCTTCCATATGCCAATTGGAAGCAGGGCTTACTTTACATAAATGTGGTACACGCCTTGAAACGGCATCAATACGGTTCATATCGTAATCTAATCCAGCCTCTTGCGCGAGCGCCAATGTATGCAACACTGTATTTGTTGAACCACCCATCGCCATATCAAGTGCGAACGCATCATCAATTGCTTCTTCTGTTACAATGTCTCGTGGTTTAATATCTCTTTCAATTAAAATTTTTAATTTTTCTGCTGCTTGTTTAATTAATTCTTCGCGTCTTGGATCAATAGCTAAAATACTACCGTTACCAGGAAGAGCTAAACCTAACACTTCACATAAACAGTTCATAGAATTCGCTGTAAACATACCAGAACAAGAACCACAAGATGGACAGCCATGATCTTCAATATCCTTTAATTCTTCTTCTGAAATTTTCCCAGATTGATAAGCTCCTACTCCTTCGAAAACAGAACTTAAATCGACAACGTCTCCTTTTGACGTTTTTCCAGCCGCCATCGGACCGCCTGAAACAAAAACAGTTGGAATGTTAATACGAAGTGCAGCCATCATCATACCGGGTGTAATTTTGTCACAGTTTGGAATACAAATCATGCCATCAAACCAATGTGCATTTACAACCGTTTCTACTGAATCTGCAATAATTTCACGACTCGGAAGCGAATAACGCATACCGATATGCCCCATCGCAATACCGTCATCTACTCCAATTGTATTAAATTCAAATGGAACCATACCTGCTGCACGCACAGCTTCTTTAACAAGTTTCCCAAACTCATTTAAGTGCTTATGACCTGGAATAATTTCAATAAAAGAATTACAGATAGCTATAAACGGTTTATCAAAATCTTCATCTTTCAAACCAGTTGCTTTTAATAAACTGCGGTGCGGCGCTTTATCAAAACCTTTTTTAATCATGTCACTTCTCATCTTGTCAAATCCCCTCTTACGTATTTTTCACTTACAATCACTTACTCTATTTCTTTACTAATTCTTTCGGTGCATGAATCCAGCTCATCATTTCACGAAGCTCTGCCCCGACTTTTTCTAACTGATGATTTTGCTCTGCTTTTTTCATCGCATTATATGTTGGACGCCCAGCTTGATTTTCTAAAATCCATTTCTTCGCGAATTCACCTTGTTGAATTTCTGTAAGCACTCGTTTCATCTCTTTTTTCGTTTCATCTGTAACAATTCTCGATCCTGTTACATAATCTCCAAACTCAGCCGTATCTGAAATAGAATGGCGCATGTTCGTTAAACCACCTTCGTACATTAAATCAACAATTAATTTTAATTCATGTAAACATTCGAAGTATGCAATTTCAGGACGATATCCACCTTCTGTTAATGTTTCAAAACCAGCTTTCACAAGTGCAGTTACCCCGCCGCAAAGTACCGCTTGCTCTCCGAATAAATCCGTCTCTGTTTCTTCTTGGAATGTCGTTTCAATTACACCTGCACGTGTACACCCTACACCTTTTGCATACGCAAGTGCTACATGTAATGCGGTGCCTGTTGCATCTTGATGTACTGCGACTAACGCCGGAACGCCATTCCCTTCTTGGAATACACGGCGAACGAGATGACCTGGACTTTTTGGTGCTACCATTGCTACATCTACGTAACTTGGCGGGGTAATTTGTCCGAAGTGAATATTAAATCCATGTGAGAAAAGTAACATTTGCCCTTCACGGAGATTCTCTTCTACTTCTGTTTTATACACATGTGCTTGCTGTTCATCTGGCAATAACATTTGTACAACTTGCGCGGTTCGAACCGCTTCTGAAACAGACATTACTTCAAACCCATCTGCTTTTGCTACTTCAAAAGACTTACCATGTCGAACACCTACTACAACTTCTACACCAGAATCACGTAAATTTTGCGCCTGCGCATGACCTTGAGATCCATAGCCAATTACCGCAACTGTTTTCCCTTGTAATAACTCTACATTTGCATCTTTCTCATAATACGTTTTCATATTCGATACACTCCTTATAATTTATTTACTTGCAGTACATCAATTAATTTTTTCAACTGACTAACAAGTAATGTCGCTTCATTTTCAGTACAAACTGCTGTGAGTTTCATTTCAGAAACACCACTAGTATCTCTTTCGTTTAAATGTAAAGAAGAAATATAATAACCACGCCGAGCAAAAATTCCACTTATACGTAATAAGACGCTTGGCTCGTTATGAATAACGAGTGAAAAAGTATGACTCATTCTTCCCACCTCTTCATCATCATTTCGTTATTCCCTTTGTTTGGCGGAACCATCGGAAATACGTTTTCACCTTCTTCTACACAAAAATCAACTACAACAGGACCTTCGTGAGCAAATGCTTCTAACATCACTTGTTTCGCCTCGGTTGAATTCGTCGCTCTTAATCCCTTCACTCCATATGCTTCTGCCACTTTCACAAAATCTGGTGATCCGATTTTTGACTCTGATAAACGGTTTTCATAAAACATTTCTTGCCATTGCCTTACCATCCCTAAAAATTTGTTATTTATAATAAATACTTTTACAGGAATATTATTTTCTGCAATTGTTTGTAGTTCTTGAATGTTCATTTGAAAAGAAGCATCGCCTGCAATACAAATGACGAGTTCTTCTTCTTTTGCAAGTTGAGCACCAATTGCCGCCGGGAAACCAAACCCCATCGTTCCTAGCCCACCAGATGTTAGAAAAGTCCGTGGATTTTTCGCTTTATAAAAATGCGCAGCCCACATTTGATGCTGTCCTACTTCTGTCGTTACAATCGCTTCACCATTCGTTAACTCACTTACTAGACTAATAACATGCTGTGGTTTTAACTCACTTTCTTTTTGATTGTAGGAAAGAGGGTATTCCGCTTTCCATTCCTCGATTTTCGTAAGCCATTCATCTGTCCGTGTATCAATCGACATACGTAACAACATATGTAACGCATTTTTCACATCTCCAACAACTGGATATTCCACAGTTACATTTTTATGAAGCTCTGAAGAATCTATATCAATATGTACCTTTTTCGAATACGGAGAAAAAAGTTCTAATTTTCCTGTTACACGATCATCAAACCGAACACCCAAAGCAAGTAGTAAATCACATTCTGTTACTGCCATATTTGCAGCGTACGTTCCATGCATGCCGAGCATTCCTAAAAATAATGAATCTCCCGGCGGGTATGAACCCAGTCCCATTAAAGTGGAAACGACAGGAATATGATTCTCCCTCGCAAATTTGATGAGTTCATCAGAAGCACCCGAATGAATGACACCTCCTCCGATATAAAGAAGTGGGCGTTTAGCTTTTGAAATTTCTTTAGCTACCTCTCTAAGTTTTATACTGTCTGGCATAGGCTCTAATTTATATCCTGGAATCTCAATCACTTCATTATAAAAACTTGTTACATTTTCATTTTGAATATCTTTTGGAATATCAATTAATACCGGCCCCGGCCGCCCGCTTTCGGCGATGTAAAAAGCTTCTTGTACAATGCGCGATAAATGATTCACATCACGAACTTGGTAATTATGCTTCGTAACAGGTGCTGTAATCCCAACAACATCTGCTTCTTGAAATCCGTCTTTTCCGATGAGAGGTTTTGCAACTTGCCCTGTAATGACAACTAAAGGAATCGAATCCATATAAGCATCCGCTAAACCCGTAACTAAATTCGTCGCCCCTGGGCCAGAGGTAGCAAAAACTACCCCGACCTTTCCAGAAGCTCTCGCATATCCTTCTGCCGCATGAATGGCAGCTTGTTCATGACGAGTTAAAATATGCTTCACACCACTTCCGTATAACGCATCGTATACTGGCAAAATCGCTCCGCCCGGATAACCGAAAACAGTCGTTACGCCTAATTTTTTCAAACATTGAATAACGTGTCCGGCACCTGTCACTTCTTCACACTGCAATTTCTCACACGCTGTATGCTGCTCCATTTTAATTAACTCCCCTCCCTACCTACAGTAAGCTTTCCGCCAGTCCTGGAACACGTACTCCTCTTTCTCTCGTTAATTTTTTAAATTCCTCTGTTAATTGTTTCGTTACACTTCCTGGTTTCCCATCCCCAATCTCTCTTGAATCAACTTTTACAACTGGAATTAATTCTGCTGCCGTTCCCGTTAAAAACACTTCATCTGCTACATATACGTCATGGCGAGTAAATGGCCGTTCCTCACATGGAATATGAAGTCGCTCACATAGCTCGATAACACTATTTCTCGTAATACCTTCTAGCGCTCCTAAATAAGAAGGAGGTGTTAACACCTTTCCATCTTTCACAACGAAAACATTATCTCCAGATCCTTCACAAACATATCCTTGTTGATTTAACATAAGTGCCTCTAGCACTCCTGCTTGCGCCGCTTCAATTTTTACAAGTACGTTATTTAAGTAGTTCATTGACTTAATGCGTGGGTCTAATGCATCTGGCGTGTTACGTCTTGATGCAACAGATACAACGCTTAATCCATTATCGTAAAATTCCTGTGGGAACAACTTTAATTGTTCTGCAATGATAATAACGCTCGGTTTCACACAACTTCTCGGATCGAGTCCTAAGTCACCCTTTCCTCTTGAAACAATTAACCGAATATAGGCATTCGCATACTCATTTTTTTGCAATGTTTGTAAAACTGCTTCTTCCATTTCTTTAACCGTCAGCGGGATTGTAAGTAAAATAGATTTTGCCGATTCATATAATCGTTTTACATGTTCTTTTAAACAAAATACATTTCCACCGTAACTACGAATTCCTTCAAATACACCGTCTCCGTATAAAAAACCGTGATCATATACTGAAACAACTGCCTTTTCTTTTTCTACAAATTCCCCATTCATATAAATGTACTGATTTCCCATCTCACATCGCTCCTCTTTTTTTCTCTCTATTTTTGCAATCTATTTCTATATCGATTGCTGAGATGAGTATCTTTAACAGAATATTCAGTATATAAATCTTAAAAATATACTCGTCTCAACAATCGATTACATACATACTTGTAGCGATCCATTGCTGAGACGAGGGAATCGTGGTACCACTCAGCTTCCTTACACTTCTCACGAAATATAAGCTCTGCAAGTCCAATTAGACTTTTGTTTTTCTATCGGAAACAACTCCGCTACTTTTTACTAGTTTTCAAAAGTAGTGCTCCGAGGTGATCTTCAATGATGAAATTGTTACCACCCTCACAGCATCTGGGTAGCTCTCTGAAACAATTTTTATCATTTACTCTCCTCTTCTACGCATTCTCTTATTCCATTTTTTAAAATAAAAACTCTCGCCTCAGCAATCAACTACTACAATTTAGTAGCTTTGATTGCTGAGGCGAGAGTTTCGCGTTACCACTCAGCTTCCTTATACTTCTCACGAAATATAAGCTCTGTAGGTCCAATTAGACCCCCGTCCTTTTACCGGAGACGATGCCGTCGCTCTCTACTCAGTTTCCCTTTCGCAAGCGATGCTCCGAGGTGATCTTCAATGATTCGATTGTTACTACTCTCACAGCCTAGGAGCAGCTCTCTGAAACGATCATAACCATCTACTTTCCTCTTCTTTGCATATGCAATATATAAAGTTAGAAAATTCTTAATTAACTTTTATTTGTTAAACGTATTATAGGACGTTGTTCTTTTCATTGTCAACATGTTTTTGAAAAATATTTTTAATAATATACACATTTCCGAATCTTTTTTATTGCGAAACAAAACTTTTTGTATAATACTATATAAAACATATATATTTAGGAGGATTACAGCAATGTCCGAAAAAACATACGAACTCGCAACATTTGCAGGGGGTTGCTTTTGGTGCATGGTAAAGCCATTTGATGAACTTCCTGGTATTCATAAAGTACTTTCCGGCTATGCAGGTGGTTATGTAGAAAACCCAACATATGAACAAGTAAAAGCGGGTACATCTGGTCATTTAGAAGTTGTACAAATTACATTTGATCCTTCTATTTTCCCATATGAAAAATTACTGGATTTATATTGGCCACAAATCGATCCAACTGATGATGGCGGACAATTCTTTGACCGTGGTCCATCTTATCGCACCGCTATTTTTTATCATACCGAAACGCAAAAGGAGCTTGCTGAAAAATCAAAACAAGCTCTTGCAGAAAGCGGTATGTTTAAAGATCCAATTGTAACTGAAATTCGCCCGGCTGCACCTTTTTATGAGGCTGAAGAATACCATCAACATTTCTATAAAAAGAACCCAGAGAAATATGCTACTGAGCAAAAAGAATCTGGCCGTGAAGACTTTATAAAAGAAAATTGGCAAAAAAAATAATAAAAGTGCATCGTACCTTTTAAGTACGATGCATTTTTATCTTTGAAAAAAGTACCATACAATGATGAGAACAACCGCTGTTAATGCCCAAAGCGCTATTTCATTTTTCACTCTACTCTTTTTCTTAGTCATTTCATCTCCTCCGAATGGCAATACAGCGTATTCAAGATTTCCTCTGTTTCATTGTCCACCTTATATACGTGAATACATCCTTACAAATCCTTATAACAAGACCACCAATGATTCCGATTGCAATTGAAATTACTAACATCTGTACAAAACTAAGAGTAGTTGTGTATGTTATGTAGATAACAATGCATACAAGTAAAACATTCGGTAAAGAAAGCAAAAACTTTTTAAGCATTTTTTCAGCTCTCCTATGTTGTATTTATAAATTATATCTCTCAAAAAGGAAATCTATTACCATTCTCAAAATAAAAGACCTCCAGTTTAAGCACTAGAGGTCTTCCATTTTATTTCTTTAATCGCTCAATAAAATCATGTAATTTATCAAGTGATTTCATATTCTGATTACAAGCTACACCATCTTTGCAAATATAGTTTCCTTTTTTCACGAAAGTTCCTGGTACATCACCTTTAATTTCAACTAAAAACATCCCAACTTCTTCATGCCCATGACATAGTGAACAAATGCTCTTTTTATTTAAGCTTTGGAACGTTCCTTGCAGACCAACAAACTTATTTTTTTCATTTTTCGCTATAATAAATTTCCTGCTTGAACCTTTATCAATCCAGCTTAAATAAGATAATTCTTTCATATCCAATTCTTCCATATCAGGAAGTTTCAACTTTTTCGCTTTAGGAAATAATTTTTTTAATGTTTGCGCTGTAACTTCCTGAAACGGAATGACATACGGATTTATTTTCGTTAAAAATGATTCTGCATCTTCTCTATTTTGGACTGTTAATACGGTATCAATTAACTCTTTCTGTTCATCCGTTAAATTCTCAAATACATGTATTATTTTTTCAATCGCTAATGATTTTAACGCTTGAATGACACCTCTATCATTTGCCGTCGCGTGCCCATTTGCTAAAATATAAGCTTGTGATTTTATAAAATTATATTGATCACTTCTAATAAAAGCTTCCATCTTTATCACTCCATACAAATTGTTAATCTAGTCTTATTGTATACAATGATTTAGCTTTTTGATATGTAAAAGATAACTTAGAAACGAATATTACATACATCGATTATATTTTACCGCTCCATTTCCTGACAAAAGAAACCATCGTCTGTTTTCCATTCAGCATATAATACATCCTCAAATTTCGTAATCCCCTTTTGTTTTATTTGCTTATACAGCCATCCTTCATCAAAACCAGCTTCTCTCAAATTATCTTTCACTACTTTTCCATCACTAATTAATGAAATTGGTAAGTAGACAGGCTTATGTTTTAAACTTAAATCATTTATAGTAGGAGATTCATATTTGCTCTTTTTCAGAACGCTTATGTTTCCGTTAGGTTCCAATATCATATATTCAACTTCTCGAATTGAAAAAATATCTTTTTGCTGTCTAAGCATTTGTTGTAATTGATTAATATCTAAATGATTTAAACTTAATTGTTCTCGGTCAATCTTTCCATTACGGATAATAATTGACGGATACCCTTCAAAAAACCTTCTTGTTCCTCTTATTTTTTGTGTTATTACTTCTATTGAATAAATTAAAATTACCCAAACAAATACTGAATATAAAATAGACCACACTTTAATTTTAGGATCATATATTGAATTTCCAACGAGCTCACCAAGGACGATAGCAGAAATAAAATCAAAGGGGGTTAGCTGAGATATTTGTGTTTTCCCTAGTATTTTTGTAGCAATTAATAGAACAAAGAAACCAATTAAAAGCTCTATCGTTATTTGTCCAATATGATTCATAAATGCTCACCTTTCTGCTTTTCACTCAAATGTTCTATATTTTATTTAGTAAAAAAACGGCACATTTTTCTATTATCTTATCCATTCATACGCAATATATCCAATACATACAAAGCAAAAAAAGAGTCTAGTTCAAAATAACATTTGAACTAGACTCTTTTATCTTCATTTAGAGTACACAATTTTTTTAATCGTTTCTCCGGAAAGAAAATACTCCTCTGCAAGTTGATGAATGGAAATCCCGCTTTTAAACGCATCTTTAATGGCTTTGTTTCTTTCATCTAGTTGTTTTCTTCCTCCAGATCGTGTACCCCATTTATAATGTTTTGTTTCTTGTTTTGGAATGTAAATTGTTTCACCTTGTATATACTTTTGAATTTCAGTAATTAAACTTTCTGGTAAAACCGTCGCAGCTTTAACGTATTTCATTTCTGCTCGCCCCTTATTTTTTATGGTTCATTTCAATAAGGTGCAAAGCCAAATATAAAAATGATTCGAGCTCATTTAGGCGATTGTATATTACTTGTCTACCTCACGCAAAGTATCGCCATTTCCATACTTGGCTTTGCATGAGACGCTGCAGTGTCCGGCAATTGAATTATAATCGCCATTTAAACACCTCCTAATATACCTTTTATATTTTATTATATGACAAATTCCTTCCCCTTGCATCCACATCCTTTTTAAAGCGTGAAATTACTTAATTTGATATAATAATTTTTAGTCCAATCCAAAAATATAGTGGGGTTGCTTTATGAAAAAGAAAATGATCATTACAATCGTTACATTATTCATTATTACTGTAGCATTATTTGGAACATACAAATTGATGAACGCAAGAGGCTTTCAATTGTTTGGAGATTTAACAAACCGAGTAGAAACAAATGAAAAAGTGGTTGCTTTAACTTTTGATGATGGTCCTACGAACAATGTAAAACAAATATTACCGCTACTAGATACATACAATGCAAAAGCTACCTTCTTTTTAATCGGAAATGAATTAGAAAAAAAACTATCGTTAGGAGAAGCTATCGTACAATCTGGACACCAAGTTGGAAACCATACATATTCTCATAACAGAATGGTTTTTAAAACACCTTCTTATATTAAAGAAGAAATAGAAAAAACGAATGCATTAATCCGCCAAACAGGATATACAGGCGAAATTGATTTTAGACCACCTAACGGAAAAAAGCTAATTGGTCTGCCCTATTATTTAAATAAAAATAATATCGAAACAATCACATGGGACCTTGAACCTGATACTTTTTATAAATCTGCTGCTGATAAAATTGAATATGTTAATAAAAATGTACAACCAGGTTCTATCATTTTATTACACTCTATGTACGATGAGTCTAATGAAAATTTACAGACCATTGAAGGTATTTTAGACTCATTATCTAAGAAGGGATATCAGTTCGTAACGGTAAACGAACTGCAAAAAAGAGCAAAATAAAAAGGTAGCGTATCATAAAACGATGCGCTACCTTTCTTTTTAAATAATGCCAAGTACATTTAAGAATACGATAATAATCGCAATTGGTGCGATGAAGCGAAGTAAGAATAACCATAATACGAATAATTTATAGCCCTTATTTTTACTTACACCAAGCTCTTTCATTAATACATCTTTCTTCATTTTTAAAGGAACGAAGATAGAAACTAATAAAACACCAAGTGGCATTAGTACGTTACTAACTGCATAATCCGCTAAATCAAAGACTGTCTTTCCGAAAATCTTCAGATCACTTAATATACCAAATGATAATGCTGATGGTACTCCAACAACGAAGATTAGTAATCCTACGATTAAAGCCATTTTTTCACGTTTTCCTTTACCTTTTGCAGTTAAAGATGCAACGCTAATTTCTAACATCGAAATTGCTGATGTAATAGTAGCAAAGAAGAATAGTAATAAGAAAACGATGAAGAATAATTTTCCGAATGCCATTTTACTGAAAATAGCTGGCAGTACGATAAATAATAACCCCGGTCCTTGAGATGGTTCCATTCCAAATGCGAACACTACTGGGAAAATTGCAAGCCCTGCAAGTAATGTAATCACAAGCGTTAAAGCTACGATAGAAAATGCTGAACGTGGTAAGCTTTCTTCTTTCGGTAAGTAAGAGCTATACGTTACCATAACGGCTACACCAACAGATAGGGAGAAGAACGATTGTCCCATTGCATATAATATGACTTCTGATGTTACATGTGAGAAATCAGGTTGTAAGAAGAAACGAACTCCTTCTCCAGCACCATCTAACGTAAGTGCACGAACGATTAATACAAAGAACAAAACGAATAGTGCTGGCATGAAATATTTATTTACTTTTTCAACACCATTTTGTACACCTTTACTTACGATGAAAATAGTAATAAGGATGAATAATAGCTGCGAGCCAACTGCTAAATACGGATTGGAAATGATTTCACCAAACGTAGCTTCATATGCCCCATTTCCTTCCCATAGTCTACCTGTAATTGCATTCCATAAATATAATAAAATCCAGCCTCCTACAACACTGTAGAAAGAAAGTAATATGAAACATGTTACAATCCCTAATTTCCCTAACCATGGCCATAATGTTTTTGGTGCGATTTCTCTATATGCATCAACGGCCTCTTTTTGTGTACTTCTTCCGATAACGAATTCAGCTAATAATAGCGGTAAACCAATTAATAATGTGAAACCGATGAAAATAAGGAAGAACGCGCCGCCCCCTCCAATTCCGGCCATGTATGGGAACTTCCAAATTGCCCCTAGACCAATCGCTGAACCTGCTGCAGCTAATACGAAACCTAATTTCGATGTCCATTGCTGTGAATTCATTTGTTAATCTCCTCTCTCTATCTTTTTCTGTATTACAATCCGGTATTTATATTGTTCTATTCACACTCTTTTCTAATACGTTCACTTCCTCTCTACTAATAAAAAAACGCCCCTACGTAAATACGTAGGGACGACAAAAATATCGCGGTACCACCCTAGTTATGAAGATACAACAAAAGTAAGACCTAAATAAAAAACGTCCCTACGCAAATACGTAGGGACGATAAAATATCGCGGTACCACCCTAGTTATGAAGCCACAACAAAGTAAGACCTAAATAAAAAACGTCCCTACGTAAATACGTAGGGACGATAAATATCGCGGTACCACCCTAGTTGTGAAACAATCTTCACCACTTTATTTGATAACGGTATAAACTACCGTCTTTCATTTCCTCAAAATATGAGATTTATGAAAGATGCTCCAGGACGAACTTCATGAATAATCTATATACTGATTCACACCAACCATCAGCTCTCTGAAATAGGGAGATATTCACTACTATACCCTTTCATTGCCCAAATATTATTTTCCGAATTGATTACTATCATTTTTATCACACATTAAAAATAGTGTCAACTTATATTTTGAATTTTTACGTATTACATTCTATTTAAAAATGTAAAATATGACTTTTAAATGAATAATATTAGAATATTTATGTTCCATACTATATTAACTTCTCTAACAGGTTTATAGTAGTATACGATAAAGTGAAACTTTAATCAGTGGGGGTTTTCTTCATCCCCCACTGATTATTAGCCCTCACCAATCGGACTTTTATGGGCAGCCCGATCCCCACCTAACTTCTTTACTTTCGCTGAATTTTGAGGTGGGGGTCTTACTGCCCATTAAAGCGGGATGAACGTAAGACAACACGAGTAGGAGGAAAGAATTTTGTCTACTTCAAAAGTTTTAAAAGGAACTGCTTTATTAAGCGGTGCGACAATGATTTCACGTATATTAGGATTTATATACTTTTTCCCTTTTCAACTATTAGTCGGAACACAAGGGGTCGCTTTATATGGATATGCATACTCTTGGTACGGTATTTTGTTAAGTTTTTCAACTGCCGGTATTCCTATTGCCGTTTCCAAATTTGTTGCAAAGCATAATGCGCTTGGTGATTATAGTACAAGCAAAAAATTATACAACTCTAGCGTAAAATTAATGTTGTTTATGGGCTTTTTAGGTTTTTTAGTTTTATTTATTGGAGCACCATACATATCACAATTTATTATTCGTTCGAAAACGCCAGATCCACAATTTATCGCTGACGTAACACTTACGATGCGAGCATTAAGTTTCGCACTTATTATCGTACCAGCAATGAGCGTTACACGTGGTTATTTCCAAGGATTTCAACATATGAAACCAAGTGCTATTTCTCAAGTCGTAGAACAATTTGCACGCGTTGTTTTCATTTTAGTTGGCAGTTTCATCGTCTCAAAACTATTAGGGGGTTCCGTAGCTTCTTCTGTTGCAGTTGCTACCTTTGGTGCTGTTATCGGGGCACTTGCCAGCGTCTCTATTTTAATGATGTACTGGAAAAAATATAATAGACTAAAGCCTCCTGAAGGAGAATTAAAGTCAAGGGCATCGAATATCCCATTAAAAAATATTTATATAGAATTACTTCGATATGCTATCCCAATTGTATTTGTCGGTATCGCAATACCGCTCTATACGTTAGTAGATCAATATACTGTAGCTGATGTCCTTAGAGCGATGGGAGAGCCTTTAGAAGCAGCGAATGCAGTGTTCGCTTATATAACGAACTATGCCCAAAAGTTAATTATGATTCCCGCTTCACTTGCTACTGGATTCTCATTAACGATCATTCCGGCTGTAACGAAATCTTATACAAGCGGGAAACTAGAAGAATTACAAGAACAAATTGCAAAGATATTTCAAGTCTTGTTATTCTTCACTATCCCAGCTGCATTTGGCCTTGCTAGCATCGCTTACGATGCATTCCGTATGGTTTATGTAAATCCCGAAATTGCACTTGGTGGATCACAATATTTAATTTCATTTGCACCTTCTGCTATATTAAGTGCGATTTTCACAGTTTCAGCTGCCATATTACAAGGAATCGATTATCAAAGAAAAACGATGATCGCTTTCTCAGTCGGTATTCTCGTTAAAGTTGTAGTAAATACACCGCTCTTACATTTATTTGGCGGACACGGTGCTGTACTTGGAACCATTCTTGGATACCTCGTTTCCAATGTTATCATGTTGTACTGCATCGTTAAGTTTGCGAAATTTAAAATTGGTGAAACAGCAAAAACAGTATTTCTTATTACGATTTACTCCGCTGCGATGTCTGCTGTTGTAATAGCATTAAAAGCAATTTTTAAATGGTTAATTCCTGGACAATCTTATATGGAATCACTTCTCATTGTTGTTATATGCGGCGCCGCTGGAGGGATTGTTTACCTTTTATTCGTCTTAACGAGCGGACTTGCTTCACATATTCTCGGTGATAAGATTCAACGATTACCAGTACTAGGTAAATTAATTAAATAAAAAAGAAGGGATGTAACGCATTGTTACATCCCTCCTTTTTTACTTCGTATATTGCATACGTTTTTGTTGTTCGGCAATATGTAATTCTGGATCATGTTGTTCTACTAAATGGAATAGTTCTTCAATTAACACTTCTAGCTCCTGTACACTATACTCCGGTTTCCCTATTAACGTATTCGCCATACGCTCATATAAGTTTTCAGGCTTAATAATCATTCGTTCCACATTATATGGCATCCATTTAAACGCTGGGTGATGTACATACATTTTATTCAAACCAAATAAGACCCCAAATATATTCCTTTGCGCTTCACAAATAACATCATATAACATAAGCCAGTCTTTTCGTTTTAAAAGCGCCTCTCGATTATGCCAGCGATTGCTTAACCAAAGGTTTTCTAAAATCATCCGTTTTGCTAGGTCTTCTGGATATGCTACCACCCTATCTTTTAATTCATGTACTTTCTCTTCTCCATACAAACTAACACCATCATGAACGGATGATACGATACATTGTTTTTCATAACTTATATCATATTGAACCACCACATCCTCAATAACTTTCTCTACTGTTTCTGTTAAAAAGTTACTAATCTCTAATTTAATTCCTTCTTTCGTCAAATATGTTTCCGACCATTCTTCTTCCTCGTAAGGATGGTATGACAAAATTGTTCCACCAATATAGTTAATAGGCCCTTTACGATCCTCATCCTCTGGTGGCATTGACCATAAAATATGTAGTTCTATATCTGAACGTTCATCTTCTAGCTTTCTAGCTACTGAACCCGCTAAAATAATAGCCTCTACTTTTGGATTTCTCCTATAAATCTCCGACATTTCTATTGCTTTCTCTTTTAATCCCACTTCATTTCCCCCTATAATTGCAGTACAACTTCGCTTTTTATTTATCTATTTCGATATTACGCATTGCATTTCCTTTTCAAAGTTCCACTGAATCATATTTCCACCCAATAACGCTGAACAATTTCACTTGTATGAGAAGAAACCACTTCATCTTCTAACACACCACCAACCTTTTGAATCGTTTTAGCAGAGCCGATATTCGATTTATCACAAGTTATTAACACTTTCTTCAATCCTAATTTTTGCGCTTCACCCAATGCAAGTTTCAATTGTTTTGTCGCGTAACCTCGGCGACGTTTATCCGGATGTACACTATATCCAATATGACCACTTTCCCGCAATAATTCTTCGTTTAATCGATGTCTAATATTCACAAAACCTATAAGTTCCCCTTTTTCAAAGCTTAAAAATTGGCTAGATGGTACTCGATTACCTTGTAAGTTTTCTCCCACTTCTTGTATACTCACTTTCTCAAACCATTCATCGAGAGAATCAAAATTTTGTAAAGAACTACTGCCATGTGGTTGTTCTCCCGATTGTAAAAACGCATGTTTATATTCCATAATTTCTTCACTATATTCATGTATTGGTTTTAATAGTTTCATTGTTATTCTCCCCCTCTTTACAACCTAAAACAAACACCTTACTCGTAACAATTTCATGAGTAAGGTGTTTGTATCATTTTCATTCAAATAATCCCATACTCAAATACCGCTCACCTGTATCAGGTGCAATACATAAAACTTTTTTACCAGCGCCTAATCGTTTCGCGATCATAATCGCTGCGTAAACAGAAGCGCCTGAAGACGGCCCAACTAACAATCCCTCTTGTCTAGCTAAGTTTCTCATCGTCGTTAAGGCCTCTTCGTCTGCAATTTGAATAATTTCGTTATACACTTCCGTATTTAAGTTTTTCGGGATAAATCCTGGACTTGTTCCTACTAATTTATGAGGACCTGGAACACCACCTGATAAAACGGGAGATCCTTTCGGTTCTACTACTGCAATATATAAGTTTGGTAATTTCTCTTTTAACGTTTCCCCAGTCCCTGTAATAGTTCCACCAGTTCCAGCCGTTGCTACGAATGCATCAAGCTCGCCATCCATTTGTTCATAAATTTCAAGTGCAGTTGTATAACGATGAATATTCGGATTTGCTGGATTTTCAAATTGCTGCGGAATAAAACTATTTGGAATTTTCTCTTGCAATTCTAACGCCTTCGCAATTGCTCCTGGCATTCTTTGTTCTGCCGGTGTTAAAACTACTTCTGCACCGTATGCTTTCAATAAATTTATACGCTCTTTTGACATATTGTCCGGCATAATTAAAATCGCTTTATATCCTTTCGCAGCCGCGTTCATCGCTAAACCAATTCCTGTATTACCACTTGTTGGCTCAATAATTGTATCTCCTGGTTTGATAAGACCATTCTCTTCTGCAACGTGCAATAAATTATAGGCAGCACGGTCTTTCACACTGCGTGATGGATTAAACATTTCTAGTTTTACATACACATCTGCTGCGTCTTCTGGAATAAATTTAGATAAACGGACGACAGGTGTATCTCCTATTAATTCTGTAACATTTTCACATAATTTCATAGTGCATCCCCTATTCTATCGTTTTCTTATCACTTGGTAATAACCAAGAAGTAAGTCCAATTAATGGTAGACAACTACATAGTAACATAATGAATTGTAGACTATATATGTCAGCCAATTTTCCAAGAACTACAGAGCCTAAAGCGCCGAGTCCAAACGCAAGCCCTACAATTAATCCAGATACCATTCCTACTTTTCCAGGAACAAGCTCTTGCACATATACAACAATTACACTAAAACTACTTGAACTAATAAAACCGATACATAAAAATAGCGGTACGACCCATACGAGCGAAACGTGGGGCAATAAAAGTGCAAGTGGGGCTGAACCTAGCATTGAAAATACAATAATTGTTTTCTTTCCAAATCGATCTGCTAATGGACCACCAAAGAAGGTTCCTAACACACCAGCAATCATAAATGCGAATACGAAATACTGAGCATTTTTTATCGATAACCCGTAATGCTCAATTAAGTAAAATTGATAAAAGTTCCCAATACCAGCACCGTACCAAGATCGTACAAAAGTAAGAAAAACAAGAAGTAAAATAACAAATTTAATATGTGTACTTACAATCGCATTTTCCGCCTCAAGCGCAGCCCTCTTTTTTCTTCTCACAGTGCCAGTCGCTAATTCATTCCTATACCAATTTGATACGAAAATTAATAATACAATTCCTACCGCTGCAAAGGCTGTAAAACCTAAAGAACCAATTTGGCCGAGCGGAACGAAAATTAAAGCTGTAAAAATAGGAGCTAGGGAATTCCCTGTATTTCCTCCCACTTGATAAATCGCTTGTGCTAAACCTCGTTTTGCACCGGCTGCCATATAAGCAACTCGAGCCCCTTTTGGATGAAAGACTGCGGAACCTAATCCGATAAATAAAACAGAAATAATGACAATAATAAAGTTTGGTGCAAATGCAAGTCCGATCATCCCAAGCATACTTGAAAACATACCGAGAGGTAATAAAAATGGTGATGGCTTCTTATCCGAATACATACCAAAAACCGGCTGCATAATCGACGAAGTCATATTTAATGCAAACGCAATCCACCCTACTTGCATATAGGATAAATTCATCGTTTTTTCCAAAATAGGAAACAACGCGGGCACAACTGCTTGCATCGAGTCATTTAAAAAATGACCGAAACTAATCGCAAATAGTATTCGATATATCGTCGGTGTTTCTATTGTATTTTTTTTTGAAACTGCCTGCATATATGAATCTCTCCTTCCTGTACAAAATATATATTTATTACAGTAGGTGTAATAAATTCTGACTTTTGAAACATTTCTATTCTATACTGGTTTCATTTCTTTTTCCAGAAATATCACTTCTTAAATAATATATTTTTTCCATATGTTTTATCGGATTTATTTATAGAAATTTTCTATATTTTCTTTTATACTAAGGCAGAGATGAAGGGAAGGTTGACAAATATGAAGAAAAAAACAAAAGGAATCGTTGCACTCTCAATCACATTATCTATGTTTTTAACAGCATGTGGTCAAAAACAAGAGGCAACCACTACAGGAGAAAAGAAAAAAGAATCTTCAAAACAAGTATTAAACATTGTAGAAGCTGGGGAAATTTCTACACTTGATTCATCTATCGCAACTGATGGGTTTTCTTACGCTGCATTAAACAACGTAATGGAAGGATTATATATGCCTGGTCCTGACAATAAACCTGTTCCTGCAGCAGCTGAATCATACAAACTGAGCGAAGACGGAAAAACATATACATTTACATTACACGATTCAAAATGGTCAAATGGCGATCCAGTAACTGCTCATGATTTTGAATATGCATGGAAACGTGCCGTAAATCCAGAAACTGCTTCTGAATACGCACATATTATGTTCGATATTAAAAACGCAGAAAAAATAAATAAAAAAGAATTGCCAATTGACTCGTTTGGTGTAAAAGCAATTGACGATAAAACACTTGAAGTACAGTTAGAACACCCTGTTCCATACTTTTTAGGATTAATGGGATTCGCAACATTTTATCCTCAAAACCAAAAGGTTGTTGAATCACAAGGGAAAAATTACGGACTTGAAGCTGCAAATGTAGTTTATAACGGGCCGTTCCAATTAAGTGAATGGAAACATGATACAAGTTATAAAATGACAAAAAACCCGAACTACTGGGATAATAAAAATGTGAAGTTACATGAAATTAATGTAAATATCGTAAAAGATACTTCAACAGCCGTTAATTTATTTGAAAGTAAACAAGTAGACCGAATTACGATTAATTCTGAGTTTGTTGATAAATATCAAAAAGATCCGAGCTTAAAGAAAATGGAACGTCCTTCTGTGACGTTTTTCCGATTTAGTCAAAAGAATCCTTTATTAGCAAACAAAAATGCTCGAAAAGCGATTTCGCTTGCTTTTGATAAACAAGGAATTGCAACAACGATTTTAAATAATGGTTCTATACCTGCAAATGCATTCGTTCCAAAAGGATTCGTAAAAGGACCTGACAATAAAGATTTTCGCAGTACAAGTCATGTAAAAGTAGAAACAAATGCGAAAGAAGCTAAAACACTATGGGAAACTGCGAAAAAAGAAACAAATTTACAAAATGCTTCTCTTTCAATCATAACAACTGATGAGTCTAACGATAAAAAAATTAGCGAGTTTTTAAAAGGTGAACTGGAGAAAAACTTACCTGGATTAAAAATCACATTACAACCACTTCCAGTAAAAGCATTTTTAGATCGTGAAGGAAATGGCGATTTTGAAATTTCACTCTCTACTTGGGGTCCAGATTATCCTGATCCTACAACATTTTTAAATATGTTCGTCACAGACGGACCGTTTAATAAGATGAGTTACTCCAACAAACAATACGACGAATTAATTGAGAAAACGAGCTCTACTTTAGTAACGGACTTACCAGCACGTTGGAAAGCGTTCCAAGATGCTGAGAAAATCTTACTTGAAGATGATGCAGCCATTGCTCCAATCTTCCAATCAGGTCTTGTGTATTTAGAGCGTCCAACAGTAAAGGGTGTTGTTATTCGTCCATTTGCAGGAATTTATTCTTATAAGTGGGCCTCTATTACAGAATAAAAAAAAGCGATCCTAACATATATTAGGATCGCCTTCTTTATTAAATAGCAAAACGCTTATACTTTTCGTAATCACTCGTCTTACATTCTACTTCTAGTTTCGTACCTTCGTTTTCATAACTCGTAGATAAAACGTGCGCATGAGTATTGAAATAAGAAACTACCTGCCCTTGATCATACGGAATTAGCATTTCACACTTCGTATACTCTTTATAAATGTGTGAGCGAATCATTTCGACAAGCTCTTTTATTCCAACATGTTTCTTCGCTGATAAATAAACGCGGTCTTCTTGTACTTTCGGAATTTCAACATCTACCATATCTGATTTGTTATAAGCATAAATAGTTGGGATATTTTCTACTCCAATTTTCTTTAACGTTTCATTTGTAATATCAATTAATTGTTCGTAATTTGGATTTGCGTAATCTACAACGTGAATAAGTAAATCTGCTTCCGCTACCTCTTCCAATGTTGAACGGAAAGCTTTTACAAGATGATGCGGTAATTTGCTTACAAATCCGACTGTATCTGTTAATAAGAATGATTTGTTATCTGGCAAATCAATATTTCGCACAGATGTTTCTAACGTCGCGAATAACATATCTTTTTCAAATACTTGTTTTTCTTCTGTACCATTATAAATTTCAAGCATTGCATTCATCGTCGTTGACTTTCCAGCGTTCGTATAACCTACTAATGCTACAACAGGTACTTCATTTTTCTTACGTTGCTTTCGCTGCGTTTGACGCTGGGCAACAAGTGCTTCTAGGTCTTTATTTAAAACTGAAATCTGTTCTTCAATTTTACGACGATCTAACTCTAATTTTTTCTCACCGACACCTTTATTTTTTGTACCAACTCCGCCGCTCTGTCTTCCTAACGATTCACGAAGACCGATTAAACGTGGCATCATATATTGAAGGTGTGCTACTTCTACTTGCAACTGCGCTTCTTTCGTTTTCGCACGTTGCGCAAAAATGTCTAAAATTAATATGGTACGGTCAATTACTTTACAATCTAAATCTGCTTCTAAATTTCGAATTTGAGAAGGCGATAATTCGTCATTAAAGATTACCATATTCGCACCTACTTCATTTACATAGGCTGCTACTTCTTCAATCTTTCCTTTTCCAATATAATGTGACGGATTTACTCGTTGTAAATTTTGCGTCACTTGCCCAATTACCTCTACATCACAAGCTTCTGCAAGATTCGTTAACTCTTCCATCGAATACGCAAAGTCATCTTCATTACCTAAATTCACTCCAACTAAAACTGCTCTTTGTAATAATTCTTCCATATATTTATTCCTCCATTTCGATTACGTAAAATAAAAAACACAGGTCACTGCCTGTGTTTTCGTAAACGGATAAGGGTTCACCAAAGAAACAGGAGAAAGCGATACTTTCATCCTATCTCATAGTCAATAAGTCCCAAGATCATATACGTATCCACAATAAGTGTTCACCTATACGATCCCATTCTATTTATAAAGGCAAAACAAAAAGAGGGCGTATTCGTCCCTCCCTCTTTTTCACATATAAGCTTAATAAAGGGTTCCTTTAAAATAGGCAGACCAATCCCGTTCACTCTGCACACAGACAGAGCCTTTGAGCGCTATTCAATTATTGGCACAAAGTATTGAGACGTAATCTGATTAAGATCAAAGGAAGCCCCTCCGTTCATTTTAAGTTACATAAAGTGTAGCATAAGTAATTCGCTTTCACAAGATGAAACCACCTATAGAAACAGAAAGAAATTCTCTATACTTTTACTTTAATCGTCATTTTTTGCGTATTCTTCTTACATTAAAAATCACAAGAGCTACAATCAGTAACATGCCTATAGAAATGGTAACAACTTTCCACGAACTGAAACCACTGACCATTTTCCCTTTTAAATCGACTTTCTTCGTCGGAACAGATTCTTTTGCAATTTGACTTACAGCCACTTCGTCCGCCCCTGCCTCATCTAGCTTTTTCGTACCACTGCAACTATGTGTGAATAATTGTTTCTCTTCCCCTCTTTGAGAAGAAAACACTAAGTACTCTCCTCCCTCTACAAAGTGAAACACACAATCACCACCATTTGTATATACAATAATTTGCGAAGATGTTGTCCCTTTCCAAATGCCCTTCACTTCAAATAATACTTCAATTCCAACACTTTCTTCCCTTCCAATCTCAATCACTCTTCCCTTAAATACTACATCGTTTTTTTGAAAGGCATCTTCTGCTGATACATTAATACAATCACAAGCATAAGATTTCTCTGAAAAAATAATAAGAATAAAGCTACAAATAATGACAACAGGAAATATATACAAAATCCTTTTCAAGGAGCTCAACTCTCTTCATTATCAATTTTAAAAACTTCTTGTATATGATTTTTACAACACTCGCCAAATTCCTTCATAATAAGTTAAGCATTATCACTTCAATACAATAAAAGTCTTTATTGACATTTTTATAACCAGATATTAGTATCAGGTTATAAAAATAAGTTAGGAGATGTTCCCATGCATTCTAAATCTCGTATTACTGCAATTGGTACTTATGTTCCAAATCAAATATTATCTAATAATGATTTAGAAAAAATAATCGATACGAATGATGAATGGATTGTACAAAGAACAGGAATGAAGGAAAGAAGAATCGCTAGCGAAGAAGAATACTCCTCAAACTTAGCCATTCAAGCAATTGAAAATTTATGTACAACATATAAGAAAAACTTAGAAGATGTCGACTGTATCATTGTCGCTACTACTACTGCTGATTACGTTTTCCCTAGTGTTGCTTGCCAAATACAACAATACTTCAACATACCTCATACAATGGCATTTGATTTAAATGCCACTTGCGCTGGTTTCACATATGGCTTGCACGTTGGAAATAGCTTAATCACTTCTGGATCACACGAAAAAGTACTTGTTGTAGCGACAGAAACATTATCAAAAGTTACTGATTACACCGATAGAACGACCTGCATTTTATTCGGCGATGGTGCTGGTGCTATTTTATTAGAAAGAGATGAAAACAAACCAAGCTTTATCGCGTATCATATGGGCACAAATGGGCACGGCGGTATTCATCTATACAGAACAAACTTATCTACTACTATGAATAACACTCCACTGCAAACAAATGAAAAAATCGTTCAAAATGGGAGAGAAGTATATAAATGGGCAACACGCACAGTGCCAGTAGGTATAAAAGAACTGTTACATACTGCAAATATGAAAATGGATGATATAGACTGGTTCATTCCTCATAGCGCTAACTTACGAATGATTGAATCTATTTGTGAAAAATCTCAAATTCCAATACAAAAAACATTAACGAGCGTGGAATATATGGGGAATACATCTTCTGTCTCTATTCCACTCGCTCTAAATTCAGCTAGAAAAGAAAGTAAATTAAATAATGGAGACAAACTTTTACTGTACGGATTTGGGGGCGGTCTTACGCATTTAGGGCTTATTGTGGAGTGGGATTTGAGTTAAAAACGGATGAAAAAGAGGTTCTAGTCAATAACTAGAACCTCCCTTTAACTTCTTTCTCCTTTTCGAGACCATATCACAACAGGAATCAGCATGAAAGCTAAAACGCCCCCGGCTAATGACAACGTCGCATAACTTGAATTCGCCACTACCATACCTGACATCGCTCCGCCTGAAGCTCCAGCTAACGCAATAAACACATCTATTTTCCCTTGTGTTTTTGCACGTGTGGAAGGTATAGTTGCATCAACAATTTGAGCCGTACCACTTATTAAACCAAGGTTCCATCCTAATCCAAGTAAAGACAAAGCAACGATTAATAGTATTAAAGAATCACTCGGCGCTAGCGCCGCTATGACACCTGCTGCTAGTAAAATTACTCCGCCAGCTATACTCATCGTAGTTCTTCCAATTTTATCAATTAGCATTCCCGTAACGAGAGATGGAAGGTACATTGCACCGACATGAAAACCAATTACAAGACCTACTGCACTTAAAGCGTGACCGTGGTGTCCCATGTGAACTGGAGTCATCGTCATAATTGCAACCATCACGATTTGAGTAAGTATCATTACGATAGCTCCAACAGTAATACCTTGCTTGTTTTCTATTGCCTCTTCTGTTATTGGTTGCCCTTTATATGTATGCTCTTGTTTATATGCTTCTATCATATTAGCAATAAGTAACGGATCTGGACGAAGCATAACAAATAAAACAAGACCCGCCAGTATAAATGCCGCTGCTGATAAGATGAACGGACCAGCAAGTTCAGGAATCCCAATTGAATGAGCAAACCTTCCCATTACACCTACTAAATTGGGACCTGCGACTGCACCAAAAGTCGTCATTACCATCGTAATACTAATAGCGGTTGCTCTTTGCTTCTTATTCGCTAAATCCGTTCCAGCATAACGCGCTTGTAAATTTGTAGCTGTGCCCGCGCCATATATAAGTAAAGAAACTAGTAAAAGAATAATACTATTTGTTAAAGCTGCCATCACAACTCCAATAGCCCCTAACCCGCCTACTATAAAACCTCCTGCAAGCCCTACGCGGCGACCATACTTTTGCGATAACTTCCCAACAAAGAAAGCTGCTACCGCAGATCCCATCGTAAACATAGCTGCCGGTAATCCTGCATATGCATCTGTCCCAAGCATTTGCTGCGCAAGAAGTGCACCTACTGTAATCCCAGCAGCCAACCCTGCTCCTCCGAACATTTGTGAAATGCTTACGATTAGTAACGTTCGTTTATATAATTTTTGTTGTTCTTCTTCTGTATATATATGATTACTTATTAAAGCTCCCGCCTCATCTAACAAGTTCTCATCCTCCCTTTGAAATAAAATCCCCTTGTTAATGTACTATGTTTTCCATTACATATACAACGACATTTTCTATTCGTTCTTTTCATTCTAAACACTTGCTAACCATAGACTACTTATCTCATGCTATATTAAAAATACTACTATTTACAATATGCAAGGAGAAAACAATGAAAAAAAACCTAAAATTATGTGAGGTTTGCAAACAAAACCCAGTACATAAAATAGAAGGATCCGGTGAAGCAAATCAATCACAAAACTTTTTAGTTATGAATGGCAGCGTACAAATTCATGAAAATAGACTGGATGAATACGTAGACTTCATTAATACAAATAACTTTACCGATGTTTACATTAATGATCTTAGGTATAGTTTAAATCATATTAACTTTCTAGAACGCTGCCCGCAAATTGAAAGCTTACATATTAGTAGTACATGTATTACTGACTACTCATCATTATATAATTTAAAAAACTTAAAATCTTTAGCACTAGAAGAATCACAAGTTCCACTAAACTTAACAGCACTAGAAAGCTATACAAATTTGGAGGAACTTTACATACAGTGGAATAAAAACATTACAGGATTCGAATCTTGTCCTAACTTAAAAGAACTATACATTTGGAAATACAAACCGAAACAAAAAAACCTTGAAGAATTAATGTCTTTACAAAAACTTGAAAAACTAAGCATTACACAAGGGAATATTAACTCATTAAAGGGATGTAGCGCATTCCCAAAATTAAAGCATTTAGAAATCAATTATTTAAGAAATTTAGAACATATTGATGAAATTGAACACAACGCTTCAACTTTAACATACATCGAATTCAATAATTGCAGTAAAATGAAAAACCACGACTATTTACGTTATTTAACAGAGATAGAAACAGTCATTCTATCAAGTTGTGGTAACATACAAAATCTACAATTCGTTAAAGAGCTATCTAAATTAAAGCTTTTAAGCTTCTTGGATTCTACAATTGTAGACGGCAATTTAGAACCTTGCGTCGGAATTGACTTTGTTGGCTTTAATAATAAGAAGCATTATACTCATAAGTTTAATGAATTAAACAAAGATCATAAATCCACTCTAGTATAATAAAAAAACTATCCCATAAATATACTTGTGGGATAGCCCTATTCATACCGCATATACAGGTCTTTTACTATTTAACTCCTGCATCTTGCACAGATTCAATTCCTTCCGTCTTACCCTCTTTCATCTCATAATAATACGAAGGTAATTCTATATTATGTTCTAAAAGGTAATCCTCAATTAATGAAATAATCACTTTCAACGTTTTCAAACGAGCGTATAATTTATCGTTACTCGCGATAATTTGCCATTTCGCATTTGGCCTATTTGTTTTTTCAAACATTTCTTCCATTGCTTCAACATACTCGTCCCATTTTTCACGGTTACGCCAATCTTCATCTGTAATTTTCCATCTTTTTAAAGGATTGTTCTCTCTATCCTTAAACCTCTTTAACTGTTCATCTTTACTAATATGATAGAAAAACTTCCCGATTATATAATGATCATCTGTTAGTAGTTTTTCAAAATCATTAATCTCGTCATAGGCTCTCGTCCACTCTTCCTTTGTAGCAAAACCTTCAACCCGCTCAACTAACACACGGCCATACCATGAGCGATCAAAAATAGTAATTTGCCCGTACTGAGGAAGTTTACGCCAGAAACGTTGCAAGTAATGGTATCGTTTTTCATGAGGTGCTGGTGCTCCAATTGGATTTACTTGAAACCCACGCGGATCAAGGTGTTCCGTCACTCGTTTAATCGCCCCGCCTTTTCCAGCCGCATCCCAGCCTTCCATAACGAGCATAACTGCGATTTTTTCTTCTTTTACTATTTGCTGCAACGCTAATAAGCGCCTTTGATATTTTTCAAGTTTCTTATTGTACTTAGATTTCGATTCAATTCTTTTCGTTACATTTACTTTAGCAAGATATCCATGTTCCATAAAACAAATCCCCCTTGTTGTATGACAATGTTATCTTACCATACTTTTGGTAATTTCTTCATAATTCTATTCCCTTTGACTTATACTTCAAATCGAGAACCGAAATGATAAATCACATCCGTACATACTTTATAGCACATCATCAACAAATATATATTCCTATTAATATTTCAAACAAAAACAACCATCAGCTGATATATAAACAAGATAATGGTTGTTTGAAAATAAAAAGCTCTACGTGTTAACTATTCTCGATAAATATCTTCTAAAATTATATATTCATTGACTTTTCCTCACATTGATTCAACGCTACATAACAAGCTCCATATACACCAGCATCATTATGTAATGATGCTAAAGCGATTTCCACCTTATTTTGATAGATATCCATTATTTTGTCATGGAACCTTTCTTGAATTTGTTTCAAAAATGGTTCACCTTGCTCTGTAATACCTCCCCCAATAATAATTAATTCGGGGTTAAATATATAAGTAATATTTACTAAACCAGCAACAACATACTGTAGAAACTGTTCATATACATCCTTTGCCAATCGTTCTCCTCTGTACATACGTTCTATAATTTCTTCACCTGTGATTGTACCTATCTCTAGCCCTTGAATTTTTGATGCTTCTTTATACTGACGAATCAATGCCGAAGTCGATGCATATCTCTCATAACATCCCTCTCCGCCACAACTACATTTTTCTCCATTATGAACAATTATCATATGACCAAGCTCTCCTGCTAATCCTTTCACTCCCTGAAGCATTTTGCCATTTGTAATGATTCCACTACCAATTCCGGTTCCAAGTGTGATTAAAACAATATGTTCTTTCCCCTGCCCTACTCCTTTCCACATTTCACCGAGACAAGCTGAACGAACATCATTTTCAATACTCGCCACATACCCTGTCTCACTATAAATGTAATCTGCTATTTTTGTACCGCTATATCCCGAAATATTGGCAGAATACAGAACTTCCCCCTTGATATTATCAATAATCCCACACGATGATACACCTACAGAATGAATTTTATAGCTCTTTTCAAACTCATATATTACTTCACAAATGCGATACAAAATTTCTTTCTTTTGATTTTGTACTGGTGTTGTTATTTTCCCTTGTTCATGTACCATTCCTTGTTCATCAATCATTGCATATTTTATAAAAGTTCCTCCAATATCAAAACAAGCAACGTACTTCCCCATATTTCTCCCCTTCCTACTTTTAGACAATTGTAATTTCATTATAGAAATTCTCTACATTTTTAGGCTGTATGTAACCTGTTATTTCCTCAGCTGCGTTAGCCATTCCACACGCCACCGAAAAACGAAGTGCATCCTTTATCCCATACCCCTTTGCGAGTGCTAACGTTATTCCTGCAACCATTGCGTCACCTGAGCCAACGGCATTGATAGTTTTTATTTCTGAAATAATTGCCCTTATGCTTTCATCTTTCGTAATAAGTATCGCTCCTTCTCTTCCAAGTGATAACAAAACATACTGCACGCCCCTCTCGCAGATTTTAGTTGCTTCCGCAATCATTTCTTCCTGTGACACATGTTTTTTTTGAAGCAACTGACAAATTTCTTGCCTGTTTGGTTTAATTAAAAATGGTTTTCCTTGTATGCCATGCAATAATGGTTCTCCACTTGTATCTAATATGAATTTTTTACCGTTTTCAGCCGCCTTTTGTGCCAACTGTTGATAAAATGAATTTGGAATACCCTTAGGTAAACTTCCCGATGCAACAATAAACTCAAAATCTTTTACTATCCTTTCATATTTTTTGATAAAAAGAGCTATTTCATCCTCTGAAATAGCTGGTCCTGCTTCTAATACTTCAGTAGCTGACGCAGATTTTTTTGTGATTAACGCTATACAATTGCGAGTTTCTTCTTTAACGGAAACAAACTCATCAATAATTGATAAATCTTTCAATCTTTTTCTTATGAACTCACCATTACTACCACCAAGTAACCCAGCTCCTGTTACTTCTTCTCCAAGCAAACGAAGTACTCTCGATACATTAATGCCTTTTCCACCCGCAGTTTTTTCATAGTCTTTCGTGCGATGTATTTTGTTTAGTTTTAATTCTCCTAATTCATATCGCATATCAACAGATGGATTCAATGTAATTGTCGCAATCATAAGAATATCTCCTTACACACGATTTAAACTTTTGCACATCTTTATTTTATCTGCAACAACCCGTTTCATCGCCATAATTGCATCTGAAAAATATTTACGCGGATCATTTTCTTCTGGATGAGAATGTAGATAATGGCGTAATGCTGTTCCGAATGCAATTTTTAGCTCTGTTGCAATATTTACTTTACAAATTCCTAAACGAATCGTTTCTTGCACTAAACTGTCTGATAATCCAGATGCCCCATGTAGTACAAGAGGAATATTGACTTGCTTTCTGATATTTATTAATCTTTGTAAATCTAATTTTGGTTCCCCTTTATATAGTCCATGTGCCGTTCCAATTGCAACTGCCAATGAGTCAATATTCGTGCGTTCTACAAATTCTTTCGCTTGGTAAGGATCTGTATAAATTGAGTTTTCTACTTTTATATCTTCTTCTATTCCTGATAATTGCCCTAATTCAGCCTCTACTGTTACTCCATATTGTTTTGCATACAACGAAACTTCCTGAACAATCTGAATATTCTCTTCAAATGGATAATGCGATGCATCAATCATAACAGAGCGAACTCCTGAATCAATACAATTTTTAATATCACTTATATCCTCATGATGATCTAAATGTAGGCTAATTGGTATTTCATATTGCTTTCTCGCTGCTTCAATCATATGCAAAAGATATTCTTTTCCCATATATTTTATTGTGCCTGGTGTAGCAGCTATAATAACAGGTGACCTAAGCTCTACTGCGGATTCAATTACTGCTTTTAAAGTTTCTAAATTATGAATATTAAAAGCCGGAACCGCATAACCCTGTTCTTGTGCATTTCTCAGTATAAATTGAGTTGAAACAAGCATACTCTCAAATCCTCTCTTTATTCTTTTTATATTTCATTTCTCCCCCTACAACTGTTCCTATAAGATCTAAATCCTCTGTTAATATAAGAAAATCAGCTCTTTTCCCTGGTGCTATACTTCCAATTTCATTATCAACTCCAATACTTTTAGCAGGAATTAACGATCCCATATGAACACATTCCCATAACGATGCATTTGTCCATTTCTCTATATTCTTCACACCATCAATAAATCGAAGTGTACTTCCTGCTAAAGAACCCGCCTCTGTTCGGGCAATGCCGTCTTGCACTTGGACAACAAATTCTCCTAAATTATATGTGCCATCCCCTAATAAGCCCGCTCGCATACAGTCACTAACTAAACAAGTTTTGTCGTATCCTTTACATTTATATAAAATATTCACTACGCTTGGATGTACATGATGTCCATCTACAATGATTTCACCATACACATGCTCAGTTGAGAGTACCGCTCCAACAACGCCAGGTTCACGGTGATGTAATCCTTTCATTCCATTAAACGTATGCACAAAAATCGTCGCTCCTGCTTGAATCGCATTCTGGCATATCTCATAGTTTGCATTCGTATGCCCAATTGCTACATGAATATTCTTTTTCACAGCATGATGTATACACGCAATAGCACCTTTCCTCTCTGGTGCCATGGCAATTTTTTTAATTGTCCCTTCTGATGCAACAATCCACTCCTCTAACATTTCAATGGTTGGATCAATAAAATATTTAGAGTTTTGTGCACCTTTATAGACCTCCGTAAAACAAGGTCCCTCAAGAAAAGCTCCAATAATATTGGCCCCTTCCACTCCTCTTTTTTTTGCATGAGCTATATTTTTTAAAGCTTTCATTATATTTTCCGAATAATCAGTTAATGTTGTAGGTAAAAAACTCGTAACACCATTTTCCAATAACATAATAGAAATATTGTTTAACGATTCATATGTGCTATCCATTACATCATGTCCCGCTACACCGTGAATATGTGTATCCACAAATCCTGGAGAAATAATACTTCCTTCAAAATCCATTACTAACGCTCCGTCTACTATTTCTTCAACATGTTTTAGAAAGTAGCCATTTACAATATGTAAATATCCACCCTCACGAACACCATCTTCTAGTAGATACATAGATGCTTTGACATAGTAGTTCATAAATTGCTATTCCTTTCCTTTATAAGGATGTACTGTTACCCCTCGAACGATACGATTTACACTTCCACTTGGACAAGGGTTATCTGGAGTAATCCCTAATGCAATAGATTTATATAACGCTAAAATTTGTCCGTATAATATATAAATAAACGTAATATACATGTCATCTTTCAGATTGCGTCCGTCATTGCATAAAAACGTATTTGAATTTCGCCTTGCTTCCTGATTATCTTGATGTGCTATAACAATAATCTCGCTTCTTTCTTTCTCTTGAAAAAGCTCTTTTAATAAATCAAGATCATATTTTTTCGTATACTCATCATTAGATAAAAATAATACAACAACTGTATCCTTATCTAAAATTGATTTCGGTCCATGCCTAAACCCAAGTGTTGTGTCAAACGTAACTGGGATACGACCAGCAGTTAACTCTAAAAATTTTAAAGCAGCCTCTCGAGAAAGTCCCTCGAATACGCCTGATCCTAAAAATACAATTTTACGAAATTCTTTTTCTGCAATTCGTTGAATTTCCTGTTCTTGTTTTTTGATTACATCTTTTCCTAATCTTACAATATCCATAATGCTAGGTTCTAAAAGATGGGTCTGATTATAGTTACATAACATAAGTGCAGTTAACATCATAGAGGTAAAACTTCCTGTCATTGCAAACCCTTGATCGTTTGCCTCCTGTGGCATATACATAACAAAAGCGTTCTCTTTATGCTGAAATTGCTTCGCTAAATTTCCTTCTTCATTACATGTTAAAATAATATGATAAACTGAATGAATAATTTGTTCTCCTAATTGTACTGCCGCTACACTTTCTGGACTATTGCCTGAGCGAGCAAAAGACACTAAAATTGTTGGGATGTCTGGCTGAAGATAGTAATAAGGACTTGAGACTATATTTGTTGTTGGAATGCTTTCAATATGCATTTTCTTTAAATCCGTAATCCTTTTTACATATGGAACAATTGTGTCTCCAACAAAAGCGGATGTCCCTGCACCAGTGAAAATAACCCTCACTTGTTCATGATCTCTTGAAATACGTGAAAAGAAGTCTATAATTTCATGATGTTTGCTTTGAAAATTCAAATATACTTGCTCCCAAAGATCTGGCTGTTGTGCAATTTCTTTCGCTGTAAAACACGCTCCATATGTTTCTCTTATTTCATCATTTGCATGTAATAACATTTCAGAACCCCCTTAATATTAGTCCACATCTTATCACGTCATCATTACCAGTTGAATTACAATAAGTATAACTATACTTATTGTAATTCAACTGTGTAAGTAAATTTATCTCCTCTTGCAATGGTCTGTGTGTATTCAATTATATTTTCTTTCGCATATGCAATACGTTCTAGAGATAAAGATGGTTCATTCTTTTCCACTTGTAGCCATGTTGCATGCTCTTTTTCTGCTGCAATCGCTTTGAAACTTTCCACCGCACGTGTGATATGAACTTGGTATTTTGTACGGAGAATCTCGTACATTGGTGTTTCTTCTAATTCTTTCTTCGTTAAATATGGAAAGAACTTTACAGGAATATAAGATGTTTCAAATAGCATGGGTTCTTTATCAGCTAACCTTAATCTCGTAATTTGATACACCTCTTCTCCATTGTTAAGATTCATAATTTTCGATATTTTTTTATCGCAATGAATTATGGAAAATGATACGACTGTTGATGATGGAACCTTTCCAAATTTTTTCATTTCTTCTGTGAAACTATAAAAACGGACAAGACTTTGATTAAATACACGAGGTGAGACAAAACTCCCTTTACCATGTTTTTTATAAATATATCCTTCTTTTTCTAATTCTTGCATCGTCTGCCTTACTGTTGTTCTACTTACATCATGAATCTCGCATAGTTCACGTTCTGATGGAAGCTTATCATGTTCTTGTAAATTCCCAGTTTCAATTTGCTCCACAATAATATCCATTAGTTGGTAGTATAATGGTGTTCGATTATCTTTTGCAATCATGTTTTACTCCCTCATCTATAAAGTTGTTATGACCAGTTTATGGCTATTATATCGAATGAAAATAGGAATTACCATTACTTTCTCACAGAGAAAGATAAGCTTATTCTATCTGTTAAAATTTACTTGAATCGTATATTTAATTTATTTCTTTATATGCACTCTTCTTACTTTGCTAGATTCATCGATTGTTGTAACTCTGTCACATATTGCTTAAGATTTACTGTTTCACCCGTTATTCTTGATCTTTCAGCAGCAAATGCAATCAAATGACTATTTGCCGAAATCATTGCAGACGTTAAACTTTCTGTTTTATTGCTTTTTACCTTTTCGATAAAATCAGTCATAATTGCATTATCTGCTCCCATATGTCCACCTTCTATTGTTTTTGGGTAAATCGTTTCAACTTCACCTGAAAAATATTTGACCTTCAATTCATTTAATACATCATGACCATGAATTTCACCATGTGTTCCCATAATTTTAAACGTACGGCAACACTCTTTTGTAAATGCAGACATTGTAAAAGCAACTGTTACATCATTATCAAACAGCAAATTTACTACTTGATGATCCACAACATCATTGTCACAATGGTACACACAACGCCCATAAGGTCCCTTTTTTAATGCCTCCAGTCTATTTTCAATGCTTGTATCAATAGAAACCACATTCGCTGGCCATTCATCTCTCTCATGTAAATACCATTTTAAAGCAGAATATTGGCAGTTTCCCTCAACTTCACAACCATCTGTACAACGTAACGTCGAACCCTTAGGTGCATGTTCGGATTTAAAATGAGTCAAACTTCCAAAAGATGAAATCTTTTCACACTCTGCACCCACAAGCCATTGTAGCACATCCATATCATGACAACATTTTTGCAAAATCATTGAACTTGATTCAGACTTATTACGCCAATTCCCTCTTACAAAACTATGTGCTTGATGCCAATGACCGACATTTTCATTCCATTGAATTGAAACGATATCCCCTATCTTCTTTTGATCAACAATTTCTTTTAAAGTCCTATAGAATGGTGCATACCTTAACACGTGACATACCGTTAATAACACGTCATATCTCGTGGCAGCCTCTGCAATTTCCAATGTCTCTGTAGGACTTGGTGACATTGGTTTTTCTAATAAAATTTTGTATCCCTTCTCAATCGCTTGCATTACAGGTTTATAATGAAACCGGTCGGGCGAACAAATAAGCAATACATCACAAAGCTTTTCTTTCGCTAATAACTCTTCCCATGTTTCAAATTGCATATCTTCCGAAACGTTATGCATTTCAGAGAATTTCTGTCTTTTTGCATTATCCAATTCTGCAACCGCAACAAAAGTTATCTCTGTTGGATGTTCTAACGCGTAAGAAGCATAAGCGTACATTCCACGACTTCCTGCCCCAATTAATGCCGCCGTAATCATACATATCCTCTCCTATTCTATTATTCTTATTTTCCACCTGTAATTGTAATTCCTTCAATAAATTGTTTTTGTAAAAAAATAAACAATAACAACATTGGTAAAATCGCTAAAAATGATCCCGCCATTAGTACAGGATAGTTTGTTGCATATTGCCCTTGTAGTGAAGATAAACCAACTGATAATGTCATCATATCTGGTGAATTATTTACAATCATCGGCCACATCAATTCATTCCAAGACCAGAGTGTTGTAAATATACCAAGTGCAATTAAACCCGGTTTCGCAAGAGGCAGCATAACATACCAATAAATTTGGAAGTGATTGCAACCATCTAATCTCGCTGCTTCTTCTAGTTCCTTTGGAACACCCATAAAAAACTGACGCAATAAAAAGGTACCAAATGCACTAAATAACCCAGGTACAATTACCGCTTGTAATGTATTCAACCAATCCAGTTTTACCATAATTAAATATTGTGGAAGCAAAAACACTTGAGCTGGAACCATTAGGACGGAAAGAGTTAGTAAAAACAGTACATTTCTACCTGGAAATTGTATTCTAGCAAAAGCATAAGCTGCTAATGAGCATAAAAACAACTGCCCAATCGTTCTAGCTATTGTAACAATTACAGTATTCATCATAAATTTTAAAAATGGTAATAAGTTGAATATTTCCGTATAGTTACTCCACATAAATTGAGATGGGATAATAACTGGTGAAACTTGAACAGATTCTGCATAAGTCTTTAGAGACGTTAATATCATCCAAATAAAAGGACCAATGGTTAATAAGGCACCTATGATAAGCATTGTATGAATCATAATTTTATTTTTATTGACTGCACCTACTCTTTTATTCATCATAATGCACCCACTTTTTCTGTAATATCATTTGAATCGCTGTAATGATTAATATAATAATTAATAATACAACTGCTATGGCTGCCGAATATCCTTTTTCATTCAAAATAAAGGCATTTTGATAAAATAAATAAACAATAGATTGTGTATTTTCAATTACATTACTTGTTCTACCAATCATCATAAAGATGAGATCGAATACTTGAAATGCCCCAATTAAAGACATAATCGTTACAAAGAAAATAACTGGCGATAAAAGTGGCAATGTAATCTTAAAGAAAATTGTAATTGGCCGGGCTCCATCCATAATTGCTGCTTCATAGTATGTTTTAGGGATGTTTTGGAGACCAGATAGAAAAATAACCATGTTATATCCTATCCCACCCCAAATCGCAACTATAATAATTGAATATAATGCAATGTTAGGGTTGGTAAGCCAATTAGGACCATCAATTCCAAAGCATGATAACATGTAATTGAGTAACCCATAGTCAGAATTATAGATCCATTTCCATACCATCGCGATTGCAGCAGGCATTGTAATAACAGGTAAAAAATATAATGTTCTATACAGGGATTTCCCTTTAATGTTTTGATTTAATAGCACCGCTAATATGATGGATAAAAATATACTGATTGGAACAGTAAGCACGATATAAATAAATGTATTTTGAAAAGCCTTTCCTAAATCTTGATCAGTAAACATCTTTTTATAGTTTTCTAATCCAATCCATTCATAGCTACCAAACGCATCCCACGCTGTAAAACTAAAATAAATATTTTGCAAAATTGGCCACATATAAAAAATGAATAACCCTAGCATAGTTGGGGCAATCATGACATATGCCCATATATAATCTAATTTCTTTTTCTTTTTATATTTTTTTTGTATATGTGTGTTTTTTTGCTCCACTACCTTTATTGATAGATCCTCCATCTCTTCACTCCTCCCATAATTTTTGATTTAAAGTAAGGAGAGGATCCCTCTCCTTATTTTTTAGAAAGAACTTCATTTGCCTTCTCTGTTAATTCTTTTGTTGCATCTTCAACATTCAATTCTCCTCCCCATACCCTTTTTAATACTTTTGTTTCTTGCTCCCATAAAGCTCCTGTATTTTTCACACTCGGTAATGGGTAAGAATATTCAAGACCAGTGATATACGCTTGTAAATTCAAGTTTGGAACGGATTTAACCCATGCTTCTTGTGTTCCATTAAAAGCAGGAATAACTGTTCCAGTTTCTGCAAACACATCTGCTGCCTCTTTAGAACCTAAATATTTCACAAATTCCCAAGCTGCATCCGGATATTTTGTTTTCGCTGAGATGACATTTGCTAGACCATGAATCATAACAGCTCTTTCTTTCCCTTTTGGCATAACAGCAATATTTAAATCAGGATTTTTCTTATATTCTGGTACCATCCAAGGCCCATCAAAAATCATCGCTACTTTACCTGATAAAAACAAATCAGATGCTGTTGTCTCTGTCATTTGAGCAAATGTTGGTGATAATCCTTCTTTAATAAAACTAATGTTATAATTAAACGCTTCAATTGCTTGTGGTTTATTAAATCCTACTGTTTTTTTATCTTTAGAAAGAACATACCCTTTATTTTGGTAAATGAGATCATAATAGCCACCTTGATTTCCCATTGCTGCTGCAAATCCCCAAACATCTTTTTCCTTTTTCGTCAATTTTTTTGCAGCTTCTTTCATTTTCTCCCAATCCCATGAATCATCTGGATATGCTACTCCAGCTTCATCAAATAATTTTTTATTATACCAAAGTGCCGTTGTATCAAAATCTTTTGGAATACCGTAAGTTTTATTATCTACTGTATATAAATCAACTAAAGATTTCGGATAATTTTCCAATTTATACTTATCCTTTTTCGCTTTATCATCCAAAGGCATCAATACTTTCCCTGAAGCGTATTTCACAACATTTGGTCCATTCATCCAAAATACATCCGGCAATGCATTTCCTGTTGCTGCCGTTTCAAGCTTCTGAAAATACTGCCCGTACGCTGTTAATTCTATTTTCACCTTAATATTCGGATGTTTTTCATTAAACTGTTGAACCACTTTTTCCACTGCTGGTAGTTGTTTCTTATCCCAAAGTGCATACCGTAATTCTATTTTTTCATCTTTAGATGACGTGTTAACTTTTTCGCCACTGTTAGAACATCCTACTATTGCCAATAGCAATGTTGACAAAAAGAAAATAAACCACTTTTTCATCCCTTTTCCTCCTCTAGAAACAATCATCTATATAACATAATCTTTACTTATGTTTCTTGTAATTCACTGACGACAAATTAAACTAATATAATCAACTTTACAAAAGATTTGGAGCACCTTATAAATAAAGCGTTTACAAACGAATTTTATTCATTTATAAAAACAATGCTCTTCTCTCCCTTCCCTATCAATTTTAGTAGACTTATGTCATTACCAGTTGAAGGAATAAACTATCATTGATATATTATTTATACATATACCAATTTGATCACGACATGATGTTGTCATTACCAGTTGTTATGAAGTATAACACTATCACTTTTTCCTCTGCAATATATTTTCTGAATTTTTTAAATTTTTATCACGAACTGCATTAATCCATTATCCCTATATAATTTGTTATTAATAAATAATATAAAGATAAGGAGTGTTGATATGATTCAACAATTAAAAAAATATTACGCTAAAGATATAAAAATTAATGAAGCCATACTTTCTGAAGATTACAGTTGGTTTTTGATTGACGGGAATAGAGTAGGAATTCGTAAATCTCGCTTACATAAACGGGAGTGTCAATTGCTTTCATCCCTCTTAACTCCCATCCATACTGACACATGCTACGAAACAAAAATAGAAAAGTATTGGTACGAAGCGTTATATCAGAGTAAAGATATTCAAATAACATCTGTACGCTTTTTACATTTCTTCACAACGCATCCTATAACGGAACGAGAAGAATTTCATAATGCTTTACATTCAATACTTGGTTTTGATACTCCTACAATATGGGAAACTTCACAAACTGGAGTCCTCATCTTAACAGAAAATATATCTGAATATAGATTACAAACAGCCCTTGATACGCTAGAAACAGATTTTTTTATATCCTTATCCTTTTTTGTCGGCAGACACTACACCCAAACCAATCAAGTTTCTCACTTGTATCAATGGGAACGAAATTTATTTTCTTATCTTTCTCCCTATTTATCAAAGAAAATTACATACATTGAACAACTTCTCCCTTATCAATTAATGACCTTATTACCAAAAGAAAAGAGAGAAAAATATACAAATCTTTTATTAGAAAATGTTTCCAATGATAAAGAACTAATAGAGAGTATTAAAGTATTCTTCCAATGTAATTTAAATGTATCACTTGCGGCTAAACAATTATATTTACACCGAAATACTTTACAGTATCGAATTGACAAATTTATTGAAAAAACAGGATTGAATATAAAAACATTTGAAGGTGCTGTGGCTGTTTATTTGGCTTTTCTTTCTTTGAACATCTCGTAATTTTGCATAAAAAAATTAACTTTTTTTGTGCAACTTACCAATTTACCTTACATTAAATAAAACTTATAATTCAGTTAATTATAAAAATAGGGGTGATGTATAGTGGCCGAACTCGTATTAAATCATATTTTCAAATTATACGATAATAAAACAACTGCTGTTTCTGACTTCAATTTACATATTCAAGATAAAGAGTTTATTGTATTTGTTGGCCCTTCTGGTTGTGGAAAATCAACTACTCTACGGATGATTGCAGGTTTAGAAGACATTTCTAACGGCTCATTTTATATTGATGGTAAACTTATGAATGACGTCGCTCCAAAAGATCGTGACATTGCAATGGTATTTCAAAATTACGCACTATACCCACATATGTCTGTTTACGATAATATGGCGTTTGGTTTAAAATTACGAAAACTACCAAAAGATGAAATTAATCGTCGTGTAACTGAGGCAGCAAAAATATTAGGTCTTGAAGATTATTTAAAGCGAAAACCAAAAGCATTATCGGGTGGACAGCGCCAGCGTGTTGCATTAGGAAGAGCTATCGTTCGTGATGCAAAAGTATTCTTAATGGACGAGCCTCTATCCAATTTAGATGCTAAATTACGTGTAAGTATGCGTTCAGAAATTTCTAAGCTTCATCGCCGCTTAAACACAACTACTATATATGTAACACATGACCAAACGGAAGCAATGACAATGGCATCACGCCTTGTTGTGATGAAAGATGGTATCATACAACAAGTTGGTACACCAAAAGAAGTTTATGATACTCCTGAAAATGTTTTTGTTGGCGGATTCATTGGTTCTCCAGCCATGAATTTTTTTACTGGAACATTAAAAGATAACTATTTTCATATAGAAAATATTCGTTTTAAAGTACCAGAAGGACAATTAAAAAAATTGCAGAAAAAGGGATACAACAAAAAAACACTTATACTCGGTATTCGTCCAGAAGACATTCACGATGAACCAATTGTCCTTCAATCTTCTCCCGATTCAACTGTCGAAATTAATGTTGAAGTTGCTGAACTATTAGGTGCTGAGACTATGATACATGGAAAACTTGAAAATCAAAGTTTTGTCGCACGAATTAATGCTCGATCAGAACTGAAAGCTGGCGATAAGCTTTCAGTAGCCTTTAGTTTAACAAAAGCACATTTTTTTGATAGTGAGACAGAACTACGTATACGTAACAATTAAATACACTTAATTGATTATTCTAAAATTAGATGTACAAAAAAGCTGTGTAGTATGACCTTTACACAGCTTCCTTCTTTAATCCCTTAAACATACCATTACTATTTAACCTTATGATGAGGGAATTCTTCTCTTAAACATTTTGATATTAATCATTTTATTTGTAGGGTTAAGGGGATGACCGTCCGTTTAATTAAAAACAAATGAACGCTGTTAGTATCACATACCATTGCCATATCAAGCTCGTTACATATCCCTTCAACCAACACCTTAAAACATTCTTCTATTATCATTTATTTCTGAAAAATTAAAACAAAAAATCTGAAGACACTATCTAAACTTCGGATACTTAAAGTACCACGATCCTTACGGTTTTTAGTAGTATTCCGGATCCAACTTCCCTTTCATTTCATTCCATGCCTAAAGGCGGATCGGCTTTCTTGTTTAGAAAAAGATGTAATAAAACTAAGTACAAGCATAGCAAATAATATAATAACTCCTAACCCAATATTCATAAAACGAATCCCTTACATTATATGGTATAACTTAACATAAAGAGAAGATAATAATAAATAAATCCGTTACAGAATGGGAGCTCTCTAAAAATGAAACGAAAAATATTTTCTCTCTTTTCACTAATCTGTTTAGTACTACCAATACAAGCTAGTGCATACACATTTCAATCACTACCAATTGCATCAAAGTCTAAACAATGGTATATCGAAATTGATAAATCTCATAACGTAAACAAGCAAGCAATCCAGCCAAAACAAGGTGTATTTGATACATATAGTTTACTCGTAAAAAACATCGGTCATGATGTATCAAACGTATCCGTGGAAATACTTGATAACAATCCTACCTCTAAAGCTACCTTTAAACCTACTACACCTAATGAAAATATTTCTAAAAGTCATACGAGCTTTGACTACATGGTATTCCCATTAGACTTTAATAGCCATAATTTTAAAGTTGTGATTACTTGGGAAGAAAAGAACTTTTCTTACAACGGCCATCCAGTAAATGAAAGTAAAAAAATGAAACAAACATTTGTATTTAATGAAGAGTAAGCCCTAATTTAATTAGGGGGCTTACTCTTCATTTACAAAACCAGTTTGAATGGCTTCTGTCACTTCTTTTGTGATGTCCAGTTTTGTTGCATCGGTGCTAATTTTCTTATGCCAAATATGCACGGAAGGCTTTTCGTTACAAAAATGTTTTATTAATACTAGTTGATTATATGCTAGCTTATTTTCTCTATGGGTAGCAATATAGACTGTGAAATTTTTTGCTTCAAAGATCTTTTCCTGCAAAGTATATTGGCTGTCCCATTCCTCTGCGACTATATCGTTCAAATTTTCTATAAGCATATAAGTCGTTCCCCCCTTCCCTTATATCATCAATCAAATCTTCGAATACTCGGCACACATAATGCTACTCCAATTGTTACAAGTACTAAAATAGCTAGTGTTATAATCGTTATTTCGCCACCTATGACAGTAGCTAACCATCCTACAACTACATAACCTAGTGGCAGTAAAGCAAATGAACCTAACATATCAAGACTTGCCACCCTTCCGAATGCTTCTTCTGGCACAAGCTCTTGTAAACTCGTTTCCCAAATGAGTCCAAATATCATCATACCGAAACCTTCAATTGCCATTAATCCAATTAAAGCAGGTGCCCAAGCAACAAACGGCATTATCAAAAGTGCACAACCACTTATTAAAACACCACCATAGGCAAGTAATCCCCGCTTATGCCATCGTTCCCTCCCGCCAAATATTAGCGCGGCAATGACAGCTCCAACGCCAGAAGATGCCATTCCTAATCCATACACATATGCTTCAAAATGGTGATGAACATTAAATAACCATGGAATTAATACGACGATAATTCCTGCATAACAAATATTGATGAAAGAAAAGGCTAAAATTGTAATCCATAGCCACGGATGACTTTTTAAAACAAAAACACCTTCCATAAACTCTTGTTTGTAATCGATTTTTCTCTTTTCAATAGGTTTTACTTTTTTAAACTTTATTTCTCTTAAAAATAATAAACAAAAAAATGATAACAAATATGTTACTGCATCTAGTCCAAATCCTATTCCGGCAGATGCAACTGAAACGATTAATCCTCCAAGTGCGGGTCCAATTAGTCGTATACCTTGATTACTCATTTGCGTTAATGCATTAGCTGCGTTGCGAATTTCAGGTACAAATACTTTTGCTCTTACAGCCGCATATGCTGGCTGAAATATCCCTTCCATAAGTCCATATAATGCTACAAGTACATATAGAAGTGGAATTGTTAATACGTCCATAAATATAAGTGTTGCAAGTAATAGCATTAATATGCATCGAACGATATCTGTAAATAACATTACTTTCACCCGATCCATTCGATCTACGACTAATCCCGCAAACGGTAACGCAAGAATATTAGGAAGCATGTACATTGCCATAGTCATTCCCATTACAACTGTTGAACCAGTTAATGAATATACAACGACTGGCAAAATAACCATTGTTATCGAACTACCTAAAGTCGAAAGCAACTGTCCAATCCATAAAAACTTAAAATGTAGTGACGCTTTAACTGGCAATAGCAATTTACCGATATAACTTACATTTTTCTCTGTTTGTATTTCTCCTTGCATACCTCTCTCCTCTTTTCAAATTAAGTTAACACTAAATATAAAACGGAAAATTCAATCTTTAACATTTTTAATTATATATGAAACTGTTAAATTATTGGTAAAAATATAAAAAAGGTGTTTTCATAAATGAAAACACCTTTTTTATTTATAATTTTAAGTTCTTCTTCAATGTCCAATATTTTTCTTGAGCATTTTCAAATGAAAATTCTACCCAGCCGTTTGGATCTTCACGATATACATTTACTTTCTTACCATTTTCTAATTTCCCAACTTCATTTTGCGTAATATTTGGTACACTTTTAATCGTATAGCCAAATGGATATGGTACTTGATAGTAAGAACCTACTAATTGAACAGTAGCTGTTGCATCTTTTGCATAATTTTTATATGGAATCGCCTCACCTAATGCCTCTACATTTAATGTGTTAGGATTTTTCGATAATCGTTTTACATTTTGATAATCTTTTTTGTTAAACGGTTTAATACGCTCCATAATATTAGCGATTTTGCCAGCCCATTCTTTATCAGTTGCATACTTTTCATTCATAGCAGGTAATGTGTAGCCATTGAAATGATTAGCACCTTCTTCTAAATAGTTCTTTCTTACATAATCGGCATTGTACGAAATACTTTGCTTGTATGACGGTAAATATTTTGCATATGCAAATGGATCGCGATCATACGCTCTTAGACCAAATAAATTATGCTTACGATATGCAATTTCTGATTTACCATAGGCAGATTCTAAGATTGCATGTGCAGCTAAATACAGTGCGCTCACACCATACTCATTTTGTGCTTGAATAAAATCTTGTCCCGTTCCAATAAGAGGACTGTCAGGATGCCATTTTTCAATAAAATTATCAATCTCTTGTGCTGTTATATTAGATGGTAACGTTATATCTAGATTGATATACGATGCCATAGCATTAAATAAAAATTGTGCATATTCTTCACGTGTTAAAACACTCGTTGGATTAAATGCACCTGCTCCATTACCTGCTGTAATGCCGTTAGATTCTAATGCACTAACTGCATCATTTGCCCAATGCGTGCTTGGTACATCATTAAACGTATGTTGAGCCTTTATTTTAAACTTAAAAGCATTCTGTATAATTACTGCCATCTCAGCACGAGTTAACGAGTCTTTTGGTCTAAACGTCCCTTTACCATCACCTACAAAAATCCCCATCTCTGTTAATGCTAAAATTTCTTTTGGGAACATCGTCGTTCCTGCGCTAATATCAGAGTATGGATTTTTATAATCAGCTTTTGCTTCTGGTTTTAATGCGCGATACATTAATGCCGCTACTTGCTCACGAGTTACAACATCTCCGAACCCGAATTTACCATTATCGTACCCTGCAATAACCCCTTTTGACGTTAAATCATTAATTGCTTCAAATGACCAATGATTTTTCGGAACGTCTGGAAATTCTTTTGTAGATGCAAACGAAGTTGCTGGAGCCATCACTACTTGAAGTGCGACTGTCACCGCTAACACATTAGAAATAACTTTTTTCATAATTTTTTTAACACGTTATGTATATGCTTGTCCCGTGTTAACTTGCCTCCCTTTATCGTATAATTTTTCCTATTAAACTAACAAACTCTTAAATAGTCACCAGTAAAAGTATACGTGATAAAAATAAACTAATCTACCATTATTTTATTTATAATCAGCATAATACGATATATCTTTTTATTCCGATACAAAATTACATAAACTTACAAAAAAGCCCAACTCTATGTAGACGATGGGCTTAGTAATCAACATTGTTATTTAGCTAAACGATATTTTTCAACATCAAAACCTTTCCACTCATAATAATCTAAAATCCCAGCATAAACTGCCTCAGCAGCAATTTGTCTTCCTGATTCAGTAGCTAATTTACCATTATCTATATCATTATCAATAAAGGCAAGCTCTGTTAAAACTGCTGGTACTGTATTATTATTTACTACATAAAGCGAGTGATTGTCTTTTATATTCCTATTTCTTGTATGTAGTGCTTCTACTACTCTATTTTGAATTTTCTTTGCTAACACTTCGCTATCCTTTTCAATCTGTGTCTCTTCTCCATGCTTGGATTTTTTATAATAATATGTTTCCGTTCCATGACCATCATGATTTTCAGAAGAATTTGCATGAATGCTTACAAATATATCTGCATTGTTCTCTTGACCAAATTTCACTCGATTCGCAAGAGATTCATTTTTGTTACTTCCTGGATTTCCGTTCTCTTCACGTGTTAATAAAGCTTTTAAAGGTGTATTTTTTTCTAACAACTTCTGTAATCTTAAAGATGTATCAAATACAATTTTACTTTCCTCTACACCTTGTCCTGGATTCCCTGGATCAAATCCTCCATGACCAGGATCAATAATAACTACCTTTTCTACTAAAGGATTACCTATTTTAAGAGAATCTGCCTTTTTAATAAATTGAGCTGCCTCTGCTTTAGTTAGAATTTTTCCGGGCTCCCATCTGTCACCAGTCCCAACAGAAATCCCTAATTCAACTAGAATGTTAGCTTTTGCTTTACCCCAACTTTTTTCTAGATCACTGAATTTAGTGGCTGGAGTACCGTTCACTTTAGACTCTAATTTGTAAGCTTCTACAAGAAGAGATGCCATTGAAACGCGGTCAATTTTTCCGTCCGGCTCAAATCCATTGCCTGTACCTTTAACCACACCAGCTTTTTCTACAGCTGCAATAATTGGAGTAGCCCAATGTTTTTGAGAATCCGCGTAAGATGGTTTAGCGTTTTTATCGATTGGTAAGTTTAAGATTTTAGCCATCATTGTAGCTGCTTCTGCACGAGTGATTTCTTTTCCAGGCTCGAACATTCCTTTCTCGTTACCTGTAACTGCGCCTTTTGCTGCTAAGTAGTTAATAGAATCTTCTGCCCAGTGCCCTGCTTGGACATCTGGAAACGTTTTTGTTTGCGCGAAACTACTAGATGAATAAGATAATATACTAGCTGCAATTACTCCTGCTGCGATTATTCTATTTTTCATAGAATATATTCCCCTCTCAAGTACAATATATTTATGTAACAGACTCATTATAGTTCTGAAAATTAGTAATAGTCAATTGTAATTTGTATAATTTTGTATTATTATTGTATTTTTTGTCATATATAACTATATTTTAAAACTGTAAGGTTTTATAAGAGGAGAGATTCATATAAGCAACAATTGGAAAGATATAGAACACCGTATTTACACGATGTGTATGATTCAGCGGAATAACGAAGTATTGTTAATACAGCGCCCCGATCATCTAGGCTTCCCTGGTTACATCGCTCCTGGCGGAAAAGTAGATTTCCCAGAAAGTATCGTTTACGCTGCTAAACGAGAAGTAAAGGAAGAAACAGGATTACTTGTTTCAAATTTAACTTTTAAGGGATTAGATGAATACGTAAATCCGAAAGAAAATGTTCGATATATGGTATTTAATTATTGGACAGACTCATTTGATGGTGAACTTCTTATAAATCCTCCTGAGGGCGAATTATTATGGGTACCAATCGATACAGCATTAAATCTTCCTATGCAAGATTGGTTTAAAGAAAGATTTCCATTATTTTTTGAAAAAGGTACGTTTGAAATTCAACGTGTTTGGGACCGAGACTTAGATAAACAAGTTGCTATGACAATTACGCATACGTAAAAAAGCTTGGAATCTCTCCAAGCTTTTTTACTTCTCCTCCATTTTCTTAATCTCATAATCAATTTCTAAAAACTTAACTCCGAATATCCACATTTTATGGTGAGCTGTTAACATTTGACCTGTTCCCTCTTTAATAATAAAAGTCTCAGCTAACGGTAAACGAATTGTAAAGAAACGAGTATGTATATAGATCCCCTCATCTCCCTTACCATTTCTTCTCAGCTTACTAGTAATAATTAAATTATTCTTATCATTACGTAATTTTAAAATCCCCGTGATATTCGAATATGGTAGAGGCAATGCGATATTCATATATGTATCGCTCTTATATGTATGCAGTGAATACAAGGCTAAAAAAATAGACTCCCCTGTTTCATTTTTTCTTAGCCAAGCCCTTACATTCTTTCTTCCATCCTTCTCATCCATTACCCCTATGATAGAGCCGTGCATTATTTCCCACTTGCCACCCATTCCTAAATGTATTTGTCCTACACGCTTACTCATTTTTTCATAACAAAATGCGAACGGGCGGAACCAACGAGTCCATTTAATATGCGATTGTAACTTATACGCTGTTGTATTTTCATAAAAACGAATAATGCTTACAGGAATCTTCGCCGTATCAAATGCCTCACTATGAAAATCATTCATTTTATCAACTAAACCGTTGTATGCCTTACTATCTATTACATTTTTGTTATGTAAAAATGCTTCACCAACTGTCGCCTTTCCTCTTAATCTGCTCATTGGTTTCCCGTAATATTTATAGTTCGGAACACTCTTTTCAATCATCCAGCCGACAAATGCCGGCAACGCTACTCCAATTCCATTGACAACACCGTGAATCCAAACCATTTGAGCAATTGTAATCGTCATTACATGTTTCAAATTCCCATACGAATATATGAGTGAGAACATAATTGTTACTATGAGTGTACTAGACGATATGACTAGGAGGATTTTTGCGCTGATAGCATTAAATTTCGTGCGCCAAACATAAATCCCATAACCATAAATCGCACATAAATATAGGCACACTGCAAGAAATTCAAATACCCTTGAGTATGTAATCCCTATCGCAACTGTCATAGGTGAAATAACGATGATAAACATAATCGCATCATATACTTTACTGCTCTTTTCTCTCTTACGCCCTATTAAACCAGCTGATAATGGCAATAGAAATGCCGAATAATGAAAGTGTGCAGCTGTAAGTAAAACAATGTCAGAACTAAAGTGCATAATGGAAAGCTTTGCTACAGAAGCAAAAAACCAGAATCCACCTAAAAACAAATATATAAACGCACTATCGATAGCCGTTTCTTCTAACGGTTTCCATCCTCTTTCTAGTAATCTATTCATACCAAATAACGTAACGATTCCCGTATATACAAACCAAATTATCGCAAAGATATATTGATTTGTTACGAAAGCTAACATTGCACAAATCGCTGCTATCGGATATAAAAACGATACGGATTTATAAAATAATAAATACGATCCATTTCGTGCTCTTTTATCAATAATACAAAAAGACATCGGTATAAATAACAAAATAGATAATAAAATAATTGCTTCAACTGGGTTTACATTTGACCACTCACATATTAAAAAAATAATATAACAAGCAAGCCCAACTATTATATTTTTCATATCATTTATTTCCTCTCCACAAATGTTCCCCTATATGAAAATAATGAACCAATTAACGGATTGCGTACTTGTACATGAATTCGAAAGCACTGTTTTGTTTCATCATAACTTTCTACAATGTTGGCCTCTCCGTATAAGAATATAGGTAACGGGATTTTTCTTCTAAACATGTAAAACCATTGTTTCTTTGAAGAAATATGCATCGCCCCCATCTCATCAATATGAAAATTCAGTGTAGAAACAAGTATGTGTGGTTCACCAAAATAATCTACAATTTCATTATTCTCTTCATCCAACTGCATAACAGCGTTAAAATATCTTTTCTTATTTTGAAAATAAAAAGTACGATTCCACCGCACAAATTCATGTCCGTGTTCATCCCGCTCAGCGGTATTATGTATTGTAAATGGCACTTCCTTCCCCCGTTCAGAGAAAAACATACGGAACTTTGATGCAATTTTTAATATGAATTTTACGAAAAAAGAACCACCAGAAATCTCATCCATCTTTCCTTCTCCAGTAAAACTATTTTCTTCTGTAATCTCATAGCGTTTCTGTAATTTCGGATGAAGTTTTTTATAAGAATCCCCTAATAGTCTTTCATACATATTAGCCATACATTATCCCTTTCTCTTCCTCTTGCAATTTTTTACACTTGGCAAGTTCGTACTATTTATATAACCGACAATTGATAACCCCATTAGTAAAACGTTCAATGTAATTGGATTAAACGGCTCTGTAAAGCTTGCGATATTCGTAAATCCTGCTGCGATTGTTAAGGCTATTAACACACAAATATGTATTATAAATACATTTCGTTTTGGAAATGGAAGTAACCATGTGACACCAAAAATAACTTCTAACAGCCCAATTATTTTAAGAATAAAAATACTATTTTCAGTTGAACCAATTATGACCGAAAGCATTTTCACTTCTTCTGAATGAGTAAACACTAATTTTGGCACTACCCCTTGATACATCCATACAAAGGCAAATAAAAAACATACGATCCAATATGTCATCGTTCTTCTAATTAGTAATCTAGGGTGAAGTCCCTTCTCTAACCATAATTTTAATGCATCAAAGCTCCAAGCAGTCGCCCAGCCTAATAACGGCCGAAACATATAGAAATCTATTACATTCCCTATACGACCAAACCTCGTATCATAATCATATTGCGTCTCAAAATGAATGTGTTCTTTACGGGGGGTATACTTCCAATAACCACGCCCTGTTTGAATAAGAGATAATCTATTATCCGTCCAAAATTTTAAAGAAGAAATACGTTCTCCCGTTTCTTTTCTTATCTCACCTATCGATTCACCTTCTCCAGCTATTTCAAGTCCAAATCCAATCTTTGTTTTATATAAAAACTTCTGTGGTTCTCCTTCTTTTTTCTCTACATACGAAATTTCAGTAAAGCGAGCATCCCATTCTGTATGTATATGTGGTTCTTGCGTGTATTCCCATAATTTCTCCATTGTTGTGTTCATTTTTGCAGAAACATAAATAGGCTTTTTCCCCTTCATTCTTCCACCTCCAATGCACTATAATTTTAATGTACATGCAATGAATTTAATTTGCTACATTTTTCACAAACTTTTTCGCAAAAAGAAAGAATTTTTAAAATTTATACAAAACACTTGATTCCCCCAAAAATTTAAATTATTATAAAACAAATGTTACCAACAACTTCATAAATCAAACACTCTCGCCTAAAACGTGAGATAGAGGTTGCGATACTTATGAGTATTCTAATGGAGACACAGAGATGTCTATGAAATTAGATGAAAGGAAGTGTTGCCGAAATCGATATATTTCTCTGTATGTATCGATTGGGGCTGTTTTCGAATAGAAACAGAACTGTCATATGTACAGACGTGTACATATGAAGAGCTATCTACAAAAAAGAGATATCATTTTTATGATATTCCTTTTTTGGCGGTTTTTTTATTAGCTCCGTTTTCTGTTTCCCTTTTCCTGTAACAGCACCATCCTCACTTATTTGAGATGGTGTTTTTTGTTTTTCTCTGGTAACTACAGGAATATTGGGATTTATATATGTCCTAATCTATTCTTAAAAATGGATGAAAGAAGGAATTCGTAATGGAAACGATTGTACAAAAATTTGGTGGCACTTCTGTCGGAAGTGTTGAGCGCATTCAACATGTAGCAAATTTAATTATTGAAGAATATGACCGAGGACATAGTATCGTCTCTGTCGTTTCAGCAATGGGAAAAAGTACAGATGAACTTGTCGCACTTGCTAACGCGATTACAGAAAATCCGAGTAAACGCGAAATGGATATGCTTCTATCGACAGGAGAGCAAGTGACTATTTCATTATTAACGATGGCACTACAAGCAAAAGGTTATAATGCGATTTCATTAACAGGATGGCAAGCTGGTATTACGACAGAATCTGTACATAGTAGTGCACGGATTACTGACATTCATACAGATCGAATTCAATCTTATCTTACTGAAGGTACGATTGTTATTGTAGCTGGATTCCAAGGAATGAGTGAAAATCATGAAATTACAACACTTGGACGTGGTGGTTCTGATACAACTGCTGTTGCATTAGCTGCTGCACTGAAAGCAAAAAAATGTGATATTTACACAGATGTGACCGGCGTATATACGACGGACCCACGAGTTGTAAAAGATGCTTATAAATTAGATGAAATCTCTTATGACGAAATGTTAGAGCTTGCAAACCTTGGTGCTGGTGTATTACACCCGCGTGCTGTTGAGTTTGCTAAAAATCACAATGTCATGTTAGAAGTTCGCTCAAGTATGGAACAAGAAAACGGAACAATTGTAAAAGGAGAATGTAACATGGAACAACAATCAATCGTGAAAGGTATTGCATTTGAAGATAATATTACACGCGTCACAATGAAAGGATTAGAACAAGGTGCACTTTCAACAGTTTTCTCTACATTAGCAGCGGCGCATATTAATGTAGATATCATCATCCAAAGTATTACAAATGAAGGAACTGTTCACCTCTCCTTCTCGATCCATTCTAATGATTTAAGAGAAACATTAGAGGTATTAGAACAAAATCAAGAAACACTTCACTATGAGTCTGTAGAATATGAAAATCATTTAGCAAAAGTATCAATTGTAGGATCTGGTATGGTCTCTAATCCAGGTGTTGCTGCGAATATGTTCACTACTTTAAAAGAAGAAAATATTCATATTAAAATGGTAAGTACATCAGAAATTAAAGTGTCTGTCGTTATTGACCGCCTTCATTTAGTAACCGGTGTCGAGGCACTACATCAGTCATTTATGGCGAAAATTGAGCCTTTAGTGCAGATGAGTTAATTTCCACTAGTAAAACTTAAAACAAATGAGATGAATCTATTTCTTTCCTATGTTAATAGAAATAGGGTGGGAATATTTTGCGGGGAAATCGAAGTTATTCTGTCGAATAGCAATTACTGTATCAAATTCTTAAAACTACTTAAACATAATAGCATTCCTGAAATAAAGTTCATGCGTATCTCAGTAGTAGCAGGTTTACGAAGTGTTGTTCCCTATCAAAATGTTTATTCTATACCCGAAAACACCTTGTCACATTTTCCTACACTGTGACAAGGTGTTTTTTGTTTAAAAGGAACTTTAGTATAATTATGAGGAGAATTAAACAACAAATTTATACATATAAGGAGATAAAGACTATGGCAAACAACAAGTTACTAAGAATGGACAATGTCAGCATCGTTGTAGAATCTCTTGATAACGCAATCTCTTTCTTCGAAGAGATTGGATTAAAACTCGAAGGGCGAGCTACTATCGAAGGTGAATGGGCTGGTCGCGTAACCGGTCTCGGTTCTCAGTGCGTGGAGATTGCTATGATGGTGACTCCAGATGGCCATAGCCGAATTGAACTTTCGCGATTTCTCACACCACCTACTATAGCAGATCACCGGACAGCTCCTGTAAACGCCCTCGGTTATTTGCGCGTCATGTTCACCGTTGAAGACATTGACGAAATGGTATCCAGACTTGCTAAGCATGGTGCTCAGCTCGTTGGCGAAATAGTTCAGTACGAGAATTCGTATCGTCTCTGCTACATTCGAGGAACGGAAGGCATTTTAATCGGTTTAGCGGAAGAACTCGGTAACAAATAAGGAATGTTTTACTGAATTAAAAATATTTGAAAGATATTCTTTCTTAATAAAGCTTAGATTTTCAACCCCGTCCTAACTTTAGAACGGGGTTATGCTTGTTTGGTTTTTTTAACATACTATCAATATCCTAAAATTATTATAAAACAATTTTTTACTTGTTATACTCTTTCCTAGGAAATATAACTGACTCTTCTCACTTCTTATCATATATATCTTTTCTTTTGAAAAACGATCTGAACTCATTCAACATAACTTTCTTTACGTCAGAGTAAAAAACCATCATGAATAGTGCTATCCCTAATAATATCTCTTGCATTCCTTCATAATCAACGAAAGCACTCACAATTAGCAAACCAAATCCAATGTAGAAACCAAATTCATTCTCTTTCTCAAAATCTTCATCTTCTTCATCAATATGTATTTTCTCTTTAAAGCTTTGGTGTCCTTTTATTAATTCATCTAGCGTGACATTATACATTTCGCTAAGCAAAATTAAATTATCAATATCCGGACAGCTTTTATCATGTTCCCACTTATACACAGCTTGCCTTGTCACACCAATTTTCTTAGCAACATCTTCCTGTGAAAATCCTTGTGACTCTCGTAATCTTTTAAGTTGTTGTCCTAAGCTCATAACGTCCCCTCCTTTAACAAATTATTACATATTAGGAGATGAAAAAGAAAGAAACTATTAGTAAAACTCACTGTAAACCATTCGTTTACACAATAAAAAAGAGAGGATAACTCTTTGAGTTAACCTCTCTCTTCTATTAAAACAGATGAATGTTTTCTTTCTTGCAAGCTTCACGTAAATCGTCAGGCCATACAGAAGATTGAACTTCACCGATATGCGCTTTACGTAAGAAGTACATGCACATTCTTGATTGTCCAATACCACCGCCAATTGTTAATGGTAGTACGTCTTCTAAAATACCTTTATGGAAATCGTACTCACGTTTAAAGTCTTCACCTGTTTTCGTTAACTGCTCATCAAGTGATTTACTATCAACACGAATTCCCATTGATGATAATTCAAATGAAGATTGTAATACTGGGTGCCAGAATAAAATGTCACCGTTTAATTTCCAATCATCATAATCAGCTGCGCGTCCATCATGCTTTTCACCTGAACGAAGTGCATCACCAATTCCGATAATGAAGACTGCACCGTGCTCCTTGGCAATTGCATGTTCACGATCTTTCGGTGTTAATTCTGGATATTTATCTTCTAGTTCTTGGGAAGTGATGAAAACAATTTCTTCTGGTAAATACTTTCCAAGGAACGGATACTTTTCAAATAAGTGGTCTTCTAAATCTTTGAATATTCCATAAATTGTTTGTACTGTTTTTTGTAAGTAATCTACAGTACGCCATTCTTTTTGAACGATTTTTTCCCAATCCCATTGGTCAACGTAAATAGAATGTGTTGCATCAAGTTCTTCATCACGACGGATCGCGTTCATGTTTGTATATAAACCTTCACCAGCTTCATATCCATATTCATGCAGTGCAAATCGTTTCCACTTCGCTAGTGAGTGAACAATTTCTAATTCTTCTCCTGAGTGTAACATATCAAATTCAATTGGACGTTCTACACCGTTTAGATGATCGTTTAATCCTGATTTTTTCGTTACGAATAATGGTGCAGATACGCGGAATAGTTCAAGGCGTTTTGCTAATTGATCCTCGAAAAATGTTTTAACTTCCTTAATTGCGATTTGAGTCTCTCTTACTGTCATTAATGATTGATACATGGTGGTTTCCTCCTAAAATGTTTGGATGTTGTGAAAAGAAGCCAACAAAAAAAGCCCTTCTTCCCCAAAAAACTGGGACGAAAGGCTTTGGTTCCGCGGTACCACCCAAATTAGCAACAGAGGTTGCTCACTTATACAATACGGAGATGAAATATCTCGATACTGTTCTTCTTGTAACGGCGAAGTTCCCGGCTAAGTCTACTTTCCTGTAAAGGATTTCGGTTAGCAACTCCAGGAGGTTCTTCATAATAGGCTTCGTATCAGGCTCACACCACCCCTGACTCGCTTAGACTACATCCTACTACTACTCGTCCTTTCATAGTCGTTTTGTTGTCACATCTCTGAAACATTTTATTAATGATTATTCTATACAAAAAATAAAGAAAGTCAACAAAAATTTAAAAATATTTTTCAATTCTTTATTTTACGGCTTTATTGATTGTTTTCAATATAGCATCTTCACTTCTTTTGCTTCGTCACTCCAAAAAACGTTTCACTAACCGAAACTAACATGTACACAACAAGTAATGTAATCGTTCGAAATATAGAATCCGCAGTATTTCGTATTATTTTCATTTTCTTTGCAATTCCTTTCAGTTTACTTGCAAATTCATGATATACTATAGCATTCAAGCAGTTTTTTTACTTAAAGTAAACATAGTCATTTATAAAGAGTATTTTCTAAATCATTGACTATTATTAAATAAGATTTTATATAACGGAGTGATCATATGAGTAAAACGAAAGCAAAACCGAAAAAAGGTGTAGGACAAGGTACAGGAAGTAAAGGATGGAACCGTTGGCAATCAAGCGCAAAGAAAAAGAAAGCTGCAAAACCATACAAAAGTAAAGGTACAAAGAAATAATTTAAATAAAATTTGATTTCTTTACTTTGTACAAAACAAAATATAATTGTTACAATAAAAAAGCTATGCTCTCATACATTTGAAGGCATAGCTTTCTTTATTAGATCATTAAAATATCTCGAATTTCTTCCTCCGTGATGGATGATAATTTCTCTTCTCCTGGCTCAATCACTTCAGCGATTAAATGTTTCTTACTTTCTTGCAGTTCATGCATTTTTTCCTCAATTGTTCCGTGAGCCACTAACTTAATGACTTGTACCGTATTTTTTTGTCCCATTCGATATGCCCTATCTGCTGCTTGTTGTTCAACAGCTGGATTCCACCATAAGTCGTACAATATAACCGTATCAGCACCCGTTAAATTAAGACCTGTACCACCAGCTTTTAAAGAAATGAGAAATAGGTCCCCTTCCCCTTCGTTAAACCGGTCACATAGCTCTACACGTTCTTGCGAAGGTGTATTTCCGTCTAAATAAAAGTATGGAATCGCTTGACGATTTAACTCACGACCAATAATGGACAGCATCTTCGTAAATTGAGAAAAAATTAAAATTCTCTTACCAGTACTTCTGCATTCCTCAAGTATGTCTAACAATTGCTCAAATTTAGCTGAACTCCCCTTGTAATCATCAACGAATAAAGCGGGATGATTACAAATTTGTCGCAATCTCGTTAAGCCAGCTAAAATTCTAATTTTATTTTTACGTAACGTATCTTTATCTAAATGTTTTAACGTTTCTTCCCTTAATTTCGCTAAATAAGCAGCATATAGTCTCTTTTGATCTGGTAATAATTCCGATGACTGTAAGTGCTCTATTTTATCTGGAAGCTCCTGTAATACGTCTTCTTTTAATCGTCTTAATACGAAAGGTTTTACGCGCTTCGCTATATCTTCTCGCCTTAAATCACCGAATTCTTTTCTTCCTGGTAATAATTCTGGAAATACGACGTGGAAAATAGACCATAGCTCTTCTAATGAATTTTCGACAGGCGTTCCCGTTAATCCAAAACGATATTCAGCTTGAATTGTTTTCACTGCTCTTGCAGTTTGTGTTGTAGGATTTTTAAACGCCTGTGCTTCATCAAGAAATAGTGTATGAAATGGCCTCGCATACGATCTTATATCTCTTCTCAGTAACGGATATGACGTAATGACGACATCAAATCCCGCTACGTCTTGTAAGATTTTTCGTCGTTCTGTTTGATTTCCATCTGCAATAACCGCTCTAATATGCGGGGCGAATTTTTTCAATTCACTAAACCAATTGTAGACGAGAGAGGACGGTGAAACGACTAATATAGGTAGCTTCTTCTCCCGAATTTCAGGCAAAACAGAATCTATAAAAGCAATGCTTTGCAGCGTTTTCCCAAGTCCCATATCGTCTGCTAAAATACCACCAAAACGGTAATAGGCGAGCGTTTTCATCCACTCGAATCCGTATACTTGATACTCTCTCATTACAGCATGTAAAGTTGGCGGTACTGTAAACTTTAACTTTTTCGGATTTTGAATGCTTTCAACTAAATCTCGAACAGACTCATCTAAACTTAAAACATTACCTTCATGTAGTCCGTTCATCCATTTTACACTCCGAATAAGCGGAACATTCACTTCTTCCCCATGTAAAAATTCTTTTCGAATACCTGATTCTTTTACAAACTGATTAATTTCATTAAACTCTTTGCTCTCTAGTGATAATAAAGAACCATTCGCAAGCCGGTAATATTTTCGTTTTTCTTCAAGAGCCACTAATACACCTTTAATTTCCGCTTCCGGTATTCCTTTTATATCAAAGCGAAATGACAACCAATCAATTCTTTCTTTTCTTCTCACCCTAATAAGAGGTGCTGTATCCCCTTTATGAATGCGTAATTTAATTGCTGTTGTCGCATAAATATCAACTAAGCCTTTTAACGTTGGGACGACATGATATAAAAAGTTATACTCTGCTTCTTCATTATGCATAAAATAACCGCCTTCCGTTTTTGCGAAGGCACTTTCACTCATAATGTCCAAAATCTCTTTTTCCTTTTTCTCATCGCGATTAAAAACAGACGGTTGTCCGTCTTCTTCTAGCGGATTGATCATGACGTTTCCATAATGAAATTCAAGACCTGCTAACAAACGATTTTTCACTCGATCTAAATACAACTTTGCTTTTAAAGACGACGTTTCAACATGATCGGATATTATTTCATCAATGCGTACCGTTCCAAGTTTCATTAATCCAGGTACAACTTTCGCTACGAAATGTTCCATCTTATTTTCAGGAATATAAAACTGATTGCTATTTGAGCGACTCATCATTTTTTGCAATTCAATAAGTCGCATACAATCTTCAATAGGTAAATGGTATAATTTACCATCACAAAGAGCATAGTTATACATTTCCATAACTTGAACACGATTTAGACCATCTATATGAAGTGTAAATCCACCATTATTGCCTTTCGTAAACTCAAAATGTAATGGCAATAATCCTTTTGAAATTTGTAACCCGTGAAACAGTTGCTCATTTTGTTTCAGATGTACATGCTCCACTTTAGAAAGTGAAGAGAGTATATTTCTCCACGAAGCTGGTGGTATAAATATCATACTTTCATCTTGTTTCGCATGTACTTCTAACGCATCTTCATACATTTTTTCATTATGATATATTTTTATGAGTTGTTGTATAATCGCGTCCGTTTCTTGTTTAAAACTATGTACATCTGGTGTGTATGTAAATTCATTGGAACAATGAAATGTCTCTCTTTTCTCCACTTTAGAAAGAAATTCTCTAATATGATTTATAAAATATGTTTTCGCAAGTTTCAGCTGAATTCCAAGAAGGGCCCCACCACTTTTCGTCGCTACTGATGAACATATAAACGCAACATCTAATATTTCACGTGTATCAAAACGATGTTGTTTACTCTTTGGCCGCAGCGGTTTGTCTGCAAACAACTGAAACATCCCGTTTGTTAATTGATCATTTCTGCTACTAACAGAGCCCATCCCACCCGTTTGCTGGTTATAATTTATTTGTATCAGTACGGCTGCAACATGTTGACAGTACGTTTGAAAAGACGCTAACGAAGGACAACTACATCTTGCAACTACATCACCTTTTTTAGCTTTTTCTACTGTAACATGAAAATCTTCATTTCCTTTTACCGTCGCCTCACAAATTTCGTTCGTTTCATCATAATGATTCACGATTACTTTATTTGATTTATAATAAGCTTCGCCTCTTTTATATGAGGTTTCTCCGCATACTTCTTTAATAATCGATTTATTTAATGTAAAACCCATTGCTTTGACACCGCCTTAATGTAAAACCATTTTCTCTTACTTAATATTTTACATGCTCAACGAGAAAATATAAAATGTTGATTCAACAAAAAAGATGCTTATTTATAAGCATCTTCTTCACTCTATCTCCATCAACCGTTTCGCTTCAAAATACAGCACCTGAATAAATTTCTTCGTATTAATTCGTATATGTCCAGAAGTCGCTATTTCATCCTTTGTCATTTCTGTCATCCGTCTTCTAACTACAGTGAAATCAAAAAACTTCGGAGCATAGCTTTCAAATTTCGGATTTGAAAAGTCTGTTAGTCCGAGGGAAGCTAAATGATTCAACGATTGATAAATCGCTCTTCTTACACGTTGTTCGGATGCTTTTCTTTCCTTATCTATATCTGCATCTGAAGCCATATTATCTAATTTTTTTAATGTTATTTGGTGAAATATATCTTTTAATGCAGGAAATCCGAATTCAAATGTTTGCGCCTTTTCTTGCCCATATAAATATTCCAACATACTAAGTAAATCTTTACTCCCGTTCTCTCCCGCAATACCAAGTTCTGCTAGTAAGAAGCGTCCGGAATCTGATATCTTTTTCCCTTCTTGCACTGTTTCACTACGCATTTGCGGTTTTTCCCACTGAAACACACTATTTAATGATTTTTGAATGTCATATATAGAACGTTCCAAACGAATACGCTCTATCACTTTTCGTACAACCGATACTACTTCTATTTTGTTTAGTGGTTTCGTAATATAATATTCCACACCAAGTGTATACGCCTCGCCAATGAGCTGTTTCGATTCAACTTGAGAAATCATAATAATTTTCCCAGTAAATGAAGACGCTATATGGCGAACTGTTTCAATGCCATCTCTCATAGGCATTAGTAAATCAATAAATAAAATATCCACTTTTTTATAATTTAACTGTTCTGCTTCAACAAAAGCTCCGTCTTCCGATTCTCCAATTACTTCCCCAAGATCGCCATCCTCAATAATTTGTGAAAGCATCGAACGGAAAACTTCATCATCATCTACGATATAATAAAACAAACCTATTCCCCTTCCCGCTTTAAACTGCACTCCGGTAAACAAACGATAAACTTACACCCTTTTCCAGTTTCATTATCTTCTAGCCTTACTTCTCCGCCAAGCTCTGTTACCATTTCGCGTATGTAAGAAAGTCCAATGCCTGTTGACGGTGTTCCCGTTTGGTCATACTTTGAAGTAAACCCGGGCTTAAATACTAACTTCTTATATTTTTGTGCAATACCAGGTCCATCGTCAATTACTTCAAAGACTACATGTTGCACTCGTTTATATAATTTCATATGAATGAGACCTCTATCTTCAATTGCTTCTACTGCATTCGCAACTAAGTTATTAAAGATTGATAGCACTGTATACACGTGGTATGCAGCGTGTTCACCTTCTATATGTTTAGAAAAGCGTATATCTTTCTCTAGCATTTCAGCATACTTTTCATTTATTCTTACAATCATTTCTGTAAGCTCATGACCTTCTACATACTCTGCCACATTTTTATCTAATAACAGTTTAGATAATCCTGCAAAAATCCTTTGATTATCCTTTTTTATTTCGTGCACTTCTCCTGCTATTTTCAATGCTGTTTTACTGCTGGAATCATCGTTCGCTTGTAAGTTTCGATATAGTTGATATGCTTCTTGTGTAATCAATTCTGCATTTTGTAACGTTTTTTTCAAATGAACTGATTCTACATATAAATTTGAAAGGTGCATGAACATTTTTTCATTTTCTTTTCGGACTTGTGATTCTTTTAATTTTGTTTCATATAAATTCATCATATTTAAAAAGCCGAGTGCAAAGAAACTACGGAAAATAGCAATAATAATAAGTTTATTTAATTCAGAAACTATTATCGTTGTACCAAGCACGACCATATGATAAATCGCTAGTTCAGACATACTTGCGATAATTTCAATTGTAATCCCAAGGCATCCAATAACGATTGGTCTCTGATGAAACTTATTCACCCTACAGAGTGAAAAAAGACTTCCATAAATAAAATAATAAAAAAACACAGGATAGCGCAAATAAAATGATTCTGTCATATGAAATGAACCTTGCATGACCCAGTCAAGACATACGCGGAATAAAACGACACATATACCGACAAGAATACCTGCAGCCGCTGCTGGTATTCTTCTTAAAAATAGCAATAAAAAGAAAAAAAGCGGTGTCCCAAAGCTAACGCGAAACGTATCATTAAAAGGATGAAAATTAAGCTCTCCAGCAATTGGAACAACAACCATTAATATAATTAAAAGGGAAATATCTTTCTTCCATAATTGATTCCAATTCAAAGCTGCCACTTCCTATACTTTTTTCGGTAATAAAAGTGAAAGCCCGCTTATTTTTATAAACGGGCTTTATTTCTATATTCTAACCTTTTCTACCGCTTTTATTTGGCGATACTCCGGCTCCCAGATTGCTTCTTTCACTGCAATCTTGATATCGTTATCACTTAAGTTCTCTCTAGCTACACCTTCTGCAACAGCAACTTTCGCTACTTCAATTGCAACCATTTCCGAGATATTACGTAACTCTTCAACTTCTGGTAAAATAGGTGCTCCTGGCTGACTTGTATCTACCATGCTTGCAACTGCTTCAGCTGCTGCTGCAAACATTCCATCCGTCATGACGCTTGCACGTACGACAATTGTTCCAAGACCAAGACCCGGGAAAATAAGTGCGTTATTTGATTGTCCAATCACATACGTTACGCCGTTATATGTAACTGGTTCAAATGGACTTCCTGTTGCAACTAATGCTCTTCCTTCTGTCCACTCAATTAAATCAACTGGTTTTGCTTCAGCAAGTGGCGTCGGATTCGACATCGGTAAAATGATTGGTCTTTCTACGTGAGAAGCCATTTCTTTAATAATCTCTTCTTTAAATGCGCCTGCAACAGTTGATGTACCAATTAAAATTGTCGGTTTTACATGTTTCACAACTTCAGCAAGTCCGATTACACCATTTTGCTTCCACTCACTTACTTCCGCTGCTTTTCTTGCATACGGCATTTGGAAATCAAGAAGATCTTCCATATTATCTGTAACTAATCCGTTACGATCAATACACCAGAAACGCTTATACGATTCTTCTTCTGATACACCTACGCGGACCATTGCATCTCTAACTTGATCTGCGATACCAATTCCAGCCGTACCAGCACCAAATACAACAACGCGGTGTTCACTTAGTGGTACACCCGAAGCTTTCACTGCCGATAACACAGCAGCAAGTGAAACTGCACCTGTACCTTGAATATCATCATTAAATGTACAAATGTCATGACGATATTTATCTAGAATTTTTCGTGCATTTCTAGAACTAAAGTCTTCCCAATGTAAGAGTGCTTTCGGGAATTGCTTACTTACCGCTTGTACAAACGTATCAATAAACTCATCGTAAGCTTCACCAGTTATACGAGGGTGACGATTTCCAATGTAAAATGGATTGTTTAATAATTCTTCACGATTTGTACCTACGTCTAGAATTACCGGTAATACACGACTAGGATCGATTCCAACCGCGGCCGTATAAACAGCTAATTTTCCGATGGCGATGTTAATACCACCAACGCCCCAGTCACCAATTCCAAGTATGCCTTCTCCATCTGTTACAACGACTAAATCAATATTTTCTGCTGTTGCACCGATATTCGCAAATGCTTCTTCAATACCTGACGGATCGTTAATTGATAAATACACACCACGTGGTTTACGGTATTCATGACTGTACCTTTGAATCGCTACACCGACTGTTGGTGTATATACGATTGGTAACATTTCGCGCAAGTGATCTGTTAAAATACGATAAAATAATACTTCATTTCGATCATGTAACGCTGTTAAGTATACATTCTTTAATAAATCATCCGGCTGAGAACAAAATTGTTCGTATGCTCGGCGTGCTTGTTCTTCTAATGTTAAAACTGCTGGGGGTAATAACCCTTTTAAACCTAATTCTTCTCTTTCTTCTTGCGTGAAAGCGACCCCTTTATTTAAAAGTGGTGTTGATAATACTTCCACTCCTCTTAATGTCGTTTCTAATGAACCATTAGAAGCTACTGTAAACTTACTCATAACATCCCTACCTCTATTCATATATAGCATTTCTATATTGTAAACAAAAAAGAGGGGCTTGTCCCCCCTCTTCTTTTAATTTTTCTTTAAAAGAGTTGCTCCTGCAATCCCTGGGTGTGTCATTTCGAATGGATCTAGAATTAATTCTAAGTCTTCTTGTGACAGTACACCATTTTTCACACAAAGTTCTCGAACGGATTGCCCTGTCGCGATTGCTTCTTTCGCAACGCGAGCTGCTGCTTCATAACCGATATGAGGGTTCACGGCTGTAATAATTCCTACACTCTTCTCAACATACTCTTTTAAACGATCTTCATTCGCTTCAATTCCTTTTAAGCAATTATCTGTAAAGGCACGGAAACCGTTATTCATAATGCTAATTGATTGAAGTAAGTTGAAAACAAGTACTGGTTCCATAACGTTTAATTCTAATTGTCCTGCTTCTGAAGCAAGGCAAATTGTATGGTCGTTACCAATGACTTGGAACGCAATTTGATTAATTACTTCAGGCATAACAGGATTTACTTTCCCTGGCATAATAGATGAACCTGGTTGACGAGCTGGTAGCATAATTTCCGCTAAACCAACGCGTGGACCTGATGCCATTAAGCGAAGGTCATTCGCGATTTTAGACATATTCATCATACATACTTTAAGTGCTGCTGATACTTCTGTATATGCATCCGTATTTTGCGTTGCATCTACTAGGTCTTCTGCACCAACAAGTGGTAGCTCACTAATTGCAGCTAAATGTTTCACAACTGCTTCAATATATTCTGGATCTGCATTTAATCCTGTACCAACTGCAGTTGCCCCCATATTCACTTCATATAAGTGTTGACGTGATTGCTGAATTCGTTTCATATCACGTTCAAGTACGCGAGAGTACGCTTTAAATTCTTGTCCAAGACGAATTGGCACAGCGTCTTGTAAATGTGTACGTCCCATTTTAATAACATGATCGAACTGTTCTGCTTTTAATTCAAACACATCGTGCATATAACCCATCGTTTGTAATAAACCTTCTAATGCGTTTAATGTTGCGATATGAATCGCCGTTGGGAATGCATCGTTTGTTGATTGCGCCATGTTTACATGACTATTTGGACTAATATAATGATAGTCTCCCTTTTCCATTCCTAATAATTCAAGAGCACGGTTGGCAATGACTTCATTTGCATTCATGTTCATTGAAGTACCTGCTCCGCCTTGAATTGGATCTACGATGAAATGATCATGCCATTTTCCATCAAGAATTTCTTGAGCAGCTTCTGCGATCGCGCCGCCCTTGTTCAATTCCAATCTTCCTACATCTGTATTAGCAAGCGCTGCTGCTTTTTTTACAACTGCGAACGCTCTAATTAAACCTTCATGGATTTTGTATCCTGTAATTGGGAAGTTTTCAACTGCACGCATTGTTTGTACGCCGTAGTATGCATAGTTTGGTACTTCTTTTTCACCTAGAAAATCTTTTTCAATTCGAACACCATTTTTAACTTCAGTTACTGTTGCCATGATTATTCACTCCTTAACGATTTCTTATGCTGCTTTTGTTTCTTTGACTGTTTCTACATATTGTTTTGCTTTCTCATTATCGAATTCGCCTTCCCACTTCGACATAACAATGGCTGCTAATGCATTTCCTAATACATTGACAGATGAGCGAATCATATCTAAAATGCGGTCAATCCCCGCAATTAATGCGATACCTTCTAGTGGTAAGCCCATTGAACCTAATGTTGCTAATACAACAACAAACGATGCACCTGGAACTCCCGCCATACCTTTGGATGTTAACATGAGAACGAATAATAACGTGATTTGCTCTGTCAGTGACATGTGCACACCGTACATTTGTGCAACAAACAATGCGGCTAACGCTTGATAAATAGCCGATCCAGTCAAGTTAAATGTATAACCTGTCGGAATAACGAAAGAAGCAACTGCCTTTGGACAACCGAACTCTTCCATTTTTCTCATTATATTAGGTAGAACAGCTTCTGAACTTGCTGTCGTAAATGAAAGAATAAGTTCTTCTTTTAAAATTTTCATTAATGTAAAAATGTTTACGCCAACCATTCGTGCATTAATACCTAATACAATCACAACGAATAGTATAACAGTTACGTATACAGCTAGCACTAGTTTTCCTAAAGGAAGTAGTGTTGCTACACCAAATTTCGCAACCGTAACCGCAATTAATGCGAATACACCAAACGGTGCAAATTTCATAACTTGATTTGTAACCCAAAACATCGCTTCGAGTACACCTTCAAAGAAATTAAAGACAGGCTTTCCCTTTTCTCCAATTGCTGCAACTCCTAAACCGAATAATACTGAGAAGAAAATAATCGGTAATAAGTCACCTTGTGCAATCGATTCAAATACGTTTTTCGGTACGATATGAACAATCGTCTCAGCGAATCCTTGCTTCTCTGTAGCATCTGCTGTTTGTTTGTAAGAAGAAATATCACTTTGTTGTAAGTTATTCATATCAACGCCAGTACCCGGCTGGAATATATTTGCCGCAAGTAATCCCATTAAAATAGCGATTGTCGTAATAATTTCGAAATAAAGAATTGTCTTACCGCCCAGTTTCCCAAGCTTCTTCATATCTCCTACACCAGCTACCGCAACAATTAATGCTGAAATAACAATCGGTACTACGATCATTTTAATTAAGTGAATAAATATATCTCCAATTGGTGTGATATAAGAAATCGCCGTTTTATTACCATAGAAGATTGCCCCTACTACAATCCCTAAAACAAGTGCGACAAAGATTTGTGTCGCCAATCCGAATTTTTTCATTTATGTTCATCCCCTTTATGCGAACGCTTTCATTTCGTATTTATAAAAGCTTACTCACACATCATATAAGGGAAACTACAAAATCATACAAAAACCTACAAGTTCGTCACAAAAAATTCGAAAATTTTTCTTTTCTTTTTCATTGACACCTTTTTATTAAAAAGAAATAAAATATACTTGATAAGTAATCAGATTCTTTCGTATAATCAAAAAGATATATACTTACAACAAATCGAAATGAAAAGGAGTGGATGATATGAAAAATTATGTACAAAAATTCGTTCTATCTTCTTCTTTTCTTTTTCATTTTCCGAAAAAGGAACAAAGGCATTCGCCTTTGTTCCTTTTTTATTGCGATCTATATAGGGGGAATTGTTATGAGGCCATATAAACGTGTCTTAATTAAATTAAGCGGCGGTGCACTTGCCGATCAAACCGGAAATAGCTTTAACTCCAAACGATTAGAACATATCGCAAACGAAATTTTATCCATCGTTGATTTAGGTATTGAGGTATCTATTGTCATCGGAGGCGGAAACATTTTCAGAGGTCATTTAGCTGAAGAATGGGGCATTGATCGTGTAGAAGCTGATAATATCGGTACACTAGGTACAATTATCAATAGTTTAATGCTTCGCGGCGTTTTAACGAGTAAAACAAATAAAGAAGTGCGCGTTATGACTTCCATCCCGTTTAATGCTGTAGCTGAGCCATACATTCGCCTTCGTGCAGTCCACCATTTAGATAACGGTTATATCGTTATCTTTGGAGGCGGGAACGGGCAACCGTTTGTGACGACGGATTATCCGAGTGTTCAAAGAGCCATTGAAATGAATAGTGACGCAATATTAGTCGCAAAACAAGGAGTAGATGGCGTCTTTACTAGCGACCCAAAACATAATAAAGCAGCAAAAATGTACAAAAAACTAAACTATAACGATATTGTTAGGCAAAACATACAAGTAATGGATCAAGCCGCTTTACTGCTTGCCCGTGATTATAATTTACCAGCACACGTCTTTAACTTCGATGAGCCGGGGGTAATGAAAAGAATTTGTTTAGGTGAACATGTAGGGACTTTGATTAATGATGATGCTTCATTGCTTGTGCATGAAAAATAATTATTTCTCATAAAGTGAAACTTTAATCAGCCCTCACCAATCGGACTTTTATGGGCAGCCCGACCCCTACCTAAATTCTTTGCTTTCGCTGCATTTTGAGGTGGGGGTCTTACTGCCCATTAAAGTGGGATAAAAAAGGGGTGCCTATAAAAGACCCCCTTCCTTTAAACTTTAGAAATAAAAATCAGCCAATCCCCCCAACTTTTCCTTACAACGCTCCCAAAACGATAACTTCTCAAAAAATTCTTTCGTCATCTCTTTTGAATCACGAAAATCTCTTGTTAATGCCTCATTCACTTCTGAAACAATAGTTCCACCGTGAATATACAAATTCATCTCATCATTTATATAGAAGCTACGTGCAGTTATGTTCGTTGTACCAATAACAGTTAGTTCATTATCAATCAGCATTAACTTCCCATGAAACATTCCTTTTTTATAACCATATACTTTAATTCCATTATTAACAGCTTGACGAATATAAGGATACGCTGCCTCTTTAATGAGAGGAATATCTGGTTTATATGACCAAAGTATTTTCACTGTAACACCACGTTTTTGGGCTTCCATTAAAGCATTCATAAATCCCTTATTTTTCGCTATAAAATAAGGTGTTGTAATTACGATTGAATGCTTCGCTTGTTTTATTAATTCGATATATGTTTCAGCGACGTGATGTCCATTATAGCTAGCCATCGTATGTAATGTATTCCCTTTACTCGCTTTATTCGTACTTCTTTTTATATTCTCTTTCGTATCTCGTTTCCAATCTAAAGCGAATTGTTCTTCTAAATCTTTTGCTCCTTCCCCTTTAAGGCGCACATGATAGTCACGCCAATATCCAAAATGCTTATCTTTCCCTAAATACTCATCTCCTATATTAAAACCACCTGTATAGCCAATCTCCCCATCAATCGTCGTAATACGGCGATGATTACGATGGTGAAGTGAATAAAATCCGAATGGCAATTCAAGTTTTCTACTATAAGTAAAATGTACACCACTTTCCCGTAATTCACTTATCAACTTGCTTTCAAATGATAAATCATTGATGCGATCAACCGATAAATAGACGTTTACTCCTTCTTTTGCCTTTTCTTTTAATAAGTTTAAAAAAGTATGGCTACTTTTATCATCTGACAAAATAAAAAAGTACGTGTAAATAGATTGCTTCGCTTCTCTTATATCAGTAAATAACTGTTTATAAAATGACTTTCCTTCTACATATAATTGAAAATCACTATAATGAGGTGCATACTCTGTCGGCATGTTTTTCCCGGCTTCCATTTTCCTCCCTAAAGTAACATCGATATGCATACAAATTACAATAAAAACAACAATAGCAATAATAATAGAAGTAACTCGCAATATTTTTTTAATCATTTTGATTTCCTTCCGCTCATTTTCTTTCCACTCTTCTATTTTGTCATTCCAATTTACATTTCATGCTTCATACAAAAAAGGATGCGACGTAACGTCACACCCTTTCCATATTAAACAAAATTTCTCGCATCATTATTTCTTCCAAACTTATAAATAGCAATTAAGAAGAATGCTACTGCAAAGGCGAATAAGATTAAAATATTTAAATACAACTCAGAGAATGGAATTCCTTGTTGTAGTTTTGATATCGTATCTAGTAACCAGCGTTGCGGAAGAAAATCAGCTACTTTTTGTACCGCTTTTGGCATAATGTCATACGGGAAATAACATCCAGCAAGCAAACATGTTGGTACTATCACGATATTTTGCATTGCATTTGAAGCAGCTGAATTTTTTGAGAACGACACAATGACTAATGATAAACCAACTGCAATTAAAGCAAATATCATAAGCACACCAATCATTACTATGAAAGGCATATTAATATTTGTATGAAAAACATTCGTCATAAATAATACTGCAATGACAATTTGCAATGTTAATATCATCATATTTACTGCCACATTGGATAATATAAATTTCTTTCCGTCAATTGGTGTTGATAATAATCTAAAATACGTTCTATTCTCTTTTTCTTTTAAAATAAATCCTGATAAGTTTACTGCTGAAAATAGCATAAACATAATAAGATAACCCATCGTTTGATTTGTCATATCTTTATTTTTCGAAGTATCTTCCAGTGTCTCAGACTTTACTTTAAATGAACTTTTTTGATAACCAGCGTACATACTATTAAACGTACTTTGATCCGTCCCTGCCACTTTACTAATCGCAGCGATATTATCAATATAGTTATATAAATATGATTTTATAAATGCTGTTACTTGATCACCTTTAATCGATGCAACTCCTATATGATCCGGCTTCCCTTCTCGAACACTTTTTGAAAAACCAGATTCTAATGTAATAACTCCATCAAGTTTTTTAGAAGTGAGTTTATCTTCTACTTCAGACTCCTTGATCTTACTCAAGTTCACATTGTTTAATCCTTCTAAAAACTTTATCGTATCATTTGCTATCGGCTCATTTTCTTTATTTACAATCCCGATATTTAATGTTCCTTGCCCTACATTTCCGTATATCGAAAAGGAAATGAGCGTCCCTATTATAGGCAAGCTAATTATAATAAGTAAACTTTTTTTATTCTTCAAAAGTACAGATAAGGTTTTTTGTATGAGCCATAAAATATCCTTCATACTATAGCCCCTCCCGTCTACGTAATGCAATAATTGCAATTAATAAAAAGAGTGCCGAAATGCCAAGGTTTAAACATATTACCGGCAGTGCTGCTCCTACATCATTCGCGTAAATAATTTTCATGACAGCTGTGTTTGCCCACGTTAATGGTGATAAATTTGTAACGAAATTTTCTTCTATTACGAAATATGCACCGCCAAAAATAGAAGCTAATTGCACGACTACCATAATAATTGCTCTTGATGCTTCAGCTGTTTTCGTAATATATCCGATCCCTAAACCGAAACTAATTGCTAGAAAAACCTGTGTTAATAAAATAATAAATATAATTCCAAGATGGTCGCCCCAATTCGCTTGAAAAACAAATTTACTAAATAACATAACGAGTAATATACAAAGGGCATTTGCTGCTAAGCTACCAAGTACTTTTCCAATGAATATTTCCGCCTTACTTATAGGCGCAGCAATAAGGCGATCTCCTGTTTTACGTATTCGTTCTCCTCGAATTAAAGAACTCGCCCCCATCGCAGCATATAACGCAATCATCGTTGTCATTACAACCGCATAGTAATCCATAGAACCTGGCTTTTTCGCAGCTTGTAAAGATGTTTCTTTTATATAATCATTATGATTTCCGTTTGAAATAACTGTGCTCACCTTACTAGGATCCACTTTTGCAACTTCGCCCACTACATTGTACTTATCCACAAATGTTGTAAGCATGCCTTCCACAATACTTCCCTCAACACTACTTCTGTCACTTCCGTAAAATTTCGCACCATCTGTATTTAATTCTACATAGGCAGCATATTTATTTTGCTCCACTTCTTCTTTTCCATCTATCCCTTCGGAAATTTTCTTAAAGTGAATACCCGATTTATCAACCTCTTTCGTAAATGCTTCAAATGCTTGTGAAAATGTGCTACTTGCTTCATCTTTATATAGCACCTGTATGTCTTTAATTGAATGACTATCACTATTAAACGCATTACTTAATGCTGTACCTAACACGAGCATGAGCACAATCGGAAATGCTAACATAAAAACTAAAGTTCTTATGTCCCTGAAATCTCTTTTCATATGCATAATTGCAATATTGAAGATGTTCAATTGATGAACCTCCCTTTACCTTTTCTTCATTTACATTTTATTTATCTCGCAAGTTTCTTCCAGTCAACGTAAGGAATACTGTTTCTAAATTTGGAGCCTGCTCCTCTAACGAACGAATTTCAATGTCATGATTAATAAAGTGCTGAATAATTTTATTTAAATTGTTTAACCCTGCATCCGAGTTTACTTTAATTACGTTCTCATCAATTTGAACAGCTTTCACTCCATTTATTTCTTTTAACTGTTCTACATCTAAATTTTCTACTGACTTCACTTCAATCCAAATGTCTTTCGTATCAGTAATAATCGCTTTTAACTGTTCTTTCGTACCTTCTGCAATTACTTTACCGTGATCAACAATTGCGATTTTCGTACAAATCTCTTCTACTTCTTCCATGTAGTGACTCGTGTAAATAATCGTGCTTCCCATTTCATTTAATTTTCGAACAGACTGGAGAATATAGTTTCTTGACTGTGGATCAATTCCAACTGTCGGCTCATCCATAATAATTAACTTCGGTCTATGTGCAATCGCACAAGCAATATTCAGTCTTCGTTTCATCCCGCCTGAAAAGTTTTTCGGATAACTTTTATGTTTATCGCTAAGTCCTACAAATTGAAGTGCTTCCTCTACCCTTGCTTTTAGTTCGGCCCCTCTTAACCCGTACAGTCCAGCAAAGAATTTCACATTTTCATAGGCAGTTAACTCTTCATAAATCGCAATATCTTGCGGAACGATACCGATATTCATCTTCGCAAATCGATTATGTTTCTTTATATTTTTTCCTAATATGCTAATTTCACCTTCATTACTTCTTAGCAAACCAGCAATCATATTTATCGTTGTACTTTTACCAGCACCATTTGATCCTAAAAAGCCAAATATCTCTCCTTCTTTAATAGATAAAGACATATTATCTACCGCGATGAAATCACCAAACTTTTTCGTTAAATTTTTAATTTCTAATGTATTCATCATTTCACCCCTATTTCGGTTTCTCTGCTCTTAGTATAAACAAAAAGAATGAACCTGCTCAGTGCAGAAGTTCATTCTTTTCACATGAGATTATTCACTTTTTTCATATGAGATGATTCATTCTCATCACCATTTCCTATATGGGCAGCAGCATTGTTACTGAAAAACCACTTGTTCCATCTACAATAATTTTTCCGTTTACAGACGCCGTTCGTTCCTCCATCCCCATAATACCGAGACCTTTTTTAACAAACACTGCACCTTTGCCGTTATCCTTCACTTGTACTTTCACCATCTTGTTCAGTACATGAATATCGATTGAAATGACTGTCGCATCAGCATATTTCATCGCATTTGTTAATGCCTCCGTGACATTCTCACCAATAATCTTCCACTGAATCGGTGAAATCATATCTAAATTCCCTTTATATACGAAAGGGATATTTATATCATGCTTACCGGCAAATTCCTCTATGAATAATTTCATACGATGAATACCAATTTGCTCAGTTGGTGGCTTCATATTCTTTAATGTAACCCGAATACTTTCAATCCCATCTTTTGAAATATGAATTGCATTTTGTAATAACTCGGCAGATTTTTCTTTATCTATCCCCATTAATCTCTTTGCTGCTTCCATTTGAATTAGCGCACCCGTCATCGAATGGCCAATTTTATCATGAATTTCTTGAGAAAGCCGATTTCTCTCTTCTAACTTAAATGTGTATTCTGATTGCCTTATATACTCTTTATTTTCATGTAAGCTTTTCGTCAATCGCTGCATATCTTTTCGCATCTTATCATTTTGTGATTCAAGTTTTAATACACGCGATATATACCGTTCTGCCATGGTTAATACGAGAAAAGAAAATGCAACAATTAATCCATATGTCATTCGAATACTTTCATCTGTAAATATAATAGGAATCATCATCATGATGAAGAGTTGCCATTTCTTCTCTATATAACGGAATATAAGTTCATATAAGTTCAATGGTAAAAACAAAATAAAGAACGAATGAATCTTCCATGTAAATAACATAACTAGACCAATTGATACGCAAGTTAATATGTTTTTGTACGTATCTGTTTTAAATATAGAGATCAGCACGTTTACAGAAAGATATAAAAGCAAAGTAAGTATAATCCATGGTAAGTTCTCTACATTTAAATAAATGTAACTAAACACAATATATATAAAGACAATTAATTTACTTACAATTAACCAAAATTCCATATCTTTAATCTACTTTCCCTGTTAAGTAATAAATCGCAATTTGTGTGCGATGTTCCAGTCCAGTTTTCCCTAAAACTGATGTAATATAATTTGCAATTGTTCCTTCTGATATGAAAAGTTGCTTCGAGATTTCTTTATTCGAAAAGCCTTTTGCAATTAATGCGATAATACTCAGCTCTCTTTCAGTAAAAAGACTTTTATCTATTTTACATTCTTCCTCTTTACTTTCCATTAAATTAGACTTAATTTTATCGAGAACTACATCTTGCATAACAGTTTGGCCGTTATATACTCCTTTTATTGCATCACGAATACGCTCTGGATCATTATTTTTTAATAAATAACCTTTTGCCCCGTTCTTCACTGCGTCCAAAATATATTCATCATCATCGAACGTCGTTAAAATTAGTGGCTTCGTTTTCGTCTCTTCACAAATGACTTTCGTCGCCTCTACCCCGTTCATATTTGGCATACGAACATCTAAAAGGGCGATATCAATGTCGTTCTTTTTGCAATAGTCCACTGCTTCTCTCCCATCATTTACTGTATCTACCACTTCGAACTCTTCATATGTATTTAAAATAATTTTCATGCCTTCTCTAATAAAAGAATTATCATCTGCTATTAATATTTTTATTTTCATGTTTGTTAGTATGGGCCTTTCCCTACTAACATTCACATCCTTTCTTCCTGTAACATTTCCCACTTGCTCATTATATACTTCTCTTTACCATTTTTTCACACCTTTTTTCATATAGCCTCCTTTCTAAAAATATATTATTCTTTTTTTACAACATGTGTAGGGGGACCAGTCATTTCTTACGTCTATATAATAGAATGCGTCAAAAAGGAGGGAGAGACCCATTGAGGAAAAACAATTAATTGAAAAAGCACAGCAAGGAAGCGAACATGCTTTTCGTATCCTTGTGCAAACATATCGTCACTATATTTTCCAAGTTATCTTTTCTATTTTAAGACATGAAGAAGATGCAAAAGATGTTACACAAGAAGTATTCGTAAAAATTCACGCCTCTCTCCCAAATTATCAATTTCGCGGATTAAAAACGTGGATGGCGCGTATTGCCACCAATCACGCTATTGATTATAAGAGAAAAAAAGCTAGAGAAAACGAAGAACTCTCCTTATGTAAAGAAACTGAGGAAAATATAAAATCCTCTCAAAATATTGAGGCTTTATTATTGACGAAAGAGCAAAAACTACTCATTGCTCAAAAACTGAGAGAACTTCCCGAAAATTACCGTGACGTCGTTCTCTCACATTACTTAGAAGAAAAAAGCTATCAAGAAATTGCTTTGCAGGAAAACATCGAAGTGAAAACAGTCGAAATGAAACTGTATCGGGCAAGAAAATGGATTAAAAAACATTGGAAGGAGGAAGAGTTTCTATGACGCATTATTCAAAAAAAGATTGGCGTAATTATACTTTAGATTGTATAGAAAGCAATGAACGTGAATCTATGGAAGAACACCTTTATGAATGTGATCATTGTTTAGCACTTTATATGGAAAGTATCGATGAACAACATGAAAACCTTCCAATGATAAATGATGATTCATTTACGAATGAAGTTATGACGCAAATTGATTTTGAAACGCTACAACCTGATGAAAATATAAAAACAAACTCATTAAAGCGAACGATTATTCACTACATAATTGCAACCGCGGCTACAATTATTTTTATGGTAAGTGGTTTATTCCAATATATTTTCACAGCGACATCAAATTTCGAGAAATCTTCAAAACATAACGAGTCTTCTATCTCACAACAAATTGTAAACAAATCGGTAGACACATCAAAAAAGGACGGAGGTTCAAAGCATGAATAAAAATCCCTTTTTAGCACTTGTATTAGGGCTAATTCCTGGGCTTGGACATTTATATTTAAAGAAATTTGGACGGTTTATTTTATATAGCGGAGGCGCTGTATTTCTATTTATCTTTGCAGCATTTTGTACAATAGCATTGGGAGCGCGTGATATTGCTTTTCTTTCACTATTTTTATTATTCGTGTTATGGGCAATCAATTTATTAGATTTAGTTATCACCATTATTAATCAATCAAAAAAACAAGCAGCCGGAGAATTGACAGAGTCCTCCAAAGAAAGCGAACGATTTTATATCATTCTTCTATCCATCATCCCTGGACTTGGACATTTTCAATTAGGGCTTATGCAACGTGGACTTACATTTTTAGTAGCTTGCACAGGAATCGGAAGTATGATTATTTTCGTTGCACTTTTAACATCGCAAGAAAGTTTTCTTATCTTCCTTATTACGTTACCTGTTTTATGGATTTACAATTTCTTCGATGTTGTTCAGCAACTTCAGAAAAAAGAACGTGGCGAGCAACTAGATGATCGTACTATTTTCGAAGAGTTTGAAGAGCATCGTGAACAAGGAAAGAAGAATAAAACATTCGCTTCTATTTTAGCGATGTTCCCCGGAGCGGGACATATGTATTTAGGCTTACAACGCCGCGGCCTTCAGCTTATGGCAGCCTTCTTACTTTCTATATACTTACTTGACTTATTAAGACTTTCTGCGTTTTTATTTTTAGTACCAATCATTTGGTTCTATAGCTTCTTTGACGCTTTACAGCAAACTGCAAAGTATGGAAAAGAACGTGTACATGACGAACCTATCATTGATTATTTTATCAATCATCAAAGATGGATCGGTATTGGGTTAATTACACTCGGTGGTTATTATTTATTAGATCAAACACTCCTTCCTATTTTGAATGATTACTTTGCAACTATATTTAACATTCATCTTAGCGAGCTATATTATCGCTATTTCCAAACATCTATCGTTGCACTCCTCTTAATTGGTGGCGGCTTTAAATTGTTACTTGGGAATAAAGAAAACAAAGGTGGTACAAAAGAATGAGAACATGGCGCGTTGGAACATTTTCAATGGGGCTTTCTATTATTTCATTAGGTTGCTTCTTACTATTTTCAGTTATAAAAGGTACTGAGGTATTAGATTCCTTAACAGCATGGTGGCCTGTTTTACTTATTATACTTGGCGTGGAAATTTTACTATACCTTCTATTTTCTAAGAAGGAACAATCCTTTATTAAATATGATATTTTTAGTATTTTCTTTATCGGCGTTTTAGGAAGCGTTGGAATTGCTTTTTATTGTTTATTATCAACTGGATTACTAGATGAAGTTCGCCATTCTATTAACACAACGAGGCAAACGAGTAATATTCCAGATGGACAATTTGATATACCTGAATCTATCAAAAAAATCGTAGTAGATGCGGGGCATCACCCTCTAACGATAGAGGGAAATGATACAAATCAAATTCACCTTCTTGGGACATATGAAATGACAACGAAAACTAATGAAAAACTTAATTTAAAACAAGAAGATTTCCTTTCAGTTCAAACAGTCAGGGAAACAATGTATATCACTTTAAAATCATTACCAGTTCAACATACGTTATGGAATTCAGCACCACAAGTCAAACCGACACTCGTTCTTCCGCAAAATAAAAATGTAGAAGTTCGTGCTTCAAATAACGATTTATCCCTTTACCCAGGTCAGTTACAAAATAATTGGTTTGTACAAGAAAGTTCAAGAGTGTCTGTCCATCTTGCAAAAGAGAGCGATGTATCTTTAACAGCAGTAACGAATCAAAAAGAAACACATGGAAGCACAACTTGGGAACAAGTAGAAGATTTAACGAAAAAAGAAGATAATACTTCAGAAGAAAATCCAGAATTCAACCAGCAAGAACATTGGTATAAAAACTCGATTAAAACAGGCAATGGGACGTATAAGTTAAACATTGAGAAAGCTTACAATTTAAATATGAGTGTTATTGAAAAATAAAAAACCTTCCACAATTGTGGAAGGTTTTTCTCATATAATCGCTTTAATTCCCTCTAACACTAATCCAATCATAAATCCGCAAACAGCCCCGTTTACTCGGATCCACTGTAAATCTTTACCGACATTATTTTCAATCATTTCAATTAACGTTTTATCATCTAACTTATCAAGATTTTCTTGTACAAGTTTTCCGATTTTCGAATGATTCTTTTCCACAAGTGTGACAACTTGTTTTTGTAGCCACTCTTCTATTTTTTGAACAGTTTGTTCATCCTCTTTTATTTTATTCATTTGTGTTTGTAAAAATGGAATAACATATTTATCCGCAAATTCTTCATTTTTCACAAAAGTAATTGCCCTTTGTTGTACTTGCTCCAGCATCTCTTTAATTTTGTCAGTAGCATTCCAATTGGCAATCCATTTTTCTTTCCAATTTTCTAATTCTTGTAGTAACGCTTCATTCTCTTTTACATTTATAATTTCTTGACGAATTTTCGATAAAATAAGTTGTCTCGTACTATTATCTGCATCTTGTAAGCTGTTAATATTGCTAATAATGAATTTCTGCAAAATACCGCCAATTTTATCTTCATCTACAATATTCATAAAAGATTTCAAAGTAAACTGTAAAAATCCATCTACTTTTATGTTTTCCATCGCCTTCATACCTAAGCTTCCGAGCTGGTATCGTGCTTCATCTTGCGCTGTCCAATCTTTCACTTTTACTAAAATATAATCAAGTGTCTTTTCATCATATTCTTGCACAACTAATTGATCAACAAGCACTTGTAATATGTTACTTGTATGAATTGTATGCAAATACGTCTTTAGTTCTTTTTCAATAATAACAGCTAACTTTTCTGTATCTATTGTAACAATCGCTTTCTCCGCGATCGTTACAATCCCCTTTTTCACAGCATCAGACTGCATTTCTCTCTCAGCAATTTGTAGCACCATTTGCGCTAACTGCATTTCTTTTACTTTATTCGTAATACTTTCTTTCGTCAGCCATTCATTTTCTAACGTATGAATGAGTCCTTTCGTTACTCGTTTACGATTTTTAGGTAATAACGCAGTATGCGGAATTGGAATTCCCATCGGATGACGGAATAATGCTGTAACTGCGAACCAATCCGCAAGTCCACCAACTAATCCAGCTTCAAATCCCCCTTGTATAATCTCCCCTGCTACCGTTCCTTGGAAAGGGATAGAAGCAGCAAAACCGACTCCCATAATCCCAAGCGAAATACCCGCTATATATTTAGTCTGTAATGACATCGTATACACATCCTCTTATTATGTAAAATACAGCTTTTTTGTTATATGTATTTTATATTCATTCTTTATATCTATACTATAATGAACTAATGCGAAAATAACAAAGAATTTATAATAATACACGTTTTCCTTTATTACTATTTAATTAATATCGGTTTTGAAGAGGAATTTATATTAGAGGATACTATTCAAGAGGAAAACCATATTCTTTAGCTATATAGAGCTTATAGAAGTCTCAACACATCGCTATAAAGCTAAGGTTTTGCACTATCCATAAAGCAAAAAAGACGTTATCCTTTCTGTAAAATTATAGGGAAAGATGGCGCATTTTTTATTTTAGGTGTGATTTCTTTTTATTAGCTTGATAGCGATATGGCACTACCTTTTACTGAATTAGTTTTCTAGCTGGACTATATCTCATTTCTTTTCGTTTTTAGATATTAATATCTACCAAAATACCCCTAAATATATTCT
>NZ_JBWYRA010000003.1:0-679736 GCF_056725905.1 Bacillus sp. BC05(2025) | reverse complement strand
TGCTACTGGACCTCAAGGTGCTCAAGGTCCTGCTGGGGCTACTGGCGCTACTGGACCTCAAGGTATCCAAGGACCAACAGGTGCTACTGGTATAGGAGTTACTGGACCTACCGGACCTTCTGGCGGACCTCAGGGGCCTACTGGACCTCAAGGACCTCAAGGTAACACGGGTGCTACTGGACCTCAGGGTGCTCAAGGTCCTGCTGGGGCTACTGGCGCTACTGGACCTCAAGGTATTCAAGGTCCTGCTGGGGCTACTGGCGCTACTGGACCTCAGGGTGTTCAAGGTCCTGCTGGGGCTACTGGCGCTACTGGACCTCAGGGTGTTCAAGGTAACACGGGTGCTACTGGACCTCAAGGTATCCAAGGACCAACGGGCGCTACTGGTATAGGAGTTACTGGACCTACCGGGCCTACTGGACCTAGCTTCCCTGTAGCAACAATTGTTGTTACAAACAACATTCAACAAACAGTACTCCAATTTAACAACTTCATTTTTAATACTGCAATTAACGTAAACAACATTATCTTCAATGGCACAGATACAGTTACTGTTATCAACGCTGGTATTTATGTCATTAGCGTATCGATTTCTACAACTGCACCAGGATGTGCCCCACTCGGAGTAGGAATTTCAATAAATGGAGCAGTCGCAACTGACAACTTCTCTTCAAATCTAATAGGCGACTCACTTTCATTCACTACGATCGAAACATTAACTGCCGGCTCAAACATTTCTGTTAAATCTACTCTTAGCGAAATTACAATTCCTGAAACAGGCAACACTAACATTCGCCTTACTGTATTTAGAATCGCTTAAATTCACTATGTATTGTTTATGGCAAATAAAAAAAGAGCGAGAAATTGAACTGCACCCCAATTGTTAGACACAGTCTAACAATTGGAGGTGCAGTTTTTCTATGGCTAAATTTACAGCTGATGAAAAAATACAAATCGTTCTACGTTATTTGAACGGGAATGAAAGTTATCGAGAAATGAGTAGATCGCTCGGTATAAGTGACACAATCATTTTGAATTGGGTAAACCAATATAAACAGAATGGTGTGGAAGCTTTTCTAAAACGATGTACAAATTACACACAACAATTTAAACTAGACGTACTAAACTTTATGATTGAAAACGGTATGTCCTTATTTGAGACGGCAGCTATCTTTAATATTCCTGCCCCTTCAACGATTTCTGTTTGGAAAAAACAGCTCGAAACACAAGGAATTGATGCCCTTCAATCTAAGAAAAAGGGGCGTCCATCCATGAAAAAAGATTCAAATAAACAATTAAAACAAGCTTTAGCTGACGGGTCAGTCGAGGCACTTGAAGCACGTATTAAACAGCTTGAAATGGAAAATGAGTACTTAAAAAAGTTGAATGCCTTAGTTCAAAACAAGGAAAAATCACGAGACAAGACAAAGCGCAAGTAGTCTATGAATTAAGGCATAAATATTCGGTGAAGGCACTTGCGGAGCTAGCTAATATTCCACGAAACACGTATTATGATTTAGTAAAGAAAATGCATCGTCCAGATGTAGATGCCGATTTGAAAGCTGAGATTAAAGCGATTTATGAGGAAAATGAAGGTCGTTATGGTTATCGTCGCATTCGTGATGAATTAACGAATCGTGGTCAGAAAGTGAATCACAAGAAGGTTCAACGCATTATGAAAGAACTTGGATTAAAGTGTGTTGTGCGTATGAAGAAATATAAATCCTATAAAGGAAAAGTCGGTAGAATTGCACCTAATATTTTAGAGCGTAATTTTTACACAGATGCCCCAAATCAAAAATGGGTAACGGACATCACAGAGTTTAAATTGTTTGGAGAGAAACTGTATGTATCACCTGTATTAGACTTGTATAATGGTGAAATTATTACCTATACAATTGGTTCTAGACCGACATATTCACTTGTTTCAGAGATGTTAGAGAATGCATTAAAACGTTTACCTGAAAATCATCAACTATTAATGCATTCGGATCAAGGATGGCATTATCAAATGAGACAATACGTCCGTACACTTGAATCAAGAGCTATCGTCCAGAGTATGTCTCGAAAAGGCAACTGTTACGACAACGCAGTAATAGAAAATTTCTTTGGGATTATGAAGTCGGAGTTCCTCTACATAAAAGAATTTGAAAATGTAGAGCACTTTAAAATAGAATTAGAAAAATATATAGATTATTATAATACGAAACGGATTAAGGCAAAATTAAAAATGAGCCCGGTACAATACCGGACTCACTTTTATCAAGCTGCCTAATGAAATAACCGTGTCTAACTTTTAGGGGTCACTTCAAATTCGCTCTTTTTTTGTTATGTACAATAATTCATTACTACTCTAATTCAATTGAAACATTTTTTTGTGGTACAAATGTAGAAATTGCATGTTTATAAATAAGCTGTTGCTTACCTTCTGTTTCCAGTAGGACTGTAAAATTATCAAATCCTTTAATTAATCCACGAAGCTGGAAACCATTTAATAAGTACAGCGTAACAAACGTATTCTCTTTACGGAGTTGATTTAAAAATTGATCTTGAATATTGATTGATTGCTTCATGTCGAATCCTCCTCTTTTTCTCTACTTACTATTATTCGACTTTAGTTGTAGCTTTCCTTCTATGTATCGTAAAATTTCTGACGTTTTTTCACCGTCTGTAACATCAAACCACGTGACATCCATCTTATTACGGAACCACGTTAATTGACGTTTTGCATAACGACGTGAATTTGTCTTTAATTGTGATACCGCTTCTTCTAAAGAGACACGATTCTCAAAATAATCGTATAACTCTTTATACCCAATCGCTTGAATAGATTGACACTCTCGTATCCCGCTATTATACAATCCTTCTACTTCTTCTAATAAACCTTGGTCCATCATTATATCAACTCGTAAGTTAATGCGATCGTATAGCATTTCTCGATCCATTGTCAAGCCAATCAAGGAAACATCGTATAATAACTCGTTTTCTTGTTTTTCAAGTTGATTACTCATTTTTTCACCCGTCGTGTGGAAAATTTCTAAAGCTCTAATGACACGGCGGACATTATTCGCGTGAATACGCTCAGCACTTTCTGGGTCTACTTCTTCTAATTTTTTATGTACATACTCCACACCATGTTCCACTGCTAACTTTTCCATTTGTTCACGGTATATAGTATCACCAGCATCATCCGTAAACTGATAATCGAATAAAACGGATTGTATATACAGACCTGTTCCACCAACGATAATTGGCAATTTACCACGTTCTGTAATCTCTCGAATATGCTTACGAACACGTTCTTGAAATTCAGCAACAGAAAATGATTCTTCCGGATTTTTTATATCAATCATATAATGTGGAATTCCGTCCATCTCTTCTTTTGTCACCTTTGCGGTTCCAATATCCATCGTACGATAAATCTGCATGGAATCTCCACTTATAATTTCACCATTCAACGCTTTGGCAAGATTAATACTTAACTTCGTCTTCCCAACAGCAGTTGGTCCAATGATGACAGCAACTTTTTCACGTTGCACTTCTCCCATATCATTCAACTCTCTTTATGTAATGTACTCCATCTATTGATTATATCCAATCTTACCAATTTTAACGGCATGATTGCAAGTTCTTTCATTTCGGTACATGAAATTATAAATAAAAAAGAGCATAGTTTGTCCAATTCCGCATATACATGAGTAAAAATACCTTTGAGGGGATGCGTTGACTATGGAACAATCTGCCATCAATTTTTCATCTTTAACAAAAGACCTCATTTTAGCTACTGCTACAAAGGAACAAAATTGTTCACAAGAAGAATTATACTTCGCTTTAAATTGTTTGCTACGTTCTTTTCATTCTACTCTCCAAGAAACCACATTACATTCTGAAAATAAAAATACAGAGTATATACAAAATCAATTTTGCAGTGCATATAAAATCATTACAGGTAAAACGATTTATCCTTTTCAATGATTCATAAAAGGCGATTGCTTACACACTTTCAAGCAACCGCCTTTTATATTAATACATATACACTACTCTATAACTTTTACTTTTACAGATTTGCGCCCCCAGTTACTCGCACTACCATCTGAACCTACTAAAACATCAATACGATTTCCTTTAATCGCACCACCAGTATCTCCAGCAATCGCTTCTCCGTATCCTTCTACCCATACTTTTGACCCAAGTGGAATTACTTTAGGATCAACAGCAATTACTTTCATATTTGGATTCGCTGTTAAATCATGCCCCATTGCAGTTAATACACGACCACCATACGTACCATTCTCACCTGGATGCGCTGTATACGCTGTCGCTTCTACTGTTATTTCACGTCCACCAGCAGGTGCACTTGTTTGAGTAGATTTCGCAACTTGTTTCGTAGTTGACTGCTGTTTTACCACAGGTTTATTTGATTCTACATTCTTAACAGACTCTTCGTTCTTAACTACTTTATTATTCTTAACCGGCGTATTTACTCTTACTGGCGCTTCTTCTTGCGCTACAACTTCTTTCTTTTCAATTACAGGTGCCGTCCCTGTTAAAAATGGCACGTGAACATATCCTGTTTTTCCATTATAGTCAAATTGCAACCATTCATTTTGAACTTGATTTGTCGTTTCGATTACATCATTTTTATTCAGTTTACCAAGAATTTCTGAGTCAGTATTCGCTCCAGCGCGAACATTTAACACGCCCGCTGTCACATAATATGTACTTTTTGTAAATTCAGCACTTACAAACGCTTCTTGACCATTTAATTTAATTTTTGTCCATCCGTTTTCTGTATTTACAACATCTAATTTATTTCCGCTTAACATTTTACCTACAAGCTTAGACTCTACAGTTGGGTTTTCTCTAACATTTAATACGTCTGTTGTTACAAACGTTTCTGCTTTCGCAGAACCTGCAAAAATCCCAAGACCAAAAACTGCCGCCGTTGCTATACCTAATAATTTTTTCATGAATAGCCTCCATTTGCTTTGTTTTCGTATTTTCATTATAGCAACAGATTTTTAGGATTTTTCGAAATCACACAATTACAAACCATTCGTAATATGCGATTAATGAGTTGTAACATAAATTTCCATATTAACGAATCCCATTTTCAATAGAATCTTCAATAGTTTTCATATATTTTCCACATACAAGCACCAGAATTTTTTTCCAGAAAAAATTACAGTATTACTTTTTTGTTACAAAAAAATCATATTTCATTACATCTTTTACCAAAATTCATCATTCTCCAATTATTAACCCCTTTTTTTGTAATAAAAAAGAGGAGCTCATAAAAGCTACCCCCTTTACATCTGTTATTTAATTTTCTTTTTCCAAATCCCCATCATAAGAGCTGAAACAACTGCCCCTACTAATATCGAGAAAATATATAGCACCGGTTTATTTACTAATGCGATAACAAACAACCCACCATGCGGTGCTGGTAATGTAATTTGGAATAACATAGATAATGCACCCGCAATACTTGAACCAACAACACAACTTACTATCACTCGAACCGGATCTGCCGCAGCAAATGGAATGGCACCTTCTGTAATAAACGATGCGCCCATAATATAATTTGTTAAACCAGATTTACGTTCTGCTTCAGTAAACTTTGATTTAAAGACAGTAGTTGCGAATGCAATCGCTAATGGCGGTACCATACCACCAGCCATAACAGCAGAGTGTACGCCAAAGTTCTGCGCTTCTATTGCAGCAATACCAAAAGTAAATGCAGCTTTATTAATCGGGCCACCCATATCAATTGCCATCATGCCGCCTAAAATAAGACCTAATAATATAGCATTTGTACCGTTCAAACCATTTAACCATCCTGTTAGCATTTCATTTAACGCTACTACTGGTGGGTTTACTACTTTTTGCATAGCAACTCCTGTAATTAACAATCCAAAGACTGGATATAACAAAACAGGTTTAATTCCTTCTAACTGTACTGGTAATCCTGAAAATAATTTTTTCAACCCTAAAACAACATATCCAGCTAAGAAACCAGCAATTAATCCACCTAAAAACCCCGCATTTGCTTGCGCTGCTAAAAATCCACCTACAACACCAGGCATAAAACCAGGTCGATCAGCAATAGAACTTGCAATAAATCCAGCTAAAATTGGTACAAGGAATAAAAACGCCCCCGTTTTCCCTCCTCCAATAGACATGAACAATTCAGCTAAAGGACCTTCCGCCTTTATACCACCAAACGAAAACGCTAATGCGATTAAAATCCCACCACCAACAACGAATGGAAGCATATTACTTACGCCGTTCATTAAATGCTTATAAATTCCTAATCCTTTTTCTTTTTCCGTCCTTTCTGCCTTTCCATCTTCTTCTACACCTTTAAAGATTGGTGCATCTTGCTTTACAGCTCGATTAAGAAGTGTTTCCGTTTTTCTAATCCCATCAGCGACTGGTACTTGAATGACATGCTTCCCAGCAAAACGGTTCATTTCTACTTGTTTATCTGCTGCTACGATAATAGCAGTTGCTCGTTCAATGTCTTCTTTCGTTAAACCGTTTTTTATACCTGTTGATCCGTTCGTTTCAACTTTAATTGCGATTCCTAGCTCTGCTGCTTTTGCTTTCAAGCTATCTGCAGCCATATACGTGTGAGCGATTCCAGTTGGACAAGCCGTAACTGCCAATACGTACGGTTCATTTCCTTCTGGTTTTGCAACTTCAACCTCTTCTTCTTTTTCATTTTCTTTTTCATCAAACAAACGAAGAAGTTCCTCTTTATCCTTTGCTTCTAATAATTGCTTACGGAATCCTTCATCCATTAATAATGTAGATAGACGCGATAACGTTTCTAAATGAGTATTATTCGCCCCTTCACTTGCAGCAATCATAAAAAATAAATGAGCTGGTTGCCCGTCAAGCGATTCATAATTGATACCGCTTACACTTCTACCAAAACAAATCGCTGGTTGCTTAACAGCTTTTGTTTTCGCATGAGGGATTGCAATTCCTTCCCCTATTCCAGTTGTACTTTGTGACTCCCGCTTTAAAATAGCTTCTTTAAATTCCACTTTACTATTTAAACGATTTGCGCCGTTTAATTTCTCAACTAATTCATCTATGACAGCTTCTTTATTTGAAGCTGTCAAATTCATAATAACTGTATCCCTTTTTAATAGTTCTGTAATTTTCATATGTTGCTTCCCCCTATCGCTTAGCTACGATTACTTGCGACAATAATTCTTCTACTTTTTCCTTTTCACATAAATCAGCTGAGAATGCTGTTGCACTCCCTGTTGCAACGCCATATTGAAATGCCTTTTCAATATCTTTTGTTTGTTCATATTTACCAACAAATCCTGCAACGAGAGAATCTCCTGCCCCAACCGAGTTAATTACAACACCTTTCGGAACAGTTGCTTCATATATACCTTCTGCTGTAAATAATAAAGCTCCATCTCCTGCCATTGACACGATCACATGCTCTACACCTTGTTCGATTAATTTTCTTCCATACGGTAAAATATCTTCTACTGTTGAAATCTCTACATCGAATAACTCACCAAGTTCATGATGATTAGGCTTTATTAAAAATGGCTTATTTTTAATTACATGCTGCAGTGCACTTCCGCTCGCATCGACTACTACGCGAATACCTTTTTCAGCTCCGAGCGCTGCAATTGATTCATAAAAGGTAGTTGGGATAGATGCAGGTACACTTCCAGCTAGCACAACGCAATCTCCCTGCTTCATACTTTCGATTTGTTTCATTAATTGTTCAAATTGCTCATTTGTCACATTAGGACCTTGCCCATTTAATTCTGTCTCTTCTTGCCCTTTTATTTTCACATTAATTCGGGAATCCCCGTCTACTTGGACGAAGTTTGTCGTTACACCTTCCGCCTGTAATACATCTTTAATAAATTGACCGGTGAATCCACCAGTAAATCCAAGCGCTACATTTTCCACACCTAAACGATGGAGAACGCGAGAAACATTAATCCCTTTTCCTCCAGGAAACTTCATATCTTTCTCTGCTCGATTTACTGTGCCTAAATCAAAGGAATTAACTTGTACTACATAATCAATAGATGGATTTAAAGTAACTGTATAGATCATTGTTTATCAGCCTCAATTACATTGGTTTGTCTTTTATATTTTTCTAAATCAATTTCTAAATGGTTTGTAATAATATTTGCCTCTTCCACATTGGCAATTTTCGCAAACGCAACTTCTGAAAACTTACTTTCATCAATTAAGAAATATCCTTCGTTCGCTAATGTTAATGCCATTTGTTTTAATAATGCCTCTTCTGGATCTGGAGTTGTAAAACCAAGCTGTTCATGTACACCATTTGCGCCTAAAAAACATTTATCAAAGCGATACTTTTGCATACTTTCCTGTGCCATAGCACCAATTAAAGCTTTCGTCCTACTTTTCATCATTCCGCCTAGTAAATATGCACGAATATTATTTTCAACTAAAGCTTCAATATGCATAAGTCCATTCGTAACGACAGTAACATCTTTATTTATTAAAAATGGAATCATTTCAAATGTCGTACTTCCTGCATCTAAATAAATGCAATCACCTTGTTCAACAATGCTAGCGGCATACTTCGCAATTTGTTGTTTTATTTGAATGTTTTTGGATGATTTTTCAACCATCGTCGGCTCCTGTCCTTTTCCTGTTAAAACAGCTGCACCACCGTGGACTCTTTTTAATAACCTTTGTTTTTCCAATTGCGCTAAATCACGACGAATTGTTGATTCAGAGCTTTCTGTTCTTTCTACTAATTGTTGTAATTTAACAACCTTCTGCTCTTTTACAAGTTGCAATATCATTTGATGACGTTCAGGAGTTAACATTTTATTCACCTCTTCTTTGATTACAGTATAATGAAAACGATCACAAAAATCAACCATAAACATTCATAAATAATCAAAATCAGTCATCGGCAGTTATAAATAACAAAAAAGAAACCCATTTGATTGTTATATCAAATGGGTTCCTTTACTCGCTTCACTTATAGGGAAGCTTTATATATGCTTAAAACATCGTCTTTATTTAATTTTTTAAAGTTACCAAATTCGCCATAAGCCATCGCTTTATCCGACATTACATCAATTTCGTTTTCTCCAATAGCGTAATCAGCTAATGTTACCGGCGCTTCAATTGAAGTCCAAAACTGACGTAACGCCTCAATCCCTTCTAACGCAATCTCTCGATCAGTCTTTCCATCCGTTTCTACATCGAATACACGAATAGCAAACTGTTTAAAACGACTTACATTTTCATCTACAACATGCTTCATCCAGTTCGGGAATAAAATCGCCAAGCCACCCCCATGTGGTATATCATGAACCGCAGAAACTGCATGCTCAATATTATGAGTGGCCCAGTCTCCTTTTACTCCCATCGCTAAAATGCCGTTTAACGCCATAGTACCGCAATATAAAATGGTTTCTCTATGCTCATAATTTCCTAAATCATTTAAAAGCTTAGGAGCCGTTTCAATTACTGTTTTTAAAACAGATTCACAATAACGATCTTGTAGTTCTGTATTTGTTCCGTTGTGGAAATATTGCTCTAATACGTGCGACATAATATCTACCATACCGTAAATTGTTTGATCCTTCGGCACAGACGCAGTATGAACTGGATCTAAAATTGAAAACTGCGGGAAAGTAACTGGACTACCCCAGCCATATTTTTCATTCGTTTCCCAGTTTGTAATGACAGAACCAGCATTCATTTCAGATCCTGTTGCTGCAAGCGTAAGTACAGTACCAAATGGTAATGCCTCACTAGCAAAAGCTTTTTTCGTTACAATATCCCATACATCTCCATCGTACTTACTACCAGCAGCAATTGCCTTCGTACAGTCAATTACACTTCCTCCACCAACTGCTAAAATAAATTCAACACCGTTATCTTTACAAAGTTGAATTCCTTTCTTTACAGTTGATACACGTGGATTCGGTTCAACGCCTGTCAATTCAAATACTTCTGCATTTATATCTTCTAAAATAGAAATTACATTATCATAAATACCGTTCCTTTTAATACTGCCTCCCCCGTATACGAGAAGAACTTTTTTACCGAACTGTGGAATTTCAGTTTTCAACTGTTCTAATTGCCCTTTACCGAAAATAAGTTTCGTTGGATTACGAAATACAAAATTTTGCATATCCCTTTACCATCCCTTCTATATGAAAAGTAACTATACTTTTGTATACCATATTTTTTTCATTTCACAAAAGTATTTGCCTAACAAAAAAATCCCAGCCTACAGGCTGAGATTTTTTATTGATAATAAGGTGAGATCATTAAGTAAACAATAACACCAGATAAACTTACATATAACCAAATCGGCATCGTCCAACGCACAATTTTACGATGACGTGTTAATTGATTTGTAAAACCAAATACAAGTGCAAACAATGCAAGCGGTACAATAATTGCTGCCAGGATAATATGTGTAATTAAAATGATGAAATACACATATTTAATGAATCCTTCTCCGCCAAAATGTGTTGCTGGCGCTAAGTAATGATACGATAAATAAGAAACACAAAATAGCAACGTCGTTGTAAATGCCGCCAGGATGAAACCACGGTGCATTTTCACATTCTTCTTAATAATAGAGTATAGAGCTGCTAATAAGAATACGAACGTAAAGCTATTAAAAATTGCATTTAACATTGGTAAAATTGTTACATCAAAATGTAATTCTCCTTCATAGCCAACAGGTCCAAAGAACAAAAATAAAATAATCGCATTTACAATTACAGAAAGCGTTATCACAATAGGAGCATAGCTTTTCTGATTTGTTGATTGATCCACCAAAATGGTCACTCCCTCTTCCTTCAAATATGTATACGTAACCTCACTATTTTAACATACTATTCACAGTGTAAATGTGACAATAGTTTGACACAGCAAGATAAGACAAAGAAAAATCCTTCTTAATAAAACTTCTTAAGAAGGATTTTATCGCTTTATTATTGAAATAGCAACGCGATTAGTTTTTGTTAAAAAACGTATCGCTATATGCTTGAAAAATTTCAGATACTTGATAACCCATTAATGAAATTGCTGTTAATGAAAAGAAACCAATCATAAGAAATCGAAACCACATATAAATCTCCTCCTTGTATTTAGCTTAAAAAACGTTCGCTATATTACAAGTTGAGTGGCACTCTTCATCGTCACTTTCCTTTTTCTTTACAATTGCTGTTATAAATCGAATCATAAAGAAAATAACAAAAGGAATTTGTTCGTATTTCACATTGGCATAGTTTAGCAACGGCTCGCGTTGCATATCGAACGGGGATGAGAAGGAATAGAACATACCTTGCTCTTCCATATATACGATTACAATTTTCATGCAAAATACGATTCCTAGAAACGAAACAATATCTTGCCATTCTGTCGTATATAACAGGTTATACAGCTCTAATACGTACTCTTCCATCATCATCCCCCCTTCCTTTTTTACCATTTTGCTCGCCTTCGTATAAAAAGTCAAGAAAAAAGTTTATATTCACTATGACAATAGTAATTACTTGTTTCTATGATTATATATGATTCTTTTCTAGCAATGATTGGGTATAACTCTCTTCTAAAACAAGAAATTAGAAGCGAACAGATTCCTCATTCTTACTTTTAGAATTCAACACTGTACTATTTTTCTTTCTATTAAAAATAAAATAAGAAATGATTATAAGAACAGTAACAAGCATCGTTAATAGTGCCTGCGAACGTAAAGATTCAATTGCAAGCATCGCAACTAAAACTGCTATAATAGCGGCAATTGTAACATACGTTGCATACGGGAAAAACCACATTTTAACTTTCAAATTTTGTTGTTCGGTTTTCCCCATTTTTTTACGTATCTTTAAATGTGAAACTGCTATAACGAGATAAACGAGTAAAGCAATCCCGCCAGACGCATTCACTAAAAATAAAAATACTTTATCTGGAGATATATAACTAAAAACAACGCCAATGTAAGCAAAGAAAGTTCCGAATAAAACTGCCCGAACTGGAACACCACTACTGTTCAATTTCAAAAATGCCTTTGGAGCATCTCCTCTTTCTGCCATCGAAAAAAGCATTCTTGAATTTGTATATAAACCCGAATTTAAACAAGAAAGTACGGCTGTTAACACGATGAAATTCATAATTTGTGCTGCCGCTGGTATCCCTATATGTTCTAGTACCGCTACAAACGGACTTTTTAGTATGTTTGCTGAATTCCACGGGAGAAGTGTAACAACTACAGCGATCGATCCAATAAAAAATACGAGAATACGCCAAATTACACTATTTGTTGCTGTTTTGACTGCTTTTACAGGTTCAGCAGATTCTCCAGCAGCTACTGCAACAATCTCAGATCCCATAAATGAAAATATAACGACAGTGATTCCAAGTAGCACCGAACTGATACCGTTTGGCATAAATCCTCCTTGTCCTACTAAATTGGAAGTGCCAGGTGCTTCCGTTCCTGGTACAAATCCTAAAATAACAGCTAGTCCAAGACAAAGGAACAAAACAATACTTATTACTTTAATAAATGAAAACCAATATTCAAATTCTCCAAATGATTTTACTGAAAAAACATTCGTCAACGTTAATAAAATCGTTAATATTAGGCTTAATAACCAAAGCGGGATTTCTGGAATCCAGTATTGAATAATACCAGCACCTGCTGTAGCTTCTATTGCAATAACAATTACCCAGAAAAACCAATATAGCCACCCAATTGCATACCCCGCCCATGGACCAATTGCTTCTCGTGCATATGTTGCAAATGAACCACTTGTCGGGTTAATAGCTGCCATTTCTCCTAGCATTCTCATAACGAAAATAACTAGAAGTCCTGCTAATGCATATGAAACGATAGAACCTGGCCCTGCTGAATGTACAACCGCACCACTCCCAACAAACAAACCAGCTCCTATTACGCCGCCAATTGAGATCATTGTAATGTGGCGTATTTTTAGATCTTTCTTAAGATTTTTATCCAACTCTTGTACATCCCCTTCCAAACGTAATTTTGAAATTTATGTAAGAGTATTTTGCGAAAAACCTTGTTCTATACTTTTAAATATATCAAAATATTCTGAATTTAACAATCGAAATTCGACTTCCTTCAAAAAATTATTTCATTAGGTTTAATAATTTCCCATACACAATTGTTGAGAAAATTATAGTCACCTTACGAAAGAACGAATTTTCAGATATTATTAAATGAACAAGATTATACATCTAGACAACTTTTTTTGTATAGGAGTGTTAATATGTTAAACAAGTTCAAATTCATTTGTTGTACTTTAGTAATTTTTTTACTGCTACCGCTAGCTCCCTTTCAAGCACAAGCAGCAAACAATTTAGGATCAAAATTACTCGTTGGATACTGGCATAACTTCGATAACGGTACTGGCATAATTAAATTAAAAGACGTTTCACCAAAATGGGATGTAATCAATGTGTCCTTCGGTGAGACTGGTGGTGATCGTTCCACTGTTGAATTTGCCCCTGTGTACGGTACAGATGCAGAGTTCAAATCAGATATTTCTTATTTAAAAAGTAAAGGAAAGAAAGTAGTTCTTTCAATAGGTGGACAAAATGGGGTCGTTCTACTTCCTGACAATGCCGCTAAGCAACGTTTTATTAATTCTATACAATCTCTAATCGATAAATACGGTTTTGATGGAATAGATATTGACCTTGAATCAGGTATTTACTTAAACGGAAATGACACTAATTTCAAAAACCCAACGACTCCTCAAATCGTAAATCTTATTTCCGCTATTCGGACAATCTCAGATCATTATGGTCCAGATTTTCTATTAAGTATGGCTCCTGAAACAGCTTATGTTCAAGGCGGATATAGCGCATATGGAAGCATATGGGGTGCATATTTACCGATTATTTACGGAGTGAAAGACAAACTAACATACATTCACGTTCAACACTACAACGCTGGTAGCGGAATTGGAATGGATGGTAATAACTACAATCAAGGTACTGCAGACTACGAGGTCGCTATGGCAGATATGCTCTTACATGGTTTTCCTGTAGGTGGTAATGCAAATAACATTTTCCCAGCCCTTCGTTCGGATCAAGTCATGATTGGACTTCCTGCAGCACCAGCGGCCGCTCCAAGTGGCGGATATATTTCTCCAACTGAAATGAAAAAAGCTTTAGATTATATCATTAAAGGAATTCCTTTCGGAGGAAAGTATAAGCTTTCAAATCAGAGTGGCTACCCTGCATTCCGCGGCCTAATGTCTTGGTCTATTAATTGGGATGCAAAAAATAACTTTGAATTCTCTAATAACTACAGAACATATTTTGATGCGATTCCCTTGCAAAAATAATAAAAAACAACAATAGGTTATGTAACCTATTGTTGTTTTTTATTCAGAGTGATGGGAACCTCTAAAGGTTTTCCAACACTCTGAATTTCTTTGAAAACCCTCCTACTAATCTAAAGTAGTCTAGTTACTATTTTGCTTCAATACAAATACTGAAAGTTCAGGTACACTCCAAAATCTAACAGGCATTCGGGTTGTCCCAATACCACGATTTACGTATAAATGTAACGGCTTATTCTTCCCTTCTAATGTATACATACCTTCCACATGACTTTCAGCTAGTTTTGTCGTAATTAATGGACCTATAAAAGGAATTTGAACTTGTCCTCCATGACTATGTCCTGACATTTGAAAATCAACTGGGTAACGAGCTACTTTGTCTACAACATCCGGCTCATGTACTAAGAGCATATTGAAATCTTGTTGCCTTACTTGTTTTAAAGTAATGTCTATTTGCGGCTTCCCTAATAAAAAATCATCCAAACCTGATATTGTAATATATTTGCCATTTTCTGCTTTAATTTTCTGCACTTCATTTACTAACACAGAGAAACCAGCTTCCTCCATATACTTTTTATAAAATAAACTACCTCCACCACCCCTATCATGATTCCCAAACACTGCATATTTCCCTAATGGCGCATGTATTTTCTGTAAAATACCTTTTGCCTCTTCTCTTTCGGCTTTATACGATCCAAACTTATCTATTAAATCCCCTGTAAACACTACTATATCTGGATGTAACGCATTCATCTTCTCTACCAAATTTTCTAGTTGTTTCAATGTAAATTTCGGCCCTAAATGCACATCTGAGAATTGTAATATCTTCTTATTATTAAACTCTTTAGGAATGGTAGAAGCTTCTATTTCATTCCACGTAACTGTTACTAGCTTTCTCTCTATTTCTGTCGCGTAGAAATACAAACTTATTAAAATTATTACTATACTTATGAAACTGATTATAAATATCTTGACGATTGATTTCTTTTGTTCTTTTTTTACATGATGTGTATTCATGTTCTCACCTCTAGAAGTACTTTAAAGCCTTATTGTTACATTAGTGTGACAACATAAACAATGTAGTTATATCCAATTTCACCCTACTCACTTTGACAAATTTATACAGAAGTCATAACATGTTTTTATAATACATAGATTCTTAGAAATGTTCCATCTATTTATTTCATCATTTTATTAAGGAGAGATTATTCATGTCTGTATTTACACCAGAAGAAATTACGGAGCTTGCTGCGAATTCCGGAAGAAAAAAAGCGTATTTATCATTACTCCCTATGTTAATTCTCGGCTTTTTTGGTGGTGCTTTCATAGCATTAGGGTATTTACTCGATATTCATGTTATTGGAACAATGCCAAAGTCTTGGGGATCATTTACTAGCTTTCTAGGTGCCGCTGTATTCCCTATCGGTCTTATACTCGTTATTCTTGCAGGCGGTGAACTAGTAACTGGTAACATGATGACAGTTTCTATGGCTTGGCTCCAAAAGAAAATTAATTTATTTCATTTCATACGAAATTTAATTATTGTTACGTTTAGCAACTTCATAGGTGCTGTATTCGTTGCTTATTTTTTCGGTCATATCGTCGGATTAACAGAGGGCGCTTTTTTAGCGAAAACAGTTGCTATTGCGCAAGCTAAACTTCAAGATACACCACTACAAGCCTTTATTTCTGCAATCGGATGTAATTGGCTCGTTTGTTTAGCTGTTTGGCTTAGTATGGGAAGTAAAGAATTTATCGGAAAGATTATCGGCATTTGGTTCCCAGTTATGACTTTTGTTGCGATTGGATTTCAACACGTTGTAGCTAATATGTTTGTCATTCCAGCTGCAATTTTTGCTGGTCATTTAACTTGGATTGAATATTTTCCAAACTTCATTTTTGTTTTCTTCGGAAACTTAGTAGGAGGTATGTTATTTGTAGCATTACCTTATTTCATATCTTATGATAAGACACTACCTTCCAATAAAGAGCAAACCGAATTAAAGAAAAAATCTGTATCCGCTTAAATGAACCGTCTATATAGACGTATCTAAAAAATATTACAAATTCCATTTTTTTTACGAATATATGTACGTACACTTGTTCTCGAATGCTTTATACGTTATAATAACAACTTAAATAGCATTATTTACATATGAGGTGAAAAACATGAACAAAACAGAATTAATTAAAAACGTAGCACAAAACGCTGAGATTTCTCAAAAAGAAGCTACTGTAGTTGTACAAACTGTAGTAGAATCAATCACTAACACTTTAGCTGCTGGTGAAAAAGTACAACTTATCGGATTCGGTACATTCGAAGTTCGCGAAAGAGCTGCTCGTACAGGTCGTAATCCACAAACTGGTGAAGAAATGCAAATCGCAGCTTCTAAAGTACCTGCTTTCAAAGCTGGTAAAGAACTAAAAGAAGCTGTAAAATAATGAAAAATAGCCTTCTCGTTTACGAGAGGGCTATTTTTTTCATTACATAATTAATAAAAATCTGACCGTTATGCTGTTTCTTTTGTTCCTTTATGCAAATAAAACCTTTCCTTTCAAAGAAAGATTTTGCTGTAATACTCGCTTCTGTATATATTTCCCTATGCCCCAAGTTCACTGCTTCTTTTTCTAACTTCTGTAGTATGTATGAAGCTATCCTTTTCCCTTGATACTCTTTATGTGTAAATAAACGATCTACGTAATGATCATTATTATAATCGCCAAATCCCACTATCACACCGTTATGATCCGCTACATAACTAATATTCTTTTCTAAAGAATGTAACCAACTTTCTCTATCTAGTCGCTCTGGTGCCCATGCCTGTAGCTGTAATACGTTATAATCTTTTGCATTAATTGTATGAACTGTTTCATAGAACAACTGTAAGACTTGTTCTAAATCCTCTTTATGGAATGTTCTAATGATCGTATCTTTTAACATATATGAACCTCCTTACTAAACTATCATTTAACTTGTCTACCATCTAGTATTCAATATTTCTTCTTTATTATATCTTTTTTCTTTCTATATAGACAAAAACAATACTTTTTCAAAGTATTGTTTTTGTCTAAAAGCCTATGCAATTACTCTATAGATTTTTATTTTTTTAATTTCACTCTTTGCAATCGTAATGCATTTAATACGACCGATACAGAACTAAATGCCATAGCAGCTCCTGCAACCCAAGGCGCTAAGAAACCGAACGCTGCAATCGGGATTCCTAAGCCGTTATAAGCTAGTGCCCAGAATAAATTTTGCTTAATATTTCTTATCGTCATCTTACTCATAAAAATTGCATCAGCAATACTATTTAAATCACCACGGATTAACGTAATATCTGCCGCTTCCATCGCTACATCCGTACCTGTTCCAATTGCCATACCGATATCCGCTGTAGCAAGTGCAGGAGCATCATTTATTCCATCTCCAACCATTGCTACTTTCTTACCTTGCACTTGCAGTTTTTTCACTTCTTCTGCTTTTCCTTCTGGTAATACTTCTGCAATTACGTGATCAATACCAACTTGCCCCGCAATTGCCTGAGCAGTTTGTGTATTATCTCCTGTAATCATAACAACGTCTAGACCCATTTTCTTAAGTCTTGCGATTGCTACTTTTGAAGTATCTTTTACAGTATCTGCAACGGCCACTATACCAGCATATTCTTTATTGATCGCAATAAGCATCGCTGTTTTTCCTTCTCGTTCTAGCGCTTCCATCGATTTAGAAACTTCTTCAATATTAATATCGAATTTCTTCATTAATCGACGTGTACCAATTAATAATTGTTTCCCTTCTACAACGGATTCGATACCGAATCCCGGAATCGCTTCAAACGTTTCTGAGCTTGGGATATCAATTTTCTTTTCTTTAATTCCTTCTACAATTGCTTCTGCAAGTGGGTGTTCAGAATTTTTTTCTGCCGCACCTACTAAACGTAGTATTTCTGCTTCATGGAATCCATCTGCTACCATTACATCTGTTAACACCGGTTTCCCATTTGTCACAGTACCTGTTTTATCTAGAATAACTGTATCTAATCGATGCGTTGCTTCTAAATGCTCTCCACCTTTAAATAAAATGCCATACTCAGCCGACCTTCCTGATCCCGCCATAATAGACGTAGGTGTTGCAAGACCTAATGCACACGGACAAGCGATAACAAGTACGGCTATCATTTTCTCAAGTGCTCCACCAAAATCACCTGGTGTAACAAATATCATCCACACTGCAAATGTTATAATAGCAATCACAACTACAACAGGTACGAAAATACCTGAAATTTGATCTGCTACCCTTTGAATAGGAGCTTTTGAACCTTGAGCCTCTTCTACTACCTTAATAATTTGAGCTAATGCAGTATCTCTTCCTACCTTAGTTGCTTTCACTTTCAAAAATCCATTTTTATTCATTGTAGAACCGATTACTACATCCCCAATTGTTTTATCAACTGGAATGCTTTCACCTGTTAACATCGATTCATCTATTGCTGACTTTCCTTCTACAATTTCCCCATCTACCGGAATTTTTTCACCAGGCTTTACATAAACGATATCACCAGCTACTACTTCTTCAATTAATATTTTCATTTCTGTTCCATCTCGCACAACTGTAGCTGTCTTTGCTTGTAAACCCATCAACTTTTTAATTGCTTCTGATGAACGTCCCTTTGCTTTCGCTTCAAATAATTTACCTAAAATAATTAGTGTAATCAGTACTGCACTCGTTTCAAAATACAAGTCTGTCATATGTTCCGAAGAACCAATCGACCTAATACTTAAATACACACTGTAGAAATATGCCGCAGACGTTCCAAGTGCCACGAGAACATCCATATTGGCGCTTTTATTACGTAACGCTTTATAAGCCCCAACATAAAACTGTCCACCAATGATAAATTGAACTGGCGTTGCAAGAGCTAGCTGCACCCAAGGGTTCATAAGCACATCAGGTAAATAAATAAACGATGTAAATGAGAAATGACTTACCATTGCCCACAATAACGGGAATGATAAAATAAACGAAATGATAAATTTCTTTTTCTGTCGCTCAATTTCCTGTAAGCGATGATCAGTTGATCCATCCTGCTCATCTGATTTCACTTCTAATTTATATCCTAATTTCGTAATCGCACTCTTCATTTCATTTACATTAATTTCATCAGGATTAAAATCTACTGTAGCCGATTCCAAAGCGAAATTTACTGTCGCTCCGTTCACACCTTCTAACTTATTTAAACGCTTTTCTACTCTATTCGCACATGCTGCGCATGTCATCCCTGAAACAGTAAACTCAGCCTTATCACTTACAATTCCATATCCTAACGATTCAACTTTTTCCTTAAATTGTTGCGGATTTGTTTTTTGAGGATCATACATTATTTTTGTTTTTTCAAGTGCAAAATTTACATTTGCATCATGAACACCTTCTACTTTTTTCAGGCCTTTTTCAATTCTATTCGCACATGCGGCACATGTCATTCCTGATATTTGAAGATTGACCTCTTTCTGTTCATTCATGTCTCTCACCTCTATATACCCTTATGAGGTATAATTATTAGCAAAATAAATCGTACTTCCTATAAAGTACGATTTATTTCCATATCTAAAAATAATTATTGAACATCGTATCCTTGATCTTCAATTACAGCAACGATATCTTTTAACGTTACAACTGATGAGTCGATAGTAACTTCAACAGTTCCTTCTGCTAATTGAACTTTCACTTGTTCAACACCGCTTAGCTCTTTCACACTGCTTTCGATAGCATTTACACAATGTCCACAAGACATACCTTCAACTTTTAATGTTAACTGTTCCATTTAAAATCCTCCTCTTGTTTCTTCATTGTTTCTTAATCACAACTACATCTTACCATACCCCCCTAAGGTAATCAATGGTTTTGTATCATGATTTTTCAATTATTTTCTAAAAGTTTATTTTACATACACTTTTTCACATCAATACCCCGAAACCTTATATGAAAGTAAACAAAAAAACAAGCCAGTTACATACTAGCTTGTTTTACGCTTTTGAAAAACGTTCAAATACAGTCATTAATTCTTCAATCGCTTCGTCACCATTGCCATCTTTAATAGCGCCTGAAACACAATGACTTGTATGGTTTTTTAATACACCCATTCCTACTTTTTTCATCGCTGCATTAATCGCTGAAATTTGCACTAAAATATCCACACAATAGCGATCATTTTCAATCATATTTTGAATACCGCGGACCTGTCCTTCAATTCTCTTTAATCTATTTATAATTTGTTCTTTTTCTTTTTCTGATCTATGTGTTACTGCTTCATGCTCTTTATGACCCATATTATCACCTTCTTAAAGTTTCTCTTCATCCAATAAAACAATTGCTTTTACGAGTATACCAATTATAGCATTAATTATCTATGTATGATACCCCATATGAGTATATTTCCGCACTAAGCTTATTCTTAACAATTTATTAGCTTCTCAGTCTCAATTTTCATGATACCCTTTCCTTTTTCAAAAAAACATTACATTCTCCATCAGAACTTAATAAAGTAAAATGTTTAATCACTTTTGTGCTATGTTCTTCAACTAAAGCCTCCATTAATGTACATTCCCTAACAATTTCTCGTTGCAAATATAAAAGGGCTACCTTAGTAGCCCTTAATAAAATAATTAATTTTCATCAGTTATAAAATACGTAGTTGTAAAGAGTACAATTCCTTAGTTTTCAAAATTATTCTTTTACAGGAATAACTGCACCGTTATATTCCTTATTAATAAAATCTTCAATTTCTTTCGAATGCAATACTTCTACAAGTGCTTTAATTTCTTTCTTATCTTTATCACCTTTACGAACCACAACTACGTTTACATATGGAGAATCCTTACCTTCAAGCGCAATTGCATCTTTTCTTGGATTTAACTTTGCATCAATTGCATAGTTAGCATTAATTAAAATAGCATCACCTTCTTTATTTTTATACATTTGTGTTAATAAACCAGGCTCGATGTCTGTTTTGAATTTCAAATTTTTCGGATTATCTGCAATATCTTTTACGGTTGCTTTTACAGGATCTATACCATCTTTAATTTTTAAAATACCTTCTTTTTGTAAAATTGCTAAACCACGTCCATGATCAGTAATTGCATTACTCATAATAATTGTTGCACCATCTGGAAGCTCTTTTAGATTTTTATATTTTTGAGAATATAAACCGATTGGTTCAATGTGTATTTTTCCAGCTACTTCAAAATCATATTTTTTGTCTTTCATTTCTTTCTCTAAGAATGGAATACCTTGGAAATAATTTACATCTAATTCTTTATTCGCCAATGATTTATTTGGTAATACGTAGTCTTGGAATTTTTTAATTTCTAGTTCTACACCTTTTTTCTCAAGTAATGGTTTTGCTTTTTCCAAAATAACTGCATGAGGTACATTAGAAGCACCGACAACAAGCTTATCTTCACTTTTCCCTCCACAAGCAGTTAAACCAAAAATTGCTGTTGTAATAAGTCCTGATAGTAATAGTTTTTTCATGTTGTAAACACCCTTCTTCTTTTATGTATTTATTTATTAATTCACGCTGTAACAAATCAATAATCCACTTTATTAGAACAACACTAGGACATGCACAAATTGGTTCATTGATTTTCACATCGTTATTCCTCCTGCACACGGACTGTATAAATCGCTCTATTTTCCCTCAGAATAGTCTTTACTCACAGTCGAGAACAACAAAAAAACCTTTCTGCCCTTAGAATGAGCAGAAAGGTTTGTATGCATATATCGATACTATCCCTTTCTCTCATCTCTCAAAGCATTTGCTTTGCAGGAATTAGCACCATTTCAATGTAAAAATTGATGGTTGCTGGGTTTCACAGGGCACAGTCCCTCCACCTCTCTGGATAAGAGAAATCAGATTTAATTTTCATCTGATTCAAAATCTATTAAATTATCTATATTTTATGAATTGAATTTTATCAACATAAACTCGTTATGTCAATAATTGTTTATGAAAAAAACTTCAATCACAAATATAAAAGTCTCAATTCACACGTATAAATTGAGACTTCTTTCTTCCTATATATAATTATTGTTGATCACATACTTTTGTATCATTCACTACTGAAGTTCCTTCAACGGTTACCGTATGAAAACAGTCATTTACACGAACTGTCACAACATTATCTTGCCGATCAATAACGTGATATTCATTAAAATTTTTATTTAGAGCACTACGAATTTGTTCTCCCTCATAAATTGGAATGCCATGTGATAAAACCCAAATAAGCCCAGCGATAGCAAGAATAGTTTTCATACGATCTACCTCCTTGAGAATATAGTGAACTTTTAATCCGTTCTTTTTAGCTCCACTAATCATAAATGGAATGAACTAAGCCTTTTTGGAAATAAGTTCATTTCGTCTATTTTATGTTTATGCTAATTGTGACCGAATTGTGACAACTTTTTGTCTCTTTAGACGAAAAGTTGAAACAAAACTTTCAAAAAGGACAATTCTACTTGAACAAACGAAAGGCTATGGAGAATTTCCCCATAGCCTTTCGTTTGCATTTTATTAGACAATCATTCCAAATTATACGTGACTAATAAATCTTAACCCTTTACTTAAAGAAGTCGGCACAACAGATGCGTGATTCTCCCCTTCAGCTTCATAAAACGTAAATCTAAACTGATCATGTTTCACTTGGAAAAGGCGCTCTGATAATTCGTTTGCCCCTACAACCATATGCTCTCGTTCTAGTGATCCAACTGTAAGGAACACTCCCGTTTCAAACTTGGCACTGTTTAATTCATTTATAAAATTCTCTTCTTTTTCAAGAACAGATTGATTATTCCACCAAATAGACGGACTACTAATAAAATAATTTTGAAAAGCATTTACGTTTGTGAATAGTATATGTAAAGCAAATAAACCACCTAGTGAATGCCCAAATAACGTTTGTTTTCTTTTATCAATCTCATAATTCTTTTCAATCTGCGGCTTTAATTCTTCTTCAATAAAAGTAAAGAAATTATGTGCTCCTCCTGTTTTAGGCCACGGTTTACCATCTGGTTTTAAAGGCGCATCTTTTGAAATTACGCTAGGCGTAAAATCATAGCATCTCTCTTCACCTGAAAATGCCCCTTCAATTGGATAACCAATACCTACTATAATAGCTGGTGAAACACCTGTTTTTTCTGCTCTAACTGATTGTATTTTAACCGCTTCATGGAATGTTTGAAAAAAGGCATTGCCATCTAATACGTATATAACAGGATAGCCTGACTCTCGTGCTGGCTGCCTCGGCTTTGAAATATGAATTTGATATTCCTTACCTTCTATTTTCGAATACATTTTCCACTGTTCCGTATTAGATGTTATAATCTGCTGTTTTTCAATCGTAGTATTCATCTTATATCCCCCTTTTTAACTCGTTACATATATTTCAACTTTCTCTTCTTGAAGTGCAACGCTATCGTATCCAAAACAAACAGGAGACCCATTATACGGATCAATCATGACACGCGCATCAATATGAAATACTTCTTTTAACACTTCATTTGTTATGATTTCTTCTGGAATACCAGTTGTAACGATTTCTCCTTCCTTCATTGCAATAATCTCATCTGAAAACCTTGCTGCATGGTTAATATCGTGTAGTACCATTACGACCGTACAATTATGTTCTTTATTTAACCTCTCCACAATTTGTAATACATCTAATTGATGAGACATATCAAGATATGTTGTTGGTTCATCTAGTAGTAACACTTCTGTCTCTTGTGCTAAAGCCATCGCTAACCATACCTTTTGCCTTTGACCACCAGATAGATTTGCTATTTGTCTCGTTCTAAATTCAGATGTTTTCGTTATATCTAAGGCCCAATCAATCATCTCTTTATCTTTTGAAGTTAACTTATTTACGTTATTTCGATGGGGATAGCGTCCATAAGAAATTAATTCTTCTACTTTCAGCTCTCCTGGCGCAATTGGGGTTTGCGGAAGTAAAGCTAGCTGCTTCGCAATTTCTTTCGTTGGAATTGTATTTAAATCCTGTCCTTGTAAATAGACTTTACCGCTCTTTTGTTTTAAAATTCTTCCCATTGTTTTTAACAGTGTGGATTTACCGCATCCATTTGGTCCTATAATTGTCGTTACTTTTCCTTCTTGTATTTCCACATTTAAATCGCGAAACACTGTAAGCTTTTCATAACTCGTTTCTAAATTTTTTGCACTTAAAATACTCACTTTTATTCCTCCTCTTACGCTTTCGCCTTATAAAGTAAATATAAGAAATACGGTACACCGACAATAGAAATAACGATTCCAACTGGTAACTCTACAGGTGTGAAGACTGTTTTTGCAATAAAGTCTGAAGCAATTACAAGGAGCATTCCGATTACTCCGCACGTAGGAATGATATGCTTATGCTGAATGCCGACAAGTCTTTTCGCTATATGTGGTGCCATTAGTCCAATGAAACCAATACTTCCTGAAACAGCAACACATGCGCTCACAAGTCCGATACTACTTAGTAGTAAAATAGATTTCTCTCTTTCTACTGAAACACCTAAACTTGTAATACTCGTTTCTTCCAATTGAAATAAATCTAATAAATAAGCTTTCTTTTGTATAAGCGGAATTAATATGATAAGCCACGGCAACATTGCAATAATATACTTCCAGTTTGCATTATATATACTTCCCGACACCCAAACTGCAGCCATCTCGAAATCAGTTGACTTCATTTTGAGTGATAGGTACATAGAAAATGCTCCAAATCCTGATCCAATTGCAATCCCTGTTAATAAAAGACGCTGCGAATCTAACTTACCGTTTTTCCAAGAAAATAGATAAATGATGATAGCTGCACCTAATCCGCCGACTAAACCAAACATTGGCATCATCATAATAGAAACCCAGTCTGTGCTCTTTAATTGTCCTTGAAAGAAAAACATAAAGATGACGATTGCTGTTCCTGCTCCGGCATTTACTCCTAAAATACCTGGGTCTGCCAGTCCGTTTCTCGTAATTCCTTGAATTACAGCACCTGCAACACCTAAGCCTAATCCTACTAATCCAGCGATTACAATGCGCGGAAGACGAAACTCAAAAATAACTAAATCATGGTCTGGTACTGGATCTATTCTAAAGAGTGTTTTACATACATCTGTAATCGTAATATCAAACGTACCATTCGTTAAACTAATATAAATAGCACATAGTATTAAAAATAAAAGAATCCCCATCGTCATTCCAAAACGTTGGCTTGAACTTTTAAGCATGTCTCTCTCCTCCTCTTGTACGGATTAAATAAAGGAAGAAAGGAATTCCAATTAAAGATGTTACGACTCCAATTGGCGTTTCAAATGGATAATTTACAAATCTACTTAAAACATCACATAACGCTAAGAAAACCCCACCAATAACGCCTGCACATGGCAATATCCATTTATAATCTACTCCAATTATAAAGCGGGTAATGTGCGGAATAATTAAACCTACAAAACCAACTTTCCCCACTAAAGCAACTGCCGTTCCTGTTAAGAAAATAACTGATAAAATAGCCATCGCTTTAACTAGTTTTGTACGCTGCCCTAAATTAATAGACACTTCTTCTCCTAAAGAAAGAATCGTAATAGATTTTGATACTAACAGTGCTAAAACTATACCAATTATCCCAAACGGTATCGTAATTTTAATAATATTCGGATCCACTTGGTCTAACTTTGCATTAAACCAAAAACTAACATTTTGAGAGATTTGAAAATACGAAGCCATTGCAGCCGATACACTACTTAAAAATGTTCCGATAACTGTTCCGATAATTGCTAACCTAACTGGTGATAAACCATTTTGGAGGAGTGAACCAAAACCAAACACGATACCTGCTCCTAGTGCAGAACCAATCATTGAACATAAAACCATACCAACGGATGACATGCCCGGAAGAAAAATCATACAAAGTGTAATAACAAAGGCTGCCCCATCTGTCACACCCATAATAGAAGGGGATGCAAGATAGTTTCTTGTCATCCCCTGCATAAGTGCTCCTGATATGGCTAGAAATGCTCCGACTAAAAGAGCTGCAACTACCCTTGGTAAACGTGAAGTAATAATAATATTATGATTTACATCACTTGAATCAAAATGAAATAATGCGTTCCACACTGTTTCAGCATCAATACTTTTAGCCCCATACAAAATAGAAAGTATAACTGTAAATAAGATGAGTATGGGTGCTATACATAATATAGTCACTGGTACTGCATTTGTTTTCTGCATATCATTCAACGCACCTTACTTATTGTATTATTTAGATAAATTTTTCACTGCTTCTTTTAAGAATGCTGTTTTACTCCAAGCTGTACCACCTTGTGCCATTGGGTCTACAACGTTTACAAATACTTTCTTTTCTTTCGCAGCATTCATACTTTGCCAAATTGGATTGCTTTCAATTTCTTCTAGCACTTTCGGGTTTTTATTTTCAGTTGTCTCATATTGTAAGAAAATATAATCCGGGTTAAGTTCAGCAAGTTTTTCAAATGAAATTTTCTCTTGTGCTTTTACAGTTTTAAGTTGTTCTGGAGCAGTTAATCCAAGATCTTTATAAATTACAGGATTGAAGTATACCCCTTCTGGATACAGAAATAATTCGTTTGCTCTTAGTCTAATAACAAGAACTTTTTTGTCTTTTAACTTATCTCCTAGTTTTGCTTTTGCTTTTTCAGCATCTGTATTGTAATCTTTAATAATTTTTTCTGCTTTATCTTTTTTACCAGTTAATTCTCCCATTAACTTTAAGTTATCTTCCCAATTTGTTGAAACGTGTGATACCGGGAATGTAGGAGCTACTTTCGTAAACTTTTCAGCTGTTTCTGCTGGGAATTTCGTACTTGATGTAATAACATCTGGTTTTAATTGAAGTAATGTTTCGAAATTCGGTTGCATTTTCTCACCAACAGATTTCGCACCCTCTAAATCTTTCTCAAGATACTTCGGTAATTTACCACCAACAGTAATAGCACCGACTGGCTTAATACCAAGTACTGCTGCATCTTCCATTGACTCTAAACTAGCTGTGGCAATTTTATCTACTTTTGCTGGCACTGTATATTCTTTACCTAAATATGTAATTTTTCTTTTTTCGTCTTTTTTCGTTTCCGTAGCTTTTGTCTGTTGCTTTTGCTCTCCTGAAGTCTTATCCGTACTATTACATGCCGCTAGCCCTACACTTAAAACTGTAACCATCCCTAATGTAAATAACTTCTTGTTCATCTTCATATATCTCCTCTCGAATTTTTAATAAAATTTAACTATATAAAACTTGTCTTACATATATATTTCATTAGATTAATAATCCTATCCAGAACTCATTCTCGTTCACTTCCCCTAAACTATAATTCTTTTACACCTCACCCATTGATAATCTTTTTCAATGATAATGATTATCGTTACTAAGTATATATTTAATATGCAATTATTTCAAGAAAGATTTGAAAAATTTTAACAAACTGAATAAAAAAAGAAGTATCCACCTAATGTTAGGAAGATACTTCTTTTTTTAGAAATTTATATGTAATTCAACTGGGCAATGGTCTGATCCCATCACTTCACTATTAATTTTCGCCTCTGTTATTCGGTCTTTCATTCTTTCAGAAACAACAAAATAATCTAAACGCCATCCAATATTTTTTCCTCTCGCTCCCATACGATACGACCACCACGAATATGCACCTTCCTTATCAGGATACAGATAACGATATGTATCAACAAATCCTTCTTCTAAAATACGTGTAAATTTCTCTCGTTCCTCATCAGAGAATCCAGCGTTTTTACGATTACTTTTTGGATTTTTTAAATCGATTTCTTTATGAGCGACGTTTAAATCTCCACAAAAAATAACGGGCTTTTTTTCATCTAATTGCTTAATATAAGCCCTGAAATCATCTTCCCATTTCATCCTGTAATCTAAGCGCTCTAATCCTCGTTTTGAATTTGGTGTATATAACGTAATCATGTAAAAATCTTCGAACTCTAAAGTAATAACTCGTCCTTCTTGATCATGCTCTTCAATGCCTAAACCGTATGTAACAGAAAGCGGTTCTTTTTTCGTGAAAATAGCCGTTCCTGAATAACCTTTTTTCACAGCATAATTCCAGTATGTATAATATCCATCTAGGTTTAAATCAATTTGCCCATCTTGTAATTTAATCTCTTGTAAACAAAATATATCAGCATTGGATTCCTCAAGATATTCTAAAAATCCACCTTTTGCGATAACTGCTCGCAAACCATTTACATTCCATGAAATGAACTTCACTTATAGTCCTCCTCTTGATGTTTATTTCCAAATTTCATGCTATCACAAAATAGAAAAACAAGCATACTTTCACCTTTGTAATCTTGCTCTTACATTTGTGAATACATACATACGTACTTTATTCAGGTTATACTAATTTCAGAGGTGATGTTCTTTGCACAATGAAGAAGTTATGTTAACAAATGAGCATTGGCAAGCAATTATTCATAATGATTCTTCCTATGATAGCAAATTCTTTTATGCTGTGAAATCAACCGGAATCTTTTGCAGGCCGTCATGCAAATCAAGAATACCGAATAGAAACAATGTACGAATTTTTCATCATGAAGAGCAAGCATTAAGCGAAAACTTTCGCCCGTGCAAACGTTGTAAGCCAAACGGAATCACTTTACCTAATGAAGAGTGGGTAGAACAAATTAAAGATTATATCGAGAAACACTTTGATGAATTATTAACTCTCGACATACTTGCTGAAATGTGCCATGGTAGCCCATTTCATTTACAACGTACTTTCAAAAAAATGACAGGAATAAGCCCAATAGAATATATACAACAATTCCGGATTGTTAAAGCGGTAGAACAGCTATTACAAACAAATCAATCCATTAAAGAAATTAGTACTGCTATCGGAGTAGAAAATCCCGAGTATTTTGCAACTTTATTTAAAAAGAAAACCGGATTTACGCCTACTGAATATCGAAAAAAGAACGAAATGAAAGAGGGATACAATAATGAATTCCTACAAAAATAAATTTATATATTGGATGCTACTTACACATAAGAATTGGCAATTTCATATTGCTGCAACTGAAAATGGACTATGTTTCATTGGATCTCAAGACGAAAGCTTAGAAGAATTAAATGCATGGGCTAGAAAAAAATTGCCACGACATATATTAACCTGTAATCCAGATTATCTACAAACATATATGAAAGAAGTTATCCAGTATTTAGAAAGTAAGCGAGAAACTTTTACATTCCCTATCGATGCTTACGGAACTGACTTTCAATTATCTGTTTGGAATGCGGTACGTGAAATTCCTTATGGGAAGACATATTCTTATTCAGAAATTGCCGAAAGAATACAAAAACCTACTGCGGTACGTGCTGTTGCTACTGCTATTGCCGCTAACCCCATTCTTATTACGATTCCTTGCCACCGTGTTATTGGAAAGAATGGTAAACTAACCGGATTTAGAGGTGGATTAGAAATGAAGAAAGAATTGCTTACAGTAGAAAAGTCGCGGGTAAAATGTATATGACAGCAGAACATACTAGCTCATTAACTTTAACAGTTCCAACAGAATTTAGTTTTCAAGAAAATTTACGCTATCTATCGCGTTCTAACAATGAATGTATGTTCCACATTGAAGATAACAAAATTTATAAAGTTATCCCTGTTCACGATGTAAATCCTTTAGTTGAAATTAGTATGAATACGGATGGACATATTCAAATACGTTTTTTAGAAGAATTATATACATCTGAAGAATCGGTACACAAAGCTGTAGCTAACTATGTGAAAGAGTGGTTTGATTTAACTACTGATTTAACTCCCTTTTATACATTAGCTAAACATGATGTACTCCTTCAAAGACCAATTGAACAGTTTTATGGTCTTCGTACTTTAGGTATTCCAGACTTATTTGAAGCACTTTCCTGGGGAATTATCGGTCAGCAAATTAACCTCACATATGCTTATACACTAAAAAGACGATTAGTCGAACACTTTGGAAATTATGTAGAGTGGAATGATAGAAAACATTGGATATTCCCTTCTCCTGAAACGATTGCCAATTTACATGTAGAGGATCTCATAAACTTAAAAATGACGACTAGAAAGTGCGAATATTTAATCGGTATTGCAAAGCTAATTACAGAAGGAAAACTATCAAAAGAATCTTTACTGCAAATACAAGACGTGAAACAAGCTGAAAAAAGATTAACTGCTATACATGGTATAGGACCGTGGACTGCCAACTATGTTTTAATGCGCTGTTTACGATTTTCTTCCGCTTTTCCAATTGATGATGTTGGCTTGCATAATGCAATTAAATATATAACAGGTTCTGAAAGTAAACCAACTAAACAGGAGATAAAAGATTTTGCGGCAAATTGGATTAACTGGGAATCTTACGCAACTTTTTATTTGTGGCGAGTATTATACTAAAAAACCAAGTAGCGCATTTGCACTACTTGGTTCCTGTTTAAGCTTGTTCTTCGAATCGTCTTGCAATTTCTATAATAACTTGAACAGCTTTTTCCATAACATCTACCGAAACATACTCAAACTTCCCGTGATAGTTTTCACCACCTGTGAAAATATTCGGCGTTGGTAATCCCATATAGGATAATTGTGATCCGTCTGTTCCACCGCGAATCGGATGAATGTTTGGTTCGATATTTAAACTTTTCATTGCCTCATATGCAATATCAACAATTTCTCTCACTGGTTCAATTTTTTCAAGCATGTTATAGTATTGATCATTCATTTCTAAAACAACTGCATCTTGTCCATATTTCTCTTGCATTTGTTTCACAATATTTTCAATGGTATTTTTACGCGCTTCAAAGTTTTCACGATCAAAATCTCGAATAATATAATATGCTTTACTTTGTTCAACATCACCATTTAAAGAAAGTAAATGGTAGAATCCTTCGTATCCTTCAGTATACTCCGGTGCTTCTTCTACTGGTAAATGTCCGTTAAACTCCATCGCAAGTTTAGTTGCGTTACGCATTTTATTTTTCGCTGTTCCAGGATGTGTATTCGTTCCGTTAAACGTTAATTTAGCGCCTGCAGCATTAAAGCTTTCATACTCTAAACCACCTAATGGACCACCATCCATCGTATAAGCAAATGATGCACCAAACGCTTCTACATCAAAATGCGCTGGTCCACGGCCAATTTCTTCATCCGGCGTAAATGCAACTCTAATTTTCCCATGTTTAATTTGCGGATTATGTATTAAATATTTCATTGCAACCATAATTTCTGTAAGACCCGCTTTATCATCTGCTCCAAGAAGTGTCGTACCATCAGTTGTAATAATGGTATGCCCTTTATATGATGGTAACTCTGGGAACTGTTCTGGTGTTAACACAACATTTAGCTCTTCATTTAACGTAATTGCATTTCCATCAAAGTTTTCATGGATTTGTGGTTTTACGTTTTTCCCTGTAAAATCTGTTGCCGTATCTAAATGTGCTAAAAAGCCAATTACTGGAACATCCTTATCCGTATTAGCAGGAAGTGTTGCCATTACATACCCGTTATCATCCATCGTCACTTCTGTTAACCCAAGCTCTTTTAACTCTTCCACTAATAACTTACCAAATTCAATTTGTCCAGGTGTTGTTGGTACTGTATGACTTTCTTCATTTGATTGTGTATCAATCTTTACATATCTCGTAAATCTTTCAATAAGTTCTTGTTTCAAATTCATTCACTCCCTTTTATATTTCTTTCTCTATTATAATCCTTGAGACGAAATATTTTAACTTTTTCGGCTATGAATATATATTACATTTTCACAAACAATAAAAATTCATAATATTTGCTCACCACGACTCAAACAAGTAACATACATAATTATAATGTGAAACTTTAATCAGTGAGGGTCCATCCCCCATTGATTATCAGCCTTCACCAATCAGGCTGCCTGATAATGCGGGATAAAATATAGGAGGTATTAAAGATGAGGCTAACTCTCTTTCGCTATTTTCTTTTTTTCTTGGGATTAATTTTTTTCGGCCTTGGAAATGCTCTTGCAGTCAAAGTGAAATTTCTCGGTTTACATCCTTGGGAGGTTTTAAATATGGCTCTCTACCAAAAATTCGGATGGACCATTGGTACGTGGAGTGTCATATGTGGATTATGTCTCGTTCTCATTTCTTTACTAGTAGATCGAAAATATATAAATGTGGGTACATTTTTAAACGCACTACTTATCGGTCCGATTATGGACTTTTTCTTACAATCAAATATGCTTCCAAACGCTAGTAATTATTTATGGATAAACTTACTCATTTTATTTGCTGGCATTGCAATTACAGGTATTGGTGGAGGCATGTACGTTGCGGCTGGGATTGGTGCTGGACCTCGCGATGGATTCATGCTTACTATTTCCGACAAAACAGGACTATCTATTAGCCGTGCTAGAATCATAGTAGAATGTGTTGTACTAGTAATCGGTTTTATGCTAGGAGGTCCTGTTTTCATCGTAACTTTTCTATACACCTTTATTCAAAGTCCAATCTTTCAGCAATCATTTAAGATGTTTCAAACACTTTTACATAGCAAAAAGAAAATTAGTGAACATATTTAAAGTACAGTTTAATACAAATAAATTCACCCTATTTACGATTCTCACCGCAAATAGGGTGTTTCTTTTTCATCTCACAATTTAAAAATATATACTACTCATTCACAATAAAAGTATATACATCGTCATAAATACAACCATTTACCCTAATAACATACTTTCCTGGTTTACTAAAAGTAACTGTATATTTATTTAGCTGAATTGCTTCTTTATCTCCAGAAAGCACATCAATGCTTCTGCCACTTAATACATATAATTCATTTAGATTCATCGATACATTAATTGTATTGAAATTCTCCTCTTTCACTTGCTGTGCTTCCGCAGCGCTTACACTTGGTTCTAAAAACAGTAGTCCACTTAATCCAATCGTTCCCGCTAAAGCTACTCCCGCAAACTTTTTAATCTTCTTCATCACAATGTCCCCCTTATAGATTTTGTGTAAAGGCGATTTTTCCCTTTACACCACAAAGCCTATATGTAATGAAATGAAAAGTAAACGGAGACCGTAAGACAAAATTCTACATCTTTTTCTCCAATTGAATATAAATCCATCGTTTGGAATTTTGTCACATTTAAAATTGTTTCCCTAAATCAAATTCCACATAATTTATTCAAATACTGAATAATTACTTATTGATTTAACATTCTAAAAACAGTTGATAAAAATTCATTCTATTCAAATAAGAATATTTTACTATAAAAGTAACTTTCACAAAAAAATCCATACAACCAATTTTATTCCGCTTTCCATAATCTCTCTACATTCATTAATTGCTCATCTTTAAACTCCAACTTATATATGTCGGGCTTCGATGTATGTATTAAAAATTCAAATCCATATTGATTATCAAAGTAATTCATCATTAAAGTCATTACAAGCCCATGTGTGCCAATTACAATTTTTTGCCCTTGAAAATCCATCAATATTTCTTTTAACACTTTCACTACTCTTCTTTGGCAATCCGCATATGACTCTCCTTCGGTTCGTGCAAAGTCCGGATTAGCGAATATCTTCTTTACAAGTGGATACACTTCTTTATCTGATATAACTTGATCTCCACTGGAAAACATACACTCTTTAAGATTTTCATATATTACTATTTCTTTTTCATAGAAATTGGCTGCTTTTTCTATCGTTAACACAGCCCTCTTATACGGACTTGAAATGAAAGTATCGATTCCCTCTGTTTTTAATATATCAGTTACTCTATGAGCATCTAAACTTCCCTTCTCAGTTAACCCACGCGTTCTTTCATTTCCTTCTAATTTTGGTGATTCCCCATGTCTAACCATATAGATATATGTACTCATAATTCCTCCTTGAAAATATTCATTCGTCTTTTATATACTTTGTTGATTTGTTCTTCTAATCCACTCGCCTACTAAACTCTCGAATACTTCAGGTTGTTCAATTTGTAAATTATGCCCTGCCATATCTAACACTGCTAATGTCGCTCTTGGATAATCATCAATAATTCCTATACTGTCTTGATAACCTACCGATATATCTTGTCTTCCAGCTAATAAAAGAACGGGTTTCTCATATTTCTTATGATGCAAATTCATAGTAAGAGAGTAATTCTGTTGCAATCTTTCAATAAATTCATAATTAGCAATATCTAGTCCCGGCTTAATCTCCTCTTTAAATCTCGTATATGTATATTCATTAGCGACCACTGCTAACTCGCAAAATTCTTCTCTATCAGTTGAAGTAAGCTTATTTAAAAACTCCTTATCTTGTACAATTACCTGTTTATTCGGGCAGGTCCTTTTTTCTTGCTCCGCTACAACTACAGGACATACTAATAGTAATCCATTAACTCTTTCAAACAGCTTTGTGAGTATACCTCGAGCTAAATATCCGCCATAGGACTCCCCTACTAATAAAAAGTTTTTGGCTGGAATAATTTTTTCAATACATGCAAGTAACAGTTCTAACATATGATCTGAACTATTTATCCAATCTGGAGCATTCGATTTCCCCATGCCAGGTAAATCAATATATATTCTTTGGTGACCTTTATATTTTTGAAATACTGATTCCATGCATTTCTTCATTAATCTATGATCAGGTGCACAGCCATGTATAATAATGACTGGTTGTCCTTCGCCAATGGTTTCATAATATATTTCTGCATCCTTAATCCGGCATATCATAAAAAAGCCCCCCTAGTGTTCTCTTCATCTTTACAGACACTCCTCTCAAACCAAAAGGAATATACGTTCTTATTTTATAATTTTTCAGAACATAATTTCAAATTTTATTTTTCAGATTATAAATAAAAGAGCTTTCCATGAGTGTATCCCCTCAAAAGAAAGCCCTCTTACGTATTTCCTCCTACTTGAACTTCAAGCATCATTACACATTATTCCTCTAATTTCATCAAGACAATTCTCCAACCATCTGGATCCTCTATCGTTATCCCTTTGTCTTTCCAGTATGGGTTTTCAGGTTCAACCTCGTCATAACCCAATGCATGTAGCCTTTTACTCACCTTTTTCATTTCACCATCCTCACGCATATAAAATACGAGTAAATTATCTTTTGTCGGAGCTGGACATGGGCTCCCATCTATATGTCTTGTAAATTCTAAATGATACTCTTCATTTGGGAGTCCAAACATGACCCCATCATAACCTTCATGATTGTAGAATTCACCTATACGTTTTAAGCCTAATCCTTTTTCATAGAATTCTATAACCTTTTCAAATTGATCAGTTGGACGTGCTATTCGAAACTTTACCCAGTTCTTCATGCTCTTCCTCCCATACTAAAAATTTTATACATGCTTACATATTATTGTATATACGCAACATCTTTTTGAAATCCCTCATTAGTATGAGAATAAATACATACAAAAGTTTAGTTCATACTTTATAACATTGAATGTATTATCTTCATGCAATTATGCATATTCACTTGCGAACTATTAAAAAATCTATAAAATTCAAAGGATGACTAAATATACAATTCCCATTTAACATCTTGATGAAGTACATATTATTAAAAACAATACTTTTTTAACTTCAAGAAGTATTACACTTTTCAGTACTTTCCTTATAAACATGATTTTTATAAGGAAATCTGATACAATTCTTAAATAATATTATTATGTATAGATATTACGAATAAAGTGCATAATTAAAGAAGGTGATTTTATTGAAATTAAATAAAAATTTACAACTATATATATTAATTGGAACATTAATATGCTATTCCATCTATTTTATATGTTTTTATCTGTTCCCTACTCATTTTTCAAATTCGGACGTACGCTTCGCTTCACTTATCGTTGAAGCCATTACATTTGTATCACTCATTTACTCTATATATTCTAAAAAAGTTAGTTCAAATCCGTTTTGGATATGTATCACAATAGCAATTGGGAGCTTTTTATTAGGGAAAATAGTATACACATATGAGGATAGCTTCTTCGAAATTCCAATACATCGATTTACTATTTCTGATGTGTTTTACATGTTTTTCTTATTTTTCTGTCTTATCGCTTTCTGTTATAAAATTTTAAAAGAATGCGATAAATGGGAAAAAGCGTTCTTTATTTGTGATATATGCATCGTACTTACTTCCATATTCACATTGGAGTGGTATTTATTTAATCAACCAAATTTACATATATTCTCTCTTTCACTAGGAGATGTTTTCCTTTCATTTCTATATCCAATTGCAGATTTATTATTTCTTCTACTAGGTGTTAGTCTTTTTTTCCGTCCAACAATTTTTAATTCCAAACGGAAAATTTACATCTTTATTTTTGTCTTAATAAGTTCTGCAACTTTTAACTATATTTATTTTTATTTAAATAATCATTTATCGACTGAAACGATAACATTATTACGTCTTTTATATAGAATACCTATATTACTTATGGCAATAGCTGGATCTATTTCAGAAGACCATAATAGCCATAAAAATTATTTCATTGTAAACCCTATACTAGGTAAAAAGGCTTTAGTTGTATTTCCTTATCTTGCTGTTGCGATACTAATCGGGTTTACATTAAAAGAACAAACAGCATCTTCAACTCTCATTACAGGAAATTGTATGACTTTTATTTTCGTACTCATTCGTCATTCTATTGTACGTCTGCAAAACAATTCCCTAACAAAACGTTTACAGGCATTTAATGCTCAACTAGAAGAAAAAGTTACTTTACGAACTTCCGATTTAGTTTATAAATCAGAGGCTCTATCTCAAAAACAACAAAAATTCAAATCACTATATGAATATCATCCTGACCCTATTTTTACAATTGATTTAAATGGAATCTTCTTAAATGTAAATAAAGCTGGAAGTATGTTACTGGGAGCACCAACGAATGAGTTACTCGGTGAAACTTGTTTTTCGATTATTTTAGAAGAAGATAAACATAAACTAGCATCTGCATTAGAAAAAGTGAAACAACAAGAATCGGCATCCTTACAACTTAGTTCTCAATATAAAGATGGCTTTACTTATTTTTTATACGTTACCATCGTCCCTATTATGATAGACGGACAAATTTCAGGAAGCTATATTATGGTGAAAGATATTACTGCACTAAAAAAACAGCAAGAAGAAATAAAATATTTAGCATTCCATGATACTGTAACGAAAATTGGGAACCGTGCCTTTTTCCATAAGAAATTAAAAAGGGTTATCCAAAATGCGAAAACAACAGACAGTGAGTTCGCATTATTATACTTAGATTTAGATCGCTTTAAAGCAATTAACGATACACTTGGACATTCGTCAGGAGATTACATATTAGAAGAAGTAGCAAAGCGATTCCAATCCTGTCCTCCATCACATACTCACCTGTCAAGAATCGGTGGTGATGAGTTTACTATCTTAATTGAAAATTATACTGACGAAGATTCCTTATTCGAGTTATGTAACCAATTATTTGAAAGCATAGAAAAACCGTTTGTCATACACGAGCATACATTAACTTTATCACTTAGTATCGGTATTGCTATTTATCCATATTCTGGAATTGATACCGCTACACTTCTGAAAAACGCTAATGTCGCCATGTATGATGCGAAAGCAAAAGAACTTAACTCTGTCTCTATTTATGATGATATTATTGCTAAGAAAATTGAAAGACGATTACGATTAGAAAAAGATTTACCAAATGCAATACAAAATGAAGAATTGTTCCTTTTATATCAACCTCAAGTTGATAGTGAATCTAATAAAATTATCGGTGCAGAAGCTCTAATCAGGTGGAATCATCCTGAATTAGGCGTTATTTCTCCATACGAGTTTATTCCGATTGCAGAAGAAACACTACAAATTATTCCAATAGGAAAATGGACATTAGAGCAGGCTTGTGAGCAAATGAAACGTTGGCACACACTGGGCTATTCTCATTTAAAAATTGGTGTAAACTTATCCGCTAAAGAATTTGAACAAGAAGATTTTGTAAAGTCTATTTCTTCTACATTAGCAAATACAGGTTTACCAGCAAGTTCTCTCGATCTTGAGTTAACAGAGCGAATTGCGATGATGGATGAGCGAGAAACATTGATAAAATTGCGTACACTAAAAAGTTTAGGGATTCACATTTCAATCGACGACTTTGGTACAGGCTATTCTTCACTAGCTTACTTACCTTTATATCCAATCGATACGTTAAAAATCCCAAGAGAATTTATTACAATGTCTGAAACATGTGACGATGGAATGGAAATTATTAAAACAATCATCACATTAGCAAATACATTAGGAATGTCCGTCATTGCTGAAGGTGTAGAAACGAAAGAACACGTAACTTTCCTTCAGAAAAACAAATGTCAGTTTATTCAAGGTTACTATTATAGTAAACCTATTCATATTAATGCATTTACTGAGCTATTAAAAAGTGGGATTCACCCATAGTACATAGTTAATTGGGATAAGTAATAATGAATTTGAACAACTATAGTAAAAAGGAAAGAAGATACCTTCTTTCCTTTTGTTTTTTCTATTTAAATTTCTATTACTTCACCACTTCATTTATTATATCTATTAATTGATGAATCCCCTCATCATTTGTTTTCGTATAGCCGTTCATGTTTTGAATGTATCTCTCCTTATTTGTATTCAACTTATTTACTGCATGTATGAATGCATTCGTACTTACTTTGTCTTGGAATATAACTTCTGCATATCCTTGTCGAGAAAAATATTCAGCATTTAAAACTTGATCTCCCCTACTGGAACTGTTAGTTAACGGGATAAGCAACATCGGTTTCTTCAAGAATAGCAATTCAAAGATAGCAGTAGAACCCGCTCTCGAAACTACAACACTCGCCATATTTAGTATATGTGGCAACTCTTCCCCTATATATTCAAATTGTATATAGCCCTCCATGCCAATAGATGAATCAACCTTCCCTTTACCGCACATATGAACAATATTAAAATTTAATAGTAATGTTTCCAAACTTCCCCTTACCATATCATTTATCCATTGAGCACCTTGACTCCCACCCATAATTAACAATACTGGTTTATCTTGCTGAAATTTACAATAGCTTCTTCCCCGCAATACGTTGCCCCTCTCAATTTCTTCTCTTACAATTGGTCCTACATAAACCTTTTTCTCATTACTTACATTTTCTCCTGTCTGAGGAAATGTTGTGCATAGCTTTGTAGTAAATGGTAATGCTATTTTATTTGCTAATCCTAACGTACTGTCCGGTTCACGTATTATTACGGGTACTTTATTCATCCACGCTCCTATTACTACAGGAACGGAAACAAATCCTCCTGCCGAAAAAATAACATCTGGTTTTATCCGTTTCATTAATTTATAACTTTGTATGCAACCTTTTATTATTTTAAAAGGATCTTTAAAGTTCTCCCAATCCCAATATCTCCTAAGCTTCCCTGTTGAAATACTATTGTATTTAACATTTTGAACTAATAGTTTTTCAATTCCATTTTGAGATCCAATATACTCAACTCCCCATCCTTTTTCCATGAATTTGGGAATCAATACCATATTAATCATTACATGTCCGGCTGTACCGCCCCCAGTAAAGAGAATCTTTTTATTCATAATTTATATCCACCTTTATCATTAAAAATCTTGTTTTATACTAATCTATTAAATGTAAGTAAACTTACTATTATTTATATAAACATTTAATTCAAATCCTATATCTTGCAAAAAGTCTTTAATGAAATCATAAAAATCATTTCCATACTCACTACATTCATACTGAGCAAAGACTTGGATTACAAGCCTAGTTCCCGTATCTATTACTAGATTTTTCCTATCATCCTTTTTTCCTTCCACATAAGCCCGACATTTATTTATCGCCTCATAGATACGCAAAACATGCTCTTCTTCATTTTTCCAGTCCAGCATATCAACAATTAAAAGAACTAGCGTATTTTGATTATCTATTGTTTTATAGCCATTCATATATTTCTTACACCCTTTTTATTTTTCATTGAATGCAAATGTCACTGCACTTCACATACTCAAGTACATCTTTTAATGATTGATGAAATTGAATTTCTGGGGTCCACCCTAACCTTCTTATATCCTCTATTACTAAACTCTCATTTGATTCGCTCCCACTTTTTTCTGTTTCATCTATAAAAAAATTCAATCGTGTTAATTCCTTATATTGTTCTAGCACATCTAATAAAGATCGTTTCACTCCTGAACCAATATTATATTGTTTTCCATTTATCCCATCTCGTAATAACACATGATACGCTTTAACTGCATCACGTACATCTAAAAAATCCCTACTATCTTTTAAACTGTTTACTTCAATAACAGCTTTACTTCTACCTGATTCTATATCTATCATTTTTTTTGCGAGAATCGAACAAATGCCATTCGATATTCCTGGACCAATTAAATTCGTGGGCTTTGCAATGATAATATTTGAATTCATTAATTCACTCCACGCCTCTGCAATAATGACTTGCATCGTTTTACTTAAACTATATGGATTTAAAATTTTTATGTTGCTCATACAATCTGCTTGCAAAGCAGATCCTATAACCAATGTTCTACAATGGGGTGCTTCTTGCTTAATTGCTTCTAATAAATATAATGTTCCTATTACATTAACCTCTACATATTCAAGAGCAGCTGTCCAAGACTCTATGACCGAATTCCTTCCTGCTAAATGCAATACATAATCTGGCTTTATTTGTTTCATTACCCTCATTACTTCGCTCTTATTAGTTAAATTACAAGTAATACCATTCCCAATGCTTTCTCTATGTGCACGATTTTGAAACATAGGAATTACATGAAAGCCCCGCTCTAAAAAATATTGGCAAGCATGGCGTCCTGTAAAACCATTTGCACCAGTTATTAAAAGGCTCGCATTTTTTTTCATCGTAAAAACCCTCCTTTTAATAACATTTGTTTCACCTCATGTTTTTCAAGTAAGTCTTGTTGAGAACTAAAACTCTTCACATCCACAAGCGGATAGCTAGCATAATATTCTTGAAGCCCTTCTATAGGAATAGTCGGTAGTACCACAAAATAATTTTGATCAAAACTTATACTTGTTTTACTCTCTACCTCAGATAAAAGCATTTCACTTAATTTTTCCCCTGGTCTTATCCCTACTTCTTTTACCTTCACGTTTCCCTTTTTTGAATCTTCAATTAACACTTCTGCTAAATCTGTTATTTTACATGCCGGCATTTTCATAACAAAGATTTCTCCACCTCTCCCCTGATATAAGGCTTTAAATAACAATCCAACAGCATCTTCAATCGTTAAGAAAAATCGAGTCATATTTGCATCGGTAATCCCTACTTGTGAAGATTTTTTGATTTGTTTTTTAAAAAGTGGTACCACGCTTCCGCTCGTCCCCAAAACATTTCCACCACGGACACAAATGAATTTTGTTTTCTTCGTTTGCCTATTCGCATGAACCATTAACTTTTCACCAATTGCTTTTGTCATCCCATACGTATTTGATGGGTCAGCTGCTTTATCCGTTGAAACATATATAACTTTCTCAACTTGCATCTGTATAGATGCTTCAATTACATTTTGCGTACCATTTATATTGGTTTTTATAGCTTCATAAGGATAATACTCACATACTGGAACATGTTTTAAAGCTGCAAGATGAAATACATAATGTACACCTTGGCAAGCATATGCTAGTTGATCTTTATCACGAATATCTCCAATAATAAATTTTAATCTATCATCATTTATAAACTGTTGCTGCATTTCAAACTGAATCGTTTCATTTCTTGAAAAAACCCTAATTTCTTTCGGTGATTTTTCTATTAGTTGTTTTATAAGTTCATGTCCCCACGAACCTGTACCACCAGTAATTAAAATTATTTTATTTAGCATTTCTTTTCCTCCTACCACACCATAAAATTTATTGAATTATTTTCAATTGATTTAAATCATAATCATCTTTTGTTACATTTAATTGACAAAAATAAAAAACAGAAACTATTAAACATAGTTTCTGTTTTTTATTTCACCTTACAACAGTAAGATTTTTTATACTTTTTGCATGATAACTAAATTCTTGTAAAAAACACCGCTCATTTATTTCTTATACTCGTAATAAAATAAATAGAATGATTCATAGCCAGTAATCCTGTTTAATTTTATGAAAAAGGGAGGTAATGGAATGTACCGAAGTAATTCAAACCATACATATAACGGACCTTCCCAAGCCCTGCCTCTCTCCCTATTCGATGTAAAAAATGAATTGAAACAAAAAAGCAAGCTCATTCATTCGGGCACGATGTATAAATTAACGAAAGAGGAGCAAATCATCATCAACAACATAAAAATACAAACAGAACAGCTAAATAAAAATAATGTGACAAGAACACGCGCATACTACCAATTTTACATTCAATATCCAGAAATACATTGGGCACTACTTGGGCATATGGTATCACGTAACGGTGGTTGGAATATGACTGATTTGAAGGGCGATTTATATACGAAAATTTTATCAGAAAAAGAGCAAATCACATTTTTTTCTTTTTTAGAAAGAGGGAATTGGCTTATTTTCCAAGATGTATATCCTCAATTTCTGCTTTATGAACAAAGTGTAAAAAGAGCACAAAAGCTATTTCACCTTCTCCCTCACCTAAATGTTTCTACATTTATGGAAACAATGTGGAACGATTTTTGGAAAACAGGTAACAAAAGAACATTAGCCATTGCAACTATTATTAATGAACAAAACTACTTAGAAAAAAGAGTGATTCAAAATATACAATTTAAAAAGACTGTACTTAATAGTATTGGATTTAAACTCTTTGATTTCTTTCAATTTAATCATATTATTTTCCCATTCTACGAAAATGATAAGAAACACAAAGTATTACTATTGGGTGATACAATGAAACATTTCACTTCCTTACACGAACGAATCTTAATTGGAAAAAGGTTGTATTCATTATTATTTCGAGACACACATGTTTTATCTCAAATAATAAGCTGGGCCCAGCACCATCCGCATACAGGATCAAGGAAAGATTACTGGCCTCATTTATTTTCAAGTGTCAATGAATCTTTTTCCCGTGAGTTTTATAAGCGTCGAATAAAGAAATGCCAGTTGCGTAGTGGTGCTTATCGTATATACAGTCCTGCACTCATCTATGCATGGCGAGATATGAAGCATGAAGAAGTTGACAATGAAGATTGGTTTACGGACTGGCAAGTTGTAAATTACTTAGTAGATAGGGAGGAAAATATAAATGGACAAATTACAGAAGACTACTGTAAAACACTCGAAAAAATTGAACTTGCCATTCTTGCAAAGAAAAACGTCCTCCTTCGAGAAGAAGAATGATTTTCTAGCATTAGCAGTTACAATCCTACTCTCTTCTATTATCGGAACTTGCTTAGATGCTTTCTTTGTTGCGAACCAAATCTATTCCTTTCCCGTTAGACCATTCTCATCCATTTTTTCAGTTAACATTGGCTTTACTTTGTTTGTACTACCGATTTTAACAACTGTTTTTATACAAATTTCCAAAACATTATCTACAATTTCTAGAAGTCTACATATTATTTCAATAGGTATTTGTGCTAGCATTTTTGAACAGGTTGCTGAAAGTTTCGGTTTCTTTATTCATAGTATAGATTGGAATCATACATATTCTTTATTCGGCTATATGATTTTCTTTTCTTTTATTTGGAAAGTATATCATTTCATACAAAAATAAAGAGACCATTATAGATCTCTTCCTAAGCATAATCTTCAGTTATTGCTAATGATGTAGGATTTTGAAGCCTTTTTGAACGTAAACGATAAGCAACGATTTTCTTCTTATATTGCTTGATTACATCAACATGTTCCTCATGACTATATAGAGAAAATCTAATCTCTTTATTCCCTTTCTTCGTATCAATAACAAGTGGTGTTCCTTCACCATGTGGTGGGAAATAATGTTTATCTAAAAATAAAGCTTCATTAAATTCATGAATAACTTGTCGTTTCATTTCTCCCTCTATATTCTTTCCATCTATCGATATAGAGGTATTCTCTTCCTCAAGTTTTTGATGTAATTCAAATCTACTAATAATTGATTCTACAACAGAAGTTGGCATACTAGAAACAATTACTTTAATAGCTCCAAAAATAAATAATGTAACTATAAACCATGTTGTCATTTTCATCATCTCCATTATAATTTAAAATATAAATTTCGTTCCATACGGTATGAATATACTAATAAGTATTCCAGTTACAATCATCGTCACCGAACCGATTGTCGCTTCTTTCTCGCCTTCCTTCACGAGACGACTCACACCGATAATATGTGATGCGCAGCCCATCCCTACTCCTTTTCCAATCGTACTTGTTATTCGGAAAAATTTAAGTACTGCCGGTCCGATCATAGCACCTGTTATTCCTGCAACAACTACAAAACTAGAAGTCATAGATGGAATACCCCCTGAATCCACGTACCAACTAAGCTAAATACATATAGCACGCCTACTTGCAGTAAAAGCGCCACGCACTTCATTTCTTTCCCCCATTTCAATATTAAGCACCACTATTATGAGATCTCATGTAACGTTTCCGCAAACCTCGTAATTCCCAGTTGAATTTGTTCGACATCTACTCTACCGAAAGTAAAACGAATATATTCATTTTTAGTACCTAAAACACTTCCCGGGACAAACGCTACACCATTTCGTATAGATTCACCTAATAAATGATATTCATCAAACGTTCCTTGCACTTTGCACCATAAATGTATTCCACCCTCTGGAACAAAAAATTCAACCTGGTCCCCTAATATTTCTTCAAGCTTTCTAATTAACACATCTCTTCTTTCTTTCAATTGTCTACGGAGCATTGTAATATGTGCATGAAAATCTTCTGATTCTAAAAATTGATTTGCCACCCACTGCGTAAATACACTATGGCCAAAATCAACTTGCTGTTTTGCATCCGCTAAACGTTCTATTACACGCGTAGGGCCAATTATCCAGCCAATACGTAATCCTGATGCAACAATTTTTGATAATGAACTTATATAAAGAACATTCCCGTTTTGATCCATTGATTTTAATGTAGGATTCACTTCTCCATTAAATGACGTTAAACTATATGGGTCATCTTCTACAATCGGTATCCCAAATTCAGAAGACAGTTCCAATATCTTTTTACGTCTTGCTAATGACAGCACAGTTCCCGTTGGATTTTGATAATCTGGATTCAAAAATACCATGCGAATACGATGCTTTTTATGCAAATCAATTAAGTCATCTGGATTCATGCCATGCTGATCAACAGGTAGATGGAATATTTTTAAGCCAGCAGATTTAAACATCGGCAATGAAAAGCAATACGACGGATCTTCAATTGCAATCGCGTCTCCTGGTTTTAATAAGCATTGCACGATAAGGTTAAGCGCCTGCTGTGCGCCAGATGTAATAAGGATAGAATTCGAATCTGCTTCAATTTGTTTATATTGCTGAACATGTGCTGCAATTGTTTTTCTCAACATTTCATTCCCAAGTGGATGGTCATAACCGAGGTTTTCCATAAATGTTTTCTCCGACAAAATCGTTCGGAATCTATCGCTCGGAATCAATTCTGGTGACAATTCACCGCTCGCTAAATTAATTAAGTCGTCTTTTTGTGTTTCCGTTCTAATTTGTTGAACGAGTGGTACATTAGGTAAAAACGATCCATCCTCAACGTACCTACCCCAGTTTGGTATTCGTTTATGTGAAACACCCCATATGTCTGTATTCACCCGTGTCCCGCTTCCTTTTTGCCGTTCTACTACTCCAAGTGATTTTAATTCTTCATATGCAGCTACTATTGTACTTCGGTTTACCTGTAATTCTTTCGCTAACATACGCTCAGAAGGTAACTTACTGTCAGAAGGAAACTCACCTGAAGAAATCCCCCTTTCAATATAATCCGCTATTTGTTTATATACAGGCGTCTTATCTGCACGATTTGGTTTCCATTCCATCCTGTTGTCCCCCTCTTAAAACGAACTATCCCTTAGTTAATTAATAATAGTATAAATCAGTCACATTTTCTTATCCTGAAATGGATATATCCAAAACGGTTCTTCTTCTAACCATTTAACTGTTTCTGGTACACCATCTTCATACTCACTTTTTAGTTCAGTTACTTTCGTCGCAAACTGTGATGCATGCGCTCGCAATGCCTCGAGCTTTTTTGGAACATATTCTTTTACTTCATTTTTAAAATGCGGGGGGCCTATTTCTGCTTCATGATTATTTGAAAAAGCTACCGCATAAAATGTTGGTCTTTTATTTTCTGTAATATTAGCTAACGCCTCGGCTACCGCTTCTCCTGTTGCATCATGATCTGGATGAACTGCATATCCCGGATAAAAAGAAATGACCAATGAAGGATTCAATTCTTCCACACAGTTTTGTATGACACGTCTTAACTCTTCAGGAGTTTCAAATTCAAGAGTTTTATCACGGTATCCCATCATACGTACATCTTTAATCCCTAAAATATTTGTAGCCTTCTTTAGTTCCTTCTCTCTTATCGCATATAATGATTTACGTGTTGCAAAAGGAGGATTTCCCATCGCTCTTCCCATTTCACCTAATGTTAAGCAAACATAAGTAAGCGGAACATTTCGCTGTGCATAAGCTAAAATCGTACCTGCCACGCAATATGACTCATCATCTGGATGTGGAAAAACAATTAAAACGTGGCGTTCATTTTTTATCAAAATCATACTCCTCCATCATATACAATATTAACCTTTTTCTTTCAAAACGATTAAATCACTACCGCATACCACGTTACCCCAACTAGTAGTACGAAAAGAAGAAGAATATAAATAGTTGATAAATTTTTCACATTTCTCTTTGTAGACTTGCCGTAATTCTCCTCCACATTTCGTGCAACTAGCACGGTCCCAAACAGCGATCCAATTACAATAATAACGACTAGTGAAATTGCAAAAATCATTGTATTTTCACCTCTCTACAGACAATCTATTTTAATAATGAACTTCCCCTTTAAAATGTTGATAACATACTACCTTTCTTCTCTTATCTTAATAGATGTTTATAAAAAACGGACCAACCACTTTTGTATTTTTTTGGTCATCCACTTTAACAATAAAAAAGCAACTAATCACTTAGGATCAGTTGCTTTTTTATTGTTAATTATACGCATTTTTCACTTGAAATTAATCCAACTTAACAGTTTAATCTTTTCATAATGAAACATCTATTGAAATAACTCGATAATTGTTCCGTTTACAAGATATACTGTATTTTCAATAAGAATCGACGTATGTTATCGCTTCTTACTCTCATCATCTTTATTCTTTTATTAATGACTTATTCGCTCTTATAACTTCTTGATACAATAATGGTGACCACTTTTCATTTATGTAGTCTTGCATTATCCAGCCTACTCTTGCAGGATTCTTTTGTTTTATATAGTTTGCAATTTCAGGATTTATATAAGAAGCGTAGTAATATGGACTATTCCATGCTGTACCACCAGAAGACAAGCTTGTAAAATTAATATATAGATGATTTAAATCCTCACTATTGTTCATCGTTTCATTGATCGTATCTTTAATAGATTTTACTTTCTCATCATAACTCACTTTATATTTATCTTGCACTGTTACATTTACATTTTGATTTACAGTTGTCGTAAATGTCTCATTATCTGGCCAATAAAAATTATTATATCCTCCTGTTTCATTACTACTATACCTTTTTAACAACACAATTTTCCCACGAGCATCTCCAAGTTTTATATTTCCTTCTGTTTTTAAAAAGATAGGATCAACAAAATAATTTTTTTCAAACGTATTACTAAAGGAACCTTCTGCTCCTTTCATATCCTCATACTCTTTTTTTAAAGACATAATAATCGTTTCACTTGGGTTATCTTGTAAAAATTGTTTCGCTTCGTTTATGAATTCATGCAGTGTTACATAAAGATATAAAGGTCCATGATGAAGTACTATCGTATTATCATCTGTTAAACGTCCTCTTATATCAAAGATACGAGCTCCATGATCCATTTGGTAACGAAAATCATATTCTTGCGTCATTCCCCATACTTGCTTAATTGGATTTTGTAATTTGAACGTACCACTATCATGTGTTCCCGGAATTGAAATTCGTGCCAATGGGATGTTATCAGGTACAGGTTGCATCCATTTTGACCAATTTTCAAGCTCATTAACAGAGCTAGCTGCAACGACCTGCTTATCATGTGAAGCAAATACAGATGTGCTAAATATCATAATGCATATGAATAATTTTAAAATAAAATTATTATTGCTCACTACTATTCCTCCTTTTTCTGTTTTACATCAAACTTATTGAATATAATATAAGTTAGTTCATAAAAAATAAATAACATTTTATTAATATGAAATATTGCATAGAAGTAAAGTTAAAAAAGCATTCACATATACTAAAAATATTTAAAGGAACTTCATCTGAAGTTCCTTTCGTTTATTTTATGTTCAATACATATGAACCATCTTTATTCTCATACTTATAGACATATAAATAATATTTACCTGGCTTTGCATGATAAGTTCCTTTAACTACCCTCCCTTCATTTTCACCATATGCTACATAGTTGTTTAAGTCGGATTCATGATAAAGTACCCATGTCATTCCAATGTTTTGTTCATTTAGTAGAGAAATATTCATATTTTCTGGTGAGTCATTTTGGAAAGTAAATACATCTACCTTATCACGATTATCTAGTTTTCCTTTCATTGGTGTATGAAAGGAGACTTTATTTGCCTGTCTGGGTTCATTATTTGGTTCATTTTCTGTTACTTGTAACTCATTCCCACCGTTCGGTTCTCTTTGTCCATACCCTAAATCTACTAGTATAGACTTCAAATCTGGTAAAACACCAATTTTATCTGAATATGGATCTTTAGATTTCGTTCCTGTGTTATGGTTGCTTAATATTACTCTTAATTCACTTGGTCTATATGGTTGTCCTAAATTTTCTTTAGCAATGCTTTGTACTAAAGTCGCTGCTCCTGCGATAATGGGTGAAGCACTAGATGTTCCACTAAAGCTTGAGGTATAAAGATTTACAGCACTTCGACTTTGCTCGGCTGTAGTTGTATCTACATTTTCTCCCCACCCGTACACATCAATCCGGCTTCCATAATTTGAAAACCACATACGCTCATGAGGGAAAGATGAAGAGCCCGCTCCTACCATAATTGCACCTGAATCTTTAAAATCTTTACTATTACGATTTAAGACTTGTTTACCATTTCTATCTTTAAATTGATCTAAATCATTCCACCCATTTGCTCCAGCTTCTATAATGACAACACCTTTATCTGTACCAGCACGAATCGCATCAAAGATATCTGGTTGTATTTCAACAGGTAAATATTTATCACCATATCCATCAAAGGAAGCTTGTGCCTCTAATAATAAAACATCCCCAGCTTCTAACTGATTTACAGCACTTAATATTGCATCAGCTGTATTATACTGTCCGTTATCTCTTATTTGAGAAATCACTTTCGTTTTCGCTTTTGGCGCAATCCCAATATTCCCAACCTCATTATCCTCAGAGGATACAATCCCTAGTACAGACGTTCCATGTCCAACATGCTGATCTATATTTCTTCCAGACATTAATTCAATATTTTGATGTACTAAATCCTCATGATTTAATAGCCATCCATATTCCATATCAACAAAGGTTATATCACTTCCATTCCCACCTTGGACTCCCCAGGCAAAAGGCGCATTAATACCGTATGGTGCCGCATCAAGGTAACCTTGTTTTTTATATCTAGGATTGTTATTAGGATTAAAAGATACACTTAATGGTTGTACTTCCGGTGGCGTTATTTTTTCTTGTTTCTTCACATACACATCTTCTATTAAAGAAGATGTCTTTAACTTATTTACTAGTTCTTCTTCCTGCTCACCATTTTGAGTTTGAAGAATATAGTAGTTTGATAAACTTGTAGATACATTATTAGGTGCTTTCACTTCAAGGTTTTGTATTTGTTCCGGGGTTACAGATGTGAATAAACGATTAAATGTTACATCTGGATATTCTGCAAAAAAATCTTCTAGTACTTTATCGTTCGTTTGAGATTGTATTTGTTTTTCAATACCATCTTCATATGGCAATTTCAAATCTGCTCTGAATTTTACAATGATTTGCTTATCTGTTTCTTGTTCTATCCCTAATTTACTCTGTTGTTCTATAGAATCAGCATTTACAATATTGACAGTTTCCCCTATTCCTAAAAATGTTGAAATGATTACAGCTGAAACAGATATTCTTTTAAATATATTCATTACATCACTCCTCTTATTAACAATATTTAATCATTATATTAATCTATAATGATTTTATTTATATAACATATTCCCTTTCTACTAAATAGATTATAGTAATCAGCAATATGAACTTCAACGTATTTTCATATGCAATATTTCATATTCGGACTCTACACTACATAAATAAGAAACTTATGATGATTGTTTGTTTCTTATGTGTTAATATACTTACATTAAGATATTACGTATATAAGTTCTGAACTACATTACTTAACAGTTTCACCTTATTATTCCTAGGAGGATTTATAATGAAATTATTAAAAATAAAACATATACTCCCTTTATCTGCAGCTGTAATTACATTCGTATGTCATCAAAGTACAGCTGAAGCGTCTACCATTCATACAGTAAAAAAGAATGATACACTTTGGGGCATTAGTAAACAATACGGGGTTTCAATACAATCCATTAAACAGGCTAACAATAAAGGAAACGATCAAACTTTTATTGGTGAACAGTTACATATTCCAGGGTCCACGAATTCAAAGGAAATCATCGTTCGTCAAAACGCCCAATCTGCGAACATTTCTGGACAAATTATTTATCAAGTACAACAGGGAGATTCATTAGAAACGATAGCAAAGCGTTACAACGTTACCGTTCAATCTATAAAACAAATTAACAATACAATCGGAAACAAACTTTATACAGGACAACATTTAAAAATTAACTCAAGCATTTCAGAAAAAGAAAAAGACTTAATGGCACGCTTAGTTACCGCTGAAGCAGGTGGCGAATCCTATAAAGGTAAAGTAGCTGTAGCAAAGGTTATACTAAATCGTGTAAACGCAAAAGGTTTTCCAAATACAATAACAGGTGTTATTTATGAACCTATTAAACACGGCTATGCATTTACTCCTGTTACAGATGGAAGAATTAATCATCCTGCAAGCCCAGAAGCAAAAATGGCAGTAGAAGAGGCTATCTCCACAAATGGAATACATTCCGACTGGCTTTATTTCTATAATCCGAAAACATCAACAGACAGATGGATTACGACACGTCAAACAGTAGCAGTAATCGGTAACCACGTCTTTGCTAAATAACATATAAAAAAAACAGACCTTCTCACTTAAAAGGTCTGTTTTTTTATATGTAAGAATTTATTTATCATGTGACATAGTAATCTTTGAAAACTATTTCTTCTTTTAAATAAAGACATTTGTATTTACTTCATCACTCCGAAAAATTAAAGAAGCATCGAGTTCAAAAACTCCCTCTTTATTAATACAAGCTATTTCTTAACTTCATAAAATTGTTATACACTAAAGAAATAAAAAACAAACTATTCGTTAGCAGGTGAAAGAATATGTATGATGTTACAATTATCGGCGCTGGAGTAAGTAGCATTTTTATGGCTTATTCACTAGCTAAAAGTAACAAAAAGGTTTTACTTCTTGATAAAGGTAAAGCACTAGAAGATCGTCATTGTCCTTTAGACGAAGGAAAAGTGTGTACTTGTACTACATGTGATAAATATTTTGGATTTGGCGGTTTAGGAAAATCTGAAGGGAAATATTTAACTTCCATAGTAATAACTTACTAATGATTCCCCTACCAGGAATCGGAATTTTACGAGGTACATATTTCATATAGCTGTGTATTCAAAACTATTGACATTCAATTCCAACAAATTGAATGTCAACAGTTTTAAAAGCCCCTATTCATTTTCCCTTTCATTTGTTCGATATTTTGTAACATCATCATAGTGTTTAATATGTTAGGATGTCTATAAGTATTTTTCACGATAACTATGACTTTTTCTGTTCTGTTTCTAAAAAATAGATTTACTCTTTAAAATTCCCCATTGTACGTATATGAATACTTCATATTATTACCTTTAGAAAACATAAGCTAAATGGTTCATCACACTCCAATAGTTATAAAAATATAATATATAACAGAGGTTAAATAAAATGTATAAAGAAGGTGTAACAATGAAAAATAAAATCAATTTACAAATGCAAAATATAAGCTTTGTTTTAATAATTGCTTTAGCAGTATGGTTAAAAACATATCTTATTACAAGATTCAGTTTTGATTTAAAAATTGAGTCTTCTACACAAGAGCTTATTTTATTTATTAGCCCACTCGCTGCATCATTAGCATTTGTCGGATTAGCATTATTTGCAACCGGTGAAAAGAGAAATTATATAGCGCTATGTATAAATTTCTTATTAACAATCGTACTCGTTGGGAATGTCATGTTCTATGATTTTTATAGCGATTTCGTTACGCTACCAGTACTTGGACAAACATCAAACTTTGGCCAACTAGGCGGCAGTATTATAGAAATATTGAACTACAAAATGATTCTCGCGTTCGTAGACATTATTTTCTTCTTTATTTTGTTAAAGAAGAAGGCACTCGTCTTCCAAACAGGACGTGTAACTCATCCGGCACGCTTGGGATATTTTCTCTTAACAATTGGTGTATTTTTTGTGAATTTACATCTTGCAGAAAAAGAACGACCTGAACTATTAACGAGATCATTCGACCGAGTCATGCTTGTTAAAAATTTAGGACTATACACTCATCAAGTATATGATTTAACACTACAAGTAAAATCAGGTTCACAAAAAGCACTTGCTGATAGTAGTAAATTACAAGAAACTGAAAACTACGTAAAGGCAAACCAAAGTGAGCCGAATCCTAATATGTTTGGTGCAGCGAAAGGGAAAAACGTAATTGTCGTTACTCTTGAATCCTTGCAAACCTTCTTAATAGGTGCATCAGTTAATGGGCAAGAAGTTACACCATTCTTGAATGAATTCATAAATGAAAGCTATTACTTCGATAACTTTTTCCACCAAACTGGGCAAGGAAAAACGTCCGATTCTGAATTTCTAATCGATACATCGTTATATCCATTAAATCGAGGAGCTGTATTTTTCACACACGGTAACAATGATTATACTGCGACTCCAGAAATTTTACGTCAGCAAGGCTATTTCACTTCTGTATTCCATGCGAATAACGCAACATTTTGGAATCGTAATATCATGTACTCTGCTCTTGGTTATGATCGTTACTATAACGAACTTGATTACAAAATTACACCCGAAACAAATTTAAATTGGGGATTAAAAGATATCGAATACTTTGACCAATCAGTAGATATATTAAAAACTATTGATCAACCATTTTACGCTCGTTTCCTTACGTTAACGAACCATTATCCATTTACGTATGATGAAGATACAAAATTCATTGAACCATATAACTCTGGTAATGGCGTATTTGATCGTTATATCGTAACAGCACGTTACTTAGACGAATCAATTAAAAAGTTTATTGAGCGTTTAAAAGCCGAAGGAATGTATGATGATTCTATTATTGTGTTGTACGGTGATCATTATGGTATTTCTGAAAAACATAATCGTGCAATGGCACAGTTTTTAGAAAAAGATCAAATAACAGAATTTGATACTTTAAATTTACAACGCACACCTTTATATATTCATATGCCTGGACAAACAGAAGGCCAAACAATTTCAAAACCTACGGGACAAATCGATATGAAACCTACGATTCTAAATTTATTAGGGATTGATACTACGAACGATATCCGTTTTGGTCATGATATGTTTTCAGATGAATATACCGGTTTTGTCGTGTTACGTGACGGTAGCTTTATTACAGACAAATATGCGTACACAAACAATACTTTCTATGATCGCATAACAGGTGAAATTGTAGATTTACCAAAAAAAGAAGCACAAGCACTCATTAACCGTGCACAAAAGGAATTACGAATGTCTGATAAAATCATTGAAGGCGACTTATTACGTTTCTCACACAGTAATAAAATAAAAACTGGTGAAGTACAAACTAAAATTAAAGAGACTGAAAAATAATGTAAATATAAAAAGGGAGCAACTTATTACAGTTGCTCCCTTTTGCTCTCTTATAACATATGATGCAATGTCATATAAAAAACTCGTATATTTTACTTTTCGCTTGTTTCTAAAGTTGGATCTATATTGGTATGATCATCACCTATATTTAAAATTACTTCACATTGACGTAATCTCAATTCAAAGAGCATGATAGAATCATGATAGACTTCAGGATTTGATTTCATTTTATGTAACATCTCTTGTTTTTCTTGTATTTCTAAATGAGCGTTTTCTACAGCTTGTTTCAAGGAATTAAATGGATTCCTAAAGAAAATATGAATATCCCTCTCTTGCGTGTTCTCAAATAGCTCAAATTGCAAGAAAAATTTCTTCATAATAGAAGTTGTTACCTCTGTATAATCTTCATTTTCTACATACTGTTTATATTTGTTATATAGCATACCTTTGTTTTTAGGAAGAACTCCAAATAATTTCCCGGCACTTTTCAGTAAAAATTGTGCTGGTGTAAATCGACGTAAAATATTTACTTCATCCATTTGTATTCTAGTCGTCATTCTATCAGAATCTCTGCGCCAGTCATCAAGTACTTTAAAATCACATGCTAACTGTATTCGATTTTCTCCAAATAGAGAATTAAGTCCTTCACTAAGTTCTTCAAGATATGATTGACTTTGAAGAAGCTCATGATTAGAAGTTTCAATCCAATTTTGCATAGAAAGAGCAAGTTTAGGTAATACCGTTTGTTCTAAATATTTGTGTACTCTTTCATTCATTGCTTTATTTAGTTCCGTATCCATGTGACCGAAATCGCTTTCTTCACTAATTAAATCCGAACAACTCTGTAATATCTTCGGAATATTTTCAGTAAGGTCGTTCGTAATTTCCGTTTTCATTGTACGATATGATTGTGTAATGAAATGAATTTTTTCCTTCTCAAAAGCAGTAAGATTATTAATACTACCATTTAGTTTCACTAGCATATCTTCATTCCAATTAATCGCATCCACTAAATTATTTTCTTTCTCCACTCGTTTATCCAAAAGATATGTAATTGTTTTACGAATGAAAAACAATAGCTTTTCAGTACGTTCTACCTCGATATCTTTATGATTACAGTTTAAATGAATAAACTCCGTTAACTCATTTAATTGTTGACTACTTGTATATAGCGAAGAGTAAGGGAAAATTCTCGCTTGCGGGAAATATGTATTTATTCTCTCTTGCGTATCATATAATACTCTTTTCACTTCTGCTTCACTATATATGTTATCGATTTTATTTAATAAGAAATGAATTTGTAAATTTGGTGTATGTTCTTGAATGCTTAATAGAATGTCACGTTCTTTGTCAGTAAAAGGTGAATCCGCATTCAATACAAATAGTAATTCGTCTACAGAGTTTAAATATTCGAATATCTCATCTCTAGTGTCATTATTCCTATTAAAGCCAGGTGTAACTACAAATGTAAGTTTATTTTCACTTAAAAATTTGCATGGTAATTTAAATTCAACACATGCTCTCTCTCTATATGATTGATGGTGTTGAGACATCATATTATAGTAATCAGAGACATCTTCCGTTGTTGTAATTGCAGAATCTGTTATGGCGTTAATTTTTGTATGACTATCATTTTTTAAAACTACTACGTTTGAAATTGATTTTTCTACTATATTTTCTCCTAATATCGAGTTAATAAATGTAGTTTTTCCGTTCCCTGAAGTTCCCGTTACTAAAATGCGATTTGTGCTTAAATCTGCGAGCTCGCCAACTAACCATCTAAATCGGTGACCCATTTCTATATTATGATTTTGCGCCCACTCTGTAATAGATTCAAAAAGATGCAAACTATACTCTAAGCCATTCACATGATTAATAGAATATAACAACAGGCTTTCCGCATGTTTTATATTTACTGAATCTATTTTGGATGGGAAGATTTCATCCCATGCCAATACAGCAGCAGATGGAAATACAGCATAAGATGGATTGACTACCTTTAACCAATTGGTTAACAAGTTTGGAATGATATCATGCAATTGTTTGAGCATATATTGACCTTGAATTAATTCAAAATACGTTTCTTCGTAAAGAGAAGAAATTTTGTCCCATATATCGGACGACTCTATTTCAATATGTAAGAAAAATTCATTTATTGTGTTAAGCCACAATAAATAGTTTTGTTCATTTTTATAACTATTCCAAAGTGATGAAACCATTTGCGTAAATTGTACTTGATCTACATTATTTAACGTAACTAATACTTCATAGAAATAATCTGGTGAAATATGTTTAGTAAATCTTTTATCGATATATCCTTTTAAAACCTCAAACCACGGATAAGATTCTGTTCGGATTAACTCATTCACAGCAAGCTCTACTGCACTATCAAAATCTTGCTGCTCCTCATAAAAAGAACGGGCAATTTTTGTGACATTTGGATAATCCGGATTTAAAGCAACTGCTTCTTTAATAACAGCGAAAGCGGAGTCAAAATTATTTTGCTCTATGTAAAGAGAAAGTAATTGTAGTCTAATTTCTGTCATCAATATTATATTATCAGTAGTAATGGAAGTATAAACATTTTCAGCAACTGGTAACTGATTAAGCTCGAAATAAGCATCCGCAATATTTTTTTGTGCCCATGGTATTAATTCATTATTAACTTTCTCCCATTTAAAAATAGCTGCTTCAAAATCTTGATGGCGATAATAAAATTCACCTTGTGCAAAACGAATATAAGATCCATCAGAAATCTCATTTCGTTCTTCGTTTACATAAACTTCTCCAAGCACGTCAAGCGGTGGTTTTGTTTCATTCTCCATTAGGAATGTTTCATAATACATCTTTTTTATTAATTGTTTTTCTACTCTCATCTTTTCCCCCACTATATCTTGAAAATACATTTTTAAGATATGTCAATACTTTTTGTATGTATGCTTTTTATCTTAACAAAGAATATCTTTTGGAAAATTTCATTTTCCTTTCATTTTTTAAGTAAGATTGAATTTTTATGAGAAAAGTTTCAGTTTTTTTTCAATTCCCTTTCAGTTATGAAACAGCATTAAATGTTCCTAATAACCTAATAACACTATAATTGCCTGTATTACATTATCAAAAAAAAGCTATATAAACCATATTATAAAAACAATTTATAACGAATATATATACAAAACTCCCTTCCCTAATAAAGTGAAACTTTAATCAGCCCTCACCAATCGGACTTTTATGGGTAGCCCGCCCCCCACCTAACTTCTTTGCTTTCGCTGAATTTTGAGGTGGGGGTCTTACTGCCCATTAAAACGGGATAAATGAAAAATTCATTATCATATATTTCTCACATTCTTTTCCTTTGAAATATTTCAGTAGTTAGGTAATTAAATTCCATTAACCTCTATAAATAACTAGTCCAAAAAAAATCTATATGCATATCATGTTATAGTAAAGAATCCAGGAAATCCTAAAAGGAGGCATTTTCATGTTTGAAGATAAATCTAAAATAAACTACCCATATGAATTTACTGAAACTACAACAATCCCCCTAAAAAACCCCATCAATAAAAATTTCAAAAACGGCTCTGGTACACATACTTTCCCAATTAAAAAACACTATAAAGAACAGGTGTTATATACGGAAAAAATTAATAATAATAAAAACAAATAACCTGATAGGCCTTATAACAATTAATCAAATAAGTATCTAATATTAGACCTTGCACAGTTATGGGTAATAAATAAATCTTTCTTATACAACTCATGTACTTTTAAAAAGTGCTGATATACAGCGCTTTTTTATACATAAATAATAGAATAACAAAAAAGGCATGGATAGTTTCCATACCTTTTTTGTTATTTACTATTTATAAATGGCATACGTCCATTTTTATTTCACCTAGTAGCAATTTAATGGTACTTCTAAAAAAAATGAAAACTAGTTTAATTAAAAATAAGTTTCTTAGCCAATGTTCCTACTAGCATATTTTAACTCGTTGGAGTCATTGAAAAAAGGAGTAACTTTATGATAAATCACAAAGTTAAAGAAGCACCCAAGAATTATATATGTCATTTGCTCTATTATATATATTCAGAAATTCACCAAACATTGTTTCAAAGCTACTTAGTTTTCATAAAATATTTTTTGTTTTCGTTGGAACGGATAAGCTTTAATCTCATCTGTATCTAAATTTTCATGAAATAAATGAATAGCTATAATTTGTCTACAATCGTAGGTATGATAATAATATGTTCCGGACTCTATACACATTACGCTTGTATATATAGTATTATCTAATGCCCCTTCTTCTGTTATTACTCCGCCTTTAGGAACCTCACAATTTGATAAAATATGAAAAAGGGCCGTTACTCCCTCTTCTTCGCTATCTATACCTTGAATGTTTTGTTTGCCATATGCCGCCCGTACAAACCTTGATGGCGGGGTGAAATCTCCTGGAAGTCCCATTGAGCCCGATCCCTGACCAAAAGCACTTAATGATAAGTTACTCCACTCTGTTGGCGCGAATGGCTGCGATTTAAGGCCTATATATTGTCTTAAATTTTGTAAATGCCAATTAAACTCCGGACTATTCGTCATCACTCCTAGTGGGTTGTCATACATTTTTAATCCTTCATTTGTCGGCTCCAGTACAATGCAATCTCCCCATTTATCCGCTAAAATCCAATGTAGTGGTGGCGTAAGTCCTAAATCCGGTAATGGTATATCCAAAAAGGTAAGGCTATCTACAGATTCCTTTAACTCTTTGACAGAGTTGAATTGTGTCAGACTCCAAGTCACAAAATCAAATGGAGCCAAATTCGTTTTATTGTCATCTACGCTTTGACTATAAGTAGCGAATCCTGGAAAATAGAGTGTCGCACATGTCATACCCGCTTCATTTACTCCGTCCGCCATAATGATCCTTCCTTGATGATTAATACCCATTCCGACCGTACCATGTTTCGTATTAATGATTTCACCAGTTATATTATTCCACTGGTAATGTCGAGGAATGATTATTACTTCTTGATTCAAATCTAACGTGAAGTCCATCGTCCTTGCAAAAAGATGCTGACCGTTTTTTGTCTGTAATGTCAAACTCGTACACATAAAGAACACCCCGTTTTATGGTTTTATCTACACTTTACATAATTCTGATAAGTCTGTAAATTAAAAACCTCTTTCTATGGATTCATATGATTTTTCTACACTTAGTATAAATAAAGAATTTATTAACAAAATGAAAAAGAAGCGATGTATTTCATCGCTTCTTTTTTGTTAACCCATTTCCAAAATGACAGTATCCCTACATAACCCTCTTAAACATCTTCTCAAGCTCATAAGTAGAATGATGCACAAGAATCGGTCTTCCGTGCGGGCATGTGTATGGGTTTGTTGTTGTACGTAGTTCTTCCAGTAAAGCAAATATTTGATCGTTCGTTAAATATTGATTCGCTTTAATGGACGCTTTACAGCTCATCATGATGGCTGCTTCTTCACGTAATTTTTTAATATCCACTTTTTTTAGTTTGACGACTTGTTCCATCATTTCGTCGATAATTTCTGTTTCTTGACCTTTCGGGAACCACGTTGGATGGGAGCGGACGATAAAGGATTGATGGCCGAATTGCTCCAAAAATAGTCCAACTTTTTTTAGTTCTTCTAGCTGCTCTTCGACACGTAAAAATTCAGTAAGAGATAAGTCAATACGGTACGGTACAAGTAGCTCTTGTACTTCTTGCGCTACTCTTCCTACTTTATCACGGAAGTATTCATAATTAATACGTTCCTGCGCGGCATGTTGGTCAATCATATATAAGCCTTTATCATTTTGAGCGAAAATATATGTTCCATGCATTTGTCCAATTGGATAAAGCGGTGGTAAGTCATTACCGTTCATTTCGATCTCTTCTATTTCCTGAACGTCTTCTTCCAATTCCTCTAATTCAAAGTCTTCATCGTTACTGTTCCACGATTTCTCTTCTTGAATCGGTTCTTCTATTATCGGTTTACTAGATGGTTGCCAACTTTGTTCTTCTCTTACGAGCGACTCTGGTGGTTGCCATTCTTGTTTCGGTGGTTGCCACAGTTGAGCTGGCTGTTTCACAGCAAGTGGTTCTTCTCGTTTTTCATCCATGCCTGTCGGTAAAATGATTTCCGGCATAGATGGCTCTTTCGGCTTCGCATGCTCAAACTGGAACTGTTCTTGCACACTTTCATCTTTTTCTTTTTTCTTCGTTGTTACACCTGCATCTGGGATGAGCTGTATTTTTTTAAATGCTGCTTGCAATGTTTCTTCGATAAGCTTTAGCAATTCTTGTTCTTTACTAAAACGAACTTCTAATTTCGCAGGATGTACGTTAACGTCAACAAGCATTGGATCCATTTCAATCGATAAGAAGCCGATTGGATACCGTCCGACTGGCAGTAATGTATGGTATCCTTGTTGAATGGCTTTCATTAATACGAAATTTCGTACGTAACGGCCATTTACGATCGTTGACATATAATTACGAGATGCTCTCGTTACTTCTGGTAATGTTACATAACCTTTAATTGTGAAATCTAAAGATTCAGCTTCAATTGGAACAAGCTTCTTTGCAACTTGAATGCTATAAATCGATGCAAGTACTTGTCTTACATCACCATTTCCTGATGTATGAAGCAATTTCTTTTCATTATGAAATAGCTTTAATGATACTTCTGGATGTGACATTGCAATACGATACACGATATCTGTAATATTACCAAGCTCTGTATGAATGGTTTTCATATATTTAAGACGCGCTGGTGTATTAAAGAATAAGTTTTGTACTGTAATATCTGTTCCTTTTCGGCTCGCTGTTTTCTCCTGCTTTATAATGTCTCCACCTTTAATAATAAGGTGCGTACCAGGTGCATCACCTGTGCTAGTGATTAATTCTAATTCACTAACTGAGGCAATACTCGGCAATGCCTCGCCGCGGAAACCGAGTGTTCTTATGCGAAACAGATCGTTTTCATCTTTAATTTTGCTCGTCGCATGTCGTTCAAAAGCGACGATACAATCTTCTTCTGCAATGCCATCTCCATTATCAATGATGCGAATTTTCGATAAACCAGCTTCTTCTAAGTGGATTTCAATAGATGTACTATTCGCATCGATAGAATTTTCCACAAGTTCTTTTACGACTGAGGCAGGGCGCTCTACTACTTCCCCTGCCGCAATTAAGTTTGAGAGTTGGTCATCGAGTTTGCGAATTTTCCCCATCTACTTACTCATCCTTTCTTTAACTTTTTCTGTAAGCGATACAGTTCATTCATCGCTTCTAAAGGTGTCATATCAAGTAAATCAATTTTTTTAATTTGCGCAAGTACTGCCGTTTCTTTTGCATCTAGAACTGGCTTGTCTTGTTTTTTCGAGGACTGTTCTCCACCAAAGAATGATAGTTGTGATTCTTCTTCATTCTCTACCTTCGTTTCTTCTATTTCTACTGGATCTTCTTTTACAACTACAGGTTCTGAAATTACTTCTTGCTCTTGCGCTTTCACTTCTACACGCTTTGGAATAATAATTTCTTCTTGTCCTTCTAATTGTGCTAACACTTCTTTCGCACGAGCAATTAAGCTATCTGGAAGCTCCGCAAGTTGCGCAACGTGAATTCCGTAACTTTTATCTGCTGCCCCATCTTGAATTTTGTGAAGGAATACTACTTTTCCGTTCTCTTCAATAGCTGAAACGTGTACATTTTTCAGTTGATCTAAACTTTCTTCTAACACCGTCAATTCATGATAATGCGTAGAGAATAACGTTTTCGCCCCAATTTGGTCATGAATATGTTCAATGATTGCTTGTGCAAGTGCCATACCATCATACGTAGATGTACCGCGTCCAATTTCATCAAATAAAATTAAGCTTCTTTCTGATGCATTTGCAATTGCATTTTTCGCTTCTAACATTTCGACCATAAATGTACTTTGACCTGAAATTAAATCATCTGCTGCGCCAATTCTCGTAAAGATTTGGTCAAATACAGGTAATACTGCTTCTGTTGCCGGTACGAAACAACCGATTTGCGACATAACCGTTACAAGTGCTAATTGTCTCATATACGTACTTTTACCAGACATGTTCGGTCCTGTAATTAAAAAGACATCCATATTCTCTGGCATAATACAATCATTCGGTACATACAATTTCCCGTTCAATACTTTTTCTACGACAGGATGACGACCATCTTTAATAAAGATTTCGCGCTTTGTTGTTAGTACAGGTTTTACAAACTGTTCTTCTTCACTAACTGTCGCAAAACTTTGCAGTACGTCTAATTCACTAATTACTTTCGCTAAATGCTGTAATTTCGGAATAAATACTTTTACTTCTTCACGAAGTGCTGTAAATAAATCGTATTCTAGTTGTACAATTTTTTCTTCTGCTTCTAAGATTAATGTTTCTTTTTCTTTTAGTTCATCTGTAATGAAACGCTCCGCATTAGCAAGCGTTTGTTTACGCTCATAGCGTCCTTCTGGTAATGCTGTGAGGTTCGCTTTCGTTACTTCAATATAGTAACCGAAAATACGGTTGTATCCGATTTTTAACGATTTAATTCCTGTAATATCGCGCTCTCGTTTTTCAAGCTCAGCAATCCATGTTTTTCCGTTTTTACTAACGTAACGATATTGATCAAGCTTGTCATTGTAACCGTCTTTAATAATATCTCCATCTTTAATAGAAAGCGGTGGGTTTTCTTGAATACTTCTTCCTAGTAATTCTGTTAAGCTCTCACATGGATCTGCGCCTTGAATTAATCTCGCTGCATACGCGTTATCTAACAAACTAATCGCTTCTAAAATAGCTGGCACTTGAAGTAACGAGCGTCTTAACTGTAATAAGTCCCGTGCATTGACATTACCAAATGCAACTTTCCCTGCTAAACGTTCTAAATCATATACTTCTTTTAATTTTTCTTTTAAATCTTCGCGTAAGAAGTAATCATTTACAAACATTTCAACCATTTCCAAACGCTCTTCAATTCGCTCTTTCTGTATAAGCGGACGCTCCATCCACTGTTTTAACATCCGACCACCCATAGCTGTTTTCGTCTTATCTAGTAGCCATAATAATGATCCTGTTTTTTCTTTCGTTCGAAGTGTTTCTGTCAGCTCTAAATTTCGCTTTGAATGCACATCAATTTTCATAAATTGATTCGTATAGTAAATTTCCACTGGTTGCAAATGATCTAATGAACGTTTTTGCGTTCTTATTACATAGTTAAATAAGCGTCCAACTGCTTTAATTAACTTTGCTTGTGAAACATTTTTCACAAGGTGTTCTAATCCTTCAGGGATTGCTGTTGCATCTTCATATGAAATCGTCATTTTTAACGTTTCAGTTAACTTGTTTAGTTCATCTTTAGAAAAGGAAGAATCTACAACAATTTCTTTCGAACCAGTTGCATACACTTCTAATAAAATATCTTCTACTGAACCAGTCAATAACGTTACTGTATTTTGTCCAGTCGTTAAATCATTACAAGCTAATGCATATGATCCATCTTCAAAATGTGTTAACGCGGCTAAGAAGTTATTTTCTTTCTCATCAATCGTACGCCCTTCCATCATCGTTCCTGGCGTAATTAATTGTACGACTTCACGGCGCACTACACCTTTAGCCGTTTTTGGGTCTTCTACTTGCTCACAAACCGCTACTTTATATCCTTTTTCAACAAGTTGTTCAATATAGTTTTTAGCCGCATGATACGGTACACCGCACATCGGTATACGTTCACTACTACCACCGTCGCGGCTCGTTAATGTAATTTCAAGTTCGTGGGCTGCTTTAACCGCATCCTCAAAGAACATTTCATAAAAATCACCTAAGCGGAAAAATAAAAAGGCATCTTGATAGTCTGCCTTCACTTTTAAATATTGCTGTATCATAGGCGTATATTGCGTCATACTTATCCTCCATAATTCTTACATAATAATCTATATTCATATATGTCACACTTCACGGACATCCATATCTCCTATTTCAGGAGTCTTTCTTCATTATAGCACATTTCATTAGGAATCATGTTCATTCAAGTACCACTTATGTAAAGTAAAAAGCTAGGAAGAACTTCTCCCTAGCTTTCTATTACTCTTCTTCTGCATCAACGATAAAGTTCGGATCTAATTCTTCAAACTCATCATCGTCAATTTGGAAGGCATCGTCTGACTCTACGCAACCTTCAGGATTTACACTTACACAAATTTTCGTTTCGCCAACTACTTCTGTTACAAATTCACGTTCTACAGTTACAACAATTTTATTACCATTTGGTGATACAAGAGCTTCTAAACAATTTGGTGGCTGAATGACGCGAGCAATAATTTCTAAATCATCACCAGAAAAGTTTTTATCACGATACCCAATGCTCACTTCATCCGTGTAGTTTACACGCTCTGTTACAACTTCTGTCTTTGTATTACCATCAAATGAATACCAAGTGTTCACATCATAGAAACCTTCAATTTCCACATGCTTTCCACTCTTTCTTGCTTCATACGAGTGGTTAATTACCCAGCACCCTAAAATACTCGTTGGCTCATTATTCGATTCACATGTATGCGTTGACTTTGTATACTTACGTCCTTTTCCAACCACTGCTTTTGTAATAATCTCTCTAAATTCGGACATTCGTAACCCTCCTCAATCACTATTCACTTAATCATATGCGTGACAATAGCGGAATGTGTCATTCTTTTTTTGAGAAGAATTTACGTTTAATCCACTAAAAAAAGAGATGTCAATTCGACATCTCTTTAACAACCACAATTTCCTTTTTTACTTTCTACCGCTGCGCCCGTTTCACCCTTCAATACATCGCCATTCGTTGAAATTAATATTTCATCTGTTACGTTGTTAGAAATCGTACTTGCAACTAGCTGTAGTAAATCATTTACATATGTTTGTGAAGATTTAAATTCTTGTACAACTGGGATACTATCTAACTTATCTTGCAATGCATCAATTTCAGCTTCTACTTTTTTCAAAGCTTCCCATTTCCCGTAATGCTGCAAGTTTACTGCTTGTTTTTGCAATGCTTTAATTTCATCGATTGCACGCTTTACATTTTCATTTTTATGAATTTGCGCCTCTGCTTTCTTAAAGAAATCAACTTCTTCTGTTTCAGAGATCATTTTTGCTAATTCTTTCGCTTGCTCAACAATTTCATCTTTCGTATATGCTTTCATCTACTATTCCACCTCAATCGGCTCTTCAACTAATTCTCCGTTAAGAGACCAAGTTTTTGCGTCCGTTACTTTTACTTTCACAAGCTGACCAATTAAAGATTTTGGAGCAACAAAGTTTACAAGTTTATTCGTACGAGTATAACCTGCAAGTACTTCCGCGTTATTTTTACTTTCCCCATCAACTAACACTTCTACAATTTGACCTTTGTAAAGATTGTTCTTTTCAATTGCCAATTTATTCACTAATGCATTTAAGCGTTGCAGACGTTCTTTCTTCACATCCATCGGTACATTGTCTTTCATTTTTGCAGCTGGTGTACCTTCACGCGGAGAATAAATAAAGGTAAAGGCAGTATCAAATCCTACTTCACGATATAACGACATCGTTTCTTCAAATTGCTCGTCTGTTTCATTTGGGAAACCGACGATAATATCAGTTGTTAATACCGCGTTTGGAATTGCTTCTTTAATTTTTCGTACAAGCTCTAAATAATGCTCACGCGAATATTTACGCGCCATAATTTTTAACATCTCTGTGCTTCCAGATTGAACCGGTAAGTGAATGTGTTCTACTAAATTCCCACCTTTTCCAAGTACTTTAATTAAGTGATCATCGAAATCGCGTGGATGGCTCGTTGTAAAACGGATACGGGCGATATCAACCTTACGGAGTTCGTCCATTAAATCGCCAAGACCATATTCTATATCTTCAAAGTCTTTACCGTATGCATTTACGTTCTGCCCAAGTAACGTAATTTCTTTATAACCATTCGCAGCTAAATGACGAATCTCTTGGATAATATCTTCTGGACGTCTGCTTCGCTCTTTTCCGCGTGTATACGGTACAATACAATATGTACAGAACTTATCACAGCCATACATAATATTTACCCAAGCTTTAATATCGCCACGGCGTACTTTCGGAAGATTTTCAATTACGTCTCCTTCTTTTGACCAAACTTCAACTACCGTCTCCTTCGAGAACATTGCATCTTTTAGAATGTACGGTAATCTATGAATATTATGTGTTCCAAACACCATATCTACATGCTGATTTTTTTGCATAATTTTATTTACAACAGATTCTTCTTGAGACATACAACCACATACACCAATTAAAAGGTCCGGATTTCTTCGTTTTAGTGATTTTAAATGACCTAGTTCACCGAACACTTTATTTTCAGCATTTTCACGAATGGCACAAGTATTCAATAATACTACATCTGCATCTTCAGTTGAAAAAGTTGGTTCATATCCAAGTGCAGTGAAAATACCAGCCATCACTTCTGTATCATGCTCATTCATTTGACAACCATATGTACGAATATAAAACTTTCTTCCTGTACCAAAATTGCGAAACTCTTCAGGTAAGCCAAAATCCCGTTCAATTTTAACTTCTTCTTTCCCTCGTTTTTTCGCGTCCTTTAAGGAAGGTGGTTGGTATACACTTTCAAAGTATTTACTATAATCTTTCTCTTCTTTTTTCACAGAGGAATTTGCTTGTTGACTTGCTAATCGTTGTTGCTCGTTCATCGGTAATCTCCTTTCACCCTTAACTATACACACTCTATAGTCCATTTTAATGCGCTTAGACCCACCTCAAAAATGGTTAGATAGCTTGAGAGATAACTTGTCCTTTGAAACTTTGAGTAACCAATCTAATCATCTATAAGAATGAAGTCTTCCCCACACAAATAGACATTCCCTTTTCGTATTTCTTTTTTGTCCTACTAAAAAGCATATTGCTTTATCCCTATAAACATTACCATAGTATGAAGCGTTTCGCCAATTTTAACAAAAAATTGGCGCTGTCTTATCTTACATTTTATTAGCAATGAACTTGCCATTTTCATACAACGATTTATATATTATTTTACCATTCTGAATTTTCCAAGTAAATATAACTACCTTATATTTACTCATAAAAAAAGGTTGCCACATGGCAACCTTCTCTTCTTACATTACATAAATTCAGCAACAAGTTCATCAAACATTTTCTGATCCATATTTAAATCAGATTGAACTAAAGGCTTCTCACTATAGCCTTTTACAAGTTCTTGGTATGAAGGTTGCGCTGTATTTTGATAAATTAAACCTGTTACTAATCCGTTATTTTCCATTAACGTTTGCATAGCCATCATGCGATTAGACGGATCATATCCCTCTACTGTACTTAGTTTTGTTAAATTCTCTTTAAACCAATCGTAAGTATTTACTTTATTGTAAGTAACACATGGGCTAAATACGTTAATTAATGAAAATCCTTTATGGTTAATACCAGCTTCAATAATTTGTGTTAATTCTTTTAAATCACTTGAAAAGCTTTGCGCCACAAATGTTGCACCAGCTGTTAAAGCCATTTCCATAACATTTAGTGACGGTTCAATTGAACCTTGTGGTGTACTTTTCGTTTTAAATCCAGCTTCACTACGTGGTGAAGTTTGCCCTTTTGTTAATCCGTAAATTTGGTTATCCATTACGATGTACGTAATGTCGATGTTACGACGAATAGAATGGATTGTATGTCCCATACCGATCGCAAATCCATCACCGTCACCACCTGATGCGATAACTGTTAAATCACGGTTTGCCATTTTTACACCTTGTGCAATTGGAAGGGCACGACCATGAATACTATGCACACCATATGAATTAATATAACCTGAAATACGACCTGAACAGCCGATACCAGAAATAACAGCAAGTTCATCTGGATTTAAGCCAACGTTAGCTGCCGCACGTTGAATTGCAGCTTGCACCGAGAAGTCTCCGCAACCTGGGCACCAGTTTGGTTTTACACTGTTACGAAAGTCCTTAAATGTTGCCATTTAATACAACCCCTTTTTTGCATTCGTTGTAAATCTCTTTCGGCAAGAATGGGTTCCCATCATATTTTAAAAGACTAGAAATTTTCTCGCCGTTACCAAGATTCATTTTCATAATGTTAGCAAGTTGACCTGTTGCATTGTTTTCTACCACTACAACACGCTTCGCATTTTTCACAAGTGGATCGATTTCAGCTGTTGGGAACGGGTGAATTAAACGCACATGAGCATGGTTTACTTTCATACCCTCTTGTTCTAAGCGCTCCATTGCTTCTTCGATCGCACCACGTGTTGAGTTAAATCCAACAAGCAATACGTCTGCTTCTTCATGCTTAACATTTTTATAAACAGGGGTATTAAACTTCAAGTTCTCCATTTTACGGAAACGTTTGTCCATTTGATCTTTACGGTTTATTGCTGATTCAGATGGTTTACCAGTTTCATCATGCTCTACACCTGTAACATGGTGAACACCATTTTTCATACCAGGTAAAACACGTGGTGAAACGCCATCTTCTGTTACTTCATAACGCTTGAAGTATGCTTTATTTTCACGTTCTGGTAATTCAGCTTCTAAATCAAGCTTACCGCGACGAATTTCCACCTTATCTAACTTAAGTGGTTCTACCGTTTGTTTTCCTAAAGAAAGCTGTAAATCTGTTAAGAAAATAACAGGTACTTGATATTCTTCAGATAAATTAAACGCTTCTACAATATCATAGAAAGCTTCTTCAACAGTACTTGGCGCCATTACGATTTTTGGAATTTCACCGTGCGTACCGTAAATCATCGCCATTAAATCAGACTGCTCTTGTTTCGTTGGTAATCCTGTACTTGGACCACCACGTTGTGTATCAACAATTACTAATGGCGTTTCTGTAATACCTGCTAAACCGATCGCTTCCATCATTAAAGATAGACCCGGACCAGCAGATGCAGTTAATGTACGAACACCAGCATAGTTTGCACCGATTGCCATTGTACAAGCTGCGATTTCATCCTCAGTTTGGATTACTGTTCCGCCAACTTTCGGCAATTTTTTAATTAAGTATTCCATAATTTCAGATGCAGGTGTAATTGGATATGCAGACATAAAGCGAGCACCACCAGCTACCGCACCAAATGCAATTGCATCGTTCCCAATCATAAACATACGTTTTTTACCATCAGCTTTTTCAAGCTGCATCATGTTTACTTTCTCACCTAGCAACTCTTTCATATATTGAGAGCCGCGCTTAATCGCGTCCATATTCTTTTGAACGACTTGTTCTCCTTTACGACCAAAGATCTCTTCAACAACATCTAAATAAGCTGTTTCATCTAATCCTAATACCGCACTTGACGCCCCAACAGCAACCATGTTTTTCATTAATGATGTGCCTAATTCTGAAGCAATGTCTGTAAACGGTATCACATATAGATTTACATCTGTATTATCAGGTATCGTTGGATTAAATTTCGCATCTGCAACTACAATCCCGCCCGGACGTAGTTCGTGGAAGTTAAAATCAATTGTTTCTTGATCAAAAGCAATTAAAATATCTAAATCATCTGAGATCGCGCGTACTTCTGTTGTACTTACACGAATTTTATTATTTGTATGGCCGCCTTTAATACGTGATGAGAAGTGGCGGTAACCGTATAGGTAATATCCTAATCGGTTTAATGCAATACAGAAGATTTCTCCTGTACTTTCAATTCCTTCACCTTGTTGGCCTCCAACTTTCCATGAAAGTTGACTAATCATCTCCTACACCCCTTTTGGCTGCATTCATTGTAGTGTATTTTTTTACAGTAATAGTTTAGCATTTTTTATACAAATAAACTACAACGGACGCAAATTATGCCTCTTCTGATTTCCCTGAATCTTTAGTATAAAGCTATTTTGTTTTTCATTCTAGTATTAGGTCTTAAAAAAAGCAATAATATCAAATGAATTAATTCTAATTTTTCTGGATTTTTAAAACAAAAATCTTAAAAGCTTATTCGTTCAACAAAATTATCATATAAAAATCGCTCTACAGTAGATGCAGCATAGTGTTTACAAAGCTCATTCATTACATTTTCATAATCTCGATACGCTGATACATTTACAACTGTTTCTACTATCCCATCAAAATCCGAACCAAACCCTATATTGTTCTCTCCACCTAATGAACAAATATATTCGATATGTCTTACTATATCTGCTACATTCGCTTGTTTTTCATTTGTTAGAAACTGCGGTACAAAAGTGACACCGATCATGCCGTTTCGCTTTATAAGAGCTTTAAGTTGTTTATCGTTTAAATTACGTGGGTGCTGGCAAAGTTTCATACAATTTGAGTGGGAAGCAATAGGATTTTTTGCAATTTCTATCACATCCCAAAAACTTCTTTCATTCAAATGAGACACATCAGTCCATACATGTAACGCATTCAGTTCTTGTACAACATGTTTACCAGAAGTCGTTAAACCTGCCCCACGTGTCTCTAGCGCACCATCAGCTAATAGATTGGCATAATTCCATGTTAGTCCAAAAGAACGTACTCCTAGGCGATACAACAACCGTAATTTCATTGTATCTTTTCCAATTGCTTCGCATCCTTCTAGTGTTAATATCGCTCCAATCTCGTCCTGTTTTAACATGTTAATATCATCTTTTGTCTGAATAAACTTCACACCTGGTAGGGATAAAATTTCATTATAAAAAATATCTACCATTTGCAATGCTACTTCAAATCGGTTTTCATATGCCACTGTTTCTGGCACATATATAGCAAAACATTGTATACTTCCTTTTCTGTTCTTTAACTGTTCAAATGTAATATGTAATTGCGAATCATGTTTAAAATCCTTTCTCCCTTGTGCACTCCATAACTGAAGAAGCACATCACAATGAGCATCAAAAATTTTCATTTTCATTCCTCCATTATAAAAACAACCTGTTTGCATACTGCAAACAGGTTGTTTAAACTTAACGAGGTTCTACAATTAATTTTATTGCTGTACGTTCTTCCCCATCAATCATAATATCCGTAAACGCTGGGATACAAATCAGGTCCAAACCACTAGGCGCTACAAATCCTCTTGCAATTGCTACTGCCTTTACCGCTTGGTTCAATGCACCTGCACCAATGGCTTGAATTTCTGCTGTTCCGCGTTCGCGAATAACACCTGCAAGTGCACCAGCTACAGAATTAGGGACCGACGTTGCTTTAACTTTTAATATTTCCATTCCGCGTTTCCTCCTCGTTTCTCTAAAAAGTATTAGCAATTATTTCACTTTAACTTATATTCACGAGGAATGACGCGTATTCCTGCTAAATTCCTGTAATTTTTCTAAAAAATTAAAAAATAATAACTTATCTAAATTTTAGTCAAAAATCACTCAAAAAATGGCTGATCATCATTAATTAAGATACGCTGAATTTTCTTAGCTTTTCCTGTATTAGGATCCACATCAATTAGCACTGCACTTAATTGTGTTCTACCATTTGTTACCTCAAATCGTACTGGTAAGTTTGTTAAAAACTTCTTCAATACCGCTTCACGGTCCATACCTAAAATTCCATCGTACGGTCCCGTCATACCAACATCTGTAATATATGCCGTTCCGCTTGGTAAAATACGATTATCTGCTGTAGGAACATGCGTATGTGTACCTACTACCGCTGTAGCACGACCATCTACATACCAACCTAAAGCTTGTTTTTCACTTGTAGTTTCCGCATGGAAATCAACAAAGATAATATTCGTACGTTTTTTCGCAATGTTAATTAACTCATCCACTTTACGGAATGGACAATCGATCGGAGGAAGGAATGTACGTCCTTGTAAATTAATTACTGCAACTTCTGTTCCATTACAGTTCACAAAGATAAGCCCTTTTCCTGGAGTTCCTTCTGGGAAATTAGCTGGTCTTGCAAGATATTTTGCATCATCAATAAATTCAAATACTTCACGGTTATCCCAAGCATGGTTTCCAAGTGTCACCGCTTGTGCCCCGCATTCTAAAAAGTTTCTATATATTTTTTCCGTAATTCCACGTCCACCTGCTGCATTTTCTCCATTAATAATGGTTACTGTAGGTGTATATTTCTTCTTTAATGCCGGTACGTATTGTTGAATCATACCTCTACCAGGAGATCCTACTACATCCCCAACAAATAATATTCTCATATGTCTTACCCTTCCTATGTACTACATTTTTTATTACTATAGCTTCAAGTGATTTCCTTACAATATATTTATTATAAGTATGTTTCACCTGTATGCTAGGTATTACTAATTACCTTTATTTTAACCAATTCCAACACAAAAAAATAAAGTGGTGTTTCACCACTTTATTTTGCGTATTCCACTGCACGTGTTTCACGAATAACAGTTACTTTAATATGTCCTGGGTAATCCAGTTCATTTTCAATACGTTTTCGAATATCACGAGCTAAACGATGAGCTTCTAAATCATCAATTGTATCTGGTTTTACCAGAATACGAACTTCTCGTCCTGCTTGAATTGCAAATGATTTTTCTACGCCTTCATAAGACTCTGAAATTTCTTCTAACTTTTCAAGACGACGAATATAGTTCTCAAGTGTTTCACTACGAGCTCCAGGTCTTGCAGCTGATAATGCATCTGCCGCTGCAACTAAAACTGCAATGATAGAAGTTGGTTCTGTGTCTCCGTGGTGAGATGCAATACTGTTTATAACTACAGGATGCTCTTTATATTTCGTTGCGAGTTCAACACCAATTTCAACGTGGCTACCTTCTACTTCATGGTCAATCGCTTTACCGATATCATGTAATAGACCAGCACGTCTTGCTAGTTTTTCATCCTCACCAAGCTCTGCTGCCATAAGTCCAGTTAAATATGCCACTTCCATAGAGTGTTTTAAGACGTTTTGCCCATAACTTGTACGGTATTTCAAACGACCTAAAATCTTAATTAAATCTGGATGTAATCCGTGAACACCCACTTCAAACGTTGTTTGCTCTCCGACTTCGCGAATATACTCGTCCACTTCACGTCTTGATTTTTCGACCATCTCTTCAATACGCGCTGGGTGAATACGTCCGTCCTGTACTAGTTTATCAAGAGCGATACGAGCTGTTTCACGACGAATTGGGTCGAATCCAGATAGGATAACCGCTTCTGGTGTATCATCGATAATTAAGTCAATACCTGTTAACGTTTCTAACGTACGAATATTTCGACCTTCACGTCCGATAATACGTCCCTTCATTTCGTCATTTGGAAGATTTACAACCGAAACGGTTGTTTCAGCAACATGATCAGCTGCACATCTCTGCATTGCAAGAGATAAAATCTCTTTTGCTTTCTTATCTGCTTCTTCTTTCGCACGAACTTCACTTTCTTTTACCATTACGGCAATTTCATGAGAAACTTCACTTTCTACTTTACCAAGAATAATTGCTTTCGCTTGTTCGCGTGTCAGATTGGAAATGCGCTCTAATTCTGTTTGTTGCTTTTGAACTAACTCTCCCACTTTGCTTTCCAACTCTTCAATCTGTTGTTGTCTCGCTACAAGAGAATCCTCTTTCTTTTCTAACTGTTGCTCGCGTTTATCGAGCGTTTCGTCTTTACGATCAAGGTTCTCTTCTTTTTGCATTAAACGATTTTCTTGTTTTTGTAATTCGCTTCTACGGTCACGAATTTCTAATTCAGCTTCTGTACGAAGTGTATGAATTTCATCCTTTGCTTCTAAAAGCGCTTCTTTCTTAAGTGCTTCAGCCTCACGATTCGCTTCGTCTAGAATACGTTTCGCTTCATTGGCTGCACCATTAATCTTCGCTTCAGCAATAGACTTTCGAACAAAAAAGCCAACAACTGCACCGACTGTTGCAAGCAAAATGGAGATGAGTATCCAAACTGTACTACTCATGATTTCACCTCCCCTTGCTATGAATGAAAAAAGACTGTCGGCATGTACATTGAATACCAACATACAGCAAAGACCGTCGTCCCGCTTTTTTAAGGGACTTTCTTCATTTCACAATTAAAATGTCATATTATTATTTCGGCAAGATTTAAGTCTTACTCCGAATATTACTTCTCTTCTTGAGAAGAGTGTTTCGTATATAAGAAAAAATATACATTCTCATTGTATCTATCGCAATTTTCATTGTCAAGCGTTGTCTACTTTTACTTTCTTTACCTTCAGCCCTAATTCATATATGAATTTAAAAAGCAGACAGCATATTATCCTGGAAAACCTTAGTAAATTCCAGTTTATTCATGTAAAACATGCATATATCCTTCTTTATACATAATCTTTTAGGTAGATTAAATATTTTATCTCCAACGATATACAACGCTTTCATAATGATATAAAAATAAAAGACACGAAGCCGTGTCTTTTATTTTTAATCAAGAAGACTTGGATCTTCCATACCTTCAGCACCAGAATCTTCGCTAATTCCGTGATGCTCACGAATAAAGAAGGCAATTTCTTCTCTTAAATCCGTATTTTCTTTTAAGAACTGCTTCGAATTTTCACGACCTTGTCCTAAGCGTTCTTCATTATAAGAGTACCAAGCACCACTCTTTTGAACGATATCAAGTTCAGAAGCCATATCTAAGATTTCGCCTTCTCTTGAAATACCTTCTCCGTACATAATATCAACTTCAGCAACACGGAATGGTGGTGCCACTTTATTTTTAACTACTTTTACTTTTGTTTTATTACCAACGATGTCGTTACCTTGCTTTAATTGCTCCGCACGACGCACTTCAAGACGAACAGTTGAATAGAATTTCAACGCACGACCACCTGGAGTTGTTTCTGGCACTATCTATAGATTTTCCATCTCTATAGTCCGGACTATCTCTTCATCTCTTTACAGAGAGCCTTGCACTTCCAGCAGTAGCCTATCATCTGCCGTACCCTACTCAGTTAACAAAAAGTCCTTTTCGGTAGTCTCTACACCTTCCCCATATAAATATGGAGCTTGGCACGGTATTACCCTAAATAATGGTGGGCTTCACCGTTAGCAACTATATGAATAGTTACACCCTTAGGCAATAAGGTTCACAAGGTTTTTTAACATGCTATCACTAGCAAGGGAAACCCATGGTAAACTCCTTAATCTTTACGATTAAGCAACTTGTAGTTGATTTCCGAACATAACCCCAACTTTTTCACGAATTTGGTTAATAAAGATTGCGATTGTTTTTGATTTATTAATTGCACCTGATAACTTACGAAGTGCTTGAGACATTAAACGAGCTTGTAGACCTACGTGTGAGTCACCCATGTCTCCTTCGATCTCAGCTTTCGGTACAAGAGCTGCTACAGAGTCAATTACGATAATATCAACCGCACCACTTCGTACAAGTGCTTCTGCAATTTCTAAACCTTGCTCCCCTGTATCAGGTTGTGATAGTAGTAATTCATCGATGTTAACACCTAATTTTTGTGCATATACAGGATCCATTGCATGCTCTGCATCAATGAACGCTGCTTGTCCACCTTGACGTTGTACTTCTGCAATTGCATGTAATGAAACTGTTGTTTTACCTGAACTTTCAGGTCCGTAAATTTCGATAATACGGCCGCGCGGGTATCCGCCTACCCCTAGTGCCACATCAAGTGCTAAAGAACCACTAGAAACTGTAGAAACTCTACGCTCCGCTTGTTCTCCTAATTTCATAATTGAACCTTTACCGAATTGCTTCTCTATTTGTTTTAACGCCATATCTAACGCTGCTTGACGATCACTCATTCAAAATTCCTCCTTAACTGAATTGCTAATCTTATTATACCTATTTTCAATTCAATTTGCCAACAAAAATCGAACATTTATTCGATTTTTTTATTTTCCATTAAATAAAACTGTATTTAAACATAAAAAAAGCTAAAAGAGACTTATATCTCTTCTAGCTTTTTATACAAATGATAAAAACCATATTTTACTGAGCGTTCCCTAATTTGTTGACGACTTCCGCTTAAATTAAGAGGAAAGACTACAGTTGGTTCATCTTTAATCGCCAATCCAACAAATACTGTTCCTGGCTCTTTATGTTCTGAAGCATCTGGTCCTGCTACCCCAGTGAAACTAATCCCGATATCCGCTTTTAATAATTCTTTAACATTTTCAGCAAGATAACGAGCACACTCTTTACTAACAGCACCGTCAGTAGACAACACTTCCTCAGGTACATGTAAAACATGTTGCTTCACATCATTATGATAACAAATGACACCGCCTTTAAATATTGAAGACACACCAGCACTTTCTGTTACTTGATTACCGAAGAGACCACCTGTTAAACTTTCTGCACATGCTAAAGTTAATTCTTTTTTCTTCAATAACTCTATCGCCTTATTATGCAGAAACTCTTGGTCATATCCGTAGAAAAATTCTCCTACTCTTTCTAAAATCAAATCTTCTGTATGCTGAATGAGCTTCGCCGCTTCATCAGCCTTTTGATGCTTGGCAGTTAAACGTAATGTCACTTCTCCATCATTTGCAAGAGGGGCGATTGTCGGATTCGTTTGTCCATCAATTAAATCTTGAACTTTCACTTCTAATTGAGATTCCCCAATCCCGAAGAAGCGCAGCACACGAGAATAAATGTTTTCTCCTGTTGTAAAGTTACGTAAAAAAGGCTCTACATAACTTACATACATCGGCTTCATTTCTTTCGGTGGCCCTGGTAATAAAATATAAACTTTTCCGTTCTTATTTAACCCCATACCAGGTGCCATACCATGATCATTCGCAAATACAGTCGCTCCATCCAAAACGAGCGCCTGCTTTTTATTATTCTCCGTGAACTCGCGACCTGTACGCTTAAAGTAATCGCTTATTGATGCTAATGCCTGTTCATCATACACTAGCTCTCCACCCAAACTAGAAGATATCGTTTCTTTCGTCAAATCATCTTTTGTCGGGCCTAATCCACCTGTAAAAATAAGCATGTCCGCACGTTTTTCCGCAACTTCAATCGCCTGCTGTAATCGTGTGTTATTATCCCCGACTACAGTATGGTAGTACACATTAATGCCGATTGAAGCTAACTTTTCAGATAAAAACTGGGCATTTGTATTTGCAATTTGTCCAAGTAATAATTCCGTTCCAACCGCAATAATCTCCGCATTCATCCCAATTCCCCCATAAACTTCTATTTTGAGTTTACAAAAGCAGCTCTATTTTTCCAGAAATAATCCCATCCTGAAATAACAGTAAAAATTAATGCAATCCATATAAAGATGTCTGCTACCGGAATATGGATTAAATTTAAAGGTACATCGTGTAATAAATATGCTGCAATCGCGATAATTTGTGTCCATGTCTTAATCTTACCTAGCTGATTTGCTGCAACTACTTCTCCTGTTCCAGCAAGTACTAGACGTAGGCCAGTTACCGCAAACTCACGGCTTATAATGATAATAACGATCCAAGCTGGTACGTATTGCATCTCCACTAGCGTGATAAGCGCAGCTGAAACAAGTAATTTATCAGCTAATGGGTCAAGGAACTTCCCTAAATTTGTTACAAGATTATATTTTCTTGCGTAATGTCCATCAATCCAATCTGTAGCCGAAGCAACAATAAAGATAAGTGCTCCTACTAAGTGTTGAATTGGTAAATCAACATCACCAATTGTGTATGAACCCCAATCAAAGGGTGCTAACATAATTACCATAAAAATTGGAATTAAGAAGATTCTAGATATTGTAATTTTATTTGGTAAATTCACAGCTATTCCTCCATCATATCAAAAACATTTGTTCATTGAAAAAAGTCATCGAAGCGATGACTGTTATTGTGCAGGTTGCTCTACCCCTTGGTTTTTTATCACCAATCTTTGGTGAAGTTCTTTTTCTGGATCCAATGGATAAGCAACCACTTGGCCATTCAGTTTAACTTCAACATTCGTTGCATTTCCAATATTAAGTCGTACTTCTTTTAATGTTGATACATTATGTTTTTCTATTTGACCCTCTTGTAATGTAGTGTTTAGAATCTCATTCCCCGCATCATCTTTAACATCTACATAACTCGTACCTTTACCCGATATTTCCAGTTCTAATGTTTTATTATTATGAATTTCCAAAGTAGATACTTTACCAGTTGTCCCAACTACTTTCACTTCTTCTTGTCCCGTTGGTTGCGCTGGTTGCTCTTCTTTCTTTGGCTCTTCTTTTTTCGGTTCTTCTTTTTTCGGCTCTTCCGCTTTCACTTCATCTTTCTTCGCATCTAACGGAGAGTTTTCCGCTTTTTTAACTTCAATTTTCTCACTTTGAGTATTCGGAACTTTCTCATCATCTTTTCCAGTTAACGCTTGGAAAACAAACCAAATTACCACTCCAATTGCGATTACTAACAGCGCAACTAAAATTTTCGGCATGTGATCTGCAATTGGCCATGATGAAGATTTTTGCATTGTTTCTTGCGTTTTTTGTCCTGTTGATACTGGTGGAACGTCACGTTTTTCAGATTGTGGTATCGTACTCTGATATTCTACAAGCAGTTCCTCTCCATTTAATCCAACCGCATCTGCGTATTGTTTAATGAATGCACGCGCATAAAAAGCTCCTGGCAATACATCATAATTGCCTTCTTCAATCGCTACTAAATGGCGTTTTTGAATTTTTGTAATCTCATGCAGCTGATCAATAGACAAGCCTTTCGTTCCTCTTGCTTCTTTCAGCTTTTGTCCTAATTCTGTCACTACTAACACCTCAATATTTCTTTAAAAGTCAAACATAGAGAAATTATTTTGCGTACCTTGCTCAATTTCATCTACTAAATTATATTGAATTTCTTCATCATAATCGTTACGCAACTCGATAATATAATCAAAATCATCCAATGTGTATTCTGACTGACTCACAAATACATCAGGATGTTCCACAACTTTCGTTGCAGGCAATCTCATAATTTCACGAACAAGCTGCCAATGCCTTTCGTTAGCACGCTTTGTTGACACGATTCCATCTAAGATGAAAATATTGTCGTCGCTATACTCGTCTTCAATTAATTGACTACGAACCGTTTGCTTAATAAGAGTAGATGATACAAATAACCATCTTTTATTTGCGCAAACACTTGCGGCAACAATGGATTCTGTTTTTCCCACACGAGGCATTCCTCGTATTCCGATTAGTTTATGACCTTCTTTTTTCATTATTTCAGCCATAAAGTCTACAAGTAACCCTAATTCATCACGCACAAACCGAAATGTCTTCTTATCATCTGCATCTCGTTGTATGTACCTACCATGTCTAACCGCTAGCTTGTCTCTTAGCTTTGGCGGACGATATTTCGTTACCGTTATATTATCCATCGTATTTAAAATTGATTCAAGTCTAGAGATTTGCTCTTGATTATCACACATAAGGAGTAATCCACGTCGTTCATTATCTACACCATTAATTGTGACAATATTAATGCCGAGCATACCGATTAACGAAGAAACGTCACCAAGCAAGCCAGGTCGGTTTTTATGTATTTCATATTCAAAATACCATTCAATCATCCAAGATCACTCCCCTTGCTTACTTTACACCTACGTACTATATTATATGATTTCACCTTAATAGGGAAGCTAAATGTATAATCTATCCTGCGTTATTATTATACAAAAAAAATAGAGAGGAGAATCTCCTCTCTATTTTTTACTTATGCTGTACAAACTTTACCATTAAGTTTGCGATTGTATGTTGCTCTTGTTCATCAGCAACTTTCCAAAGCTCAGCCAATAGTTTCTCTTGATCGTTGCGTGCTTCTACTTCATTTGCTAAATAGTCACCAACACGAAATGCCATATCTGATACAGCACCACCATCAAGACCTTTTCCTTGCGCCTGTTCTAAACGTTCTCCTAAAAAGCTCTTCCATTGATCAAAATTATCTAAAACTGACATGTGTAAGCACCTCACTACTTAGTAATAGAATCATGCTTAATTTGTACAGTTTTTCATTTTTTATGTAAGAAATTTTTAGCAATGCCAACCGCCGTTCACTCCGATAATTTGTCCCGTTATATAAGATGCTCCTGGTGATACGAGAAATGACACTGTTTTTGCTACTTCTTCTGGCAATCCCAGTCTACCTAACGGAATCTCTTCAGCAATTTCATTCTTATCCTCTTCTGAAAATACATTTAACATTTCCGTTTCAATTGCACCTGGCGCCACCGCGTTCACTCTTATTCCACTTAATGAAACTTCTTTCGCTAAAGCTTTCACATATGAATTTTGCGCACCTTTTACCATCGAGTACAGCACTTCACATGATGCACCAATTTGTCCCCATATAGACGAAACAAGTACAATATTACCGCTTCTCCGCTGAATCATTGAAGGCAGTGCCATTGATAATACTTTATATATACTCTTAACTTGAAGTTCTACCATGTAATTCAATTCATCGTTCGTTACATCTGTTACGAGTCCAAATATACTCTTCCCAGCCGCATATACGATAACATCAAGAGGATGTTCAATTTGGTCCCACAATTGCTCTGCTCCATCAGCAGAAGCTAAATTGGCTTGAACAGGAATCACTTCATCCCATTCTTTCTGCAACTCATTCACTTTTTCTACACTGTTATTATAATGAATATATACTGTATATCCATCTTGAATTAATTGTTTTGAAATAGCAGAGCCAATTCCTCCGCTTCCCCCAGTTACTAATGCATACTTTTTCATACAATTCCTCTCTTATCTCAATAAAATCTTTCTCCTACAAATAAATAATACCCTCATCTTACAATTTATCAATGATAAGATGAAGGTATTATTGTGAAACCTTTTATTTTTTCGGTAAAACTTGACAAACACTCATTTTCTCTTCTGATAATAATAATTTGGCTACTTCTTGTAAATCTTGAACCGTTAGACTTTCTAATACAGTCAATGCATCAAACAGACTAGATTCATTAAACGCATATCGTGTAAATTGATTTGCAATATATTCAGGTGAATTCAAGGAGCGTAAAAAGCCACCTATTTTCTTTTTCTTTACTCGTTCTAATGCCGCCTCATCTAATTGATCATAATTTGTATTTAATAAAATCCCTTTCAAACGCTCTTCCAGCTCATCAGGTTGCTTCGTATCGCCGCCTACCATTGCAAAACCGAAGTTATTCTCTTCCGTATAATCATACGAGAACGAATCATCAATAAGTCCTTCATTATATAAAGATTCGTAATGAACGGAGCTCTTCCCAAATAAATAATCTAAAAGTAACGTAAGCGCAATTTCTTGTTTTAAAAGGGCTTTCCCTTTTTCTTTTAAGTTTGTCGCTTTAATACCAACTAAACATTTCGGTGTTTGTACAGGCATTGAAATAATCTTCTTCTTTTCATTTACCTCATCTGGTTCTTCTTCAAATGAACGTACAATTTCCGACTGATTTTTATAATCTTTTTTCGCTTGATTTTCACGTACTAAATCCATTGTTTCCTCTGGATCGATTGCACCCACAACAAATAGTAACATATTGCTCGGATGATAAAACGTTTCATAACATTCATATAATAAGTCTTTCGTAATTTTACTAATCGACTCAATTGTCCCTGCAATATCAATTTTAATTGGGTGCTTTACAAACAAGCTATCAATTAACCCAAAGTATAAGCGCCAATCCGGATTATCTTGATACATTTGAATTTCTTGCCCGATAATCCCCTTCTCTTTTTCAACTGTTTTTTCAGAGAAGTAAGGCTCTTGTACGAAGTTTAACAATGTATTTAAATTTTGTTCTACATTTGATGTACATGAAAAAAGGTAAGCTGTTCTTGTGAACGATGTGAAAGCATTTGCCGATGCTCCTTGTTTACTAAACAATTGGAAGGCATCGTGATCTTCCTTTTCAAATAATTTATGCTCAAGAAAATGAGCAATTCCATCAGGCACACGAATCATTTCTTCTTTGCCTAGTGGTACGAATGTATTATCCATAGAACCATATTTTGTCGTAAACGTTGCAAATGTTTTATTAAATCCTTGCTTCGGTAAAATATATACATCTAATCCATTAGGAAGTTTTTCATAATAGAGCGTCTCTTTTAATTGCTCATAAACAATTTTCTCCATTTATTCTCCCTCCGTTCCTTGTAAAAAGTAAATTGTATCTAGTTCAATATTTTTAGCAACTTTCACAATCTCTTCTTTTGTCACACTTTCAATACCTGTAAGCCATTCTTCAACCGGACGCGTACGATCTGAAATAATACCATGATACAGCATTTCCACAAATCCGCGTGGTGTATCAATCGCCTCTAATATTTGATTTTGAATAACACTTTTCGTTTGATGCATCTCTTCTTCAGAAAAATCACCATTTTGCATCGCTAGCATTTGTTCTTTAATAATCTCAACAGCTTTTTCATAATTTTTCGCTTCGATCCCTGACATGACAAACAATAAGCCTTTATGACTTTCAAAGCGAGATGCTGCATAGTACGCTAAACTATTTTTTTCACGAACGTTAACGAATAACTTCGAATGAGAAAACCCTCCAAATAATCCATTGAACAATTGCAGTGCAAAATAATCTTCATCTTTATACGTAATAAACGTACGATAACCGATGTGTAATTTACTTTGTTTTAATTCTTGTTGTTCAACTACTTCTTTTTCTTCATTATTTCTCTTATGAAGAAGTACATTTCTTTCTCTCGCAGGACGCGCTGAAATAGAAAAATACTTACTTACAAGATCTACTGCGTTTTCTGAAATATCACCAATAATGTATAGATCCATTTCATCCTCTGCTAACACTTTTTGATAATATTGATACAAACTTTCATTTGTAATAGAAGAAACACTCTCTTTTTTCCCATTTGCACTTAAACGATACGGTTCTACTTTACACATTTCTTCAATTAAACGCTCGTTTGCATAGCGCATTTTATCATCGTACGTAGCTTCAATTCGTTGCAAGAGCGCTCTCTTTTCACTTTCTACGATAGAAGGTAGAAAACCATTCCCCTCTGTTGCTGGGTGCAAAACGATATCCGATAACATAGAAAGTGCTTTTTCAAACAGCGGTGGTGCATCATGTAAATAAACTTCATTTGCAATATCTACATAAATAGAGATAATATGGTCTTCTCCTTTTTTACTTACATCTACCGCTAAAGAAGATCCATATAATTCTTCTAAATATTGACGAAGACGAATTACAGAAGGAAGCTTTTCTGTCGCACTTTGCAATACGTATGGCAATAGGGCACGCTCTGTCACCGTCTCCTCATTTAAAGGTGCCTTAAAACGAAATACAAAAGTATTTGTTTTATATTTATCAGTTGGAATAATATGTACTCGCAAACCACCTAACTCATGTAACTGTTGTTCCATTAGTTTCATTTATAGCCCTCCTTTACGTATGTAGGAATATTCCTCTTCAATATACAGTTTTTAGAAATAAAAAATCAACTTTTCTTCCTTACTATACTTACATTAGGCTCTTTCTAAAAACTTGAATATGTAAGGAACATAGTAAAATTCCGTATTAAATATAGTCTATGTAAAAAAGCCCGCACTAATGTGCGAGCTTTTTTTATACTTATCGTTTTCCTTTTTCATAAGGAGTTCCTAATGCTTTCGGAGCTTCAGAACGACCTACAAAACCAACAAGCGCTAATATTGTGAATACATACGGTAATATCGTTAATAAAACACTCGGAATTTGATCTAATACAGGAATTGTTCCACCTGTTACACTTAACGATTGTGCAAAACCGAAGAATAGCGCTGCACCTAATGCACCTAGTGGATTCCACTTCCCAAAGATCATAGCAGCTAATGCTAAGAAACCTTGTCCAGTAATAGTTGCCCCTGAGAAGTTATTAGAAATTGACATTGCAAAAATTGCTCCACCAATTCCAGCAAACACCCCTGATATACAAACGCCAATATAGCGCATTTTATATACGTTAATCCCCATCGTATCCGCTGCCATTGGATGCTCACCAACCGCACGAAGACGAAGACCGAACGGTGTTTTATAAATAACATACCAAACAACGAATGCTAAAATAATTGCAATATACGACGTTATTGGTACGTTAGAGAAGAATATTTTCCCTAAAACCGGAATATCCGAAAGGCCTGGAATGTCAATCTTTTCAATACGGTACTGAATAAAGTCAGTCTGTCCTTTATCAAAAATCTTCTTAATTGCAAATACCGTTAATCCAAGAGATAAGAAGTTAATCGCTACACCACTTACAACTTGATCCGCTCGGAATGTAATAGATGCTACCGCATGAAGTAATGCAAATAAACCACTACCAATTGCCGCAAATAATAACGCAATCCACGGAGTCATCGTTCCCCAAGTATCACCCATTAATAAGTTTGTAACAACTCCAATAAATGCACCAAATAGCATTAGTCCTTCTAATCCGATATTTACAACACCCGATCGTTCACTAAATACACCACCTAGTGCTGTAAAAATTATAGGTGCCGATGTATATAACGTACCCGTCACAAGAATGGCTAATATATCTAAAAAGCTCATTTATTTCCCCTCCTTGCTCATGCGTGTAAGCGCCCATCTTAACACATAACTACATGCAACAAAGAAGATGATACATGCAATAATTACATTAATAAGCTCTGATGGTACATCTGCCTCAAAGTTCATTTGAGGGGAAGCACTTTTCAAACCACCAAATAATAAAGCTGAAAGGATAATACCAAACGGATTGTTCCCTCCAAGTAAGGCTACGGCAATCCCGTCAAATCCTACTCCAGTAAACGAAGACATCGCTGTCATACTTTGGAATGTCCCTAGCCCTTCCATCGCTCCACCAATCCCCGCAAATGCACCAGCAATTGTCATAGAGAATACTACATTGCGAGAAACTTTCATACCTGCGTATTGGGAAGCATGTTGATTAAATCCTACCGACTTTAATTCATAACCTAAAGTTGTTCGATCTAATAAGAACCACATTAAAATAGCGATTAAAATTGCTACAATAATTCCCCAGTGAAGGCGTGAACCGTCAGTAATGGTAGCAAGCCAGTCTGAAGATAATGACGCACTCTCTTTAATGTCATAAGTTTTATCATTACCCTCATGTAAGAAACGCTTAATAATGTCATATGTTACGTATAACGCAATATAGTTCATCATAATTGTTACAATAACTTCATTAACTTGAAATTTCCCCTTTAAATATCCAGGGATGAAACCCCAAATTCCACCTACCAATGCTGCAAATAAAATAGATAATGGAATATGAATGAAAGCTGGTAGTGAGACTGCATAACCAAACCAAACTGCTGCAAGCCAGCCAACTAGTAATTGACCCTCTACCCCGATATTAAATAGACCTGTACGAAATGCAAATGCGACTGATAAGCCGGCAAGAATAAGCGGTATCATTGTACGAAGCGTTTCACCAATCGCACTTGCGCTACCGAACATTCCTGTCCAAAGTGCACTATAACCAACAATTGGATCATAACCACTAACTAGCATTACAATTGCTCCGACAAGTAAGCCGAAAATAACGGATAGTACTGGGACTAAAATATTTATCGTTCGTTCTGTTAAAAGTTTTTTAGCCATTTGTACCCACCTGCTCCTTCTTTGTTCCTCCAGCCATTAACAATCCAAGCTGTTGTTCATTCGTTTCTTTCGCGTCAACAATTGCTACAATTTTCCCTTCATAAATAACAGCAATTCGATCACTAACATTTAAGATTTCATCTAACTCTAGTGATAAAAGTAATACACCTTTTCCTTTATCCCTTTGCTCTATTAATCTCTTATGAATAAATTCAATTGCTCCTACATCTAAACCACGTGTTGGCTGTGCCGCGATTAATAAATCTGGATCACGGTCTACTTCACGTGCAATAATTGCTTTTTGTTGATTCCCCCCAGATAAAGCGCGCGCTAACGTTTGCTCACTAGGTGTACGTACATCAAACTGTTCAATAAGTGCCTTTGCTTTTTCTGTAATTTTACTGAAATTTAAAATCCCTTTCTTTGAAAATGGATTTTTATAGTAAGTTTGCAGAACGATATTATCTTTAACAGAAAAATCAAGAACAAGGCCGTGTTTATGACGGTCTTCTGGAATATGACCAATTCCTTCTTCTGTTATCTTTCTAACAGGCCAATTTGTTATTTCTTTTCCTTTAATTGCAATAGAACCTGACTCAACTTTTCGTAAACCAGTAATTGCTTCTATTAATTCACTTTGTCCGTTTCCATCAATCCCTGCAATTCCAACAATTTCCCCCGCACGAACAGTTAAGTCAAGGCCTTTTACAGCAGGTAGTTGACGTGCATCGTGCACAACAAGGTTCGCAATTGAAAGTACCTCTTCTTTTGGCTTCGCGTCTATTTTTTCTGTTTTAAAATTCACTTGACGTCCGACCATTAATTCTGCAAGTTTATTTTCATCCGTATTTGCAACGTCAACCGTTCCAATCCCTTTTCCTTTACGAATAATTGTACAACGATCGCAAACTTCCATAATTTCTTTCAACTTATGTGTAATAAGAACAATCGATTTTCCTTCTCGCACAAGCTTTTTCATAATTTGAATGAGCTCATGAATTTCTTGCGGTGTTAACACAGCTGTTGGTTCATCAAATATTAAAATTTCCGCCCCACGGTAAAGTGTTTTTAAAATCTCAACACGCTGTTGCATACCAACTGAAATATCCTGTATTTTCGCATATGGATCTACAGCTAATCCGTATTGTTCAGACAGTTTTTGAATTTCTTTAGCAGCTTCCTCAACAGCGATTTTCCCTTTTTTCTTCGGTTCATTTCCGAGAATAATATTCTCTGTAACTGTAAAATTATGAACAAGCATAAAGTGCTGATGAACCATTCCAATACCAAGGTCATTTGCCACATTTGGATTGGTAATGCTTACAGGCTTTCCTTTAATTTTAATTTCACCTTGTTCTGGTTGGTACAAACCAAATAGTACATTCATCAATGTGGATTTCCCTGCACCATTTTCTCCAAGTAAAGCATGTATTTCTCCCTGCTTTACTTGCAGCGTAATATTATCATTCGCTACAATGCCTGGGAATACTTTCGTAATGTTGTTCATCTCAATTACGTATTCCATTGTGTTCCTCCTTTTAACAGGGAACATTTCCCTATTACACTATTAACTTATTAAGCAATTCGGAAGTTTTATACATACAAAGGTTAGTTCTATGAACTAACCTTTGCTATTTCTCTATTTATTTTTTTAGAGAAGCTTCATATTCTTTATACTCTTTATCTGTAGCAGGTACTTTAATTTCACCATCTGTAATTTTCTTTTCAAACTCTTCTACTTTTGTTAAAATTTCAGGGTTAACTTTTTTCACGTTATCAGTTGTTTTTGCAATACCAACACCGTCATCTTTTAATCCAAACGCTTCTACTTTACCGCCTTTTAATTTACCATCTTTCGCTTCTTGTGCTACTTTTTCAACAGCGATATCTACACGTTTTACCATTGAAGTTAATGTTACGTTTTCAGGCATGCCTTCTTGGTTTTGGTCACGGTCAACACCGATTACCCAAACATTCTCACCTTTTTTCTTACGGTTTTTCGCTTCAGTGAACACGCCGTTACCTGTACCACCAGCAGCATGATAAATTACATCTACACCTTGACCATACATTGCTGATGCAAGAACTGTACCTTTTTCAGGTTTATCAAATGCTTCTGCATATTCAGATACGATTTCAATGTTTGGATTTACTGCCTTTGCACCAGCTTTAAATCCATTTTCGAATTTACTAATTAAATCACTCTTCATTCCGCCAACAAATCCTACTTTATTCGATTTTGTTGACATAGCTGCTACCGCGCCTACAAGGAATGATCCTTCATGATCTTTAAACGTAATACTTGTTACGTTCGGTGCATCTACAACCGTATCAACGATTGCGAATTGTTGTTTTGGAGATTCTTTTGCAACTTCTTTCATTGCACCTTCTAATTTATAACCGATTCCGAAAGATAAATCATACTTATCTTTTGAAAATTTCTTTAAGTTTGGAATATAATCTGCTTCTTTTTCAGACTGTAGGTAACGATAATTTGTCTTTTCCTTTAATCCATTATCTTTACCAAACTTTTTCAAACCTTCCCAAGAAGATTGGTTGAATGATTTGTCATCTACGCCCCCAACATCCGTTACCATACCAACCTTGAAGTCTTTACCTTCTTTTTTGTCGCTACTCGCCTTATCCGAGTTACCACATGCACCTAAAACCGCACTCGCTGCTAATGTTAATGATAATAAAAGACCTGTTTTTTTCTTCATACTAGAAACCCCTCCTGAAATGAATTGTCTATTTTTTTACACGCTGCTGTCCCTAACTTCTTGCTGTCACCTCCCTAAAAAGGAACTCACCTACATACGTTTTCTTAGTACGTGGAAGCTAAACTTATCAGCTCTAAAATAATTGATAGAATATAAGATTGGCTCATCATTTTGATCATAGTGCATTTGTTTTAATACTAGCAGTGCCGTTTCTGGTTCACATTCTAAAATCGGTGAGATTTTCGGATGATAGCCAATTGGCTCAATATGAGCAACCGCATATGTTATGCGCTTATGCGTGTTATTATGTATCACCGTTAGTAACGATTCTTCATTGTATCCCGATAAATCCGGCAAGATTTCTTTTGCAAGTTTATCGATACAATATACAACAGGTTCCCCATCTGCTGTACGCACACGCTCGATCATCACTGCATTAAAACCATCTTCACTATTAAACTTCTCTTTTTCTTCTTCTGTTAGACTTGTTGTAGATGATGATAGAAAGATAGTTCCTGGTGTTTTCCCCACACTAGAAATCATATCTGTAATACTAGAAAGTTGTTCAATTCCAGAAGAGAATAACGGCTTAGCATTTACAAACGTCCCTACACCATGTCTACGAATGACAACATTTTCTTCTTCTAAAATACGTAGCGCTTCCCTTAAAGTCGCTCTACTTACGCCAAGTTCTTTCGCTAAATCAAACTCTGATGGTAACTTTTGTCTTTCTTTGTAAGCTCCATCTTTAATTTTTTCTTTGATGTGATCAATCACCCGTAAATATAGGTGACGACTATCGGATTTTACTGACATAAGACTCCCCCGCATTTCAATTATTCGACCTCTGATGTAAGACTTCTTTTCTCTTTTTTCAACTTACAACATAGCAAAAATTACTAAACACTAAAAATAAGCGCAATTGTCGAATAAATATTAATAATTTTTTAAGATGAAATTTTCACTCTTTACTGCATAAAAAAAACTTTGCACCATAAACATTCCTCATTTCGAGAAAAAGTTCGGCACAAAGATCTCTTACATCCTTTGTTACACACTTTTCCCCTCATAGTCCAGCAATTCATGGTTGCCGGGTAGAAACTTATGGACCTTATCTCCAAGATTATATGAGGCAGTGATTCTTTTCGAAGTAATCTTACCACTTGCTCCCATACGTGTCAACAAAATTTAACATTTTTCTACATTGAATATCGAACATTTATAAAAAACTATACCAAAGTATTCGTATTCTAAAGAACCACTTTAAATGTAAGCCCTTTCTTTTCCGGTGAATATAGTATATAACAAAACCAGCATATAAAAAAGCCTAATTGTAAAAACAATTAGGCTTTTTTTTATGAACTTTTTTCTTGTACATCATTAATGAGCACTTCTCGTGGTTTACTACCTTCATACGGACCTACTACACCATTCATTTCCATTGCATCAATTAAACGGGCAGCTCGCGTATAACCAACTCTAAACCTACGTTGCAACATAGAAACAGATGCTGTTTGCATTTCCACTACGAGCTGAACTGCTTCATCATATAATTCATCTTCTACTTCTTGCTTCGTATCAGGAACATCTTGCGGAATCATATCTTCTTGATATTGCGCTTTTTGCTGACCAATAACATATTCTACAACTCTCTCAACTTCATCATCTGATAAAAACGCACCTTGTACACGTACAGGCTTTGATGCACCAATTGGTATAAACAGCATATCTCCACGACCTAGTAGTTTCTCTGCACCACCACCGTCAAGAATTGTACGAGAATCTGTTTGAGAAGATACAGCGAATGCAATACGCGATGGAATATTCGCTTTAATAACTCCCGTAATAACATCAACTGATGGACGCTGCGTTGCGATAATTAAATGAATACCAGCCGCACGAGCCATTTGCGCTAGACGCATAATCGCATCCTCTACATCCGATGAAGCAACCATCATTAAATCTGCTAACTCGTCCACAATTACGACAATATAAGGTAATTCCGGTTGTTTCGCTTCTGATTGATTATTATGCTCTTTTATATAGTCATTATATCCTTCAATATTTCGCGTACCACTATGAGCAAATAACTCATAACGGCGCTCCATTTCACTCACAACTTTTTTCAATGCTTGTGATGCCTTTTTCGGATCCGTTACAACTGGTGTTAATAAATGAGGCACACCGTTATATACATTTAACTCTACCATTTTCGGATCAATCATCATTAATTTTACTTCATGTGGTTTTGCACGCATTAAAATACTAACGATAATACCGTTAATACATACACTTTTCCCGCTACCTGTCGCACCGGCCACTAGTAAATGAGGCATTTTATTTAAGCGGGCTAATACAGCTTCACCTGTAATATCTCGTCCAAGACCAATTAACAACTTCTCTTCTGGATGATTATTAGCTTTAGAATCAAGAACTTCTCTAAGCGTTACCATAGAGACTTCTGAGTTCGGAACTTCAATTCCTACAGCTGATTTCCCGGGAATAGGTGCTTCAATACGAATGTCTTTCGCAGCTAAAGCAAGCGCTAAATCATCACTTAAACCGACGATTTTACTTACCTTTACTCCCATATCAGGATACACTTCATATTTTGTAACTGCAGGACCTCTATGTACTTTTGTTACTTTCGCTTTCACTCCAAAGCTTTGGAAAGTACGTTCTAATTTACGAGCATTCTCATAAATTTCCGCGTTTTCATTTGTAACTTGCTTATTCTTTGGAAATTTCAATATATCAAGTGCAGGTAGCTTATAATCTTTATTTTCTACATTTGAAAATTGCATAGGAGGAGCTTGTGTTTCTCCCTCTAGCGATTCAACGATTTTTTCTCCACGCTTTTTCTTCGGCTCTTCAATTGGCGGAGCTTCTTCGACAAATGGTGAAGTGATTAACTCTTCTTCCTCTACTTCAATTCGTTTATCCTCTTCTTCATTTACCGGATAATTTTCAGTGAAATTTGAAATAATCGGAGGATCAATTGAGATTTCTTCCATCGGCTCAACAATTTCTTCTTGTTCTGCAGCACGTTTACTCCTTGTGCTTCTCGTTGTTTTTTTCTTTTCTGTTTGTTCAGCCGTTCTTTTCGCTCTCCAGTCTTTATAGTCCCCTTGCATCACTTGAAATTGACTTCTAAGGATTCTACCAACTGGAGCTAATACTTCTCCAATATGCTTATTTGTTATACATAGTATACCGAGAATAACTAAAATAATACCAATAATATAAGCTCCTACTTCGTCAAATAAGAAGTAACAAGTCGCGAACATAAGCGCACCAAACATGCCACCACCTAAATGAACACTATCTGGTCCTTTTTTCATTTCAAGAAAGAAATTATCTTTTGTACTCACAATAACAGAAGTATTTTGCACTGCTCCATCTTTCGTAAGAAGGTTAAATAATGTAATATGACTAAACATTAATATCGCCAATACTATTAAATAAAAACCGATTAGCCGTTTATTTAAAAGGTTCGGCCATCCACGTTTTATAACGAATGAAACTGATAAAGCTATTACACCTAACACACCAATTATGTACCACTCACCAAAGAAGAAGCGAAAAAATAACACAAACGATTTTCCTACAACACCTAGCTGTAAAATCGTAATGATTGAAAGTGCAAAAAGAGTTAAACCGACGATTTCATAATACAAAGTTGGCTTTATCGTACGTCTTGCCTTTGCCTTCGTCCCTCTTTGCTTTTGTTTTGCCATTTCTTCACCTCGTGTTCTACATATATGTAAAGCCTCCTAAAAACTCTACTTATATGTCTGTTTTCTCTATTTTTTCAGGTCTCTATATCTTCTATTTTTACACTTCTTGTAAAATGTTAAATAAACAGAAGAAAGCAGCCCTCTCATGGCTGCTCAACCGTCTTGTTTTTTATATTATACCATAGCTTCTAAACAAAATCCTTCTTTTTGCTAAAAGGTTATTTTCTGTCCAGGCTCAAACTCTAAGTAGTGAAACGGATCCGTACTTAGTACACGCACAATCGAATAATACCCATGTTCTTCTTCTGAAACCATTAATTCAACACCATTTATATTTACGACTTTTTGACTTTCACATTGCGAATAATCGGCTGGATACACGAGTTGCTCTGGCATAATTGTATATAAAATCATTGTAACATTTTCCCTTCTGCACTATCATCCGTGCGACCATCTATTAATTCGTTTAATTTTCGAATCGCATTTCCGATACCACCAACATCATCTATAAGGCCATACTTCACTGCATCTCCACCAATTACATTCGTACCAATATCTCGCGTTAAATTCCCTTTCGCAAACATAAGCTCTTTAAAACGATCTTCCGTTACTTTCGAATGCTTCGTCACAAATCGAATGACTCTTTCTTGCATTTTATCTAAATACTCAAATGTTTGCGGCACACCTATAACAAGACCTGTTAGACGAATCGGATGAATTGTCATCGTCGCAGTTTCCGCAATAAATGAATAGTCCGTAGAAACGGCAATTGGTACACCAATAGAATGCCCTCCACCTAAAACTAAAGATACTGTTGGTTTTGAAAGTGAAGCGACCATCTCAGAAATTGCTAGCCCAGCTTCAACGTCACCTCCAACTGTATTTAACACTAAAAGCAAGCCTTCAATTTTCGGATTTTGTTCAATCGCAACAATTTGCGGAATAATATGCTCATATTTCGTTGTTTTATTTTGCGGTGGCAACTGAACATGACCTTCCACCTGTCCAACAATTGTTAAACAATGAATACGTGATTCATTCATTTGTGGTACATTCGTTTGTCCAAGCTGTTGAATTTTTTCCACTATTGAAGCTTCTTTTCCAGTTTCTTTCGGTTCAGCCTCTTTCTCTTCATTTGTATAACGATCACGTTCTGTCATATCGCATCCCCTTTCACTCGTATATCACTATTATTTCTTAAGTTATAAATTTCATTCGATAGAGTTTAAAAAGAAAAAAGATCACCCGTAAAGGTGATCTTTTTTATACTTCCATAATAATCGGTAAAATCATAGGTTTTCTCTTTGTCTCTTCGTACAAGAACTGTCCTAATAATTCACGAATATTTTGTTTTAACATAGACCATTCAATTGAATATTCTTTAATTGATTGCTCAACAATCATACGTACAATCTCTGTAGAGCGGTCAATTAACGCTTCTGATTCACGTACATATACAAATCCACGTGAAATGATTTCTGGACCAGAAATAATTTTCTTTTCATCTTTACCAAGTGTTACAACAACTACTAATATTCCATCTTGAGATAACATTTTTCTATCTCGAAGAACGATATTACCAACGTCACCTACACCTAATCCATCAATTAACACATTGCCAGCTTGCACTTTGCCAACTAAGTTCGCTTCATCGTCACCAAAACCAATTACATCGCCTTTTTCTACGATAAAGATATTTTCTCTTGCAATACCTACATCTTCAGCTAAGTATGCATGTGCTTTTTGCATACGGAACTCACCATGTACGGGTACAAAATATTTCGGTTTCATTAAATTTAACATTAATTTTAATTCTTCTTGGCTACCGTGACCTGAAACGTGAACTTTTCTTTCACCGTAATAAACAACTTCAGCTCCCGCTCTAAATAACAAATCAATAATTTTCGATACAGATATTTCATTACCTGGAATTGGAGATGCCGCGATAATAACCGTATCACCTTTACGAATTGAAATTTGTTTATGAGCTTGCTTCGCCATTCTAGAAAGGGCCGCCATCGGTTCACCTTGACTACCTGTCGTTAAAATAGCTACTTTTTTCTCTGGGAAATTGTCTACTTCTTGTAGTGAAATAACCATACCTTCTGGAACATCTAAATAACCAAGACGTCTTGCGATATCTACTACCTTCACCATACTACGTCCTACAACCGCTACTTTTCGTCCTGTTTCTGCAGCTGCATCAAATACTTGTTGAATGCGATGTACATTCGATGCAAATGAAGCAACGATAATACGTCCTTCTGCGCCGTAGAACACTTTAGAAATTTCTACACCAACTTCTTTTTCAGAACCTGTATAACCTGGACGCTCAGCATTTGTACTATCAGATAATAAACATAATACACCTTCATTTCCGATTTGAGCCATTTTCCCAAGGTCTGCCCCACTATTTCCAATTGGGGTTTGATCGAATTTAAAGTCTCCTGTATATACGATCGCACCTTTTGATGTATGGAAACAAACACCAACAGAATCTGGAATACTATGTGTCGTTCCAAAGAATGACACCGTTGTAGTATTAAACTCTACTGTTGAATTTGAATCGATTGTTTTTAAGTCTACACGGCCTAACATACCCGCTTCGCCAAGTTTTTCTTGTATAAGTCCTACTGTTAATTTCGTTGCATACACTGGAATAGATAATTTACGAAGTACGTAAACAATACCACCAATATGATCTTCATGACCGTGAGTAATAAATAAACCTTTAACTCGCTCTTGGTTTTCCACTAAATATGTAATATCAGGAATAACGATATCAATTCCAAACATCTCATCTCCTGGGAACATTAACCCTGCATCCACAATAAAGATTTCAGAATCAATTTCAACACAGTACATATTTTTCCCGATTTCACCTACTCCACCAAGAGCAAATACTTTAACAGACTCATTCTCTTTTCTCTTCATGTTGTTGCCTGGTTTAAAAATCTTTCAAACACTGATTTCACTAAAATTGTAGAGACACCAGGGGAAACTCTACAACCACCATATATTCACCGTCCAAGACGAATGTCCTTACCGTTATGCGATATCATGTCCTTGTTTATTTTTTAAACCAGGTTTCACCTCTCTTTCATTATATAAATCAAATATCTTATTCGATATGATATGAAAATGTAATCAAATTATAATTTTTACCAATTTTGCTAAGCATACCCGTACTAAGCTACTTAGCCATATTATACCTGATACAAGAAATAGAACACAAGTTAAATCGTGCGAAAGAATAGGTAAAAGAACGGAATTATAACAAAAGTATTGAACGTATTTCCTTTATATTTGCTTCGATTTTATACTCCATATTATTTTGAAGAAATAGCCATAATTACACTAAATTAATTTCATACTATGTGTTTTCAAGACTTATTTTCCTAGAATTGAACAAAAATACTTACAAAATGGAGTTTTTTTATGAATTACGTCACATTTGAGGGGATTTTTCTAAAAAAATAGAAGCGGTGGTTTATTACATTTGTACAAATGTTTATTCTATAATCACTTTCGTTTTTGCTTCATTTCAAGAGGACGATTATTTTCTTATACATGTTGCAATTCATAATGAAGAAACAGTTAATGATCTAAATAAGAACACATATAGGTGAGAAAAGACTTTCATCCTATAAAAAAATGACCTAGTTCTACACTAGGTCATTTTTTATTAACGAGGGATAGATTGCATAACAGATTGTAACGTTACTCTTTCTTCTTCTGTTAATGGAAGAAGTGGTAAACGTACAGAACCTACATCTAATCCAACCATTTGTAACGCTGTTTTTACTGGTGTTGGGCTTGGCGCCATAAACAATGAATCCGTTACTCTTACAAGTAATTGATGTAATTTTTGCGCCTTCTTAAATTCACCTGCTTGGAATGCTGCAATCATTTCTTGCATTTCATTTCCGATAACATGAGATGCTACAGAAACGATACCTTTCGCTCCAACTGCCATAGCTGGTAACGTTAAACCGTCATCACCGCTGTATACTGCAAAGTCGTCCGCTGTTTTTTCAATGATTTCTGTCATTGTTAACACATCGCCGCCTGCATCTTTAATCGCAACAATGTTTTCTATTTCTGATAAACGAACAACTGTATCAACGGAGATTTGTACAATAGATCGTCCTGGAACGTTATATAGCATAACCGGAAGTGGCGTGCTTTCAGCAATTGCTTTAAAGTGCTGATACATTCCTTCTTGACTCGGTTTGTTATAATACGGTGCTACTAGCATTACTGCATCAACACCAGCTTCTGTCGCCTTTTTAGTTAAGTCAATAGAAGCATGCGTATTATTGCTACCTGTTCCAGCGATTACGGGCACCCTTTTATCGACAACAGATACGACATGGCGATATAACGCTACTTTTTCTTCTGAAGTTAATGTAGGAGATTCTCCTGTCGTTCCTCCTACCACGATTGCTGTTGTACCGTTATCTATTAAATAATTTACCAATTTCGTTGTCTTTGCAAAATCGATATTTCCGTTTTTATCAAACGGAGTTACCATCGCGGTTGCAATTGTCCCAAAATCTATCATGGTCTCACTCCTTATTGTTCCAGTTGCTTTTCTTTTGAAAGCTCAAACGCACTATGTAATGCATTTACAGCCTCCACTAAATCCGTTTCTTTTACAAGAACCCAAATTGTCGTATGACTATCTGCTGATTGCAGAATTTGAATACCTTTTTCAGCTAAAGCTGTAACGATTTTCGCAGTAACCCCTGGGTATCCTGCCATTCCAGCTCCTACAATAGATACTTTTGCACAATGTTCTGTCACAATTGGCTCGTATCCAAGGTTTTGTAATAATTCAACTGCACGATTTGCAACATTATCACTTACCGTATAAGCTACCCCAGTAGGTGAAATGTTAATTAAATCGACACTGATTCCTTCATTCGCCATTTCTTTAAACACATGCTGCTGCAAATCATATGCTGTTTCTTTTGCAAGCACTTTAATTTGCGTCACATTTGATACATGTGCGATACCTGTAACAGGACGTTCTTCTACATCACGACCTTTTGTCGCACCGTCAGATGCTGAAATAAGCGTACCTTCACTATCAGAATACGTAGAACGTACACGAAGTGGCACTTTCGCATGCATCGCAATTTCAACTGCACGTGGATGAACGACTTTTGCACCTTGGTAAGCCATGTTACAAATTTCGTTATACGTTACAGTTTGAAGATGACGTGCATCTTTTACAATGCGAGGATCCGCAGTCATAACACCTTCTACATCTGTGAAGATATCAATAAATTCAGCATGAAGCGCAACACCTAACGCTGAAGCTGAAGTATCGCTACCCCCGCGTCCAAGTGTTGTCGTATCACCTTTTTTCGTTTGCCCTTGGAATCCTGTAACGACGATTACATCTACATTTTCTAGCTCTTCATGTATACGATCGCAATTCATTTCAATAATCTTAGCATTTGTAAAATCATCATTTGTTAAAAAACCAGCTTGTGCACCATTTAATGCCGCTGCTTTTATACCGTTCTCATTTAACATGTTAGAGAAAACGATTGCTGAGATTAATTCTCCGCATGATAATAACAAATCTTGCTCACGATTAGAAATGTGAGATTCCTCTTGATTTACAAGACTTAGCAACGTATCCGTTGCATACGGTTCACCTTTACGACCCATAGCAGATACGACAGTAACTACTTTATAACCCGCATCTAGCGATTTTTTTATATGATGAAGCGCATGCTTACGTCCATTTTCATCACGTACAGATGTGCCACCAAATTTTTGAACAATAATTTTCATATTTTGCACCTTCTCTTAGCCGTTTACACTAATTGTAATTTTACTAAGCGCTCTGCAATTTGAACAGAATTCCATGCAGCGCCTTTTAATAAGTTATCAGATACGACCCAAAGATGGAATCCTTTATCGTTATTTAAATCTTTACGGATTCTTCCAACGAATACTTCGTTTTTACCTACTGCAGTAGCTGGCATTGGATATAATTGCTCTTCTGGGTTATCTTGCAGAACGATACCTTCCGCATTTGCAAGTAAGTTCTTTAATTCTTCTACTGTTACGCCTTCTTTTTCTACTTCGATGTAAACAGACTCAGAGTGACCTGATACAACTGGTAAACGTACACATGTTGCTGCTACTTCTAATTCAGGCATATGCATAATTTTTTTCGTTTCATTAATCATTTTCATTTCTTCAAATGTAAATCCATTATCTTGGAACTTATCAATCTGTGGAATCGCGTTGAAAGCGATTGGGAAATGTTTCTTATCACCTGATACAGGTAAAACATTCGCCTTCACTTCTTCACCATTTAAGATTGCTTGTGATTGTTCATGAAGTTCTTCAATCGCTGCCGCACCAGCACCTGATACAGCTTGATATGTGGAAACGATTACTCGTTTTAAACCATATTGCTGACGAACTGGCTCAAGAGCTACTACCATTTGAATTGTAGAACAGTTTGGATTTGCGATAATACCATTATGTTCTTTTAAGTCATTTTCATTTACTTCAGGTACAACAAGTGGCACGTTTTCTGTCATACGGAATGCACTTGTATTATCAACAACAATCGCACCGCGCTTTGCTGCTTCTGGCGCTAATTGTTTTGATACAGATCCACCAGCACTAAATAGTGCGATATCTACTCCTTCAAAACTTTCAGGAGTTGCCTCTTGAACTGTAAATTCTTCGCCTTTAAATACAAGTTTCTTACCTGCAGATCGTTTAGATGAAAGTAACGTTAATTTCCCGATTGGAAATTCTCGTTTCTCTAAAGTATTTAACATTTGTTCACCAACTGCGCCGGTTGCTCCAACTACAGCGACATGAAAAGTTTTTTGCTTTTCCATCACTATGCCCCTTTCTAGATACCAATCCTTCTATAACTTAGAATCAGAAGGAGTATACAATACCCCTTCTAATCTTAATAACGTTAATTTTATCATATTCTACAGTAAGAATGATGGTTTCATCAAAAATTGTCCTTTTTTTTTCGTTTTTTAATTCATATATCTGAATTTTTCTACGACAACCGGTTGCAATTGCTTTCCTTGCAATGCTTCTAGTTCTGTATCTTCCAATAACTCCATACGAGCTACCATTGAATTCGGTTTTTTCTCTGGTGCATCTTGGCCGAACTGGACAAAGTAGATGTTTTTGTAGACTTTAGGCGCATCAGGTTGACGCCATCAGGGTGATGACAATATAAATATGTCTTTTTTCTTCTATTTATATCTATAAACACACTAGCTTCTACTGCTTCAAATTCATCAGCTAATAATAATAAAATCTTTTTCATCGTAAATCGCTTCCTGATGTCCTTATTTTATACAAATATAGAATATTGATAAATAAGTTCAATAAGGATATTTAGTTGTTTGACTTTATTATATAAAGAATTTTGTTTATTTTATTTTTCAAAAAAAGGTTGGATGATTTATGGATTAAATCGACAAAAAATCGTGGGATTATTGCCGTCAAATGCAAAAATTCCAACGGGAAATTTAGCAGAAGCTGTTCACTTATCTTCCCGTCAGTAACTGAGCAAGTACGGAAGTTAGAGGAGCAACAAATTATTGAAGACATGAAAAGTTTTTTGCTTTTCCATCACTATGCCCCTTTCTAGATACCAATCCTTCTATAACTTAGAATCAGAAGGAGTATACAATACCCCTTCTAATCTTAATAGCGTGAATTTTATCATAATCTACTGTAATAATGACGGTTTCATCAAAATTATTCGTTTTTTAATTCATATATCTGAATTTTTCCACGACAACCGGCTGCAATTGCTTTCCTTGCAACGCTTCTAGTACTGTATCCTCCAATAACTCCATACGAGCTACCATTGAATTCGGTTTTTTCTCTGGTGCATCTTGGCCGAATGGGACGAAGTAGATGTTTTTTGTGGCCATTAGGCGCATGAGATTTACCCCATTAAGCCCTAGAGCATCATTCGTCGAAACAGCCAATACGACAGGCTTACCATTTCTTAGCGTCGCTTTCGCTGCCATTAATACTGGAGAGTCTGTCATTGCATTTGCAAATTTACTCATAGAATTTCCTGTTAGTGGTGCAATTACCATACAATCTAGTGGAATTTTAGGTCCTAGTGGTTCTGCGCCAACGATGGAATTAATTGCTTTAAAGCCTGTTACTTCTTCAATCTTTTTAATCCACTCTGCCCCTTCTCCAAATCTCGTATTTGTTGATTGAACAGTATAAGAAACAACGGGACGTACTTCTGCTCCCTCAGCAATCAATTTTTCTAAATGAGGCATTACTTCTTCGTACGTACAATGTGAACCAGTAAAACCAAACCCTATCCTCTTCCCTTTTAAATTCATTCTCCATTCTCCTTTCTTGCGATTACATCTTCTGCTAATAACTGAGAAAGAACGTTCGCTAAAATTTGTCCTGCTGTTTTTGGAGCAACAATACCTGGTAATCCAGGTGCTAACAGCGCTTTAACTCCTCTTTTTTCCGCATATCTAAAGTCGGTACCGCCTGGTTTAGAAGCTAAATCAATTACTAACGTATGGGCCGGCATTTTTGAAATGACATTCGCTGTCACAACGAGATGTGGAATTGTATTAATGACAATATCGATATTCCCTACTTCTTTCTCAATGTTCTGCATATGAAAAGGAGAAAACATCATCTCTGTAATACGTGCAATATGTTCCGATCGTCTTGCTCCAACTTTGACATGGGCTCCTAATGATTGAAATGCTCTGGCAACGCTCATCCCTGTTCTACCAAATCCTAAAACCATTACATTAGAACCATGAATCGTATAGTCGGTATGTTGAATTACCATCATTAATGTACCTTCTACAGTTGGTATAGAATTGTAGATTGCCACATCATCACGATCAAATAATTTAATTAGTTTACGGTTTGTAGTAGATACGAGATTTTCCAAGTAAGGCGTACCAATACCTGAATATATAGTAAAATGTTCTGGTGTATTTTCAATTTGTTCTTTCGTTATAGAAACTTTTTCGTTTGAAAAAATAGTATCTACTTCTCCCTTGGCATTTGTACCTGCAACTGGCAAAATAATTGCATCTACAGAAGTGAAATCTAAATTTTGTATACTTTCTTTTGCTGCCCCTGTGAAGCCATGATCTAACTGATCAAACCCTATCAATGAAAGTTTCGCATCCAATTCAACTAGCTTGCGAATTACTTCTAGCTGTCTTGCATCTCCTCCTATGACAGCAATATGCATCTCAGTCAACATTCCCTAATTCACCTTCTTTTTCTGTCATTTATAAGAAAAGTGCCTACTTTTTCTTTTTCCTCCACATCATATGTAATGTACGAGTTTTAGGTGATTGAAAAACAAAAAGCACACATGATTGATCTCGCTCTTTGTATGCAAAAAAACCCCCCCTCAAATTTCCGCATATGAGAGGACATTATGTAGGAAATTGATTGCCCGTAGAAGCTCGATTCATGTGAGCTAATACTCTGCGGGTAATGCATAAAAAAAGATGACCAAAATGGCCATCTTTCACTTCGAATTTGGACGATCTGTAATATCACAAAGGATCATATCATGCCCTACTTTTTTAATTTGGCTCCACGTAACTCTTACTTCTTGTGGTTCCTTTTTAAAACCTCCCCATTTCCCAGCTGGTATGATAAGAGCCTGTATTTGGCCATCCTTCTCATCAATCTCTAAATCCACATATCCTAAAACACCCATTTTTTCGGCTCTTTCTAAATTTACGATCTCTTTACCGCTTAATTCACTTAATCGCATATGCTCTCCCCCTATCGAAATTATGAATGTAAGTTATCCATAATTAGTACCTATTCTGTATATCCAAAAAAAATAACCGTATCTCATTTAAAAGAGATACGGTTATTTTTACATACTTCATATAAAGTGAAACTTTAATCAGTGGGGGGATGTTCATCCCCCCACTGATTATCAGCTCTCACCTAACTTCTTTGCTCCAGCCGAATTTTGAGGTGGGAGTCTTACTGCCCGGCGAATAGCGGGATAAAGCAATTATAGTTTTATTCCTTTTGGAAGTTTTCCATCTGGACTAATTAATGCTGCAGAGAATTCATCTGTAAACATGTTACGAATTAACCCATCTACATTTTCTTTTGTTACAGTGTTTACACTTTCAATAATTTCATCAAGTGAACGGTGCTTACGAAGTAGCAATTCATTTTTACCATTACGGCTCATACGGCTATTCGTACTTTCTAAACTTAACATTAAGTTTCCTTTTAATTGCTCTTTACTATTAATAAGCTCTTTTTCTGTAATACCTGTATTTTTCAATGTTTCTAATGTTTCTTGCATTGTTTCATACAGTGTATCTAATTGTTGACTACCTGTTCCACCATACAGTGTTAACATACCTGTATCTTCATAAGAAGAATGGTAAGAAAATACTGAGTATGCTAACCCACGTTGCTCACGTACTTCTTGGAATAAACGGCTACTCATACTACCGCCTAAAACGTTATTTAATACGATTAAGTTATAAATATCTTCGTGCCCCATTTGTAAGCCTTTATATCCTAGACATAAATGAGCTTGTTCTGTTTCCTTTTTACGTGCTACCTTATTAAAATGGAAGATTGGGCTATGTACTTGTTCACGGTTTGTCGTTCCTTCATAACTACCGAAATATTGCTCTACCGTTTGTAAGAAGGCTTCATCAATATTTCCTGCAACTGAAACAACTACATTTTCAGGTGTGTAATGATCCTTAATATATTGGCGTAGCGTATCACCTGTAAACGTATTAAGCGTTTCTTCTGTTCCTAAAATAGGATATCCAAGCGGATGCGTTTCATATGTTGCTTTCGTTAACATATCATGCACAATATCATCTGGAGCATCTTCGTACATTTTAATTTCTTCACATACGACATTCTTCTCTTTTTTCAATTCTTCTTCATCAAATGTTGAATTAAAGAACATGTCTGCTAATACATCTAAAGCGTATTTAGCATGCTCATCTAGCACTTTTGCATAGTAACAAGTGTATTCTTTTGAAGTAAAAGCATTCACTTGCCCACCAATGCTATCAAATGATTCTGCGATTTCGCGTGCACTACGTGTTTCCGTCCCTTTAAAGAACATATGCTCTAAAAAGTGAGAAATCCCGTTATTTTTTTCATTTTCATTTCTTGATCCTGCATGAATCCAAATACCAATCGCAACTGATCTTACAGTTGGTATATTCTCCATAACTATTCTTACACCATTTTTACAAGTATATTTTTTAATCAAAAACTTTCCTCCTACTGCCAGTTTCTCTAAATAAGTGCTATTATTTAATGATAACAAGTTTAAGGATGAATGTCATGCAAATGTATTTAATCCACGCGTTTTTCATCCAGTAATTCTGTTATATTCCCTACTTTATATCCTTGTTCCTTCAATTTTGTAATCATTGTATCTAATGCTTCTGATGTAGATGACGTAGGATGCATTAATACGATAGCACCAGGGTGTATTTTTCTCATTACTCTCTGCAATAGCACATCTGGCTCAGGTCGCTTCCAATCAATTGTATCGACAGTCCACATGATCGTTCCCATTTGGAAATCATCTGCAATTTTCACGACTTCATCCCGAAAACTTCCGCTCGGCGGTGCAAACCATCTCACCTTTTGATTCGTAGCTGCTTCAATCATTCGATTTGTTTTTTGTAACTGCTCTCGTATTTCATCAGACGATAGCGTTTTCATATTAGGATGAGTGTATGAATGATTTCCAACTTCTTGATTTGCATCGACAATCATTTTTGCAAATCGTAAATTTTCTTTCACCCAACGTCCTTCTAAAAAGAAAGTCGCCTTCACATCGTGTTTTTTCAATATTTCTAATATACGAGGCAAATACTCATTTCCCCATGCCACATTTATTGTTAATCCCACCATCTTTTTATTCGGATGCCCCCTATAAATTGGAGCTGGTGATAAATCTTCTAAGTGGACACTCGGTGATACTTCTTTGAATTCAAGATGTTTTTGATCAAATTTCTTTAGCTTCTTCATATTGTTATAGGATGCTTCTAGATCAACTTGTCTTCCATTATATCCTGGTGTTGCTTTCCAGATCTTATCAATCATCGCATTTTGAGGTGCAATCTCATATTGTTTTGCATGCTTTTGAATTTCTTCATATAAGTTATCCTGTGCAAAAACGGAATAAGAGCCTACACTGACATATAAAAAGAATATACACATGTATGCCAATATACGAGCTTTCATATAAACCCTCCCATTAACTATATAAAAAACATTTTTCTTCTTATCTTTGTTAATTTGAGCGTTATAATGAAAACTATACCTATGCTGACATAAAAATATATATAAATCATATTTTTACATAACAAAAAAAGCCAGTTAAACTGGCTTTTACTTATTGCTGCTCTTGTTTGTTTTCTTCTTTAGCAGCTTCTTTTTCTTGCTCTTCTTTTAGCAATACTTTTCTAGATAGATTCACACGACCTTGCTTGTCAATCTCGATAACTTTAACTGTAATTACATCACCGATTTTCACAACGTCTTCTACTTTACCTACACGCTCAAGTGCAAGTTCAGAAATGTGAACTAATCCATCTTTTCCGCTGAATAATTCAACGAAAGCACCGAATTTCTCAACACGTTTCACTTTTCCTTCGTAGATTTCACCTACTTGTACTTCACGAACGATATCTTCGATAATTTTCTTAGCTTTGTCGTTCATTTCTTGATTTATTGAAGAAATGAATACTGTACCATCTTGCTCGATATCAATTTTAACGCCAGTTTCTTCAATAATTTTATTGATTTGTTTACCGCTTGGTCCGATAACGTCACGGATTTTATCTGGGTTAATTGTCATTGTAATAATCTTTGGAGCGTATGCTGATAATTCAGTACGTGGCTCTGCAATAACAGATAACATATGATTTAGAATGTGCACACGACCAACTTTCGCTTGTTGTAATGCCTCTTCTAAAATTTCACGAGATAGACCATCGATTTTAATGTCCATTTGTAGTGCAGTTACACCTTGTGCTGTACCTGCTACTTTAAAGTCCATATCACCTAAATGATCTTCCATACCTTGAATATCAGATAAAATTGTGTAATGCTCACCTGATTTAACTAGACCCATTGCAATACCTGCAACTGGAGCTTTAAGTGGAACACCAGCATCCATCATTGCTAAAGTACTACCACAAATACTTGCTTGTGAAGTCGAACCATTTGATTCTAAAACTTCAGATACAAGACGTACTGTATATGGGAAATCTTTTTCAGATGGAATTACAGGCTCAAGAGCACGTTCTCCTAGTGCACCGTGACCGATTTCACGACGACCTGGCCCACGCATTGGTCTTGTTTCACCAACACTAAATGATGGGAAATTGTAATGGTGCATAAAGCGTTTTGATTCTTCTACACCAAGACCATCTAAAATTTGCACATCGCCTAATGCACCTAATGTACAAATACTTAATGCTTGTGTTTGTCCACGTGTGAATAAACCAGAACCGTGTGTACGAGATAAAATGCCAACCTCTGATGCTAATGGACGGATTTCGTCACCTTTACGGCCATCTGGGCGGATTTTCTCAACTGTAATAAGACGACGTACTTCTTCTTTTACAATTTTATATAAAATCTCATTTACTTGTCCTAATGTATCAGCGTCAGCTTCTTGCGCTTCGTAATGCTCAATTACACGCTTTTTCACTTCATTAATTGCATCTTCACGTGCATGTTTCTCATGTACTTGAATTGCAGAATGCATATCCTTCTCAGCCATTTCACGTACAGCTTGGTTAAGATCAGCGTCAACTTCATAAAGTTTCACTTCTGATTTCTCTTTACCTACAGCTTGTACAATCTCTTCTTGGAATGCAATTAGACGTTTAATTTCGTCATGACCAAACATAATTGCTTCTAACATTGTTTCCTCAGGCACTTGATCTGCTCCTGCTTCAACCATGTTAATTGCATCTTTCGTACCAGCTACAACAAGGTGAATATCACTTTGTTCTTGCTGTTCTACTGTTGGGTTGATAACGAATTCGCCGTTAATACGACCAACTGTTGCACCCGCGATTGGACCTTCAAATGGAATATCTGAAATCGATAACGCTAATGAAGAACCAAGCATAGCTGCCATTTCAGAAGAACAATCTTGATCAACACTCATTACGATGCTGACAACTTGTACTTCGTTACGGAAACCATCTGCGAAAAGTGGACGAATTGGACGGTCGATTAAACGACTTGCCAAAATTGCTTTTTCACTTGGACGACCTTCACGTTTAATGAAACCGCCTGGAATTTTTCCGACTGCATATAAACGCTCTTCATAGTTTACTGTAAGTGGGAAGAAATCTACATTTTTTGCTTCTTTTGATGCAGTTGCTGTAGATAGAACCGCTGTATCGCCATATCTTACTAATACTGCTCCGTTCGCTTGCTTTGCAAGCTGACCTGTTTCAACTGTTAGCTGGCGACCAGCTAAATCTATCGAGAAGACTTGCTTTTCTTGACTCATTTAAGTACCCCTCTCAATTTAAAGTATTCAATTCTTCTATGTAAATGGATAGTATATCACAATATTCTACCTCTAGTATTACCGAAAATGAAGTAAGCTATAAAGAGTAGAAGATATATTTTTACCTAACAAAAAAGCGGGAATATTCCCGCTTCTTTGACTATCGACGTAAGCCAAGCTTTGTGATTAATTCACGGTAACGTGTGATATCGCTATTACGAAGGTAAGTTAGTAAGTTACGACGTTTACCAACCATCTTTAATAGACCACGACGTGAATGATGATCTTTCTTGTGAGTACGTAAGTGCTCGTTTAGAGTGTTAATTTGCTCCGTTAGGACAGCAATTTGAACCTCTGGAGAACCAGTATCAGTCTCATGAGTTCTAAATTGTGCAATGATTTCATTTTTACGCTCTTGTGTTAAAGCCATCCTATTTCACCTCCTATTAATTAAACCCCCGATTACCTAGCAAGCGTCGGTGAGTCGCAATGCCAAGCAATGGTTGTCATAAAGTACATAACATAGAATACTACTTTTCATTTGAAAAAGCAAGTATATTCTTTTCGTTCGCAAAATATTCTTGTGCTGTTTTCTTATCTTTTGCGATTTGTTCAACTAACTCATCGATGCCATTGAATTTCTTCTCTTCTCTTATACGCATATGCCACTCTACTGTAACATTTTGATCATATATGTCTTTGTTAAATTCAAATAAGTGCACTTCAATAGAAAGTTGGCGCTCATCTTCTTTAAAGGTTGGTTTATATCCAATATTACATACACCATCGAACCATTCATCGTGAACTTTTAATCTCACTGCATAAACACCTACAGGTGGTAATAGATACTCATCACTTAAACCAACATTCGCTGTCGGGAAACCAATTTGACGTCCACGTTTATCACCGTGTACAACCGTTCCCCCTACTGTATATGCTCTACCTAAAATAGATGGAATTTTTTCCATTTCGCCATTTCGAATTAACTTTCGTAATGCTGTAGAACTTACTTTCTCTTCTTGAAATTCAACTTTTTCAATCACAGTCTGTGTAAACTCCCCTCTTGCATGAAATGGTAAAGTCTCCATCTTTCCTTTTCCTAAACGTCCATATGAATAATCAAACCCTGCTACTACATGCTTTACATTTAAACCAATAATATAATCATCTACAAATTGTTGTGGTAATAACCCTGCAAATGATTCATCAAATTTAACAACATATAATATATCGATTCCTAAGTTCTCGACTATTTTCTCTTTATCACACATCGGTGTAATATACTCGGCATGCGCTTCCTTTTTACCTAAAACAACAGATGGATGTGGGTAAAATGTCATCACTGCACTTTTGTATCCTCGTTCATCTGCTATTTGTTTCGCAGTTCGAATTACACGTTGATGTCCTAAATGAATGCCATCAAAAAATCCTAATGCCATTACAGTAGGTGGTAATTCTAATTTATTTTGTTCATGTGGATGAGTTAAATGAATAAGTTTCACGCTTGAATTCACCTTTTTCTGTAATAATCCTTCCAATAATTCATTATAGCTTTAGTTCTTGATTATTCACAAGTACTTTCATCGGCTTTAGCATACCAGGGTGTTTTGGATGGTGTTCATAAATTGCAAGGCAGCGCTCGTTTTTATCAAATACTGTTATAAATGGCGCCGTTATTTGCGATTCATTTTTTAAGAACATACCATTCTTTATTTTTTCTGCTTGCTTTTCATCTACAACCATTTTCGGGAACTTACTTAATGCTTCATCAATTGAAATGAAGATAGACTCTACTGTTCCATTTTGCACGTTTTCTTCAATTTCTTCAAATGATATGCAATCTTCTAATAAAAATTCACCAGAAGCCGTTCTTACAAGGTGAGACATATGTGATGGAAAACCAAGTTTTTCACCAATCATTACCGCTAACGTTCTTACATATGTTCCTTTACTACACGTTACACGGAAACGGAATGAAATATTTTCACCTTCAAACACTTCACGGTCATCTAGTAATACAAATTCATGAATTGTAATTGTACGCACTGGACGTTCAACCTCTTGTCCGGCTCTTGCGTATTCATATAATTTTTTTCCGTTAACTTTTACAGCCGAAAACATCGGAGGCATTTGCTCAATCGTACCTGTTAATGCCGCAAGAACCTCTTCCACTTCTTTACGAGAAATAACACGATCTACATGTTTCGTTTCCACAACTTCACCAGAAGCATCTTCAGTTGTTGTTGAAAATCCTAATGTTACTTCACCTTCATATGTTTTCGTTTCGCTTGTTAAAAATTGTGCAATCTTCGTTGCTCGTCCAACACAAATAGGTAATACTCCTGTTACATCTGGATCTAATGTTCCTGTATGACCAATTCGTTTTTCACGTAATATCTTTCTTAATTTAAATACACAATCGTGTGATGTCATGCCTTTTGGCTTATGTAATAATACTACACCTTCCATATATGTTCACCTCATCGTATTTCTTTCATAATGATTACCTAAAACTTATTTTACATTGAAAAAATGGATAGACAAATGTCTATCCATTATTCTTCACGTTTACCTTCTTTATTAATTTCATGTAAAAGTGTATCAATTCGATGACCATATCCGATAGATTCATCAAATTCAAAAGAGATTTCCGGCGTTTTACGAAGACGAATACGTTGGCCAATTTCTGAACGAATGAAGCCTTTTGCTTTCGCTAAACCTTTTAATGTATTTTCTTTCTGTTCTTCATCACCTAAAACAGAAATATACACTGTAGCAATTTGTAAATCTCCACTCACTTGTACATCTGTTACAGTAACAAATCCGACACGTGGATCTTTAATTTTGCGACTGATGATGTCGCCCAATTCTTTTTTCATTTGCTCGCCTACACGGTTTGCACGTAATTTCATAACTCTTCACCTCATTCAATACCATTCCAATTGTGTAATCGTACGTTCAATTTCAGGAAATGAATCGATGTACTCAAGTACACGATTCATTTCTTTTTCACAAATAACACGCTTGGAGGATACAGAAACAATTGCAATTTCTGTACGTTGCCATACATCTTGATGCCCTACTTCTGAAACAGCTACGTTAAAACGCTGCTTCACACGAGTTAGCACCCTTTGCAAAATTGCTCGTTTCTCTTTTAAAGAATGCACATCGTAAATCATACACTCGAATGAGAGTGAAGCGATAATCATCGCTTCACTTCTTCCATAATGTACGCTTCAATGATGTCCCCTTCTTTAAGATCATTATATCGCTCAATTGTAATACCACACTCATAGTTTTGTGCAACTTCTTTTACGTCGTCTTTGAAACGTTTTAACGTATCAAGTTGTCCTTCGAAGATTACTACGCCATCACGGATAATACGCACGCCACTATCACGTGTAATTTTACCGTCTGTTACGTAACAACCTGCGATTGTTCCAACTTTTGTTACTTTAAACGTTTGACGTACTTCTGCTTGACCGATTACTTTTTCTTCGAATTCTGGATCTAACATACCTTGCATCGCTGCTTCGATCTCTTCGATTACTTTATAAATAATACGGTGTAAACGAATATCAACGTTCTCTAATTCCGCTGTACGCTTCGCATTTACATCTGGGCGTACGTTAAATCCAATTACAATTGCATTAGATGCAGAAGCTAAAATGATATCAGATTCTGTGATCGCACCTACGCCTGTATGGATAATTTTAACTTTAACACCTTCAACATCAATTTTACGAAGTGATGCTGCCATTGCTTCTACAGAACCTTGTACGTCTGCTTTCACAATTAAGTTAATTTCTTTTACATCGCCCTCTTGGATCTGTTGGAATAAATCTTCAAGGCTTAATTTAGATTTTTCACCACGTTGAGCAAGTAACGCTTCTTGTGCACGTGATTCACCAATTTGACGAGCTTTCTTCTCATCAGCAAATGCCATGAAACGATCTCCCGCTTGTGGTACTTCGTTTAAACCTGTAATTTCAACAGGAGTTGATGGACCAGCAACTTTTACACGACGACCAATATCACTTACCATTGCACGAACACGTCCGAATGAAGTACCAACAACGATTGGGTCTCCAACTCGAAGCGTACCGTTTTGAACAAGTAATGTCGCGATCGTTCCTTTACCTTTATCAAGCTGTGCTTCAATTACAGTACCAGTTGCATAACGGTTTGGATTTGCTTTATATTCTTCTACTTCACTCACAAGAAGAATCATTTCTAGTAAGTTGTCAATACCTTCACCTTGAATCGCAGAGATTGGTACGAAGATAGTATCTCCACCCCATGCTTCTGGAACTAATTCATATTCTGTCAGTTCTTGCATTACGCGATCAGGGTTCGCAGCTGGTTTATCCATTTTATTCACAGCAACAATAATTGGTACTCCTGCTGCTTTCGCATGGTTAATTGCTTCAACTGTTTGTGGCATAACACCGTCATCTGCTGCAACAACAAGGATTGTAATATCCGTTACTTGTGCACCACGAGCACGCATCGTTGTAAACGCCGCGTGACCAGGTGTATCTAAGAATGTAATCTTCTTGTCATTTACTTCAACTTGGTATGCACCAATATGCTGAGTAATTCCACCTGCTTCTCCAGCAGTTACTTTAGAGTTACGGATAGAGTCAAGTAATGTTGTTTTACCATGGTCAACGTGTCCCATGATTGTAACTACAGCTGGACGCTCTTTTAAGTTCTCTTCATCATCTTGCTCATCGATGAATGTTTCAAACTCAGTCTCGCTCACAATTACTTCTTCTTCTACTTCAATACCGTAGTCGTTAGCAATTAACTCAATTGTATCTTTATCTAAGTCTTGGTTAATTGTTGCCATAATTCCAAGCATGAATAGTTTCTTAATAATTTCAGATGGCTCTTTGCTTAATTTCTTAGCAAGGTCACCTACTGTAAGGCTTCCAGAGAAAGTAATTTTATCTGGTGTTTCTACAGTTTGTGTTTGTTGTCTTCCAGCAAAGTTCTCTTGACGTTTGTCTTCGTTTCCTTTGCCTTTTTTCTTTTTCTTATTGCTGTTCTTTTTACTACGAACAACTTTTTCTTCTACTTCAAACTCATCTGCAACAGAAGGTTTTTCAGTTTGATACTCATTATCTAATTTGTTTACTACTTCATCGTCTAACATTGTCATATGATTCGAAACCTCGATATTCATTTCTTTTAGTTTTGTCATAAGATCTTTACTTGAGATATTATGTTTTTTTGCATATTCATGCACTCGAATTTTACTCATACCTTCACCCCCGGTAATTTGTATCGAGCATGCTACGCAGCTTTTTCGCAAAGCCTTCATCTAACACAGCTACAACGACTCGCTCATCTCTCCCAATCGCATGCCCTAATTGTTGTCGATTTTCGACCTTTCTCATTGGTACGTTGTAATACGTCGTTTTATCCGTAATACGCTTTGCAGTATTTGCTGACGCATCCTCAGATAGCAAAACAAGTTTTGCTTTGCCACTTCGTACTTCTTTTAAAACGAGTTCTTCACCCGAAATAATTTTTCGAGCCCGGTTTGCTAGTCCTAAAAACGATTTCCAATCGGACACTTATTTCGACTCCTTCTCAACAAGCTCAAGAAGCTCTTCATAAAGAGAACTGTCGATTTTCGCTTTTAGATGATGTTCCAAAACATTTTTCTTTTGAGCTTGAAGAATGCTTTCTTTATCTTTTGATAAATAAGCACCTCGTCCTGATTTCTTTCCAGTTAAATCAATAGACACTTCTCCCTCTTTGGAACGAACAATGCGAACGAGCTCTCGTTTTGATTTCATTTCTTGCGTTGCAACACATTTTCGTAACGGAACTTTTCGATTGCTCATACTCATCACCTCTATTCGATTTCGTCTTCAACTGAATCGAATCCGAATGCGACTACGCTATCTTCTTCTGTTACAATACCAAGTTGTTTCGCATCAGACTCACTCTTAATATCAATTTTCCAACCTGTTAATTTAGCTGCTAGACGTGCATTTTGTCCACGTTTACCGATAGCTAATGACAGTTGGTGGTCTGGAACAACAACAGTTGTTGCTTTTTCTTCTTCATCTACAAGTACTTTCACAACTTGTGATGGGCTTAAAGCATTGGCAACATATTCTACTGGATCATTTGACCAGCGAACGATGTCAATCTTTTCACCTTTTAGTTCGTCTACAATGCGTTGTACACGTTGTCCTTTTGGTCCTACACAAGAACCTACTGGATCAACATCAATGTTCTCTGCATGTACAGAGATTTTAGAACGATCGCCCGCTTCACGTGCTACAGAACGAATTTCAACAGTTCCATCATAAATTTCAGGAACTTCCATTTCGAATAAACGTTTTAAAAGACCAGGATGTGTACGTGATACGTAAATTTGTGGTCCTTTTGTTGTTTTTTCTACTTTCGTAATGAATACGCGAATGCGATCATGTGGTTTGTACTGTTCGTTTGGCATTTGCTCACTTACAGGTAATAAAGCTTCTACTTTCCCTAAGCTTACGTAAATGAAACGAGCATCCTGACGTTGTACGATACCAACCATGATATCTTCTTCACGGTCACTAAACTCAGAGTAAATAACACCACGCTCTGCTTCACGCACTCGCTGTGTTACAACTTGTTTTGCAGTTTGCGCTGCAATACGACCGAAATCTTTTGGTGTTACTTCAATTTCTAGTACGTCACCATCTTGATAGTTTGGATTAATTTGTCTTGCTTCTTCAACAGAAATTTCAAGACGTGGATCAAACACATTATCAACAACGTCTTTACGTGCTAAAACTTGGATTGTTCCCACTTCTGGGTTAAAGCTCACACGAACGTTTTGTGCTTGGTTAAAATTGCGTTTATAAGCAGAGATTAACGCTGCTTCAATCGCATCAATAATAATATCTTTGCTAATTCCTTTTTCTGACTCTAATACGAGCAAGGCATCTAACAACTCAGTGCTCATGAAGATCCCCCTTCTAACTAAAACGTAACAGCAAGTCGCGCATTTGCAACTTTATCCATTGGAATTTGGATTTCTTTTTTACGTGTTTTAATTGTTAATAATAGTGTAATTGTAGTACCATCATAGGAAAGCATTTTGCCTTCAAACATCTTTTCACCATCAATCGGCTCATATGTTTTAATTGCCACTTGTTTTCCTACCGCTTGCTGGAAGTCTTTCTCTTTCTTTAATGGGCGTTCTGCTCCAGGAGATGACACATCCAAAAAGTAAAGATGAGGAATTGGATCCTCTTTATCTAAAGCTTCGCTTAAACGTTCACTCACCGCACCGCATTCTTCAATGTCGACTCCCTTTTCAGAATCGATGAATACGCGTAAGAACCAGTCTTGTCCTTCTTTCACATACTCTACATCTACAAGTTCAAGATTTAACTCTTCAACGATTGGCTGCGCAAATGCTTCTACAACTTCTGTGACTTTCTTATCCATAAACAGCCTCCTTCCTGCCGTCATGTACCATTTACAAGAAAAGACTCCGTCCATAGAACGGTCTATCTTATTCTTTCTCGTTAGCTAACAAAAGCCCCTGCTGTTAAGCAGGGAATATCTGTCTTAGTATTACCAAATTTAAGAAGTAAAACTTGTAACAAAATATGTATATACGACAGAAATTTCTTACCTCTCCACATCAATAAAATGTAGATAGTAACACGAAAGAGTGGGTTTCCCCACTCTTTTTTTCACACAATATACATGACATGGTTATCTCGGTTAATAGTATACCATAGCAAATGTTGATTTGCAAAGACTTTTCCTACCTATTAGAACAGTGATAACTGGTTTTGGTCAGGTAGATCTCCTAAGCAACCTTGACTATCTAGATACTCAATAATTGTTTTTGAAACCTTACTGCGTTGCTGTAAATCTTCTTTTGATAAGAAATCTCCATTTTTACGTGCTTCTACAATACTTAAAGCTGCGTTTGTACCAAGTCCAGGCACTGCATTAAATGGAGGAATTAACGTATCTCCATCAATAATAAAGTCTGTTGCATGTGAGCGATATAAATCAACCTTTTGGAATGAGTATCCACGCTCACACATTTCAAGTGTCATTTCTAGTACCGTTAATAAACTCTTCTCTTTCGGCGCTGCATCCAAACCTTTTTGCGCAATTTCATCAATTTTTGCACGTATAGATGCTGAACCTTTCGCCATCGCTTCTACGTCAAAGTCATCTGCACGAACCGTAAAGTATGCGGCATAGAATAGAAGCGCGAAATGTACTTTAAAGTATGCGATACGCACAGCCATAAGTACGTACGCAGCCGCATGAGCTTTAGGGAACATGTACTTAATCTTCTTACATGAATCAATATACCAACCAGGTACGTTATTACTTTTCATGTCCTCTTCCCATTCTTCTGGTACACCTTTACCTTTACGAACGGACTCCATGATTTTGAATGCTAATGATGGGTCTAAACCTTGATAGATTAAATATACCATGATGTCATCACGACAACCGATAACTTCGCTCAGCGTACATGTACCGTTATAAATTAACTCGTTGGCATTACCTAGCCATACGTCCGTACCATGCGATAGTCCAGAAATTTGGACTAACTCTGAGAATGTCGTCGGTTTCGTCTCTTCTAACATCTGTCTTACGAATTTCGTACCAAACTCTGGTATACCAAGTGTACCTGTTTTACAGTTAATTTGTTCTTCCGTTACCCCTAATGATTCTGGACCTGAGAAAATTTTCATTACTTCTGGATCGTCCGTTGGGATTGTTTTCGGATCAATACCACTTAAATCTTGTAACATACGAATAACCGTCGGATCATCGTGTCCTAGTATATCAAGTTTCAATAAATTATCATGAATCGAGTGGAAATCAAAGTGTGTTGTTCTCCACTCAGCCCCTATTGAATCTGCCGGAAACTGTATTGGTGAGAAGTCAAAGATGTCCATATAATCTGGCACAACGATAATACCACCTGGATGCTGTCCTGTTGTACGTTTTACACCAGTACACCCTGCTACTAAGCGGTCAATCTCTGCATTTCGGATCGTCAAGTTATGATCGTTCGCATAACCTTTTACATATCCATAAGCCGTTTTTTCCGCAACTGTACCAATCGTTCCTGCACGGTATACATAATCTTCACCGAACAGTACTTTCGTATAGTTATGGGCACGTGGTTGATATTCCCCGGAGAAATTCAAATCGATGTCGGGTACCTTATCTCCTTTAAATCCAAGGAACGTTTCGAACGGAATATCATGTCCATCTTTTACGTATGGAACGTTACATGCAGGACATTCTTTATCCGGTAAGTCAAAACCAGAACCTACAGAACCATCATTAAAGAATTCTGATTGCTTACATTTGGGACATACATAATGTGGTGGTAATGGGTTTACTTCTGTAATTTCCATCATCGTTGCAACGAATGATGAACCTACCGATCCACGCGAACCTACTAGATATCCGTCTACTAATGATTTTTTCACAAGTTTATGTGAAATTAAATAAATTACGGCGAATCCATGCCCAATAATACTTTTTAATTCTTTTTCTAAACGGGCTTCTACTATTTCAGGTAACTCTTCACCATAAATGCTACGCGCCATTTTATAACTCATATCACGCGTTTCATCATCCGCACCTTCAATTTTCGGTGTATATAGATCATCTTTTACTGGATGAACATCACCAATTAATGATGCAATCTTTTGTGTATTCGTTACAACAATTTCTTTCGCTACGTCTTCACCTAAAAATGAGAAACACTCTAACATTTCATCCGTTGTACGGAAATGTACAGGTGGTAATGAATGTCGGTTTAACGGATTCGCTCCACCCTGTGAACTTACTAAAATTTTACGATACATTGCATCTTCTGGATTTAAGTAATGCACGTTTCCTGTAGCAACAACTGGTTTATCTAACGTCTCACCTAGTTTTACTAAGTTAGAAATAATTGTTTTTAATTGTCCCTCATCTCGAACGAGTTCACGCTCTACTAAATGACGTAACACTTCTGGTGGCATTACTTCAATGTAATCGTAGAACTGCGCAATTTCTTCTACCTCTTCAGGAGCTTTTTGCATCATCGCCTCAAACACTTCACCTTTATCACAAGCCGTTCCTACTAAAATACCTTCACGATACTTTTTTAATAGTGATCTTGGTACTCGTGGTACACGGTAAAAGTAATTTAAATGAGAATATGAAACAAGTTTATATAAATTTTTCAATCCAACATCCGATGTAGCAAGTAATGTCATATGACTTGGACGCCCGCGTTTATATGCATCCCCTTGTCCCATACTATCGTTTAATTGATCGTGATATTCAAAACCTTTTTCAATTACCTCTTTTAACATTTTTACAAGTAAATATCCCGTTGCTTCTGTATCATAAATTGCACGGTGATGTTGCGTTAATTCGATATCCATCTTTTTACACAACGTATTTAAACGGTGATTTTTCATTTCTGGGAATAAGAATCGTGCAAGCTCTAACGTATCTATTACTGGATTTTTCGTTTTTTCTAAACCAGCTTTTTTAAATCCTACGTTAATAAAGCCCATATCGAAGCTTGCGTTATGAGCAACAAGTGTATGGTCACCCATCCATTCCTCAAACTTTTTAAACACTTCGTCCACTTCTGGTGCGTCGGTTAACATATCATCTGTAATACCTGTTAATTCAATAATTGTTGCCGATAATGGTTGATGCGGATTTGCAAAAGATTCAAAGCGGTCAATAATTTCGCCACCTTTTACTTTTACGGCAGCTAACTCAATAACTGTATCATATACAGCTGATAAACCTGTCGTCTCAACGTCAAAAACAACATATGTTTCATCAGCCAGCAAACGATGTTCTTCATTATAAGCAATTGGTACTCCATCATTCACTAAGTTTGCTTCCACACCATATATAACTTTAATTCCAGCTTTTTTCCCAGCTGAATATGCTTCTGGGAATGACTGTGCAACAGCATGGTCTGTAATCGCAATCGCCTCATGTCCCCATTTACCAGCTTGAGCAACAAGCTTCGAAACTGGAGTAACAGCGTCCATTTGGCTCATTGGAGTATGAAGATGGAGCTCTACTCGTTTTTCACCTTCTGGCGCTTTATCTTTACGAGACGGTCCCGTTATTTCATTAATATCATTTGCAATCATTACTAAATCTCGAACGAATGTATCATTTTGAACAGAACCACGTGCTTTTACCCACATTCCTTTTTTCAAGGACTGCAGCATAGGAATATCTTCTTTATCACGGGAGAACATTTTGATCATAATAGAATCCGTATAATCCGTTATTTTTAAAGTTAATAACGTACGTCCACTACGAAGTTCTTTCGTTTCTACGTGGAAGACATACCCTTGAACCGTTTTTCTTCTTTCTTCATCTTGAATTTCTCGCATCGGTGTAATCTCTTCATCTGGCTTAATAAGATATCCGAGTACAACCGGCCCTTCATGCACAACGCTACTTTCTTCAGCTTGCTTCTTCGCCATTTCTTCCATAGCTTGTATAACACGTTCGCGGTCTTCTTGCTGCGTTTGCTCACGAAACTTTTGCATTTCTTCTGTATTTTGCTGTATATGTGTGTCTAACTGGAAACGCGGGAATCCAAAAGCTTCGTATTGATCCCCTACTGGTTTCGCAACGTTTTTCTTTAAAGCAGTAGATTCCAGCTCATTATTCACATTTATAAGCAACTTCACTCCATTCACCTGAGGAAGCTGCTTCTTTAAGTAAGCAAACATAGGTGAAAATGTAATTCGTTCCGTACAAAGTGGCCAATACGCCCTCACTTCTTCTTCTGTAAATTGTTTATTCTCTGTTTCTAATGCAAATGTTGTTCTTGCAATATGAGAAAATGATTGCTTAAGCTTTGTTTCTAGCAATTCATATAATTCTGTAGGCAAAATACGTGGCACTTGTAAATTAAAATGCCAACTTTTATTTGTTTTATCAATAATAAGCCTTTCAATACCACCGCCTTGTAAATATTGATTTATAAGGTCGTCTGGTATTTGCAACTGCTGGAGCAAAATTTGAAATCGCTCTTGTTGTTCATTTGTTAAAGACATAAGCACTCTCCTTCCATTTGCTATTATAAATTGAAACGTACTACAAAGAAAGATTTCTCCCTTCTTCTTTTACAAAATACGTTTACAAAGAAAGAGAAGGTACCTCATTACGAGGTACCTCTTCTTATTTTAAAATATTAGCAATATATGTTTGAAGTTCTTCTACTTTTACTTCTTCAGACTCGCCTGTAGCGCGTACCTTCACTTCTACAATACCTTCGTCTGCTTTTTTACCAACTGTCACGCGAACCGGAAGGCCGAATAAATCTGCATCTGCAAATTTAACACCTGCACGTTCTGCACGATCATCTAGTAATACTTCATATCCTTGCTCTTGTAATGAGTTGTAGATATTTTCACCCATTTCACGTTGTGCATCAGATTTCATATTTACTGGAATTACATGCACATGGAATGGTGCAACAGCTTTTGGCCAAACTAAACCGTTCTCATCGTTAAACTGCTCTGCAATTGCTGCTACTGTACGAGATACCCCGATACCGTAACAACCCATAATAAGCGGTTGTGTTTTTCCATTTTCATCTAGGAATGTTGCGTTCATTGCTTCACTATAACGAGTTCCTAATTTGAATACATGACCAACTTCAATTCCGCGTGCGAAAAGAATTGTTCCGTTTCCATCTGGAGATTGGTCTCCTTCTTGGATGAAACGTAAATCTGTATATTGACTTACTTTAAAATCACGTTCTGGATTTACATTTACATAATGGAATCCTTCTTCGTTCGCTCCTGAACATCCGTTAACAATCGATGCTACAGCATGGTCAGCGATAATTTCGATATCACCTGTTACACCAATCGGCCCTAATGAACCAACTTCACAATTTAATAGTTGTTTTACTTCTTCATGAGAAGCAAGTTCAACAACTGAAGCACCGTATACATTTTTCACTTTTACATCGTTTACTTCATGATCTCCACGAACAAGTACCACTACTAATTTCTCATCTACTTTAAATACCATAGACTTAATGCACTTGTCAGCTTCAATGTTTAAGAATGCAGATACTTCTTCAATTGCTTTTTGGTCTGGTGTTGCTACTTTTTCAAGTGCTTTTTCTGCTTCGTCACTCTTCGTATACGTAGCTACAACAGGAGCCATTTCGATGTTCGCTGCATAATCAGATGTATCAGAATATGCAATTGTATCTTCACCAACATCAGATAATACCATAAATTCATGTGTATCTTTTCCGCCCATTGCTCCAGAATCAGCAATAACTGCACGGAAATTCAAACCACAACGAGCAAAAATGTTAGAGTATGCCTTGTATAAGCGATCATACACTTCATCTAAGCTCTCTTGTGTAGCATGGAAAGAGTATGCATCTTTCATTAGAAACTCTCTTCCACGTAATAAACCGAAACGAGGTCTTTGTTCGTCACGGAATTTTGTTTGAATTTGGTATAATGTTAACGGTAATTTTTTATATGATTTTACTTCATCACGTACAAGATCCGTAATTACTTCCTCGTGTGTCGCTCCTAATGCGAATTCACGAGCGTTACGATCTTTCATACGCATTAATTCAGATCCGTAAGAATACCAACGGCCTGATTCTTGCCATAATTCTGCAGCTTGCATCGCTGGCATTAATAATTCTACAGCACCTGCGCGCTCCATTTCTTCTCGAACGATACGTTCTACTTTGTGTAGTACTTTTAAACCAAATGGTAGAAAACTATAAATACCAGAAGCATTTTGACGCATAAAACCTGCACGAAGTAATAACTGATGACTCTTAATCTCTGCATCAGCTGGAACTTCACGTAATGTAGGACTGAATACCATACTTTGTTTCATTTATTCGCACCTCTTCATTTTACTCTTACACGCAGGAAAACCCCTCACCTCGAGTTAGGTGAGGGATTTTATTCTACGAGCTCTATTTCATTATAAGTTTCACTTTATTTTACAAGAAAAACTTACGAATGTCATTCCAAGTTACAACTAACATAAGTAACATTAATAATGCAAAACCAATAAAGTGAACCATTCCTTCTTTTTGGCGATCAATTGGTTTCCCTCGTAACGCTTCAATTAAGAAGAAGAATAAACGTCCACCATCTAAAGCAGGAACTGGTAGTAAATTAAATAAACCAAGGTTAATACTTAATACTGCAGCTAAACTTAATACACGCGTAAATCCATAATCTACTACTTGATCTGTTAGATTATAAATTCCTACTGGACCTGACAACTCATTAATAGAAAATTGACCAGTTACTAATTTCACAAGAGACTCAAAAATTAGTTTCGTCCATTGGTATGTTTGTTCAAAACCTGATTTAATAGAACCCATCACTGTTTTCTCTACAGGAGAGTATACACCGATTCTACCAACTTCTTCTTTACCTTCTTTATCAAGCGTTGGCGTTACTTTCACATTAAACTGTTCACTCTCACGCTTTACTTGTAACGTAATTTCTTTATTCGGGTTTTCACGTACAATGGTAACAACATCTTTCCATGTACTTGTGTTTTTCCCATCAATTGCTTGAATTGTATCATTTTCTTTTAATCCCGCTTGCTCTGCTGCACTATTCTCCATTACTTTTCCGACCATTGGCTTGTCAACAGGAACACCTTGTACAAATCCAAGAATCACAAAAATAACAAACGCTAAAATGAAGTTCATTGCAGGACCCGCAAAGATTGTTAGGGCACGTTGACCTAATTTTTTAGAGCCAAACTGCCTGTTATACGGAGCAATTTGAATTTCTTCACCAGCAGTAATAATACGAGCCTTTTCATTCACTCGGAATGTTTGAAGCTCTTCCTCGTACTCTTCATAGCCCGAAATTGTTAAATTATGTTCTAAATCAGCTTGTTCCACTTCAATAACGCGAACATTTGGATACTTTTCATATCCATCAAAAACTAATTTTGCAACTTCGTCTTTTTCATTTAATACAAGGCCAACCTTTTTCCCAGGCTTTAACTCTACTGTGTCTGCATCCTCGCCAGCCATTCTTACATAGCCACCAAGGGGCAGTAATCGAATCGTATACACCGTTTCATTCTTTTCAAATGAGAATATTTTCGGACCAAAACCAATCGCAAACTCACGGCATAAAATACCTGCTCTTTTTGCGAAATATAGATGCCCTAGCTCATGGAAAAATACGAGTGCACCGAAAATTAATATAAAGGCAATCGCTGTATTCAATTCCATACCACCTTTGCTAAATTTGTTCCATCACAAACCGTCTTGTGGTTGCATCAATTTCCAGAATTTCCTCTAAGCTCGGACGTGCAATGACATTGTGATGGTTCATTGCTTTTTCAATGAGGTCTTCCACTGTTAAGAAACCAATTCTCTTTTGTAAAAAAGCTTCAACAGCTACTTCATTCGCTGCATTCATTACAGCTGGCATACTTCCACCTGCTTTTCCAGCTTCATACGCAAAGCGCAAGCAACGGAAACGTTCTTGGTTCATTTTCTCAAAATGCAATGTACCCATTTCCCATAAATTTAACTGCTTTGTGTCTGAAAGAGGTAATCGATCAGGATATGTAAGTGCGTATTGAATTGGTACTCGCATATCAGGTGAGCCAAGCTGTGCCATCACACTACGATCTTCAAATTCAACCATAGAATGAATAATACTTTCTTTATGTAAAACAACATCGATTTGCTCATAAGGGATACCAAAAAGCCAATGTGCTTCAATTACTTCTAGCCCCTTATTCATCATTGTAGCAGAATCAATTGTAATTTTCGAACCCATTGACCAATTTGGATGTCGAAGCGCATCTTCTACGGTCACATGATGCAATTCATCTCTCGTTTTATCGCGGAAACTTCCTCCAGAAGCCGTAATAATTAGCCGAGAAATTCTTTTTTCATTTTCACCATTCAAGCATTGAAAAATAGCTGAATGTTCACTGTCTACTGGAAGTAACGAAACATTATGTTTTCGCGCTGCTTCCATTACAAGATGCCCTGCAGTTACTAACGTTTCTTTGTTTGCAATTCCAATTGTTTTTTTCGCCTCAATTGCACGAAGTGTTGGTAACAACCCTACGCTACCTACAACAGCATTTACTACAATCTCTGCATCTGGATGTAATGCTACTTCTAAAAGCCCTTCACTACCATATACAATTTTTGTATTACCAGAGACAGATTGTAATTTTAAAACATCTTCCTCTCTTTGCACAGAGACAATTTGCGGAGAAAATTCTTGAATTACCTTTACTGCGTAGTCAATATTTTTCCCTACAGAAAAAGCAACGAGACGGAATTGGTCTGGGTGCGAGCGTAATACATCTAAAGTTTGTGTACCAATTGATCCGCTTGCACCTAATAAACTAATGTTTTTCATGACTCCAACCCCTCGTTCATTTATTAATTGTATTGTAATAAGAAGTAGAGAATTGGTAAAACAAATAACCAACTATCTGTTCGATCTAATATACCACCATGTCCAGGTAAAATTGTACCTGAATCTTTTACTCCATAATGACGTTTAAATGCAGATTGTACTAAATCACCAATTTGTCCAAAAATAGAAATGATAATTGTCAACACAATTAAAATTCCTACATTTGCCTCAACTGGGAAGAACATATTGTAAACAATTGCCACAACAATCCCACAAACGATGCCGCCCAATGAACCTTCAATCGTTTTATTTGGACTAATTTCTGGCCATAATTTTCTTTTTCCTAATGCTTTTCCTACGAAATATGCGCCTGAATCAGTAGCCCATATAACAAATAATGCGCAAAACACATATTTAATTCCTAAAATTCTCGTTTCATTCAAATATAAGAATCCCATTGCAACATATGTTGTTGCCATTAGTAAAAAGGAAGCATGGTCAAAAGTAAATGTATTCTTAGAAAGGACTGTATATGATAAAAGTAATAAAACAATCACAAATGTGATTTCTAATTTACCTAATCCAATCCATGTAAACAGTTCTGATGCACTACTCGGAATTAAAATAACCCATAATAATACTGCAGCTAAAACTGTTGGTACTGAAATAAGCGTAAGCTTATTCATACGAATTAATTCATATAAACCTATAGAAGCAAGTGCATACACTAAAACCGTAAAAGGCACGCCACCGTAAATTACGATGGGAATGAATAGCGCGGCAGCAACCACTCCAGTAATAATTCTCTGTTTCACTACCAAACCCTCTCTTTCTACACGCCTCCGAATCTGCGCCCTCTATGTTGAAAGTCTGTAATCGCATTTAGCAAATGTTCCTCAGTAAAATCTGGCCAATACACATCTGTAAACCAAAATTCCGAATATGCAATTTGCCATAACATGAAATTACTAATACGTAGCTCTCCGCTCGTACGGATTAACAACTCTGGATCAGGTAAAGAACTCGTCATTAAGTAGGAAGAAAGCATTTCTTCACTTACATCTTCTACACGAATCTTTCCTTCCTCACTATCTCTCATCATATGTTGCACAGCAGAAACGATTTCATCTCGACTTCCATAGTTTAACGCGAAATTCAGAATTAATCCCGTATTCTCTTTCGTATCTTCCATGGCCTTCTCCATCGCTCTGCGTGTATGCGTAGGAAGACGATCTTGTTGTCCTATTACTCGGACTTGTACGTTCTCTTCAATCAATTCTGGTAAAAATGTACCTAAAAATTCTTCCGGAAGCCTCATTAAATAATCAACTTCCTTTTTCGGTCTTTTCCAGTTCTCAGTTGAAAAAGCATAAAGAGTCAATACTTTTACATTAAGTTTGCTTGCAAATTTTGTGATTTTCTTTACAACTTGCATGCCTTCATGATGTCCCGCAATACGAGGCATCGCTCTCCTCTTTGCCCATCTTCCATTACCATCCATAATGATGGCAATGTGTTCTGGGATGTATCCTTTTTTCACTTCTTCAACGAGATGATCAAACGATGTGTCCTTTTTACCTTTAAAAAAAGGAAAGTTTTTAAACATCATTCATACCCTCCAGCAAGCAGACGTATGCCTAAAAGTGTAAAAAGACCCCCTTAAGAAGAGGGTCATATTTGCGAAAGTATCGCTATTACACTTCCATGATTTCTTTTTCTTTGTTTTTTGCGATTTCGTCAACTTTTGCAATATATTTATCTGTTTCTTTTTGGATATCTTCAGTATATCCTCTTAAATCATCTTCTGTAATCTCGCCAGCTTTTTCAAGCTTCTTAAGATCATCGTTACCGTCACGACGTACGTTACGAACAGCAACTTTTGCTTCTTCAGCATATTTTTTCACAACTTTTACAAGATCACGACGACGCTCTTCTGTTAATGCAGGGAATGCAATACGAATTACAGTTCCGTCATTAGAAGGGTTTAAGCCTAAATCTGCTTTTAAAATTGCTTTTTCGATATCACCGATAGAAGTTTTATCATAAGGTTGAATTACAAGTAAACGTGCTTCTGGAACTGTAATGTTCGCTAATTGCACAACTGGTGTTGGTGCACCATAGTAATCAACTTGTACTTTATCTAATACAGACGCGCTTGCACGGCCAGCGCGAACTGTTGCTAATTCACGAGAATAAGCAGCAACTGCTTTTTCCATTTTTTCATTTGAAGACTTTAATACTTGTTGTCCCATATTTATTTCCCCCTTACAACTGTTCCGATATTTTCGCCTAAAACGGCACGTTTAATATTACCTTTTTCCATAACTGAGAATACAATTAACGGAATATCGTTATCCATACATAGAGAAGAAGCTGTAGAATCCATTACACCTAAACCTTCTTTTAATACATCTAAGTAAGTAAGCGTTTCGTATTTCGTAGCTGTTGGGTCAATAGATGGGTCCGCATTGTATACGCCATCTACATTGTTTTTCGCCATTAAAATTACGTCTGCTTCAATTTCTGCCGCACGTAATGCCGCTGTTGTATCTGTAGAGAAGTATGGATTACCTGTACCTGCTGCAAAGATAACAACACGTTTCTTCTCTAAGTGACGAACTGCTTTACGACGAATGTAAGGCTCTGCCACTTGACGCATTTCAATTGAAGTTTGTACGCGAGTTTGAATTCCAATGTTCTCTAAGCTATCTTGAAGAGCTAATGAATTCATAACTGTTGCTAACATGCCCATGTAATCTGCTCCTGCACGATCCATGCCCATCTCACTTCCAATTTTTCCACGCCAAATGTTACCGCCACCAACAACAACAGCAACCTCTACATCTAGTTCTGCAATTTCTTTCACTTGTTCCGCAACTGACTTAATAACAGCTGGGTTAATTCCAAATCCTTGCTCGCCAGCTAAAGCTTCTCCACTTAGCTTTAAAACGACACGATTATATTTCGGTTTACTCATAATGAACCTCCAATTGCTTACATCTTTATTTTAAAAAAGGGAACACAATGTGTTCCCTAATCTGTATTAGTTACTACCTTTTACTTGGTTCATTACTTCTTCAGCGAAGTTGTCTTCGCGTTTTTCGATACCTTCACCAACAGCGTAGCGAACGAATCCTTTTAATGTTCCGCCTTTAGACTCAACGAACTGACGAACTTTCATATCAGGGTTTTTAACGAATGCTTGGTCAAGTAAGCAAATTTCTTCGAAGAATTTGCCAAGACGGCCTTCAACCATTTTTGCAACGATTTTTTCAGGCTTGCCTTCGTTTAATGCTTGTTGTGTTAATACTTGACGCTCATGCTCAACTTCTTCAGCTGTTACAGCATCGCGGTCGATGTATTTAGGGTTAACTGCAGCGATGTGCATTGCAACATCTTTAGCAGCTGCTTCGTCAGTAGAACCTTCAAGAACTGTTAGAACACCAATGCGTCCACCCATGTGTAGGTAAGCGCCGAATGCATCTGCATCAGTTTTTGATACGATTTCGAAACGACGAAGTGTAAGTTTTTCACCAATTTTAGCAATTGCTTCATTGATGTGCTCTTCAACCTTTTTACCGTTTTCCATTGTTTGAGCCATAGCTTCTTCAACGTTAGCTGGTTTGTTAGTTAATAAGTGAGCAGCTAATTCTTTAATTAATGTTTGGAAACCTTCGTTTTTCGCAACGAAATCAGTTTCAGAGTTTAATTCTAAGATTAAACCGTCGTTACCGTTTGTTTCGATGAAAGTTAAACCTTCAGCAGCGATGCGGTCTGCTTTTTTAGCAGCTTTCGCGATACCTTTTTCACGTAAGAAGTCAATTGCCTTCTCCATGTCGCCGTTAGTTTCTGTTAAAGCTTTTTTGCAGTCCATCATACCTGCGCCAGTTTTTTCACGTAATTCTTTTACCATTTGTGCAGTGATTGCCATACTTTTCATCCTCCTAAAATATGTATTTATACCTTTTATAAAGGTGTTTATACCTTAAAAAAGGTGATAAAAGGCCGAACCCCTTATCACCTTTCCAACTTTGTTACGCAGTAACAGTTTCTTCACCTTGTTTTGCTTCAAGGATCGCGTCTGCCATTTTAGATGTAAGAAGTTTTACAGCACGAATTGCATCATCGTTTGCTGGGATAACGTGATCGATTTCGTCTGGATCACAGTTTGTATCAACGATACCGATGATTGGAATGTGTAATTTGCGTGCTTCAGCAACTGCAATACGCTCTTTACGAGGGTCTACTACGAATAATGCACTTGGAAGACCTTTCATATCTTTAATACCACCTAAGAATTTCTCAAGACGCTCTAACTCTTTTTTAAGTTGAACAACTTCTTTCTTAGGTAGTACTTCGAAAGTACCATCTTCTTGCATTCTTTCGATGTCTTTAAGACGCTTGATACGCTTTTGGATTGTTTGGAAGTTTGTTAAAGTTCCACCTAACCAACGTTGGTTAACGAAGTACATACCAGCACGAGTTGCTTCTTCTTTAATAGCTTCTTGTGCTTGTTTTTTAGTACCTACGAATAAGATGTCTCCGCCTTCAGCAGCGATGTCACGCATAACTTTGAAAGCTTCCTCAACTTTTTTCACAGTTTTTTGTAAGTCGATGATGTAGATACCGTTACGCTCTGTGAAAATGTAACGCTTCATTTTTGGGTTCCAACGACGAGTTTGATGTCCGAAGTGAACACCAGCTTCAAGCAATTGCTTCATAGAAATTACTGACATAATATAGTTCCTCCTAAATGGTTTTTGATATCCTCCGTTTACTTCATCTCTAAGCGAAACTACAAACGTAGCACCAACACTTAAATCAGTAAACGTGTGTACTTTGTACTGACACCACTGCTTACTATATCATACTGAAATATTACAATCAAGTCGAAAATGCGAACAATGTAAAACTTTCTTTGTCCATACTCGAATTCTAGTATTACCAACCTGCATTTCTTTTAAGCAAAAAAGTAAAATTCAATTCATAGCTTTTCAAAAGAATAAGATTATGACGCTATTTACAAACAACATCAATCTGTTATACAAAAAAACTCTCCTCAAAAACATGAGGAGAGTTTTATAAATTAGTTTGTTTTTAATTTAGCGAGTTCATGTAAGAATTTGTCGTTTAATACTTTAATGTATGTTCCTTTCATACCTAACGAACGTGACTCAATTACACCAGCACTTTCTAATTTACGAAGTGCATTTACGATTACTGAACGAGTGATTCCTACGCGATCAGCAATCTTACTTGCAACAAGTAAACCTTCTGTTCCGTTTAACTCTTCGAAGATGTGCTCGATTGCTTCTAACTCACTGTAAGATAATGAGCTGATCGCCATTTGAACAACAGCTTTGCTACGTGCTTCTTCTTCGATTTCTTCTGCTTTTTCACGTAAAATTTCCATACCTACAACAGTTGAGCTGTACTCAGCAAGGATTAAATCATCGTCCAAGAACTCTTGACCAAGACGAGCTAATACTAATGTACCTAAGCGCTCACCGCCACCAACAATCGGTACGATTGTAGTTAAACCTTGACCAAATAATTCTTTATTTTCTACTGGGAATGCTGTGTAAGCACTGTTTACATCTAAGTTTGAAGATGTTTCTGTAATGTTGAATAAGCTTTGTGTATACTCTTCTGGGAATTGACGCTCTGCAAGCATTTGTTTCATACGCTCATTCTCGATTTGTTGGTGAATTGCATATCCTAGTAATTTACCACGACGACTTACTACGAATACGTTCGCTTCGATTACTTCACACATTGTGTCAGACATTTCTCTAAAGTTTACAGGCTTTCCTGCTGCGCTCTGTAATAACGCATTTAATTTTCTTGTTTTTGCTAATAATTCCATTTCAAAAGTTCCTCCTACATATTACTCACATATTTTTTCATCACTTGGAAACTAGGGCGAGTCACCTGATGACACTATTACAAAATAAACTGGCTCACATCTTTATTTTTAGCAATCGTTGCTAATTTCTCCTCAACGTATTGAGGTGTTATCGTTATTTTCTCTAACGTAATTTCAGATGCTTCAAACGATAAATCTTCAAGGAGCTTCTCCATAATCGTATGAAGTCTTCTTGCTCCAATATTATCTGTATCCTGATTAACTTGATAAGCAATCTCAGCAATCTTACGAATAGCTTCGTCTGAAAATTCAATTTCTATACCTTCAGTCGCTAATAAAGCCATATATTGTTTAATTAACGCATTGTCAGGCTCGATTAATATTTTAACAAAATCATCAGTCGATAATTTTGTTAATTCTACTCGAATCGGAAATCTCCCTTGTAATTCCGGAATTAAATCCGACGGTTTAGACATATGAAACGCTCCAGCTGCAACGAATAAAATATAATCCGTTTTTACTGATCCGTATTTTGTCGCAACATTCGATCCTTCTACAATTGGCAAAATGTCACGTTGCACACCTTCACGTGATACATCTACGCTATTCGACTGCTTACCAGCAATTTTGTCAATTTCATCGATAAAAATAATCCCGAGCTGTTCAGCACGATAAACAGCCTCTTGTGTAACTTCATCCATATCAATTAAGCGCTGTGCTTCCTCATTTGTCAAGACTTTTCTTGCTTCTTTTACAGAAAGTTTACGTTTTTTTGTTTTTTTCGGCATAAAACTTCCTAACGCATCTTGGAAATTCATTCCCATTTGTTCCATGCCAGTTCCTTGTAACATATCAAACATAGAAGACTGTTGTTCAGTCACTTCAATCGATACAATCTCATCTTCAAGAAGTCCTGCAGCAAGCTTTCTTTCGACGTCTTGACGTTTCTTTTCGATTTCAACATCTTCCTGTGAATCTGTTGTTTGATTTGAATTTTGAGCGCCACCAAATAACATTTCTAATGGGTTTTTAAATCCAGATTGCTTCTCCGGGCTCGGCACTAAAATTTCAACAAGACGTTGGTTCGCTTGTTCTTCTGCTTTGTCTTGTACGTTAACTACCATTTCTTCTTTCACGATACGAACTGACGTTTCCACAAGGTCACGTACCATCGATTCTACATCTCTACCTACATATCCAACTTCTGTAAATTTAGTAGCTTCAACCTTAATAAAAGGTGCTCCAACGAGTTTCGCCATTCGTCGTGCTACCTCTGTTTTACCAACACCTGTCGGTCCAATCATTAAAATATTTTTAGGTGCAATTTCATCACGTAGATTTTCAGCTAATTTACTTCGGCGGTATCGATTTCTTAAAGCTACAGCAACCGCTTTCTTCGCATCTTTTTGACCGATAATGTATTGATCTAATTTTTCCACAATTTGACGCGGAGTAAAATGTAAATGCATATAAAATGCCTCCCTTACGATTCTACAATTCTTCCACAATTATATTGTGGTTTGTATACACACAAATATCGCCTGCAATGTCTAAACTCGCTTTCGCAATTTGCTTCGCTGTTAAATGTTCACTTGCATATTGCTTTAAAGCACGACCTGCTGAAAGCGCATAATTCCCGCCAGATCCAATTGCTAAAATACCATCATCCGGTTCAATCACTTCTCCTGTACCTGATACAAGGAGCATCGTTGTTTTATCCATGACAATAAGCATCGCTTCTAGCTGACGTAACATTTTGTCGCCACGCCATTGTTTCGCCATTTCAACAGCAGCACGCTGCAAGTTCCCATTATACTCTTCTAATTTTCCTTCAAACATTTCAAAAAGAGTAAATGCATCAGCAACCGATCCTGCAAAACCAGCTAAAACTTTCCCTTGGAAAAGTTTACGAACTTTACGAGCTGTATGTTTCATTACAACAGCATTTCCCATTGTCACCTGGCCATCTCCAGCCATTGCACATTCTCCATTATGATGAACTGCAAATATCGTTGTAGCGTGGAAATTTCCCATAGAAAAAACTCCTTTATATGTTTTTATAGCTTTAAAAGCAATTTATGCCCGTGGGTGATGCTTCATGTAGACAGATCGCAATCTTTCTTTAGAGACATGCGTATAAATTTGTGTCGTCGACAAATTCTCATGACCGAGTAGCTCCTGTACAGTACGTAAATCTGCCCCTTCATCTAACATGTGTGTAGCAAATGTATGCCTTAACATGTGAGGACTTATCCGCATTGTCAGTGAAGCTTTCTTAATGAGTTCGTTTAATACATATCGTACCCCTCGACTTGTCAGCGGCGTACCTTTCGCGTTTAAAAATACCATATGAGATTGTTCTTCAGTTTTTTGAGCTAACTGTTTTCTCCCGTTCTCTATATAAGTAATTAAAGCATCTTGTGCATAGCTCCCGAACGGAATATACCTTTGTTTTTTTCCTTTTCCCATTACTAAAATTGTTCCCACCGCGAAGTCAATATCGGTAAGTTGTAAATTGACACATTCACTCACACGGATCCCAGTCGCATACATCAACTCTAATAAAGCTTGATTCCTTTGACCTAGCGGTGTTTCCGTATCAGAAACTTCAAATAATTCCTCTAATTCTTCAGCATATAAAAACTTTGGGATTGACAATTCTTTTTTGGGGAGTGACGCAAGTGCAAACGGATTATCTTTTCGATAACCTTCACGCATCAAAAAACGATATAAACTTCGTAAGCTTGATACTTTTCTTGCGACAGATTTACGGGCTAACTTTTCATCGTGCAACGTCGTTAAGTACAAACGAACATCCGCGTATGTAATATCTAAAAAAGAGGATATGCCTTCTCGCTCCATAAATTGCACAAAATGTTCTAAATCATTTTGATAACTTGCAATTGTATATTTTGAATAATTTCTTTCAATTTGTAAATATCCAACGAATAATTGTAACAATTTCTTCACATTCACACAAATCACCTCAATAAAGGCTACTAAATCGTATCACAACTTAGTAGCCTTTGCAAGAAATTTAACTAAATATTTACAAAATTTCGAATCGTTTCTAAAGCGCGTGTTGCATAAGCTTCATTACGTTCTGCTTTCTTCTTAATTTTCTTCTCTAACGGCGCAAACAGTCCGAAGTTCGCATTCATTGGTTGGAAGTTTTTCGCGTTTGTCGCAGTAATATAGTTCGCCATACTTCCCATTGCAGTTACAGGCGGTAATACAACTGGCTCTTCACCTTTCACAAGTCGAGCAGCATTAATACCTGCTAGCAATCCTGAAGCCGCCGATTCAACATATCCCTCTACTCCAGTCATTTGACCAGCGAAGAATAAATCATCACGTTGTTTATATTGGTATGTTGGACGAAGTAAATTAGGTGAGTTAATAAACGTATTACGATGCATAACACCATAACGTACAATCTCCGCATTTTCCAGTCCTGGAATCAACTGTAATACTTCTTTTTGTGGTCCCCACTTTAAATGCGTTTGGAAACCTACGATATTATATAGCGTTCCCGCTGCATCGTCCTGACGTAACTGAACAACAGCATATGGCGTTTTCCCTGTTTTCGGATCTTCTAATCCAACAGGCTTCATCGGCCCAAATACTAGTGTCTGTCTTCCTCTACTTGCCATAACTTCTACCGGCATACAACCTTCAAAGAAAATTTCTTTTTCAAATTCTTTTAAAGGTACTGTTTCAGCAGCGATTAAAGCCTCGTAAAAACGATCAAATTCCTCTTCCGTCATTGGGCAGTTTAAATATGCTGCTTCACCTTTATCGTAACGAGATTTTAAATACACTTTATTCATATCAATGCTGTCTTTCTCAACAATCGGTGCTGCAGCATCATAGAAATAAAAATAGTCTTCACCTGTTAATTCTTTTAATTGTGCAGAAAGATCAGGTGACGTAAGTGGACCTGTCGCGATAACAGTAGGACCTTCTGGGATTTCAGTGATTTCTTCATTCATCACAGTTACGTTTGGATGGTTCTTCACGTATTCCGTTACTTTTGCCGCAAACTCATGACGATCTACAGCTAAAGCCCCTCCTGCTGGTACAGAGCACTCATCAGCTGCACGGATAATAACAGAATCCATTAAGCGCATTTCTTCTTTAATAACACCAACAGCATTTGTTAATGTGTTCGCACGAAGCGAGTTACTACATACTAACTCTGCAAATTTATCTGTGTGATGAGCTGGCGTCTGCCTTACCGGTCTCATTTCATATAATCTTACTTGGACACCACGTTTTGCAATTTGGTAAGCTGCTTCGCTTCCTGCAAGACCTGCACCAATGACGTTTACTACTTGTGTTGTCATATATTTATCACCTTTCCTTTTCTTCCCGAAAAAAATGTGAGCAGTTACGCTCACATTTGTTGTTCTTCTTCATAATCACACGAAATACATTGTACTTGCACGCCTTTTTTCAACTTCTTCTCCACTAGCATACCTTCGCACTTCGGACATTTACGACCAATCGGCTTATCCCAAGATACAAAGTCACACTCTGGATACGTACCGCATCCATAGAAAAGACGTTTCTTTTTATTACTACGACGCTCAATAATTTGACCTTTATCACATTTCGGACAAGTAACACCGATTTCTTTCACAATCGGTTTTGTATTACGACAATCTGGGAAATTCGAACAAGCCATAAACTTCCCATATTTACCCATTTTAAAGACCATTGGGTGATTACATAATTCACAGTCTTCCCCAGCTGGTTCATCTTTAATTTCTACTTCACGCATTTCTTTTTCCGCTTTTTCTAAACGCGGTTCAAATCCTACGTAGAAATCATCAACAATTTTTACCCAATTCGCATTTCCTTCTTCTACTTCATCGAGGCTTTGCTCCATGTTAGCAGTAAATTCGATGTTAATAATTTCTGGGAAAAACTCTAAAATAAGTTCAATTACTATTTCACCAAGTTCAGTTGGAACGAATCGTTTATTATCCAAACCTACATATCCACGTTTTTGAATTGTTTCAAGTGTCGGTACGTAAGTCGACGGTCTTCCAATTCCAAGCTCTTCAAGTGTTCTTACTAGACGAGCCTCTGTATAGCGCGGCGGCGGTTGTGTAAAGTGTTGCTTCGGTTCTAAATCCTTCGAAAATACTGTTTCCCCTACTTCTAAAGGTGGTAACATCTTATCCTTTTCTTCAGCACCGTCATCTTTCGACTCTACATACACTTTCATAAATCCTGGGAACTTTACAACCGATCCACTTGCACGGAACTGAACATTGTTATTAATGAGTCTCGCTGTCACAGTATCCATTATAGCAGACGCCATTTGACTTGCAACAAATCGCTCCCAAATCAATTTATACAATCGAAGTTGATCACGACTTAAGAAACTCTTTAGTTCCTCTGGCTTTCTCATTACCGAAGTAGGACGAATTGCCTCATGCGCATCTTGTGCGTTCGATTTCTTCGTCTCTTTCTTCTTTTCTGTTCCTATGTATTCCGCACCAAACGCCTCAGTAATGTAAGCACGCGCCTCTGTTTGAGCTGTTTCTGAGATACGTGTTGAATCAGTTCTCATATACGTAATTAAACCGACAGTTCCTTGTTTTCCAAGATCAATTCCTTCATACAATTGCTGCGCAAGCATCATCGTTTTCTTTGCTCGCATGTTTAACTTACGCGCTGCCTCTTGTTGCAAGGAAGATGTCGTAAACGGTAATGCAGGATTACGTTTTCGCTCTTTTCGCGTTACATTTTCAACTGAGAACGCATTATCTTTCAGCTGTTCAATTATTTCATTCACTTGCGTTTCATTCGTTAATTGAACTTTTTCACCATCTACACCGTAAAAGCTTGCTTCAAATGTGTCTTTCCCTTTCACAAATTCTGTCTTAATTGTCCAGAATTCTTCAGGCTCAAAACTTTGAATTTCTCTTTCACGTTCGATAATTAAACGAACTGCTACAGATTGTACGCGTCCTGCACTTAATCCTTTTTTTACTTTCTTCCATAATAAAGGACTAATATTGTAACCAACAAGACGATCTAGTATACGTCTTGCTTGTTGTGCATCTACTAAATCCATATTGATCGCTCGAGGATGTTTGAATGATTCTTTTATTGCATCTTTTGTAATCTCATTAAACACAACTCGGCAATCTGATTCAACGTCCACATTTAACGTATTGGCTAAATGCCAAGCAATAGCTTCCCCTTCGCGGTCTGGATCGGCCGCGAGATAGACTTTCTTTGCTTTTTTTGCCGCTGATTTTAAGTCTTTTAAGACGGGACCTTTACCACGAATGGTAATGTACTTCGGGGTGAAGTTGTTCTTTACTTCTATCCCCATTTGGCTTTTAGGTAAATCGCGAACGTGTCCCATAGACGCGACAACTTTGTATTTTTTCCCTAAATATTTCTCAATGGTCTTCGCCTTAGAAGGCGACTCCACGATTACGAGGTAATCTGACATGCTAGTGCCTCCTTAAGAGGTGGATTCAAGTCTTCATTAATCTTATTGATTTCTCTTGTTTTTGTCAATCAAGAATGAATATACCATACAGTGCCTATCTACCATTTGTCAATAATTGTTTAATAAAAACATAAAAATATAAGGTTAATTTAAAATCTCTTCTAGGATATCTTCTGCATTTCTTACTAGTTTCGCCCCTTGTTGAATTAGATGATTTGTTCCTGATGCACTATCTATAAATATCGGTCCAGGAAGGGCAAATACCTCTCTATTTTGCTCTAAAGCAAGGTCCGCGGTAATAAGTGTTCCGCTTCTCAATTTCGCTTCTACAACTAAAACACCTTTACTTATACCACTAATAATCCGATTTCTCTTTGGAAAATACCATTTTTTCGGTGCATAGTGCGGCGGATACTCTGTTAATAACAATATATATTCATTCCAAGCTTCATATAAATATCGATTCTCTTTTGGATATATATACGATAATCCGTGTCCTAGTATCGCTATAGTCGGACAATGCCGTCTTACTGTAATTTCATGGGACATTGTATCTATCCCTCTTGCAAACCCACTGACAATAAGCCATTCCTTTTCTAATAATGGATGTAAAATAAATTGTAAACTCTCATGTCCATATAAAGTCGGTTCTCTCGTTCCAACAACCGCTAATTTGTTCGCTTTATTAAGGAAATCCTTCTCTCCTTTTCCATATAATACAAAGGGAGGGTCTTGTATTTCACGTAATAATTGTGGGTACTCTTCATCCCATATAGTCATATAAAAGATTCGGTTTTTCTCTAAATAAGATATATATTGCGGAAGATTTGAACTTTGAAGAAAATTTACTAATTCTGAAGATTTTTTTGAGGATATTCCAGTGTAACATTCCATTTGTTTTGCATTAAAAGTGTATATTTCCTTCAATTCTGGATCGACATATAATAGCCGCTCTATTGCCTTCCAATGATCCGCTAACAAGTAGTGGAGATGCAATAATCGTTCTCTTTTCATCATAATTCTCCTTACCCATAATTTTTATTATGTTAACAAGAAGTTTGTAAAAAGACACCTTCAAGCAAGAAGGTGTCTTTCAACAGATTAATAGTTTTTACAAGTTTCAAATAGACCTTTTTCTTTTAAAACAGAGATTAGCGTTTCACCCATAACTGCTGGAGTTTCCGCTACTTTAATACCACAAGCTTCCATCGTTTTAATCTTTTCTGCAGCAGTTCCTTTGCCGCCAGAAATGATTGCACCAGCATGACCCATACGCTTGCCAGCAGGCGCTGTTTGGCCGCCAATGAAGCCTACAACAGGTTTTGTCATATTAGCTTTCACCCATTCAGCTGCCTCTTCTTCCGCTGTACCACCGATTTCACCAATCATAATTACAGCATGTGTTTCTTCATCTTCATTAAATGCTTTTAACGCATCAATAAAGTCTGTACCGTTAACAGGGTCTCCGCCGATACCTACAGCCGTAGATTGACCAATACCTTCTTGTGTTAACTGATGTACAGCCTCATACGTTAATGTACCAGAGCGAGATACGATACCTACATGACCTTTTTTATGAATATATCCTGGCATAATACCTATTTTACATTCATCAGGCGTGATAACACCTGGGCAGTTTGGTCCAAGTAAACGTGTATGTTTACCAGCCATATATCTCTTTACATTTACCATATCTAATACAGGAATTCCTTCAGTAATACATACTACTAAATCAATTTCTGCATCAACTGCTTCCATAATTGCATCAGCCGCAAAAGCGGGTGGAACGTATACAACTGAAGCGTTTGCACCTGTTGCTTTCACTGCATCTTCTACAGTATCAAATACTGGTACACCTTCAATATCAGTGCCACCTTTACCTGGCGTTACACCACCGACAATTTTCGTACCATATTCAATCATTTGTTTTGTGTGGAATAACCCTTGAGAACCTGTAATACCTTGAACAATAACTTTTGTATCTTTATTAACTAATACGCTCATTTTTCTCCCCCGCTTTCTATTAGCCCACTAGTGAAACAATTTTTTGTGCACCGTCTGCCATAGATTCTGCTGCAACAATATTTAAGCCAGAATCATTTAAAATTTTCTTACCTAACTCTACGTTTGTACCTTCAAGACGTACAACTAAAGGTAACTCAAGACCTACTTGTTTCGTTGCTTCAATAACACCTTCTGCGATAACATCACACTTCATAATGCCACCAAAAATGTTAACGAAGATACCTTTTACATTTTTGTCAGAAAGGATAATTTTGAATGCTTCTGTAACTTTTTCAGCTGTCGCACCGCCACCAACATCTAAGAAGTTAGCTGGATCGCCATGGTAATGTTTAATGATATCCATTGTAGCCATCGCTAAACCTGCACCATTAACCATACAACCGATATTTCCATCTAAAGGAATGTAGTTTAAGTCATATTTAGAAGCTTCGATTTCTTTTGCATCTTCTTCATCAAGATCACGAAGTTCTAAAATATCTTTATGGCGATATAAAGCGTTAGAATCAAAGTTTAATTTCGCATCTAATGCCATAACTTTACCGTCACCTGTTGTAACAAGTGGGTTAATCTCCGCTATAGAGCAATCTTTTTCGATAAACGCACGGTATAAGCCCATCATAAACTTCACAGCTTGTCCTACAAGCTCTTTTGGAATATTGATGTTAAATGCGATTCGGCGTGCTTGGAAGCCTTGTAAGCCTACTGCCGGATCAATATATTCTTTAAAGATTTTTTCAGGTGTTTTTTCTGCTACTTCTTCAATTTCTGTTCCGCCTTCTTCAGACGCCATTAAAACAACTTGAGAAGTTGCACGGTCTAAAACAAGACCTACATAATATTCTTTTTTAATATCGCAACCTTCTTCGATAAGTAAGCGTTTTACTTCCTTACCTTCAGGACCTGTTTGATGTGTCACAAGTGTAGTTCCTAAAATGCTCTCTGCATATGTACGAACTTCATCTAAATTTTTTGCAACTTTTACCCCGCCAGCTTTGCCGCGTCCACCAGCGTGAATCTGTGCTTTTACTACACATACATCCGTTCCTAATTCTTTCGCTGCTTCTACAGCTTCTTCTACTGTAAATGCAACCTTCCCGTTCGGAACGCTAACCCCATAGCTTCTAAGGACTGCCTTACCTTGGTACTCATGGATATTCATGGTCCCATCCTCCCCTGTTTTCCTGTTTTACTCGAAAAGTTTTTTAATGTTTAAAAAACATTACATTGCCATTGTATAAGATGATTGGCACGCTGTCTACAATAAAGTGTCAGAAAACTGAAATCGCTTTATTCTTTTTTGAAAATAGTAATGTTTATATGTCAAAATAAAAATAAGCTGTGAAAACACAGCTTATTTTTGAATCATATCTTTAATTGGCGCAAACGATTTTCGGTGTTCTTCTAATACTCCATGCGCTTCGATCGCTTCTAAATGTTGTTTCGTTCCATATCCCATATGTTGTTCAAATCCATATGCAGGATACTTTTCTCCAAGCTCTTTCATCATACGATCTCTCGTTACTTTTGCAATAATGGATGCAGCTGAAATAGAGATACTTTTTGCATCACCTTTAATAATGGATGTTTGCGGAATTGGTGTAGGGAGTTTCATCGCATCAATTAATAAGTATTCTGGTGTACAAGATAAATTTGCAACAGCATCTAACATCGCTTGTTTCGTCGCTTGATAAATATTTATTTCATCAATCACTTGCGGTGATACAATTCCAACTCCAATTGCAATTGCTTGCGCTTTAATTTCATCATAAAAACGCTCTCGCTTCGCCTCACTCAGCTTTTTCGAATCATTTAACCCTGGAATATAAAAATCTTCCGGAAGGACAACAGCTGCCGTCACGACAGGCCCAGCTAGCGGTCCGCGCCCCACTTCATCTATACCAGCGATATATGTGAGGCCTTTTTCACGTAATGCATTTTCATACTTAGACATTTCTAGAAATTTTTCTTTTTCCTTTTGCGCTAACTCTTTTTGTTTATACCACTTCGTAACGAGCTTTTGTATCCCTTTACGTTCATCTTTCATTAATATTTGAAAGCGATCATCCTCTTCACTCATAATTTCTTGCAGTAAATGTTCCGCTTCTTGAATAGTCACTTTTTGCATTCATGCCACTCCCTTTATATACAAAAAAGAAAAGACGTACAAATGCACGTCTTATACTTCTTCTACTTTTTCTACATCTTCTGTTTGTTCTGCAAACTCTTCTGGTGTTTCAAATGTCATTTTTCCAAGTTTGCCACCACGAAGCTCACGAAGTACAAGTTCAGATGTTTTATCATAATCAATCATTCCGCCGCCCATTAAACAGCCTCGGTTTTTCCCAATCGCATCAAATAACTCCACGATATCTTCTGGAATGTCATTTAAACTATAGCGCTCTTTTAATCGTTCTGGATAATGTTTCTCCATAAAACGTAACGCATAAACAGCTACATCTTGTAGATTTAAAATAGAGTCTTTAATTGCACCAGTCGTAGCTAGTCGTAAACCAACTAATTCGTCTTCAAATTTAGGCCATAAAATACCAGGTGTATCTAACAGCTCCATTTCTTTCCCAACTTTAATCCATTGCTGAGCTGTTGTCACACCAGGACGATCTCCTGTTTTAGCAATATTTTTCTTTGCTAACTTATTGATTAACGTAGATTTACCAACATTCGGTATACCTACAATTAATGCACGAATCGCTCTCGGTCTAATACCTTTTGCAACCATTTTATCAAATTTTTCTTTCACTAACACTTTACAAGCCGCTGCAATTTCCTTCATACCTTGTCCAGCTTGTGCGTTAATTGAAATTGCCATATGGCCTTTTTCTTTAAAATATGCGATCCACTGTTTTGTTAAACGATCATCCGCCATATCTGCTTTATTTAAAACAACAAGCCTCGGTTTATGTGTAATAATCTCATCAATCATCGGATTTCGAGAAGATAAAGGTAATCGAGCATCTACAAGCTCAATTACAACATCAATTAACTTTAATTTTTCTGTTACTTGGCGTCTAGCCTTTGCCATATGACCCGGGAACCATTGAATTACCATGTTGCCACCTTCTTTTTCTTTTATTTCACAATACGTGCATCTTTTAACGGCCAATACAGTATATTTGCTTTTCCGATTACTTGGTCCATTGAAATTGTACCAATCGAACGGCTATCTTTACTAAAACGACGATTATCGCCTAAAACAAATAATTGACCTTCCGGGACAGTTTTCTTCCCTGTCATTTCTTCAAGAGTAAAATCATATGTAAGCGGTCCGTCAGCAATTTGTTTTTTCTGCTTGTCTAAATACGGCTCCTCATAAGCCTTTCCGTTAACATATAGTTTATCATTACGATACTCTATTTCATCGCCTGGTAGGCCGATAATACGCTTAATATAATCTTTATCTTCCGTTGCTCGGAATACAATAATATCAAATCGTTTCGGATCTCCTATGTGATAACCAATTTTATTAACAATCATTCGATCGCGATCATGTAAAGTAGACGCCATCGATACTCCATCTACGAGAATTGGCGCAAAGAAAAACTGTCTAATAACACCCGCTAATACAACAGCGATCAAAATTGCTTTGATCCATTCCCAAAGTGAACTCTTTTCTTTCTTCATGCTTTTCCCCTCCACGATTATGTAAGCTGCTCGTATTATATCAAAATTTTATATAGATTGGAAAAAGGGAGCTTGTGCATTTACAAGCTCCCATACATGTCTTATCGAATTTCTTTAATACGTGCTTTTTTACCGCGAAGGTTACGTAAGTAGTATAACTTAGCACGACGTACTTTACCACGGCGAAGTACTTCGATTTTCGCGATTCTTGGCGTGTGAACTGGGAATGTACGCTCTACACCTACACCGTAAGAAATCTTACGAACTGTGAATGTTTCACTGATTCCGCCACCACGACGTTTAATTACAACACCTTCGAAAAGCTGAATTCTTTCACGAGTTCCCTCAACTACTTTTACGTGTACACGTAAAGTGTCTCCAGGACGGAATGAAGGAAGGTCAGTTTTTAATTGGCCTTTTGTAATTTCTGCGATTAATTGTTGCATATTAAATTCTCTCCTTTAAACAGATGCTCTTATAAAGTCTAAATAAATTACAGCGGAACATCGTTAATACGGCTACTGATTTCAGCAGCACAAGTGTTATAATAGCATATTGCTAGAACTGTTGCAATAGAAAATATATCAAGCCCTTATTTGCCTTCTTTAATCTGTTCTAGCCACTTCTTTTCTTGCTTAGACAATTCTCGTTCTTCTAGTAAATCCGGTCTACGCGTGTACGTACGACGCAACGATTCTTTATGTCGCCACTCATCAATATTTTTATGATTTCCTGACATTAATACATCGGGCACTTTCATACCACGAAAATCAGCTGGACGTGTATAATGAGGATGCTCTAATAAACCTGTACTAAACGAATCCTCGACTTGTGAAGCATGATTTCCTAGTACTCCTGGCAAGAGACGTACGACACTATCAGTTATAACCATAGAGGCTAACTCTCCACCCGTTAATACGTAGTCACCAATAGAAATCTCATCTGTCACGAGATGTTCACGAATTCTCTCGTCATATCCTTCATAATGTCCACATACAAAGATTAAATGTTCTTCTTCTGCAAGCTCTTCCGCTTTCTTTTGAGTAAATCTTTCACCCTGCGGACACATTAAGACAACTCTCGGCTTACGCTCCGTCTCTTTCGTTAAATCTTCTACAGCATCAAAAATAGGCTGAGGGGTTAATACCATCCCAGCACCACCACCATACGGATAATCATCTACGCTATTATGCTTACTCGTTGTATAATCGCGGAAATTGACCACACGAAGCTCTACCGCTTCTTTTTCTTGTGCTTTCTTTAAAATTGAAGATCCAAACACACCTGTAAACATATCTGGAAACAATGTTAAAATGTCAATTTTCATTATAGCAGCCCTTCCATTACATGAATGGTTACTAATTTATTCTCAATGTTAACTTGAAGTACAACATCATCAATATAAGGAATTAACAGATCTTGACCTTTTGGACGTTTAATAACCCAAACATCATTTGCACCGGGAGATAAAATTTCTTTTATTGTCCCTAACGCTTCTCCTTCTTCCGTTACAACGTTGCAACCAATAATTTCATGATAGTAGTATTCACCTTCAGCTAGTTCGCCTAATTGATCTTCAGGCACTTTTAAAAGAGATCCTTTAAACTGTTCTACTTCATTTACATTCCCATATCCTTCAAATGTCAATAAATCAAATGTTTTATGTTGACGATGAGAAGTAATCTTTACTGGGAAAGGCTCTCCACCTTTTTCATTCGATATGTATAATGTATTTCCTACTTTATATCGCTCTTCTGGAAAATCAGTACGAGAAACTACACGAATTTCTCCTCTTACGCCATGAGTATTTACAATTTTCCCTACATTAAACCATTTTGTCATAAATAGTATTTCACCCCTGGTTTCTATATAAATTAAGCATCCCCATTTCACATATGGAACATGCAACTTCTCTTTAAATGTTAAAAAAGGGAGAGGAAATAACTCCTCGCCCTTTTTACGTTTATTGAATTTCCAGTGTTACTTTTTCATCATTATGATGTCCCACTGAATACAAGAGCATTCGAATTGCTTTCGCAACTTTGCCTTGCTTTCCAATGACTTTTCCAACATCCTCAGGATGTACAGTTAATCGATACTTTATCTCTCCGTTGTAAAGTTCCTGTGTAACTTTTACATCTTCAGGATAATCGACAAGAGGCTTGACAATCGTCTCGACTAACTTCTTCATAGTCATTGCCTCAATTACTTACCTTGTTTAGATAAGTGGAATTTCTCCATGATACCTTGGTTAGAGAATAAGTTACGAACTGTATCAGATGGTTTAGCACCATTTCCTAACCATTTTAATGCTGCTTCTTCGTTGATCTTAACTTCAGCTGGTTGAGCAACCGGATTGTAAGTACCGATTTCCTCAATGAAACGTCCGTCACGAGGAGAACGAGAATCTGCAACAACTACACGATAGAAAGGAGTTTTTTTAGCTCCCATACGTTTTAAACGAATTTTAACTGCCATTTATAAAGCACCTCCGAATTTATTTCACACAGATAATTATATTAGCAAAAAGACTATTGCTTTGTAAAGTATTTTTTCTTAACAGAGCCATCTTTTTTTCCTTACATGAATGGAAACTTCAATCCACCTAGTCCTTTTTTCTTACCTTTTTGCATTCCGGTCATCGTTTTCATCATCTTTTTCATATCATCAAATTGCTTGATTAAACGATTGATTTCTTGTACCGTTGCACCGCTACCTTTGGCAATGCGCTTTTTGCGACTAGCATTGATTATTTCCGGTTGTTCTCGCTCTAATTTAGTCATAGAACGAATTATTGCCTCTATATGCCCAATTTGTTTTTCATCAACTTGTGCATTTTTCAGCCCTTTAATTTTATTTGCACCAGGAAGCATTCCTAACAATTCATCAAGCGGTCCAAGTTGACGCACTTGTCCAAGTTGTTCTAGGAAATCGTCAAGCGTAAACGAAAGTGTACGCATTTTTTGCTCAAGTTCTTTTGCTTTCTCTTCATCAACTGTAGCTTGCGCTTTTTCAATTAACGTTAAGACGTCTCCCATCCCTAAAATACGGGATGCCATACGTTCTGGATGGAACGCTTCAAGTGCATCTAGTTTTTCACCCATACCAGCAAATTTAATTGGTGTATTTGTAACAGCTTTAATAGATAATGCCGCACCACCGCGCGTATCACCATCTAGTTTTGTTAATACAACCCCAGTTAAACCTAACTGTTCATGGAAACTTTGTGCAACATTAACCGCGTCTTGTCCTGTCATCGCATCGACAACAAGGAAAATTTCATCCGGTTTCGCAACTTCTTTCACTTTCGCTAATTCATCCATTAGTTCTTCATCAATATGCAGGCGACCTGCTGTATCAATTAAAACATAATCGTGATGATCTTCTTTTGCTTTTGCAATCGCTTGTTTCGCAATTTCAACAGGACTTACTTGATCTCCTAAAGAGAATACAGGCATGTCCAATTGCTTCCCTAATGTTTCAAGCTGTTTAATCGCTGCAGGACGGTAAATATCCGCCGCAACAAGCATAGGTTTACGATTATGCTTTTTACGAAGCAAATTCGCAAGCTTACCTGTCGTCGTTGTTTTACCTGCACCTTGCAGACCAACCATCATAATAACAGTCGGTGGCTTATTAGCAACAGCAATTTTGCTTTGCTCTCCGCCCATAAGTTCTGTAAGTTCTTCCTGTACAACTTTAATTACTTGTTGTCCAGGTGTCAAACTTTTCATTACATCTTGTCCGACAGCACGTTCAGACACACGCTTTACAAAATCTTTTACTACTTTAAAGTTAACGTCCGCTTCTAAAAGAGCTAGACGAACTTCTCTCATCATTTCTTTCACATCGGCTTCAGAAACTTTTCCTTTGCCGCGGATTTTTTGCATTGTCTGTTGAAGTCGGTCGGCTAATCCTTCAAATGCCATATTGCCGCCCTCCTAATCTAATTTTTCGATAGCTTCAACAACTTGTTTCATTTCTTCATTCACATGCTCTTCTTCGCTGATTAGCTGTTTTAGCTTTGCAACAAGTCGCTGTCGCTCTTGAAACTTTTGAAGTAATACTAATTTTTCTTCATATTCTTCAAGCATCGCTTCAGTCCGTTTAATGTTATCATACACGGCTTGGCGACTTACATCAAATTCTTCCGCAATTTCACCAAGAGATAAATCATCTAGATAATAAAGCGACATATAACTTCTTTGTTTTTGCGTTAACAACGATTGATAAAAATCAAATAAATAGTTCATTCTCGTTGTTTTTTCGAGCATGTTGGATCATCCTTTGTTAAGTGATTTCCCTTTACATGAATTAGTTTACATGGAGTACAAAAGAGTGTCAAGTTTTTTTCTTAACATCACATGTTTTTATAGAAAAAGAAGCGGAAAATACCGCTTCTTTCACTTATACTTCTTCTGTTTCTACCAAGTTCGCAAATAAACCATATACATATTGTTCCGGATCGAACTGTTGTAGATCATCCATTTGCTCTCCTAATCCAACAAATTTCACCGGTACATCCATTTCGTTACGGATCGCTAATACAATACCACCTTTAGCAGTCCCATCTAACTTCGTTAAAACAATACCCGTAACATTCGTTGCTTCACGGAATGTTTTCGCTTGACTCAAACCATTTTGTCCTGTTGTAGCATCAATAACAAGTAATACTTCATGAGGAGCTCCTGGTACTTCACGTTCAATTACACGCTTTACTTTCTCTAGCTCCTTCATTAAGTTCACTTTATTTTGTAAACGTCCTGCTGTATCGCATAGTAATACGTCTACGTTACGTGCTTTCGCAGCTTGTACAGCGTCATACATAACCGCTGCCGGATCAGACCCTGATCCTTGTTTAATCACTTCTACACCAACGCGATCGCCCCATACTTCCAATTGTTCAATCGCCCCAGCGCGGAATGTATCTCCTGCCGCCAATAAGACAGACTTACCTTCTGATTTAAACTTATGAGCCATCTTACCAATTGTTGTCGTTTTACCTACACCATTAACACCAACAAATAAAACAACTGTCAAGCCATCTTTTTGCATATTAACTTTATTAGTAAAATCGCTGTCGCCTTTATAAATTTCTATTAGTTTTTCCGAAATAACAGCTTGTACTTCTTTTGGATCTTGAATATTACGGCGTTGCACTTCTTCTTTCAATTGATCAATTAATTCCATCACCGTTGAAACCCCAACGTCTGCACCGATTAAAATTTCTTCTAATTCTTCGAAGAAATCTTCATCCACTTTACGGTAACGAAAGACTAGATCATTCACTTTATCCGCAAATGAATTTCTTGTTTTTTCTAATCCTTGTTTAAACTTCTCTGTTACCGTATCTGTTTGTTTCGAAATTTTTTCTTTTAGTTTTTTAAAAAAGCTCATACTGACCCATCCTTCCTATTTGCTTGCAACTAGTTCTTCTCCATCATCTAAACGAACCGAGACAAGTTTAGATACCCCTGACTCTTGCATTGTTACACCGTACAATACGTCAGATTCTTCCATTGTACCTTTTCTATGTGTAATTACAATAAACTGTGTCTCATCACTAAATTTCTTTAAATACTGGGCAAAACGGGCAACGTTCGCCTCATCAAGAGCAGCCTCTACCTCATCTAGTACACAGAATGGCACTGGGCGCACTTTTAAAATACCAAATAACAGCGCAATTGCTGTTAAAGCACGCTCTCCACCTGAAAGTAAACCTAAGTTTTGCAGTTTCTTCCCTGGCGGTTGCGCTACAATATCAATACCTGTATTTAATAAATCCTCTGGATTCGTCATGACTAAATCCGCTCTACCGCCTCCGAACAATTCAGAGAAGACCGATTGAAACTCCATTCGAATTCCTTCAAACGTAGTAGAAAAACGTTTTTTCATTTCTTCATCCATTTCAGTAATAAGTTGATGCAATGTTGCTTTTGCTTCTTCTAGATCATCTTTTTGTTCTAGTAAGAATGTATGACGCTCTGCTACACGCTCATATTCATCAATTGCTCCTAAGTTTACTGTACCTAGCTCTTCAATAGATAATTTAATTAATTTCACCTTTTTACGTGCATCCTCGGCAGGCATCACCATTGTATACTTCAGTTTTGCCGCTTCAAATGAAATTGTATATGTTTCACGTAAATGTTGTAATCTATTTTCTAACTCTACATCAAGTCGGTTAATTTTCACCTCCTGATCTTTCAACATCTCAAGAATGTATTTATGTTTACCTGTGGTCTCTTTCAGATTACGCTCTAACTGTTCTACTCTCTCTTGTAACGATACACGTTGTTCACGACGAGAGCGAATTAACTCTGAAGTTTGATTACGATCGTATGCTTTCTTCTCAATCATATTCGTAATTTGCTCTTCACCACTTGAATTCGATGTCATTTCTTGTTTTAAGAATGCTAAGTCCTCTTTCGTTTTAACAAGCGTTGCATCTGTTTCTTCTTTTTCCTTCGTCAATCGTTCAACTTTTTCTTTTTGGTTAGATAAGCGTTGTTGCTTTTCAGCTGCTAACACTTTTAACTCTGTCATTTCTTTTTGAACTTTTTCTTTCGAAGAATGCTGCTCACTTTTTTGTTTTGTTAAAGCTGCAATGTTACTATCTAATTCCGTAATCTCCACTTGAAGGGTCGCTAAAATCTTTTCTAGCTCTTCTTTACGCCCTTGCATTTTCACTTGATCTTGTAAGAACCCTTCAATCTCTAAATCATAAATTGATAAACGATCATTAATACGATGTTCTTCTAATTCTAAGCGACTAATTTCTTCTCTTAATTTCTGTTCTTCTACACGCTCTACCTCTACGCTTTGTCTCAGTTCGCGTATTTGTACTTCTTTTTCTTGAATTTCTTGCTTTACTGCTTTAACAAAGTTTTCTAACTTCGTCGTTTTTTCTTCCATATCAGTTAACTTGTTCGTCCACTCTTCTAGCTCACGTTGACGTCCTAATAAAGAAGATTTCGCCTGTTTTACCGCTCCACCTGTCATAGAACCGCCAGGGTTCACTACATCACCTTCGATTGTTACAATGCGATAACGGTATTGTAGTTGTTTCGCCAACTCATTCGCTCCGCGTAAATCTTTTGCAACAATAACAGTACCTAACAAATTCGAAACTACATTTTCATATTTATTGTTATATTGCACAAGTTCTGCCGCCACACCTAAAAACGATGGGTGCTGATTTACAATACGTAATTGCTCAAACGATAATGATCTACCTTTAATAACAGCTTGTGGTAAAAACGTTGCTCGTCCATGTTTATTTTGTTTTAAAAATGCAATAGCATTACGAGCATGCTCTTCTTTTTGTACGACAATATGCTGCATTGCTGCACCTAGAGCAATTTCCATTGCAACTTCATATTCTTTCGGTACCGTTAGCAGTTCTGCAACAGCACCTTCGATACCTTGCAACCTATTTTCTCTAGCTTTTAATACTTCACGTACCCCTTGATAGAAACCAGAGTAATCTTCTTGCATCTCTTCTAGCATTTCTTTTCGAGAACGTGCCTGTTGTACAAATTGATACGCTTGATACAGTTTTGTTTCATTTTCACTATACTGCGCCTTGCATTTCCCAAGTGCCGCTTCTGTCTTTTGTATATTCAAAAGGATTCCAGCTACTTTTTCTTTCACTTGTTCATAACTTTCCACAAGTTTCGTCTTTTTCGATGTAATTTCCATACGCATTTCTACATATTTCGCATTTTCTTCATCAAGGCGTTCATTTTTAGAGTTTTGTTGTTTAGATTGTTCTTCAATCATAGATAATTCATTACGATGACTAGCTTGTTGATTTAAAAGTTCAATATAGTCACCTTTTAAATTCTCAATCTGTTCCTCTAAATTGTCAGCAAACGTTGCAAGTAATTGCTCATTATCATGCAATTTCGTCTCCAACTCTTTTACTTGATTTACAAATTGCATCAATACTTCTGTACTTGATTCTATTTCACCATCATAACTTGTAGCTTTCGCTGTTAATTCAACAATTAACTGTTCAAGTTGCGCACAATGCGTCGTTGCATTTTGCTTTCTCTCTTTTAATAGCTCACGTTGCCCTTCTAACTTTTCTAGTTCTTTACTAGAAAGAAGAAGTACTTCTTGCAAGGAATCTACAGACTCATCTACTGCTTGTAATTGACCTCGTAACTCCTCTAGCTCTTCTTCACCTTTTTGTAAATGCGTTGACATTTTCGCTTCTTCGTTTTTATTATGCCCAAACTGATTTCGAAGCGCTTCCCATTTCTCATGTAATTCTTCAATTTCATGTACAATAAGCGCCGCTTCTACTTTCTCTAATTCTTCTTTTTTCTCAAGATAATCTTTCGCAATAGAAGCTTGTCTTTCTAAAGGTTCTACTTGACTACTTAATTCGTGAATTATATCTTGTACACGATTTAAGTTTTCTTGTGTATCTGCTAATTTCCCTTCAGCTTTCTTTTTACGAAGTTTGTATTTCAGCACTCCCGCTGCTTCTTCAAATACACCACGACGTTCTTCTGATTTACTACTTAAAATCTCTTCAACTTTCCCCTGGCTAATAATCGAAAAGGCTTCTCTTCCCATACCAGAGTCCATAAATAAGTCGATAATATCTTTCAATCTACATGATTGTTTATTAATATAAAAATCACTATCACCAGAACGAGATACACGACGCGTTACACACACCTCATTATATTCAATCGGTAAACGTTGATCCTCATTATTTAAAGTTATCGTTACTTCAGCAACATTAACTGCTCTTCTCGTATCACTGCCTGCAAAAATAATATCTTCCATCTTTGCACCACGTAATGATTTTGCCGATTGTTCACCAAGTACCCAGCGAATAGCATCAGTAATATTACTTTTCCCACTTCCATTAGGTCCTACTACAGACGTTACACCTGGGACGAAATCAACAGATACACGCTCAGCAAAAGACTTAAATCCTGCTATTTCTAATCTTTTTAAAAACACGAAAGGCCTTCCTCCTATTCTCCGTTGCTATAAATGTTGTTTATACAAAAACAAACGATTATACGGATTTCATTTCCTTACATTTACAAACGAAAGGAAAGTTTCATTCTATGCACAAGGAATCCCCCTCATTCAAAGGGGGATTCCTTATAGTTGTTCTTTTAACTTTTTCAACGCTTCTGCAGCAGCTTGTTGCTCTGCTTCTTTTTTCGACTTGCCACTACCAAGACCTAAAGCCACGTTATTTAACGTAACACGTGACACAAATTCTCGATTGTGAGCCGGTCCTTTTTCTTGCAAAATTTGATACTCAATATTGCCACTACCATCACGCTGAATCAACTCTTGTAATTGACTCTTATAATCCATCACATGAGAAAAAGCACCTTCATTAATTTTAGGGTATACAATTTCTTTTAAGAAGCCCCATACTGTTTCTAGCCCTTGATCAAGATAAAGGGCACCAATAAACGCTTCAAAGACATCCGCTAATAAAGCTGGTCGTTCACGTCCGCCTGTCATTTCCTCACCTTTTCCTAATAAAACAAGGCTACCAAATGACAACTCGTTTGCAAAACGAACAAGAGATGGTTCACATACAATAGCTGCACGTAGTTTTGTTAACTCCCCTTCGCTCATTGTCGGATATTTTTGAAACAGATACTGCGATACAGTAAGTTCCAATACTGCATCTCCAAGGAATTCGAGACGCTCATTGTCTTCATGCGGTTTTTTTCGATGCTCATTCACATACGATGAATGCGTAAATGCTTGAATCAATAATTTTTCATCTGTAAACGTAATACCTATCTTTTCTTGAAATACTTTAAACGCTTCACGATATTTTGTTTCGTATTTTTTTTCTCTATATTTACGGTACGGCATAGGTCCCTCCAGATATAAGCCGAGAAGCCCCGCTAAAAAACGGGACTTCATTCAAGCATTATAGATGACTCTCTATGTAAGTCACAGCATCGCCAACAGTAGCAATCTTTTCAGCATCTTCATCAGAAATTTCCATTTCGAATTCGTCTTCTAATTGCATTACAAGTTCTACTACATCTAGGGAGTCTGCTCCTAAATCTTCCTTGAAGCTTGCAGCTGGTACTACTTCTGTTTCTTCTACTCCTAAACGATCAACGATGATTTTTGTTACACGCTCTAAAACATCTGCCATTCCATTCACCTCCCCTCAAATATTATATTAAATATTGTCCAAAAAAACTAGCTGAAATCGATTCTTTTATTACATTACCATACCGCCATCAACATTTAACGTTTGACCTGTAATATATTTGCTTTGATCAGAAGCAAAAAATGTTACAGCATTTGCGATATCTTGCGCCTCACCAAACTGAGCTGCAGGAATTAATTTTAACATTTCAGCTTTTATATTTTCATCTAATACGTCTGTCATATCTGTCGCAATAAATCCAGGAGCAATTGCATTTACAGTAATATTACGGCTCGCTAACTCTTTTGCTGATGTTTTTGTTAATCCAATTACACCCGCTTTAGCAGCAACATAGTTTGCTTGTCCTGGGTTTCCCGTTACTCCGACAACAGAAGCAATATTTACAATACGTCCATGACGTTGACGCATCATATATCGAGATACTGCCTTTGTACATAAGAATACACCTTTTAGGTTTGTATTAATAACTGTATCCCATTCTTCTTCTTTCATACGCATTAATAAATTATCTTTTGTTACACCTGCATTATTCACAAGAATATCAACTTGTCCAAATGCATCTACAGTTTGTTTCACCATAGTTGTAACGTCTTCAGCATTTGCAACATCTGCTCTTACTGCAATTGCATCCGAACCTAATTTCTTTATTTCATCAACTACTTCATTTGCCTTTTGCTCGTTACCAGCATAATTTACTACAACATTTGCACCTTGTTTCGCTAAATCAATCGCAATTGCACGACCGATTCCACGTGAAGCACCCGTTACTAATGCTACTTTCCCTTTTAACATCAGTTTTCTCCTCTCAAATTCGAAATGGTATCTTGTAATGTCTCTTCATCATATATCGCGTATGCTTTCACTGATGAATCAATTGACTTCATAAGTCCAGCAAGTACTTTCCCAGGTCCAATCTCAATAAATGTATCTACCCCTTGACTCACCATGTATTCAATGGATGGGTACCATAAGACAGGCGAATAGAGCTGCTCGATTAGCTTTTCTTGAATATGCGCACCACTTGTAATAACGTCTGCTGTTACATTTGCGATAACCGGAATATTCGTATCTTGAATTGTAATTTCATTTAAGACACTTTGGAATTTCTCCGCTGCTGGCTTCATAAGCGAAGAGTGGAACGGTCCACTTACCTTAAGCGGAACAGCTCTCTTTGCACCATTTTCTTTCGCTCTTTGAGAAGCAATCTCGACTCCTTGCTTTGTTCCAGAAATCACAATTTGCTTCGTACTATTCATATTAGCAATTTGTACTGCATATCCTTCACTTGTTACTTCTTCTGTAACTTGTTTCAGCATATGTGGATCAGCACCTAAAATAGCCGCCATTGCACCTTCTCCGCCAGGAACAGCTTCTTCCATATATTCCCCACGTTTCCTTACAGCATATACTGCGTCTTCAAAAGTTATTGCACCCGCCGCTACAAGAGCGCTATATTCACCTAAACTATGCCCTGCGACAAAGTCTGGTGTAATATCATACTCTTTTAAAGCTGTCAAAATAGCAAAACTCGTTGTTAATAAGGCCGGTTGCGCATTTGTCGTTAACGTAAGCTTGTCTTGCGGCCCTTCAAAAATCACTTCCGAAAGTGAATCTTGCAATACCTCATCTGCTTTTGCAAATACATTTGCAACCTCTTTATTATTCTCTGCTAACTGTTTACCCATTCCAACTGCCTGTGAACCTTGGCCCGGAAAAAGAAATGCTAGTTTTCCCATTTCAAATCCTCCTCTTATTGGAGTGGCTCTTTCTCCATTACGCTTGAAATAGTAGGAATAACTTCTTTCGCTACCATTTCTCTCGTCTGACGAATCGCACTAAATATCGATTGGTCATTGGAAGAACCGTGAGCCTTAATGACAGGAGCCTTCAATCCAAATAATGCCGCTCCTCCATACTCCGAATAATCCATTTTATCTTTTAATACCATAAGTTTTGGCTTTAATACCGCTGCTGCTAATTTGCTCGTAAACGAACTCATTAACTGTTCTTTTAACATAGAGAATAATGCAAGTGCTGTTCCTTCTAATGATTTCAGTGCTACATTCCCTGTAAAACCATCACATACTACAACATCTGCTACACCTTGCAATAAATCTCTTGATTCAACGTTCCCAACGAAATGAATTGGGGCATCCTTAAGCATTGCAAAGACTTGTTTTGAAAGCTCGTTACCTTTGCCATCTTCTGTTCCAACGTTTAAAAGTCCAACGCGAGGATTTTTAATTCCTCTTACTTTCTCAGCATATACAGATCCCATTACTGCATATTGATATAAATGAATTGGTTTTGCATCAACGTTCGCTCCAACATCTAACATAACAAAACCTTCTCCATCAACAGTTGGCATTGTAGGGGATAAAGCTGGTCGCTCAATTCCTTCCATACGACCTACAACAAACAATCCAGCCGCCATTAAAGCTCCTGTGCTACCAGCTGATATACAAGCATCCGCTACACCGTCTTTCACTTGCTGTGCTGCTAGTACCATTGAAGCTTGTTTTTTTCGACGAACCGCTCTTACTGGTTCATCTGTCGATTCTATTTTTTCCTCTGTATGAAGTATAGTAATTCGTTCTTCACTCGTTAAGTATTGACGAATTTCCTCTTCTTTCCCTACTAACGTAATATGTAAATCAGAATATTCCTTAATAGCTTTCATTGCTCCTAGTACGACAGCCTTTGGAGCATGATCGCCGCCCATTGCATCTATTGCGATTTTCATAAGTTGTTACCTTCCTCACTATAATTACTAGATCGATACATTTCAAAAGTGCCTGTGAAAACAAGTTCTTCTCCAACAAAGCTACGCACTTTGACAACCGTCCGTCCTTTATCATTCTCTACATCTTCAACGCGCGCTTTCGCAACGACACGCTCTCCTAATTTTACAGGACGAATGTACCGAATGGTAGACTTTGCAGTTAATGCTAATTCTTCATCAATAACTGCAACAGCTAGTGAGTTTGCTTGTGCAAACAAATGATGCCCACGAGCAATTTGATTTCTTTTAAATACGTGTTCTACCTTCACTTCAAAAATAGAAATCGCATGTCTATCTAATTCTATATCGATAATTTCTCCGACAACCTCTTCTAACGGTAAAGATTTCACATCTTCTTCATGTTGCTTTGTAGCTACATGTTTAATTCTTTCTCTTAATTCAGGAATAGATAATTCCATACGATCAAGACGTACGGTTTGTATACTCACCTGAAATTTTTCTGCTAAATCTTCATCCGTAATAAAAGGATTCGTTTCTATAGTTTGTTGTAATAATTCTTGTCTTTCTTTTTTACTTCTTCTTTTTTTCATACCGCACCATCCATTTTTATGACTAGGTACTAACAGTAGTATATAATCATTAAAAGTAGAATGCAACAAAAACTTTCGTTGCCTCCCTTTAATCGAGCTTCTCTCCCTGGAACACACCTGTCCCGTCAAGATACTTACGCAGCGACGCATATTGATCATTATGCCAAAACGCTTCTGAATCTACTAGTAACGCCGCATCTTGTCTAGCTGTTTCTAACGCTCGATAATCATGTACCATATCAGCAACCTTGAATTCTGGTAAACCACTTTGTTTACTTCCAAAGAAATCTCCAGGACCTCTTAACTCTAAATCTTTTTCTGACAATACAAATCCATCATTCGTTTCGGTCATAATACGCATTCGCTCTTTTCCTGTTTCCGATTTCGGATCTGCGATTAATAAACAATACGATTGTTCACTACCACGACCAACACGCCCTCTCAGCTGATGCAGCTGCGATAAACCGAAACGCTCGGCGTCATAAATAACCATTACAGTCGCATTCGGTACGTTCACACCTACTTCAACAACTGTTGTCGATACAAGAATTTGCACGTTATTTTCACTAAATTGCCCCATTATCTCTTCTTTTTCCTGAGCTGATAATCTTCCATGCATTAATCCGACTTGACATTTCCCTTGATAATGATGAGTCAACATACTATGTAAGTCGATTGCATTTTGTACATCCAGTTTCTCAGATTCTTCAATAAGAGGACAAATAACATATGCTTGTCTTCCTTTTTTTATCTCTTTCTCTACAAAACCTAGAACACGGTCTAACATATCATGTTTTGCCCAGTATGTTTCAATTACCTTCCTACCAGCTGGCATCTCATCGATTATAGAAACATCCATCTCCCCAAATGCGGTAATTGCTAGCGTACGCGGAATTGGTGTTGCTGTCATAAATAATACGTCTGGACTTTCACCTTTCTCCCTTAAAACTCGTCGCTGCGCTACACCAAATCGATGTTGTTCATCAGTAATCACGAGACCTAACCTATGAAAAATAACTTCATCTTGAATTAAAGCATGTGTTCCAACAAGGATATCTATTTCTCCTTGCTCTAATTTCGCCAAAATCTCTCGACGTCTCGCGCCTTTAACTGAACTTGTTAATAATTCAACTTTCATACCAAAGTGCGAGAACGTCTCTGCGAGCGATTGATAATGTTGTTCTGCTAAAATTTCTGTAGGAACCATTAAAGCACCTTGATAATGTGCTAATTTCGCTGCATAAAGACCAATTGCTGCAACCACCGTTTTACCAGAACCTACATCACCTTGCAACAGACGATTCATTCGATAAGGAGATGTCATATCTTTCATAATTTCATCCACAACACGGCGTTGCGCGCCAGTTAACGGAAACGGAAGTGCATCGATAAACTCTTGCAATGCTGCTGAAGGAATTTCTTTTTTCGTCCCTTTCGAATTTTCTCTCTCCATTTTCCGTAATGTTTGCATTTTAAGCTGGAATAAGAAAAACTCCTCATATACAAAACGGCGACGCGCTTGCTTTAAATCTTCCTGTCCTGCCGGAAAATGCAACGCCCGAAGCGCTTCATAACGTGGCAATAATTTATATCGACTTAGCAATCCATCAGGCAACACTTCGACTATAGAATCTCCGTACTCCTTTAGCGCTTGTGCAATAAAACGGCGCATCTGTTTTACTGTAAGCTTCCCTTTCACTGAGTATACCGGTTCTACTTCTTGTTGACGTACAACTGGTCCAAAGTGAAGTTCTGATACTGCAATCGTTTGACGATGCTGATCCCATTTACCAGTAATCGTTACCGTTTCATCTAAAGTTAACTTCTGCTTATAGTACGGCCTATTAAAACATACAGCTGTAATTAAATAACGACCGACGAGGACGCGAACCGTAAGACGCGATTTTTTCTTCCCATAATATTGTAGTAAAGGAGCACTATGAACTTTCCCCTCAACTGTTACACGTTCATCATGCTTTACTTCAGCAAGATCTTTCATCGCATAATCTTCATAACGGTACGGAAAATGCTCTAATAGATGAGAAACTGTATAAATTCCCATCTCGTGTAGTAATTCAGATGTTTCTCCTCCGATTCCCTTTACATCCGTAACAGGAACTTGTACAACTTCATTCAAGATTCTCACGCTCCGTCACATTATTTTCTTTCATTCATTATCCATTAACGCGATTGACATCTGTAATCGCTCTCTTTCACCTTATATATTCTATCATAGGCATTCTAAGAGAAACTACTCAAATCCCTCATAAGCAGCACGAAAGAAAAGAGCCTCACTATTAGCAGCAAGGCTCTTTTTTATCTACAATATGCTAGCCTTTTGAATAAAAACTAGTAATAAACTTCATATTACTACTTATTATCCATTAGCAAGTAAATAATCCATTTATTTTCAAAACGAATTTTTTCTTATTCTACAGAGAAGATGAAAGAATACACCGGTTGGTTTCCAGCATGTACTTCTACTTCTGCATCTTCAAAGTTCTCTTCTACAAATTCAACTAACTCAGCTACTTCTTCATCAGTTGCATCTTCACCTTGTAGAATCGTTACGATTTCAGAATCTTCATCAATAAGCGCTTCTAGTAATTGCTTTGCAGCTCCTACTTTTTCAGCATTTGTTGATACGATTTTTCCATCTGCAATACACATGAAGTCATCTTTTTGAATTGCTACACCATCAATTTCCGTATCACGTACAGCATACGTAATTTGACCAGTTTTCACATGAGATAAAGCTTCTTTCATGTTTTCTTCATTTTCTTCTAACGTTCCAACTGGGTTAAATGCTAACATTGCAGCCATACCTTGAGGAACTGTTTTTGAACGAACTACAATTACTTCTTGATCGACAACTGACGCTGCTTGTTCTGCTGCCATCACGATATTCCCGTTATTCGGTAAAATAATGATTTTTTCAGCGTTCGCTTCTTCAATCGCCTTCACAATATCCTCCGTACTTGGATTCATTGTTTGGCCACCTTCGATAACTTTCGTAGCGCCAATGCTCTCAAATAAAGTTTTAATACCAGATCCCATAGCTACAGTTACGATACCGTATGGTTGCTTCTCTTTAGACTGGCTAATTGGCTCAGGCATCATAGCAGGCTCATCTAATAAAGCAGTATGCTGTTCACGCATATTCTCTACTTTGATCTTAATTAAACTACCGTAACGTTGTCCATAGTTCATAGCGTCTCCAGGATGCTCTGCATGAATATGAACTTTTACAATCTCATCATCAGATACAACTAGTAAAGAATCACCATATACACTAATATCTTCACGGAATTTTTGTTCAGAGAAATTATGTTCTTTCACTTTTTCAGCTTCTAATTTCACCATGAACTCCGTACAATATCCATACTTAATATCTTCTGTACTCAATTGGCTTTGTACACTACGGTGATGTTCTGCGCGTACCATTTCATTCATAGATGGTTGCGTCGGCGCATCAGAAGAAATTGTTTCTCCTTTTAAGTCAGCTAAAAATCCCTCGTATACAACAACAAGACCTTTACCACCGCTATCTACAACGCCAACTTGTTTTAATACAGGTAATAAATCCGGCGTACGATTTAACGATGCATTTGCTTCTTTCACAACGTCTTCCATAAACAAAACAAAGTCGCGCTGTTTTTTCGCAACTGTTACTGCATATTTACCCGTTTCTCTAGCAACCGTTAAAATCGTTCCTTCAATCGGTTTCATAACCGCTTTGTAAGCCGCTTCTACTCCAGCTTCTAAGGCTTCAGCAAAATCAACTGTTGTTAATTCTTCTTTTTGCTCAATGGATTTTGAGAAACCACGGAATAACTGAGATAAAATAACTCCAGAGTTACCACGAGCTCCCATTAATAATCCTTTGGCTAAACTTACGCCGACTTTACCAGCATGTTGTGAAGGATTTGCTTTCACTTCACGTGCGCCTGAAGTCATAGATAAGTTCATGTTTGTACCGGTATCGCCATCTGGAACTGGAAATACGTTTAATGCATCAACAAGCTGAACATTATTTGTTAAATTATTCGCTCCTTGAATGATCATTTGTGATAAACGTTTTCCATCAATTTTTTGAATTGACACAGATTTTCCTCCTTAATGCACATTACAAGTTTATTACTTTAACTCCTTGTACGTAGATGTTTACAGAATCTACTGCTAGTCCTACAGTTTGATCTAATGTATATTTCACTTTCGTCTGCACGTTATGTGCTACTTCTGAAATTTTCGTACCATAGCTCACAATAATATACATATCAATATGTACTTCATCTTCATCTTTACGAACGATAACACCTCTAGTGAAGTTTTCTTTTCGTAAAATGTCTGTTAATCCATCTTTTAACTGATTTTTTGATGCCATACCTACGATACCGTAGCAATCTACCGCGGCACCTCCAGCAATTGTTGCAATTACATCTGTACTAATATCAATTTGACCGTACTTCGTTTTAATTTCAATTGACATCTCGTTTTCCCCCTTCATAAATGGTGAAAGTGAGTTAGACTACTTTAGTTACTATCATATAATCTTTTTAAAGAAAATTCCATCGTTCTTTCTTTTCACTCTCATATTTTATGTTTTAAATCACATGTTTTATGATGAGCAAAATAGTCCATTGTTATTATACAACATGTACCACTATAATATGTCAAGTAATTTTTCTTGATTTCAACTTTTCTTCATTGATATGTAGTGTCAAGTAATTTTTCTTGATTTCTTTTTTCTACAGTGTTGCATTCTCTATTTAGTTGTGTTAAATTATAGTAGTGTTTTTAGCATCGCATAAAAGACTAACATTGAAAAATTACGTATGGTAAGGTATCAAGGGAGGGAAATATAAATGGCTCGTGTTTGTGCTATTACTGGAAGAAAAGCTCGTTCTGGTAACTCTCGTTCTCACGCAATGAACGCTACAAAACGTAAGTGGGGCGCTAACCTTCAAAAAGTTCGCGTACGCATCGACGGAAAAGTTCAACGTGTTTACGTTTCTGCTAGAGCATTAAAATCTGGCAAAATCGAACGTGTTTAATAATAAAAAAAAGAGCCGATAGGCTCTTTTTTTACTATACCAATGAAAAAAGCACCGGTAATAGGTGCTTTTTTTAATCTTTTTTGAAGGTATTTAACATGGCACGAACAATTCCACCAAGAAATTTAGGTAACTTAATTGTATAAAATCTCATGGTTTCCCTCCTAATCCCCATTACTCCACTTGTTCACTATATGATGTAAGGAGCAAAATTGTTTCTTTAATCAGTGCTTCTTATCACCATTAATATGCCAGAAGTAAATGAAAAAGTACCTTTTTCCTCAACGAGTTCATTACTAATACAAAGTGTCGATCCCCACTCTATTGTTTTATTTGTTAGAGGATACTTAAAACCAAGTAATGTAATCCCTTCCACTATTTCAGTAACTGGTACAAAAGATACATAAGGGAAATTTTTATTTTCTTCAATTATATGTGTACCCACTTTTTTTACGCTTATTTCATTTTTATTGTCTACAATGCACATTTCTATTCCTACTTCTAATCCTTTTAAAAGCATCTGTATATTTGCTAAACCGTGATCCAACCTTCCGCCGGTAGCACCAAAAATACGAATTAATGCTGGATTTTGTTCTAACGCCCAGTTAATTGCAATTTCTAAATCTGTTTGATCTTTTTCACGAGGAACAATATGTAAGTCATTTGTTTGCTGTCCCATCCATTCTAATTCCTCTTCAGTAACCGAATCGTAATCTCCAAACGCAACAGCTGGAGTAATCCCTCCTTTTAACAAACGATATACTCCTCTATCAACTGCCGCCCACACTACTTTCTCATTTTCATATCGAGAAAAATCTGCACAATATTCCGCAGGTCCTCCCGCTAAAATATGAATAATCATGTTTCCTTCCCCTTCTATTGTAAAAAGGCAATCTGCCATTCGGTAGATTGCCTTTTTACATATTTTTTCTCTATCCTTTATAAATAGTGAAAACCTAGTACACTAGAAGATTCACTAGGATAAAGACTCGTTCATTCATTATCCACGAATGACACGAATTGCTTCACCGCGGTCTTTTTGATTGTATACAGCTGATCCAGCTACAAGTACATTTGCTCCTGCTTCCACACAAAGTCTTGCTGTTTCAGCGTTTACACCACCATCAACTTCAATTTCTACGTCTAGATTGCGCTCTTTAACCATGTCTGCAACTTGTTTAATTTTTGGTAATACGGAATGGATAAATTTCTGTCCACCAAATCCAGGGTTTACTGTCATAAGTAATACCATATCGATATCTTCTAATACATGCTCAATTACTGAAACTGGCGTATGCGGATTTAATACAACTCCCGCTTTAATGCCATGAGATTTAATTAACTGAATTGTACGATGTAAATGAGGGCATGCCTCTACATGAACAGTAATAATATCCGCTCCCGCTTTTGCGAAAGTTGGGATATAGTTATCAGGATTTTCAATCATTAAATGTACATCTAATGGTAACGATGTAATCGGACGGATTGCTTCTACAATTAATGGTCCAATCGTAATATTTGGTACGAAATGTCCATCCATTACATCGACGTGAATATAATCTGCTCCGCCCTTTTCTACATCTTTAATTTCTTCCCCTAATTTTGAAAAATCTGCTGATAAGATCGATGGTGCAATTTTAATCATAACTAATACCTCGGCTTTCTCTCTCTAATTTCTTCTACGAATTGTTTGTAATTCTTATAACGATATTCTGTAATCTTCCCTTCTTCAACCGCTGCCTTCACAGCGCATTTCGGTTCAGAAAGATGTGTACACCCTCTAAATTTACAGTATTGGCTCGCTTCTTTCAACTCTGGAAAACAATATGTAAGATCTTCTACCTCGATATCTATGAAATCAAGTGAACTAAAACCAGGTGTATCTGCCACTAGTCCGCTTCCAATCGCAATCAATTCCACGTGTCTTGTCGTATGTTTCCCGCGTCCTAAATGCGAGGAAATATCATTCGTTTTCAGTTCTAACTCTGGACGTAAAACGTTTAGCATAGAAGATTTTCCAACACCTGATTGTCCTGCAACGACAGAAACACAACCTTCTAAGAATGGTTTTAAAATATCAATACTTTCCGATGTATTTATAGAAGTAAATAATACATCATATCCCATCTCACGATAGTCATTTGCATAAGATTCAACAGTCTCTCTCATTTTTTCATCTACTAAATCCATCTTACTAATGCAAATAATCGGTTTAATATTATGATATTCGATCAGCACTAAAAATCGATCTAACAGTCCCGGATTAAAATCTGGTTCTACTGCGGAGAAAACAAGGATGGCTTGATCAACATTAGCAATAGGAGGCCTAACAAGTTCATTTTTTCGATCAAATACTTCAAGCACGTATCCTTCAGTTGGATTATCTGCTTGAAAAACAACTTGGTCTCCTACCAGTGGTGTAATTTTATTTTTTCTAAACACACCACGCCCGCGACATTGTGTAATCCCTTCTTCATGCTGCACATAATAAAACCCACTTAGAGCTTTTACAATTTTTCCTTCTGGCATATAATTCTCCTTTATTTTGTATAAAGTGAAGCTGTAATTAAAATTATTAAATAATGATTTCAAAACCCGTCATATATGCAAGTTATTATATTTAACCTACCATCAAATTTAAAATATTATTTATAACAGTATCACTTTTATAGCTTTTTGAATCATATATTTTTGCCTGTTATACTTTCTACTATATGTAGACAGCATAACAGGCAAGAGTAATACATCCCATCCTCTTTAAACAGAACATGGAATTCATTATTATTGAGTTGGGTAAGGTACTTCTTTGTCGATAATCGTTACACCATCTCGCACAATTTTATAGTGTCCTTTTGTGCCTTCTTGAATTACAAATTCTAATGAAATAGTTGCCGACTCTGAAATTGTTCTAGTTTCAATTGGTCTATCCATTTTTTGTTGCATATCTTCTTTATAAATTTCTATCGTTTGTGGTTTTTTCTCACCTATTATAGAAGACTCATACGGAATAGAAATATTATCTACTTTCACTGTTTTCGTTACTTTCGGCTTAGGACCTTCTGAGATGACAATCGTCACTTTATCTCCTTCTTTTAACGGCGTTCCCGGTTTTGGAGATTGCGAAATGACAAGTCCTTTATCAACAGTATCGGAATACTCTCGTTTTATATCTGGAGTTAGTTTTCTCTCATTCAAATAACCATTTACGCTATTTTCAGTCCATCCTGAAAAATCACCTGGTCTAATTTGATAAGGACCTTTACTTACCCAAATTTTCAGCTCTTGTTCCGCTTCTACTACCATTTGATCCGGCGTCGGAATTTGCTCAACGATTTCACCTTTTGGCCTATCATTTTCAATATAATTTATTGTAACTTGCTTATATTTTTCTTCTAATTCATTCCTTATACTCTCAAAGTCTTTTCCTGTGAAATCACTCATCTTGTTTTTCTTTTTTCCACCTGATTGATAGATAGTAATTTTAGAGTTTTCTTTCACGACTCTCCCTGCTACAGGGTCTGTTTTTATGACATCACCGACTTCTACATCATCTGTATATACAATATTAGGTTCCGTAACCTCAAAACCCTTTTCAACTAATGTATTTACTGCTGTCGTATATTTCATACCAGCCACATCAGGGACTTTCACATCTTTGGGAATAAAGAATCCTGGAATAACAGTAAGCGCTAACGTTATTCCAATCGCTAAAAGTAAAAATGTTGTAATTAAAATTTTGAGCCATTTATTACTTCGTTTTTTCTTCTTATTTAATTCTGCTTCTTCGTTTCTTGTCTGTTCATCCACTTTACTTCCTTTTAAAACAATTGTTTCATCAGTTACATTTTCGAATAATTGTTCTTGTTGAATAATCGGAATCGCTTTTGTCGCTTCCATATCTTCCGGTATGTAAAATGGCTGCTCATTTATCCTCTCTGGATATAGCGCAGTTTCAATATCTCGTTTCATCGCATTGGCAGATTGATATCGATGAAACGGATCTTTTGCAGTTGCCTTTAATATAATATTTTCCACACTTTGTGGAATATTTTCATTCCATCTTTTTGGAGACGGAATTTCACTTTGTAAATGCTTCAAAGCTATAGCAACAGCAGATTCGCCAGAAAACGGTTGTCTTCCTGTTAACAACTCAAACATAACAATCCCTAGGGAATAAATATCTGATTGTTTATTTGCTATCCCGCCGCGCGCTTGTTCTGGTGATAAGTAATGCACCGAACCGAGTACCGAATTTGTATGTGTAATTGTTGTTGCACTTGTAGCTGTCGCAATTCCAAAATCTGTTACTTTTATTACTCCATCAGTTCGAATTAATATGTTGTGCGGTTTTATATCACGGTGCACAATTTCAAAGTGATGGGCGTGTGCCATGGCGGATGTTAACTGCTCCATAATATCAAGAGCTTCTCCTATAGGTAACATCCCTCGCTCGATTATGTATTGTTTCAATGTTTGTCCTGGTACATACTCCATTACAAGATAATATATACCATCTTCTTCTCCGACATCATACATATTCACAATATTTGGATGCGACAACGTTGTAACAGACTGCGCTTCTCGATGGAAACGTTTAATAAACTCTTCGTTATTTGAATAGTCGAGTCTTAATATTTTTACCGCTACATCCCGGCCCAGTATTTCATCATGAGCTAAATACACATTGGCCATTCCACCGCCACCAATCATTTTCAGTAGCTTATAACGGTCATTTAAGCGTTTTCCAATCAGCACGTTGCACTTCACCTACTTTCGTTTGTCGAACCCGCATAATCAATAAGAACAAGGGTGATATTATCTTCCCCGCCACGATCATTCGCCAATTGAATGAGGCGTTGTCCCTTAGCTTCTAGCTGTTCATTTAACTGTAAAATTTGTTGCATATCAGCAATAGAAACTTTGTTAGATAATCCATCAGAGCAAAGAAGTAACTGATCATCTTCCTCAAGCACTAGTGTTTTAACATCTAATCCGACTTTTTCTTCTGTTCCTAATGCTCTTAACAAAACATTCTTTTTCGGGTGATATTCTGCGTCTTCTTTTGAAATTTCACCATGTCTCACAAGTTCATTTACAAGTGAATGATCTTCCGTTACAAGCGAGATTTTCCCCTCTGATATCATATAGCAACGACTATCTCCTATGTGACCTATTGTCACAAAGTTTGGCGTACAAATTGCTATTATAAGCGTTGTTCCCATGCCATTACATTCTACATGTTGCTTAGAGTACTCATACACACGCTCATTAATAATCCCAACACTAGTATGTAACCACTCTTCTACTTTTTTTGGCTCATTCATATTATGCGTTTGCTTCCAATAATCATGGAATAATTGAATGGTCATCGAGCTAGCTACATCACCAGCTCGATGACCTCCCATTCCATCTGCTACTACCGCTAAAATATTTCCATCTAAATTGTGAAAAACTCCTGCACTATCTTCATTATGTTGACGAACTTTTCCTTTATCTGATAGAAACACGGCTTTCATCTCGTCACCTCGTCTCTTCTTTGCGCTCCTTCGCACGCAACTGACCGCAGGCTGCATCAATATCATGACCTTGTTCACGGCGAATCGTTACATTTACTCCACGATCTTTTAACGTTTTTTCAAATAAGAAAATTTGTTCACGTGGCGTACGTACATAATCACGTTCAGGTACGTAGTTTACCGGAATTAAGTTTACATGACATTTTACACCTTTTAAGAGCGCAGCAAGCTCTTCAGCGTGCTCAACTTGGTCATTTTCTCCCCCAAATAGTCCATATTCAAAAGTAATACGACGACCTGTTCTATTTACATAGTATTTAATAGCTTCCATTAAATCAGGTAGCTTATAAGCACGGTTAATCGGCATTAATTTTGAACGTAATTCTGAGTTTGGAGCATGCAGTGAAATCGCAAAATTAATTTGTAAGTCTTCTTCAGCGAACTTATAAATTTTCGGGATAATTCCACTTGTCGAAACTGTCATATGTCTTGCACCAATATGAAGTCCTTTTTCATGATTAATAATGCGTAAGAATCCCATTAAATTATCGTAGTTATCAAATGGTTCTCCAATTCCCATAACAACAAGAGAGCTTACACGTTCTTCTGATTCATCAAGTGCACGTTGCACTTCTACTACTTGTGCTACAATTTCTCCAGCTTCTAGGTTTCGTTTTAAACCACCAAGCGTTGAAGCACAGAATGTACATCCAATACGACAACCTACTTGCGTTGTTACACAAATTGAATTTCCATATTCATGTCGCATTAATACCGTTTCAATAGAATATCCATCATATAATTGGAATAAGAATTTAATCGTTCCATCCGAAGACGTTTGTTTTACTAACGTGTTTAAAGTAGTAATATCAAAGGAATTCGACAATTTATCACGCAATCCTTTAGAAAGGTTTGACATATCCTCATAATTTTTCACACGTTTTTTATATAGCCAGTCAAAAATTTGCCCAGCACGGAACTTTGGTTCTCCTTGTTCCTTTAACCACTCTTGCATTTCATGAAGTTGTAAAGAGTAAATTGATGGTTTTTTCGTTTCTAAATTTTTCTTTTGTTTTCTCACAGTCGTTTCCACGATGCTACACCTTCTTCCTTAAACAAGCAATATAAAAGCCATCTGTTGCAAAATAATGCGGTAAAATTTGTACTTGACCTTCATCAATATACGGACTTAACTTTTCTGGCATACGCTCTTTTATCGTAGTATCCCACTCAAATTCAGGATGCTCTTGTAAAAATTGCTCTATTACTTGTTCATTTTCTATTTTCTCAATTGTGCACGTACTATAAACAAGGCGACCACCTTGTTTTAATAACGGTGCGATTTTTTCTAGTATTGCAAGTTGAATCGTTGATAATCTTTCACTATCGCCTTTATCTTTACCTAACTTAATATCAGGCTTACGTCTAATTACACCAAATCCAGAACATGGGGCATCTACTAATATTTTATCAAACGTTCCATTTGCAAAATGCTCTTGCACTTTTCTAGCATCTAATGCCTTTGTTTCGACATTTTCTAGACCAAGTCGCTCTGCTTGTTGTTTAATTAAACGTACTTTATGTGCATGTAAATCCAGGGACATAACTTGGCCAGTTCCTTTTAATCGCTCTGCAATATGCGTTGTTTTTCCGCCTGGAGCAGCACAGCTATCAAGAACTACATCTCCCTCATCTGGTTCTAGAGCGCGCGCTACCAGCATAGAACTTTCATCTTGAATAGAAAGAAAACCTTTTTTAAACGCATCTGTGTGCGCTACATTCCCTTTTTCAATTTGAATTGCATCATCTGATAAATCGCCACGCTTCGCTTCTATACCTTCACTAGCCAATAATTTAATTGCTTCTTCTACTGTTATTTTATCAACATTTACACGCGCCGTTGGTACAGGCGGTAACATGTTCACTTCACACATTTTCTCAGCAGTTTCTAAACCATATTCTGAAGTCCACTCTTGGACAAGCCAAACTGGATGACTTGTTGCAATTGCCAAACGTTCTACTGGATCTTTGATTTCATCTACAGAAGGTACACCTTCTCTTTGAATGGAACGTAATACACCGTTCACCATACCAGCGATTCCTTTATGGCCGCGACGCTTTGCGATCTCGACGGCTTCATGAATAGCCGCTCTTTCGGGCACTCGGTCTAAATAAATCATTTGATATAAAGATAAGCGAAGCAATACTCTTACCCACGCCTCAACCTTCTTTTTTAAAAAAGGCTGTAAATAGTAATCTAATGTGTCACGACGCTGAATCGTTCCATATACAATTTCAGTTAATAAACCAATATCTTTTCTATCAATTGTACTTTTTTCAATTAGATTATTTAAAAGTAAGTTACTGTATGCACCACTTTTTTCTACTTGAATTAAACCATCAAGAGCTAATTCACGAACATTTTGTCTCATGCATTTTCTCCTAACTTCGTTCCAATTTCAGGTTTTGTGCCACGTAAAAATTGTGAACAACTCATACGCTTTTTACCAGAAGGTTGCAACTCAGTAACTTTAACACCCGTTTCATTACCAGTCGCTACAACAAAACCATCTTCTTCGATCGCAACAATCGTACCTGCTTCAGCTGATTTTGTTACAGGTACTTTTTCTCCCCACCATACTTTAACAACTTGTCCTGCTAAAGTTGTATAAGCAACTGGCCATGGATTCAATCCGCGAATGTGATTGTATACTTCTTCACCTGTTTTTGTCCAATCAATTTTCTCTTGCTCACGTTTTATATTATATGCAAACGTTACTTCTTCTTCATTTTGTTTAATCGGTTCTAGCTTACCTTGAATTAATAAAGGTACTGTTTTAGATAGAAGATGCGCTCCTGCTTCACTTAACTTATCAAATAACGAGCCTGTCGTTTCACGCTCTTCAATTTCCACTTCTACTTGCGTTAAGATGTCACCAGCATCCAATTTTTCTACCATATACATAATTGTAATACCTGTTTTCTCTTTCCCTTCCATAATTGCATAATGGATTGGCGCACCACCACGAAGTTCAGGCAGTAAAGAGGCGTGGACGTTAATACATCCATACTTCGGCGCTTCTAAAATTTCATTTGGTACAATTTGGCCGAATGCAGCTGTTACAATTAAATCTGGCTCTAATGCCAATACTTTTTCATATTCGTCTTTTTCACGAATTCTTAACGGTTGTAACACTGGAATACCATGTTTTTCTGCTTCCACTTTAACAGGTGTAGGTGTTAATACTTTCTTTCTGCCTACCGGACGATCTGGTTGCGTCACAACACCTATTACATCATAGCCATCTTCAATAAGACGACGAAGCACCGGCACTGAAAAGTCCGGTGTTCCCATAAATACTACTTTTATCATTTAAAAACCGCTCCTTTTAATACCTATTCTAATTCGTTTTCCTCATAATATCTCGTCACTTTCGATGTAAATAACACACCATGTAAATGATCGATTTCATGTTGAATTGCACGCGCTAAAAATCCTTCTGCTTCTAGTAAAAATACTTTACCTCGGCGATTTTGCGCACGTACTTTAATATAATCCGCACGTTCCACTTCACCATAAAGTCCCGGGAAGCTTAAACAGCCTTCGGGACCTACTTGTTCACCACGTTTTTCTAGTATCGATGGATTGATTAACTCGATTTTCCCCGTATCATCACCGATATCAACTACCGCCACTTGCAAGCTTACCCCTACTTGAGGCGCAGCTAAACCGACTCCGTCCGCAATTAACATTGTTTCATGCATATCTTTCAACAATTTCACTAACTTTTTATCAAAGTTAATTACTCTTTCACACGGTGTTTCTAACACTTCATTTGGGTGCTTTACTATTTCTAAAACTGCCATATTTCCCTCCGCTACATTAACATTGTTGGATTAAAATCAATTGAGATTTGTAGCTCTTTTTGCATTTCTGCTTGATAATGTTCATTTACCATTTTGAGCACGTTCTTTAAGTTTGGTTCCCGTTTGTATTTTATCATGCATTGATAACGATATCTATCTTTTATCCTTGGAATTGCTGAAGCAACTGGTCCTAACACCATTGTTTGCTGCGAGCAGTGCGACCGTAAATGACCGACAATTTTTTCCGTTACTTGTACTGCTTTTAATAATTCCGGGTGAGATACTGTCACAAGTACAACATAGTAATAAGGTGGATATTGTCTCGTTCGTCTCATTTGCATTTCTTGATCAAAAAACACATCATATTGTTGGTTCTTTGCTAACTCTATACTGTAATGTTCTGGCGTATACGTTTGAATTATAACTTCCCCTGGCAATTCATGTCGGCCTGCTCGTCCACTTACTTGCGTCAATAACTGATAAGTCTTTTCACTCGCTCGAAAATCAGGTAAATGAAGCATCGTGTCCGCAGTTAAAACCCCAACAAGCGTTACTTTTGGAAAATCTAATCCCTTCGCAATCATTTGTGTTCCAAGTAATATATCTGCTTTTTCTTCCCCGAATGCCTTTAATAATTTTTCATGCATTCCTTTACGACTTGTCGTATCTACATCCATTCGAATGACTCGTGCCTCTGGAAATAGTTTTGTAATTTCTTCTTCTACCTTTTGTGTACCTGTACCAAAGAAACGAATGTATGTACTTTGACAAGCAGGACAAGCAGTCGGCATATTCTCTTCGTAGCTACAATAATGACATTTTAAACGATGATTCATTTTATGATATGTCAGTGAGATATCACAATGCGGACATTGGACAACATAGCCACAATCACGACACATAACAAATGTAGAATGACCTCTTCTATTTAAAAACAGCACCATTTGTTCTTTCTTTTCTAACCGATCTGCTATTTTTTCATGCAGTGCCTTTGAAAACATGGAACGATTCCCGTCACGAAGTTCTTCACGCATATCAACAATCTCTACTGTCGGTAAAGCTTGTTCATTCATACGCTTTTCCATCGTCAGTAATTCATACACACCTTTTTTTGCTCTTGCAAATGATTCAAGTGTCGGTGTTGCACTGCCAAGAACGATAGGACATTTATGATATTGTCCCCTCCACACAGCTACATCCCTTGCATGATATCTCGGATTATCTTCTTGCTTATAGCTCGATTCATGTTCCTCATCAATAATAATAATCCCTAAATTTTCAAAAGGAGCAAATACGGCTGAACGTGCACCAACTACAACTTTCACTTCTTTTCTTAAAATCTTACGCCATTCATCATATTTTTCTCCAACAGACAGCGCACTATGAAGAACTGCAACTTGCGAGCCAAATCTACCTTTAAAACGATCTACCATCTGAGGCGTTAGTGCAATTTCAGGAACAAGTACAATAGCTTCTTTTCCCTTCTTGAGCACAGCTGCTATAGATTGTAAATATACTTCTGTTTTTCCGCTCCCTGTAACACCATATAGTAAAAATGGATTGTAAGTTTCATTTGTAATTGATGATAAAATCGGTGTAATAACTTGCTGTTGTTCCTCCGTAAGCGGGAATGGTTTCGTTTGTTCAAAATCATCATCGTCATACGGATTTCGGTACACTTCCACATACTTTTCTGAGAGTAGCCCCTTTTTAACAAGTGCTTTAATCGGAGCATCTGTTATTTGTAACTCTTCTGTTATTACTTTCAACGGTACACTTTTATAATTTTCCACAAAATAATAGAGGACATCTTGTTGTTTTTTGCTTTTCAATTCAAATGCTGCTAATTCTAATTTATCTTCTGGCAACTCCGGTTGTACGACTCTTTGTTTCTTCTTTTGCACTTTGTCTTTTACTTGATACACAACTTCAATCGTGCCATGTTTAATTTCTTGTTGAATCGTACGGTATAGATGTGGCTGCGTCTCAACCGCTTCCCAATCTATCGCTTCTTTATCCTGAAATAAAAACAGTAGTTCAGGTGCTACTTCTTCTTGTTTACGAAGTTGTAGACGCTTTTTATATGTTGCTTTTATCGCCGTTGGAAGCATAACTTGAAAAGCTGAAATCATATAGCATAATGTTTCACTTGTAAGCCAATATCCAAGTTTTAATAATTCCTCGTTTAATACCGGTGTTACATCTAATATTTCATGGATTGTTTTTAACTTCTTACTTTCTACTTCAGCCGAATCTTTAATCCCAATAATAAAACCTTGCAATTTTCTCGGGCCAAATGGAACTACTACACGCATACCTGTTTGGACAATATCTTCCCATTTTTTAGGGATAATATAATCAAATGGTCGATCTGTCTGACATGCAGGTACATCAACAATTACACTTGCAAATTTCATAGACGATCATCTTCTAACATCGTTTCAATTTGCTTTAATATTTCACGGGCGACCTCTTTCTTCGTTAAAAGTGGCAACTCTATAATTTCTCCATCTTTTCTATACATTGTTACAATGTTCGTATCTGTACCAAATCCAGCTCCTTGCGCCTTTACATCGTTCGCAACAATCATATTTGCATTTTTCTCACGTAATTTTTTCGTTGCGTATTCCTCTACGTTTGTCGTTTCAGCCGCAAAACCGATAAGTAACTGTTTCTCTTTCATCTCACCTAATGTTTTTAAAATATCTACTGTTCTCTCGAGTTCAATTACAGCATCACCATTTTTCTTTTTCATTTTATTATCATGAACATATTTCGGGCGATAGTCTGCAACTGCTGCTGTTTTTATGACAACATCTACGTTTTGATAATATTGAAGAACTGTCTCTAACATATCTTGTGCAGATTCCACTTGCACCGTAGTTACATGTAGCGGTGGATTTAGTGCTGTCGGTCCCGAAACGAGTATGACATCAGCACCTAAGTTCGAGGCCACTTCCGCAATCGCATAACCCATTTTTCCAGAAGAAAAATTGGTCATAAAACGAACTGGATCAATCTTTTCGCGAGTTGGACCAGCAGTTATTAATATTCTTTTTCCTTGCAATGGTTTTTGTTCTGAAAAAGCCTCTTCTAGCCGTGCAATAATCGCTTCAGGTTCTTCTAATCTTCCCTTCGCTACATAACCACAAGCTAAAAAGCCTTCTCCAGGCTCAATAAATGTATATCCTAACGTTTTTAACGTCATCATATTTTTTTGAACAATTTTATTTTCATACATATGCACATTCATAGCAGGTGCAATCCACACTGGGGCTGTAGTAGCTAACAAAGTAGTTGTAATCATATCATCCGCAATACCGTTAGCTAACTTTCCAATACAATTGGCTGTAGCAGGTGCAACAAGTACAACATCAGCCCAATCCGCTAAATCGATATGAGCAATAACAGCTGAATCTTTCTCATCGAATGTATCCGTATATACATCATGGCGAGAAAGCGCTTGGAATGTAAGAGGTGTAACAAACTTCATTGCCGACTCACTCATCATTACTTTTACAATAGCACCAGCTTGTGTCAATTTACTCGTTAACGCAGCCGCTTTAAAGACCGCAATGCCTCCTGTTACACATAAAAGTATCTTTTTCCCTTTTAGCATATGGCTCGTCCTCTTTCTTTTTCAAACTTATCCATACTGAAACAAAATTCTTATCTCGTCAGTATCAATACTTCTTCCCTACCGTAAAAAAATAACAACCTACTTGTAAATAGGTTGTTACCGTTACATAGAAAATTATAAAGTCTATGTTCTAAATTGTCGAAGACAAAGTCTTATTCAGTTACTTTATCTTCACTTGGTACGTAGCTTAACGCTTCAATATCGATTTCTTCTAATGCTTTACCTACACATTTATGAGAAACCGGTTTTTCTACAACACAGTTATTAGCAAGTTGCATTTCGCGCGCACGTTTTGCAGCCACTGTTACAAGTGTATATTTAGAATCGATTTTTGTTAATAATGAATCAATTGATGGATTTAACATAATTATAGACCCTCCGTCATTTCTTTATAATATTTTGCTACTCTTTCGCGGCGGCAATGTTCGCCAACCACAATTGCTTTAATTCTTTCACAAGCTAGTTCAACTTGATCGTTTTCTACAACGTAGTCGTAAGCGTCCATCATATCAATTTCTTCTTTCGCTACCGTTAAACGATTTTCAATAACATCTTCAGTTTCTGTACCACGACCAACAATTCGGTTCTTTAGTTCAGATAAACTTGGAGGTGCTAAGAAAATAAATACACCTTCTGGGAAAGCTTTCTTAACTTGAATTGCTCCTTGCACTTCAATTTCTAAGAATACATCTTTTCCTTCTTGTAATGTTTTTTCAACATAGTCAATCGGTGTTCCGTAATAATTACCTACGAATTCAGCCCACTCAAGTAATTTTTCATTACGAATCATTTCCTCAAATTCTTCTCTCTCTTTAAAGAAATAATCCACACCATCCACTTCACCTTCACGTGGCTTACGTGTCGTTACTGAAATGGAGTACTGAAAACGTGTATCCTCATGACTAAACAGCTCTTTTCGAACCGTTCCTTTACCAACCCCAGAAGGTCCTGAAAGAACGATGAGCAATCCTCTTCTACTTCTCATAAATATGTAAAACCTACCCTTCCTCACTTAAATCTTCTTTATTATTCAAACGATGTGCAATCGTCTCTGGCTGAATTGGACTTAATACAACATGCCCATCATCCATAACAATAACCGCCCTTGTTTTTCTCCCATACGTAGCATCAAGCAAAGCATTATGTTCGCGTGCTTCTTGTACTGTTCGTTTAATAGGAGCTGACTCCGGACTTACAATAGCAATAATTCGATGAGCAGATACAATATTTCCGTATCCAATATTTAAAAACCGCATGGCCATAGTTTGCGCCTCCTAGTAAGTCTATCCGATTTCTCCACCACGTATAACTTTATATATTTTTTGAAAGCTACTCAATATTTTGTACTTGTTCACGAATTTTTTCAAGGTTATTTTTCATTTCTACAACATATTTTGAAATTGTTAAGTCATTCGCCTTAGAACCAATCGTATTAATTTCTCTATGCATCTCCTGCACGATGAAATCCATTTTCCTTCCAACAGGCTCTTCAATCTGCAGTGTTTCACGAAATTGCTCTAAATGACTTTGCAAACGAACTAACTCTTCGTGAATATCACAACGCTCAGCAAAGATTGCAACTTCTGTTAGCAATCTTTGTTCATCTAGATCTTGATTATGTAATTCTTTTAAGCGATTTTCTAATCGTTCACGATATTTTTGCGTAACAATTGGTGCATGCGGAATAATTGCATCTACACAATTGTGAATCTCTTGTAAACGATACGCTATATCTTTATGTAATCGTTCTCCTTCGCCATCTCTCATGGTTTTTAACATATGAGCAGCTTGGCGAACCGCCTCATATAAACTGTTCTCAAATTGTTCATTTACATTTTCTACTTCTTCAATCGCTGTTACTTCTGGCATTGCCATTAATTGCTGAAGCGTAATAGAATCTTGTAATTGAAATTTTCCTTTTATATCTTCCATAATCGATTGGTACTGCTCAAGAAGCGACCAATTCACACTTAATTTTCTTTCAACAAGCCCTTCACCCGTTATACTAATAGACACTTCAATACGTCCACGTCGAACTTGTTCTGCAATTATTTTACGAATTTTGTCTTCGAATACCATCATTTGCTTCGGAAGTCGAATACTCATCTCTAGAAAACGGTGGTTTACCGATTTCATTTCTACTGTAATTTGAAAAGTATCATTTTCTACTTTCGACCTTCCAAATCCTGTCATACTACAAATCATTTTTTATCACATCCAAGCCATGAAATAACTCAATGAAAAAGGTAATAGAGACAAGGCTCTACTACCTTCTGTAAATTATATCACATTTTCATATCATTGACTATTTCAAGTTTAATCCCTTCTTATATAATATCGACTTTTCCTTCTGCCCCTTTTTCCTTGTTAATAAAGAACCTACTAGTAAAAAGGTCGGAATTGATGATAAACCTCCAATTAACAACCAATCTCTTGCTTGTATTGGCATCGTACTAAAAATCGGTTGTAACGGTGGATAATATATAACCACTAGCATGAGTAGTAATGAGATGATAACCGCTCCTACTAAATACACATTTCCAAACGGATTGCGGTGGAAAACAGAATGCTCACTTCGGCAATCAAATACATGAATAAGCTGAGCAAGTACCAACGTTGCAAACGCTACAGTTTGTGCATATTTCAGTTCATTTGGATGCTGATTAAATGCTACTATAAACGCTACTAGCGTCACTGCCCCAATTAGAAAGCCACGACTTATAATTTTCCAGGCAAGCCCTCTAGCAAATACCCCTTCTTTCGGATGACGCGGCGTTCTCTTCATCACGTCTCCTTCAGCTTTATCCAAACCTAATGCCATCGCCGGTAAGCCGTCAGTAACTAAGTTCACCCATAAAATTTGAATTGGAACCATCGGCAGCGGTAATGCAAGTAACATTGCGAATAACATGACCAAAATTTCTCCAACGTTCGATGCTAATAAATAACGAATAAACTTACGTATGTTCTCGTATATATTTCTCCCTTCTTTAATTGCTGATTTTATCGTAGCGAAATTATCGTCCAGCAATACAAGAGAAGAAGCTTCTTTTGCAACGTCTGTACCTGTAATCCCCATCGCTATCCCAATATCCGCTGTTTTTATAGCAGGTGCATCGTTTACCCCATCACCTGTCATCGCTACTATATGTCCTTTATTTTGCAACGCCTTAACAATTTTCAATTTATGTTCCGGTGATACACGAGCAAATACATACGTATCTTCTACAACATTTTCTAACTCTTCTACATCCATACTTGCGAGTTCTACCCCTTCAACAACGCGTCCACCTGGTGGTAAAATGCTTAATTGTTCCGCAATCGCCATTGCAGTCACTTTATGGTCACCTGTAATCATAACTGTTCGAATACCAGCTTCTCTGCACTCTTTTACAGCCTGCTCTACCTCTGGTCTTGGCGGATCAATCATTCCTTGTATCCCGACTAACATAAAATCTTTTTCAACGTCTCTTTCATGTTCAATTGAGTCTGTTACTTTTAAAGGCTTAAAAGCAACTGCAATTGTTCGAAGTGCTTGACTACCTAAGCTATGAATAGCCGCCTGTACTTCTTTTCTATACAACTCACTTAATGGTTGCTGCTTATCCCCCCATAAAATTGTTTGACTCATTTGCAGAAGGACATCTGGTGCTCCCTTTGTAACAACAAACTTTTTCCCTTCTCGATCTCGTACAATAACACTCATCATTTTTCGAGTGGAATCAAACGGAAATTCGCGGATAATTTCAAATTTCCCTTTCAGTGCCTCACGTGTTATCCCCGCTTTCATTGCTGCAGCTACAAGCGCTCCCTCAGTTGGATCTCCGTCCAATACATATGTCTTTTTCTTTTGAATTATATTTGCGTTATTACATAGTGAAGCAAATGTGAGTAATTGATAAAGTGATTTCGTCTTATCTGGATTAATTTCTTTTTCACCTTTCATAAAAGAGCCATTCGGTTCATATCCTTGCCCTGTCACTTTCCACAACTCTCCACCTGACCACATATGTGTTACCATCATTTTGTTTTGTGTCATCGTTCCTGTTTTATCAGAGCATATAACGGAAGCACAACCTAACGTTTCTACCGCCGGTAACTTCCTTACAATCGCTCTCTTTTTTATCATACGCTGTACACCAAGTGATAAAGCTACTGTAACAATTGCTGGTAACCCTTCTGGAATAGCAGCAACGGCTAGTGACACGCCTGCTAAAAACATATGATATACTTCATTCCCTTGATACACACCGGCTAATACGACAAGTGCTGTCAACACAAGAGCCACAATAATTAATATTTTTCCGAGTTGCTCTAATCTTCTTTGCAGTGGTGTTTCCATTTGCTCTGCATTTTGTAACATATTTGCAATTTGACCCATTGCTGTATTCATACCAGTTGCGACAACGACCCCTGTTCCAGATCCTCGCGTAATCATCGTACCCATAAAAGCCATATTTTTTTGATCACCAATTGAAACATCTTGCCCTTGCAATGCTTCTACTTTCTTCTGCACTGGTACTGACTCACCTGTCAAAGCTGATTCTTCGATATATAAACTCGATGCCTCAACAAGACGTACATCAGCCCCGATACGATCGCCACTAGAAAATTTAATAACATCACCTAAAACGAGTGCTTTGGACGGTGCCTTTACCCACTTTCCATTCCGCAGTACAGTAACTTGCGGGGCGGCTAGCTCTTTTAAAGCTTCCAATGACTTTTCAGCCTTTCTTTCTTGGAAAAAGCCGAGAATACCGTTGATAATAACAATCGCAACAATCGCAATAGAATCAATGTATTCCCCTAAAAAAGCCGAAACGATTGTTGCACCAAACAAAACAAGTACCATGAAATCTTTAAATTGTGCTAAAAATACCATGAGTGCAGAAGGCCTCTTTGCTTCATCTAATTCATTTGTACCAAATTTCTTTATTCGCCCTTCTGCTTCTTTCTCTGTAAGTCCCATCTTCACATTCGTATTCGTTCTTTCTTCCACTTCATGTGCGCGCATACCATACCAGTTCATCCTGCTATCGACCTCCTGATTCCAGACATACTCTATTGAAAGCTTATTCAGCCTCGTCCAAAAAAATGCTATAATTAACTTTTAGTTAGAAAGGAGTGTTTTTATGGCATTCGATGGATTATTTACAAGAGCAATTACACATGAAATTGCAAATTCTCTTTACACGGGGAGAATTTCCAAAATATATCAACCTTCAAAATATGAGATTTTATTACATATTCGAGCAAACGGAAAAAATCAAAAACTGATTCTTTCCGCTCACCCGACATATGCACGTTTACACTTAACAAATCAAAATTACGATTCACCTGCACTTCCGCCAATGTTTTGTATGCTTCTTCGTAAGCATTTAGAAGGTGGATTCATTGAAAAAATTGAACAAATTGATTTAGAGCGTATTATTCAAATTACTGTGCGAAGCAGAAATGAAATTGGTGATGAATCGCTAAAAACATTAGTAATTGAAATAATGGGACGACATAGTAACATCATTTTAGTAGACACAAAAACAAATAATATTTTAGATAGCTTAAAGCACGTTTCTTTAGCCGTAAACCGACATCGAACTGTATACGCTGGAGCTGAATATGTTGCGCCACCAGCACAACATAAAATTAATCCACTTCAGATTGAAACAAATGAGGAATTTCTTAGACCGCTAGACTTTTTATCTGGAAACATGGATAAACAGCTTGTCGGCACCTTTACGGGAATATCGCCGTTATTCGCAAAAGAAGTAGTGAAAAAAGCTGGTATGGTAAATGAAAAAGCATTAGCGGACGCATTTTTCTCCATACAAAAACCATTATTAACTCATACATATTCACCAACGATGACTACTTCAAATGGGAAAGAATTTTTCTACCTTTTCCCTCTTGCACATTTGCAAGGGGAAAACAAGACGTTCTCATCTGTTAGTGAATTGCTAGATCGTTTCTTTTTCGGAAAAGCAGAGCGCGACCGTGTAAAACAGCAAGCCCATGATTTAGAGCGCTTTATGCAAAACGAAAAAAATAAAAATGAGAAAAAACTCATTAAACTACAAAAAACATTACAAGATGCTGGAAAAGCAGATAAATATCAACTATTTGGAGAACTACTTACAGCTAATATGTACGCTTTGAAAAAAGGTGATAAAGATATTGAGGTCGTTAACTATTATGATGAAAATGGCGGAACTGTAAAGATCACATTAGATCCTTTAAAAACGCCATCTGAAAATGCGCAACGCTATTTCCAAAAGTATCAAAAAGCGAAAAATTCAGTTGTTGTTGTTGAAGAACAAATCGAAAAAACAAATGAAGAAATTCTTTATTTTGATAGCTTACTTCAACAAATGGAAGCTGCTTCTTCAAAAGATATTGAAGAAATTCGAGAGGAATTAGCTGAAGAAGGTTATATGCGCAATCGTAAAACGAAAAACGCAAAGAAAAAGCCTACTAAACCAGTATTAGATAAATATGTAGCAAGTGATGGCACAGAGATTTTCGTTGGTAAAAACAATAAACAAAATGATTATTTAACAACGAAATTTGCCCGTCGTGATGAAATTTGGTTACATACGAAAGACATACCTGGTTCTCACGTTGTCATTCGTTCTTTAGAGCCTACTGAAGAAACTTTACTAGAAGCTGCCAAAATTGCTGCCTATTACAGTAAAGCAAAAGAGTCTAGCTCCGTACCTGTTGATTTCACCAAAATACGCCATGTCAAAAAACCGAGTGGTGCAAAACTTGGTTTTGTTACGTACGACAATCAGCAAACAGTTTATGTGACACCAGATGCTGATACTGTAATGAAATTAAAAGTGTAAATACAAAAATGCGTTGCTTATAAGCAACGCATTTTTTATATTCGTACACACTAGTTCATATACCCATTCACTAATTCATAACATCTTTCTTTTGTCATCTTATATTTTTCATCTGCAGCTTCAATATATTTCATCGTTCCATTATTTTCATCCGTAGCAATGGCTTTAACCTTACTTTCCTTTTCTTTAACCCATGCAACTTGTTTCGTTTTTAATGACTGAAACGCATCAGCTGACATTGCATTTTTTAATGTACTGTAAATTTCATTTAGTTTATTATCCCACAGTTGATAATTTCCTTCTATTTCATTTACTATGTCATTTGTTGACACGACATTTGTATGTTTTTCTTGATTTTCTAGAGCAGCTAATTCATTTAAAACCTTAGTTTTACCTACTGGTGACGAAGTTTCTTTTTTAGTCTGCTTCTCTTCTTTAGAAATAGCATGCGTACTCATGCTATTTTCCTTAATGTTTTCGTGTTCTTCACTACTATTTTTATTCGCTACCTGTTCTTCTTTTGGGTTATCTGAATTAATTGTAATAACCGATGTTTTTGCATTCACAGTAATTAAACTAGTACTGTCTTTAAAAATATACTTTTTATCACCACTGTTCTCCTCTTTAACAAAAGATGCATTCTTAAAACCACGAATTTTAAGAAATTCACTAGCTTCTTCCTTCGTAAGTTTTAAATCTCTCGGTGTATGCGATGACCATTTATCCATTAACCATTTTCCATCTTTATAAACTAAAATAAATTCCCATATCTCTGCTTCATTTCCCATATCATTTGAAGGTATAATAGTTTCAATCGTTAAATTTTTATCTTTCTGTGTATACGTGAATCTCATTTCTGGTTCAATATTAATAGGGAATGGCAACATATCTGTCTCTCTAGATCTATTAAATGTTTCAAGCGAGTTAGGAAGCTGGTTCTCTACAAATTTTTCTGTAACTAATCCCTTAACTCCTTTTTTCGCTGTCGCCAAATCTCCAGGATTATTTCGACTCCATCCATTTTCTTTTTCCATCTCACTAAATGCATTTGCTATTGCATCTACACTCTTTCTTACAATCTTTTTCGCTTCTTTTTCTGTCACTTCTGGCGCTTCATCAAGCTGTTCAATCTTTTCATTTGCTTGAATTTTGATTTCACTTTTTTCACACCCTGTTACAACTAGCATACTAGCAGCGAAGCAAAATGAAATGACTTTACTTAATTTCTTCATATACTCACATTCCTTATTCCTATTTATTCGTTACGCACCTTTATCTACAAGAAAACATAACGACCTCTTATTATACCAATTATCACCATTTATTTATACAAAAAATATAATATTAGAATTGAAAGATTATAATATGCAAGTTTACATTACTGTATAAATTTTTGACATCCTCATTTTATATTTGTCTAGTTTTTTTGACACAAAACTCCCCCTTCTCTTTTATTGTCAATAAGTATACTGGCACAATTTTTGCTTTATTAAATATAAAAAGGAGGCATTAAAATGAATATAAGAATAACTAACATCCAAAAACAACTACATAAGTACGGAATTGACGGGTTACTTATTACAAAAAAAGAAAACCGTCAATATGCAACAGGCTTTACAGGTAGTGCTGGCGTCGTCTTAATCTCTGCCGATCAAGCTGTTTTTATAACAGATTTCCGCTATGTAGACCAAGCAAAATCACAAATAAAAGATGCTGAGATTGTTATGCATAAAGGAAATTTAGAAAAAGAAATTGCACATCAAGTATGGAAATTAAACATTCAAAAACTTGGAATTGAAGAAAACAACATGACATTGCAACAATATAAAAACTTGCAAAAATACGTACATACGGAAATGATTCAAGTGTGCGAAATTATCGAAAATATTCGTATTATTAAAGACAAGCCCGAAATAGAAATAATGAAAATCGCAGCTAATATCGCTGACGAGGCATTTCAACACATTATTAGATTTTTAAAACCGGGAATAAGCGAAAATGATGTACGAGATGAGTTAGAATTTTTCATGCGAAAAAAAGGGGCTACATCCTCATCATTTCAAATTATTGTAGCTTCTGGCGTTCGTTCTTCTCTTCCTCATGGAGTTGCATCAAATAAAATAATCGAACGAGGCGATGTCGTTACATTAGACTTCGGTGCACTTTACGACGGATATTGTTCTGATATAACTCGTACTGTAGCAATCGGGGAACCATCAGAAGAATTCAAAAAGATATACAATGTTGTACGAGAAGCGTTAAAACGTGGGACTGAAGCAATTAAGCCTGGAGAAACTGCGAAACGTATCGATGATATAACGAGAAACTACATTACTGAGCATGGATACGGTCAATATTTTGGACACTCTACTGGTCATGGTCTTGGGTTAGAAATCCATGAACCACTTCGCCTATCCCAAGAAAGTAAGACTATTTTAGAAGAAGGTATGGTTGTTACAGTTGAACCTGGTATTTACATACCAAACTGGGGTGGTTGTAGAATTGAAGACGATATCGTCATTACAAAAGACGGATATGAAGTTATTACAAAATCAAATCGGGAACTAATTGTTATTCCTTGTTGAAATCATAGAAAAAATGCCACCGAATAAGGTGGCATTTTTTTATTCATTAGCGAATAGCTTTTCATTTACTTTTTTGGCAACTACCGCTAACAACGTTAAAATGCATATTAAATATATCAATTTCGCAATAAATAACCACCCTTGAAACATTACAATTCCGTCTATGATCTTATTTCCTTTCAATAACAAAAATGGAATTGTGCTCATGATAATGACAAACTCGATGCTGAAAACAATTTTCTTTTTTCGGCTATATGCTTTCCATTCCTTCCAGCGATACATAGGTGCAAAAATCAATACTCCTATACATAATATAATCGGTATCCATTCACTTTTAAGAAACTGCCCTGAAATAACTGATAATAGTAAACAAACGAGCACACCATAATAACCTATTTTCTCTCTCATTCACACTCCCCCATCCTACTTTCCCTTTAATATGTAACTTGTTATTCTTATAACAATCCTTAGAAAAACAACAACTACAATGACAATATAAAGCCCCTTTACAGAAGACATCCACTCTTGAAAAATAGACATTTTCTCTATTTGCTTCTGCCCTTCTATTAAAATAAACCCTACGAAAAATGAGCAAACAACAATACTACCTATCATAATTCCGATACTTTTCTTACTATATTGTTTCATATCTTCCCAGTTATATAAAAGTATAAATACAAACCCGAAAACAGGTATAATACTGATCCATTCATTATTTGTAAATAAGTTTAAAATGATTAATAGACTACAAGATATAACGAATCCCCAAAATCCAATTTTTTGCACATAACCCCTCCTCAAATTCCATTTTTAGGATTAATTGTATTGTAACATCCATTTACTATTCTTACCATTACAGTACATGAAATTTCACCTTTTTTCTGTTCCTTACACTCACATACTTTCACTGCTTTCATACAATAAACTACACGAACGCCTAAGGATGTGAATGTTATGGGAGTTGAATTAACGCTATTACACGCTCTCTATGTTATTTGTTTACTCACTATTATTATCTTTTTTATTCTCCGGAAAGATACGACGATCATTTGTATCGTTTTTATCTTTTTGTTAGCATTAACTGCTACAAGTTCTATCCCTCTTGCCATTAGCGGTATTTTTCAAAGTTTCATTTACGCTATTACTGAACTATTACCAACTATATTAATCATCTCCATTATCGTATCAATGAGTAATCTACTCGTTCATACTGGCATAAATGACACGATGATTTCACCATTTACAAAGATGATTCGTACACCTACCCTCGCCTATTGGATGATCGGCCTTTTAATGATGACAATTTCTTTCTTCTTTTGGCCTTCTCCCGCTGTCGCCTTAATGGGAGCTATTTTATTACCGGTCGCTGTACGCGTTGGTCTTCCCCCGATTGGAGTGGCAATTGCTATGAATTTATTCGGACACGGCATCGCCTTATCTGGTGACTTCGTTATTCAAGGTGCACCAAAATTAACTGCAGACGCTGCTGGTCTTCCTGTTTCCAGCGTTGTTTCTGCCAGTGTTCCTCTCGTAATTGTTATGGGCATTGTAACAACTTCCGTCGCATTTTTCTTCTTACGAAAAGAATTTCATACAGGCTTATCCATACAAGAATCTATTTCATCAACTGTGGCTTCTAAAACGCTCACTTCATTATCCCCTCGGACAAAAAAATGGCTTGCTATTTGCATCCCGATCGTATATATCATTGATATCCTCTGCATGATTCAATTTAAGCTACAAGGAAGCGATGCAACTGCACTGATCGGCGGAACGACTGTTATTATGATTATCATCATTTCTCTCATCGCCTACAAAGGTAATGGACTAAATAAAACGACCGATTATTTTATAGAAGGGCTCCAATTTGGCTTTAAAATTTTTGGTCCAGTTATCCCAATTGCTGCACTCTTTTATTTAGGAGATAGCGGTTTTGTAAAAATTATCGGGGACTATTTACCAAAAGGTTCACATGGAATCATTAACGACTTAGGGATCGCTTTGTCTCAAACAGTTCCTTTAAATCAATATGTATCAGCGGGAACATTAACTATCGTTGGTGTCATAACAGGATTAGATGGATCTGGCTTTTCTGGTATATCACTTGCTGGTTCGATTGCCAATCTTTTCGGAACAGCACTTGGGCATGGAACAGCTACATTAACAGCACTCGGGCAGATTGCAGCAATCTGGACCGGGGGAGGGACGTTAATTCCTTGGGCACTTATTCCCGCTGCTGCCATTTGCAAGGTAGATCCATTTGAACTTGCACGCCGAAACTTTTTACCGGTTGTTATCGGTTTAATTGTCACCACGATCGTTGCGATGTTTATTTTATAACGTAAGCAAGTGTTCTCTTGCTTACGTTTTTTATTGTGAGATCGAGCAATTTATTACTGACTTTCCAAAGGGATTATATACATGTTAGCGAAGTTATATTAAGAGAGTATTTATTTTAAAACGTTTACGAGAAACAGATTACTTCCATTAGAAAAGGAGACATAACTATGAATGAATTGATTTTCGTCTTATTAATTTGTCCATTACTTATCTTTATCATTTCTGTTATTGGAACGCGCAAGACGAAAACGTATTACGTAATGCCGATTGTAACGTTTGCTAGTTTTTTAATAATAGGTGTTATCGCCTTCACTCCAAAATTCTTCTTTTGGGTTGGCATGTACAGCATCTTCTCATTTATTGTTTCTTATATGACACTATTATTTGTAAGAGGATATGAGGTTGCAGAAAACGCTAAATAGTTGTTAGCAAGGAGATTATCATATGATTTTCTTTGATATTGATGGAACTTTACTTGATTATGAGGCTGCGGAAAGAAATGGTATTATAGATTTTTTTCAAATATATAATACTATTTTTTCAGGCAATGAATTAGAAGCAACAGAAGTCTGGCATGAATTATCAGAAGAATATTTCAACAAATTTTTATCCAAAGAATTATCTTTTCAAAAACAACAAAGGATGCGAATGTACCATTTATTTAAAACATATGGAGTAAACTTATCACCCGAGGAATCTCAGCATAAATTCAATCATTATATAGAACTATATAAGAACAACTGGGCAGCATTTGAAGATGTACACTATACATTGCAGACTTTACAGCAAGAAGGGCACTCATTAGGTATCATTAGCAACGGTGAATATGAGCAACAAGTCGAAAAGTTAACCGCTCTAAACATTCTACAATATTTCAAATACATATTTGCTTCTAGTGAAATTGGTATATCAAAACCAGATCCTCAAATTTTTCAACGAACTGTATTACAATCAAATCTTGAAATGAAAGATTGCTATTATATTGGCGATCGATTAGAAATAGATGCAATTAGTAGTACAGTAGCCGGAATGAAAGGGATATGGTTAAATCGGGATAACTTGCAACTCAAGTGTAATGTTCCCACTATCTGTTCTTTACATGAAGTTTTAACAATAATATAAAAAAAGACCGCGTTCCCCCGCGGTCTTTTTTTCGTGTTACGCTGTGATCCAAGCTTCGTCAGCTGGATTTTTACGCCACTCTTGTAATTTTTTCGTTTCAGCTTGTCCGATCATACCTTTTTCTGCTGCAACTTCAGTTAATGCACTGTAGTCGCTTAAAGAGTATGATGCTACGTTCGCTGCTTCTAGTTTTGTTTTACCTGCTTCAAGCTCGTATGTGAAGATTGATACGATTCCTAATACTTCACAACCTGCTTCGCGAAGTGCTTCTACACATGTAATTGCACTGCCGCCAGTTGAAATTAAGTCTTCTACTACTACTACTTTTTGACCTTTTTCAGCTTTTCCTTCGATTTGGTTCCCTTTACCGTGACCTTTTGCTTTACTACGTACGTAGCACATTGGTAAATCCATACGATCGCTTACCCATGCAGCGTGCGCAATACCAGCAGTTGCTGTTCCTGCAATAACTTCTACAGTTGGGAAGTGCTCTTTAATTAACTCTTCTAATCCAGCTGCAATCGCTTGACGTACTTTTGGATAAGATAAAGTTAAACGGTTATCACAATAAATTGGTGATTTCATACCTGAAGACCATGTGAATGGATCATTCGGTTGTAAAAATACTGCTCCAATTTCTAATAAATGCGATGCGATTTCTTTTTTCATACTGTTACACCTTCCCACTGTTGTTTTACTGTTTTATACGCTTCAAGCGGATTTTCTGCTTTTGTAATACTACGTCCAACTACGATGTAGCTTGAGCCAAGTTCCCTCGCACGTTTCGGTGTTGCTACGCGCACCTGGTCATTTACATCATCGCTTGCAAGACGAATCCCCGGTGTTACTGTTACAAATTCATTTCCGCATACTTCACGTAATTTTGGAACTTCAAGCGTTGAACAAACAACGCCATCAAGTCCACTTTCTTTCGTTAATTTTGCATAATGAGCAACCGCTTCTTCTAACGTTTTCTCAATGCCGATCTCTTTTTTCATCATCGCTTCCGAAGTGCTTGTTAGTTGTGTAACTGCAATACAAATCGGTCTCTCTTTTCCTTCTTGCTTACCTTCCTCTAATCCCTCAATCGCAGCTTTCATCATACCGCTTCCCCCAGCAGCATGAACATTTACCATATCAACATCTAGACTAGCTAGGCTACGCATAGCGCTTTTTACTGTATTCGGAATATCATGAAGTTTTAAATCTAGAAAAATCTTATGTCCTTTTTCTTTTAAGTACGTAATAATTGCAGGGCCTTCTTTGTAAAATAACTCCATACCAACTTTGACAAATAACTCTTCCCCTTCAAAGTGGCGCAAGAATTGTTCTACATCTTGTTTCCCTGGAAAATCTAGTGCAACGATTAACGACTGTGACATGTTTGCTTCCAGCTCCTTCCTTGACATTCCGAAATGTGATCAAATCCTAATTCATCTAGTAACGCTGGTAATTCTTCAATAATTGTCGGACATACGAACGGATCGATAAAGTTCGCTGTCCCTACTGCAACTGCGCTTGCGCCAGCGTAGAAGAATTCAATTACATCTTCCGCGGTTTCAATGCCACCCATTCCGATAATTGGAATGTTAACCGCTTGGCTTACTTCATGTACCATACGAATTGCTACTGGCTTAATCGCAGGACCTGATAATCCACCTGTACGGTTTGCTAAAATTGGTTTAGCTGTTTTTAAATCTAGACGCATACCAAGCAATGTATTAATCATCGTTAAACCATCGGCACCTGCATTTTCAATCGCTTTTGCGATTTCCACAATGTTTGCCACGTTCGGTGACAACTTCACGTATACAGGTACTTCAGAAACCTCTTTTACTCGCTTCGTTAAATCAGCAGCAATTTCAGGATTTGTACCAAAGGCGATACCACCTGTTTTTACGTTCGGACAAGAAATATTTAATTCTAGTGCATGGACATTAGGCGCTTTAGAAATTTCCTTTGCAACCGCTACGTAATCCTCAGCTTGTGAGCCTGCAACGTTCGCAATGATTGGAAGGTCAAATTGTTCTAACCATGGTAATTCAGAATTCATTACTTTTTCTAACCCTGGGTTTTGAAGTCCGATTGCATTTAACATGCCGCCCGGTGTTTCAGCAACACGAGGCGTCGGATTTCCATAACGTGGTTGTTCTGTCGTCGCTTTAATCATGATTGATCCTAGTACACTTAAATCGTAAAACTGTGCATATTCACGACCAAATCCAAAGCATCCAGATGCCGGTATAATTGGATTTTTTAATGATAATCCTGGTAATTCAACTTGCAATCTGTTCATAGTACAACCTCCCCGATTGGAAATACTGGTCCGTCGCTACACACCTTCTTGTAAGAATGTCCACTTGGATCTTCTTGTAAGTGGCATACACATGCGAAACAAGCTCCAATACCACAGCCCATACGTTCTTCTAATGAAATATAGGCTTTTTTCTCTTTGTAACGTCCTTCTAATGCACGAAGCATCGCTAACGGACCACATGAATAAAGAATATCAAAGTCAATTCCGTAATTATCAATTACATCTGTGACAAATCCTTTTGTACCGTGTGTACCGTCTACTGTCGCAACGTACGTATCACCAAGCTCTGCAAATTTTTCTTCATAGAAAACTACATCTTTCGTTTGGAAACCTAAGATGTGAATAACACGTACACCTTTTGCAACGAGGCGCTGCGATAATTCATAAAGTGGTGGTACACCAATTCCCCCGCCTACGAGTAAAGCTGTTTGACCAGCTTCTGCTTCTTCTACAGGAAAACCGTGTCCTAATGGTCCTAGTACATCTACCATTTCCCCTTGTTTTCTAGTTGCTAATGTTTTTGTCCCTTGTCCTTCCGCACGGTATAGCATTGTAAATTCGTTCTTCTCTTGATCTACATTACAAATACTAATCGGGCGGCGCAGAAGGGGCGCAATGCCCTCTGCTACCTTAATGTGTACAAACTGCCCTGGTTCGTTCATTTGCTGTACTAATGTTCCTTGAAGCACTAATTCGTAAATGTTTTTTGCGATTTCTTTTTGATTAACGACGATCATATTTTGCTTTTGCATCATGCATGTACCACCTCGTGACGCTTTGTTTGCGTAATTTCTTTCATTGAATGAGCTGAGAATGTCATAGATTCTAATACTCGTAAGATTGCTCTCGTTGTATCAAGTGATGTTAAGCAAGCTACACCATTTTCTACTGATTCACGGCGAATGCGGAAACCATCACGCGCTGGTTGTTTACCTTTTGTTAGCGTATTGATTACAAACTGTGCTTTTCCTTGACGGATAATATCTAGTAAGTTGTATTCTTCAGAATCAATTTTGTTTACAACTTGTACTGGAATATTTTTCTCTTCTAACGATTGTGCTGTTCCAGCTGTTGCTAATAAGTTATAGCCGATTTCATGGAAACGTTTTGCAATTTCCATCGCCTCTTCTTTATCTTTATCCGCTACAGTAATGATTACTGATCCGTGCGTTGGGATGTTAATTCCAGAAGCAACTAGCCCTTTGTATAATGCTTTTTCAAGCGTTAAATCTTTACCCATTACTTCCCCTGTTGATTTCATTTCAGGTCCTAATGTTGTATCAACTGAGCGTAGTTTCGCGAATGAGAATACCGGAGCTTTTACATATACTTCTTTCTCTTCTGGGTGATAGCCCGTTCCGTATCCTTGCTCTACTAGGTCTTGCCCTAAAATAACTTTCGTTGCAACGTTTGCCATTGGTACACCAGTAATTTTACTTAAGAATGGTACTGTACGGCTCGCACGTGGATTTACTTCAATTACGTACACTTGATCTTTGAATACTACAAACTGGATATTTAGTAATCCAACAATGTTTAATCCTTTTCCAAGTGCAATTGTATGTTCAATAATTTGTTCTTTTAATTTTTCAGATAAGCTTTGTGGTGGATATACTCCAATTGAGTCACCAGAGTGAACTCCAGCGCGTTCAATATGTTCCATAATACCTGGAATGAATACATTCTCACCGTCTGAAATTGCATCTACTTCAATTTCTTTACCCACCATGTAACGGTCGATTAATACTGGGTGATCTGCGTGAACTTTAACTGCATTTTTCATGTAGTGCAGTAGTTCTTCTTGACGGTATACGATTTCCATCGCACGTCCACCTAGTACGTAAGATGGTCTTACTAATACTGGGTAACCAATTTCTTCAGCGATTGCTACCGCTTGTTCTACAGTCGTTGCTGTTTTACCAACTGGTTGTGGGATACCAAGTTTTGTTAAAGCAGCTTCGAATTTATCACGATCTTCTGCACGGTCTAAGTCTTCAAGTGATGTTCCTAAAATCTTCACACCATGTTCTTCTAATTTCGCCGCTAAGTTAATTGCCGTTTGTCCACCGAATTGAACGATAACACCTTCTGGTTTTTCTAAATCAATGATGTGCATTACATCTTCGATTGTTAATGGTTCAAAGTATAATTTGTCAGAAATACTGAAGTCTGTTGAAACAGTTTCTGGGTTATTGTTAATGATAATTGCTTCATATCCAGCTTCTTTAATTGCCCATACTGAGTGAACTGTTGCATAGTCAAACTCAACACCTTGACCAATGCGGATTGGACCAGATCCTAGAACTACTACACTCTTACGATTTGTTACAATTGATTCGTTCTCATCAGCGTATGTGCTGTAGTAATACGGTGTTGCAGATTCAAACTCTGCCGCACAAGTATCTACCATCTTGAATACTGGCGTCATATTATTTTCTTTACGCATATCGTAAATTTCGCGCTCCGTTTTGTTCCAAGCTGCTGCAATGTAATGATCACTGAAGCCCATTTCTTTCGCAGTTTGTAGTACTTCCATATTTCCTACATTTGCTTTTACTTCGCGTTCCATATTTACGATGTTTTCAACTTTTTGTAAGAAGAAGAAGTCCATTTCACACCATTCGTTAATTTCTTCTTTCGTTACACCTTGACGAATCGCTTCTGCTACGATAAACAGTCGCTCATCATCTGCTTTAATAATGCGTTTTTTCATTGTTTCTCTATCAAGTTCTTTTAAGTGGTCTAATTCTAGGTGATAAATGCCAAGTTCTAAAGAACGAACCGCTTTTAATAATGATTCTTCTAAGTTACGTCCGATTGACATAACTTCACCAGTTGCTTTCATTTGCGTTCCAAGTGTTCTGTTCGCTGATTCAAACTTATCAAATGGCCAGCGTGGAATTTTTGAAACAACATAGTCTAATGCTGGCTCAAAGCAAGCATACGTTTTTTGTGTTACTGGGTTTACGATTTCATCTAATGTTAAGCCGACTGCAATTTTCGCTGCTAATTTCGCAATTGGATATCCAGTTGCTTTAGATGCTAGTGCAGATGAACGACTTACACGTGGGTTTACTTCGATTACATAGTATTGGAAGCTATATGGATCTAGTGCAAGCTGAACGTTACATCCACCTTCAATTCCTAGTGCACGAATAATTCGTAATGAAGTGTTACGTAACATTTGGTATTCACGGTCGCTTAACGTTTGGCTCGGTGCTACAACGATTGAATCACCTGTATGAACACCAACTGGATCGATGTTTTCCATATTACATACTACAATCGCGTTATCATTTGAATCACGCATTACTTCGTATTCAATTTCTTTACAGCCAGCGATACTTTTCTCTAATAAACATTGTGTTACTGGGCTATGTTTTAAACCACTTGTTACGATTTCAATTAACTCTTCTTCGTTATGGCAAATTCCGCCGCCCGTTCCGCCTAATGTGAATGCTGGGCGAACGATTACTGGATAACCAATTTCATTTACAAAGCCATATGCTTCATCAAGGTTATGAATGATTTCACTTGGTGGTGTTGGTTCATTTAAATCTTGCATTAATGTACGGAATAAATCACGATCTTCCGCTTGCTCAATTGCTGATAATTTTGTTCCTAAAATTTCAACTCCGCACTCATCAAGTACGCCTGATTTTGCAAGTTCAACAGCCATATTTAGACCTGTTTGACCACCTAATGTTGGTAAGATTGCATCTGGACGTTCTTTACGAATGATTCGGCTTACGAATTCTAATGTTAAAGGCTCAATGTATACTTTATCTGCTGTTGCAGTGTCCGTCATAATTGTTGCTGGGTTAGAGTTAACAAGGATTACTTTGTAACCTTCCTCTTTAAGAGATTGACAAGCTTGTGTTCCAGAGTAGTCAAACTCCGCTGCTTGCCCAATTACAATTGGTCCTGATCCGATTACTAAAATTGTGTTAATGTCTAGGCGTTTTGGCATAACTCTTCCCCTTCTTTCTTGAAGTTTTCAATCATTGTTAAGAAATCTTCGAATAAATCATTTGCATCTTCTGGTCCTGCTGAAGCTTCTGGATGGTATTGAACTGTAAATGCTGGGAACTTCTTATGACGAAGACCTTCTACTGTTCCATCATTTAAAGCAACATGTGTAATTTCAAGTTCTGTATTTTCAACTGATTCTTCTTCTACTGCGTAACCATGGTTTTGAGATGTAATTGCTACTTTTCCAGTTGCAAGATTTTTTACTGGATGGTTTAAACCACGGTGACCGAATTTCAACTTACTTGTATTCGCACCAGATGCTAGAGCGAACAATTGATGTCCTAGGCAAATTCCGAATAAAGGAACTTTACCGATAATGTCTTTTAACATTTCAATTGCTTCTGGTACATCTTTTGGATCCCCAGGTCCGTTACTTAACATAATTCCATCTGGGCTAAGGCGTAAAATTTCTTCAGCTGTCGTGTTGTAAGGAACTACAATTACATCACAATCACGTTTATTTAACTCTCGTAAAATACCATGTTTCATACCGAAGTCTACTAGTACAACGCGATGTCCGCGGCCTGGGCTTGGATATGGATCTTTCGTTGATACGCGTTTTACATGATCTGTAAATACTGTTGCTTTTAATTGGCTCACGATGTATTCTACATCTGCATCCATGTTACAAAGACGTCCGCGTAATGTACCGTATTGACGAATTTTTCTCGTTAATTTTCTCGTATCAATCCCTGCTAATCCTGGGATGTTTCTTTCTTTTAAGTAGTCATTTAACGAAATTTCATTACGGAAGTTTGATGGGTGATTACAAATTTCGTTTACGATTAAACCATTTACAGAAGGGTGAATCGATTCGAAATCATCTCGATTGATGCCGTAGTTTCCAATTAATGGGTACGTGAATGTTACAATTTGACCGCAATATGATGGATCAGATAATGTTTCTTGATATCCAGTCATTCCTGTTGTAAATACAACCTCACCTGACTTTTCGATTTCTCCTCCGAAACCTGTTCCAATTAATACTGTTCCATCTTCTAAGATAAGTTGTCTTTTCATACTAATGCACTCTCCTTTTGCCATGCGATCTTACCACCAACGATTGTCATTACCGGCCATCCTTGGCATTTCCAACCTGCGAATGGTGTATTTTTCCCTTTTGATAAGAATGTTGTTGGATCAATCTCTTCTTCTTGTTCTAAATCAATGATTGTAATATCAGCTGTTCTACCTTCTTTCAGGCGACCTGCTTCTAAACCGAATGTATCAGCTGGCTTTTCTGTTAAGAATTGAATTAATTGCTCTAATGTAATAATTCCCTTTTTCACAAGGTTTGTGTATAGAAGTGGGAATGCTGTTTCAAAGCCAGTAATTCCGAATGGTGCTCTTTCAATTCCTTGTGCTTTCTCTTCCGCTGTATGCGGTGCATGATCAGTTGCAATCATATCGATCGTTCCATCTAATAAACCTTCAATTAATGCTGCATGATCTTCTTTTCCACGAAGCGGTGGGTTCATTTTAAAGTTAGGATCAGCTGATGGGATATCATCTTCACATAATACTAAGTGATGAGGTGTTACCTCTGCTGTTACTGTAATTCCAGCGCGCTTTGCATCACGAATTACGCGTACTGAGCCTTTCGTACTTACGTGACATACGTGATAGTGACAATCTGCCGCTTCAGCAAGCAGTATATCCCTTGCGATATGTACAGATTCACATACTGATGGGATACCGTTTAATCCGTGTTTCTCAGAAAACTTCCCTTCATGTACACAACCTTTATTAATAAGAGTATTCTCTTCACAGTGCGCAACTACTGCCATATTTAATTTCGCTGCACGCTTCATAGCAGCCAACATCATGCTAGCATCTTGTACGCCTACACCGTCATCTGTGAAAGCAAATGCTCCAAGTTCTTTTAATGTTTCGAAATCTGTCATTTCAGAACCCGCTTGGCGTACTGTAATTGCTCCGTATGGTAGTACGTTAACATGCGCTTTTTCTTTAATACGATTTTGCAGATCTTCCATATGTTCTCTGCAATCTGGTACTGGGCGTGTATTTGGCATTGCACAAATTGTAGTGAATCCACCTTTTGCCGCTGCTAGTGTACCTGTTTCAATTGTTTCTTTATGTTCACCACCTGGTTCGCGAAGATGTACGTGTACATCTACTAATCCAGGTGCGATTAACTTTCCGTTCACATCGATTACTTCAGCATTATCTGCCGTAATATTTTCTGCTACCTTAGCGATTTTACCGTCTTGTACGAGAAGATCTGTTGCTACGATTTTTCCTTCTTCATTCATATAACGACCATTTTTAAACAAGTAATTCATGTTTCATTCCTCCTAATACATTTGGTAAGGCGCGTTTTAGTACAGCCATTCTTACGTAAACTCCATTTTCCATTTGTTTAAATATGCGTGAACGCTCACACTCAACCAGTTCACTTGCAATTTCAACATCTCGGTTTACAGGAGCTGGATGCATAATAATGCTTCCTTCTTTCATACGCTGTTCTCTTTCCACTGTTAATCCGTGTTTCTCATGATACTCTTTCATAATGTCTGTTTCATAATGATCATGACGCTCATGTTGTACACGAAGTAACATCATTACATCCACTTCTGGAACAAGCTCATCTAATGGTTTGTATGTTCCAAATGTGTTGTCTTCATCTTTCCACTCTTCTGGACTTGCAAAGTAAATTGTTGCACCCAGTTTCGTTAATGCTTCTGCATTCGAACGTGCTACTCGGCTATGACGAATATCTCCTACTATTGCAATCTTCAACCCTTCAAATCTTCCAAACTCTTGTTTAATTGTAAGAAGGTCTAGTAAGCACTGCGTTGGGTGGTTTCCACATCCATCTCCAGCGTTTAAGATCGGAATATTTACCTGATCTTTTAGTTCATCGAAGTAGCGATCTTGCTCGTGGCGGATGACCACTGCTTTTGTTCCGATTGATTCTAGTGTTCTTATCGTATCGTATAATGTTTCTCCTTTTTGTACGCTAGATGCATCAGCTGAAAAGTTTAAAACATCAAGTCCTAATCTCTTCTCAGCAACTTCAAAGCTAAATCTCGTTCTCGTACTATTCTCAAAGAACAAGTTCGCAACAAAAGTTTGCCCTGTCGTTTTGCTCTCTTTCCCATTCGCAAAATCTTCTGCGTCTTTTAGGATTTCTGAAATTTCTACTTTCGATAATTCACTCATCGTTAACAAATGGCTCATCGTCATCCCTCATCTTTCTGATTTTTATGTTACCACTTTTGTATTTTTATAACAACCTTTGCATAAAAATACCCTAGTCGTGTGAGACTAGGGTGCAAGAAAGAAGCCACCCTTTCCAATCTCACAGGACTGAATTAAAAGGTTATTATTATGAAGCAATCTGCTTAGTTTGTTTTATTTGTTTCGTTTCTGGTAGTAGTAGATTTAACAGTACACCTACAATTGCTGCTAGTGCCATTCCTTCTACTTGGAACGATTCTCCTACGTGCAGTACCGCTCCACCAATACCTATTACTAGTATTACCGATGCAATCATTAAGTTTCGTTTGTCACTGAGATCCGTTTTATCATCTACCATCATACGTAATCCACTTGATGCGATTACACCGAATAGTAAGATTGATACACCACCCATAACTGGTGTTGGGATCGAATGAATCAGTGCAGAAATCTTACCGATAAATCCGAACATGATTGCGAACACTGCTGAACCGATGAATAAGTATACACTATACGCTCTCGTAATTGCTAGCACACCGATGTTTTCACCATACGTTGTATTCGGTGGTCCACCGATTAGTGATGCGATTAATGTTGCTACTCCATCACCGAAGATTGAACGGTGTAAACCTGGTTTTTCAATTAAATCTCTTTTAATAACATTTCCTAGTACAATTTGATGTCCAATATGTTCTGAAATTGTTACTAGTGCAACTGGTACCATCAAGAGTACAATCTTCCATGAAAACTCTGGTGTATATGTTACGAATGGTACTGTGAAATCTGGTACAACAAACCATTTCGCCTCGGCTACCGGCTTTAAGTCTACTAGCCCTTGGAAGTAAGCGAAAATATATCCGCCGATAATGCCAAGTAACACTGGTATGATACTGAAAAATCCTCTTCCGAATATTGAGCAGATAATTGTAATTGCTAATGTTACTAATGCTACTGAAAAGTGTGTAAAGCTATATTTGCCATCCGCACCGTTCATCGCCATGTTAACTGCTGTATGTGCTAATGCTAAACCGATTACCATTACTACCGGGCCAACTACGATTGGTGGTAGTAATTTCATAATCCACTCTGATCCTGATTTCTTAATTCCGAGTGAGATTAAGATGTACACAAGTCCTGCTAGCAAACCACCAAGCATTGCTGCGCCCGGGCCACCTGCCGTTTTTGCTGTTATAATCGGTGCGATAAAGGCGAATGATGATCCTAGATAGGCAGGTACTTGACCTTTTGTTATAAGAAGAAACGCTAACGTTCCTAATCCACTTGATATTAATGCTACTGATGGATTCAATCCTGTTAAAAACGGAACAAGCACTGTTGATCCAAACATCGCGAACAAATGTTGTATACTTAAAAATAACCATTTTCCCGGTTTCGGTACTTCATTAACGTCTAACACTGGCTTTTGTTCCATTGTTACATCCTCCTTCAGTTTAAATCTTTGCAATAAAAAAACTCTTTGTGCCTGTGCACAAAGAGTCCTACACTTTCGTATGCCAAATTTGACATATGAAAGCCAAGACCCTTTGTCAGCCTCACAGGACTACATTTAAAAGGGCTTTACTTATCGTATATGCTTACTCGATCTTGTTGATCTGTCTCTTGCAAATCAACTTCAATACGCTCTTCACTTGATGTTGGGATGTTCTTTCCTACATAATCAGCGCGAATTGGTAGTTCACGATGACCTCTATCAACAAGAACCGCCAGTTGGATTTGGGATGGTCTACCTAAATCCATAAGAGCATCCATTGCTGCTCGAACTGTTCTGCCTGTATATAATACATCATCCACAAGGATAACTTTTTTCTTCGTAATATCTACAGGGATATCAGAACCTTTTACAAGTGGTTCTTTATTTTTTGATTGTAGTGTTAAATCATCACGATATAACGTAATGTCTAACTCTCCAACTTCCATTTCTTTTCCTTCAATTTGACCAATTCGTTCTGCCAAACGTTGTGCAATAAAAATTCCACGAGTTTTAATTCCGACAAGAACACAATTATCGACACCTTTATTTCGTTCCACGATTTCATGACTAATTCGTGTTAAAGCGCGGCGAATCATTTGGTCATCTAAAACGACAGCTTTCTCTTGCATGCTCTACACCTCCAAGCTTTTTTCTTGCGTGAGAGTAATGGTATAAAAAAAGTCCTCTCAGCGTGTGCGAGAGGACTTTTGAAAAAGGGTACAGCATACCCTATGTATTTCAAACCGTTACCTTCTCAACCTCACGGGGCTGTGTTAAAGGATCATTATTTAACTGTTGTCAGTATCTCAGTTTTCTTATGATTTGTCAATACTATTTTCGTAAAATATTTAATGCGTCTTCAAACACTTCTGGAATCGGTGCCTCAAACTGAATATATTCACCAGTGCGAGGATGGTCAAATCCTAAAATACCTGCGTGAAGTGCTTGACCATTCATATCTAATGTTTTCTTCGGTCCATACTTTGGATCTCCTGCAAGTGGATAGCCAATATACTTCATATGAACACGAATTTGGTGTGTACGTCCCGTTTCTAAGCGACATTCTACAAGTGTGAAATCTTTGAATCGCTCTAACACTTGGAAATGCGTAACAGCATGCTTACCATTTTCATCAACCGTCATACTTTGACGTTCTTTCTTATCACGAGCAATCGGAGCATCAATCGTTCCCTTATCGTGTGGAATAACACCGTGTACAATCGCTTTGTAACGTCTTGTTACTGTTTTTGCTACAAGTTGATTTACAAGTGATTCGTGTGCCATATCATTTTTAGCAACCATTAATAGACCAGACGTATCTTTATCAATACGATGTACGATACCCGGACGCATCACACCATTAATGCCTGATAAGTCTGTACAATGGTGCATAAGACCGTTCACAAGCGTACCACTTGTATGACCTGGTGCTGGATGTACAACCATACCACGCGGCTTATTAACAACAAGTACATCTGCATCTTCATAATAAATTTCTAAGTTCATATCTTCTGGTTGAATATCTAACTCTTCTGGCTCAGGAATCGTCACTGTAATTTCATCATTTTCCCTAACTTTATAATTCCCTTTTACCGCTTTCCCATTAACTGTCACAACGTCATCTTTAATCCATTGCTGTACTTGTGTACGTGACCATTCATTATTTATTCCTGCAACGAATTTATCAATTCGCTCATTTTTTTGTTCTTCTGCAACTGTTACTTGTACTACTTCGCTCATTCAATTACTCCTTCGTTTTCTTGCCTTCTAATAATGTTTGAATAATAATTAATACAACACCAATACATAATGCTGAATCAGCTATATTGAATACTGGATAGTTGTACGAGAAAATATACACGTGAATGAAATCCACTACTTCTTGTCTAAATACACGATCAATAAAGTTACCAATTGCTCCGCCTAAAATTAGACCTAATGAAATTCCTAGAAGCTTGTCTGTTTTTGCGTACTTTTTCATATACATTACAATAAATACTACAAAGACAACTGTAATAATGTAGAAAAACCACATTTTATTTTCTAAAATGCCCCAGGCAGCCCCTCTATTTCGATGTGATGTTATGTATAATACATTATCGATAATCGGAATGCTCGTACCCAATTCCATGTTCTTTACAATTAGCCATTTCGATATTTGATCGATGGCAATGACAAATAACGCTATTACATAATATATCATTTTCATTTCCCCCACAAAGACAGTGTACCTCAAAATTTTAGCATAGCTGCAACCTTTTCACAATGAACCTTTATAGAAGAATAAAATAAATTAAAAAAAGGTAATATAATATCGTTGTGTACATTCATACATTTACTTTTTCATAGAAAAATTCATGAATGGTACGGGCAGTCGGCATCGTCTTCATTTGTTTTACCGAAATTACTCTCCCTGTTTCTTCACAAATACCATACATATCTATTTCCATTTTGAATAATGCACGTTCTACATCTTTTAAATCCTCTTTTATATCATGTAATAACAGTTTTTTCTTTATCTCTTCCTTAATTTCATATCCAAGCTCTTCGCTAAACTCTGTATCATATTTGTGCATGACCTCTTTAGCGAGCCTCTCTTGTAACTCTTTTCGCATCAATTGTAATTCTTCTTTAATTTCCATATACATTTCATTCACGTGTACATTCCTCCCAGCTGCAATGTACGATTAGTGTGTCCGAAATTTCTATGCTTACCTCACACACATTTTTCCTTCATAGGAAAGAGAGTGAAAGTTATTTCAATATATCGTCAATAAAAAAACTGACTGCACTTACGCACAGTCAGTTTTTTATTATTTTACATAGTTTTCTTTAACAACTGTTGCACAACGCTCACATAATGTTTCATGTTCAGCATCTTTACCAATTGTTTCTGAAACTACCCAACAACGTTCACATGTTTCACCAGTCGCTTGAGCAACAACAACCGCTGTATGCTCATACTTCGGTGCATCTGCTGGCGCTTCTTCCATCATGCCACCAAGTTTGTACTCAGAAACGATGAATAATTGTTTTAAGTCTTCGTTAATAGACTCTAACATAGCTTTCATTTCCGCAGTTGGATATAGCGTAATGCTTGCATTTAATGACTTACCAATTACTTTTTCATTACGAGCTACTTCTAACGCTTTTAATACGTCATCACGCAATGTCATAAATGCATCCCATTTTGTTTTTAATGCTTCTGCGTCATCTAATTGTACAGCTTCTGGCATATCAGTTAATTGTACACTTTCTTCTGTTACACCTGGAATGTATGGCCATACTTCATCAGCTGTATGCGGTAAGATTGGTGTTACAAGTTTCGTCAATGCAACAAGAACATCATATAATACAGTTTGAATTGCACGACGATCTTCATGGTTTGCACCTTCAATGTATAAAATGTCTTTTGCAAAGTCTAAATAGAATGAACTTAAATCAATTGTACAGAAGTTATGAATTGCATGATATACAGCAGCGAAGTCGTATGTCTCATATGCTTCTTTTACTTTTGTAATTAAGTCATTTAATTTCACTAACATGTAACGATCCACTTCACGAAGTTCAGCTACAGCTACTGTATTTTCACTCGGCTTAAAGTCGTCTAAGTTTCCTAATAAGAAACGGAATGTGTTACGGATTTTACGATACACTTCTGCTACTTGTTTTAAAATATCATCTGAAATACGTACGTCAGATTGATAGTCAACAGAAGATACCCATAAACGTAAAATGTCTCCACCTAATTGATCCATAATTTTCTTCGGTACGACGATGTTTCCAATCGACTTACTCATTTTACGTCCTTCACCATCTAATACGAAACCGTGGCTTAGTACGCCTTTATATGGAGCTTTACCTGTTACAGCAACTGCTGTTGATAATGAAGAGTTAAACCAACCACGATATTGGTCAGATCCTTCTAAATATAAATCAGCTGGGCGTTGTAAGTCATCGCGCTCTTCTAATACCGCTTGGTGAGAAGAACCTGAGTCGAACCATACATCCATGATGTCTGTTTCTTTACGGAATTCACCATTTGGGCTACCTGGATGTGTAAATCCTTCTGGTAATAGATCTTTCGCTTCACGCTCAAACCATACGTTAGAACCGTGTTCACGGAATAAATCTGCTACATGGTTAATTGTTTCATCCGTAATAATTGGATCACCATTCTCTGCATAGAATACAGGAATTGGCACACCCCATGCACGCTGACGAGAAATACACCAGTCACCACGGTCACGAACCATGTTATGAAGACGAGTTTCGCCCCATGCTGGTACCCATTTTGTTTCCGCAACAGCTTCTAATAACTCTTTACGGAATGCTTCAATAGATGCAAACCACTGTGCTGTTGCACGGAAAATAATTGGTTTTTTCGTTCTCCAATCATGTGGATATGAATGCGTAATGAATGTTAGTTTCAGTAATGCGCCTACTTCTTCTAATTTTTCTGTAATTGGCTTGTTAGCTTTATCATAGAATAAGCCTTCAAATCCAGGTGCTTCATTTGTTAATACACCTTTATCATCAACTGGGCAAAGTACTTCTAATCCATACTTTTTACCAACAACGAAGTCATCTTCCCCGTGTCCTGGTGCTGTATGAACACAACCTGTACCTGCATCTGTTGTTACGTGATCACCTAGCATAACTAATGAATCACGATCGTAGAATGGATGTTTTGCAACTGTATACTCAAGTTCGCTACCTTTTACCGTTTTTACAACTTCAGCATTTTCCCACTCTAACGTTTTTGCAACTGTCTCAAATAGTTCAGAAGCAATAATATATTTTTCATCATTTACTTTTACAATAGCGTATTCAAGTTCTGGGTGAACAGAAATACCTAAGTTTGCAGGTAATGTCCAAGGTGTTGTTGTCCAGATAATGTATTTCTCATCACCTTCTAATACGTTCTTTCCGTCTTTTACAGGGAATGCTACGTAAATAGATGCTGATTTTTTATCTTGGTATTCAATTTCAGCTTCTGCTAAAGCTGATTCACTCGTTGGAGACCAGTAAACTGGTTTTTGTCCTTTATAGATATAACCTTTTTTCGCCATATCACCAAACACTTTAATTTGTTGTGCTTCATAAGCTGGCTCTAAAGTAATATATGGGTTATCCCAATCAGCACGTACACCTAAACGCTTAAATTGCTCACGTTGACGTTCTACTTGTTCATATGCATACTCTGCACATAACTTACGGAACTCAGCAACTGTCATTTCTTTACGCTTTACACCTTTATTTGTTAAAGCTTGCTCAATTGGTAAACCGTGCGTATCCCAACCTGGCACATATGGTGCACAGTAACCAGTCATTGATTTATAACGAACGATAAAGTCTTTTAATACTTTATTTAACGCATGTCCCATATGAATGTCACCATTCGCATATGGAGGTCCATCATGCAGTACGAATAAAGGACGACCTTTCGTATGTTCTTGTACCTTTTCATAAATATTCATTTCAGCCCACTGTTCTTGCATTGCAGGCTCACGTTTTGGTAAATTCCCACGCATTGGGAACTCTGTTTTTGGCATTAGTAATGTATTTTTGTACTCCATGCTCAATTCCTCCTTACATGTATAAAAGAAATACTTAAAAAACGGAATAAAAAAGAGACCTTCTCATCCCAAAAAGGGACGAGAAAGTCTCCCGCGGTACCACCCTAGTAGATCCTATACATATGTATACAATCCTCTTTATATTCTTAACGCGAATATACGCCTACGCTTACTCTATTTGTTCAGCGAGGAACTCCAGGGTGATATTCCCATTATCTCCTTATCCTGAGCTTACACCATCCTCAGTTCGCTATATAAGGTATGAAAAAGGTACTTATCCCTATCTTCGTTTTTCTTAATAAATATGTTGTTTAAAATTATATGTAATAATGAGAAAAACGTCAAGCTTACACTGTTTCTTCTTTTTTCAACAGCTCGTCTACTTCGTCTTCTAACTCAATTAGTTTATCCCAATCATCGTTGTTTAACATTTCAAGCTGCGTTTCTAGTAACATACGGAAACGAGTGCGGAATACTTTCGCTTGTTTCTTAAGCTCTTCAATATCAAAAGCAACTTTTCTTGATTTTACTAACGCTTCGTTAATAATACGGTCTGCATTCTTTTCAGCTTCACGTACGATTAATTTTGCTTCTTTTTGCGCATTACGTTTTACTTCTTCTGCTGCTTCTTGTGCAACAACGATAGATTTGTTTAACGTATCTTCAATATTAGAGAAATGATCTAACTTCCCTTCTAATTGCGCAACTTTTTCTTCTAAAGCTTTTTTCTCACGAATGACTAATTCATAATCTTTGATAATTTGATCAAGAAACTCATTTACTTGATCTTCATCATAGCCACGGAATCCGCGACCAAATTCTTTGTTATGAATATCTAATGGTGTTAACGGCACAACGCCACCTCCAAGTAGTTATCTAAATTTCCTCTTTCAATTATATCTTTTCTTCGACAAAATAGGAGGATTTCCTTCTAAAAAACCAATCATTTTAGTATACCATACAAAATTCTCCATTTGTCGCGCTTTGTTCTACCTTCTACAGAAAACAATTTACTTCGTCCATACCCTCTCACTGAAAAAACATCTCCTGGATAACATTCGTATGAGGTTTGCTCCACAGTTTTCCAATTCACTTTTACTAGTCCATTTTTTATGAAAGGTTGTACTTTTTGCCTAGATATATGTAACATTTCAGCTAACATAACATCTAAACGAAGTGAAGAAACCGTTCCAGATTTCTCTCCCCACGTTTCTTGTATCTGTAGAATTTTTTCCCCTTCCACTGGTGATAAGGAGACTTTCACTTTTCCTATAGATTGTAAGTTCATCTCAATATAAGATACAACTTCTTTTGCGACTACAATTTGGGCACGATCTTCTTGAAGCAAAATATCACCACATTTTTCTCTCGTTAAACCGAGAGACATGAATGTACCTAATATTTGCCTATGTTCTAGCGTATAAAACTTGGAAGGATAGTCAATTTCCAATACTTCTACTTGAAATTCCTCTTCATTTACTACTAGATAGTCCGGATAAATGAGTGCTCTTTTGCGTTCTGCATGAGGCGTTGCACCTTCAAATTGTACAGCAACATCCCCTTGTCCTATTACCATAGTGACAATTTGTTGTTGTCTTGGATCAAGAAAGTCTGTTAACTTCACCTGATGGTACTCCGCCGCCCGCTTCCACTCTAACACCTTATCCACAAAGACCTCTTCATCGGGTCTGAAATGCTCATAGATGCTCATTCACATAACCTCTTACTATAAGAAATAGCCGAATAAAGTTACTAAACCACTTGTAGCAAGTCTCAACGCAAAAATCGCAACGAGTGGTGAGATGTCAATCATACCAAGCGGTGGAATAAATCTGCGAAATGGTTCTAAATACGGTTCACAAATACGGGCAAGAAAGTCTCCGAAGGTTGATTCCTTTGCACCTGGGAACCATGATAGGAGAATGTAAATAATAAGTGCCCACGAGTATATCTCGATAGCAGTAACTAAAATCCTTAAAACTGTATCCATGGCGTATTACCACCTCTTTATATTTGTGTCTTCTTCTTCACCGAATAACTCTGAAATTGCACCAACAATATCTACATTTTCAGGCGTACACATAAATGTTTTCGGTCCTATTTTTTGAATGTCCCCGCCTATAGCGTATACAGTACCACTTAAAAAGTCAACGATACGTACAGCCTGATCCGTAGACATTCGTTGTAAATTAATCACAACAGCTCGTCTACCTTTTAAATGGTCCGCAATCCCTTGCGCTTCCGAATATGTGCGTGGTTCTAATAAAACAACTTTTGAAGATTGCTTTGCTGTTTCAATGCTCACAACATTTTGTTTCGTTTGCGCTTTTGGAAACGTAACATCTTGTTGTTCTGGCGGATCTTGCTGCTTCTTCATGTCTGTTTGCTCCTTTTCATAACTATATTGAGCTGCTTCTTTTTCTTCAGGTGTATCAAAAAAGAAGTATTTTACTTTTGACCAACTCATAATAAGATTCTCCTTCCTTTTACGCTTTTCCTACTAAAATCGTCCCCAAACGAATATATGTAGCACCTTCTTCAATTGCAATCGTGTAATCATTAGACATTCCCATTGATAATTCTTTACATGGCGCATGTAATAATTCTAGCTCCTGCACCTCTGTTTGTAGCATACGTAACTCCTTAAAACAGCGTCTGATTTCTTCCTCTTCTTCTGTAAACGGAGCCATTGTCATTAGTCCTACCACTTCAATCTTATCCAATTCTTGCAAACTTTGAATAAAAGGAACGGTTTCTTCTATTGCCAACCCTTGCTTTGATTCTTCAGATGATGTTTTCACTTGAATAAAACATTTCACTTTCTTATTCGCACGTTTTTGAATTTCTTTTGCAAGTGAAAGACGATCTAACGAATGTAAGTAATCAATTTCATTAATGATTTCTTTTACTTTTCTCGTTTGTAATGACCCAATAAAATGCCAATTCACTTTTGAACCGAAATGTTCGTACTTCTGTAAGAAACCTTCATTTCTATTTTCACCTAAATCGATAATTCCAGCTTCAATTACTTCGTTTGTTTTTTCAATTCCTACCGTTTTTGTAACCGCAACGAGTTTAATATCTTGCAAAGAACGTCCTGCTCGTGCACAAGATTGTTTAATTGCTTCGTTTACAGTTGTTAAATTTTTTTGTACTGTCACTTGCTTTCTTCCTCCTTAAAACCTATGAAACTCAACATTCTCCCTGTCTTACCTTGATCACGGCGATGCGAGAAAAATAGTTGCTCTTCACAGCTTGTACAAAGAGATGACATTACAATATTCTCTTCTTTTATGCCTGCTTGTACACATAATATACGATTAATTTCTTTTAAATTAATTGCGTACTGCCCATCAGAAATTTTTTTATAAGGGACAGAACCGTTTACTACTTGCTTTGCTGCTGTTAATACTCGATCATCAACAACGTAACAACAAGATCCAATTGCTGGTCCGATTGCAACATGAATTTCATCACTCGAAATGCCTTCTGCATTCCATTTTTGAATCATTTCCTTTGCAATTTCTTTTACAGTCCCTTTCCATCCAGCATGCGCAAGTCCTATCATACCATGTGATGGCGCATAAAAATAGAGTGGAACACAATCCGCGTAACAAGATGTTAAAAGAACATCATTATTAGTCGTATAAATGCCATCTGTTTTTGAAATGCCGTCTTCATATGAATAGACGCCACTTCCTTTTTCCTGTTGTCCTACTTTTTCAACATGATGATCATGAACTTGTTCAGAGCAAATCCAGTTTTCTAATGGCTTCTGTAACTTATTTGCTAAAATGCGTCTATTTTCATGAACGTTCTCCACGATATCATTCACATGTAATCCTAAATTCATCGCATGAAAGGAGCCCGTACTTACCCCACCATCTTTTGTCGTAAATCCAGCAGTAATGTTTCCAAGTTCTTTCCACGCTTGTAAATACAGTATACCGTCCACATATTTAAATGGTTCTATCATAACAGCGGCTCCTTTTAATTAAAATAACATAAAAAAGCATGGTACTTCCTGTCTATTTTACCATACTTTTATTTTTTCATAATGCCAACAGAAAAAAAAGAGGAATTTGTAATATTCTTTATGAAATTGTCGGTGTTTGTATTGTTTCTGTTACAGAATTAACAGTATTTACTCTAACAAGTATGACATCCTCCCCAATTTTCACAATTTCCTTCCAAGGAATTACAATTTCTACATCTTTCCCAAAAATACCTAACATACGTGCCTGTTTGGAAATAATTATAGATTCGATTTTCCCTGTGTTCATATCAATTTCAATATCTCCAATATTCCCAAGCCTTTTTCCATCTGAAACATTTATTATATCTTTCATCTGCAATTCCGAAATTCTTATCACTTTCATCCTCTCCCTTATATATGACGAATTGAAAAACTGTTTCTCAAATGAACAGGAAGTACCCTCTACTAACCACATATTATTTTCAATATATGAACATCTCTCCCCTACTATGAGCCAAAACAAACTATGTTACATATAAAAAGGTTTCACCATAAATGGTGAAACCTTATCCTTGAATCGTCTTATTCATTTGTTTAATAGCTGATTTCTCTAAACGTGACACTTGCGCTTGAGAAATCCCAATTTCTTCTGCAACTTCCATTTGTGTTTTTCCTTGGAAGAAACGTTTTCGAATAATCATTTTCTCACGATCATTTAAACGCTTCATTCCTTCTTTTAGTGCTAACTCTTCAACCCACTGCTCGTCCTTTTGTTTTTCATCACTTAACTGGTCCATAACAAAAATAGGATCTCCCCCATCGTTATAAATCGGCTCAAATAATGAAACTGGATCTTGAATCGCATCTAAAGCAAAAACAATTTCTTCATGAGTTACTTCAAGCACTTTTGCAATATCCATCGCTGTTGGTTCTTTGGAATTTTCTGCAATCAACTTTTCCCTTACTTGTAACGCTTTATACGCAATATCTCGTAAGGAGCGAGATACGCGAATCGGATTGTTATCACGCAAATATCTGCGTATTTCCCCAATAATCATCGGTACAGCATACGTTGAAAATTTTACATTTTGGCCTAAATCAAAGTTATCAATGGATTTCATAAGTCCGATACAACCAACTTGAAATAAATCGTCAACATATTCTCCTCTGTTATTAAATCTTTGGATGACGCTCAGTACAAGACGTAAGTTTCCATTCACTAATTTCTCTCTTGCGCTTATCTCTCCACTTTGCATTTCACGAAATAATTTACGCATTTCATCATTTTTTAGTACGGGAAGTTTAGCTGTATCAACACCGCAAATTTCTACTTTGTTTCTCGTCAAAGTGTTCCCTCCTATCGGGAGTTGCTGTACAGTGTAAAGTATTTCCTTTGAAGGGGATTTTATGCATGCGGTTTTCTCTTCATTTTTCATTTTAATTGTCTTTCCTCATACAACTAAATAGAATAAGACCAGCCTAGATAACGGCTGGTCTTATTCTTTACACCATTTTATTAAATTCTTTTCGCAATCTTTTTATGATTCTTTTTTCTAAACGCGAAATGTATGACTGTGAAATCCCAAGCATATCCGCCACATCTTTTTGTGTCTTTTCCTCTCCTCCAGCAAGCCCAAATCGAAGTTCCATAATTTGTTTTTCACGATCATTTAATTGATGTAATGCTTTCATTAGAAGATGACGATCCACAGTCGCTTCTAAATCTTTTGTAATAATATCATCGTCTGTACCTAATACATCTGATAATAAAAGTTCATTCCCATCCCAATCGATGTTAAGCGGTTCATCAAAAGAAACTTCTGAACGATTTTTATTATTCCGGCGTAAATGCATTAAAATTTCATTTTCGATACAACGTGAGGCATATGTTGCTAATTTTATTTTCTTTTCTGGATTAAATGTATTCACCGCTTTAATAAGACCGATTGTTCCAATACTAATCAAATCTTCAATATTTATCCCTGTATTTTCAAATTTTCTTGCTATATATACGACTAGCCGTAAGTTGCGTTCAATCAGTAACGATCTTGCCGCCTGATCTCCTTTTGGTAATTTATTTAAAAGAACTTCCTCTTCTTCTTTCGTTAACGGCGGTGGTAACGCTTCACTTCCACCAATGTAATAAATTTCATCGGTCTTAATTCCTAATTTCAGCAATACTTTATACCAAAGGTATACTAAATAAAATTTTAATTTCATCATATTATCCCGCCTCCCATTATTAAGCAATCACCATTTTTTGTGAAATCAACATTTTCGGATGCACAATACATTGATACTCTCCATTGGTTGACAACTGTTGTGTATTTAATCCAATCAATACTTTGTTCACGACGATAGAACTTCCTTCATGATAAATTTGTACACTGTCTGGCTTAATTGCCCATAAAAATTGACTCTCTACTCCCACTGCTCGGAAAGGAATTAAGCGTAATTTTGTCGCCCATCCAGAATCATTTTCTGGTATTTGAGGAATCTCTGTTTTGGAATAAATTTGTTCTGTTAACCAAGCTGGCAAACAATGTTCTAATGATGAAATATGCATAATCATAACAGGTGTTTTCGTCAACGGGTCGTAAAGTTGGTTCCCACTATCAATTAAACCTGCGAGTTCCAACTCCTCTTCAGCTAATTGAACTTTTAATTTCACAATTTGATCATAGTGTATTTTTGTAACCTCTACGCTTTCAATACGCTTTTTAGAAAAATAATAAATTACTGGAAAACCAAAAATAACAAATAACCAGCTAATGGGGTCACCATAAGAAATTGATTGAGATTGAACCAACCCATTTACCATTTCATTCGTTTGCAAAAAGAAATGAGTGCCCATTAACCCTCCGCCAACCATAAAGGTAACAAAGTAAAAAGTAAAAACAGTTTGTGTATAATTTCTAAACGTTGTAAACCCAAATGCTGTATACACAATAAGTAACGAGTACAGTAGTTTCATAATTGGATGTGTCATCATAGAAGCAAAAGGAGTAAAGGCAAAAATAACAATGGTTGAACCTATAAATGCCCCTAACACAAGCCTCCATCTTTTGATCTTCTTTTTTAACACGGTGGCTGTTAATAAAAGTAAAAGAAAATCAATGCAGGCGTTTAACAACCAAACAACGTCGGCGTAAACAACCAAACAATTCACCTCTTTTTTTAAGTTGAGACTAGTATAATGCATATCCAATAGGAAAGTGTGTCAATTTGCGGAGGTGTTTTTTTGTTATTTTGTGCTTTCTAGACATAATCTGTCGGTAAAAAATAAAAGTATATGTTTCATAGAATACTATACTTTTTTGCTTACATATTAATTGAAATATATAAAATAAAAAAAGACCTGCTTAGCAGATCTTTTCCCTATATAAAGTGAAACTTTAATCAGTGGGGGTTTTGTTCATCCCCCACTGATTATTAGCCCTCACCAATCGGGCTTTTACGGGCAGCCCGCCCCCCCACCTAACTTCTTTGCTTCCGCTGAATTTTGAGGTGGGGGTCTTACTGTCCGTTAATGCGGGATAAAACAAAAAAGGAGCATGAAAGCTCCTTCTTCTTTTATCGTCTACGACGATTACGTAAAAATGCTGGAATATCGATATCATCTGAATCGGAATGACGCTCATGTACAACCGGCTCTTCACGCTTCATTTCACGTTTTACTTCACGTTGTTTTGGAGGTTGAGCTACTGGCTGTTGCTGTTGTTGCGTGTGATTCGCATTCGGACGAATAATTGGCTTTGGTGGTTGAGTTGCAATTGTATCATCAAAACCAGTTGCAATTACAGTTACAACAATATCATCTTTTAGTCCCTCATTAATAACCGAACCGAAGATCATATTTACTTCTGGATCTGAAGCTGAAGCTACAATGTCTGCCGCTTCTTGTACTTCATATAAGCTTAAGTTAGCTCCACCCGTAATGTTCATGATAACACCTTGAGCTCCATCAATAGATGTTTCTAATAATGGACTAGAAATCGCTTTTTTCGCAGCTTCAGCAGCACGATTTTCTCCATTACCAGAACCAATACCCATTAAAGCAGAACCTCTATTAGACATAATTGTCTTTACGTCTGCGAAGTCTAAGTTAATTAAACCTGGTGTTGCAATTAAATCAGAAATACCTTGTACACCTTGACGTAATACGTTATCTGCTTCACGGAATGCTTCTAACATCGGCGTGTTTTTATCAACAATTTCTAATAAGCGATCGTTTGGAATTACAATAAGTGTATCTACATTTTCTTTAAATGCAGCAATACCAGATGCCGCTTGTGTTGCACGCTTACGTCCTTCAAATGTAAACGGACGTGTTACAACACCAACTGTTAATGCACCTAATTCTTTTGCAACTTGAGCAACAACTGGAGCTGCACCAGTTCCAGTTCCGCCGCCCATACCAGCAGTTACGAATACCATATCAGCACCACGAAGTGCTTCTTGGATCTGTTCTTTACTTTCTTCTGCAGCTTTTTTCCCTACTTCAGGGTTTGCACCTGCACCAAGTCCACGTGTTAATTTTCCACCAATTTGCATTTTTGTTTCAGCTTTTGATAGATTTAATGCTTGTGCATCAGTATTCACAGCGATAAAGTCTACACCTTGTACACCGTGTTCAATCATACGGTTTACAGCATTGTTTCCGCCACCGCCGACACCGATAACTTTTATATTCGCTAATTGATCTTGAGTAGTATCAAACTCTAACATGTCGAAATCCCCCTAGAACCTCATTTTTCGTGTCCAATTTTAATCCCATAAATAACGGAATACACGTTTTACTTTTGACATCATACGGTCATCATTTTGATTATTATTGTTTTGATTACGAGTTTTTTGTTTTGCAGGTTGCTGTTGTACCGGCGTTGGTGCTGGTGCTGGTACTGGTTCAAAATGCTCTTGCTTCTCCTGCACATTTTTTCCACGTAATTTAGCTTTTTGATAAGAATGTTTAATTAATCCCACTCCACTTGTATATTGGGGCTCACGCACACCAATATAATCAGGAGTTGCTATACGAACATTTTCATGTAAAATATCATATGCAAGATCAAGAACACCTGGCATAGAAGCAATTCCACCTGTTAGTACATAACCAGAAGCTACTTGTTTTACTCCTAACTTACGCACTTCATCTTGAACAAACATTAAAATTTCTTCTACACGAGCCTCTATTATATCCGATAATTCCAATTGAGAATATTGTTCTGTTTGATCGCTTCCCATAATAGGAACCGTAAACATCTCTTCTTCAGATGCTGTATCATAAAAAGCATGTCCATATTTTAACTTAATTTGATCTGCATTTTCTGTTGACGTCTTCAACCCAATTGCAATATCCTTCGTTATATGGTCTCCACCTAATGGCAATACGCTCGTCGCCTGTAACTCTCCATCTTTAAAAATAGATAAAGTTGTAGATCCTCCCCCCATATCAACAAGGGCTACTCCTCTATTTTTTTCATCTGAAGATATAGCAACTGTTGCAGCCGCTAAAGGTTGAAGACAAATATCAACAATTTCAAGACCTGCTTTTTCTACACAACGAAGTAGGTTATGTAGTAAAGTTCTCGACCCTGTTATAAGTGTACCTTCCATTTCTAATCTTACACCGATCATCCCGCGTGGATCGTTAATCTCGTCAAGACCGTCTACAATGAACTGTCGAGGTACCACATCAATAAACTCACGTTCTGGAGCAATTGACACAACTTGTGCTGCATCTAGAACGCGTAAGACATCTTCATTCCCGATTTCACGATCTTCATTTGAAACAGCGACTACTCCGTGACAAGGAAGTAGCTGTACCTGGTTTGCATTGACACCTACTACAACTTGCTCAATGTGGATTCCCACCATGCGCTCAGCTTGTTCAATTGCTTTTTTAATTGATCGAACAGTCTCGTCTATATCAACTATCGATCCCTTCTTTAAACCATTTGATTTTACATTTCCAACACCAATAATGTTTAAGCTGTCATTAACCATTTCACCAATGATGACTTTAACATTGGATGTACCGATGTCAAGACTAACATATATTTCATTGCTGTTCATTCTTTGGCACCTCCTTCTTTATTTATACCATACAACTCAATATATGGAACAACAATCGCAACTTTACTATTTATAAGAAAAATATTCAACGTCTTTATACGTTTCCCTTTTTTAACCCTATATTTTTCTTATTTTTATTTAACATTCATTTAAGAATATCGCAGTAAACTGTGAATAACTGCTTATCTTGAAATAATTCTATTTCAAGTGTAAAGATTACCGCCAAGTATAAGTCTACACTAAGATGTACTCATAGAAAAGTGAAACTTGTACCAATCCTAGTATGAATCTAAGAATTTTTACATATTTTTCATCAAATAAACCATTCTTGTAAATTCATATGCATCAATCAGAACATTCGTTTCGTTTTTTCTACGATAACGTAGTGAAAACTATCATTCTATTCTTTTTTTTCTTCCGCTCCTAATTCTTTCGTATACGCCCCTACTTCTAAGTCAATTAATACCTTTTTACCCGGCTCAATTGTTTTTAAGATAAGTGGATAAGCTTCCATACGTTTTGCGAAATTTTGAATCGTAGTGCTCACTTCATACCCTTCATTCATATATAAAGTAAGGTGGTCTTCATTGGCATTCGTTGGTGAATAACGAATTTCAGAAATAGACCTTAAAATAGTTGGTGTTAATTTTTCAAGCTCAGCAATTAACTCCTTCATTTTCTCCTCTTTAAAAGGTTCAAAAATCGGCGCTGCAACAGGCAGTTTTCCGTTCGGGAGTACATCAAGTGTTTTCCCGTTCTCTAATAACGGTTGTAATTTCCCATCTTTGTTTATATAACCAATCGTTAAATATTCTTCAATATGAACATCGATTTTATTTGGAAAACGTTTTTTTACATTTACTGCTTTAATTTCTTTTCGCTTCGTTAAGTTTTCTTCTGCTTTATGTGCTGTCACTCGGAAATAACTTGTATCATATGTCACACCTGATTCCTTCATCACTTGTTCATCTGTCATATAATGATTTCCAAACACACTTATCTTTTTTATATTGCTAAGCGGAGACCGAAAATAAATTAAAAAGAGCACTAATAAAAATAAAATTGATATGTATAAAATCAACCGATGATTAACATTTTTCTTGTTTTTTTTCTGTTGATTTTTTAACTTTGGTACACGATCCTGTAGTTTAATCACTTTACTATTTTTCATGTACGATCCCCCTACGTAACATAAAGAACGGCATGTTCCTCATGCCGTTCTTATCTTCTTATTATAACATAAATGATAATGAGCGGAACGAATAACCGTTATCTTCCAATGATTTCTACTTCTGTATGCATTTCTACGCTAAATTTATCCTTGATTGTTTGCTTTACTAATGCAATTAAAGATAATACATCTTGCGCACTGGCTCCACCAGTATTAATAATAAAATTCCCATGCATTTCAGAAATTTGAGCTCCACCTATTTGATAACCACGAAGCCCCGCTTTTTCTATTAAATCTCCTGCAAAGTATGGAATTGGATTCCGAAACACACTTCCTGCACAAGGATGATTCCATGGCTGCGTTTCACGGCGATAATCTTTATTCTTTTGCATGACACTTACAATTCCCTCACGCTCTCCTATCTGTAATTGAAACTCAGCTTCCAAAACAATACCAGGACGTTTCGTTTGCAATACAGATGTACGATAGGAAAATTCCATTTCTTCATGCGTTAACCAATCAATTGTTCCATCTTCAAACAAAATAAGAGCTTTTGATAATATGTTTGATATATCCGATTTATGTGCGCCTGCATTCATGTATACTGCACCACCAACACTTCCTGGAATACCGCTTGCAAACTCCAGACCGGCTAACCCTTGACGACTAAGTAAAGTTGATAATTTAATAAGGGGATACCCACCACCAACTCTTACCTTATGTTTTTCGACTTCTAAGTGGTCTAATCCTTCTCCTAAACGAATAACGACACCTTCTATACCTAAATCAGATACAAGAAGGTTCGAACCACGACCAATTACAGTCCATTTTGTTTTATATTTTTTTACTAACTGCAACGTTTTTTCAATACCGGTAATATGCTTTGGCACAATTAAAATATCAGCTGGCCCACCTATTTTCATAGTCGTATAACGTGCTAACGGTTCATCCACTAACACGCGGCCAACATTTGCTTCTATAAGCTCATTTACTAATTGTTCCATAAACAATCTCCCCCATACTAAGTATCCTTATTACAGTAGTATGCAGGGCGTTCACCTAACGTTATTTGTTTACAAGCTTATTCATTACTTCATATAGCTTATTTGCTGCATCTGGAATACCTAATTGCCCAGCAGCTAACTTCATATTTTGTAATGTTTGTGCATCTAATAAAATCTCATCTATATCACGAATTAGCGTTTCAGCTGTTAAATCTTTTTCAAGCAACATTTTTGCTGCTCCTTTATCGACAACAGAACGTGCATTTTTTTCCTGATGGTTATTTGTTACGTAAGGACTCGGAATTAACACACTTGGCTTACCTAACGCTGTTAATTCTGCAAGTGTTGTTGCCCCAGCTCTTGAAACAACAAGATCTACACCTGTAAGTACCTCTGGCATATTGTGAATGAAAGGTTTGATAATAACATTACTCGGATTTCCTTTTTGCTTCACAGCTTCCATCACCTTATCGTAATGAACTTCACCTGTTACATACAATATTTCGTAACTTTTATTCCCAAACTGTTCAATTGCCTCTACGAAAGCATCGTTAATCGGTCTAGCTCCACGACTTCCACCAAAAATAAGCACGGATTTTTTAGGAAGGGATAAACCTACTGAACGTTTTCCTTTCATTCCATTTTGATCCATTACTTCTGACGCTCGTGGATTTCCTGTCATGACTACTTTTGACTGTGGAAAATGTTCTGCAGCCGCTTCAAAACAAACCGCAACTTTATCAACATAGCGGCTTAAAAATTTATTCGTTACACCAGGTACACTATTTTGTTCATGTACAATAGTTGGAATACCTAATTTTGCTGCAGCATATACAACAGGTCCACATACATATCCACCCGTTCCAATTACAATATCCGGATTAAAACGACGAATATATCGTTTACTATCTTGTACACCTTTTAGGAAACGCATCACCGTTTTCACGTTATCTAGCGATATTTTACGCTTAAATCCACTTATAACAATAGATTGAAACGGTATACCTGCTTTTGGCACGATTGTACTCTCTAATCCATTCTCCGTACCAATATATAAAAACCTTGCTTCCGGATTTAATTTTTTTATTTCTCTTATTAAAGCAAGAGCCGGATAAATGTGACCTCCAGTGCCCCCACCACTTACTAATACACGCACTACTAACTCCTCCGCTTCTCTTTTTCTTATTTCAGTCGTATTTATTTCTATATACATATTGTTTCTTCGCACACATACGAAAAACCCTGTCTTATAAAACAGGGTTTAGTAGCGAGAATGGCGACTTATATTTAATAATACACCCACTGCCATTAACATTAATGTCAAACTTGATCCACCATAACTTAAAAACGGTAAAGTAATACCCGTAACAGGCATCAACCCTGTTACAACACCAACATTAATCATTACTTGAATCGCAATCATCGCCACAATACCTACTGCTAAAAACGTACCATATAAATCTGGCGCTCCTAAAGCTATACGAATCCCACGCCATAATAATAGACTAAATAATAATAACACAAATGAACCACCAATAAAACCTAATTCCTCGGATAAGATTGCAAATATAAAGTCTGTTTGCGGTTCAGGTAAATAAAGAAACTTTTGTCTACTTTGTCCAAGTCCAAGCCCGAATAGTCCACCCGGTCCAATTGCGAGTAACGATTGAATAATTTGAAATCCACTTCCAAGCGGATCTGACCACGGGTCTAAATATGATGTTATACGTTTCATTCGATACGGTGCTGATGCAATTAGCCCTACAAATCCTGCTACACCAAGTAAACCAAACATTGCAAAGTGAAAGACCCTTGCTCCCGAGATAAATATCATAATGATACATGTCCCAACCATTACCGTTCCTGTACCAAGATCTGGCTGTAACATAATCATTCCGAAAGCAAGAAATACAAAACTTAGAGCTGGTAGTAAACCACGTTTAAAAGAGGTAATTAATTTTTGTCGTTCCGCTAAAAATTTCGCTAAGAAAATAATCATCGCAAACTTCATAAATTCGGACGGTTGAATGGAAAATGCTCCAATTCCAATCCAGCTTCGCGCTCCTCCACGAACAAGTCCTACACCAGGAATAAGAACGAGAATAAGAAGAATGAAGCAAACTAGCAAAATCACTTTTGAGTACGTACGCCACACCCAATAATCAATTTTCATAATTAAAAACATAGCCACTACACCAAGACCTGCAAATAGCAATTGCCTTTTTGCAAAAAAGAATGAGTCCCCCATTTTATAAGAGGCCCAAACCGCACTCGCACTATACACCATAACCATTCCAATTGTTAACAACGCAAGCGTAACGATGATGAGAATAAAATCAGGCGTTTTCTTCATTACCCATAAACACCACCTCTTTAGGCAGAAACTTTTGCCCTATGTAACAAAACATCAGTAGGTGTTAGCCTACTGATGTTTTGATTTACTCTATATAAGTTTATGCACAGCTTGTATAAAAATGTCTCCTCTTTCTTCAAATGTTTTAAATTGATCCCAGCTTGCACATGCTGGAGAAAGAAGAATTACATCGCCATCTGTAGAATGAGCATAAGCTTTCACTACCGCTTCATCTAAAGTATCGACACTTTCAATTGTATCTAATCCCGCTTTTTCTGCAGCTCTTACTAATTTTGGAGCTGTTTGTCCAAATGTTACAATCGCTTTAACATTTTTGAAATATGGAATTAAATCATCGAATTCATTTCCACGATCGAGCCCACCCGCTAATAACACAATCGGTTGTGTAAACGCAGATAAAGCTTTCTCTGTCGCTAACATATTCGTTGCTTTTGAGTCATTATAAAACTTACGATTATTAATAGTTGTTACATACTCTAAACGATGTTTTACACCTGTAAAACGTTTTAGCACCGCCGTAATCGCTTCATTAGAAACACCCAATAATTTTGCGATACTCATCGCCGCTAAAATATTCTCTAAATTATGTTGACCAGGTAAAACGATATCACCTACTTCAACAACTTTTTCACCTTTAAAATAAAGAGCATTATCTTTTATATACGCGCCATCTTCAATTTCTTTCGTTGTTGAAAATAGTATTTTTTGTCCTTTACTATAAGCAGATAAAGCCATAACATCTGCATCATCTGCATTTATTACACTATAATCATTTTCTGTTTGGTTCTTAAAAATATTTGCTTTTGCTAAACCATATTCTTTCTTCGTCCCATGATAATCTAAGTGGGCCTCAAATAAATTTAAAAACGCAGCAATTTTAGGTTGGAACAATTCTACTCCCATCAGTTGGAATGATGAAAGCTCTGTAACTACAACTTCATTTTCTTTTGCATCCTGTGCTACTTCACACGCTACAGTTCCAATGTTCCCTGCAATTATAGGATGCTTTTGTCCTTCTTTTAGCATTTCAAATGTAAGCATTGTCGTCGTCGTTTTACCGTTAGATCCCGTAATCCCAACAAATGGCGCTTCTGAAATACGATATGCTAATTCAACTTCCGTAACAATCGGAATTTGCTTTTCTTTCGCAGCAACTAATATTGGATTATAATATGGGATTCCTGGATTTTTTACTACAAGAGAAATATTTCTCTCTAACAATTCTAAAGGATGACCACCACATACAACGTCCATTCCTTTTGCTTGTAATTCTGCAGCAAGTACATTATCTGCTAAAGGCTTTCCGTCATTTACAATAACGTTCGCTCCTAATTTTTGTAATAATGTAGCTGCTGCATAACCACTTTTTGCAATGCCTAATACAAGAATATTTTTATTTTGAAATTCAGTTACAGTTTTCAATTACATCCACACCCCGATATAAATTCCTAACACAGCTAATAAAAATCCTACAGACCAAAACGTCACAACAACACGCCACTCTGACCAACCACATAATTCATAATGATGGTGTAGTGGACTCATTTTAAAGACACGTTTTCCTGTTGTTTTAAATGAAATAACCTGGATAATAACAGATAAAGTTTCCATTACGAATACTCCACCAATGATTACAAGTAGCAATTCTTGTTTTAATAAAATTGCTACAGCTGCAATGGCTCCACCTAAAGCTAAAGAACCTGTATCTCCCATAAACACTTTCGCTGGATTCGCATTGAATACTAAAAATCCAAGTACAGCTCCTACAACCGCCATACAGAATATTGCTACTCCAAATTGCTCTTGCGCTACAGCAATAATACTAAACGCTCCAAATGCAATAGCAGCTGTTCCTGATAATAAACCATCTAAACCGTCAGTTAAGTTAACTGCATTTGATCCACCAATAAGCATAAATAGTACAAGTACAAAATATGCCCAACCTAATTCAAACTTAACATCCGTTCCCGGAATCATGATGTATGTGTGGAACGCTTGCCCTTTTCCAATTAAAAAGAACGCAATAGCAATAACAAGCTGACCTACTAATTTTTGTTTTGATGTTAAACCAAGATTTCTCTTCTTAACTACCTTTATGTAGTCATCTAAAAATCCAATCAATCCGTAACCAAACGTCACTAATAGTAATAATGAAACCTCTGCACCTAAATGATTAAACTTAATCGCCATAATAAGTGAAGTGACCATCATAGATACGTATATGACGATACCACCCATTGTCGGTGTCCCTGATTTTTTTTGATGCGACTTTGGTCCCTCATCACGAATACTCTGTCCGAACTTTAATTTTCTTAAAAATGGAATAAACAATGGCGAAAGGGCAACAGAAATTAAGAATGCTACCCCAGCCGTTACTAATAAACCTTGCTCAAGCACATGTAGTCCTCCTCTCACGTTGTTACTCTTCGTTGTTTAAACGCTCTGTAATTGCTTCTTTAGCGACTTCACGATCGTCAAAATGATGAACGTCTTTACCAATAATTTGATATGTTTCATGACCCTTACCAGCAATAATGATGATATCTTCAGCTTTCGCGTTAGCAATCGCATGGTATATCGCTTCTTTTCTATCAATAATTACTTCATAATTATTTCCATTTGCACCCTGTACCATATCATCTAAAATTGCCCCTGGCTCTTCACTTCTTGGATTATCTGAAGTGTAAATTGCATGAGTTGCATATTTTGTTGCAACACTTGCCATGATTGGTCTCTTCGTTCGATCTCTATCGCCGCCACAACCGACGATACAATATACGTCGCCTTTTGCAAATTGCTTTGCTGTTTTCAATACATTCTCTAAACTATCTGGTGTATGAGCATAATCAACAATAACTGTATAATTCTGTCCACCATCAACCACTTCAAAACGTCCTGGAACTCCAGCTAGTTTCTTTATTACATCAAGGATTGTTTCTAAACTTACACCAGAAACAAGTCCTGCCGCTGTTGCCGCTAGTACGTTATATACATTAAATTTCCCAATCAATTTCATCGTAACATTTACACTTTCATACGGCGTTACAAGCGTAAATGTAGTTCCACCACTCGTCATAACGATATCTTTGGCCATAATATCACTTGTTGTATCAATTCCATACGTTACAACAGTTGCTGCAGTACTTCTCATATATTCCTCTGTTACAGCATCGTCGTTATTCAGTACCGCATATTTTTCACGATTATGATTATAACTATTGCCCAGTTGTGCAAATAGCAACCCTTTTGCATGTTTATATTCTTCCATCGTTTTATGGTAGTCTAAATGATCTTGTGTTAAATTTGTAAACACTGCTACATCGTAATCACATCCGTGTACACGACCAAGATCTAAAGCATGTGACGAAACTTCCATTACTGTGCTATCCACACCGTGTTCAACCATTTTTGAAAACGTCTGTTGAAGTGTTAGTGCATCTGGCGTTGTATTTTTCACCTCAAATGTTTCATCACCGATTTTCATATTAATCGTTCCAATTAGCCCTGTTTTATGACCATGTGCGCGCATAATTTCATCCATAATATGCGATGTTGTTGTCTTTCCATTTGTACCTGTAATCCCGATTAAATGTAACTTGTGTGTTGGTTGACCATAAAAATAATCAGCTAAAACCGCTAACGAACGAAAAGTGTTTTTCACAAGTACAACTGGAACGTCAACATCAATTGGTCTTTCCGCAACAATAGCAGCCGCTCCTTGTGCCGCTGCTTGCTTAGCAAAATCATGGCTATCAACCGTATATCCTTTCATACATACAAATAAGCTTCCCTCTTTCACTTTACGTGAATCAGCTTCTATAGATGTGATTTCTGGATTTTCTTTTGGAACAACTGGAAAATCATGCAAACATGATACAAGTGTATGCAACTTCATTTCACTAAACCCTCTCTACATTGTGTATTTATCTCTTTTTTAATACGCAACACGCTACCTCCTAATTAAATAAAATAGGAGGTACGTGCTACTATCGTCTAATAAATAGACCTATTTATAAATGAGACTCTTACGGCCTCAAATTAAGTAACTCTTCTTTAGAGAACTCACTTCCACCAATTGTACCATAAAACGTACTAGGTTACCTTTAATTCCCGAAGTAAATTCTAATTTTTGAGCCTTCTTTCACTTTAGCTCCTGCTTCTGGGGACTGTTTAATGACTTTCTCTCCGTCTCCGCTTATATCAAGCTTCAAATCGACGAGTTGCGTCTGTAAATCTTTCTTTTTCATACCAATTAAATTTGGAACTTCCACAGTTGGTATATCGCCCCATTTATATTCTCTTTCAACTTGTTTTGTTCTCGGTTTCACTCCCATAACAGGAAGTGCATCCCGAAGAATATTTCCAACAATTGGAGCTGCCACTACTCCACCAAATTGCGTTACACCTTTCGGATTATCAACAGCAACATAAACAACAATTTCCGGATCATCTGCTGGAGCAAAACCGATAAAAGATACAATATAATTATTCTCTAAATATTTACCATCTTTCACTTTTTGAGCCGTACCTGTTTTTCCACCTACACGATACCCATCAATGAAAGCACCTTTACCAGATCCTTTTGCTACAACATTCTCTAATGCATACCGAACTTTTTCTGAAGTTTCCTTGGAAATAACTTTCCTTTTTGCTACAGGTGTTTTTTTGCTTACAACTTGATTTTTTTTCGGATCAATAAATTCTTTAGCTATATACGGTTGATACAAAGTTCCACCATTTACAGCCGCTGCCACTGCCGCTACTTGTTGGATTGGCGTAACAGAAACGCCTTGACCGAATGAAGTTGTTGCTTGCTCAACTGGACCGACTTTATCTAAATTAAATAAAATCCCACTACCTTCACCTTGCAGATCGATTCCTGTCTTCTGTCCAAAGCCGAAATTACGAATGTATTTAAACAATCGGTCTTTACCAAGACGATCACCCAGCTCGATAAATCCTGGGTTACAAGAGTTTTGAACTACTTCTAAAAACGTTTGGCTACCATGGCCTCCTGCTTTCCAGCATTTCAATCTTGCTCCACCAACTTCAGCTGCTCCATCATCATAAAACGTATCTTTCTCTAAGTCTACTAAATTTTCATTCAAAGCTGCGGCTAACGTAATGATTTTAAATGTTGAACCAGGTTCATACGTACTCCATACTGGTAAATTTCTATTGTACACTTCTGGAGAAACACTTTGAAAATCTGCCGGATCAAAACTCGGCCGACTCGACATACCTAAAATTTCACCATTTTTCGGATTCATCGCAATCGCAATCATACCATCTGGATTATATGTCGACTCTGCGATGTTCATTTCTCTTTCCATAATTCTATTAATACGTGCATCAATTGTTAAGCCTAAATTCAAACCAGCTTCTGGTTTTTTGAAATCATCACCAACATTAGGCATCCTTTGTCCTTTTGCATCTGCAAAAAAACGCACATGACCTTCATCACCATTTAGCTCTTTATCATAATATTTTTCTAGTCCCATAAGACCTTGGTTATCACTACCAGCAAACCCCAATACGTGTGACAAAAAGTTGCCAAATGGATAGTACCGGATAGAGTCCTCTGCGATATAAACACCTTTCAAACTTAATCCTCGTACCTCTTTCGCTTTATCATGTGATATTTTCCTTCCGCCTTTATCTAACCTTACAATCGATTCTTTTTTTGTAATTCTCTTATAAATCTCATCTTTTTCCACACCTAATACTGCAGCTAACTTCTCTGCAGTCTCTGCTGGTTTTTCAATTTGCCTCGGTACAACAAAGACAGTTGGAGCACTTTTATTCGTAGCAAGTTCCACACCATTTCGGTCTAAAATCTTCCCACGTTCAGGTTCAAAAGTAATATTACGACTCCATGAATCTTTCGCACGATCCGTTAACATATTCCCAAGAAAAAATTGCACATATCCAAGACGAATATCGATGATAGTGAAAATAAGTATACCTGATATAAGTATAAAAATAAGTCGTTTTCTAACTGTTACATTTGATACACGCATTTTGGAACAAGCCTCCCTTACGCCTAGCTTGTTCCAATATATGCTTGTACTTATTTAATTAGAACTTCTTCTCTTTTATCATTACGGCTTTTCTGCTTCTTGTTGTGGTTCAAGTGGCGGTACAAGTGTTACACCTAACTCTGTACCAGGTTGCAACAATGTTCCTTCTGGTACACTTTGTTCGGTTACGTATCCTGTACCAGTAGGTTTTAGATTAAGCTTTAATGTTTTTGCTAAATTCATAACATCACGAAGTGCCCAGCCTTGTATATTCGGCATTGTAGGTTGATCTCCCACTAAGAACACTCGATCACCCTTCAATGTTTGTTCAGTCGCTTTCGGTACTTGTTGCTGCACTTTCCCTTCACCTAATACGATTGGACGAAGTTTTGCTTTATCAATAGCTTTTTTCGCTTCTTCCATCGTTTTTTCGATTACATCTGGAACAGCAGTTTGCTGCTCTTTCACATATTTCTTCGGATCTTTCACTTCATTAGGTTTAATCTTTAAATACTCTAAACTATTCTTCGTTACATATTTAAAAATATCAGCTAAAGGTTGTGCGCCACTCTCATCATCTTTCAACTTCGGTTTTTTAACTGCTACATATACAACAAGTTGTGGGTCATCCATAGGTGCCATACCTAAGAACGAGAATATGTAATTCTCTCTTCCTGTCATATAGCCACCTTTTCCATCCGGAATTTGCGCTGTTCCTGTTTTACCACCAACTGAATATCCATCGACTTTATAAGCAGTTCCCGTGCCTTTAGGCGATGTAACAACACGTTCTAATAACTGTCTTACCTGCGCCGCTGTTGCTTTCGTAACAGGTTTCCCTACTTCTTCTGGCTTATGTTCTAATTTTACTTCGCCTGTTATTGGATCTACAATTTTATCAATTGTATAAGGCTTCATCATTTTCCCATCATTTGCAATAGCTGTTGCAGCTTGCACAAGCTGGATTGGCGTTACAGTAGAACCTTGTCCAAAAGCTGTTGTTACTTGCTGTATTTGCTGATCGAATATAATTGTATTTGACCCTTCACCAGGTAAATCAATGTTCGTTTTTTCATCTAATCCAAAACTATGAATATATTTTCGGAAACGTTCTGGGCCAAGTTTTTGATCCCCTAAAATTGCAAACGCTACGTTGGAAGAACGCTCTACCCCTTCATCAAATGTGATAGATCCCCATCCAGCGCCGCCGTTATGATCTTTTATTTTTCGGTTTCCGACTTGATAAGTACCAGACTGATAATAATCTTGTCCCTTATACACACCTTCATTAATAGCTGCTGCTAGCGTGAATATTTTCATTGTTGATCCAGGTTCAAATGCATTTGCAATTGCGTCATTATAAAAATAATTATTATTCTCTTGGTTCGGATCATAACTAGGCTTACTAGACATCCCTAATATTTTCCCTGTTTTTGGATCCGCAACAATTCCTATTAAACTTTCTGGTTCATAATGTTTACTCGCTTCTTTCATTGCGTCTTCTAAATAACTTTGAATACGCTGGTCAAGCGTTACATATACATTATCTCCATTTTTAGGTGCCTCTACATTCACTTTCCCACCATCAAGAGACACACCTTTACGGTCACCTGTATAAGCTACTTTTCCGTTAGAGGCTCCTAAATACTTATCTAAACTCTTTTCTAAACCAAATTGCCCTTTAGCAACACCCTTATCATCAGGTCTCGCATGACCTACGACATAAGATGCGAAATCACCATTTGGATATACCCTTGCATTTTCAGTAATAAAAGATATACCTGGCAATTTTAATGCTTCTATTTGATCTTTCTGTTCTTTCGTCAAGTTCTTACCTAATTTCCCGAATTCTACTTGACTTCTACCTTCTTTATTTAACGTAGCTAAAATCTTCTCTTCATCTTTTCCGAGCACTCCCGCAATTTTCTTTGCAGTATCCTCTTTATTCTCAACCTGATTGGCACCTTTTAATTCCGCTACAAGCTTATAAGAGTTTGCATCTTGCGCTAATACATGGCCGTTTTGATCATAAATCGTCCCGCGGTTTGCTTCAAGAACTCCGGTTTTACTATGCTTTTGCTGAGCGAGTTTATCTAAATCTTGATTATGCACTGTTCCTGTTGCTTGTATGTAAAAAAATCGGGCTAATAACAGCAAAAAGAGCAGGAGGAATAAAATCATAAAATACCCTGCTCCCTTATTGGTATGAAATTTAGTCATAGTTCTCTTCATTTTCCCTTCACACCTATTGCCTTATTTGAGGCCTTTCACATTATTCGCATTAATTTCTAGCCCGTGTTTTTTTGCAACTTCAGAGATGCGTTCATAACGACTTAACTTCTCTACTTCAGCCTGTAATTCTTGATTTTCTTTTTGCTGCTGTACAATTTTTTGTTCTATCGTCGCAGCTTCTACATTAACTTGATAAAGGCCTGCTTTATTTCCAATAAACGCTACACAGGCATACAATAAAAAGCCAATAAACGCTACATACAACAGTTTTTCGATTCTTGTAATCTTCGCTTTAGCTTTTGGCTGAACCATCTGCTGTGGGGGCGTTTGAATCTGAACCTCTTCTTGCGCTTGTTGTTTGTACTTTACAGCTAAGTTACTCATACCTCTCTCCCCTTTTTATCGTTTTTCAGCGATTCTCAATTTCGCAGAACGCGCTCGATTATTTTCTTCTAACTCTATATCAGAAGGTAAAATCGGTTTTCTCGTAATAAGCTTTAATTTCGGCTTAAATTCATCAGGAATAATTGGTAACCCTGGCGGCAATTGTGGCGTTGTACTATTTCGCTTAAACGTCGTTTTACAAATACGGTCTTCTAAAGAATGGAACGTTATAACACTAACTCTTCCGCCTGGCTTGACCATCTCAATTGCAGATTCCAACGCTTCTTCAAATACTTTCAATTCATCATTTACCGCAATACGGATTGCTTGGAACACTCGCTTCGCAGGATGTCCACCCGTTCTACGAGCAGGAGCTGGAATACCCTCTTTAATTAGTTCTACTAATTCTCCTGTCGTTTCAATAGCTTTATTCTCACGATATGCTTCAATTTTCCTTGCTATTTGTTTTGAAAACTTCTCTTCGCCATACTGGAAGAAAATTCTTACAAGTTGTTCATATGACCAGCTATTTACAACATCATATGCTGTTAATGGGGCATCTTGATCCATTCGCATATCTAACGGTGCATCATGATGATAACTAAAGCCACGCTCTGGTGTATCTAATTGCGGGGATGAAACACCTAAATCAAATAGAATACCGTCTACTTCTGTTATACCTAATTCCTGTAGTTTTTCAGATAAATATCGGAAATTACTCTTTACTGTTATGAATTGCTCACCGTATGAAGAGAATTTTTCTTTCGCATTTTGAATTGCTATCTCATCTTGATCAAACGCGATTAATCTTCCGCCTTCAGTTAATTGGGATAATAAATAAGAACTATGTCCTCCTCCCCCCAGTGTACAATCTACATATGTACCATCTGGCTTTATATCTAAGCCGTCTACTGTTTCCTTCAAAAGCACTGTTACGTGTTTAAACATTGTTGCACCTACTCTTTTTCCAATTAATTATGTTGAATGTATCTCTCCTTCTAAACGCATGTTTCACGATTAGAAAACGAAATACTGTGAAAGAACGACTCATTTAACTTGCCTACAACGGCAGCATACTATACAAATCGCTATTTTCTTTTATTATATACTAAATTTTATCATCTTTTGCGGGAATTTAAATAAAAAACTGTCGAAAAAGCTAATAATACGTTTACATTTTGTGCTATTTTGTCATATATTTAAGTATCCTGCATAATTGCAATATCCACTGTTTTTAAATTAATAATTCAGAAAAATTTCACTTCACAGTAAATTCAACGAGATAAAAATAAAATCCTGCTCCTAAGAGCAAGATTCTATAGTTTTATAACGTGATGTTTTCCATTCCAAGAAAACGGCTTTTCCATTACACGATCAATGAAATCTAAACCGTACTGATTTAAATAGTAACATATATTCCACACACGCTCTTGCGGCGCTCCTGATGGACGGAGTGCAAATTGTATACGACGGAATTTGTTTAGTTGCACTTCATGTTTTTTCTCAACATTTCTTTTCAACATTCTTTCCAATAGTTCGATTTGTTCATTAATTTTGAATTCATTTTTCCCTGCAAACGCACTTAACCCTGGATCTATTTTCTTCACAAACTGTTGTAATGACGTATGAATATTAATTATTTCTTTTTTCGCCTCTACAAATCGGTCATCTATCGGTTCCTCTATTTGATTAGATAACCAATCATCACGCAACTTATCTACGTTATTTAAAAACGGATCACTCTCTTGCAATTGTAAATCATGCAAATCTGTCGCTATATCCCTCTCTATATAAGTAATTGTAATACGCGGAACGACAGGCGGCATTCGGAAACCGATAGTATGGAAAACTTGTTGTAATTCACTCCAGTAAGCTAATTCTCCCGGGCCTCCAATAAACGCCAACGTAGGAAATACATACTCTTGCATAAGAGGACGCGTTACAACATTATTACTAAAGCGCTCCGGGCTTCTTTCCATCTCTTCAATTAATTCTTCATATGAAAAGGAATACGCTCCATCCTTCCCAACAAACCTTCCTTGATCGTCTTCAAGCAACACTCGCTCATTATCAATTTCCATGAATATATGTATTGCATTAGACTTTGTTTCAATAATTGGTTTATATCCTAATTTTTTAATTACTTCCTGTTGGTTATGAAGTCCCTCTTGTACGTCTTTATACTTACCTACAATTTGTTTAAAAAACGACACTTCTAATTTTCTTAATTCAGGATGATGCGAATCGACAAGAATTAAACCAGAATTCACGAACATTTTCATAATAAGATGACCAAAGAAATCTACATACGTATTCGATTTCCTCAAAGAATCATCAATAAATCGAAGTACATCCTTTGTGAAATTCGTTTCAGGGTATGTTTTGAAAATTTCTTCAATCCACTTTCTACAGTCTTCCAAAGAAAGCTCAGACTCTGAAGCACTCGCCTTTTTCGGATTACGATCATGAAAAATAGTCTTTTTTATTTTTTTATTCTTCGTTACGAAAGTATGATTAATTTCATCCATATCATGATCTTCACCAGCAATCCAGAAAACAGGAACAACTTTAACACCTAAACTTTCTTCCTTTTCCTTCGCAAGCTGTAAAACTGAAATAATTTTATGAATCGTATAAAGTGGTCCTGTTAATAACCCAGCTTGTTGTCCAGCTATTACAACATATGTATTTTCATCTCCAAGCGCTTTTACATTTTGAATTGTAGCTTCTCCCGCTTGTAATTTTGTATTATATTCTAATAAATGCGCTACTAAATCTTGGCGGAAAAACTCCCTCTCACGCAAATCTTGTACACGCTGTTTAAAAGCATCTTCTGTTAACATATAATCAAAACACGACTGTATCTCTTTTTTACCGTTCATATAGTCCGCTACAACACCTTGTTGCGGAACAGAGATTTCTTTTATCTCCATATAATTCTTCCTTTCGTATCCTGTTCTCTCACCAATCCACATTGTAGTCAATGTTTCACGTAAAAGCAAAGAATTACACTTATGCTTTTACTTCCAACCCTTTTATTGCATCAAACAAAAATCGGAGTGTCGGAACAGATTTTCGCTGTTTCCTAGCTTCTTCTAATACATATCCAACAATCGCACCAATTTCCGTTTGTCTATTCGCTCTTACATCTGCCAGCATAGATGATGTATTATGAGACGTTCTTTCACATACTTGACGTACCATTTCCCATACTATTTCTTTTTCTTCTTTAACAAGAAAAACGACTTCGTGAAATACTTGCTCCATCATCTGATAAAAAAATGGGTTCGTAATCAAATCTCCGTTCTTGACTTGTAATAACGCCGTTAATGGATTGATACATACATTTACTACTAATTTTTTGTGCATAACATCCTTCCAATCATCTTCTATTTGAATCGGAAAATGAGGAAAAGGAAAGCAATTAAACATTTTTTCAAAATGTTTAGACCGGCCGTGCACAATTCCAAACTTTGTTACACCTATCCCAGTATGATAAACGGTATGACTTTCTTCTTTTTTCGCACCATGCTCTACAATTCCAACTGCAATATTTTCATTCTCTATTTTCTGCATAGCATGAAGATGTGACATTCCATTTTGCAAAAAGATTAATGAGGATTCCCCTCGTACAAAAGGTAGTATGTCAGTTATATGATATTGCTTAACAGCAATAAATATATAGTCTAGCTGTCGATCTAGCATACTTTCTATTGGTAAAACAGGTGGGAATACCGTTTCGCGTTTCCCCTCCCTAATACAAGTTACACCCGTTATATTCAATTCGCCAGCCTGGCTAGCTGTCCTTGTAAACAACGTAACATCTTGATTACTTTTTTGTAAATAAAATGCATATAATAGACCGATAGCTCCTGGTCCCACAACTCCAATTTTCATTTTCACACAAGGAACTCATATGAACACGATACATAAGTCCCTTTTTCCCCTCCCTTTTTATCCCACAATCACCCGATTGGTAAGGACTCATAATTAACTAAAGAGGAACAAACGCCACCTCTTCTTCCACTATGTATATACTACTTATTAATATGCTCCTACTCTTAGTTTAGCAAATCCCCAAAAAAATAATAAAAGAAATATACTATCATCTTCATAAAAATAAAAAAATGAGTTATAATATTATTATAAATATTTTTACTTTTCTGCATTCAACGAGACAAAAAAAGGATGTGATGTTATGGGATTCCCAAAAGTTGAGCGCTTGCTCATCAATTATAAAACATTAGACGAGTTTAAAAAATTTAAAGGTTGCGGAGCTCAAGAACTCTCCATGTTAGAAGAATTACAAGCAAATATTATTGAAAACGATAGCGAATCTCCATTCTACGGTATTTATTATGGTGGATCACTCATTGCACGTATGAGTCTATACATGAAAAGGGACGGCGGAGAACCATTCGAAATTACAGGTACTTACCTAGAACTCTATAAACTCGAAGTATTACCAACTTTCCAAAAACAAGGATTCGGAGAAATGCTTGTAAATTATGCGAAGGGGCTTCAATTCCCAATTAAAACGATTGCACGTATCCATTCAGCTGGTTTTTGGGATAAATTAAATTTCCAACCTATATCAGTACCTGATGGTGATTTTTATGTTTGGAACCCAGAGACAAATTTGAATGCGGTTACAAACGAAGAGTCTGCATAAGAAATAAAAAAACAGCTACATAGCAGCTGTTTTTTTATTTCTTTAACTTTTCTAATTTTCCATTCGAACGAGCACTATTTCTTTCTGCTACCATTACACTTCTTTTTTGATCGATATAATCAAGCAGTGTTCTATATTCTTCCTCATATACTGATAATCGCTCCAACAAGCTCTCTTTCTCCGTTTGTAACGATTCAATTTGCTGTTGCAACACCATTAAAGAGTTCTCATCTTTATAATTTTGCAAGAAATTAATAACATCATTCAATGTAATTGACGCAGGCTCTAGCACCTTCGTCTCTTTCACTTCATAATTTTCCACTTTACGCAGTTGCTTTGCTTCTTCAATACGTTCTTTGTATTGCTTTCTAACGTAAGAATTCCATCTAAATCCACATGCTGCTGGTGTACGAGATAAATGCCTTCCCACTTCTTTAAAGGCAGATAATTGCGTTCCACCTTCTCGAATATGCCGGAGTACTACTTCTGCCAGAAGCAAATCTTCATCATCAGTCCAAGCATCTTGTCTTGTTGTCGCCATCTCTCTAGTCCTCCCTATGCATTTTTTATTAAACATATGCAGTTACTAGAAAAGATAGAATACATCAAATGAAGAATAAGACAAAAAAAAATAAACGTAGAAGATATCTTCTACGTTTATTTCCCGCAATTACTTGCTGATTACTTCTTTACCTTTGTAAGTACCGCATGCTTTACATACACGGTGAGCTAATTTCGCTTCACCACAGCTTGGGCACTCTACCATACCAGGTACTGATAATTTGAAATGCGTACGACGCTTTCTTTTTACTGTTTTAGAAGTTCTTCTAAAAGGTACAGCCATTCTTCCCACCTCCTTAAAAGAAATAGTTATTTTCATATGAAGGCCTGAACCAGTCTTCCGATTATTTGTCAAAAAACTTTGCAAGTCCTGCCAATCTTGGATCAACAGGCTTTTCTTTGTCTTCTTCCGAAATCACTTGCCAGTCTTGACCTTGCGTCGGTGCTCCACCAGAAACATCATCACTGAAAATTTGCATTGGAATCTCCAAAAGTATATTTTCCTTGATTACGGGCAGTAAGTCAAGTACTTCTCCTTCTAAACAATGAATTTCAGCGTCAGTTTCAAATTCTTCTTGTGAAGTTTGGAACACCTCAGTTGTTTTAATGTCAAATGGTAATGTCACATCTACTAAAGAGCGAGAACATGGTAAAACCATGCTTCCAGTTATATGTAGATGGAACGTAAACTTACCGGAGCCAAAATCAACTCTTCCTGTTACGTGAACAGGATTAATTTCACGAATATCTTTCTCGACCTCTTTTAGCTCACTTACATCTACCATCTCATCCAATGTCAATCCTTTATTTCTCAATTTATTCAATTGATGGATGGACCATTTCATATCATATCACCTCAAGGCAACAAACAAAATTATAGCTAGCCATTTTATATTTGTCAATGTTTTTTCTTTACACTATAATGAAGTCATCATAGTAAATAATATATAGAGTATCACGTTTTTCAAAAAGATGCTACATCGAAAGGAGAGATTACCATAAAAGCCAGTGGTATTGTCGTTGAATATAACCCTTTTCATAACGGTCATGATTATCATGTGCAACAAACAAAAAAGTTAACACACACTGATATAACAATCGCTGTTATGAGTGGCCCTTTTTTACAACGTGGTGAGCCGGCACTCGTATCCAAATGGTATCGCACCAAAATGGCCTTAGCATGCGGTGTAGACCTCGTTGTAGAGCTTCCTTATGCCTTTTCAACACAAAAGGCTGAAACCTTTGCAAATGGTGCTATTTCTATTTTAAACGCCCTACACGTTTCTGAAATTTGTTTCGGTAGTGAAGATGGACAAATCAAAAATTTTTATAACACGATCTCTGTGCAAAAAAATGAAGAAGAGACTTATAATCGTCTTGTAAAGCAATTCATGAACGCAGGTAATAGTTACGCAAAAGCTACATCTGAAGCTTTCCGACACATTTTACCTTCCGAAAAAAACATAGACATGTCACAACCAAATAACATTTTAGGCTTCCAGTACATGAAAGCAATTCTGTCGCAAAATAGTTCTATGCAAGCACAAACGATAAAAAGATTCGCATCTCATTATCATGATGAAACTTTTAACGACCAACATATTGCAAGTGCAACAAGTATTCGTAAACAACTTTTTAGCGAAAATAGTTCCTTTACAGAAATTGAGCCTTTTATCCCCGAAGCCACTGCTTCTCTTTTAGCAAATTATAAACAAAACTACGGGATATTACATAATTGGGAACAATATTTTTCATTTTTCAAATACAAACTTATGACGATGTCTCCAGACGACTTACGACATATATATGAAATTGAAGAAGGTTTAGAGCATCGTATTTTATCAAAAATACAAAGCAGTTCCTCCTTCCATTCATTCATGGAAGCATTAAAAACGAAGCGTTATACGTGGACTAGGCTGCAAAGAGCTTGTACACACATTTTAACAAATACAACAAAAGAAGAAATACATAGCGCAAATATAGAACAGCATGCACCGTACATTCGTCTACTAGGCATGTCACAAAAAGGACAAACTTACCTTTCAAAAAACAAGAAAAAAATAGAGCTTCCAATCCTTACCCATACAAAAACATTTGATCACCCTACTTTACACATTGAGCGAAAAGCCAATTCTGTATATTTCTCCATCATGCAAGAACCGTTACGAACACAACTACTAAAACAAGATGCAACATATCATCCAATTCGGTATGATGAAACAACTGCAAAATTCCTATAAGAAAACCTCTCTTTTTCAGAGAGGTTTTTATTTCTTACCCATTTTTTCCAAATACATTAATGCATCATCCAGCGTATCAACTGGTACAACTTTCATTTTCGTTTTAATATCTTTCGCAGCCTCAAGTGCATCTTTATAATTCGATTTCTCCGCACCTTTTTCATTTGGTGCAAAGAACACTTCAGCACCCGCATCACTCGCAGCGACCACTTTTTGCTGAATACCACCAATCGGACCAATTTCTCCCTTTTCATTAATCGTACCTGTTCCAGCTATTTCATGCCCTCTTGTTAGATCCTCTTCCACCAGTTGATTATATATTTCTAATGTAAACATTAAACCTGCCGATGGCCCGCCTATTTCATGAGAGTCAATTTTCACTTTCGGATCAACCACTAATTCTCTTTCCGTAACGATAGAAACACCTATACCAACACGACCATTTCCATTCGGAATAGTCTTTACATTTAAAATTTCTTTTAGCTGTTTTCCATTCCTCTTATATTCAATATTTACTGTATCTCCTTCTTTTTTCCCTGTCATATATTCAATAAATTGCTCCGTCTTTTCAAATGTTTTTCCATCGACAGCTATAATAATATCGCCAAGTTTAAGCTTCCCTTCTGACGGCATCCCTTTCGCTACACCGGCAACCAATACACCTTTATTTTCAAAAGAAACAGTACGATTTGCACGTTTATACGCATTATAAATCGCTGCATTTTGCGAGTCTTTCATGGCATAATTTTGACGAAATTGATATTCTTCATCACTTTCACCTTTTTGCAATATTTCTTCCGCTTTCGAAATATGTGTATATTTATTAAACTGTGCCGCTATTAAATTGACCACATTTGCCGGTCCCATCGAAACCGTAACAAGCATAAAATCACCAGATTCTTTCGTTCCCCCCTCAACTTGAACGTAAGGCTCTAATTTTGCAGCCATTCCTGGTTTTGTTACATAATACGGTAAACGTACGTAAACAAGTAACATCGCCAATATAATCCCTATTAAAATTGCATATATAAACCGAAAACGTTTAAACATTATGTTTCTCCTTCCACTGCTCAATTAATAAATGAATATTTGCAACATGTTTTTCCGCTTCTACCTCTCCTACTCGAATAATATCTTCAATGTTCGTAAAGGCACGAGAACTAAATTGTTCCACAGCTGGGCGCATCATTAAATCAGATGCAATTTGCCGATTCATCACAAGCTCATGTTGCATAATTTCAATACTTTGCATAATTACATCATAAATAGACGTAACTTCTCCATTTACTTTAATCGGGGATACATCAACAGCAATGACAATATCGGCACCTAACTCTTTCACAACCGATACCGGGATGCGATCAATTACTCCACCATCTACCAATAACCTTCCATCTATTTTCTCTGGTACAAACACTCCAGGTACAGATATGCTAGCTCTCACCGCCTCCGCAACAGGACCACTTGTAAAAACTACTTTTTCCCCCTTCAAGATGTCAGTAGCCACAACAGCCGTCGGGATATCTAACTCTTCTAAATTTTTATTATATGTAAACATTTTAATCATATCTTTGACACGTTTTCCAGCAATAAATCCCATTTTCGGAACCGTAAAATCTAAATAATATTTCCTCTTAAAAACATTTGCCAGTTTATACAGTCTTTCAATGTTTGAACTAGCTGCATAAAATGTACCTACTAAAGCCCCCATACTACTTCCTGCAATCATATGAATCGGTATATCATTTTCCTTTAAAACTTTTATAACACCAATATGAGCAAAACCTTTTGCTCCCCCAGATCCAAGAGCTAAGCCAATTTTCGGTTCTTTCATTTTTCTCACCCTTTAATTTTTTTCATTCCTTTTTCATACTTATGGTCTAAATTCACTACGTATCCACGTATACTGAAATGAACGTTTTTTGGGACAAAGGGGGATTTACTTACATGTATGAAAAATGGAAAACGGCTTTCCTTACCATATCAACACTGTTTTTAACCTTTTCTCTTGTACTCCACCCCCAAGCTGCTCTGCAAGCTTCCATTCGAGGGTTAAATATATGGTGGGAAGTTGTATTCCCTTCACTTTTACCTTTTTTCATCATTGCCGAACTTCTCATTAGTATTGGTGTTGTAAAATTTATAGGCGTTATATTAGAACCACTCATGCGACCACTTTTCCGCGTACCAGGGATAGGCGGATTTGTTTGGGCAATGGGAATGGCTTCAGGATTCCCCGCTGGCGCCAAATTAAGCGCTAGACTGCGTAAAAGCAATCAACTAACACAAATTGAAGCAGAGCGCCTCGTATCTTTTACAAACTCATCCAATCCACTTTTTATTTTTGGAGCTGTTTCTATCGGTTTTTTCAATAATCCGAAATTAGGAATTGTATTAGCTGCTGCACATTATGTAAGTAACTTTGCCGTCGGGTTACTGATGCGTTTTTACGGTCATAACAACATTTCCATGCACGATAAACATACTACTAAAAAACGCCCTTTTCAAAACCCATTTTCAATCCTACACGAGACACGTATGCAAGAAAAAAGACCAATAGGAAAATTACTTGGGGACGCTATCGTTTCTTCTATTCAAACGTTACTTATGATTGGTGGATTTATTATTTTATTCTCTGTTTTAAATAAAATGATTACTGTATTTCATATTACAGCAGCTCTCTCTTTTATTATGCAACATATTTTATCATTCTTCCAACTAACTACTGAATTTAGTATTCCGATATTATCTGGCATTTTTGAAATGACACTCGGCAGCCAAATGATTAGTCAAATAAATGAAACACCCCTCCTGCAGCAAGCGATGGTAACAAGCTTTATTTTAGCATTTAGCGGCCTTTCTATTCAGGCGCAAGTTGCTAGCATATTAGCTGAAACAGACATACGATTTAAACCCTATTTTTTCGCACGAATTATCCAAAGTATCCTTGCTCCTATTTTTACCTTTATATTTTGGAAACCATTCTATGAAAAAGTAAGCTCTTTTTCACCTATGCAAAAAGATACCCCCGTCTTTTTATCGAATCATTCTTCTATACTGCATGAAATTTGGACATCTTTTGTACAATACGGACCAATATTTACATTATTTTGTTTATATGTATATGTCATCTTATTATTTTTTCGGAGCAATAAAGAAAAACCCCGTTCACTTTAACGGGGTTTGAAACTTTTCTTTTAAAGCACGTTCTACAACAGGAGGCACAAGGTCTACTACACTTCCTCCATATCTCGCAACTTCTTTCACAATGCTCGAGCTTAAAAATGAATATTGGTTATTTGTCATAATAAAAAAGGTTTCAATGTTTTCATCTAATTTTCGATTCATAGAAGTAATTTGCATCTCATATTCAAAATCAGAAACCGCTCGTAACCCACGTAAAATCGCGTTCGCATTACGCATTTTCGCATACTCGACTAGTAGTCCACTATGTGAATCTACTTTTACATTCGGGATATCCTTTGTTGCTTCTCGAATTAAATCTAAGCGCTCTTCAACTGAAAAGAAAGGTTTTTTTGACGAGTTGTTTAAAACTACTACGTATACCTCGTCAAATACTTTTGCTCCCCTTTTAATAATATCCAGATGCCCAAGGGTAATTGGATCAAAACTTCCCGAAGAAATAGCTATACTTGTCATTCCGTCCCCTCACCTTCATACTTATAGATCGATATCGCTGTAATGCCGTAATTTTCAGCTCGTACTTTTACAAGTCTTCCTATTGACTCGGGTAAAACTACATCATTACCATGCTCTGCCATAATTAAACCATCGTTATGTAGCAATCCATGTTGATCCATTACACTGATTAAAGATATAATTTTTTGATCTTTATATGGGGGATCAATTAGTATAAGATTGAATGACATTTCACGTTTTATAAGCGCTTTTATCGCACGTTCTGCATCATTTCGATATACTTCAGCTTGTTCCTGTATTCTACAACTTTCTAAATTTTGATGGATTACCTTTATCGCTTTGTTGTCGCGATCAACAAAAATCGCTTTATCAATCCCTCTACTTATAGCTTCGATTCCAAGACCACCGCTACCGCCAAATAAATCAAGCGCGATACCACCATCAAAATAAGGGCCTATCATATTAAAAATTGATTCTTTTACTTTATCTGTCGTTGGACGTGTTGTATTACCTGGCACCGCTTTAAGCGGGTGTCCTTTACATTTTCCTGAAACTACTCTCATCTGTTGTCACTACCTTTATTTCAATCTATGGAGCAATTATTGAAAATTTTTCTCCACTCGGTAACCGCTACCAAACTATACGATTCCATTCATCTTTCAACGAACACTAGAAGAACTTAACTTAAAATAATCGCTCTGTATTTTTATGTATTCATCTCACTATTCGCTAACACGAACCATTCGTTTCACTTTACCTTTTTTATCCTATCATAAAATAAAAAAAAGAAAAATAAAAAGCCCAACATAAAATTTAATTTCATAATGTATATCTTCATTTAGATTGGACATAAATAATTATAACAACATCACCTTCGATGTTGTTGCCAACCGCGGAGAAGACTTACGTTTCCCCATAAGTTCTTCCTCCGGTTTCTCCTCTCCCTTTTCCTTCTTACTAGTACATGCTAGTATAAGAAGGGCCCTGCTTTGCAGGGTTTTTTTTCGTTGTCTACTTTTCATTTAAAAATTGAGATGGTACAGTAAAAGAAAGAGGAGGAAAAAATATGATTCAACGCTTTATAGAACTCGGAGAAGGCTACTCTGATTTATATGAATTACTTGAAATTGCCAAAGCAAATCAAGAACGTATAACACATATGTTACAATTTGAAACGATTAAAAACGAAAAAAAAGTGTGCTCACTTGTTGTAATATTAAAACCAACTACTACTGGTGATTTCCAACCATTATACATATGTCGCGAAGGCATTCCTGTACTTGAAAATAAAAAAAGTAAACGCGTCATCTTATTTGAAGAAACAGCAGAACAACTCGGAAAAAAAGTAACTACCTTTACGGTAAAACCATCCACAACTTTCCCAGAAAAAGAACTATTTTTCAATCATTTAATTGGTATTTTACGAATGAATAATTTCATTCCTCCAATGAAATAAAGTGTTATTGGAGGAATGAAAAATCCCCCGCTAAAATTAGCAGGGGATTTTTCTATTAGCTATAATCGTATTCTTTTGCCCGATCAGGACGTGAATTTTCAAATTCCGTTTTTAAATACGGGCGGTACGACTGTTCTATCTTTTTCACAAAAGGAAGTTTGTTCAACTTTTGCATCATATACTCAATTTGTTCCATATCACAATATACTACTGCATATTTTAAACGTTTTGATATGTAATGTATGTTACCATATTTCCTTAAAATCTTGGCATGTTTCAATGAATGTAAATAAACAATCATACTTTGTCGTTGCCCGAACATAATCTTCTCCATCTTCTCCTTTTAAAAACATATATTTTATATTTTATGAAAACCAATCAGAAATTTATGACATTACAGGACAAACTCTGTATACGTTTTCTTCTATCTTCTAAAAAACGGGGTGATTTACCCCGTTTTACAGCCGCAACCTCCACCGGTACCACAACCGCCACCACAGCCACCAGCATCGAAAAATGGATTTCCTGTTGGAACTTTGATGGAAGAGGACACCTCAGAACCGATTGCTACACTAACTTCATCTAACAGCTTTTGCAAAGCCGTTTCTACTCGTTTAAAAGCTGCAATCTTATCATGTAAGTCTACAGAACGCTTTAACTCCCTCATTTTCGTCGAAACGGAAGTATAGTCAGGATGGTATTTACCGAAACGTTGTACTTCCTCATATCGTTCTTTCATCGCTGTAAATTGTTGAATCAACGTCTGAACTTCCATATCTTCATGTAATTCTTTATAACACTTACGATAATCTTCTGCTATATCTGAACAGATAATCGCTTTTGCAAGCTGCTCTGCCTTATCTAATATTAATACGCTTTCCAGCGTCGCTACAATCATGAGTGACACCTCCGAGTATTCATCATACCACATTTAGAATAGAACTACTAATTGAAGTGTCTCACTAAACAGAAAGATATCATTCTAACTATTTTTTATATAATGTCCACACAAATTTATACATTAATATGTTCTGCAATATTATATTTAAGAACATCCCATTTCCCACTATTCTCGTTCACATAACTAATACATGCATTTTTTAACGGTGTCTTAAATGAAATATCTTCCGGAGCAATTGCATGTAAAATTGCTTTTATCGCATGCGAATGGGCTACAATGATAATACGTTTACCAGAATGAGTTTCTGCAACATCTTTTACAGCAGCAAAACAACGAGCTACAATCTCTTCATCTTGCTCCATACCTTCTACTTCCCCTGCTGCAATTAATTCCCTAACAGTCGCAACCGGTTTCCCAGAAGCTTCACCAAAATTACGTTCAACAAATCGCTCATCTAATAAAATTGATTGTAATCCAGTTGCCCCTGCAATTTCTTTAGCTGTTTCTTGCGCTCTAATTAGTGGGCTACTTATAATTACATCCCATGCCTCCGCTTGCAAAGCAGCTGCACTTTGACTCGCTTGCTTCTTCCCCACTTCATTCAGCGGAATATCTTCACGTCCCTGAATAATCTCTTGAAAATTCCAATCAGTTTGTCCATGTCGTACTAAACAAATTTCCGTCATGCTCATGCTGCAACTCCTTTTTAAATAATCCGCTTCTATTGTATCAAAAGTTCTGCATGACGGACATAGTTTTCCCTTCCAATTATGTTGTATTTTGCTGCTTCATATACTGAAACATATCAATCATAATGGAGGCAACTGCCAATTGATTTTGGAATTTCTCAACTTTATCTGGTATCGTTTTTTTGAAATGTTGCATAGCCGCTAACTCAAACGCCTCTTTTTCTTCAGGGTTTCGCGTTAGCTTTCTATACCAGTACGGTTGCTCTCTAATATAGCGAGATAAATCCTCATCTGCCTTTATAAACTCCATAATTTCTGCTCTCATCCGCTTTCCCCCTAATCCTTCTGAAAGAAAAATGGATTATTTTCGGAAGTACTCTCTTCTTGCTGCGTGCGTTTTCCTTGAAATTGTTGAAAAACTTGTTGCACACTACCAATAGCACTCGTCACATTGGCTAAATGATGTTGCATTTGTTCCACATCCAGCTTCTTAAAAAAAGAAAGCATTTGTCCCATTACATCAGCAGTTTTTTCTTCTTCAGTTCGAGTGTCTTTTCCTTTTTCTTTTCCTTTTTCTGTTTTCTTTTCTTTTACCGAAGAAAAAGCAGGTGCTCCATCCGGTCTAAAAGTTGCCCATATCGGATCTTCTTCACCAAGTAAGTACCATTCTTCATAAAACTGTTGCCAAGTTTTATGACCACTTCTAACTTCATGAACCATTTTAGGGTGATGGTTTACAAACTCTTTAAACTGTTGAACCGATGGATGTAACGGTCCTTTTGTTGTCGGCATAATCCTCACCTCTTCATGTATATCTACTATATAATAAGAAAAAAAAGGCGCATGGTTCGCCTATTTTTAGACGATTCATGCACCTTTTTCCCCTACTATTTGCATAGGTTCAGATTCCTATCTATAATTCAGTGAAGATGAAGTAAATATCTAGGCAGTGTTCCATCCACCGCTTACAGGTTCACTTTATTTCCGAATAAAATTTTGTGTATAAAACTTATCGTATACGCCAACACCTAATCCTGTAAATTGTTCATTCAATAAATTTTTTCGGTGTCCTTCACTATTTAACCAACCTTGCAACGCCGCAATTCCGTCACTATGTTGCGCCGCTATATTCTCACCAGCAAGTTGAAATCCTACTTTCCCGCGCTGCAAACGATCTCCTAACGTACCTAATGTAGGTGAATCATGTGAAAAGTAATTATTATCCTTCATATCTTTACTATGACCGATAGCCACATCTGCGGTTTGTTGATCCCATGTTAACAACGGCAACTCATGACGACTTCGAATAATATTTGTTAAATCAAAAATTTGTTGCATATTCCCATTCTCTATTTGTTTCATTTTATCTGGAGTCAATGGTTGTTCTGCTAGTAATTCACCTGAATAAACAAGCTGATAAGGCCTTTGGCGTAACAACGTTTCGTCATCCATATAACGAACGCCAACAAGCTCATGTGTAAAATGATCAAAATATAATTGTGCCCAGCCATCTTCTACAGGTATTAATGGTTGTTCCATCACTTCGGTATCAGATAACTCAAATTGATAACTATTCTTTCCTCTTTTTAACGAAATCTCATGAGAGAGTGGATTCTTTTTATACACATCTTCATACTTTTCATTTATATAATAAGGTGGCACCTTAACCTCTTCACCAGCAACATACGCCGTTACAACTTTACGTTCAGCAACCCCAAATTGAACATACTGAGCTAAATCTTGATTGTATACCCACCATTCATACCCGTAAGCAGATGGCTCTATTCGAGAAGGTTCTCCCCATTTTGCTAATAAATTTTCAGAGTCCCCGCCAATCATATTTAAAACAGTATCAGAAGAGTCTTCATTTACTTGCTTTTTCTTTTTCACAATTTTATTTTCTTGCTTTGATTGAGATGGGGTTAATATATATTGTGAAACGAGTAATTTCCCGTATAAATCAACAGCTAAAATTAAAAATGTAATCATTACGATACGCAATAATTTCTTCAATCGATATACCTCCTGCACAAAACATAAAATTGAGATATACACAAATCCTTTTCTTTCCTTTTTTTTGTGTGTACCGTACTCTTTTCACTATATCATATTTTCGCAAAAAAAGTCTGGATTATCCCTTTTCTCCCAATATGAATTGCACTTTCTTATTATTCATACTATTATAAAAATAATGATGTAACATTAAAAAAGGAGGTATTATATGCAATTTACAAATACGAAATTTAATGGGGCAGTCGTTGATTTAACACTATTAACAGAGATTATGGAGAAAAACCATTTTGTACTTGCTGGACAGTGGGACTACGAAAGAGTTACATACGATTATAAATTCGAAATATTAAACGATGTTTATTATTTACGCGTACAAGGTTTAGCTGTTGAAGGTGACATTGGTAGTAGACATGCTGAAATAAAACTACTTCCTCCCTTATTAGGTAAACATTATTATCCTCACGGCGTTGAATATGGTGAGGGTGAAACTTTCCCAACGAATGTACTTCAAAAAAGCGAACAACTGCTACAAAATGTCGAAAAAGAGTTAAAAGAATTCCAAATCATTGAGTAAAATAAAAACGAGTGCATCGTACTTGATGCACTCGTTTTTATTTCGTCTGTAAATATGGCGGTAATTGCTGCAACTGCTCTTTATCTTTTTCACGTTCTCTACGTGCCCACCTAAAGAATACATAGCCAATAATCGTACCGTACACTATTTCCTGGACAATTTTCATAATGATGCCACCTGTTTGTTGATCTTGCACGACGGGCATCCAGTGTAAAAATTCTGGTCCAGTTATATTTAAATCAGATAAAGTTCCCGCTGGTACACATAATTCCATCGCCTTCATCCAAGCAGCCGGATCCGTATACGTTGCAAATAATGGTGCCGTCGCAAAAATGATTAACGCACAAGCTGGCGTTAATAATATACCGTTAGCAAACATATAACCAAGTTTCTTTATATCACTTAACGTTTGATATTCTGGTAATGGATTTAGCATCGGCCACCACATCATGATTGCCGTAAAGAACAATATAGCGAGACAAATAGGATGAGCAATTTGACTTTGTTTTACTGTATCAAAAACAACTGGTAAATGATAAAAAGAAAACAGGCCATTAAATACAAACAATGCAATAAGTGGCTTAGCAAATATCTTTAATATAATTTGAACGAACTTAAAAGAAGTAATATAACGATATAACCAAACTGGTATACCAAGCAACAATAACGGTGGAACGGCAATATACATAACTGCCATTTCAAACATATGTGCACTAAATATAATATGACCAATTAAATCAATAGGCCCTCCCTTTACAAAATACAAAAGAACAATCCCGGTCGTAAAATAAAAAACTTGCTTCTTACTTACCTTTGTCGCATGTTCAAATCGCATTCTATATGGTCCAATAATTAAAAAGTACCCAATAAGGATTGAAATCATAAATAGTAAAAAGATTGGACTCCATAGTGCTTGAAAACCAAATATCCACAAGTTACTCATTGTCACACCTACCTTCTTAAGGTTATCCTTTCACATAACATGAAGAGGGAGCTGTGACGACACGAGCTCCCTTATTCTTCACTTTTCAAATCCACACAATTGTCATAAAAGCTAAAATTGTAATTAATCCAATCAACAGACCAGAATAAAGAAAGAAACTTGCCGCTTCATGTCCTTTATGACTCATATGCATAAAATAATACAATTGAAAAATTACTTGTACCACCGCTAATAGTAAAATAAATGGTACTGAAAAAGTCGGACTAAAAGTTTTCGGATATGCTACCGCTGCAAATGCAACTAATGTTAAAAAAATCATTAATGCAAATGTAATAACTTGATGCTTCATTTCCTCCGCACTTTTTCTTTTCCGATAAACAAGATCAACTTTAGGATTATTCGTTTGCTTTATCGCCATTGTTTATCCCACCATTCCCATCAAATATACTACAGTGAAAATAAACACCCAAACTACGTCAATAAAGTGCCAATAAATCGATGCAACATAAAACTTCGGTGCATTGTATAAATTTAGGCCTCTCTTCGCATTCCTAAAGATTAATGTTAAAATCCAACATAATCCAAACAATACGTGGAGTCCATGTGTACCAACAAGAGCATAAAACGCGGAACCAAATGCACTACTTCTCATAGTATGCTTAAATTCATGTGTATAATGATAAAACTCATATATCTCAAATCCTAAAAACCCTAAACCTAACAGCACTGTTACTAGTAGCCAAAGTTGCATTTTTTTAAAGTTAAAGTTTTTCATATGATACATTGCATATACGCTCGTTAAACTACTCGTTAATAAAAGCATCGTCATAATAAAAACGAGTGGCATTTGGAACATTTCTTGAGATGTTGGTCCACCATTTGTAGAATTCTTTAACGCTAAATATGTGCCAAATAAGGAAGCGAACAATACTGTTTCGCCTCCAAGAAATAACCAAAAACCGACAAACTTATTTTTCCCCTCAAGGGTTGCTTTTTCAGGCTCTGCTGGAAATGTTTCATTTGTTAACTTTTCATCTACATGCATTATGCCTTGCCCCCCTTATCTTCTAAATCTTCCTTATGAATATGATATCCATGATCATCAATTACGGAACGTAGGAACATTGTGCCAAATGTAATGATTAAACCGATAATTGCTACTAATAACCAAAACTTATCTTTTCCACCCTGCATATACATTGCACCGAATGCCGCTATAAACAGTCCTAAAGAAATGATAAATGGTGAAAATGATGGATTCGGCATATGAATATCACCCACTGGTTCCGCCGCTGTCATCTCTTTATTCCCTTCACGTTTTTCAATCCAAAACGGATCTAACCCGCGAACAAATGGTAATTGTTTAAAGTTATATTCTGGTGTAGGTGCTGGCATTGTCCATTCTAATGTACGAGCATCCCATGGATCACGACCAGCCTTTTCTTTTGAAACTGTCGTTTTAATTACATTGAATAGAAGAACAATCGTTCCAAGAGCCATAAATACCGCTCCAATAGAACTAATCATATTCCCCATTTCCAACCCTTGACCTTCAAGATATGTGTAGTAACGACGTGGCATACCAATTAACCCAAGGAAATGCTGTATGAAGAACGTTAAATGGAAACCGATAAAGAATAGCCAAAATGTTATCTTTCCTAACGTTTCATTCAATACTTTATTAAACATCAGTGGCCAATAATAATGAGCTCCTGCAAGTAAACCGAATACAACACCACCGACGATTACATAATGAAAGTGAGCTACTACGAAATAGTTATCATGAAATTGATAATCCGCTGGTGCAGATGCTAGCATAACACCTGTAACTCCCCCCATTACGAATGATGGAATGAAAGCTACCGCCCACATCATCGGTGTCGTAAAACGAATACTTCCTCCCCACATTGTAAAGAGCCAGTTGAATATTTTAATACCAGTCGGTACTGCAATCGCCATTGTTGCAACTGAGAAAATAGCATTTGCAACTGGACCAAGCCCAACAGTAAACATATGATGCGCCCATACCATAAATCCTAAGAATCCAATTAATACTGTCGCGAACACCATCGACGAATAACCAAATAATCGTTTTTTCGAAAATGTCGCGAAGATTTCTGAGAATATTCCGAAAGCTGGGAGTATAAGAATGTATACTTCTGGATGACCGAAAATCCAGAATAAATGCTCCCATATAATCGTATTCCCACCCAATGCCGGATTAAAGAAACTTGTTCCAAATAAACGATCTAACATTAAAAGTCCTAACCCTACAGTTAACGGCGGAAAAGCGAACAATATTAGCGAAGATGTTACAAATGTCGTCCATGTAAACATCGGCATACGCATATATGTCATCCCTGGCGCACGCATATTAATAATGGTTACAAGGAAGTTAATACCTCCAATTAACGTACCAATACCGGAGATCTGCAAGCCTAATACATAAAAATCAACACCATGACCTTTAGAAGCTAACGCTAAAGATGCATAAGATGTCCATCCTGCATCAGGTGCTCCACCTAAAAACCAACTTAAATTTAAAAATACTCCACCAAAGAAAAATAACCAAAATCCAAGTGAATTCAAAAACGGGAACGCTACATCACGTGCACCAATTTGAAGTGGTACAGCGGCGTTCATAAATGCAAACACGAGTGGCATAGCTGCGAGGAAAATCATTGTTGTACCGTGCATCGTTAATACTTGATTATAAGCATCCCCAACAAGAAAAGCATTGTTAGGAATCGCTAATTGAAGGCGAATAAATAGAGCTTCTATTCCGCCTATTACAAAAAACAATCCACCTGCAATTAAATAGAGAATGGCAATCTTTTTATGGTCTACTGTCGTTAAATAATCCCATATGACAGCACCCATCCCCTGTTTTTTTGCTACAGAACTCACGTTTTCAACCTCCCCTTCGCGAATAATCCCTCTTTACTTTTCAACTTTTAACGTTTGTAAGTATGCATTTAATGCATCAATTTGATCATCCGTTAAGTTTCCATATTTACCAGTCATTTTATTTCCTGGTTTCATATTTTCAGGATCTTTCAGCCATTTTTTTAAGTTTTCTTCATTGTTTTCGGCAATGCCGGCAACTGTATCGCGATCCGCAAAGTTTGCTAAGTTTGGTGCGATACGAGCGGAAGGTGGTCTACTATCATTAGATCCAACTGCGTGACAACCAATACAGCTTTTATTAAATATTTCTTGGCCTTCTTGCGCTTTCGTTGAAGCTACTTCTTTCTTCCCATCAATCTTCTTCATATCAGCAAGCCACTGTTTGTACTCGCTTTCATCTAAAGCTTTCACTTTGAATTGCATTAAAGAATGTGATGGGCCACAAAATTCTGTACAAAAACCATTATAAGTGCCCGATTTATCTGCCTTTAACCACATTTTGTTTACATTATCTGTATTTGTATCCATTTTCCCAGCTAAAGATGGAACCCAAAACGAATGTTTAATATCGGCACCCTTCAAATTCAAATACACTTTCTTACCTGTGGGGATGACTAAATCCTGGGAAGTTACTATCTTTTCTGATTTATAAGAAAATTCCCACCAATAAAGATTCGCTGTTACATCAACAACGATAGTATCTTTATCAATATTCTTTTTCTCCATCGCACTTACATCAGCAAGTTTGAATGTATATGTAACCGTCGGAACAGCTAAGATTAACAAAAGAATAATCGGAATAACTGTCCATATAATTTCTAGTTTGTGATTTCCTTCAACTTGCTCCGGAATATAATCTTCCTGACCTTTCTTTTGTCGGAAACGCACAATTACATATAAGAAAATAATAGTAACTACTAATACTACTCCTACCATGATTGCACTTGCTAGTAAGAGCAGATCATATTGCATTTTTGCTACTTCTCCTTGCGGAATTAAAGTAGATTGAAAGGCTTTACCGCATCCCCCTAACAGTAAAGCCAGCAGTGAAACGAACGAAAGCAGTCGCCACTGTTTCTTCATACAAACAACCCCCACTTTCCTTGTGAATTAGATTGTACTTTATAGTTAAGTAAAGTAAATCTCAACGTAAAGAAATCCAATTATGTCGTTGTCTTAGAAGAATGTAACTACAATCATTGATACAAATAAGATTGTTAAATAATTTAGGGAATAAACAAACATTTGCACAGACCATTTGATGTCATCTTTCTTACGGAAGCCATAAAATCCTAAAACGATCCATCCGATGTTAAGCAGTGTTGCAATTACCATAAATGTTATCCCTAGTCCACTCATATAAAATGGTAGTGGTAATAAACATACTGTCCAAATCATAATTTGGCGTTTCGTAATTTCAAATCCATGAACTACAGGAAGCATTGGAATTCCTGCATTTCGATATTCATCAACACGTTTCATTGCTAATGCAAGGAAATGTGGGATTTGCCAAATAAACATAATCAAAAATAGCATCCAAGCAATTGGATGGCCTAAAGATGGATCGATTGCTGCCCATCCAATTAAAGGTGGAACTGCACCAGAGATACTACCTACAACAGTATTTAGTGTATACTTTCTCTTTGTCCATAAACTATATAGAACAACATATGTGAAAGCACCAATAAACCCCATTAACACTGCCATTGGTGTTGTTAATAATAAAAATACAAACCCAAGAAGTAATATAACTAATCCAAATGTAAGTGCAAATCCTGGTTTATACTTTCCAGTAACCGTTGGACGGGTCTTTGTTCTTTCCATTAATGGATCGATGTCTCGATCAATGTAGTTGTTTAAACAACATACCCCTGCCATAACTAATCCAGAACCAACGATTGTAAAGAATAACTTATCCAGATTGTCCATCACACTTAATCCATTAAAGTGTAATGCCAACCAAAATCCTGTAAATACAGTAAGTGTATTTGAGTTTACAATCCCCATTTTAACGAGTGCTTTTAAATCTTGTAACCGAGTTGTTTCCGGTATACTTGTAACAGCAGACTCATCATGCAGCTCACTTGTTGCATGGTTCATCACTTTAACCCCCTCTTAAAACTTTCATCTTTCTTTTTGCGCCTATTTCGAATGAAATATTTCGCCTCTATATAGCAATATTATTACAGTAGAAACATTGTTAACCCATTCTACTACTAATCTACGCCCATACTCCAATATATTAAATCATATTTCCCGAACATTTTGTGAAGAAAACATGAACTTTTTGTGTCGAATATAAAAAACGTAATTGTTACTTATCCATATCATAACATGATGTTACCTTCTATAATAAACTTTTTTGTCATATTTAACACGTATTCTCCCCATTTCTTTTCAAAATAGCCTATTTTTCACCTAAAAATTTCCTTATATATTCTATTTCTACACCCATTTTCTCTCCCCTGTCTTCCCCCTCCATTTCTTTGCTATTTTATTATTTTTTATATATCATAGGAATTAGCGCGTTTTATTCTATACATAATGGAATGAAAATATTTCGCAATAACTTCATAGCAGAAAGATGGTGAACGAGATTGCAACGCTTTATTAAATGGTTAGCAGTCATTACAAGCCTTGATTTATTAATAGTTTTATTAGGAGGCGCTTTAGTTACAAAAACAGGTTCTGGTCAAGGGTGCGGTAAATCATGGCCACTTTGTAACGGTGAATTTGTTCCATCTAATTTATCAATGGAAACTATTATTGAACTGAGTCATCGCCTTACATCAGGATCCGCAGGAATTCTTGTCACTCTCCTTTGTATTTTGTCCTGGAAATATTATAAACATGTGCGCGAAACAAAAACGTTAGCAATTTTATCCTTCGTATTTTTAGTTGCACAAGCATTAATGGGGGCTGCAGCAGTTGTTTGGGGACAAATGCCAGCTGTACTTGCTATCCATTTCGGTATTTCCTTAATTTCATTTGCTTCTGTCATTTTATTAACGTGTCTTATCTTTGAAATTGACCAAAAGTTTGATGCACGTTCACTTATTATGGACAAAAAAATGAAATTTCATATTTATGGTGTAACAATTTACAGTTATATTGTCGTCTACACAGGAGCTTTAGTACGTCACGAACGAGCTAGCTTAGCCTGTCCAGACTTCCCTTTATGTAGTAAAAACAGACCTATGCCAACTCAACTCCATGAATGGGTTCAAATGGGACATAGAGCTGCAGCAATATTAATTTTCGCTTGGATACTATACGCAATGATTCTTGCTATTCGCCATTACAAACAGCAGCCTGTCGTCTACTGGGGATGGATCATTTCATTTATCCTTGTTACACTTCAAGCTATAGTAGGAATTTTAGTCGTATTTACAAATGCTAGTTTATCAATGGCATTATTACATTCATTATTCATTTCTTGCTTGTTTGCTGTACTATGCTATTTAGTTATGTTAGGTACAAGAAGTAAAGTGAATGCAAAAGAAGCTGCATCAACTTCTAAACAAACAAAATAAAGTTAAATGAAAAAATACCTTGCCGAATTAGCAAGGTATTTTTTGTAATATAGAAAAACTGCACCTCCAATTGTTAGACTGTGTCTAACAATTGGGGTGCAGTTCATAATGACACAGCTCTTTTTTTATTTTAGTGATCTAATTCAATGAGTAAGTCACCCGTCTGAATTGCATCTCCATCGTTAACATATACTTTCTTCACTTTACCATTGAACGGCGCTTGAACTGTCGTTTCCATTTTCATCGCTTCTGTAATTGCCATAGAATCGCCTTTTTTCACTTCATCGCCTTCTTTTACAACTACTTTAATAACCGTTCCTGGCATTGTTGCGCTAATATGGTTTGGATTTTCACGGTTTCCTTTCACGCGTTGTGCAACTGTCGCTTTCACACTTTCGTCTTTCACAACAATCTCACGTGGTTGACCGTTAAACTCCAAGTAAAGAACACGATTTCCATCTGGCTGAGGCTCTCCAATTGATACTAGTTTCACCATCAACGTTTTACCTTGTTCAATTTCCACATCGATTTCTTCACCAAGTCTCATACCATAGAAGAATGTCGGTGTATCAAGCACAGATACATTTCCATAAAGCTCAGCAACTTTTTCGTAATCCATAAACACTTTTGGATATAATGCATATGCAACGACATCAAACATCGTCACTTCGCGTCCAAGTTTATGGAATAGCTCTTCTTTTAACGCGTCGAAATCTACTGGCTCTAATAATTCACCTGGTCTTACTGTTAACGGCTCTTTCCCTTTTAAAATAATTTCTTGTAACTTTTTCGGGAAACCACCATATGGTTGTCCTAAATCTCCTGAGAACATTTCAACAACAGATCCCGGGAAGTCCATAGAATGCCCACGCTCTAAAACATCTTGTTCTGTTAAGTGATTTTGAACCATAAATAATGCCATATCTCCAACAACTTTAGATGATGGCGTTACTTTAACGATGTCACCAAACATGTCATTCACGCGGCGATACATTACTTTTACTTCATCGAAGCGATCCCCTAAACCAACCGCTTTCGCTTGTTGTTGTAAATTACTATACTGTCCGCCTGGCATTTCGTGCATATATACCTCTGTATGAGGAGCATTCATACCACTTTCAAACGGTGCGTAGTATTTACGTACATCTTCCCAGTAATGAGATAGTTTTTCTAATGAATCTATATTAACGTCTGGCTGTCTTTCGTTTCCACCTAACGCATAGTATAGCGTGTTCGCACTTGGTTGTGACGTTTGACCAGCCATAGAGCTTACTGCTACATCAACAATATCAACACCTGCTTCAATCGCTTTCGTATACGTTAATATACCATTCCCACTCGTATCATGTGTGTGCAGGTGAATCGGAATCGATACCGTCTCTTTTAATGCTGAAACTAAATCATATGCTGCGTTTGGTTTTAGTAAGCCCGCCATATCTTTAATACCTAAAATATGAGCTCCTGATGCTTCTAACTCTTTTGCTAAGTTTTTATAGTAATTCAAATCATATTTACTACGTAGTGGATCATGAATATCTCCTGTGTAGCACATAGTTGCTTCTGCAATTTTACCAGTATCTCGCACAGCATCAATTGCAACTCTCATACCTTCTACCCAGTTTAAGCTATCAAAAATACGGAACACATCAATTCCAGCTTGAGCAGAACATTCCACAAACTTTTGAATTAAATTATCCGGATAGTTTTTGTAACCAACTGCGTTTGAAGAACGAAGTAACATTTGGAATAAAACGTTAGGCATTTTTTCACGAAGATCTAGCAATCGTTCCCATGGATCTTCTTTTAAGAAACGATATGCAACATCAAACGTTGCACCGCCCCACATTTCCGCTGAGAATAAGTTCGGTAACATTCTCGCTGTCGGCTCTGCAATTTGATGCAAATCTTTTGTACGAACACGCGTCGCAAGTAATGACTGATGCGCATCACGGAATGTTGTATCCGTTAAAAGTACACGTTTTTGATCTTGTACCCATTTTACTAATCCATCTGCTCCACGCTCATCCAAAATTTGTTTCGTACCATTTTGGATTGGCTCTGAATGTAGTACATTCGGTATACGAGCATCAGGGAAAATTGGTTTCTCTTTTTTCCCTACTCCTGGGAAGCCATTTACTGTTACTGTCCCAATGTAATTTAACATTTTCGTTCCGCGGTCTTTACGTTTCGGGAACAAGAATAGTTCAGGTGACGCATCAATAAATGAAGTATCATATTCCCCTGATAAGAAGTTTTTATGTTTTACTACATTCTCTAGGAATGGAATATTTGTTTTAATACCACGAATACGGAATTCTTTTAAGTTACGTTCCATTTTTGCAGCAGCTTGTTCAAAAGTAAGCGCCCATGTTGTAACTTTTACAAGTAAAGAATCATAGTACGGTGTAATAACAGCACCTTGGAAACTATTACCTGTATCAAGACGAACTCCAAAGCCCCCACCTGATCGGTATGCCATAATTTTTCCTGTATCCGGCATGAAATTATTTAGTGGATCCTCAGTCGTTACACGAGATTGTATTGCAAATCCATGCACAACAACTTCCTCTTGCTTCGGAACACCTACTATTTTGCTATGTAATGCATGTCCATCAGCTATTAAAATTTGTGATTGAACGATGTCTACTCCTGTAATCATTTCTGTAATCGTATGTTCTACTTGAACACGTGGATTTACTTCAATGAAATAGAAATTATCGTCTTTAACAAGGAATTCAACTGTTCCTGCGTTTAAATAGTTTACATTTTTCGTTAACTTCACAGCAGCATCACAAATACGTTGACGCAAATCATCTGAAAGCGACACACTAGGTGCAATTTCTACTACTTTTTGGTGACGACGTTGTACAGAACAATCTCGCTCGTATAAATGAACAACATTGCCCTCTTCATCTGCTAAAATTTGAACTTCTATATGTTTAGGTTTTTCAACGAATTTTTCTACGTATACTTCATCATTACCAAAGGCTGCTTTTGCTTCTGACTTCGCACGATTATACGATTCTCTTAATTCTTCACTATTTCGTACAATACGCATACCACGACCGCCACCGCCAAGGGAAGCTTTAATAATAATCGGGTAATCATACTTTTCAGCAAATTCTTTGACCTCTTCTAACGAATCTACTGGCCCATCACTACCAGGAATAACTGGAATTTTTGCTAGCTGCGCTTGTGTTCTTGCTTTTACTTTATCTCCAAACATATCTAAATGCTTACTTTTTGGACCGATAAAGATAATCCCTTCTTCTTCACAACGTTTTGCGAATTGAATATTTTCTGACAAGAAACCATATCCAGGGTGGATTGCATCTACATAATTACTTTTCGCAATCTCAATAATGCCCTCAATATCTAGATAAGCATCAATTGGCTTTTTCCCTTCCCCAACTAAATAGGATTCATCGGCTTTATAACGATGATAAGAACCACTATCCTCTTTAGAATAGATTGCAACTGTTTTTAACCCAAGTTCCGAACAAGCTCGAAACACACGAATTGCAATCTCTCCACGGTTAGCTACCAATACTTTTTGAATACGTTGCAGCTTTGTCATGATCTTCCCCCTCTACTTTCCTACCACTCTAGAGATAAAATATATACACACCATAAAGAGCGTGAAGTTCTTCACTTTCTACATTATATTATACTTAGAAAGCTTCACTTTATTTTTATCCATCATACCTTATTTTTTAACAAATGATAAGTTTTCTGATTAATTTGTTTCACAAAAATAGTATAGCATACCTCTTCCTTTTCTAACAACCTAATTGTATATCACATTAGATTTAATGTGATATATTTTTTACTATAAATATCAATTAATATATCACATTTAATATTTCTAAAAAAAAACACATCGCGCTCTAAAGCACAATGTGTTTTTTATTTCACAACAACAAGACGTGGTCCATCTTGTTTTCTTTCTTTCATTTCCTCATTTTGCTGTTTCTCTTGTCGTTTTACATGACTAGCAACATTTAATAATATACCCATCGCAATTAAATTTGCTAATAGAGAACTACCGCCATAACTAATAAACGGTAAAGGTACACCTGTAAGCGGTATTAATCCAGACATACCACCAACATTAACAAATGTTTGTATCCCAATTAAACTTGCAATCCCGATTGCAAGTAAACTTCCAAATGGGTCTTTACATTTTTGCGCCACTCTAAACGAGCGAATGATAATAAGTAGTAAACAGATTAAAATGATAGCTACACCTATAAAACCTAGTTCTTCAGATATAATCGCCATAATAAAATCCGTTTGCGGCTCTGGTAAGTAGCCATACTTTTGTATACTATTTCCTAGTCCTCTACCATTTAACCCACCTGAGGCAATTCCAATAAACGAATTAACTAATTGGAATCCATCATTTTGAGGATCACTAAATGGATCAAGAAAAACTGAAAATCGCGCTTTTTGGTATTTACTTAATTTATAGTCCCCAATAAAGTACAACGCCGGAATCCACACGACAGCTGTTAATAAAAATCTTTTTATCCACAAGTTAACATTAACTCCTGAACAGAAGAACATAATTAACACTGTTCCACCTATTAATATGTCAGTCCCTAAGTCATTTTGTAATAAAATTAATACCATCGATCCACCGACAACAAATAGGGGAGGTATTATCCCTTGAAAAAAAGGAGTTTGCCTCTCTTGTTTCTTAGCAAAAAAACTTGCCAGCGTAATAATAATTGCTATTTTTACAAATTCAGCTGGTTGTATACCTAGTATCCATCCTCTTGCACCATTGATTACCTTACCGAAAAGGAGCGCTGCTGTTAGTAATCCAATACTCCCTAACCCCATCGCTGTAAGAACTATTTTTTTCCTCCACAATTTGTAAGGTATTATAGCGACAATCACAAGTATTACCGTTCCAATAGCAAGAGCAACTAATTGTTTTTTAAAAAAGTAATCTGCTGGCCAGTTATATTTCGACGAAATCGCGACAATGGAACTAGAACTATATACCATTATAACTCCCAACACACATAAGATAACAAGAGGAAGTAATAATGAATAATCCATTGATTTCCATACTCTTTTCATTTCATTTCCTCTCTCTGTTTCAATTTAATTATTGTTGTATTCCATATGTACATTGATTCTTCCTGCTTTATTATACAAATAAAAAGCCCAAACTTTTTCAGTTTGAGCCCCCTTATTTGAACCCGTTATTGTTGTTTGTTTGTAAATGCTTCATGAAGTGCAGATAACTCACGTTCGAGCTCTCCTAACATTGCTTTCCCTTGTTCTTCTGCAATAAGACCAAGGCGAACTGCAAAATCGACCTCGCGGGATAGTCCAAACATTTGTGTGTCTAACACTTCTTCATATAATGGACATTGCGGCATTGTAAGATGGTCCATTTGCACCTTAATAAGTCTTAAAATCTTCTCCGCATCCGCTTGTAGAAGGGCTAGTGCCTTTTCCTGATGATTTGATACTGTCTCAGACGCCAAATTGATTCCCTCCGTTTCCGTCCTACTCTCTCCTATCTATTAATATTAGCGATAGTTTTAATAAATTGCAATAGAAACATTTTTTGTGACAATAGTGTCTAATACTATTATACTGAAAAGTGGGAGTATAACACAAATGGGGGAACAACAATGAGCGAAATTTTATTTATTAATGGAAAAGTTCGGTTTCCAATCACTATTGATCCAACGGTTTGGATCTTTGATGATCGAAAAGTAGATTTGACAACTTACTTTGATGAAACAAGAGAAAACATATCAGAATTAGAAGCTTATTTGAAAAACACTTCAGAGCATTGGGATCGCGAAATCCGTGATGGTGCTGCTTTCCCGCCGATACAACAAAGTGTAAAAAAATATAAAAAAGAACAGCTAATTACTGGAACGTTCGGTATGCCATTTCATCCTTTTCTTGCTAACGCTGAAATTTCAGATGACGCTACGCAAGTCGAGGTCGAAACAGTAGAACATACATTTACGCTTCCATTAGAAACCGTCAAAAATGCTATTCTTGGTTTTTCGAAAGAAGGAAAACCATTAAAAGAGGATGGACCTGTTCATCTATATTACAATGATGGATCTAATAGACAAAATCCAATCCGTAACATTCGTAAATTTACCATTATTTAATGTGTATATTTGAAAGAAAAAAGGAGTGAGCCAAGGCTCACTCCTTTTTATAATAAATCTGCTGCTAGTTGAGCTAAATTAGATCGCTCCCCTTTAACAAATTTCACATGGCCACTAATACGTTGCTCTTTAAATTTCTCTACAACATATGTTAAACCGTTATTATACTCATCCAAATACGGATGATCAATTTGCTGAGGATCTCCCATTAATACGATTTTACTTTTTTCTCCTACCCTTGTTAGTATCGTTTTCACTTCATGCTTCGTCAAATTCTGCGCTTCGTCAATTATAATGAATTGATCTGGAATACTTCTTCCGCGTATATACGTAAGAGCCTCTACTTCAATCGAACCCATTCCAGCTAAAATCGCATCTAACTCTCCTGGCTTTTTCGTATTAAATAAATACTCTAAGTTATCAAAAATCGGTTGCATCCAAGGCCTTAACTTTTCTTCTTTTTCTCCTGGTAAATAACCGATATCTTTTCCGACTGGAACAATTGGCCTTGCAACGAGTAATTTTTTATATAGTCCTAAATCTTCGGTTTGCATGAGCCCCGAAGCTAAAGCTAGTAATGTTTTTCCTGTACCAGCTTTCCCCGTTAATGTTACTAGCGGAATATCTTCACGAAGCAACAATTCTAACCCCATAATCTGCTGCACATTTCGCGGTCGTATCCCCCATACTTGTTCATTGTGAAAAATAAGTTTCTTTACCTTCTTACCTAAGTGATCCACAATGCCAAGTGCTGAACTAGATCCCCCTAATGCATCTTTCATTACTACAAACTGATTTGGATAAAAAGGATGATTTGCAATTTCGGATAATGGCAATTCACCTTTTTCATAAAAATAATCCAATTGCTCTTTTGATATATACCCTTCTAAAAATCCTGAATATATATTTTCTACTTCAATTACGCGATCGCTTAAGTAATCTTCCGCCTTCAAACCAATCGCATCTGCCTTTACCCTTACGAGCACGTCTTTACTTACTAAAATAACAGATTTCCCATCCTCTTTTTCTTGTTCTTCTAAAGATAGATTTTTTGCTACAGCTAAAATTCGATTATCATTTGTCTTTTCTACAAAGATATCTTGTAGTTGGACAAATGAACGATGGTTTAATTCAATACGAAATGTACCGCCGTTTTCTAGCGGAATACTCTCATGCAGCTTTCCTATTTCACGAAATTTGTCTATTAACTTAGATACATAACGAGCATTTCTTCCTACTTCATCCATGTAACGTTTTTTCGAATCAACCTCTTCTAATACAACTGCTGGAATCACTACTTCATTGGTTTCAAATGAAAAAATAGATAAAGGATCCTGCAAAAGTACATTCGTATCTAACACATAAATTTTATCCAACCTGTTACCCCCTGACTCCACTTTTAAATTTGTAGAACAAGGGTTTCATCCATAAAATATGGACGAACCATTGTTATAATTATATGTACCGTATAAACGAGGTAGAATCGAAATGTATCGCCATTAAACCTTTTATTTATTTTTTATTCATTTCTATTCAATATATTACTTTTTATTATAATTATTAACATAAAATCACAATAACTGATTACAAAAGTTAATACCTGACTTTCTTATTTATCGCATTTATAATTCTTTCATTCCTACCAATACTTGATTATCGAGCTTTTTTGCTGCCCGAAGATCATATGTTTTTTCATATGTTGGCTCAGTTGCAAGTTTTGCACCATAAAACATCACATCACGTACTTCTTGTACATTTACTTCTATTACAGTTAATTTTAGAGGAATACCTTCCATTCTATCAGTCAAAATTTCGCCTGCACCACTTATGGAAAATACGGATTCATTCGCCATTATAGTCAATACCACCCCAGTACTATGCCGTATATTTTCCACAATACGAGAACGTTGATCTACTGCAAATCGAATACTAGTTTTACTCACCGCATACACCCAAGAAATAGCACTTACGTTAGGAACTTGTTTTTCAAAATCTGTTGTTGCTACCATGACAATACACTCTTTACGTAACGTTTGTACTAAATCATCTGTTAATGTAGGCTCTACTACATTCGCCATATTTCCACCTCCAAATATACTTAATATATCCTTATCATAACTTATTTTTTGAATTGCGAAAATATTATTTTTTCCCGCTATTATTCAAAAACATTATACTTCCATGATATACTTATATTGATAGAATTCGTATTGAGGTGACGAAATGAGAGTCAAATGTATGATTTGTGATAAAAAAGATATGTTAGATGATGAAAATCCTACGGCAAAAAAACTGCGTAATCGCCCTATTCATACATATATGTGCATGGAATGTTCGGAACGAATTGCAGAACGTACGCTGGAACGTCATGCAAGTGGTAACTTCCGACTATATCGTGATAAAAAAGTCGAAGACGATTGGTAAAATGTAAATAAGTCCTTAATCATATAGATAAGGACTTATTTATATTTTTCAGGTTCACGATTCATTTGATCCAAGAAACAATCAATAGCTTCTAATGGAAACCGTGCAGATTTTCGTTCCCCATTCATTTCATATGAAATCAAATACATTTCTTCGTTCTTTTCAACTTCCACATTCTTTAATTTGTGCTCTTCATATATCATATTTTGAAATAGTAAATACGTTTCTTTTGCTGCATTATCACCTGGACGTGCTTCGGCAACTGTTTTAATTGTTAACCAATTATATAATGCATCTTGCACTGAACGCATAAAACTTCCCCCCTTACCCTGCTTTTTGTTGTCTTGCTTGATGTAATCGCAATCTATAAATCCCAAGCACAATTGCCGCTACAACAAGTCCCTCTCCAACAGGTAAAAAAACTGCAAAGAAAGTTAAAACTGTACATCCAATCGCTAGTGATATATATATCACTATATTTTTTATTATTGATAGCTTTCTTGCAAAACCTAAATTATACACAAGTGCACTTAATATTATAATGATGCCATACAGTAACCACATCCCTAGCTCTGGATTTTCATCAACTTTACATAATTTCGCAAAAAACGACATTCTTTCTAACACCATTTATCCCCCTTCCTCATAAATCAAACCATTTTTCTTTATGTACTTAATACAAGAGTAACCTGTGAAAAAAATACTGTCCACAAAAAAGAGTAAATATTCTAAAAAATAAACATAAAAAAACAGCTACCTTAATTAAAGGTAGCTGTTTTACTATTTTACGCTTCTACAGATTTCTTTTTCTTAGCAGCTCTTTCGCGCTCGCTCTTATCAAGAATCTTTTTACGTAAACGAATTGATTCTGGAGTTACTTCACAGAACTCGTCATCGTTTAAGTACTCTAATGACTCTTCTAAAGTCATTAAGCGCGGTTTTTTCATTGTTGAAGTTTGATCTTTCGTTGCAGAACGAATGTTAGTTTGTTGTTTCATTTTTACAACGTTAACTGTTAAGTCATTCTCACGAGTATGTTCTCCAACAATCATACCAGCATATACTTCTGTACCTGGTTCAACGAAGATTACACCACGGTCTTCAACTTGCATAATACCGTATTGTGATGCTTTTCCTGTTTCAAGTGAAACTAGAACACCTTGGCGACGTCCACCAACTTGTCCAGCGTGTACTGGTTGGTAGCAATCGAATGTATGGTTTAAAATACCGTAACCACGAGTTAATGTTAAGAATTCTGTTGTGTAACCAATTAAACCACGTGCTGGAACCATGAAAGTAAGGCGAACTTGACCGTTTCCGTTATTCACCATATCTAACATTTCACCTTTACGTGCACCCATAGATTCCATGATTGAACCAGTATATTCTTCAGGTACATCGATTTGTACACGCTCTACAGGCTCACATCTTACGCCATCAACTTCTTTAATAATTACTTCTGGCTTAGATACTTGTAGTTCATAACCTTCACGACGCATGTTTTCAATTAAGATAGATAAATGTAGTTCCCCACGTCCAGATACGATCCATGCATCAGGAGACTCTGTATTATCTACACGTAAACTTACATCTGTTTCTAATTGTGAACGAAGGCGCTCTTCAATTTTACGAGATGTAATGTATTTACCTTCACGACCTGCAAATGGACTGTTATTTACAAGGAACGTCATCTGTAGTGTCGGCTCATCAATACGTAATAATGGTAACGCATCTTCATGCTCAACTGGACATACTGTTTCACCAACGTTGATGTCTTCCATACCAGAAACAGCTACTAAGTCACCAGCTTTTGCTTCTTCAATTTCTTGACGTTTTAATCCAATGTAACCAAATAATTTTGTTACACGGAATTGTTTTACACTTCCATCAACTTTCATTAAAGCAACTTGTTGTCCTACTTTCATTGTACCGCGGAATACACGGCCAACCCCAATACGGCCAACATAGTCATTGTAATCAAGAAGTGCTACTTGGAATTGAAGTGGCTCTTCGCTATTATCGATTGGCGCTGGAATATGTTCGATAATTGTATCAAATAATGATTTCATATTCTCTTCTTGATTTGCTGGGTTTGAATCTAAGCTTGCTGTTCCGTTCATTGCTGATGCAAATACAACTGGGAACTCTAATTGATCTTCGTTTGCACCAAGTTCGATGAATAAATCGATTACTTCATCAACTACTTCATCCGGACGAGCGAAGTCACGGTCAATTTTGTTTACAACTACGATTGGAGTTAAGTTTTGCTCAAGAGCTTTCTTTAAAACAAATCGTGTTTGTGGCATACAACCTTCATATGCATCAACAACAAGTAAAACACCATCAACCATTTTCATGATACGTTCTACTTCTCCACCGAAGTCAGCGTGACCAGGTGTATCTAAAATGTTAATTCTTTTATCTTCATAGTGAATCGCTGTATTTTTCGCTAAAATTGTAATACCGCGTTCTCTTTCTAGATCATTTGAATCCATTGCGCGTTCTTCAACGTGTTCGTTCGCACGGAAAGTCCCCGCTTGACGTAATAACTGGTCAACAAGTGTTGTTTTACCATGGTCAACGTGGGCAATAATTGCTATATTACGTAAATCTTGTCGTTTTTTCAACATGTCCAACTCCTAATGTCTTTTTAATCCTTCTCTATTATAAGAGCGAAGGGGATACAATAGCAATTAAAATAAAATCAAGAATGAAAATATAGTTGTATTCTTACTTTTGTGAAAGTAAAATGAGATTGGAGGGTGAAGAAATGGAACACATTCAATATCGCTTTTTATTAACCGCAATTATCGGTGTTATTTTCTTAATTGGTATTGGCATTATGATTGCTGAAAATAGTCCCATCGGTATTATTATTTGCATTATCGGCACATTTGTTACAGTTGGATACGGTTTTGTAACAAAAAGAAAAATGCGCAAATCACAATAACGCTAAAAAGTAAGAAGCTTATATACAGCCTCTTACTTTTTTTGTTACTCCGATATAAACGATAACACTTCTTCATACACCCCTGGTTTCGCAACTAACACGCTACTCTTCTCTACAATAGAAAGCGTGGCTCCAGAGAAGGTTGTCACCTTGCCTCCAACTTCCTCTACAATTATCTGTCCCCCGCCAAAATCCCATGGTGATAATCTCGGCGTTACATATGCATCTATTCTCCCTGTTGCAACATATACCATCTCTAACGCTGCACAGCCATATGATCTTGTGCCCCTTGCTTTCTTAACAAGAGCCATCATACTTTCCATATTAAGCAATGGATTGTCGGTAAGCCATATCGCATTTAAAGCTACAATACCTTGCTCTACAGTCCCTTTTTGTAATGAAGGTATTGGCACTTCATTACAAAAAGCTCCAGCACCTTTTAACGCATGATATAATTCATCATGAACTGGATCATAAATAAGTCCAATCTTTCCGATACCGTTCTCATAAATTCCAATTGAAATAGCAAAATTTCTTTTTTGATGGACAAAGTTCATCGTGCCGTCAATTGGATCAATTAACCAAACAATCCCGTCAGAAGAAGTTACCTCATCTCCATAACCCTCTTCCCCTAAAATAGTATGATTTGGAAATGTTTCTTTAATTTTCCCAATTAAAAACTGTTCTATTTCTCGGTCCATATTTGTTACTAAGTCAGCTGCATTTGATTTTGTTTCTATAATAAGTGCCTTTTTCATTGATGCCATTAAACGCTCTCCCGCATCTCGAATCCACTGTTTGGCTTGTGCATCGATGTCTTTCCATACTTCTTGCATGTTTAAACACTCCGATCTATACTGTTCACAGAAAAAACGAACCCTTTATAAGGTTCGCACCAACTAATTTTTTATACATATACTATTATTACGCTTCTAAACGAATCATTTCAAGTCTTAACACTTCTAACTTTTGTACACACTCTTCTTTTTTCTGTTTATCATTTTCCATCATCGCATCATATAAAGTCGCTAATTCATAATCTAGCTCCAAACGTAGCACCGGAATTCTCTTTTCAGCATCTGTTCTCTTTAACGCATTAATCACCTGTCTCATATTATTTGCCTCCTCCCAATATTCGTCTGCCCTCGGACTAGAATTGATTTAATTTTCTGATTTTTTTGTTTTATACTATACTATGTTGGATAAATCATCTATGCAACAAAATTATATTTTTTTATTTAAATTTTTTTGTGCTGTTTTTTTTATGAATAGTACAAGCTATGCTAAAATAAAAGCAAAATAGGAGTTGGAGGAACAATCATGACACTACAAACATTCAAATCAACTGATTTTGAGGTCTTTACAGTTGATGGTCTCGAAGAACGAATGAGTGCAATTAAAACGAACATTCATCCTAAGCTAGAAGCTTTAGGGGAACAGTTTGCTACGTATTTATCCAAACAAACTGATGAGAACTTTTTTTATCATGTAGCAAAACATGCACGTCGTAAAGTCAATCCACCAAACGATACTTGGGTTGCTTTTTCAACAAATAAACGCGGATATAAAATGCTACCACATTTCCAAATTGGATTATGGGGTACTCATGCCTTCGTATACTTTGGTTTAATCTATGAGTGTCCACAAAAAGTGGAGACGGCTCACGCCTTCTTAGAACATTTAAATGATTTAAAAACTAATATTCCAAATGACTTCGTTTGGTCCATTGACCATACTAAACCAAGTGTAAAATTACATAAAACACTTGAAACAGAAGATTTACAAAAGATGATTGAACGTCTAGCTACTGTGAAAAAAGCAGAATTATTAGTTGGTATTCATATATCACCAGAGGAGTTTTCAGCAATGACCAACGAACAATTCCTTGCTAAGATTGAATCTACGATGCAATCACTCCTTCCTTTATATGCACTTTGTAATCGATAGTAGAAAACGGACAATTTATATTGTCCGTTTTTAGTTGTTATCACATTATATCACTTCAGTTTTTATTTTTCAAAATATTTTTTACATTTTCACAAGCTTTTGTTCCTCTGCTTCTTTAGCCCTTTGAATCGCACGGTATATAGAATATCCACTTACTTCTTGAAACTCTTTATCAATCTTCTTTTCTTCTGCTTTCGATGGAACAATCTCTTTAAAACGACGATATAATCCCATTAATTCTTCTCTTATAACGCCTTTTTCATATGCTTTCTCAATCGCTTCATAAAACTTCACAATTGCAACCATTTCTTCATTTGACCAATCATAATCTAACGGATATTGATATTCCATTTTGCACCTCATTTATCATTTCTTCTTATTTCAATATGCTATCTTAAGTTTTTTTCCTCTTCACTATAGCCACTTTGCATTATACACTATTTATTCCTTATGATGGAATTGTCTTCCTCTATAAGTTAATTGGAAATAACTATTTAATATACGCACTGTAAAAATATTTTTTTCTATACATCTATAATTATTGGTGATATAATGCTTTTGTTTTATAGAAAATAAAGTGAACCTACCATCTCAAAACACTTTTTTGAATGGCAGAAAAACAAGCCTCATACTAAAAAAGGACTTAGCTTTTTTAGTACAGGATTATATAAAACAAATAATACTAAATATTACGAAGAAGAAGGAGTGTATAGATTGTCCCAATACGAAACACCATTGTTTACCGCTTTAGTTGAGCACAGTAAGCGAAATCCAATTCAATTCCATATTCCTGGTCATAAAAAAGGACAAGGCATGGATCCTACATTTCGCGAATTTATTGGGCATAATGCATTAGCAATTGATTTAATTAATATTGCGCCGCTCGATGATTTACATCATCCAAAAGGTATGATTAAAGAAGCACAAGATTTAGCAGCCGCTGCATTCGGTGCAGACCATACTTTTTTTTCCATTCAAGGTACAAGTGGCGCAATTATGACAATGGTAATGAGCGTTTGCGGTCCTGGTGACAAAATCCTAGTACCACGAAACGTGCATAAATCCGTAATGTCAGCGATTATCTTCTCAGGTGCAAAACCGATTTTTATGCATCCTGAAATCGATCCAAAACTTGGTATTTCACATGGAATTACAATTCAATCTGTCAAAAAGGCTCTTGAAGAGCACTCAGATGCGAAAGGCTTACTTGTTATTAACCCAACATACTTTGGTTTTGCTGCGGACTTAGAACAGATTGTACAATTAGCACATTCTTACGATATCCCTGTACTCGTTGATGAAGCTCATGGTGTTCATATTCATTTTCACGATGAATTGCCGATGTCAGCGATGCAAGCTGGAGCAGATATGGCGGCAACAAGTGTTCACAAACTAGGAGGATCTTTAACGCAAAGTTCTATTCTTAATGTGAAAGAAGGCCTTGTGAACGTAAAACATGTTCAATCTATTATTAGCATGCTTACGACTACATCAACTTCTTATATCTTATTAGCATCTCTTGATGTTGCTAGAAAACGTCTTGCTACAGAAGGAACTGCACTCATAGAACAAACAATTCAATTAGCAGAACAAGTTCGTGATGCTATAAATGATATTGAGCATCTTTACTGTCCTGGGAAAGAAATGCTAGGTACGGATGCTACTTTTAACTATGATCCTACAAAGATAATTGTATCTGTAAAAGATTTAGGTATTACAGGCCATCAGGCTGAAGTATGGCTTAGAGAGCAATATAACATTGAAGTAGAACTCTCAGATTTATACAACATACTATGTCTTGTCACTTTCGGAGATACAGAAAGTGAGACGAATACACTTATTACAGCATTACAAGATTTAGCAGCAACATTTAGAAATACAGCTGATAAAGGTGTTCAAGTACAAGTAGAAATTCCAGAAATACCAGTGCTAGCACTTTCTCCTCGAGATGCTTTTTATTCGGAAACAGAAGTCATCCCATTTGAAAATGCAGCCGGTCGTATTATAGCTGATTTCGTTATGGTTTATCCACCAGGGATTCCAATCTTTACTCCGGGGGAAATTATTACACAAGATAACTTAGAGTATATTCGTAAAAACTTAGAAGCAGGTTTACCTGTACAAGGTCCTGAAGATATGACATTGCAAACATTACGTGTGATTAAAGAGTACAAGCCTATCAGTTGATAGGCTTTTCTTTCACCCTTTTTCCCTTTTCTCATACGATATGATGTAATGTAACGTATAGGTGGGGATACTATTATGATTGTAATAGGCCGTTCTATTGTGCATCCTTATATCACAAATGAATATGAGCCATTTGCAGCTGAGAAACAGCAAATTTTATCTATAATGGCAGGAAATCAAGAAATCTATTCCTTCCGAACATCAGATGAACTCAGCTTCGATCTAAACTTGCGTGTGAATATTATTACTTCCGCATTAGAACTTTTTCAAAGTGGATTTCAGTTTCGAACATTTCAACAATCCTTTTGCAACCCTCAGTATTGGAAAAGAACGTCCCTTGGAGGATTTGAGCTCCTTCCAAACATACCCCCTTCCATTGCCATACAAGATATTTTCAAAAACGGAAAACTATATGGAACTGAATGTGCCACCGCGATGATTATTATTTTTTACAAAGCTTTACTATCGTTGTATGAAGAAGAAACTTTCAACCGTCTCTTTGCAAACCTTTTACTTTATACGTGGGACTACGATCAAGATTTAAAACTCATAACAAAAACGGGTGGCGATCTTGTCCCAGGTGATCTCGTTTATTTTAAAAATCCACAAGTGAATCCAGCTACAATCGAGTGGCAAGGAGAAAATACAATCTATTTGGGGAATTTCTTTTTTTACGGACATGGTGTAGGTGTAAAAACAAAAGAAGAAATTATATACGCGTTAAATGAACGACGAGTTCCTTACGCTTTCATTTCGGCTTTCTTGACCGATACTATTACCCGTATCGATAGCCGTCTCATGAGCCACTACGCTTCTTCTAAAGCCCCACAGACATCCATAGGATTTATTCCGATTAGAGATGATGCAATCGTTGCAACAGTTGGCCATACAACTACAATTTATTAAAAAAGCGCCTACAAGTGTAGGCGCTTTTTCTTATTTAAGCTTTTGCATGCTCTTTATGGTTACAGTCGCAATGAGATCCACATTTTCCGTATAGTACTGTTGATTTTTCATCTTCAAAATGTCCGATTGTTCCTTCACATACTTGGCATACGATTGTTCCCATTTTTCATTTCCCCCTGAGTTTTAATAATAATCTACTTATTTATAATTAAGCTTTCGCCTTATCTTTATTAGCACAGTCACAATTTGTACCACATTTCCCGTAAAGCACTGTCGTCTTTTCATCTTCAAAATGACCGATTGTTCCTTCACATACTTGGCATACGATTGTTCCCATTTTTCATTTCCCCCTAAGTTTATGGTCCTAAAAACTTTTAGCTGTCCATTTCCTATCAATTATTGGGCTTTTGTATGCTCTGTGTGATCACATCCGCAAGATCCACATTTCCCGTAAAGTACCGTTACTTTCTCATCCTCGAAGTGTGCAATTGTACCTTCACAATCTTGACATACGATTGTTCCCATTTTTCATTTCCCCCTAAGTTTATAATCCCAAAAACTTTTTGTAACCGCTTAACTTTCTGTCTTCATTTTAATATGTTATACTTTTTGCGTCAATAGGTTTTTAGTATAACACATTAAATATTTTTAATTTAAATTAGTATACGATATTCAAACAAAAAAACAGCCATATTTATACGTACGACTGTTTTACATTATTTATTCTTCATATTCAGCATGCAAAGATGTAGAGGGAACTAGAAATGAAAAAAACTGAGCTAACTCCGCTGCTTCGCCTTCTGATCCTAATTTAAAAATTTCCTGTAAATATTGAACATTCTCTACATCATCTCGTCCAAGTAAAGTAGACCTTCCTGTTTGCATACAAACAATAAGTGGCTTCCCAAAAAACATATTTGTATAAATAACACCAAAATCATAACGAGTATCATGTGTCATAAATCCCAAAAATCGTACCTTCACACTTTCATGCTCATCATACAATTTTTCAAACATCGGTTTCCACCTTTCTCCATCACCTTTCATTAGTATATTAAACAAAAAAAGGAATACTCCTTTTAATTGTCAAAAAATTCAGTAGGATGTAGAATGAAAGTATTCTACTAAGTTAGGGGGAACTTATATGCAACATGCCTTCATTACGCTTGTACCTAAATCCAATCAACAATCTGTTTCAATAGATGATATAAAACAACTTTTTCATTATTATCAAACAGTTACTTCCAAAACTGGTGTTCAAATTAATTACGCTTATACAAATACCGCTTTTCCTTATGAAATTTTAGATACATCAGCAACAACATTAAAACTACAATCTACTCACGATCGATATGATTCCATTTATGTTGGTGTCGGTATAGAAAAAGAACAATCTTTCATTCAGATCTCGTTACCACCTAATGCAACATTTGGTGATAAAGGAAAAGCAAATGAATTTTGCCGTTTTCTAGCGAAGAAGTTAGAAGGAGAGTTACAATTATTTAATGGCAGAACAATGTATTTCTATAAACGTTAATCTAAAAAATAGAAAATACGATTAAGAAAAGTATGCAATTTGAACACGTAAGAAATAATGCCTGCTTTCTAATTTGTAATACAACATATGCGATCACATATGCTAAATAAAGAAATACAAAAAATAGAATGACTTTATAATGCAACTTATCACCATTTGACAATGATAATACAACGGAAAAACCACTCCATAATAAAAAATGATAAAATATAACATGTAATATTTTCATGGAACCTTCTCCTTTGACATGCTCTATTTTATTACTATATGGGATTAAGTTTGAATCAATTACATATTATACGAAAGCATATATATGACTTTTGGATTAATATATGTTCTAACAGTCCAAATAAAGTATTATATATTCATTCGACAAGTACACATAAAGACCTTGCAAGCCATTTTTATTAAAATAAAAAATAGCCCATCTCTTTAAATAAGAGATGGGCTATTTTCATTACCTAAATTATTTTACAATGTGAATTGGCATTCCAAGAGCAACTTCAGCTGCTTCCATTGTGATTTCACCTAATGTTGGGTGAGCGTGGATTGTTTGAGCGATATCTTCTGCTGTCATTCCAGCTTCGATAGCTAAACCAATCTCAGAAATAATATCAGAAGCGCCTGCACCTGCAACTTGAGCACCTACAAGAAGACCATCTTCTTTACGTGTTACAAGTTGTAGGAAACCGTCAGTGCTGTTTAATGATAACGCACGACCGTTAGCAGCGAATGGGAACTTAGATACAGTTACAGTCATTCCAGCTTCTTCAGCTTGTTTCTTAGTGTAACCAACAGATGCTAATTCTGGATCTGTGAAGCATACTGCAGGAATTCCGATGTAATCGATTGCTGATGCATGGCCACTAATTGCTTCAACAGCTACTTTACCTTCGTAAGAAGCTTTGTGAGCTAATGGTGGTCCAGGAACGATATCACCGATCGCATAGATATTTGGTACGTTTGTACGACATTGCTCATCGATTTCGATGATGCCGCGGTCAGTCATTTTAACTCCAACTTGCTCAAGACCGATTTCTTGAGTGTTTGGACGACGACCTACAGTTACTAATACGTAGTCTGCTTCTACAGTTTGGATTTCACCTTTAACTTCAAAGCTAACTTTTACGCCAGTTTCTGTTTCTTCAACGCCTTTAGCCATAGCTTTTGTATGGATATTAACGTTACCTTTTTTCTGTAGAGCACGTTTAACAACAGAGCTCATAGCTTTTTCGAAACCAGCTAAGATTTCGTCGCCAGCTTCTACTACAGTAACTTCTGTACCGAAGTTAGCATATGCAGTACCTAATTCCATACCGATGTAACCGCCGCCGATTACAACAAGCTTTTTAGGAATTTCAGGTAAGCTTAAAGCACCTGTAGAGTTGATAACACGTTTAGAGTATTTGAATCCAGGAATTTCGATTGGTGTAGAACCAGTTGCAAGAACAGCATTTTTAAACGTGTAAGTTTGAGCTGCATCTTCAGTCATTACGCGTAATGTGTTAGCATCTACGAAGTAAGCTTCACCGCGAATGATTTCAACTTTGTTACCTTTAAGAAGGCCTTCAACACCGCCAGTTAATTTCTTAACTACGCCGTTTTTCCATTCTTGAACTTTTGTAAAGTCAACTTTTACGTTCTCTGCAGTGATACCCATGTCATCAGAATGCATTGCATTCTCATAACGATGACCTGCATTGATTAACGCTTTTGAAGGAATACATCCAACGTTTAAGCATACGCCACCAAGGTTAGCTTTTTCAATAATTGCTACCTTTTGACCTAATTGTGCTGCACGAATTGCCGCAACGTATCCACCAGGACCTGCACCAACAACGACTGTATCTAATTCAATTGGGAAATCTCCTACTACCATTGTTATTACGCCTCCATTACTAATAATTGTGGGTCATTCAATAGACGTTTAATTTGGTTTAATGCTTTTTGAGCAGTTGCGCCGTCAATTAAACGATGGTCAAAGCTTAGAGATAATGCTAATACTGGAGCTGCAACAATCTCACCGTTTTTCACAACTGGTTTTTCAGCGATACGGCCGATACCAAGGATTGCTACTTCTGGGTGGTTGATAACTGGAGTGAACCATTGTCCACCTGCAGAACCAATGTTTGTAATTGTGCAAGAAGCACCTTTCATTTCAGCCGGAGCTAAGCGACCTTCACGTGCTTTACCAGCAAGATCATTGATCTCGTTAGAAATAGTGAAGATTGATTTACGATCTGTATCTTTAACAACTGGTACTAATAGACCTTTGTCTGTATCAGCTGCGATACCGATGTTGAAGTAATGTTTATGAACGATTTCTTGAGAAGCATCGTCTAAAGCAGTATTCAACATTGGGAATTCACGTAATGCAGATGTTAAAGCTTTAACAACGTATGGAAGGTAAGTTAATTTAATACCTTTGTCAGCTGCAACAGCTTTGAACTTCTTACGGTGAGCAACAAGCTCAGTTACATCAACTTCATCCATTAATGTTACGTGAGGAGCTGTGTGCTTAGAGTTAACCATTGCTTTTGCAATCGCTTTACGGATACCACTCATTTTCTCACGAGTTTCTGGATATTCACCAGCTGGGATTGGTTGTGCTTTTGGTGCTTCTTCTTTCGCTGCTGCTGGAGTAGCTTCTGCTGCTGGAGCCTCAGTTGCTGCTACTGCTTGTCCACCATTTGCAAATGCATCGATGTCAGCTTTTACGATACGACCGTTCTTACCAGAACCAGCTACTTTATGAATGTCTACGCCGTTTTCACGAGCATATTTACGAACAGATGGCATAGCGATTACGCGCTCATTTACTACTTCTGCAGTTGCTGCTTGAGTAGCTTCAGCTTTAGGAGCTTCTTCTTTCGCTTCTTCAGCTTTAGGAGCTTCGTCATGATCGTCACCTTTAAATTTAAGGTTTTCGTATCCTGGAGCATCAAATTTAATTAATGTATCTCCAACTACTGCAACCGTACCTTCTTCTACAAGTACTTCAAGTACTTTACCTTTAACAGGAGAAGGGATTTCTACTACTGCTTTATCATTTTGTACTTCAAGAAGTACGTCATCTTCGTTTACTTCGTCGCCTGGTTTAATAAACCATTTTACGATTTCACCTTCGTGGATACCTTCACCGATATCTGGTAGTTTAAATTCAAATGCCACGGAATTCAGCCCCCTGATTCATTTCTTTATTATGGAATATGGCAAAAGAAATCAGCATGTGCTGATTTCTTTTGCACATGAATAACTAAAAATTAGAAGTTCATTACTTTGTTAACAGCTTCAACAATATCTTTGTGGTTTGGTAACCATACGCTCTCAGCTTGAGAGAATGGGAATACTGTATCAGCAGCTGCTACACGTACAACTGGAGCTTCTAAGTTTAAGATTGCACGGTCATTAATTTCCGCTACAACGTTAGCTGCAATACCAGCTTGTTTTTGTGCTTCTTGAACTACTACCACGCGGCCTGTTTTTTCAACAGAAGCGATGATTGTTTCGATATCTAATGGTTGAACTGTACGTAAGTCAACAACCTCTAAAGAGATACCTTCTTTTTCAAGTTCTTCAGCAGCTTTTAATGCAGCGTGAACCATAGCACCGTAAGCGATAACAGATACATCTGTACCTTCACGTTTGATATCAGCTTTACCTAAATCAATTGTGTATTCGCCTTCTGGTACATCCTGACGGAATGAACGGTACAATTTCATATGCTCTAAGTAGATAACTGGATCGTTGTCACGAATCGCAGAGATTAAAAGACCTTTTGCATCGTATGGAGTAGATGGAATAACAACTTTTAGACCAGGTTGTTGAGCCACTAATCCTTCTAAGCTATCAGCATGTAGTTCAGGAGTATGAACACCGCCACCGAATGGAGAACGAACTGTTACAGGAGCAGTCCAACGTCCACCAGAACGGTAACGCATACGAGCTAATTGACCAGAAATTGAATCCATTACTTCATATACGAAACCGAAGAATTGGATTTCTGGAACTGGACGGAATCCTTCAAGTGCAAGTCCAACTGCAAGTCCACCAATACCAGACTCTGCAAGTGGAGTATCCATTACACGGTCTTCACCGAATTCAGCTTGTAAACCTTCAGTAGCACGGAATACACCGCCGTTTACACCAACGTCTTCACCAAACACAAGTACGTTAGGGTCATTTTTCATTTCAACGCGTAAAGCATCAGTGATTGCTTGAATCATTGTCATTTGAGCCATGGCTTACTTCGACTCCTTTTCTTTGTAAATTTCATATTGTTCAGCTAAGTTGTAAGGCATTTTTTCGTACATGATTTCCATTAAATCAGTAACTTTTTGTTTTGGAGCTTGGTCAGCCTTAGCAATTGCTTGTTTGATATCTTCTTTTGCTTCTTCGATTACTTTCTCTTCAACTTCTTGAGACCATAGGCCTTTGTTTTCTAAGAATGCACGGAAGCGTACGATTGGATCTTTTTGTTCCCATTCGTTCTCGATATCTTTTGTACGGTAACGAGTTGGGTCATCACCAGCCATTGTATGTGGACCGTAACGGAATGTTAAAGTCTCGATTAAAGTAGGACCTTCGCCATTTACTGCGCGCTCACGAGCGAAAGCAGTTGCTGCGTATACAGCTAATGGATCCATACCGTCTACTTGAATTCCGTAAATACCTGCTGCTACTGCTTTTTGAGCTACAGTTTTAGCTGCAGATTGCTTTTCTACTGGAGTAGAGATTGCATAACGGTTGTTTTGAACAACGAAGATTGCTGGAGCTTTGAATGCACCCGCAAAGTTCATACCTTCGTAGAAGTCACCTTGTGAAGCACCACCGTCACCAGTGTAAGTAATTGCAACAGATTTTTTACCACGTAGTTTCATACCTAACGCAACACCAGCAGTTTGGATGATTTGCGCACCGATGATGATTTGTGGAGCAAGTGCATTTACGTTCTCAGGCATTTGGTTACCCATGAAATGTCCACGAGAGAATAAGAATGCTTGGTATAATGGTAAACCGTGCCATACTAATTGTGGCACATCACGATATCCTGGTAAGATGAAATCTTCTGCTTCAAGTGCGAAATGACTTGCTAATTGAGAAGCCTCTTGTCCAGCTGTTGGTGCGTAGAAACCTAAACGTCCTTGACGGTTTAAAGAAATAGAACGTTGATCTAATACGCGAGTATACACCATACGACGCATTAATTCTTTTAATTGATCATCAGATAATTCAGGCATAGCTGCTTCATTCACAACTTCGCCTTTTTCATTTAAAATTTGTAATGTTTCAAATTGAGCTGCGATAGCTTTCATTTGCTCATCAACATTAAATAGGGTCTTTTTTGTTTTAGTACCCATTCCGTTCACCTCTTCCTCTCTTGAACCATATTCTGAAACGCTTTCACTATCTATTGGCTAGACTGAAAACGCAACAATGTAAACCAACAAATTTATTTGTCGGTTGAGAATAATTTTGTGTACCTAACAATCTGTACTAATGTTTTTTCAGAAACATATTAATACAATCTTGATCACGTTTTTTAGTTTACAACTATTCTAATTACGATGTCAATTACTTTGAATACGTTTTTTTATAAATAATCTGCCGGTTTCTTCTACACAAACGTGTTTTTATTTTTCACATCTGTATTAGTAAGCATTAACCCGCTGTTATATTATTCCCTTTTTAACTTGTTTTTTCTCTTAGAATAATATGTAAACGATTTAATTCTCTTTAGTTTTTCTCCCTTCTTAGCAAAAATATACAAACTCTTCTTCCTTTTATAGGTAATTACCCATACATTTCTACTCTTCCCTCCATACATTATAGTAACCGCAGTATTAGCGGGAAATGATAAAGGAGGTCATCTCATGTACGGATACTCATATTGCTATCCAACTTGTTCATATCCTTCCTACGGTTATGGCGGTTCTTGTGGCGGGTCTGGACGCGGCTTCGCCTTAATCGTTGTGTTGTTTATTCTTTTAATTATCGTTGGTGCTGCTTGCATTCGCTAATGTAAAATGAAACAACTATGGAAAGAAACAGACGGCTTTGCCGTCTGTTTCTTTTTATTACATACAATAGAACTCTTTCCAAAGCGCTTCTCCCTACTTGTCGATGACTTTTTTCGGCTCCTTTGGTAGACTAAAAGGGAAAGGAGAGATTACATATGCTTACAATGAAAGATGTAATTCGCGAAGGAGATCCTATTTTGCGAAATGTTGCAGAAGAGGTAGTAATACCAGCGAGCGAAGAAGATACAAATACACTTAAAGAAATGATTGAATTTGTAATAAATAGCCAAGATCCTGAAATGGCTGAAAAATATAGTTTACGCCCTGGAATCGGATTAGCGGCTCCGCAAATCGGTATTTCAAAGAAAATGATTGCGGTTCATGTAACAGATACAGACGGTACGTTATATAGTCATGCATTATTCAATCCAAAAATCATTAGTCATTCTGTTGAGCGTACATATTTACAAAGTGGTGAAGGCTGTCTATCAGTAGACCGCGAAGTACCTGGTTATGTCCCTCGTTACACAAGAATTACAGTGAAAGCAACATCTATTAACGGCGAAGAAGTAAAATTGCGTTTAAAAGGTTTACCAGCAATTGTATTTCAGCATGAAATTGACCATTTAAATGGTGTTATGTTCTATGATCACATTAATAAAGAGAATCCATTTGCTGCTCCTGACGATTCAAAACCTCTAGAGCGATAATAAAAAAAGGCGGGAGTTACTCTTCCGCCTTTTTTTATATGAAATGGGTTCCATATTCACTTATAGCAATCCAGCCCATTTTAAGCCATGATATATGCCGTCTTTACTAACATCCTTTGTCACATGATTTGCAAGTTTTTTCAAGTCTTCATGACCATTCCCCATCACAATACCTGTCCCAACTGCTTCGATCATTTCTAAATCATTTAAACCATCTCCAAATGCATACACTTGTTCACGGTTAAATCCTAATTTTTCAATGAATTTCTCGATCCCTTTTGCCTTAGAACCGCCATTTGGAATAATATCCATGGAATACGCATGCCAGCGAATAAAATGAAAATCTGGGTATTGATTTATAAACTTTTCCTCTTCATTCACTTCACAGAAAAGAAGTGTTTGATAAATATTACGCTTCTCATAAAAATTAGGTTCATAGGCCGGATGCTCAAAATTCAAGCTTCCAAAACCTTCTTTCACATAATCATGATATTCAACTGATGCTCTCATTTCTTGATGATCAAGATATACAAGCGGGTATCCTTCTTGATTTGCAAACTGAGTAAACTTATGTAAGGCAGCTGGATGTAACGGGTTATTAAATACTACCTCATCTTCAAATACAACGTACTGTCCATTAAAACTAACATAATTGTGAATATTAAGTTCCTCACGAATATCTTCAAACATAAATGGCGCACGTCCTGTTGCAATTGCTACATGCACACCCTTTTCTTGTAACTGTCTTACTGCATCTCTTGTAGATTGCGGAATCTTCTTATCATGATCTAATAATGTTCCATCAATATCAAAAAAGACAATTTTATCATTCATTTGTCAAAATCCTTTCTGTTACTCTATATTCCTATTTGGATTATCGCTTTTCAAATTCTAAAAAAAAGTATAACATATTAAACATCTGTGAAGAAAGCGTTCACTTTCTGACCTTATTTATGAAACCTGCATATATATATTTAGTAAAAAGTGTGGATACTTGTTCGTATGAATTTTCTTTTCTATTCTTTCTCATACTATACCTATAACTAACGGCTACTAATCGTTACTATAGAATAACTTTCCCTGTATGAGAAAGGACAAGATTCAACATTCACTTTTGTCTTCTTTCTTATAGCAGAGACGGCGTTTTCACTAGTAATATGCATGTTTAAATAAGGAAAGGAAGGAGTAATCATGCTGAAGAAGCTGAAGAAAAAGCTCAAGCGTTATTTAAAAGATCTGGTCGGTAAAAAGACGATCGCTTAAATTGTGCCCATTTCGGGCTTTTTCTTCATTCTCATTCGAAAAAACATGAAAATCGTGACTGTTTGCTTTATAATAAGTAACAGATAATGCAAAACATAGACAAGGAGAGGTTTTCCAAATGATTTTTAAAGTATTTTATCAAGAAAAAATGACTGAGGTTCCAGTACGTGAAAATACAAAAGTTTTATATTTAGAGGCTACGTCTGAAAAGGATGTTCGTAAGAAATTAAATAAGTTCGCATATAATATCGAGTTCGTTCAGTCTGTTACTGGCAATCATCTTGAATATGAAAAAGAAAACGCTGATTTAACATTAGCGGAAATCGTATAGTCATATGAAATTTCTAAAGAATGATCAAGCAGCCGTTTTTGCTTTAGGTGGTCTTGGTGAAATCGGTAAAAATACATATGCTGTTCAATTTCAAGATGAAATTATTATAATTGACGCTGGAATTAAATTCCCAGAAGACGAACTCCTCGGAATCGATTATGTAATACCAGATTACACTTATTTTGTGCGAAACGAAGATAAAATTAAAGGATTGTTCATTACACATGGTCACGAAGATCATATCGGTGGAATTCCTTACTTATTACGTCAAGTGAACATTCCTATTTATGGTGGTAAATTAGCAATTGCGCTAATCAAAAACAAACTAGAAGAGCACGGATTACTTCGTAAAGCAAAACTTTATGAAATTCAAGAAGATGATGTTATTAAATTCAAAAAGACATCAGTTTCATTCTTCCGTACAACTCACAGTATCCCAGATTCATACGGAGTTGTTGTGAAAACACCTCAAGGACAAGTGGTTCATACTGGAGATTTCAAATTTGACTTCACACCAGTTGGTGAACCTGCGGACTTAACAAAAATGGCCGAAATCGGAAAAGACGGTGTACTTTGCCTCTTATCTGACAGTACAAACAGTGAAGTTCCAAACTTTACAATGTCTGAGCGTCGCGTTGGTGATAGTATTCAAGATATTTTCCGCAAAGTAGAAGGTCGTATTATCTTCGCAACCTTTGCATCAAATATTCATCGTTTACAACAAGTTGTTGAAGCAGCTGTTGAAAACAATCGTAAAGTGGCTGTATTTGGTCGCAGTATGGAAGCAGCAATTGAAATCGGACAAAACCTCGGTTATATTCGCTGTCCGAAGGATACATTCATAGATGCATCTCAACTAAATCGCCTACCGGCTAATAAAGTTGTTATTTTATGTACAGGTAGTCAAGGGGAGCCAATGGCAGCACTTTCACGTATTGCCAATGGTACGCATCGTCAAATTCAAATCATCCCTGGCGACACAGTTGTTTTCTCTTCTTCACCAATCCCTGGTAATACAATTAGCGTAAGTCGTACAATTAACATGTTGTATCGTGCTGGTGCTGATGTAATCCATGGAAAACTGTCAAACATTCATACGAGTGGACACGGCGGACAAGAAGAGCAAAAACTAATGCTTCGTCTAATTAAACCGAAGTATTTCATGCCAATTCACGGTGAATATCGTATGCAACGTATGCATATGAAGTTAGCTAATGATTGTGGTATTCCAGAAGAAAACTGTTTCATCATGGATAATGGCGATGTTCTTGCCTTACGTTCAGATGAAGCAAGCGTAGCTGGTAAAATACCATCTGGATCTGTCTATATTGACGGAAATGGTATTGGAGATATCGGTAATATTGTATTACGCGATCGTCGCATCCTTTCTGAAGAAGGACTTGTTATTGTAGTTGTAAGCATTGATATGAAAGAATTTAAAGTTGCAGCAGGACCTGATATTATCTCACGTGGTTTCGTTTATATGCGCGAAAGTAGTGATTTAATTAATGATGCTCAAACATTAATTACAACTCATTTAGAAAAAGTAATGGAACGTAAAACAACACAATGGTCTGAAATTAAAAATGAGATTACAGACACATTGGCACCATTCCTATATGAGAAAACGAAACGTCGTCCGATGATTTTACCAATCATTATGGAGATATAAGAAAAAGGACAATACCTTCACGGTATTGTCCTTTTCTCTTATCTCAAAAAGTGTTTAAAACGATCTACTTCATCGTCATGACCAATTACAATTAATATATCTCCCGCTTGAATATTTTCCGTAGCTCGAGGAGATACAATAACTTCTTTACCACGTTTAATCGCTACAATATTCAATCCAAACTTCGCACGAATATCTAATTCAATTAAAGAATGACCATCAATTTTTTTATTTGCAATAATTTCTACAATACTATGCTCATCCGAAAGCTCAAGATAGTCTAATACATTACTTGACGCTATATTATTCGCAATCCTTTTTCCCATATCACGCTCTGGGTGCACAATGTGATCCGCTCCAATTTTACTTAATACTTTTTCATGGTAATCATTTTGAGCTTTTACAGTAATATTTTTTACACCTAACTCTTTCAGAATTAACGTTGTTAAAATACTTGAATTTAAGTTGTCTCCAATCGCAACGACTACATGATCAAAATTACGAATACCAAGACTTTTTAATACCATCTCATCTGTTGAATCTGCAATTACAGCATGTGAAGCTATATTTGCAAATTCATTAATTTTATCCTCATCTGAGTCAATTGCCATTACTTCCATACCTAATTGAGCAAGTTCCCGGCAAATACTCCCACCAAAACGCCCAAGCCCAATGACAGCAAATTCTTTCTCTTTTTCACCCACAGGAATTCCTCCAATAACATCGAATACTATGTATTTTTATTGTAACATACTTTAGATTTGCTACAAAAACCTGTATAACATTCTTATTTTTGTTTTTGCATATAAAAATACTGTTGTAAATAAAATGCGATACTGAATATTAACATACCAAATACAAATATGTTTCCAAATGAACTAAATGTTTCAAAAACGAATAATAACGTTTCTTGTCCGAAGAAAGCAAATAATAGTTGTGTAAATGCAAATAGTAATGCCAATATGTAATGATGTTGATGGAATAAATAATGCGTTGCACCTAAAAAAGCGATAAACGAAAGGATGAAAATCCACCAACTTTCTAAAAACAGTTGCCAATTCGTAAATTGATACCCATTTACTAATATCGCAATTATTCCTATAACCGCCATCGTTGGCACACTCCAAAATAATGCGCGCCCTCTAAAGAAGCGAGTTCCTTTAACATCACCTTTTTCATGCGCAATGTATGTTAGTACTACTGTACTTATGTACAAGACCGAAAGAATTGTTAAAACGATAATGAGCCAAAAATGTAATTCATAATACTCATGCTCTATGTTTGTCACGATAGCCGCTAACATACACGGAATTAACATTCCAGTCCAACCATCTACTTTTCTTTCATTCCAAAACACAGTGTTACCAATCCGTATACCTAACAACATAAAAATAATGATACCTAGTACAAATAATGTTGTTTTATTCCCTACTAAACTCGTTGAGAAAGCAATTAATCCAATAAATAAAAAGAGCACAAACCCATTCATAATTTCTAATACAGGTGATAAATATCTCTTCACCCATTTATATGTTTCGTCATATTCATGATTATCGACTAAACGGTAGGCATAAAAACTTATCCCAAAATAAATCGCCGCAATAATCACATACGTATATAAGACGAAACACAACATTGCACTGCTAATTTGCACGTAATTCCCCACCCTTTTTCTATGTTTCACCTTGATTTTACACACTTTCTACAAGAAATGTAAACATATATAAGCTAGTTAACTAATCATCTGCTCAATAAGCGATAATGAATAATGAGCAGCGGCTCAAAACCACTGCTCATTATTTTATCCATTTGTATGTCGATGTGCATCCAAAATAAATGTGAAAGACCTTTTCGTCCTTGAACTAACAATCCTTCACTTTAAATCGTTTCGAAGTTGGCGAGCAAGTTCACTTTCTAGTTCCTTTCCACTTCACATACTGATCTAAAAATACGATAGCTTTCTCAATAGCCTCTTCATCTGGTTGTAATTTTGCGTGGTGTAAACCGTATTCTGAATTTACTCCAAGCCAAAACATAAATCCAGGAATCTCTTGAAGCATATAACCAAAATCTTCACCTGTCATCGCCTCTGTACATGTAATGACATTCATATCAGTTTGTTCACTTACGAACTGCATAAACTCTCTCGTTAATGCTTCATGGTTATATACTTGATGATACATCGCTCCGTAGTCAATAGCCGCTTCACATTGGAAGGAAGCTTCTATCCCCGCAACAATTGCCTCAATCCTACTTTTCACACGACTCATTGATTCTACTGATAACGTTCGGATTGTCCCTTCTAACCGAGACTTTTCTGCTATGATATTTTGAACTGTACCACCTGTTATTTTGCCGATTGTAATTACTGCACTATCAAGTGGATTCACATTACGACTAATAACGGATTGGAGTTGTGTAACGAGATGACTTGCTGCAACAATCATATCATTTGCAGTATGAGGGTAGGCTGCATGTCCACCTTTCCCTTTTAAATCAACATATAACTCTGATGTATTTGCAAATAATAGCCCCTCTTTAGTGGCGATTGTTCCTACAGGGTATTCAGGTGCAATATGAAGACCGAGAATTATATTTGGCTTCCATTCTTTTAACTCTTCGCTCTCTAACATAGGAAGAGCCCCACCTGGACCTTCTTCAGCTGGTTGGAATAGAAACACAAGGTCATCATCTATCCTTTTTGTTACAGCTGCTGTTAGAAGGCCTAAACCGATTGTCGTATGTACATCATGTCCACATGCATGCATCATTCCCTCATGAATAGAAGCAAATTCATATCCAGTTTCTTCTGTAATTGGTAAACCATCTATATCTGCGCGATAACCTATAATTTTTTCTGGATTTTTTCCATTTACTTTAACAATGACACCCGTTTCCCATACTTTCACTTCCACATGTTCATTCGAAAGCGTTCCAATGTAATCTAAAATATACTGTTGTGTTTTCCACTCTTTAAATCCAATTTCCGGTATTTTGTGTAAGTCTCTACGAATTTGAATAAATTTGCTTACTGCCATTTTTGCACCTCTATCTATAAAAAGCGTAAGAGCCTGTTTATGCTCTTACGCTTTTTTGTTTTTATTTCTCTGGGTTTAATTGACGAAGCTCTTGTTTAATTTCAGTTTTTGCTTTTGTCTTCTCATCAATCTCTTTAATTACACGCGCTGGAGTACCTGCAACAACTGTATATGGAGGTACATCTTCTGTTACAACAGCTCCTGCTGCTACAACTGCACCTTTACCTACTGTAACTCCCTCTAACACAACTACGTTAGCACCAATTACAACATCATCTTCAACGATAACTGGTTTTGCTGAAGGTGGCTCAATAACACCTGCAAGTACTGCACCAGCACCTACGTGACAGTTCTTACCAACAGTTGCACGTCCACCAAGTACTGCGTTCATGTCGATCATAGAACCTTCACCAATTACAGCACCGATATTAATTGTTGCATTCATCATGATAACAGCGTTGTCGCCGATTTCAACGTGGTCACGAATAATCGCGCCTGGCTCAATACGAGCTTTAATACCTTTTAAATCCAGCATTGGAATTGCAGAATTACGACGGTCATTTTCAACAACGTAATCAACGATGTGCTTACTATTTTCATCAAGAATTGTCTTAATTTCAGACCATTCTCCAAATAATACACCAGACTTTTTATTTACAAATGCTTGTACCGTTTCAGGGAATGTTACTTCTTTTAAATCCCCTTTTATGTATACCTTTACAGGAGTTTTCTTTTCACTTTTTTGAATAAACGAAATAATTTCGTTAGCGTCCATCATTTTCATTCTTGTTGCCTCCTAAATCCATTTATAATGTTACTCTACCAAACGATAGAGCGAGTAGCAAGATAATAATCCTATTTTTCCATTTGAATTTCTTCTATAATTTCTAAAAATGCTTGTACTTGCTTCAATTGTCTAGCTGATTCACTCGTCAATAACCATGTTTCTCTTGTTAATTGCACAGGTGTTTTATACATGTTTTCCTGTACTTCTTTTAAAACAGTAGAAGGTAATAGAGCATAACCTATGCCATTTAAAACGAGTTGTTTACACGTCTCAATTTGATCAACGACAATCGTTCTCTTAGGTGGATTAGAAAATAAACCATACCACCAATTTTGTATTTGTCCATAGTAAGTCGAATCACTTTTAAATTGAATAAAAGGTCTATTTGTTTCTTTTAACATCGAAATATCTTTTATTTCTTTATCCACTAAATAAAGTTCATCTTCAAATAATTGTTGTTTCTGCCCTTTATATTCTTGTGTTCCTCTTAATATAGCAACATGAACGTCTCCTTCATAAAATTGCTTTTGCACTTCACTACTCCAGCCAGTAAACAGTGATATTTTCACAGAAGGATATTTATTCACAAACTTCTTTAAAACAGGAGGAAGCCAATATTGACCAATAACTGATGCAACAGCTATTTTTAACGTTCCGTGAGTTTCTGTTCTAAAAACAGCTAACTCACTTTTAATATTTTCTTCCCTTTGTAGCATTTCTTTTGCGTAATTTGCGACTTTTTCCCCTTCAGGTGTAATTGTCAATCCTTTTTGCGAGCGAATAAAAAACTTCATTCCCCATTGTTTCTCCATAGATTGTAATCGTTGACTAAGCGCAGGTTGTGAAACAAATAAACGTTCCGCCGCTTTTCTCATATTTGATTCCTGTGCTAACACAACCATCATTTGAAAATCATCAATTTGCAACTTTCTCCCTCTTTCCTTAGCTTCCATACACCTTATCTCAATAAGCTTTTCATCCTTAATTGAACTACATACTCATATATTTTTTATCTTTTTAAATATAATACATACACAACTGATATGCACGAAAAAAAAGTGACTTCCCCGTTTCTATGAAGCCACTTTTCTCACATTATCGATTATGTTGCCTTACTTTTTTATTCAACAATTTTAAAATCGCTCGACGTGTTAAAATCCCCTCAAAATACCCTTCTTCATTGACAGCGCAAATAAAAGGATGATCAATTGTCATTTCTAATGCTTTTGCAAATGAATCTTCTAACTTAAGAACCGGAATATCTTCCTTCATCACCTGTTCTACCTTCATTTCGTCAAGTCTTTCAAACTCAATACGTTCTAACCCTAGCATACCGTCTAAAATCATAGCAGTACTAATTAACCCGTGTAATTTGTACATCGGGTCCAAAACAGGTATCGCCGAATATCCAGATTTCACAAGTACGAGTAAAGCATGCTCTAAGCCATTCCCTATTTGGACGTGCGCTACTTTTTCTGATGAAATCATTAAATCTTTCACAAAAATTTGTTGAAACTCGTCTTTTGGAATACTAATCATATTACATCCCCCATTTTCCCTTTTTCCTGCTTATAATCACCGGCTCTATTCACATTTTATGACAGCGTTTTCATATTATTATTTTGTCCTTACATTATTTCAGTAAAAAACAAAATCACACAGCTATTTTAGCATATAACGCAAAAAAAAGACTACCATTCCGGTAGCGCTTAATACCCTTTATTTTTTAATCTGTAAAATAATCTTGTGATTTTTTTATATTGCATCACATCTGTCTTTTTTAAACCATTCTCAATATCTGTAAGTTCCACAGCTAAAATTTCACTCGCATAATTTTGCTGAAATAAAATATCTAGTAACAAACTTTCCTCTTCTTCCGTTAAAACAAATTCCCTTTTCATATACCCCTCTCCTTATACTCGCATCGTTACCATTATTATATAAAATTTTCAGCCTATTTAATAGATGTAATATTCAGTTTTTGGTAAGAGATATATAAAATTTGTTTTTATTTCGTATATCGATTTGCATAACTAAACGCTGCATAAGCATCTGGCTTAATTTTTGCAGTTAATCCCATCGCTTGAATTTTCGCTGTCATATCTAGAATAAATTCTTTTGTTAAACCATCATTTCCGATATCTAAGTGAATCTCCATTATAAATCCAGCCCCATCTTGAGCGTATGGATGCAATAAATCCCATATTGTTTGTATGTGATTTGGAGTAAATAAGCATGCGATTTCTTGACTAAACTGCGTTTCTAAATATATCTTCTCACGTAAGGTTGCTGGCTTATCTTTTACTGATTGATGGTGTAAACATCCCCAGGCTCCTTTTCCAACGCGATGAATATGAATTGCCGTAATAAACCTCGTATCCTTTTGATGTGCTTGTGAGTCTGTCCCAATGGATAAGCGATATAAATTTCTTGGATCCTTTTCAATGAAATTACAAATACGAGTAAAGACCATATCAAAATTTAAATGTCTCTCTGAAACATTATAAAATTTATGTTCACCGGCCACATAGTCACGTCCTTTCAATTAGACAGACTTTTCGTATTCTCATTGTATGGGACAAAAACAAAAAATATAACTTCCTACCCTTTATTCGTTTCAATATTCCGAATTACATACTGACAAACTTGGCACGTATAAATTACATTTTGGTTCGATTGAGCCGTTAATACATGAATAATCTCAGCAGCATTGTGACAATTAGGACAAATGACAACTGGTAAACGTTCCATACAACACACCTCCTCATTATGTTTATCCCTCTATTTACTATTCGCCTCCAATTAGTGATCGCTAATAAGCAGTATAGGACAAAGAATCTTCACTGATTACAATTTCACTTTATTACCATTGTAGGAAAAATGAAAAATCCCTATACATATATGCGAAAAGTAATAGAACTAAAAAAGGTGTTGCCATATGGCAACACCTTTTTTATATGTATCAAGAAATGATATCGTAAATCTCAATTGCAACCATGTCGATATTATCGAATTGATACACTTGAGGTTTTTCACCTTGTTGATACACTTCTAACTCATACATTTCACTTTTATCGAAAAATTTCACGCTACATTTACGCTCACCGTTCACTTCAAAATAGCGTTGTGCTACTTCACCGCTTTGAGCTTGTTCTTGTAGACTAACAAGTCGAGTTAAAATTCCTTGGAGTAGAGACATGAAATCTCTCCTTTCTCTGATCTTCCTACCAATAGGTTTTACAGCTATACTCATTCTATCCGTCATAACAGAAAAAATGTTCCACACTCTAGGATAAAGGTTATTGGCCAGAAACTCAACTAAAAATTTGTCGAAATACGAAGGAAAAAACAGAAAGAACATCTTTTTCCTTCTTTATTGCGATTTTTATACTGGAAGAATATAATAAGAAACAGTAAAAAGGAGGAATTACAATGAAAAAAATTGAGGTTTACACACAACCCGATTGCCCGCCATGTGTCATTGTGAAAGAATTTTTAAAGCATAATAACGTTGTATATGAAGAATTTGACGTAAAAAAAGACGCCGCTGCACGCAATCGTCTTTTATATGACTATGATTCTTATTCAACTCCAACGGTTGTAATTGACGGAGAAGTTGTTGCTGGTTTTCAAATTGAAAAATTACAACAACTTCTCAATATAGAATAGGAATAGGTAAAGACCTATTCCTATTCCTATTCTTATCCCGCTAGTTTTTAGGAAGTAAACATTCAATTGTAGAGGGCTAATAATCAGCGGAATATGTCCCCTATTAATTAAAGTTTCACTTTATAATTGTTGTAACCTTTTTATTTCCGTTAAAAGTTCTTGGCTTTCATGATATCCGGCCAATTTCCATTTCCCTTGATCTCTTTGCAAAGTTACAATTTGATATTGTCCACTTTTCGCCCGTTCATATACATATAAAATTTTATGCTCTTCATCATATGACATTTTCGTTTCTGAATTAAAAGAAAACGGCGCTTCTTTTGCTGGAAGTAAATATTCACCACTTTGTTTATCACTTCTACTATTTTCATCTGTAAATACTTGAAGGAAATTCTCTGTAAAATACGGTGATAACGTTTCTATCATCTTATTCATTGGCAAATGCTTCCCACGAATTGAGAATTGGGTTTCATAGCCCTTTTGTATCGTTGTATACACTTCTTTCCGATCGACTTTCACTTCCTCTTTCCCTAAAACAGTTGTAACACTATAACCAACTAGAAAGGCAACGCATACAAATAGAACTAACCATATACCATATTTCCTCATTTTTTCACCTTCCTTTTAAGAAAACTTGTCTTTGTAGTATTCATTGTAACAATGATTATGCAAAGAAAGGGCTGATTTCGTTCGTAAAATCTTTACAACGATAGACAGCATTTTTGGCACCATTTTCACTATTACCAATTTATGATAAAAACAAACAAAAAATGCACGAATCTCTTCGTGCATTAAAATAAAACATCTTCTTCATATAAATATTCATACGATAAATCTATAAATAAAAAGTTTTCATCATCAATCGGGAAAGAAAATGTTCGTACCATCTCACCGGTTTCAATATCAGCATATAAATCTGAAAGTCTTGCCTTATTCTCAAAACGCATTTTCATAATATTCTCTAGAAAATACGGGCGCCAACTCCAGTTCTTCATATAATACTCAGGCATTACAATCCATTCCCCATCTTTTTTCATAACGTTTCCTGATTGTTGAAAACCATCTTCGTTACAAATAAATATGCGAAAACTACATTGTGATACACTTTGACTAAATTGTAATAACCAATCATTTATATCTTCATTCTTTTTCTGCTTGGCTAAAACATCACCAATTCGATCACGTAACATTTCTGTTAAATTATAAATTTTTTGTAACTTCTTCTTCTCATGTTGAATGAATTGATGACACTCATTGCCAAGTCGTTCTTTCAAAACGTTCGTTTCAATAAAATCAGGTAAGCATTCTTTCAAATAATTCCCTTGATAGTATCTACCACCGTTTTTCCAAGCATATTGTAGCTGGTAAAAAGCATCTATTTCTTCATATAACAATGTTGCACCAATTCTTCTAGCAAGTAATGATAAAGAATATAAAATATCTTGATAAGATTGTAAAAGTGCAGTTTGCCTTAAGTTTGTTAAATCTACCTTTAAAATATCCGGTGCTAACACGCTAATACGTTCTAAATTACTTGTACCCGTTCCGACTTTATTAATCGAAATTTGAATACCATATGTACGATAATACATAAGCAAATGATTAAATTGCTCTATATCTTCTTTACATTCATGTTCTGTAATCTCTAAAACAATGTGTTTCAAATTTAAACCTTGCTCTTCATACATCAATAAAAGTTGAAGTAAACTTTCATCATCATCGTTCATTAATACGTTAGCATTCCGATGTATAAATAATAATAATTTTTGATCACTTTCTAAATAACGATTTAAAGCTTTTTCTACTATAATGTTATCCGCTTCTAGTTGAAACTCACTTGGAATAGAATCATCGTGAAAGAAAGAAGCTAAACTTTGTATGCCCTCTTCTGTTTGAATACGTCCTACGACTTCATATCCAATTACAGTATGCTCATCAGCACTAAAAATAGCTTGATAATAAGGAAGGACTTTATCCAAGTTACTCATTACATCTAATGCATCTATCAATGCGCTTCCCTCCCTTTACTTTTCAAAAATTATAACATGATATTTACGGAAAAATAATAAAAAATCCCTTCAGTTTTCCTGAAGGGATTAGAGGGGTAAAATGCTAAGGGGAATTAGCAATTCTACTATGAAGAAAAAAGAGGTCTTAAATATACCGTATATATGACCTCTTGTAAACACTTTTCTTTCATATGTCACAATTCCGTCACATTTAACCGTCGAAAAATGAATCAAACATTCATTTTCTTATCCCTTTTAAAATGGATATTGATGTAAATGTTGTCCTCCATCCATTGTCATGCAAGTTCCATTTATGTACGCAGCTTCATCTGAACATAAATAATAAGCTAGACCTGCAATTTCTTCTGGCGTGCCCAGTCTTCCAAGCGGAACACTTTGTATCGTACGCTTAGCCATTTCTTCTGAAATCCATAATTTATCAGCACCGCCCGTACGTTCAATTGGTCCTGGCGCGATAGCGTTAACTCGTATTCCATATTTACGGCCCCACTCAACAGCAAGTGTCTTCGTCATTGCTAATACTCCAGCCTTCGCTGCAGCCGAATGAATAACTCCCGGACCTGCATCCCATGCATATGTTGCTACCATGTTAATGATATTCCCTTTTATACCTTTTTCAATCCAATATTTCCCGACAGCATGGCTACAATAAAATGTACCGTTTAACACAATATTAATGACTGAATTCCAGCCATTCACGGATAAATCTTCTGCTGGACAAATAAAGTTTCCAGCTGCATTGTTTATTAAAACATCAATTCGACCAAACTTCTCATCAATCTGTTCAATCATTTTCTGAATATCATCCGGATTTCTTACATCCATTTGCACAGGTAATATTTGCCCTGGAAACTGTTCAATTTCCAACTTTGTTTCCTCTAGCTTTTCCTTTGTACGTCCTGTAATAACAACTCGTGCCCCTTCTTTTGCAAACCGAGTCGCCATTCCTTTTCCCATTCCGCTCGATCCACCTGTTATAATAACTACCTTTTCTTTCACATACATCCCCTCCAAAAAATGAATACACATTCATTTTATCATTTTATTTAATAGAAATCTTTATATTTTTAAACTTTTCTGATATTTTAACGTAAAGAGGTTTCTATTCATTCATTTTTTCGTAATATATACTACTTTTGTATTATTTAAAATATATTTTAAATAAACTGAAAGGAGATTTGAGTAACCTATAAATGCAACATAAGTCAAATAGGTGTACTCATATTTTTATGAAGAAAATTACAAGAAGAGATTTTTTAAAAACTGGCATGCGCACTTGTTTATATTCATTTATAACCACTAGTATCGGATACTATTATGCTAAATATATTGAGCCTCATTTACTTTCTATTACAGAACATACACTACAATCAAAACTCATACCAAAAAGCTTTCATGGTATGAAGATTCTTCAATTTAGCGATTTACATCTCGGATACTATTTCTCTCTTCACCATTTATCTCAAATCGTTTCTAAAATTAATGCTGTAAAACCCGATATCGTCCTTTTTACCGGTGATCTCATTGATAATTATCAAACATATACTGACACTCCTTTCGTTGCATCTATTTTAAAAAATATACAAGCACCCTTCGGTAAATTTTCTATTTATGGTAACCATGATCACGGCGGATATGGAACAGAGTACTACGAACACATTATGCGCGAATCTGGATTTGAACTGTTACTAAATAGCGAAAAGAAAATTCGTCTAATAGATAATAGTGAAATTTCAATTTTCGGTCTTGATGATATACTACTAGGCAAACCAAGAATAAAGGAGACACTACATCACGCGAAGCAAAACACTTATAACATTGTTCTTGTTCACGAGCCAGATATCGCACCCCAAATTGCTCAATATCCAGTTAACTTACAGCTTTCTGGTCATAGCCATGGTGGACAAGTACAAATTCCCTTTTTAGGAGCAATTATTACCCCATCACTTGCTAAAAACTATGTAGAAGGGTTCTATACAATTCAAGATTTAGCCCTATATGTCAATCGAGGCCTTGGCAGAACACGCGTCCCATTCCGATTTATGTCAAAACCTGAAATTACGATTTTCACACTCCAACATTCGTAATAATTCGCCTATTTTCTTACATAACCTTTCTTGTACGCGCTCATCCATGTTTCATTTACCATATGATAAAAGTGAGTCCAATAAAGGAGGTTTGTCATGTATCCATATTATCAACCAATCCCAGTCCGTTCAGCACCTATTGGTCCAGTAGGCGACTCACGCTTTTTTCCGTTTTTTGGCGTCCCATTTCTAGCTGGTATTGCTGGCGGACTACTTGGCGGAGCATTAGCTTTCGGTCCTAGACCGTATTATCCACCATATCCACCACCTTTCCCACCGCCAGCACCTTATCCTTGTTATGGTGGACCTTGTCAACAACCATTCTATTATTAATGTACCGCAACAATTCTACTAATGTTATTTCCTTTCTTAACCGATTCATGATCCATTAACATGCTTATAATAAAAAATATTCTCTCTACGCATCCTTTATAATAAGTAGAGAACAAAGTAAAAAACCTCTTAAAAAAGAGGTTTTTTACTTTGTTCTCATTATTCAGCATCCGTGTTTTGATATGCCATCTTAAATAACTTCACTTGGCTATCAATCTCTTCTGCCCCATTATTAATAACATAATAATAGTCACCGTCTTTATTTTGTTCACGCGTTTTCACATTATCAGCTAAAGTAAGCTGTAAAATCGCCTTAATTCTCGCCTTCATTTCAATATCTAATATCGGGAAAGATATTTCTACTCGCTTCTCCATATTTCGTGTCATCCAGTCAGCTGAAGATAAGTATATTTTCTCTTCTCCATTATGGTGGAAATAATAAATGCGGCTATGTTCTAAATATCTCCCAACCACACTAACGACACGAATATTTTCACTTACATTTGGAATACCAGGCCTTAAACAACATGTTCCTCGAACGATGAGCTCTACCTTTACTCCAGCTTGTGATGCTTCATACATTTTTTTTATTAACGGTTTATCTGTTAATGAATTCATCTTGGCGATAATATATCCATTTCCATATTGTCTATGATAACGAATTTCTTCATCTATTAAATCGATAAACTGCTCTCTTATATCAAATGGCGCAACCGATAAATGGTGAAAATGTGGTTTTGTTGTATAACCACTTAAATAATTAAAGAAATTTGTTGCATCCACCCCAAAGTCTTTTCGTGATGTAATATAACCGAAATCAGTATATAACTTTGCTGTTGCATCATTATAATTTCCAGTCCCAAGATGTACGAACCTTTCAATTTTTCCGTTTTTTCTCCTTACAACTAGCGTAATTTTACTATGTGTTTTCAAATGACTTACACCGTAAATAACGTGACAGCCTGCCTTTTCTAATTCTTTAGCCCAATGTACATTATTTTCTTCATCAAATCTTGCCTTTAACTCAACTAATACCGTCACTTGCTTTCCTTTTTCAGCCGCTATCTTGAGCGCCTGAATAATCGGCGAATCCCCACTTACTCGATATAAGGTTTGTTTGATTGCAAGTACATTCGGATCGTCTGCTGCATCACGCACAAAATCAACTACTGGCTGAAACGATTCAAACGGATGATGTAATAAAATATCATGCTCAATTGCTTTTTCAAATACATCTTCTGCATCCCCTAAATCTTGAGGTCGTTGCGGAATAAGAGCCGGATATACTAAATGTTCATATAATGGAGCTAGTTTTTTATATAAAGAGAAGAGACATGTTAAATCTAGCGGTCCATCCATTATATATACGTCTTCATCTTTTACTTCCAACACCTCATATAATAATGCTAATACTCTTTCATCAATATGCTCTTTGCCAACTTCTAAACGTACAGCAGCTCCCCACTTACGCTTTTTTAATTCTTTTTCAATTACTTTTAATAAATCTCTCGCACCTTCTTCATGAATCGTTAAATCCGCATTGCGTGTAATACGGAAACGAGTCACAGATGATACTTTATATCCAGTGAATAATTTATGAGTAAAACCACTAATTACATCTTCTAATAAAATAAATTTATGCTTTTGCCCTTCGCTCGGCAAAAATATGAAACGTTCAAGTAATGAAGGAACTTGTACAATTCCTAATTTCGTACGGTTTTCTTCCTCCACTTGTTTCTCATCATATAAAAGTGTAGCCAAATTCAAACTTTTATTTAATAACATCGGAAATGGACGATATGCATCGATAGCTACAGGTGTTAAGACTGGGAAAATTTGTTCATCAAAATACTCTTCTATAAATTCTCTCTGTTCTTTCGTCAAATCATGGAATGTTAAACGCTCAATTCCCTCTAGCTCCAGCGCTGGCAATACATAATTTTTAACCGTATCATATTGTACAGTCATTAATTCATGCGCCTTTATCGCAATTTTATTTAATTGCTTTTTTGGTGTTAAGCCAGCCTTATTCTCCGGTTGGTTAAACCCAGCACTCACTTGATCCTTCAATCCTGCTACGCGTACCATAAAGAATTCATCTAAATTTGAGCTGAAAATGCTAATAAACTTTAATCTTTCCAAGAGCGGATTCGTTTCATCCTGTGCTTCTTGTAGTACACGTTCATTAAATGCTAGCCAACTTAGTTCCCTATTGTTGTAATAAGCTGTATCATTTAAATTTACTATATTCCCCTTCAACGTTTCCATCCTCTCCACACTTCCCTTGAAACTTTTTTACTATAATTTAGTTACTTTTATTTTAGCAAATTACAATATTCCAAAGTGTTAATTTTTTGTAAAGACATCCGTACAACTTAATGTTTTGATTCGAAAGATAAGTTAATAGTCGTTTTCAATACTCTTTCCAGCTGCTTTTTTTGCTTTTCAGCTTGCACTTTTTCTGCTAATGCCGATTGCTCACACAAAATTTTAAATGTTAATCCTTCCTTACTTTCTGTTACACATATCGATTCAACAAGCGATCTTTTTCTTATGTTTAGAGCTGCTGAAAATTGTAAAACAGCTCCTAGTAAGCGAATTTTTTTCTGTTCATTTTTATCAAACCATCCTTCAAACAGGGACAAATGTTGTTTGAATAACATTTTTGATTTATAAGATGCAATAAGCGCTAATCTAACTCGATCTTTATGCATCATACCATCGATTGTTTTATTCGCTAATAAATAAAACGTATGTAAGCGGCTCGCTTCTTCATCTATATATTTTCCTATATTAAATACTTTCGCTGCCTGCTGAAATACTTCCCAGTCTCTTTCGGACATAGAAATAAGACCTGCTCCTTCAAGCTGTTGACAAATCAATCTTCCATGTTTAACAAGTTGAATAACAAATTCCATATCCATTTCGTATTCATGTGATAATAAATGCAAACTTTCTTCGACTACGTTCGGATAATATGAAATCCCCAAATCTTTTGTCAACTCTTCATAGAAAACACCTTCTCGTAATCCTTTTCTACTTAATACAAATGCTGGTGCCTCTATAACGTTAACAAGCTTATGAAATACTTCGACTGCTGGAATAATTGTATCTGCTCGATCTTTTGCCAACCCTTCCAATTTTTGAAGCTCTGTGAAAGACAATGCTTCCAATTCTTCTTTCACATTTTGAATATCTTCTTCTTTCATCTTATATAGATGTACCCCTGCTATAGGATAACAAATTAAATTTTGATGGATTTTCACTAAGTTCCTCGCACTACCACCAATTGCAATAAGAGGCAATTTTTTGTCAATTAACCATGGTAATGTTCGAAATTGATCTTCTAAGTACGTTTGAATCTTTTCCAACTCTTCTTCAGTAGGTATATTCTCTTTAATAAATTGTTGCTTTAAAGAAAGTGCTCCAAAAGGAAAGCTATGATACTCTAAAATCTCTCTATTTCGAAAGTATGTAACTTCCGTACTTCCTCCACCAATATCTACTGTAAGTCCCTCAGAAAACGAAGTTGAATTCATAACTGCTAAATAGCCGTAACGTGCTTCTTCATATTCTGATAATACTCTAAGAGTAAAGTCTGTTTGTCCTTCAACAAGTTTTTTAATTTCTTCTTGATTCTCAGCCTGCCTAATTGTTGCTGTTGCAACACAAAGTACATGATGCAACTTGTGGAATCGTGTACTTTCTTGAAATTGAAATAATGTGTGTAACAATACCTCTATTCCTTTTTCACTCAACATGCCATCGACTAAGTAGTTCCTTAACCGAGCAACCACTTTGGTATTTTCAATTTCCTTATAAAAACCTCCGTTTTGCTTTTCATAAATAACTAAACGCATTGTATTAGACCCAATATCTATAATCGCATATTGCTGTTTTAATATTTCTTTCAAACTTCTCACTCTTTCATTATCAAATTTCTAAAACACATTCTATTACTATTATACAAAATGGTTGTTTTTTGTAACAATATTGCTTTAATATTGAAAATATATACAATCACTTTTTGCATATAATAAAAATCACTTTTATTTATGATATAATAATGAAAAATTGAAAGGAGATTCAATATGAAACCTTCACAACCACAATCTCAATTACAAAACCAACATTCTATTAATCGACTAGCTCAATCTATTTTCGTTGTGAATCGTCATGCTAAAGCTGCAACTAATCCAAAGTATTTATACTGGTTAAAAAAGACGGCTTTAGAACGCTTAATTGCCGAGAAAAAAGCTATTAAAGAAGGATTACATTTTTCTAGAAATCCACGTTTTAGCCAACAACAATCTGATGTTCTTATACGTTTAGGTGATTATTTTTTCCATATTCCTCCTACCAAAGAAGATTTTCGAATCCTACCACACCTTGGTCATCTTGAATCCTCCTATCGAAATCCGAAAACAACCTTATCTTTAACAGTAGCAAAGAAGACGCTTCAAGATTATATTGGTCCTGAAGCACTGAAACAAGAAAAAAAATTAAGTGAACCTGTCCCATGGTATAGTCGTACTTATACAAAAAAATAAAACAGTTTGGCCCATTATTGGCCAAACTGTTTTATTTTTTCTCTTCTTTAATCTTAATATTTGCTTGTTTATAAAAAGCTATTTTTTCTGTATTATAAGTTTTTGTGAATTCATTAAACTTATCTTTTTCTGATTCAATATCTTTATAAGACTGATTTACTACTTTTACTTTTTCACTAATATCTTTTAATTTTGTACCTTTATCTTGTAACATTGTATATAATTCTTTTTCTTGTTTTAGCGATTTATTATAGCTATCATACATTTTGTTAAATGAATCATGTCGTTTCTCATATGTGCTCTTCACTTTATCCGCTTGATCTTTCAATTTCTTATCTTCAATTTTCTTCACATATTTATCTACTGACTTCACTTCTTCTTGTGCCTTATTTAAAGATTCTTTTTCTTTTTTTAGCACTTTTTCTCTTTCATCTGTATTTTTCACTGCTTGGTTCAGTTTTTCCTTAACAGTTTGATTATTATCTTTTCCTTCTTGAACAATCTGGTTATATAATTCTTGTCCCTCTTTTTCTAAAGTTTCAAGTTTCTTCGCATCTTCAAACATTGTTTTTTCTTGCTTTGCAGCATTTTCAAACGCAACATATAATTCCTCTTCTGGTTTCGGCCCGAAACAACCCGCTAGTAAAATCATTGATAATGCAGTTACAATTGCTAATTTACTATACTTCAACATCTTTTCCTCCTACTTATTTACGATCATCGTGTAAAAAGCTATGAAATTATTTATCCTTTATTAACTCCATACTCGCACCTTTTTTTACGAGAATCATTCATATTGTTTATAATGCTTGTACAAATTGTATTACTCAAAATTACATTTTCGAACTAAATAGCAGTTTCATCTCTACCTTTTAATTGGTACTTTTTAAAACCTGTTTATACTATGTATTACATAAAAGTACAACGGAATTCATCACAGCCATAATAATTTGGAGAACAACAGTAATAATTCACCTCATAAAAGATGGTCGTTGTTCTGTCACTTCTATCATTCTATCATTCCCTTTCCGCTTTCTATCAAATAACCTCTTTGTTCATTTTACACAGTGTAAATGTCATCTTGCAACAACTTACAATTATTCTTGTCATTCCCTAAAAAGGAAAAGTGTAGAGCATGCTTTCCTCTACACTTTAAAAATGAAACACATTGTGCAAAATGCATTGACACATCCAACATAATTATATGCTTATTCCATATATTTTTAAAGACTTTTATTACAATAAAAGTTCTTTTTGTAATAAAAGTCAAAAAAATGTTACATTCAAAACTTCTTCATATCATATTTCTTCAAATCAAAATTTTATTTATTTTCTTACAAACCTCTATGCTGGTACAACTGATTTTGTGCTTTTCTTAACAATTCTTCAAAAGTTTTTCCTTCTAGTGGATAACTAGCAGCTCCAAATAATAGATTCATACTTAACAAGCCATTTTCTATTTCACTTTCAATATTTTTCATTAATCGGTTTGTTATTGTCGACTTTTCATGTCCGTTATCAATTGCCACAATTACATACTTATTTTCATCCCACTTAGTAACGACATCCCCTTTACGAATTGTCTTTACAATCGTACTCTCCAATTTTTGTACTAACACCTCCAATTTTTTTTCTTGCACTGTTTCTTTTAGTCCTTTCCATTCTTTCACAGAAAGAATGTACACTGTAATATTATGAGAATCCCGTTCTGATAGAGCAGCTACTTTCTCAAAGAAATCAACTACAAAATCATTACTTGCCATTCCCCCTACTTCCGTATCCATACGACCGCTCGCTCTTTTATCATACCAATGTCCAAAATAATAGCTGAGTACCATTTGCAATATATAAATAATAAAGACGGTATAAAATGATCGCGAATCCAGTTTTGTAATTACATCCTGAAGCGCAATCCATTCTGTAACTGCCACTGTATTCCCAAGTAATAATCCACTTATTTTTCCTTTATGTTTCATACTTCTCCTCCCTTCTATACCAATATATGTTTCTATAACAATTATGTTTTTCTACAAAATAAAAAATGTACATATTGAGTGTACATTTCCGCTTAAGCTTGTCTACCATTTCTATTCTATTTCATATATATACTATATATCGTTTTAAAAAGGTGGTGACCTATATGCTACAAAAAGAAAATCTATCAGATATTATACGTTTACTAGCTGGTTTTCTGTTATCGTTGAAATTACTATTTAACTCTTTCGGTGTAAACTTTATTACAAACGATCAAATTGACGCTATTGTAAATGTTGTTTCCTTTCTGTTCATTCTATATTTTGGTTATAAAAATAATTACGTAGGAAAAAAAGGAATCGAGCAAAAAAAAGTACTCAAAAAGCACAACCTTCACTAAAAAAGGAACCTTTCATACAGGTTCCTTTTTATCATTGTCGCACAACAACTTCATTTGTTTGTAGCGGACCATATGATACTCCATTATATTGAAATGTATATGTAGCCTGAAATAATGCGCTTTTGAGTGCTTTATCTTTATTTGCTTTTATTTTACAAATTAATTCTACCTTCTCATTTGGTAATAAATTATCGATTCGCCACCTTACAAGCTGGAACAAAAATTCACTCATCCCCTTATCAGCCTTTAGTGAATTTGGGATATATGCAAAATAATCTCGAATCATATGACTTACTACAACTCGTGAAATCATTTCCAATCCTTTATTTTCAACTTCAATTCGTATAATAAGTATGTCGTTTACATCATAGGTCAGTTCATATGAAAATTTTTCTTTATACATACTACGGATTTGTAATGTAACTGCTACTTTCGGACATTCGTTTTCCTTTTTTGATCCATCAATCCATAATACCGGTTGTAGTGGTATTGAACATCTTCCTTGATCCGAAATTCGTTTCCATATTTTCATAATAATATTCACCCCATTTCAGATGCATCATTCATACGGCTTTATTCTGCCTCTCTACACAACTTGTTACAAACGATATATAGTTATTACTCTTCCTTTTATCCTATTCGACAATATAAAGAAAAAACCATTTTTCCTCTGTTAACTGAAGGGATTCTTACTGAAATATTTTTTTATAATTTCCTTCATTCTTTATACCAATATTAAGTATTACTCACTCTTTTGCTGCACATACAACAGAATATTTTGACGGAAGAAAAAGTTTGCCTTTTAGTCAAATTTGACTATAATATTCTTTATGGCTTGTGCACTTGTGTAAATTGATTTGAAAGAACTATACTTTACATTTTTATGCGCTGCACTCAAAACTTAATATAGTTTACTTATTTTTAAAGGAGGGTTATATTTGGAATCTCAATTATCAAAAAAAGACTCCAACAAGACAAAATTTGTTGTTGCTGGTTTACTACTTGGTATTTTAATGGCGGCAATGGATAATACAATTGTTGCAACAGCTATGGCAACTATCGTTGGAGACTTAGGAGGATTTGACAAGTTCGTTTGGGTCACGTCTGCATATATGGTAGCAACAATGGCCGGCATGCCTATCTTCGGAAAACTTTCTGATATGTACGGACGGAAACGCTTTTATATTGGTGGTCTTATTCTTTTCTTGTTCGGTTCTGCACTTTGCGGAACAGCATCTAGTATTGAGCAACTAAGTATTTATAGAGCAATTCAAGGGATTGGCGGGGGCGCTCTTATGCCTATCGCCTTCACAATTATGTACGATATATTCCCACCAGAAAAACGCGGGAAAATGACAGGGCTATTCGGTGCTGTTTTCGGGACATCTAGTGTATTCGGCCCTTTATTAGGCGCGTATATTACAGACTATATAAGTTGGCACTGGGTCTTCTATATTAATATTCCATTAGGACTTATCTCCTTCTTCTTCATTACGAAATACTACATTGAGTCTCTAGAATTTAGAAAACAAAAAATTGATTGGGCTGGCGCTATTACACTTGTTATTAGTATTGTTTGCTTAATGTTCGCCTTAGAACTTGGTGGTAAAGAATACGCATGGGATTCCACTGTAATTATTGGCTTATTTACAACAGTTGTTATTATGCTTATTATTTTCTTCTTCGTAGAACGAAAAGCAACCGAGCCTATCATTTCTTTCCATCTATTTAAAAAGCCTTTATTCGCAGCTAGCCAAGGTGTTGCCTTTTTCTATGGTGCCGCTTTTATCATCTGTACAGTTTATATCCCAATCTTCGTTCAAGGTGTTCTCGGTGGTTCGGCCTCAAATGCTGGATTAATTTTAACACCTATGATGGTTGGCTCTGTAATTGGAAGCCAAACAGGTGGACAGTTAGCTTCTCGAACAAGTTATCGTAACATTATGATGGCATCTGGAGTTTTCTTCGTTCTTGGTATTTATTTACTAAGCACTTTAACAATGGACACACCTCGCCTACTCGTAACACTATTTATGGTTCTCGCTGGACTTGGTGTTGGTTTCTCGTTCTCAGTTTTAAGCATGTCTTCGATTCACAAATTAGAAATGAGAGACCGTGGTTCTGCTACATCAACAAATTCATTCTTCCGTTCACTCGGTATGACACTTGGTGTAACAATTTTTGGTACAATTCAAAATCACATTTTTACAGATAAACTAAACACTCTCTTCCCTCCTGAACTAGCAAAACTAGCTCCAAAGGGTGGAGACACAAGTTTCTTATTATCACCAGGTACTAACGATAAAATACCAGCTGAAATATTGACTGGCATTAAAGAGGCTCTCGCTACATCTATTGCTAGCACATTCTTCTGGGCACTAATCCCGGCTGTACTAAGTATTATCTGTATTTTACTTATGGGAAATGAACGCCTATTTACAGGCCCAAAAACGAAACAAAAACAAAAGCAAGTAAGCTAATATATAGAAAAGAAACGGCATATTCCTTTATGAAAAAGGATATGCCGTTTATAATATATAAAGTTAAACTTTGATCAGTAAGGAACCATTCTCACTGATTATAATCCCTCACCAATCAGGATAAAGTTTCTATATACAGGAGTTGAGACAGAATGAGCATGAAATTAGTCATTCTCGGCTTGCTACTCGAAGGGGATAAACATCCATATGAAGTGCAACACATTATGAAAGAAAGACAAATGGATTGTTATATTAAATATGCAAAAGGTTCCCTTTACTACGCCTTCGAGCAATTAGAAAAGCAAGGTGCAATTAGCATTACCACAATTGTTCGAGATACGAATAGACCAGATAAAACAATCTTTCATATAACAGAAGAAGGTAAACAGTTATTTCACACGTTACTATTAAAACAATTCGAGGCAAAAAATCAAATATATAAACCAATTTATTCAGCACTCTCTTTCGCTCAGTTTGGTGATGAAGAGGAGTTAGTTCCCATTTTAGAAAAAAAGAAAAATGATACCATTCAATATTTACATAAAATGCAAACTATTTATGATTGTAGCAAAGGACAAATTCCACGTGCACAACTATATATTTTACAAAGCGTTATTGAACATATTACAGTTGAATTACAATGGTTAAACACCCTCCTTATAGATGCAGTTGCAGGACGCCTTTCAAAAATTGATATAGATGAAGGGTAAAATTATAAAGAAGAGGTTGTAAAAAACGATAAAGTTATTTCATGTTAAATTTTAAAACAAGCATAGCCCCGTTCTAATTTAGGACGGAGCTATGCTTGTTTTATTTTCGATATAAATTGAATTTATTATTAAATTGCATAACTAGCATCTTATCTTTGTACAAGTATCTACTTCTTTGTAGGTTTAATCGCACTTCCTTTCAATTCTCCTTACTTTTCTTCACTCTAAAAAACAAGAATAATCTGAATAATAAAAATAAAAAACTTTGAAATTTTCTTATTTTAAAACAGTAGACAAAATTCCAAAAATTGTGTTAGAATTTGTTTCAATATCATATCGCTTGTTAACTTCCTTTCAAAAGGAAAATAGGTACACGAAAATTTCTTTTCGTGTTTAAAAGGGAAGATTGGTGAAACTCCAACACGGTCCCGCCACTGTAAATGCTGAGATTTCTTTTCTATGCCACTGTGAAAACGGGAAGGTAAAAGAAATTATATGAAGCATAAGTCAGGAGACCTGCCTGTTTTAACAACACTGATAGATTCACGGATGATGATGAGGTGTTAAAACAAAAAGGAAGGCTTATTTTCTATGCCTTTGTGCTTTTTGTTATAGGTATTTCCTAGTAAACGGAAATGCTTACTTTCAATTAGGGAGGAATTTAAAATGGCAATTCAAACAAGTAATTTAGGTTATCCACGCATCGGACTACAACGAGAGTGGAAAAAAACATTGGAAGCTTTTTGGTCTAATAAAATTGATGAAGAACAATTTTTAACAAAGATGAAAGAGATTCGCCTTCAACACGTCAAAGTACAGCAAGAAAAAGGGATTGAACTCATTCCAATTGGCGACTTTACATATTATGATCACGTTTTGGATACTGCTTATATGCTAGGATTTATCCCATCACGTTTTTCTGAGTTTACATCTTACCTTGATGTATATTTCGCAATGGCCCGTGGCTCTAAAGATCACGTAGCTTCCGAAATGACAAAATGGTTTAACACAAACTATCACTATATCGTTCCTGAATATGAAGAGGGATTACAAATCTCTTTAAAAGATAATCGTCCACTTCGCTTATATGAAGAGGCAAAACAAGAATTAGGAGTAGATGGAAAGCCTGTTATTTTAGGACCGTATACTTTCTTAAAATTAGCTAAAGGTTATACACAAGAACAATTCGCGACTATTTTAAAACAATTAGTTGCACCATACGTACAATTGCTTTCAGAACTACATGTAGCTGGTGCACAAGTCATTCAAGTTGATGAACCGATTTTCGCTTCTTTAACGAAAGAAGAACTTCAACAAGCAAAAGAAATTTATGAAGCTATTCGTAAAGAAGTTCCAAATGCAACTCTTCTTTTACAAACATATTTTGATAGTGTAGAAGAAAACTATGAAGAAATCATTACATTCCCTGTATCTGGTATTGGATTAGATTTCGTTCATGGTAAAGAAGGTAATCTACATGCTATTTCAAAATATGGATTCCCAGCTGATAAAACTTTAGCTGTTGGTTGTATAGATGGCCGTAATATTTGGAGAGCTGACCTTGATGAAGTTCTTACGTTATTTACAACGTTACAAAAACAAGTCCAGACGAAAGATTTCATCGTTCAGCCTTCTTGTAGCTTATTGCATACACCAATCGATAAAACAGAAGAAACTCACTTATCGACTGAGCTATTTGACGCGTTAGCATTTGCAAATCAAAAATTAGAAGAGTTAGTTCTTATTCGTTCCGCTCTGACTCAAGGTACAGAAAGCATTAGTAAGGAGCTGGAAACATACCGAAATGTACATCATACAATTCGGTCATCTGCTGCACGTAACCGAGAAGATGTTAAAGCAGCACGAACAGCATTAAAAGAAGAAGATTTTTCACGTCCTCTTCCATTTGAAAAACGATACGAATTGCAACAAGTTGCCTTGGAGTTACCATTGTTACCAACAACAACTATCGGTAGCTTCCCGCAAACAACTGAAGTTCGTCAAACACGAAAAGAATGGCGTAACGGTGTTATTTCAAATGAACAATATGAACAATTTATTGAAAAAGAGACAGAAAAATGGATTCGTTACCAAGAAGAAATTGGTCTTGATGTCCTTGTACATGGTGAATTTGAAAGAACTGACATGGTCGAATATTTTGGTGAGCGCCTTGCTGGTTTCTCATTCACTAAAAACGGTTGGGTACAATCATACGGTTCACGCTGCGTAAAACCGCCTGTTATTTATGGTGATGTAGCCTTTATTAACGGAATGACTATTAAGGAAACTGTTTATGCACAAAGCTTAACAGAGAAAGTTGTAAAAGGAATGTTAACTGGACCTGTTACGATTTTAAATTGGTCCTTCGTTCGAAATGATATTCCAAGAAAAGAAGTTTCGTATCAAATTGCATTAGCTCTTCGTCACGAAATTGAACTACTTGAATCTTCGGGGATTCGAGTGATCCAAGTCGATGAGCCAGCACTTCGTGAAGGAATGCCGTTAAAAGAAAAAGATTGGGACGCTTATATTACATGGGCAGTACAATCCTTCCTTTTAGCAACTTCTTCTGTAGCAAATGAAACACAAATTCATACTCATATGTGTTACAGTAACTTCGAAGATATTGTTGATGCGATTCGCGCATTAGACGCAGATGTGATTTCTATCGAAACATCAAGAAGTCACGGTGAATTTATTGATACATTAAAACATACAACATATGAAAAAGGCATCGGTCTAGGTGTATATGATATTCATAGCCCACGTGTACCGAGTAAAGATGAAATGTATAAGATCGTAGAACAATCTCTACAAGTATGCGATCCTAAATATTTCTGGATTAATCCTGATTGTGGGTTAAAAACGAGAAGAACAGAAGAAGTTATTCCGGCTTTAGAACACATGGTGCAAGCAGCGAAAGATGCTCGTTCCCTTCTAAAAACAAACGCATAACAAAAATGGGTTATCCTTGTTGAGGATAACCCATTTTTTATTCTTTACTTTCAAAAAAGAATTCATATTGTATTTTATATAATTCATCATCCGTTGGTTCTTCAAGAGGCGTTGCTTGTAATACAACCGTATACTCACCATTTGGAATAGGGATTTGAAATTTATTTGAAAGAATACTTGTTACAACGATACATTCATTTTCAACTGTAAACGGAACTGTAACCGTTCTAATCACTTCTTCTTTCTCAATATGTTTCCCACAGGTCACTTTTACTTCACAAGTATAATCAGAAAGTGCTTCAAAAATAACAGTTCCATCCGCCTTCGCATAACCTCTTTCAAAATCTTCATTCGTCCAGTCAACGTAAGGCTGATCCCCGTCATAGTTCATCAACATTAATTGCGAATACGAAATTGTTAACTCCATAGTTCCCTTCTCCTTCATTATGAAATATGCAACTACTACTTCACGTCAAACTTCACACGCGTACCATCTGGGTATTTATCTAACTTATTTCCTACCCAAGAGCCTGCTCCGCGGTTATCTGCTGGACTTATATATTCAATATGTGCTCCTTTTCCGCCCTCTTTACACATCGCCATTGGCCATTCATCACGATCATATCCTTTTTTTGATGGATATGGAGCTAACGATAATTTTCTTCTATCCGCAGCGCCACCACGGTCGATTGTACAAACTTCTGAATGCCCTTCTTTTATCGCATCCGTAATATGTTTTCCTGTCTCTGGATATCGCTCTTTCGGAAATTCTAGAACTTGATCATACGCATTTGTTTTTTTGTTACTTGTTTCCTCTGGAACAAGTACTTCATACACCGCTACTACAATAGAAAGAATTGCAATAATTGAAATAATAATACCTTTTAATTGCTTCATGTATACCTCCATGATTCTACCAGTTTCTTTTCCTCAGTTATTATAACAAACTTCTCCTGTATATGTTTTCAGACATTATTTTAGCTCTTCTTCGCCATTCCGCCAAAAACTCTCATTTTTCTTCACCTTTTCACTAATGCTGTAGAAAACTAATAACCTTCCGACATTCTTTTTCAAAGGAAGTCCTCATAAAAGATTGAAATGATATATACGATACTTTTTGGGGAGGAAATATTATGGAAGCTACCTATAAAACGAAAGATGTCACGAATAAAACAGGCATCCCAAAACATATAGTTCGCAAATATAGTCAACTGTTAGAGGAACACGGTTATATGATTTCCAAAACAGCTGATGCTCGTATTTATAAACTGGATGATTTAAAACTATTGAAATCTATACATGAAAGAGCTGCTACATTGCAAGAAGATATTTCAGAAACGATACCAATTATTTTAAAAGAAAAAGAGGCCCCACCTGTACCAGTTATACAAGATACGCAAGAAATACAACCGAAAGAAAAAGAAGATGGGCGTAACTTCGAGGAGTTCATGTTAAAACTTGAAATGCTCGCTCAATTAAACGAAGCAATTATTCATCAAAATTCTACCCTTATTACCCAAAATCGTTTAAAAGATGAAAAGCTAGATGAATTGATGCAACAAGTTTATGTAAAAGAAGGCTCTCAAGAAAAAATGCTACAAGAGTTAGTAGATCATGCCGCTCAAACAGATGCCCTGCAAAAAGAAAAGATGGACTTATTAATGAATCATATGTATAAACGCGAATCTAAGCAAGAAGAAAAAATGAATAAACTCGTAAATCAAATTTATAATAAAGACAGCAATCGTGATGCACAACTTATGCAAGTAATTCGCGAAATTCAAGAAACAAAAAGATTAGTCGCAGCTTCAAAAGAACAAAGTTTTTTCCAATCATTTAGAAGTTTATTTAGCCGAACAAAACAAGAAAAAACAAATGAATAATATATTTTTCCTATATAAAATAAAAAGTTACCTTTCATCGGTAACTTTTATTCCTTATTTCTTACAGCTGGCAATATAATAATCGCTTCAGTCCCTTTTCCACTTTCGCTTTTATATTCCAGTGTACCATTATGCGCTTGTAAAATACTAAATGTTACCATAAGCCCTAATCCTGTCCCTTTTTCTTTTAAAGAATAATACGGTTGTCCTAGCCTTGCTAATTGTTCTTTCGTCATTCCAACGCCACTATCTTTAACTCTTATTACAATCGTTTCATCTTTTTGCATAGCCGTTACTTTTAAATATCCTTTATTTCCTTGTATTGCTTCAATACCATTTTTAACAACATTCATAATAGCTTGCTTCAATTTTGTCTTATCACCGATCGTATAAAGACTTTCTGAAATCTCAACTTGCAAATATACCCCTTGCATCGCTGCAAATGATGACATAAGAGTTGTCATTTCTATTAATTGAGCTGATAGGCAAATATGTTCTTTCTTCTCAATTTGTGGCCTTGCTAAATTCAAATAATCTGAAATAATTTGTTCTGCCCGGTCCAATTCAGCTAATACGAGACGCATATAATCCTTATTCTTCACATCTTCTGTACTTTCTAGCAATTGAATAAAACCACGAACAACGGTGAGCGGGTTTCGAACCTCATGTGCAACACTTGCTGCTAACTCACTTACAATATTAAGCTTTTCTGACTTTTGCATCTCCGTACGCAATATTGCATTTTCATTTAAATATTCTGTTAAATACACCTGAAATACCATTGTCATAACCATAATAAGCGAAGCAAATATATATCCGCTATATACGTGGGAAACATACGGTGTGAACCCCTTTTCTAACAGAACGTTAATCATGCTGATCACTAAAGAAACAAGTACGTACAATGATGAAATCATAAATGCCAAAATTAGCTTCTTATCCCTTGAAAATAACGACCATTTCTTTGATAAAAATAATGGAACTATCAATAGAAATATTACTTCTATGACTGGAAGAAGGTTTATTCCTTTTAGCGTCCATTCATATGCAACAAAAATAACGGCCGGGATTAAACCAACAATCCCACCATATAGAAAACCACTAACAATCGGGATTGGGTGAAAGTTATACCCACAAACATCACCAAAACAAATAGAGTATGTCATGGAGAGAACGAGTGTAATGCTAGATAAAAACATAATAAAGTAGCGGTTCGGCTTCGGAGGCATTTCTTGATAACGATTTAAACGAATCGCTTCATATAAAAATAGTGGCAAAATTATGATGGCAATTTGGATCATTAAATCACGGATAAGCTCCATAGCCTCTCATCCCCTATATGTATTTTGATATGATTATATCATTTTACAGACGTATTTGTTGTAAGATTTTGATTTTTCTTAACATATTTGTTAATTCTTTGTTAACAACGCATAATAATTGTTACAGATTTTCGAAATGAATGTAAACCCTGTACCAAATTTCTACCTGGCAGTATACAATGAATACGGATTACAAAGAAAATAAAAAATACTTCATGAGACGGACAACTATAGCAAAATACAGCATATAATCCATACTATCTATGTTTACAAATAAGTGATCATTATTTTAGTAGGAGGAAGATAAATATGGCGGGTACTACGCTTGTTTTAAAAGAAGAAAATTTGGTCGTTCTAGAGAATGTTGAAAAATCAGTATATGAAGAGTTGCAGCATAAAACAGGAGATGAAAATTGCACATGTGCTGTGAACGAATCAGTTGTTCACCTCGGCAAAGTATCCTCTGTACTTTGGAATGAAGATGAAATAGATTGGGAGTACGGATATTAAAAGTCGCTGACAGCGGCTTTTTTTTCTATTATCCCTCCTTTTCTCCCTAACATATACGCAAGCGAAATTATAGAAAATATGTTAAAATGAACTTAATTTTCAAACGGAAGAAAGGGAGATACAATGGAACAATTCATTAATCCTAGAGTGAAGGACATCCAGATTTCTGGTATCCGTCAATTCTCTAACATGATTCAAAACTATGATAATCTTATCTCTTTAACAATTGGACAACCTGATTTTCCTACACCTTCTCTCGTAAAAGAAGCGGCAAAACGGGCCATTACAGAAAATTATACGAGCTATACACATAACGCTGGTTTATTAGAATTACGCAAGGCAGCTTGTGACTTTGTAAAAGATAACTACGATTTACATTATTTACCTGAAAACGAAACCATCGTTACAATCGGTGCTAGTGAAGCAATTGATGCTGCATTTCGAACGATTTTAGAGCCAGGAACAGAAGTCATTTTACCTGCCCCTATTTATCCAGGATACGAGCCAATTATTCGATTATGCGGCGCAACACCGATTTTTATCGATGTTCGCGAAACTGGCTTCCGTTTAACAGCTAAATTACTAGAAAATGCCATTACAGAAAAAACAAGATGCGTTGTACTGCCGTACCCTTCTAATCCAACTGGTGTAACTTTATCAAAAGAAGAACTACAAGATATTGTAGATGTTTTAAAAGATAAAAACATTTTCGTCCTTTCTGATGAAATTTATAGCGAACTTGTATATGAACAAAAACATACATCTGTCGCTCATTTCCCAGAAATGCGTGAAAAGACGATCGTCATTAACGGTTTATCAAAATCTCATTCTATGACTGGCTGGCGTATCGGTCTATTATTCGCACCAAGCTATTTAGCAGGACATATATTAAAAGTCCATCAATACAACGTAACATGCGCTACCTCAATCGCTCAGTACGCTGCAATTGAAGCATTAACAGCTGCTAAAGATGCACCAAAAATGATGCGTCATCAATACAAAAAACGCCGCGATTACGTATATAATAGACTCATTCAAATGGGCTTAACAGTTGAAAAGCCAACAGGTGCATTTTACTTATTCCCATATGTTGGCCATTTAACAACTTCATCCTTTGACTTTGCACTTGATCTCGTCAAAGAAGCTGGACTTGCCGTCGTTCCTGGAACAGCATTCTCTGAATATGGTGAAGGCTACCTCCGCTTATCCTATGCGTATAGTATCGAAACGTTAAAAGAAGGCTGTGACCGTTTAGAAGCCTTTCTACAACAAAAAGCTAAGAGTTAAACTCTTAGCTTTTTTATGCATAATGATCACAAGTTTGACGCTTCAGTAATTTATGCGGAATAATGATACACTTTGCAGTAGACTCTGCATTCTCTACTTTATCAACTAAAGCTTTTGCAGCTTCATATCCTAGCTGATATATATTCACATCAACTGTTGAAAGTGGCGGACTCGAAATTTCTGATAATAAAGCATTATTAAAGCTTACAATTGAAACATCCTTCGGTACAACAAATCCTTTTTTAGAAAGTGCACTTAGCACACCAAGTCCAATCAGGTCATCCGTTGCCATAATTGCTGTTGGTGGTTGCTTCAGCCCCATTAATTCTTCCACGGCTTGTTGACCACTTTCTCTTGAAAAATCAAAATGTAAAATATACTCTTTTGGTAATACAATGTCTGCTAATTTTAAAGCATCACTCATACCAGCCAAACGATCCCTCGTTACAAGTAAATCGGATCCACCGCCGATGAACGCGATTTGTTTATGCCCTAATGAAATCAAATATTCTGCTACTTCTCTTGCAGCTGTATAATTGTCATTATCTACATATGTAATTTCATCTTTTCGATCATATGGTTTCCCAATTAAAACAAACGGGAAATTTTGTTCATGCAAGTATTGAATAATCCGGTCGTTCTCTCTTGAGTATAAAAGAATAATGCCACCAATTTGGCGTCCCTGCACCATCTTTACAACACCATTAAAAATTTCATCTTCCGTTTCACCTGTCGACATATAGAGCGCATACCCTTCCACATGTGCAAATGAACTAATCCCTCTTATAACTTCTGGGAAAAACGGATTTTGAAAAGCTTTACTTGCAGAACTTGGCATAACAAGACCAAGTGTTTTTGTTGTTTGATTAGCTAGGTTTCTTGCGTTTAAATTGGGATGATACCCTAGTTCACTCATTACTTTCCGCACACGACGCTTTGTTTTTTCACTTATACTTGGATTATCAGCAATTACACGAGAAACGGTAGATGGTGCTACATTCGCCTTCTTCGCCACATCTTTAATTGTAACTGTCATAAAAATCCCCCTCCTTTCACTTCTCTGCCATTTTATATATATTTTTAATCTTGCACCCGTTGCAAGTAATAGGAGAAGTCATAAACTTTTATTGATTCTATCTTGCAAAACCTATCATATTCTCCCTCTCCATGTATTGTAAGGGATATAGCTCTTTTTTCCTATACTATAATATACTATTTATTTCACTTCTTTTCATATGTGATGTCAAATCTCTTTTCATCTCCCTATAAAATTTTTTATAGGGAGATGAAAAGAAAAATGGGACGTAATGTCCCATTTTTCATCCTTTCGTACCTCCAGCAGTTAAACCAGAGATAAAGTATTTTTGTAGTGATAGGAATAAAATTGAAATTGGGATTGCAATCAATACCGAACCCGCTGCAAACGTTGTAAATTCATTACCAAATTTCTTCGCTACCATTTCATATAACCCAACTGCTAACGTATAATTTTCTGGTGTGCGCAAAATAATACTTGCTAAAATGAAATCTGTAAATGGACCGATGAAAGTGAATAACGCTACAACTGCTACGATCGGCTTTGCAAGTGGCATAATAATTTGCCAAAAAATACGGAAATGTCCTGCTCCATCCATACGAGCTGACTCATCCAATTCTTTCGGAATCGTATCAAAATACCCTTTCATAAGCCATGTATTCATTGGGATTGCCCCGCCCACATAAATTAAAATTAATGCAAGGTGCGTATCAATTAATCCTGTTAACTGCGCTAATACGTATAGAGCGATTAACGCTGCAAAGTTTGGAATCATTTGCAGAATTAAAAATGTTAATAAACCATTTTTTCTTCCAACAAAACGATATCTCGAAAATGCATAAGCAGTAAAACTAATCGCCAACACTGAGAAAATCATCGTTAAAACACTTACCTTTAATGTGTTTTTATACCATAGTAAATAATTACTATTCTCTAAATCTAATAACTTACGATAATGATCTAATGTTGCGTTTTGTGGAATAATACTTGACCCAGATAAACTATCACCCGGATTAAACGATGAGCCAATAATCCATAATAATGGATAGAAAATGATGGCACACATTACGAAAATAACGAGATAACTTAATGAGAGACGTAACATCTTTTGTCTTTTAATATTCATTTACATCATATCCTCTTCTTGGAATGATTTTGTTTTCTTAAATTGCCATAACGCAACTGTAATAACGATTAACGATAAGATCATTGTAAGAGCTGCTGCTTTTCCGTACTGAGCCGAAGTCATCGTTAACTTATAAATCCATGAAATTAAAATATCTGTTCCCCCTGCGTCTTGTCCAGCTACAGCAGGACCTCCGCCGTTAAATAGATAGATGATACTAAAGTTATTAAAGTTAAACGTATATTGCGTAATTAATATTGGTGCTGTTGCATATAGAACAAGTGGCAATGTAATTTTACGAAACTGTTGCCAAGCTGTAGCTCCATCTACTGTAGCTGCTTCATATAATTCCCCTGGGATCGATTGCAGTATACCTGTCGTCATCGCAAAAACGAATGGGAATCCAAGCCACGTTTGAATCATAATTAAAGCAATCTTCGCCCAAAATGGATCTGTCATCCAAGCAATCTTTTCGATTCCGAATAAAGCCAATACTTGATTGTTAATTGCTCCAAATGTTTCATTAAACATACCAGAGAAAACAAGAATAGATACGAATGCTGGAACTGCCCATGGTAAAATGAAGATTGTTCGAATAATTGCCTTCCCTTTAATACCAGGCTGATTTACGATAATCGCTAAAAAAATACCAAGTGCAACTTGTAATGTCGTTGCAACAAATGTCCAAATGACAGTCCAAGAAAATACGCTTAAAAATGTCTCTCTCCACATCGGTAATGTAAAGATATCAATAAAGTTTTTAAATCCTACCCAATCTACTAATTTAGCTGGAGGAGAATGATATAAATCATAGTTCGTAAATCCAATTAAAATTACGAAGATGATTGGAAATACAACTACAAAGATAAGTAATAGAAAACCTGGTGAAACCATTAAATATGGAAAACCTTGATCTAGTAAATTACGGTATTGCTCTTTTACAGAGTTTAATGGTGTTCCTATATCACGTTTCTTTCCGTTTTGGTATGCATCATATAAATTAAATGCATATATTCCGAGCCCAAATACGATGACAATGAGTGCCAAGATTCCTTCTACTAATAGAAAGACAGAATGATCACGTGGAACTTCTGTACCAAGCGTTACAATTCCCCATAATCCCATATTTAATAAATCAGCAAAAGCTACAATAAATGAACCTGTTAATACAAGAAAAATAAGACCTTTTACAAATTGCTTATTATACATTTGGCCCACGCCTGGAATGATAGATAACATGGTTGCCATTTTCCTATACTTTGAACCGTTTAAAGCGTTTGCTGGTTCCATAGATGTTTGCATGTTCCTTCCCCCTTTTTTCTGGGAGAGAATTCGTACCCCTCATATGAGAGGCACGAATTTCACCTTATTTTTTCTTACTATGATTTGCCTCAATATTACCTTTAATTTGCTTCACTGCATTATCAAGTGCTGCTTTTGGTGCCTCTTTATCCGTAACAACTAATTGAAGCGCATCTCCAGCAGGTTTCCATACTTCTTGCATTTCTGGAATGTTCGGCATTGGAATTCCATTTTCAGATTGTGTTGCAACTGCTTTTGCAGCTTCGTTATCTTTAATAATTGGATCTTCCATTACTGCTTTTACTGGAGGAATTTCTTTTGTTTTCTCAAATCGAATTTTTGCGTTCTCTTCATTCGTTACCCATTCAGTGAACTTTGTAGCTAAATCATTTTGTTTAGAGAAACTTGTCACATGCCATCCTTTAACTCCAACAAATGTTTTCATTGGTTGACCATTCGGTAATTTTGGCATTGGAGCAACGCCATAATCAATTCCGTTCTTTTCCATTGCTTGGAACGCCCATGGGCCATTCATGATAGATGCTGCTTTTCCTTCGTTAAACAGTCCATCAGCAGCAGGTCCACCAGATTCACCGATAATACCTTTCGGGAATAACTTTTCTTTATACCATTTTTGAAGATATTCAGCACCTTGTACTGCTCCGCTATTATTTAACCCAACATCACTTGCATTTGGCTTTCCATCTTTTTCGCCAAACACATAACCACCCATACCTGCCATGAATGCATTAGCAAAGTAGAAGTTATCTCCTAATGCTAAAAATCCGTACTTGCCATCTTTCGTAAATTCTTTTGAGAAATTAAACAGTTCGTCCATCGTTTCTGGCGCTTTTGGCATCAATTTTTTATTATAAATAAAGACTGGTGTCTCAATTGCTTTTGGTAAGCCATATAATTTTCCGTTATATGTCTGTGCTTCTATTGATGAATCAGTAAATTTACTCTTTACAGCATCATCAGCTTTCACTTCAGAAAGTAAACCTTCTGTTACTGCGTTTCCGATTTGATCATGTGGCAATGTTACAACATCTGGTCCCGTCCCCGCTGGTCCATCAAGGCGTAATTTCTTCACTTGATCGGTCATTTGCATTTCCACAACTTTTACTTTTACTTTATATTTTTCCTCAAAGCTTTTCACTGCTGGTTCTAAACCAACACCTTTTTTATCATCTTCCCAAACGAGAAGATCGTAATCTTTCTTTGCCTTACTTTCTTCTTTTTTCCCTGAATCTTTCGGTCCACATGCAGATAACATACCAATTGATAATGCTGAAACCGTTAATAATGATAATGCTTTCTTCATCCCAAAAACCTCCCTGAATTGTATATGTACCTTACTAATTGAAAACGTTTGCATTTAATGGTTTAATAGAAGCGCAAACAATATCTCAATCTATGAAAACGTTTGCGCTATTTGTCTATCATTATACATTCTTTTATTCATTTTGCAAATATTAATTTTAAAATATTATTACTACACTCTTTATACATTGACTTTATATGAAATGAATACTACTCTTATAAGCAATATTAAATCTATGCAAAAAGCAATCGTTTGCAACATATGCTTTATTATTATACGTAAGGGAACAATATGCATGGAGATATTAAAGGGGGATTTTCTATATGCTTAAAGAAGCCATTTATCATAGGCCAAAAGATAATTACGCATACGCTTACGATGAAAAAACAATTCATATCCGAATACGTACGAAAAGAGACGATATTCAAAGCGCCACTCTTGTTTATGGTGATCCTTATGATTGGAAAGACGGGAAATGGATTACATCAAGTACACCGATGAAAAAAACTGGTTCTACTGCATTGTTTGATTTCTGGTCCATTTCCATTGAACCAAAATTTAAGCGCTTACGTTATGGTTTCGAATTAAACACGGAGACAGAAACGCTTATTTATACAGAGCGAGGATTTTTTTCTAGCATTCCAAATGATGACGTTGGTAACTTTTTCTGTTTCCCATTTATTCATGCACATGATGTATTCAAAGCGCCTTCCTGGATTAAAGATACTGTCTGGTATCAAATTTTCCCAGAACGGTTCGCTAATGGAGATTGTGCACTAAATCCAGAAAACACCCTTCCTTGGGGCAGCGCTGAGCCTACTCCAAATAATTTCTTCGGGGGAGATTTTGCTGGTATTATTCAAAACCTTGATTATCTTGTTAAGCTTGGAATTTCGGGAATATATTTCACACCTATTTTCAAAGCACATTCAAACCATAAGTATGACACAATTGACTACATGGAAATCGATCCTCAATTTGGCACAAAAGAAACTTTCAAAGAACTCGTTCAGGCATGTCATACACACGGTATAAAAGTAATGCTCGATGCCGTATTTAATCATAGCGGATACTTTTTCGATAAATTTCAAGACGTACTAGAAAAGGGTGAGCAATCAGCATATAAAGAGTGGTTCCATATTCATGAGTTCCCAATTAAAACTGATCCAGTTCCAAATTATGATACTTTCGCGTTTACACCGTATATGCCTAAATTAAATACAGCACACCCAGATGTAAAAGAATACTTACTTGAAGTAGGGCGTTATTGGGTAAGAGAATTCAACATAGACGGTTGGCGCCTTGATGTAGCAAATGAAGTCGACCATAGCTTTTGGAGAGAATTCCGAAGTGAGATAAAAGCATTAAATTCTGAAGTATATATTTTAGGTGAAATTTGGCATGATGCACTTCCATGGCTACAAGGAGATCAATTTGATGCTGTAATGAGCTATCCCGTTACAAATGCTCTACTGTCTTACTTTGCTAACGATTCCATTAAAGCAAATGAATTTATGAAACAAATCACAGAATCTCTACATTCCTACTCTATGAATGTAAATGAAGCAGCGTTTCATTTATTAGATAGCCATGATACACCAAGAATATTGACAACCTGTAACGGAGATAAAAATAAGTTAAAGTTACTTTATGTATTCCACCTTTCTTTCATCGGCTCTCCTTGCATTTATTACGGAGACGAAATTGGTATGGATGGCGGTATGGATCCAGATTGTCGCAAATGTATGGTTTGGGATACGAAAGAACAAGATCATCTATTATTTACACATGTACAAACATTAATTTCATTACGAAAGCAATATAAAGCATTTGGAGGACATGGTACTTTCCAATTCATTGAAGCAAATGATGAACATAATTATATTTCTTATACGAAAACGTATGAAGATGAAACAATCTTTTTCGTTTTAAATCCGACTAACAGTGACATTACAGCTTCACTCCCTCTCCATGTTACCGGAAAGAAAATCATTAACATTTATACAAACGAAGAATTTTCAGCGGAAGCAAGTGTGTTACAAGTTACACTTCCTCCATATGGATTCTCCATATTAAAATGGTAACCAAAAAAGCCTTATACCGAAGTGGTATAAGGCTTTTTCTTATTTCAATTTGAATACCATCGCTTCATACGGACGTAATGTCATGTTTTCTATCGATCCACTCACTACGTCGTAATTGTGTATGAATAACTCTGCCTCACTATAACTAATGTCCTCAGGTAATTCAAACACACATTCTTCCGCAGTAAAGTTTGCAATAACAACAAGTTTTTCTTCTCCATATGTTCTTACGTATGCAAAAATAGATGGATTATTCTCCAATATTAAATTATATGATCCATACACAATAATCTCATTATTTTTACGTAACTCAATTAATTTTTTATAGTAATAAAAAATTGAATCTTTATTTTGGATCGCTTGTTTCACATTAATTTCTTTGTAATTAGGGTTTACCGTAATCCAAGGCTCACCTGTTGTGAATCCTGCATGATTCTGATCGTCCCACTGCATCGGTGTTCTAGCATTATCTCGTCCTTTTATATAAATAGACTGCATCACTTTCTCTATATCTTCACCGCGCTCTATAACTTTTTCCTTATACATATTTAATGTTTCAATATCTCGATATTCATCAATCGATTCAAATCGAACGTTCGTCATTCCGATTTCTTCTCCTTGATAAATATACGGTGTTCCTTTCATCATATGAAGCACCGTCGCTAACATTTTCGCAGATTCAATGCGATACATTTCATCATTACCAAAACGAGATACAACGCGAGGTTGATCATGGTTATTCCAATACAGACTATTCCATCCCGTATGCTCTAATGCTTTTTGCCATTTCGTTAAATTATCTTTTAAAGTAAGGAGTGAACATGGTTTTACATCCCATTTTCCACCTTCTCCTGAATCTAAATCCATATGTTCAAATTGGAATACCATCTGCAGTTCTTTACGTTCTTCCCCAGTATACAATTTTGCTTCTTCCGTTGTTACACCAGGCATTTCACCAACCGTCATAATATCATAATGAGACAATACTTCTTCATTCATTTCATGTAAATATTTATGAATGTTTGGGCCGTTCATAAAATGCTTATGACCTGAAACATATCCCTCTTCTTCTGTTTCGACAGTCGGTAATCCCTCTTCTTTAGAGATAAAATTAATCACATCCATACGGAAGCCATCAATTCCTTTCTCTAACCAAAACTTCATCATTTCATAAACATCTTGTCTTACCTTTTCATTATCCCAATTTAAATCTGGCTGTTTTTTAGAAAACAGATGTAAATAATATTCATCTGTCAATTCATCATACTGCCATGCTGATCCACTAAAAGCTGCTCCCCAGTTATTCGGCTCTTTCCCTTCTTTTCCAGGACGCCATATATAATAATCTCTATATTTATTATCTTTTGATTTACGTGATTCAATAAACCAATTATGTTCATCAGAAGTATGATTCACAACTAAATCCATCATAAGTTTCATATTACGTTCATGCATTTCATGTAATAGCTCATCCCAATCTTCCATTGTTCCGAACTCATTCATAATTTTACAATAATCACTTATATCATAACCATTATCGTCATTTGGAGATTCATAGACTGGTGATAACCAAATTACATCAATCCCTAATTCTTTTAAGTAATCTAACTTTGAAATAATACCGCGAAGATCCCCAATGCCATCACCGTTACTATCCATAAAGCTACGAGGATAAATTTGATATACTACACTTTCTTTCCACCATTGTTTTTCCATTATGCTACCCCATTTCATTCATAATTCGATTTTCTCTTTTTTAAGGCGCAAACGTTTTCATTAATGAATGATAACAGATTCTACCTTAATTTAAAATAGCGCTTACAACTTTTATTCTTACTTTTCTAGGAAAATATACGAAAATTACTAATATTTCTCTCACGTATGAAAACGTTTTATTTTTTTGTTTATTTTTTGAATCTATTCGTTTATAATGAATTCAAAGAAAACGTTTGCATCATTATTTCTAGGGGGAAATACCATGGCAGAACTGAAATTAGAAAACATTTATAAAATATATGATAATAACGTTACAGCTGTAACAGACTTCAATTTACACATTCAAGATAAAGAGTTCATCGTATTTGTCGGTCCTTCTGGATGCGGAAAATCTACAACATTACGAATGGTTGCTGGACTTGAAGATATTTCAAAAGGAGAGTTTTCAATTGATGGTAAGCTAATGAATGATGTCCCTCCAAAAGATCGCGATATCGCAATGGTCTTCCAAAACTATGCTCTATATCCACATATGAGTGTGTATGATAATATGGCATTTGGATTAAAACTTAGAAAAATACCAAAAGATGAAATCGATCGTCGTGTGAAAGATGCAGCAAAAATTTTAGGACTGGAACAATATTTAGATAGAAAACCGAAAGCTTTATCCGGTGGGCAACGTCAACGTGTTGCATTAGGGAGAGCAATCGTTCGAGACGCGAAAGTGTTCTTAATGGATGAGCCTTTATCTAACTTAGACGCTAAATTACGTGTTGCAATGCGCTCAGAAATTTCTAAGTTACACCATCGCCTTGGAACGACAACAATCTATGTAACACATGATCAAACTGAAGCAATGACAATGGCTTCTCGTCTTGTTGTTATGAAGGACGGAAAGATTCAACAAATTGGAACTCCAAAAGAAGTATATGAAACACCTGAAAACATTTTTGTTGGTGGATTTATCGGCTCTCCAGCGATGAATTTCTTCCGTGGTAAATTAACTGAAACCGATTTCGTTATAGACAATGCAATAAAAATTAAAGTAACTGAAGGCAAAATGAAGATGTTACGTGAACAAGGCTATGTAAATAAAGACATTGTTTTAGGTATTCGTCCTGAAGACATTCATGATGAACTATTATTTTTAGAAGCTTCACAATCTACTGCTTTTACAACAAAAATCGAAGTTGCTGAATTGTTAGGTGCTGAATCTATTTTATATATGAAACTGGGAGATCAAGATTTTGCAGCACGTGTTGATGCAAGACATACATTTTCACCTGGTGACCAAATTAAACTAGCATTTGATATGAATAAAGCACATTTCTTTGATAGCCAAACCGAACAACGTATTCGTTAAAAAATAATTTCCAACAATATAACATACAAAAAAACCGTCCACATATATTGAGGGCGGTTTTCACTATTATACGAGGGTCTCTACTGTATGAAATGATTGTCCTTTCGTGCCAATAATACCGAAAATCGGTAAGTCACTGAGCACCACTTCTTCTTGCTGTTTCATAAAAGATGACGTTAATTGTTTTATCTCTATCCATACGTCATTAATACAAAGTACATTGGAATCGTTCTCTTGTTGGCATGAAAAAATAGAATCTATTTTATATAAACCAGCATTTTGAAAAAGCATATCGATGCGACTGAATGCATTCAAAGTAATGCTAATTACGCGTTGCCAATCTCCTTGCTTTTCCATGTCATAGGATACAAAAAGTGCTTCTCCGCCTAGATTCGTAATTTCCTCCACTGTTGCTTGTCCACTTTCTTGATCAATGTCCGTCACAATTACTTTTGCGCCTTGTTTAGCCAACAAAAGAGCTGTATTACGTCCAATACCGATGCCACCGCCAGTTACGATAGCAACTTTTCCTGCAAGCTTCATTTTCATTACCCCTTCTATAAGTCTTACCGTTATTCAGTATACTGCTTTATGAGATTAGTCTGCAAGCAAGAAAAGTTGCTTATCTATTTGTAAGCGGTTACTTTTTTACTCCTTCTTTTTTCTTACTATTACGCTGATCGAAAGCTAAACCGATAAAAATTAAAATCCCCCAAAATATTACGCTACCTCCAGTCATTTCAATTTCCCCCTTATTATATAAAGATATTATTTTAATTATTATAACATTTTCTTAATCTTCAATCTATTAAAACTGAAAATGATATTATTATCTATCTTTTGAAATGTATTTGTATAACAAAAAAGACCTTTATATATATAAAAAGGTCTTTTTTCATTATACAAGACTTATCACTTTCGTTTTTGTAATTAAATCCTGAAAACCACAATTATCTTTGCGGAATAACATCATATATACGTTACATAATATTGGAATTCCAAGTAGTAATATGTTTGGTAATAACAATACAAAAAACCGTATCGTTAATGTTTGTAATGTTAACTTTTCACTCTTCAATGAAATTAATTTTATTCTTGTTACCTTTTTACCAAGTGTTACACCGTTCCAAATAAAAGGTACCAAAATAAAATATATTGCCATTAATATAAAAACTACTGCAAGATCATATCTATAATCGCCAAAACTAATATTAAAGCGATTAAAAATAGCACTATAATTTCCAGTCATAATAGCTACTACTGCACCATACATAACTGAAATTAAAAACATGTCAATTAGGGAAGCACCTATGCGATTCATTACAAGCGCTGGACGATGCATCTTTACCTTCATTTTTATGTCGACTCCTTCATATCCTTCTTTACCCGTCTCATCGTACCACTTCTAAAAAACATTGTAAACTAGCGTTTCTCTTACTTTTCTTGTACAATGTGTTACAACAGCATTGTAAAGGAGGTTCCCATATTGAAAAAATGGATAATCCTATTCGTCGCATTCCTATTAGCCGGTTGTGCTGGAAATACAAATCATATAACATATACGATTAACGATGAATACGAACTCATACGTACTTCTGGAAATGCATTTGAACTTTTCCCCACGCAAGATGCTGTATATGCCACACAATACATTCCCGCAAAAATTACAGACATAGCCTGGGATGATAAATACATTATTGCAAAACAAACTGAGGAAAAGTCAGATCCGAATAATCCTGACGCAGCAATTGCAAATAAAAAAAGTGAGCATTATTGGATTATTGACGTAAAGCATAATAAACGGTTTGGTCCCTATAATGAAAAGCAATTTAATGAACAAAAAGATGCGTTTAAAATTAAGGTGCCTTTTCAAAGTGTAGATTCATACATAAAAGAACAGAAAAAACAGTCAGCATAATATTTTCAGTGCTGACTGTTTTTTCTTACATATATTTAAAAACAAATTACTCAGAAAGTGAGATGTTAAAAGTTTGTGGCTCTGTTACAACATCTTGCGTTTCTGTATCTGCTGCGACTACATTATCTGTTGTAAACTTAATATCCCTTACCTTTTCTTTTCCATCATCAAGTATTAACCCGATACTACCATCTCTTGTTTCACCTGGCTTATAGTCTTCTCTAGATACATTCTTTGTACCAACGAGCGTATCTTCATCATATAAAAAGTTTTGAGTTGCTACTTTAAAATGTTGCTTATCATTAATTGCAACATCATTCATAGAGAAAAATTGGATATTTTTATTCCCGCTATTCTCCACCTTATATGTAATTTCAACGTAACGAATCGTATCACTAATCTCTGTTCCACTTAGCGATGCATATAACTCTGCATCTTCTTGACTTACTTTATCTCCTAATCTACGCTTTACTTCTTCAGGAGTTAATGCCGTATATACTTTTAATGTATCTTTTGCATCTTTACTCATCTGTGATAAAGAGATTACCTTCACATCTTGTACGTGAATTTTCATTGGCGCTACTTCAAATGTTTGATTCACAGAATGAATCTGTTCTAACTTAAAAGTACCCCAACCTGTTTCTTTCACTTTTTGTCCTACTTTTTTCAGCTCACGCCCGCCATATTCTTTTGTTTCAGGAATAGACTCTTTCTTCTTCGGTTCAACTTTCTTTTCTTCTTGATGGAAGCAACCACTTAACATAAGAAGAAAACTACATAAAACAAAAATACTTTTCCATGCTTTCATCATATAATTTCTCCTAACACTATCATTCATTAATATTAATTAGTCCTTTGCTTTGTAAACTATAGAAACAATGAGAAGTCCACAAAACGAACTTGTCAGTCCAGATACTATTATACCTCCTATTTGGAAAATATGAAAATAGGGATCTACGAACGCGTGAACGACAAATATAAGAGCTGCCACAATGATTGCCGAAATCCAATACTTCCTTTTTTCTGAAGCTATCATAGTATCTTTCCCTGTTTCATCTTTATACTTCCATAGTACGTATACTAGTAATAATAAACCAACAAATGTACTCCCGTGTTGCATATATTTATACACTGGAATACTATGTAATTCTCTTTGTAAAAATGGTATCTTCATAACGAAGTAGCCCGTATGATGAGTAAACGCATCCCAAACGACATGCGTGAGCATACCAAATAAAGCAGAATAGCAAAATACAAAGAAATCCTTCCATGTATGAAGCCCCCACCTCTCATCTACTGCATATGTATAGTAGCCAGCAAACGGTTTAGGTAAATGTGTTATAAACGGCTTTTTTAAAATGTAATGATATATATATGCGAGCAGAAATACAAGTGGTAAATTTAAATACAAGAACCCAAGCCATGTATGACCAATAACACCATGCGGTCTAAAGTGTAAAAAATATTCAAAGTCAGACGCCATACTCCCTAATATAAGAGCCGTTACTGAAATATATTGGGACTGCTTTTTCACAAAAGGAAGGACTGCTGCTGGATGCGCAAATGTAAACGGCATGTTTTAACTCCTTTTTATAATTACAATAGATTACATACTATCATAACGACATGAATAATCTACATGCAATATTTATTTTCACATTGGAATATGATAGTTTAAATGATATAATCCACATAAAATATTCAGAAAATAAGAAGGACTCATGTGCCATTACCAATTGTATTTGCTACTTTTTTAGAATCAAAATCCGTTATGAATTGAGGTTTATATATTGATTGACGTACCCTTTTTAAAAAATGTCACATTAAAAAAAGAAAGTATCCCTAGTTTTTCCGCATATCCTTACTGTTTACCGGCTATCCGAACATTACACTCACTTGCTTTCCACCCAAATGTAACATTCATTATTGGAGAAAATGGAACGGGTAAATCAACATTACTCGAAGCAATTGCTATCGCTTTAGGATTTAATGCAGAAGGTGGAACGAAGAATTTCCGCTTTAGCACAAACGATTCACATTCATCTTTACATGAATACCTTCGCATTTCAAAAAGTTTCAATACACCAAGCGATGGTTTCTTCCTTCGCGCTGAATCATTTTATAACGTTGCTTCTTATATTGATGAAATAGATGCTATAAAATCTTATGGCGGTGTTTCACTTCACGAACAATCCCATGGTGAATCATTCTTTTCATTATTTATGAATCGTTTTTCAGGACAAGGTTTATACATTTTAGATGAGCCTGAGGCCGCTCTATCACCAATGAGGCAACTTTCCATGCTCATTCGAATGCACGAACTAGCGGAACAAGGTTCACAATTTGTTATCGCGACGCATTCTCCTATTTTAATGGCTTACCCTGAATCCACTATATACTCTTTAACACAAGAAGGGATCCACGAATCCACATTAGAAGAAACCGAGCATTACCAAACGACGAAACTTTTCTTTGAAAATCGTGATCGATTATTTCATCATTTATTCAATGCTTAAAAAAAAGAAGCAGCGATTGCTGCTTCTTTTTATAGTGCTTCTATAAATAATGCTACCCCAATACCGCCGCCGACACATAGAGAGGCAATTCCTTTTTCTAACCCGCGTCTCTTCAATTCATGAATTAAACTTACAGTAATACGAGCTCCTGTACAACCGATTGGATGCCCAAGTCCTACACCACTACCGTTTACATTCACTTTTTCACGATCTAAACCTAGTTCTTTCTCTACAGCTAAGTATTGCGCAGCGAAAGCTTCATTAATTTCCAGTAAATCCGCATCTTCTAATGACCAATCTACTTTTTCTAATCCTTTACGAATTGCTGGCGCTGGTCCAATACCCATAATTTTCGGATCTACTCCAGCTACTGAATATCCAACAATTCTAGCTAACGGTTGTAAGCCTTTTTCTTTCGCTTTTTCTTCGCTCATTAATACTAGAACCGCGCTTCCGTCATTCAGGCCAGATGCATTACCTGCAGTTACTGAACCGCCTTTACGGAAAGCTGGTTTTAATCCAGCTAATTTTTCTGCTGTAATATCAGCACGTGGATGTTCATCCTTTGAAAATACTACTTCTTTTCTACGTTCTTTTATTGTAATAGGAACAATTTGATCGTCAAAGTATCCAGACTCGATTGCCTTCAGTGCCAATGTATGACTGCGAAGAGCAACTTCATCTTGTTCCTCTCTTGTAATTTCATATTGTTCAACTAAATTTTCCGCTGTTTCCCCCATCATAATATGATGAATCGGATCTTCTAACACTTCCCACACCGTATCACGAATTTCTCCGTGCTGTAGACGTTGTCCCCAGCGGTGTTGTTTCAATGCATAAGGGCTTGAACTCATTGCTTCTACTCCACCTGCAATAACAACATCACTTACACCTAATTGTATTTGCATTGCGGCCGACATAATTGCTTGCATACCTGAAGAACATTGGCGTTGGATTGTATACCCTGTAACTGTGTCAGGAAATCCTGCCGCTAATGCAGCTGTTCTTGCCGTATTTGCTTCATCAGTCCTTTGAATACAATGACCTAAAATCACTTCATCAACTTCGTGTGGTTCTACCCCGCCTCGTTTTACAGCTTCCTGAAGTACAGGAACAGCTAATTCTACTGGCGTTACATTTTTTAGCGCTCCCCCAAAAGTTCCAATTGGCGAACGAACTGCAGCTGTAATAACAACATTATGCATTTTGCACTTGCCCCTCTCTTATGTACCCTAGTCAGTTTTTAGGTGAAATTCCATAAGATGTATGTCTACAACTATCATACTATAAACATACTAAAAAATCAAAATATTTAATATAATAAAAATAGAAGGAATTAACCTTCTATTCTGTCAATGCGTATAAAAATTTTTGTAAAATTTTCTCTGTCGTTTCATTTAATTTTGGTAACTTGTCTACCGGAAAATATTGAAGCTTTATTCCCTCATGATCAAGCCTCAATTCTCCGCTTACATGATGCCCCTGATACAGATGAATGACATTGAAAATTTCATCCCCATTAGGATAACGGAAATATACTTCTTTTCCTGAAAGGACACCAAGAAATTGCATAATTTTTGCTTGTAGCCCCGTCTCTTCGAATAATTCTCTACGAGCAGTTTCTTCTGTCGTTTCTCCTAGTTCCATCGCGCCGCCAGGTACACCCCAATCATATGTATCTGAACGATATTGAAGCAATACTTCTTGATTATCATTTAATATAATGATTGCTGATCCAACGAGAATAAGTGGCCTTGTCCCAACGACTTTGCGTAACTCTTCAATATACCCCAATATGTAAACTCTCCTTTCCTCACCCTCCCTTATCATAACAAAATTTTTCTCCTTTTGTTGATGTAATTTCCAAGAAAAAAAAGGAAGCCTTCGCTTCCTTTTTTTCATTTCTATTTCTTAAAACTTTCATATTTTACAGCTTCAAAAGCTTCTTCAATTTCATCATTACGATAATGAACGTATGTAAAACGCCCTAATTCTACCAACCTTGCTATTTCTTGTAACGCTTTTTGTTGCTCATATGTTTCCTCCAGCTTAATATGTACATAAAATTTCATTAATGGATGTTCATATAAAGGCTCTCCCACCTCTACATATACATCTTCCACCCCTTGCACAACTCTTACGTAACTTGCAAATTGATACAGTGCTTCTCTGTCTGAAACGATTTTTAATGTATACATATATTCTCCCCCTTTTCTTTACTATATCAAAAAGATGATCACACTACGTTATAGAACTATGAAATTTTTTTGTCTTGTAATAAACGAGGTGTTTATCCATACATAGGGTCTTTTCCCAACATATATTATAGGAAGAATTTTTTCAGTTGAGGTGTTCCTTATGGATCCATACGTCAATATATGTATTTGCATTACTCCAGGCGCCGATATTTCTAATGATCGTATCGCAAAAGATTTAGCAGTTGCAGAGTCAATTTGGCACCCGATTACATTTCAAATTAAAGAAGTAATTATTTTAAATGAACTTTTTCGTTTTTCTGATCGCGAAATTAGTTACAAAAATTCTATTCAAAGTCAGGAAAAATTAGCATCCTTTTTCCAAACATGTGTAAATGAAGCTCCTGAATGCGACCTTTATATTTGTTACATTGGCAGTGATTATTTCAAAGAAACAGCAGTAATTGCCTGTGCTTACTCTTTAGCAAAACAACAGCAACTTACCGGTTATATCGTGTTAACAAATTCGGCTGCTCCTATGAAAAATATATATACGCTCGCTCACGAAATCGGTCATATTTTATTTACAAGGCGTGTTCACGGAAAACTTACTCACGCAGATCCTCATTCCCCAACTGGCTCAGAGCACCATCCTTCTCCAACAAATCTTATGTACCCTATCGTACCTCGTCCTGAAAATGTCTATATTCAATCCCTATTAACGAACGAACAAAAAGCACTCTCTTTACAAAGTGCTTTATTGCAAAGAAAAAAACAGTAACAATCTTGTTACTGTTTAAAACAACTTATTCCAATCCACAATCCAAATCCCGGCTGCTAGAAATAAAAATAGGCAACTAAACATAAACGTAATACCTCTAAAAATCCCTATATAATATTTCTTTGGAAATAATTTTTTGCATATCCAAAGCAGCCCTTTTCCTATTAAACCGAAGAACAAAACATACCCCGATGTGTCATCTAATAAAGTATCGAAATAATCATCATGTACCTTTTTAGAAAAGGTAGTATATATCCCCAAAATCGTTAAACCTAAAAATATAGTAGACAATATACCTAGAAATATACTTTGCATGTTTGTTCCCCCCTTAATAAAAAATCCGGTTCGTTCACTAGTAATATAAAACTAACTTACAGTCTTTTTCTCCTCATTTTTCAAAGACCATCGCATTAACACATATAAACTACCGTACAGAAGTAAAGGTTCTAACATTCCCCAGTATGGATTTTTCTCTCCCAATCCTTTAAATACAAACATAATGAATAGTGGTACGATAACAGCCAATATTCCAATCCATCCAAGTATGTACGCTTCCCCAATTAACAGTACTAACAAGATAAACCCAGCTAGTATATAACTTTGCATAGTCGTCAATTGTAATACAGGCGTCCCGTACCATTTATTCATAAACATTAATACTACTAGTAATAAAATTGGCAGCAAAGATGCTACATAAATGATGCTAAATTCTTTTATTTTGCTCTTAAATGATGACACCTTAAAAGCAAATATAATTCCTACAATCGTAATCATTAAAACAATTGGGTATCCAATCAATTGTACATTCGTTAATGTAAATTCATGATTTGGGCTTTCAAATAAAATATTTGTAAGTAACCAATACCCGCCAATACCAATAATCATCCCTAAAATACTTTTTATACTCCGACCTTTATCCTTCTCCATCTCTTTCGCTAATTCTTCCGCATATTCTTTTTGTGAATCACCGAATATATCACTTACCGTCTTTCCCTCTTTCTCGCCTTCTATTAAATGAAGTTCTGCATCTTCTAAAAAAGCGTCCACATCTTCTTCTTTCATTCCTTTTGTTATTAAATATACTTTCGTATCGATTAAAAACTTTTCACCTTCTTTAGAAATTTGCATGGTAATCCCTCCCTCATTTAACCGCTTCTCTTCTATTCGTCTTCATCATAATTTCAAGGAAGATTAAAATAAACAAACTTCCGTATAAACATATAATTTGAAATAACATTGGCACGAGATCTTCTGATGTAAATGTTTTAAACAGTAACATAATCGAAAGTGGAATAATTAAATATAAGTTTTTAAACCATCCATCAAAATACATATTTATCGCTACTGTAATGATAAAAATCCCACCAGCTAATATATAACTTTGCATTTGAGTGAATATAAACATTTTTGTAGGATATATCACATCTAGTACCGTAATAACGCCCATTAAAAACATTGGCGCTATCATCACTAAAAACCACATAGAAAACCACGTTTTTGAAAAACTTGTTACAAAAGTCATTTTGCGAAGTAGAAAATTAGGACCTATCACAACTAAAATCAATGCAAAACTGTACCCAACACACTGAATAAGTGACATCTGTAACAATCCGTTATTCACTATTAGAATAGAAGCAATAATCCAAAGCGATACGATATTCATTACTGTAAAACCAATTTGCTTCCACGTTTCCTGTCTATCCTTTTCCATTACTTTTACAAGTTCATTTGCATATTCTTTCGATGAGCTTCCGAAAACATCTTCTACACTTTTCCCATCACTCTCACCCTCGATTAAATGAAGTTCTGCATCTTCTATAAAATTTTCAATATCGCTTTCTTTCACACCCTTTGCCGTTAAAAATAATCTCATATCTAATAAAAACTTTCGTGCTTCACTTGATAGCATTATTTTTTTCTTCCCTTCCCTTCAAGTAGACGCTCTACACTACTTTGCATCGCTTCCCAACGATCCATAAATTCATCGAGTGCTTCCTCGCCTTTTTCTGTTAATGTATAATATTTTCGCTTTGGGCCAGATGGAGATTCCTTCATTACACTTGTTATTAGCCCTTCCTTTTGCATTCGTATTAATAACGGATAAATACTTCCTTCACTCGCCATTGTAAAGCCATACTTCGCCAGCTTTTCACTCATTTCATAACCGTATATTTCACCTTCAGAAATAATAGCAAGTAAGCAACCTTCTAAAATCCCTTTCAGCATTTGACTCGTCGACATAATTCAAATCCTCCTACTATCTTGTTTTACAAGATAGATAAGCGTAAGTATCTTGCTTTACAAAATAGTATAGCAGAGACTATTTTGCAAAACAAGATAGCTAACGATATTTTTCCAAATCTTTGCAGGATTTTTATTATCCACTCTCTAAATAGAGCAATAGGAGAACTTTATTAAGAAGGGATGTTTTTCATCATGGTTACAAATCGAGTTGTTTTTTTAACAGGCGCTGCAAGTGGTATTGGTTATGAAATGGGAAACGCTTTTGCAAAAGAAGGTGCAAAAGTCGTTATTACCGATCGTCTTGAAGAACGTGCAAAAGAAGCTGCTGAACAATTGCAAAAAGAAGGCTACCAAGCTATCGGTTTAAAATGTGATGTTACATCTGAAGAAGAAATTACAGCTGCAATTTCTCAAACAGTTAATCATTTCGGTTCATTACATATATTAATTAATAATGCAGGCATGCAACACGTTTCACCAATTGAAGATTTTCCAACCGAAAAGTTTGAACTACTTATTAAAATTATGCAAATCGCTCCTTTTATTGCTATTAAACATGCCTTCCCGATCATGAAAAAACAAAAGTATGGTCGGATTATTAATGTCGCATCCATTAATGGTCTCGTTGGATTTGCAGGGAAATCCGCCTACAATAGCGCGAAGCATGGCGTAATTGGATTAACAAAAGTTGCCGCTTTAGAAGGCGCTACTCATGGAATTACCGTTAACGCTCTTTGTCCTGGTTATGTCGATACCCCTCTCGTACGTAATCAACTACAAGATTTAGCTACAACGCGAAATGTACCTCTTGAAAATGTTTTAGAGGACATCATTTATCCACTTGTACCACAAAAGCGCTTATTACAAGTACAAGAAATCGCGGATTATGCTATATTTTTAGCGAGCGAAAAAGCGAAAGGTATAACTGGTCAAGCTGTCGTTATTGATGGTGGTTATACCGCTCAATAAAAAATAAAGTTTGCTCTTTGTGAGCAAACTTTATTTTTTCTCCCAGGGATCTTCCTACTTTAGTAATTGTTTAGGGAGTTTCTCGATGGCAACAATTACCCCATCTAATTTACTTTCAATACGGTGGAGTAAATATAATGTTACAACAATCGGAAACCCTACATTACCTACCATCCTGATCCACTCTTCCATCTTTCTCTCCTCCTTTCATTATATAAATAAGAGAAAAGAAAACATTTGGGCATAAAAAAACAAGCTATTATGTATTAGCTTGTCTTTCAAATAATAATGCAATTTCTCGTTTATAATCCCCGCGTATAATACCTCGCTCAGTAATAATGCCTGTAATTAATTCGTTTGGCGTTACATCAAATGCTGGATTATAAACAGTAGTTCCAACTGGCGTTACTTGTTTCCCAAAAATTTTCGTAACTTCTGTTTCGTCTCTTTCTTCAATAACAATTTCAGTGCCTGTTTGTTTCGTAATATCAAATGTCGATAGCGGAGCTGCAACATAGAACGGAATATCGAAATATTTTGCTAATATAGCTAAATTCATTGTTCCGATTTTATTTGCCGTATCTCCATTTGCGACAATTCGGTCCGCGCCTACAATAATCGCGTTGATTTCCTTCGTTTGAATAGCATGAGCTGCCGTATTATCTGTAATAAGTGTTACATCAATATTTGCCTGTTTCAATTCCCAAGTCGTTAAACGCCCGCCTTGTAAAACCGGTCTCGTTTCACACGCATACGCATGTAACCGTACACCTTTTTCTTTCCCAATATAAAACGGCGCTAATGCAGTACCATATCTAGCAGTTGCGATACTGCCAGCGTTACAAATCGTTAAAATGTTATCACCGTCTTTAAAGCATGATAATGCATGTTCTCCAATACTCCGGCATACCGCTTCATCTTCTTGCTGAATACGAAGCGCTTCTTCTTCTAATATTTTTTGCGCTTCTTTTATTGTAGTAATTTCTTGAATAGATTCTCTCATACGATTGATTGCCCAAAATAAATTGACCGCTGTCGGGCGTGACGTCCCTAAATAATTACAATCTCTATTAAACTTCTTTTGAAATTCTTCAATATGTAAAGTAGTATATTTTTTTGATGCAAGCGCCAAGCCAAATGCAGCTACAATTCCAATTGCAGGTGCTCCTCTTACTTCTAGCATGACAATACTTTTCCATACCTCTTCAATCGTCGTTAATGTTTTGTATTCTGTGCTATGCGGCAACTTTGTTTGATTTAATACTGCAATGGCATCACCTTTCCAACTGACAGACCTCGGAATAGTAACAACTGTACTCATGCTTTTACCCCTCCAGAAACTGTCTGTTGAAATAATGTTCGGAACAGTTGAATATCGGCGTTCTTAGATTCATATTTTATTAGTTCTTTACCTAAGGATAACGCTTGTTTCTTGGCCTGAATTCTCTTTTCTTTATTTGCTATTTCATCTAAATCAGCTACATGTGCTAAGCCAATTGTTCTTCGGATAAGCTCACATCCAGCAAATCCGACCACATCCGTAAAAATATTTTGCAAAATAATCGGCAACCATTGTTTCTCTTTCGTATATGCTTCTACACCTTCTCCAATCCATAACTTCGTAAAAGTGTCTACGAAATAGCTCCATGTTTTCTCAATATGGAAAAATAGCACACTTCTCTGTTCTTCCTCTCTAGATAGAGCATTTAATAATAGATTTGCAATGAATTGACCAAGATCAAATCCAAATGGGCCATATGTTGCAAACTCCGGATCAATCACTTTCGTTTCAGAAGGTGATGAAAAAATACTACCAGTATGTAAATCACCATGAATAAGTGTTTCTTTTCTCGTTAAAAACTTATATTTATATTGTGCTACTTTTAATTTTAAAGTTTTATCACTCCACAATTCATCAACCGCTAGTTGTAATTCCGGCTCATAATCATTCGTATCGTAATGACCAAACGGATCTGTAAACACTAAATCTTCTGTAATTTTGCAAAGGTCCGGGTTTACAAATGCACCTTCTAATACCCTTTTCTCTTCTGACTCTAATCCGAAATCTGAGGTATAAAATAAAGCATGTGCTAAAAAACGACCAATATGCTGAGATAGTAGTGGGTACTCTTCTCCGTCTATTAATCCTCTTCTTGTAATTGTTAGTCTTGATAAGTCTTCTATGACTGTTACGGCTAACTCTTCATCATGACTGTACACGACCGGCACGTATTCCGGCACATACTTCGCAAAAATTTGCAGTGCCTTACTTTCAATCGTCGCTCTTTTTATAGACAATGGCCAGCTCTCACCAACTACTTTTGCATATGGCAGTGCTTGTTTTATTATAATAGACTTCTCTCCATCCTCTAATTTGAACACGTAATTTAAATTTCCATCTCCAATTTCATGACAAACTACATTTGCTTTCTTTTCAAAATAACCATTTTCTTTCGCATATTGTATAGCTGTCGTTTCAGTTAATGAATAATATCCCATCGTCTTCTCCCCCTTTTTTCATTCAGAGGTTTTTCTGACGTAGAAAAACCTCTTTCCACTAAGAAAGAGGTTTGAAGTTTATCTTCTCCCCTCTTATCTGCCAGAAAGTTTTACTTTCTGCTGGAATTAGCACCGTGCCTTTTGGCGTAAATAAACGCCCCATTTCACAATGGTATTACGGTCGGTTGCTGGGCTTCATCGGGCCAAATCCCTCCACCTGCTCTTGATAAGAGTTGTATAATTTTTTGAATTTTTAACTTTATGTTGAAGACTATACCAAGAATAAAAATCACTTGTCAACATTTTATTTATATAATTCTGGACGACGATCTGCAAAAACTGGAATTCCTTTACGTACTTCTTTAATTTTCTCAAAATGAAGCTCCCCAAATAAAATGGATTCTTCTTCATCCGCTTCTACAACAACCTCGCCCCAAGGATCGATAATTAAAGAGTGACCGGCAAACTCATTATTCGGATCCTTTCCTGCCCTATTACATGCGACAACATAACATTGATTTTCAACTGCTCTTGCTTGCAATAGTAAACGCCAATGTGCTAAACGAACTAATGGCCATTCTGCTACAACAAATAAAACTTTTGCACCTTTAGCAGTATGAACGCGCATCCATTCCGGAAAACGAATGTCATAACAAATTGTCCCAGCGCACTCTACATCATCTAACTTAAATTCACCCGTACTATTTCCAGCTATTAAATATTTATGTTCATCCATAAGCTGAAATAAATGCACTTTACTATATTCATTGACTAGTTCTCCTTTATTACTTACCACATACATTGTATTTGTAACACCTTGCCCTGTTTGCTTCGCTATAGAACCACCGACAATATGTACACCATATTGTTTCGACCATTCTTTCAGCTTTTCTTTCGTTTCTAATCCATCCTTATCTGCAATTTCAGAGAGTCTCGTTAAATCATATCCTGTTGTCCATAGTTCTGGTAAAACAATAACATCTGGTCTTTCTTTCATCGCTTCACTTATTTTATTTTTAGCATTCTCAATATTTTTTTCTACATCTCCAAAGACAATATCCATTTGAATACATGCGACTTTCATTTTGTCAGCCCCATTCTTATTTTTTTCTTTACAAAATACTGGAAAGATTATATCATTTGTCACTAGAATTGTAACAACTTTCAAAAGAGGTGGAAAGTATGAAATCATTTCAACCTTCTGAGATAGTAACATCATTGCCAACACAATTTTTCGCTTCACTTGTTGCAAAAGTTAACAAAGTTGTAGCAGCTGGTCACGATGTTATTAATCTAGGTCAAGGTAATCCGGATCAACCAACACCGCAGCATATCGTAAAAGCTTTACAAGATGCTGCAGAAAAGACCATTCATCATAAATATCCGCCATTTCGCGGACACGAAAGCTTAAAAGAAGCCGTGGCAACATTCTATCAACGTGAATATGATGTAGTAGTAAATCCAAAAACAGAAGTTGCTATTTTGTTTGGCGGAAAGGCTGGATTAGTAGAATTACCAGTTTGCTTTACAAACCCTGGTGATACAATTCTCGTTCCCGATCCAGGATATCCAGATTATTTATCAGGTGTTGCTTTAGCGAAAGCAACATTTGAAACAATGCCACTACTTGCAGAAAATAATTTTTTACCAGATTATACGAAAATTGATGATTCTATTGCGAAACAAGCAAAATTAATGTTTTTAAACTATCCAAATAATCCTACTGGTGCTACTGCATCAAAAGCATTCTTTGAAGAAACCATTCATTTTGCTAATGAACATAATATATTAGTTGTTCATGATTTTGCTTACGGCGCTATTGGATTTGATGGTCAAAAACCCGTGAGTTTCTTACAAGCAGACGGTGCCAAAGATACAGGAATTGAAATTTATACTCTATCGAAAACTTTCAATATGGCTGGGTGGCGTATCGCTTTTGCAGTAGGGAATGAAAGTGTCATTGAAACGATTAACTTATTACAAGATCATATGTATGTTAGTATTTTTGGTGCAGTTCAAGACGCTGCTCGCGAAGCACTATTAAGTTCACAGTCTTGCGTAATAGACCTTGTAAATCGTTACGAATCTCGCAGAAATGCTCTTATTTCAGCTTGTCACTCAATTGGTTGGAATGTAGACATTCCAACAGGCTCATTTTTTGCATGGCTTCCTGTTCCGAAAGGATATACCTCTGAGCAATTTTCTAATATTTTACTAGAAAAAGCACACGTTGCAGTTGCTCCTGGTGTTGGATTTGGTGAGCATGGTGAAGGGTATGTCCGCGTTGGTCTCTTGCATACAGAAGATAGATTACGAGAAGCCATTAATCGAATCGATAAATTAAATTTTTTCAAAAAGTAATTGACAACATGAAAAATATCTGACAAAATTCAGTTATCTTAAAAATTTAAACATTTCTAAATACTTCTTATCAAGAGCAGGTGGAGGGACGAGCCCGACGAAACCCGGCAACCGATCTACAATTGTAGACACGGTGCTAATTCTCGCAGCATTACGCTGACAGATAAGGAGCTGGTTGTAAAAAAACCTCTCCTTAGCTGAGAGGTTTTTTTATTTAACTAGGAGGTTATAACAATGAGCAGAATTATAGCGACATATTTAATCCATGATGATTCACATAACTTAGAAAAAAAGGCTGAGCAAATTGCACTCGGTTTAACGATTGGCTCTTGGACACATTTGCCACATTTATTGCAAGAACAATTAAAACAACATAAAGGCAACGTCATTCATGTTGAGGAATTAGCTGCACAAGAACATACCAATTCGTATTTACGTAAAAAAGTAACACGCGGAATTATTAAAATTGAATATCCTTTATTAAACTTCAGTCCAGATTTACCAGCTATTTTAACAACTACATTCGGAAAGCTATCACTTGATGGCGAAGTAAAATTAATTGACTTAACTTTTTCAGACGAGTTAAAAAAACATTTTCCTGGCCCAAAGTTCGGCATAGATGGTATTCGAAATCTTTTACAAGTGTATGAGCGTCCTCTTTTAATGAGTATTTTTAAAGGGATGATTGGACGAAATATTGGATATTTAAAAACGCAATTACGTGATCAAGCAATTGGTGGTGTAGATATTGTAAAAGATGATGAAATATTATTTGAGAATACATTAACACCACTTACGAAACGCATTGTATCTGGAAAAGAAGTTTTACAATCCGTATATGAAACGTACGGACATAAAACGTTATATGCCGTAAATTTAACCGGACGAACTTTTGATTTAAAAGAAAATGCGAAACGTGCGGTGCAAGCTGGAGCTGATATTCTATTATTTAACGTATTTGCTTACGGACTAGATGTACTACAATCACTTGCAGAAGATGATGAAATCCCAGTTCCTATTATGGCACACCCTGCTGTAAGTGGTGCTTACTCAGCATCCAAGCTATATGGAGTTTCATCTCCTTTATTACTCGGAAAGCTATTACGTTATGCTGGCGCTGACTTTTCATTATTCCCCTCTCCATATGGGAGTGTTGCGCTAGAAAAAGAAGAAGCCCTTGCTATCTCAAAATATTTAACTGAAGACGATGCATTTTTCAAGAAAAGCTTCTCTGTTCCGTCTGCTGGTATTCACCCTGGTTTCGTTCCCTTTATTGTACGAGATTTCGGTAAAGATGTTGTTATTAATGCTGGCGGCGGGATACACGGACATCCGAACGGAGCGCAGGGTGGCGGTAAAGCCTTCCGTACTGCGATTAATGCTACTTTGCAAAATATACCTCTTCATGAAGTAGATGATATAAATTTGCATAGTGCACTACAAATATGGGGAAATCCCTCTCATGAGGTGAAATTATGAGTATTCAAGTATTTTGTGATTTCGATGGCACGATTACCAATAATGATAACATTATGTCCATTATGGAAAAATTCGCACCACCAGAAGCTGAAGAAGTAAAGAATAGAATTTTATCGCAAGAGCTATCTATTCAAGAAGGTGTTTCTCAATTATTTCAATTCATACCTACTAATCTACACGATGATATCATTCAATTTTTAAAAGAGACTGCTGAAATCCGTAGTGGTTTTCATGAATTTATACAATTTGTAAATGAAAATAACATTTCTTTTTATGTTATATCAGGTGGAATGGATTTCTTCGTCTATCCACTCTTGCAAGGACTTATTCCAAAAGAGCAAATTTACTGTAATGAAACAGATTTTTCAAATGAATACATTACTGTTAATTGGCCTCATCCTTGTGATCATCATTGTCAAAATCATTGCGGATTATGTAAATCATCTTTAATCCGTAAATTAGGTGATGCGAATGACTTCCATATTGTAATTGGAGATTCCATTACTGATTTACAAGCTGCGAAACAAGCAGATACAGTATTTGCCCGTGACTTCCTTATTACAAAGTGTGAAGAGAATCATATCGCCTATACACCTTTTGAAACATTTTACGATGTTCAAGCTGCATTAAAGCATTTGTTGGAGGTGAAGTTATGAAACAACTTTTTCGTCAATGGTATGACTTAAGCGAGATCAAAAAAGAATTAACAACACGAAATTGGTTTCCTGCAACGAGTGGTAATATTTCTATAAAGGTTAGTCATGAACCGCTCACTTTTCTCATTACAGCAAGTGGTAAAGATAAAACAAAGACAACTCCAGATGATTTTCTATTAGTAGATCATCTAGGAGTTCCCGTATTAGAAACTGAATTACGTCCTTCAGCAGAAACAATATTGCATACACATATTTATAACAATACGAATGCCGGATGCGTACTTCATGTTCATACAACTGATAACAATGTCATCACAAATTTATATAGTGATGCAGTCACCCTTCAAAATCAAGAAATTATTAAAGCTCTTGATATTTGGGAAGAAGGCGCAACAATTAACATTCCTATTATCGAAAACCATGCCCATATCCCAACGCTTGGAGAAAACTTCCGAAAGCATATACAAGGCGATTCGGGAGCAGTATTAATCCGTAACCATGGTATTACCGTATGGGGACGAGATAGCTTTGATGCAAAGAAAAGATTAGAAGCTTATGAGTTTTTATTCCAATTTCATATAAAACTATTATCAATCCAAGGAGGCGTTTCTAGTGGCGCAAATTCGTATTCATGAAGTAAATACTCGTATTGAAAATGAAGTGGAAGTATGTAAATTTCTACAAGAAGAAGGCGTTTTATATGAGAAATGGAACATATCTAAGCTTCCTACTCATTTAAATGAAAATTATTCTTTAACAAATGAAAACAAAGCTGAAATATTAGCTGTGTTCTCAAAAGAAATCGCTGATGTTTCAGCGCGCCGAGGTTATAAAGCACATGACGTAATTTCACTTTCAAATAGCACACCTAACCTTGACGAATTATTAATTAATTTCAAAAAAGAACACCATCATACTGATGATGAAGTTCGCTTTATTGTTAGTGGTCATGGCATCTTTGCCATTGAAGGAAAAGATGGAAAGTTCTTTGACGTTGAACTTGAGCCAGGCGATCTCATATCTGTTCCTGAAAATGCAAGACATTATTTTACCTTGCAAGAAGATCGTCAAGTTGTAGCTATTCGTATTTTTGTTACAACTGAAGGCTGGGTTCCAATCTATTAAGGTAGTCAGTTGAATAAAAGGTCTTGGACCCCCTTTTCCAACCTTTTATTCACTCTACATATATACATCCTCCTATGGAACAGGCTTATTTCAAAAAATGAAATAAGCCTGATTTTTTATTATCTCAAACATATGAGTCCTTCTATTTTTCAAGTGAATTTTCAACACTTTTTGAACATTTATTGAACTTTTTTTGAATTTTTTCTGAAAATTCTGTTTTGTATATGATATACTACAATTAACTAAGAAGGAAAAGAATATGGCAAACAGAGGGGGAGAATCATGAGTTTACTTATCGCACTTATACTAGGGGTTACATGTGGAGCACTTCCTGTTATTTTAGGAGCTATTATGGAAGAGTTAGAGGTTGGTGTTTTAGGTTTTGTCGCATCTTGTGTAAGCGCTTTATTTTTCGGTTTATTCGGTGCTATTCCTGTTTCAATTCTCTGTGCATTTTATATAATACGCCATGCTCGTACAAAACAATTTGGTCCTAATCACACCGCGCAAGTGATTCCATTCCCAATTGAACGTTGCCGCCGGGCTTCTAGCTTATAATTATCAGTTTTAATATACCTAAATAAATAAAAGTCCTCACATGAGGACTTTTATTTATTCTCTTCTAGAAATTGAAATAATTCTTGTAAATGCAGAGCATCTTCACTATAGCTAACAGATACGTGGCTTATACCGTCGATCTCTGCTTGCATATAAAGGTCCACTCCATCTCGATCATATTTCAATGCCAAATAAAATTCCATTTCTTCTAGCATCTTTTTTGAAGTTCGAATGACGTAATGCCCTTTTTCATCTTTTCCATATTCGAATTCCGGTTCAAAATCATATTTTTGTTTAAACGCTTCTTTTTGTTTTTCATTAATTTGTATACAAGTTGCTCGTTGCACAGCATCAATCATCTCATCAAATTTTTGAAGATCCATTTCATTTACCCCCTTATGTATTTTTTGTATAACACTTGTGTTCCGCTATTTTCTTCCCCATCTTTTATTAGCTCTTCATACAATTCCTTCGCCAAACTTAAACCTGGTACTGGTAATTGCAATTTTTCAGCCTCATCTAAAGCAATCTTCATATCTTTCATAAAATGCTTTACATAAAAACCTGGTTCAAAATCTCCCTTTAACATTCGAGGAGCTAAATTACTTAATGACCAGCTACCTGCTGCTCCCGTTGAAATACTCTCTAATACTTTATCAGGATCTAATCCAGCCTTTTTCGCATAAGCAACAGCTTCACATACTCCAATCATATTAGAAGCAATCGCAATTTGATTGCACATTTTTGTATGTTGTCCACTTCCAGCCGGCCCTTGCAACTGAATATTTGTTCCTAGTTTTTCAAATAACGGTACACATTTTTCATATATTTCTTTCTCTCCACCGACCATAATTGCGAGTCTTGCTTCTTTCGCACCAACGTCTCCTCCAGATACAGGTGCATCTAACGTATATACATTCTTACTTTTACCAGTTTCATTAATACGTTTTGCCAATGTTGGTGTAGATGTCGTGAAATCAATTGCTATCGTGCCTTCATTTGCATTCTCCAAAATTCCATCTATCCCAAAGTACACGTCTTCTACATCATGTGGATACCCAACCATAGTCATTACAACATCAACTTGCTTTACTAACTCTTTCGGTGTATCACACCAATTTGCACCATCTTGCACTAAAGAGTCTGTTTTCGATTTTGTTCTATTATATACATATACTGTATGACCGTCTTGCATTAAATGACGCACCATACTTTTTCCCATTACACCAATACCGATGAAACCAATTGATACATTTTTATGTTCCATTTTCTCATCCCCTTTGTTCTAATAAATCACTTACCATCTTTCGGAACTCTTTATTAAAGTCATCATCCATACTATTTTTCACATTTGAAAATAAAATAACAAAAGTGCCTTTTTCTTTATTAAAATTATTGAAAGTGTTCCAACCAGATAGTACACCATGATTATGAAAATAATCCGGATATATGTAAAAACTAAATGCATATTTTCGTTCTGCTGAAGGTGAAAACATTGCTTGTATACTTTGTTCAGAAAGAAGTTTTCCATTTATAATTGCTTCGTCTAATTTCTTCATATCTCCAACTGTCGTATACATCTCACCACAACCATATAGCCAATCCATGCCTAACTTCTGCGCTGGTACAAGCTCTTGATTTTTTTTTACATAACCCTTTGTAAAATTTTTATCTCCAGGTACCATATTTCCCATACCAGATTCATGCATATCTGCTTTTACAAATATGTTTTCTTTTATGTAATCTCCTAAAGGTTTTTTCGATATATGTTCTATTATATAAGCAAGCACCATATAATTATAATCTGTATACCTCCAACCTGTTCCTGCAGGAAATTCTAAATTTTGACGTCCAATCCAATTCATTAATTGTAAACGGGAAGCAGCATTAACATTGCCTTTTGCGTGTTCAGGTAAACCAGAGGTATGCGTTAATAAATGATATAGCGTAATATTTTTATTCTCCGGAAATGAAGGAATATATTTATTTACATTATCTTGAATATTTAGCTTCCCTTGATCCTGCAGTTGTAAAATAGATGTGGCAACAACTGTTTTCGTAATGGAACCGATACGATATTTTGTGTGAGGCGTATTTTCTATTTTATTTTGAACATCAGCATATCCATACCCTTTATTCAATATAACATGCTCTTTATCTGTTACCAAAACTGTTCCATTGAATTGCTTTCCGACTAAATATTGATCTAATTTTTGAGATATGCTAGCATAATCAATTTGTTGCTCTTCTTTTTCTTCTATATTCCCTTGTACTTCCGATTCAATAGTAGGATTCACTTTAGTTGTTAATACAGTGTTTTCCTTTATATTGGGGTTAACAAGAAAATAGTATACTCCGCCGCCAACTATAGCAGACAGTGCAGCCATGACCATTACTTTTTTTATCATATTAATCCTCCATCATTCCTTCGCTAAAAATTGTCCCCCTATTCTATTATCAAACAATAAAAAAAAATCGCAACAATTTGTTGCGAAAAATTACATTTTTTCTTTTCTATACACACATACTTGATTCTTTCCATTTTTTTTCGCTTCATATAATGCAATATCCGCTCGTTGCATTAATTCTTCTCTTGTAATCCCTTTTTCATATAATGCAACTCCAAAACTCGCTGTTAATTTCGAAATTCCTGAGAATTGCTTTGTTTCAATGAAAAAGCGTAATGATTCCGCAACCTGAAATGCTTCTTTTTCTACTGTATTCGTTACTAAAATAATAAATTCTTCTCCGCCCCACCTAGCAAATACATGTTGCTCCTCCACTTTAGATTTCATAAGCTCTGCAAGCTGAATTAACGCTAAGTCACCAAAATCATGGCCATACGTGTCATTTACTGCTTTAAAATTATCTATATCAAATAAAATAAGTGCTATGTTTTCATTATTACGCATCGCATTGTCCCATTCTGACTCTAGTATTTGTTGGAACTTCAAACGATTATAAATCTCTGTTAATGAATCTATCATAGCGAGCCTTTCTTGTTCTTGATAGATTTCATCTAATTCTGTAATCTCTGTACACTTCACAATAAATCTTGATAAATCTTCTGGCAATGGTGTCGCACGCAATAAAAAAGTTGACACTTCTCCTTCATAGTTGGACATCTTAATTCTTCTATCATATGATAGTGTATCATCTAACCATGTTATATCATGGGTTGTTGAATAGTATCCATTTTCTCTAATAAAATGTTCAGCAAATACTAAATGTTGCTCACGATAGGCAAACAAATTTTCATATCCGAAAAACTCTAAGAAATTTGTATTACAATCAACAATCTCATCGTCTTCTACTATGAATAATAGATCATTGCGAAAATCAAACATCGTTTGAAGAAGTTCTTGTTGCAAACTTACTTGTCGCACTAAAGAAAGCTGATATAAACTTTTATTCACTTCCTCTAACACCATTTGTGGAGTCACAGGTGCTATCACAATATTACGTATTCCTAACGTAAGCACCTCTGCAAACTCGCTTGTTATTTGTTGATCCCAAATGACAATAAATGTACTCTGTCGATTATACATATTCTTTATATATTTTATTTGAGAAAAATCTGTTACATACATAATTACAATATGTGGTTGAGTCCTCTGAAACAATACTTCCCCTTCTTCAAAACTATTTGCTATAAACATACATTTTGGATGGATATTTTCTATCGTTTGTTGATGTGTACATCCATTTTCTATATAAAGGACATTTAACTGAAGATCTTGTAATACATTTTGGAAAACCGTATTCTCTAATAAAAAATGTAGTATGTTCATCACTAGTCTTCACTCACTTCATATATCTTGTTCTACTGAATTCCTCACAAACATTTTATAAAAGGCTGTTCTCTAAAAACTTTAATGAGTGAGGAATACATGTTAACAAGCTAATTGAGAATGTTATCTTCGCTTTTTCACTCTATAAATTCCTTTTTTAGTGTATGATTATAGGAATTGTATCGTTTGTATGAATGCCCTAGCTTCCGCTTTAAAACTTGACAATTAAAATAAAGATATTATATTCTTAAATTCGATAACTTACAAAATGTAAGTAGAATATTTTACATATATTTTTTCATTATTTAATATGTAATTTGGAGGATATATAATGACAAACGATAACTTTTTTAATGTCCTATATGAACGCACATCTACACGTGCATTCAACCCAGAGAAAGAAATTTCATCTACAGAGTTACACGAGATTTTAAAGGGAGCTGCTCAAGCACCTTCTGCTTGGAACTTGCAGCACTGGAAATTCCTTGTATTCCAAGGTGAAGATGTACAGAAACGATTACATCCAATTGCTTATAACCAACAACAAATTCTTGATGCTTCTGCTGTAGTCGCTATTTTAGGTGATTTAGAAGCTTATAAAAATGTTGAACCAGTTTATGGTCCGATTGTAGAACAAGGATTTATGAAAGAAGAAGCAAAAGAGCGCTTAGCTAAAAATATTGAGTCTGCATATGCTCGTGAGCAATTCCCAAGAGATGCAGCCTTTTCAAATGCATCTTTAGCAGCAATGCAACTTATGCTTACTGCTAAAGCAACTGGCTGGGATACTTGCGCTATTGGTGGCTTCAATCCACAAGCACTTACAGAAGAATTCAACGTTTCATCTCGCTACGTACCAATTATGCTTATTACAATTGGTGAATCAACTTTGAAAGGCCATCCTGCACCACGAATGAGCGTAGAGCAAGTGAGTGAATGGGCAAAATAATAAAGTGAAACTGGAATCAATGTGAAGGTTTTACTACACTTTCATACGAATAAAAAAAGAAACGAAGGTAATTTTATTACCTTCGTTTCTTTTTTATTCTGTCACACATCCGTAATATTACAATGTATAATTCGACATCTACACATAAAAAAACAGTAAATTTTATGCTATTTCCATATACACAAATGGCGTTTCGTGTCGAATCTTGTTAAATCATCGAAATATAACCGTGTGTTTTTGTTACAATTATGATACAATAATAACAAATAGATAACAAGAGAGGGATTTTCATTGAGTTCATACGGAAGCTTTATTGCACTTTTATGTTACATAGTAACTGTACTGCTTCTATATTTTATTGGGGATGCTGCAAACATTTCAGTATTACAATTTCCTAAAGAAGAAGCGTTCCAATTAGAATCAGAAAAACATACTGCAAGATCCATCGTACCACTACTCCTAGCTCTTCCTGTATATATTATCGTTTTATATAAAAGCAAAAAAGTGTAAAGGCTACCTATTTCATTCATTTCGGTGGTCCTTACACTTTTTTGTGATATCTATCCTATTTTAAATATCATCCCGTAATAAACACCCAGCTAGTCTTTTAAAATGAGAAAATCACCTAGAAAAAATTCCACTCTCTGTCCAGTCACTCACTACCGAACTTACATAGATTATAAGTGTGAAGGGGGTGATGAGGATTATGTTTGGATCATTTGGATGCTGTGATAACTTTAGAGACTGTCATCATCGTGAAAGAGAGTGTGACCATCGCGACCATCGCGACCATCGCGAGAAAGAGAGAGAGGTTAGACCACAACAACCAGCTGTATGTAACGTACTTGCTAACATTTCAGTTGGAACAGAGCTTTCTCTTTTAAGCATTAGAGGTAACGGCACATTCAACAATGTAATTTTTGAAGGTTTCGCTAATGGCGTTGCTCTTTTCTCTGCTTTAGCTCGTAATAACAAAGACGACAAAGATAACAATAAAGACGATAAGAACAATCAAAACCGAAATACTTTTACTGGTATTTTACGTGTATGCCCAACTGATATCGTTGCTATCGCTATCTAATTCTGTTCCTTATCCTCTATAGTAAGAAAATAAGATTTACTTTTCTCATAGAAAAAACCTGAGACCGATTTCAAATCGACTCAGGTTTTTTTATTACTTATATGCTTTTAACTAGTTCAACAACTTCTTCAGCAGTTGACATCATTAATGCTTTTTCTGCTAATGTTTCCATTTCTGCTTTTGACAACTTGCTTAGTTGTGTTCTTGCAGGAAGAATAGATGTTGCACTCATACTGAACTCATCTAAACCTAATCCTAATAATAATGGAATAGCAAGTGAATCGCCCGCCATCTCACCACACATACCAGCCCATTTGCCTTCTTTATGAGCAGCATCGATAACCATTTTTACAAGACGTAAAATTGATGGGTTATATGGTTGGTATAAGTAAGATACTTGTTCGTTCATACGGTCTGCAGCCATTGTGTATTGAATTAAGTCGTTTGTTCCGATAGAGAAGAAATCAACTTCTTTTGCGAATTGATCTGCTAATACTGCTGAAGCTGGGATTTCAACCATCATACCAACTTCAATAGAATCAGAAACAGTTGTACCCGCTTCTTCAAGCTTCGCTTTCTCTTCTAATAAGATTGCTTTTGCTTGACGGAACTCATCAAGAGTTGCGATCATTGGGAACATAATTTTTAAGTTACCGTATACGCTAGCACGAAGTAATGCACGAAGTTGTGTACGGAACACATCTTGCTCATCAAGACATAAGCGAATTGCACGGTATCCTAAGAATGGGTTCATTTCTTTTGGTAAATGTAAGTATGGAAGCTCTTTATCTCCACCGATGTCAAGTGTACGAACAACAACAGGTTGACCTTCTTTTACACCTTCAAGAACTGCTTTATACGCTTCGAACTGCTCTTCTTCTGTTGGAAGATTGTCACGGCCCATGTATAAGAATTCTGTACGGTATAAACCAACGCCTTCTCCGCCATTATCGATAATACCTTGTACATCATTTGGTGTTCCGATATTTGCAACAAGCTCAACGTGATGTCCATCACTTGTTACAGTAGCTTGGTCTTTTAATTTTGCCCATTCAGCTTTTTGCTCTTCAAATTTCGCTTTCTTTTCTTCAAACGAGCGAAGAGTTTCTTCTGATGGATTTACAATTACTTCTCCATCTAAACCATCGATGATTACGATATCGCCGTTTTGGATTTTCTCCATAACAACTTTCGTACCAACAACAGCTGGAATTTCCATAGAACGAGCCATAATTGCAGAGTGAGATGTACGTCCACCGATATCAGTTGTAAAACCTTTTGCATACTTACGGTTTAACTGAGCTGTATCAGATGGTGTTAAATCTTCAGCAATGATGATTACTTCTTCAGAAATTGTACCTGGATTTGAGAAGTTAATGCCTAGTAAATGTGCAAGAACGCGTTTTGTTACGTCACGAATGTCCGCAGCGCGTTCTTTCATATATTCGTTATCCATGTTTTCAAACATAGAAATAAACATTGATGCAACTTCATCCATTGCAAATTCAGCATTTACTTTTTCGCTATTTACTTTATCTTTTACTGGGTTTACTAGTTCTGGATCATTTAACACTAATAAATGTGCTTCAAAGATCGCAGCTTTGTCAGCACCTAGCTCAGCAAAAGCGTGGTCCTTAATAGCTTCTAATTCAGTTTTTGCTTTCTCAAGCGCAGCGTCTAAGCGTGCAATTTCTGCAGCTTCGTTTGTAATTGATTTCTTTTCGATGTTAAATTCAGGATTCTCAAGTCTGAAAGCCTTTGCAATAGCAATCCCACTTGATGCAGCGATCCCTTGAATGTTAAGAGTCATTATTCTCCTAATCCTTCGTTTTTCATAGTTTCTTCGATAGCTGCTAGTGCTTGAGCTGCATCATCACCATTTGCAGTGATTTTAATTTCTGCGTTTTGTTGAATGCCTAAAGACATAACGCCCATGATTGATTTTAAGTTAACGTTTTTTCCGTTATACTCTAAGTTAATGTCAGAACCAAATTTGCTTGCAGTGTTTACAAGTAGAGTTGCTGGACGAGCATGAATTCCTGAGTCGCTAGTTACTTTAAAGATTTTTTCCATGATAATTTATCTCCTTTAAATTACAGTTTTTTTTAGTTGTATAGACGTGAGTACTACATCATCTATTGTATATAATAGGCGATGTTCGGTCAACCACATCGCCTATTATAATTATAAACATTTTGCGTCAAATTCCTACTGAATGTCAATAATAGCGTTTTCGCCCTTTTTAACATTTCCATCTTTTTTCAATTCAACTTGTTGCCCTTGTTGTAAATTCGTAAAGACAATTGGTGTAATGATAGATGGTGCATTTTCTTTTACAAATGCAAGATCTACTTTTAATAATGGTTGTCCTTGTTTCACTTTGTCGCCTTGTGCTACAAGCGCTTCAAAACCTTCACCATTTAATTTTACTGTATCAATACCGAAGTGGATTAAAATTTCTTTTCCGCCTTCAGATTGAATACCAATCGCATGCTTTGTAGGGAATACGTTAACGATTTCACCATTAACTGGAGAAACTACTGTTCCTTCTGTTGGCTCGATTGCAAATCCGTCTCCCATCATTTTTCCTGAGAATACTTGATCAGGTACTTCTGTAATCGGTAAGATTTTCCCTTCAATTGGTGAAACAATTGTTTCATTTTCATCAACTTTTTGAGGAGCTTCTTCTACTTTTACAGGCTCTTCTTTTTCAACATGAGGTGTACGACCTGACATAATATCATGAATTTGTGATTTTAATGTGTCAGATTTCGGTCCGAAAATAGCTTGAATGTTATTTCCAACTTCAAGTACACCAGCTGCTCCAAGCTCTTTTAAGCGATCTTTGTTTACATTCTTTTGTTCATTAACTTGAACACGTAAACGAGTAATACAAGCGTCTAAAGAGGCAATGTTTTCTTTACCACCAAGTGCTACTAATACTTCACGAGGAAGTTCACCAGCTTCTGTTTTTCCTGCGCCGTCATTCGCATTTGCTACTTCACGGCCAGGTGTTTTTAAATCCCATTTACGGATTGCAAAGCGGAATCCGAAGTAGTAAATAACTGCTAGTACAAGACCAACAACAATTACCCACCACCATGCTGTACGGCCTGGTAGTACACCGAATAGTAGGAAGTCGATTAAACCACCAGAGAATGTCATACCAATTTTAACACCTAAAATTTGCATTGTCATAAATGATAGACCAGCGAATACTGCGTGAATTCCGAATAATACTGGTGCTACGAATAAGAATGAAAATTCAAGTGGTTCTGTAATACCTGTTAAGAATGATGTTAATGCAGCAGAACCTAAAATACCAGCTGCTAATTTTTTATTTTCTGGACGTGCTTCATGGTACATTGCTAATGCTGCTGCTGGAAGACCGAACATCATGAACGGATACTTACCAGTTGTAAATGTACCTGCTGTTAATTCTACACCGTCTTTTAACTGTGCCATAAAGATTTTTTGGTCACCACGGATTAATTCGCCAGCTGCATTTGTATACTGACCGAATTCGAACCAGAATGGTGAATAGAAAATGTGATGTAATCCAAATGGAATTAATGAACGTTCAATTAAACCGAATATAAATGCTGCTAACGTTCTATTCGCATCAATCATTTGATGTGAGAACGTATTTAAGCCACCTTGAATGTATGGCCAAATGAAGCACATGATAATACCTACTACTAAAGAGAATGTTGCAGTTGCGATCGGTACGAAACGCTTACCTGCGAAGAAACCTAAGTATGATGGTAATTCAATATTGAAGTATTTATTATAGCAATATGCCGCCACTATACCGACGATAATACCACCAAATACTCCCGTTTGTAGTGTTGGAATTCCTAATACGTTTGCATATGCTGGATCAGTAAATCCAATTTTCACTGGATCTGCTCCAGAACTTGTTACTTTCACTAGCTTGTCTACTTCTAAGAACACACTCATCGTTTTGTTCATAATTAAGTAGCCGACGAATGCTGCTAAACCAGCTACTCCATCTCCACCAGCTAAACCAATTGCTACCCCAACTGCGAATAATAATGCAAGGTTAGCGAAAATAATATCACCAGATTGTTCCATAATTTTTGCTACCATTACGAACCAATCGGCTTTTAAAGCAGGAATAACATTTGTTAACTGTGGATTCTGAAATGCATTACCAAATCCAAGTAAAATACCTGCTGCCGGTAAAATCGCTACTGGAAGCATAAGCGCTTTTCCGACTTTTTGAAGAACACCAAAGATCTTCTTAAACATGGAAACCCTTCCTCTCTTATCTATATTGATACCTTCCGACAAACGCCAAAAAGGCATGAGGAAAAAAAGATAGAACGATAGCTATACAAAGGGTAGTATATCCCTTTCTCTAGCTTACATTCCTTACTTTTCTCCACTCATGCCTGATCGAATCAGTAACACGTGTCAAAAATAGGTTTACGTATAAGTTCACTATAATTAAGGCAAACGTTTTCTTTATTTACCTTAATGTGTTTGTCGAAATTTGTATAACTTTGCAATAGTTATTATACATAACTATTGTAAGCGATTCAATGATTTTTTTTAACGTTTTCATTTTAGACAAAACTATATGTCTTTTTACACATGCTCTGCCTTTACTAAGCGCTGCAGATGCATCGTTAAATATATGCTCTCTGCTTCATAAACAGGAAGTTGTAATTCTTTTTGCATGACCTTAACTAGCTTCCAAGCTAAATTATAACAGACAGGATATTCTGCCTTCAATAAATCAGCAAAACTTTGTGATTCCTCTACTTTCTCTCCTTTTTTCACCCGTTCAATCGCATATTGTAAATGACGGATAAGGCGTAAATAGTGGATACTTTCTTGGTCTAATGTAATTTGTAAGTTTGTCTCAATTAAAGATACAAGCTGTGCAATGAGACGAGAGTTTTGATTAACTGAAGATAAATCTGAATTTGTAAGTGAACTATAAATATGAAGTGCAATAAAACCAATTTCTCCTTCTGGCAATGTAATTTGCAAACGAGAATTTAAAAGGTCTACAACACCTTCAGCAATTTCATATTCTTCTGGATAGAGCATTTTCGTTTCAACTAAAAAAGGATTATCAATGGTAAGTCCTTGTTTTAATCGCTTAATCGCAAAAGAAATATGATCTGTTAAAGCGATATGAATATGTTCATTTAATGGTGATTTCGCTTTTTCTTGAATATAAAACATAATATCGTTCATTAATTCAATTAATTTTTCACTCACATGCGGCACTAACAGTTTGTATTGTTCACGGTCACGTTCATTTTTTAAAACAAACATTTTTTCAATTTGTTCTTGCTCCAACACGTCTTTTACTTTTTTTCCAAAGCCAATCCCTTTACCAATCACTACTACTTCCTCGTGTTCAGGATGGCTAGCAATGATGACATTATTATTTAAAACTTTTTTAATTTCTAGATAATTACTCATATAACACCACCCTCGTCCTTAAATAGCCTGCTTTTATGTTACAGAATATTCTTCTTTGTCGTCAATGTAAAACATCTACCATTTCATAAAAATTCATTTTTTAGACATGTATATAGATGATGCGTATAATGTAAGAGCAACTGTACATAGAAAGGGGTTAACAACATGATTAAAATGTTTGTAAGTGATATCGATGGTACAATGATGCAACACGGAGGGTTAATTGACGAACAGGATATTGTAGCACTTCGTAGTCTCGCTGAGCAAAATGTTATTCTTTGTTTCGCTTCTGGCCGACTTGATAATGAAATTGCAGACTTAATGAAAGCTGTAAATACAAATTTCCATCGTATTAGCGTAAATGGTGTTTTCGTATATACGCACGAAAACAAGCAACTATTATCCGCAACATTCGATTCGAGTATTCTACCTGATTTATTAGCAATGACAAATGAAGATCCTTATTTTCGTTATGTAAGTGATGAGCATAATTATTACATTGAAGAAAAAACACCGTTTATTCATGAACTTGAACAACAAGTAACGATGACTTCCGTTGAAGAACCGCATCTATTAGAAAAAATTGATGATACTATTTTCCCAAATAAAATCTCTGTCGGCGGAACAAAGGAAAGTTTACAACTTCTCCAGAAAAAAATTGTTGAAAAATTCCACGGAAAAGTGAGTACCTTCATTTCAGCCGAACAATGTTTAGATGTAATGCCACCTAATATTAGTAAAGGTTCTGCTATTTCTGTTTTATTAAAAGAGTTTCAATTACAACCAGAAGAAATTGCTTGCATAGGGGATTCTTATAATGATATTCCAATGTTTTCTTTAACTCCTCACAGTTTTGCTATGTCTCAAGCTGATGACGCAGTAAAAGAACACGCTCACTATGTAGTAAATACAGTTAAAGATGCTGTTAACCACGTAATTGCTCATAATAAAAATACGACTCACTCCTTGTAAGGATGAGTCGTATTTTTTCTTTACATGTTAAACAATTTGACATTTACTGTACTTCACAAACTGAAATATATTATTTGTTACGTGCGATGTTTGTAATAAACTTATAACGATCCCCACGATAAATACATTTCACATACTCTAACGGTACTTCACCTTCTGAATATGACCATTGACGCATTACAAGCACTGGCGCCTTTTTAGGAATATGCAGATGTTCCGCTTCATTATCGGTTGCAATTGAAGCTTCAATTGATTGAGTAGCGCTAACAAGTTTAAAGCCCAGTTTTTTCTCTAAATGTTCATATAAAGATTGTTGCAATATTTCTTCGTTAATATCTTTTACAAGAGCTGGCGACAAATATGTCGTCTCAAAAGCAATCGGTTCATCATCAGCTAAGCGAATACGCCTCACTTCATAAACCGACTCTCCCTCCTGTATTCTCAGCCGATCTGCTATTTTCGCAGTAGCTGGAACGAGGCGGAAACTTAGTAATTGACTACTCGGGTTCATCCCGCGAGAAATCATATCTTCTGTGAATCCCGTCATTCCTTGCAACTTTTGTTCCACTTTCGGAAGTTGGACAAACGTACCGATTCCACGTTTCCGATATAAATAACCTTGTTCCACTAAATTATTAATCGCCTGTCTGATTGTCATACGACTCACTTCGAACTTATCACAAAGTTCATTCTCAGATGGGATTTTATCTCCCGGCTTCCATTCGCCGTCCTCAATTAGCTGTTTCACCCACTCTTGAATCTGATAATAGATCGGAAATGGTGAATACTTGTCGATGTTCATCAGCAATCGCCTCACTGCATAAAGATAGAGCTTCTTGATCAGCGATTACGGTTACATTCGGATGACGTTGTAAAACTGTAGCAGGACACGCTTCACTATAATCACCTTGCAATAATTCTTTAACAGCTTCTGCCTTTTTAGCACCCATAGCAACAAGTAGAATTTGTTTCGCTTTCATAATGCTTCCAATTCCCATTGTAATTGCATGAGTTGGCACATCTTCTTCTTTTTCGAAGAAGCGAAGGTTTGCTTGGCGTGTAGATTCTGTTAATTCAACAATGTTTGTTGGAGAATTAAACGGTGTTCCTGGCTCGTTAAATCCGATGTGACCGTTTTCACCGATTCCAAGAATCTGTAGGTCAACTGGGTTAGCAGCTAGAATGCCCTCATAACGTTTGCACTCTTCCTCTAAATCACTTGCCATCCCGTTTGGTACATAAGTTTGTTTAAATGGAAGATGATCAAACAACTGTTCTTGCATGAAATAATGATAGCTGTTTTTATCTTCATGTGGTAAATTTACGTACTCATCTAAGTTTACAGTGGTTACACGGCTTGTATCAAGTTTATTTTTTCGCATTTCTGCATAAATACCTAATGGAGAGCTTCCTGTAGCCATTCCTAATGTTGGATTTTCTTTTGTTTTTACAACTTCTTCAATTAATTTATAACCTGCTTCTGCTAGTTCTTCTGGAGTTTTTACAACAAGAATATTCATTTCATTACTTCCCTTCCTTCATATGAATTCCTAAACGAACCGTATCATATACATGTAAATCTTCATTCATCACAACAAAGTCTGCATCTTTTCCTACCGCTAACGCACCTTTATTATTTAATCCAAACTCTTCTGCTTGGTTCACTGATGTCATTAGTACTGCTTCTTCGATTGAACAGCCTGTAAATTCAATTACATTTCGGAATGCTTGATCCATTTTTAGAATACTACCAGCTAACGTTCCATCTTCTAATCGGGCACTACCATCTTTTACATGTACGGGCTGTCCGCCAAGCTCATATAATCCATCTTCAAGACCTTTTGCACGCATTGCGTCAGTAATAACACTTACTTTTTTCGGTCCTTTTAATTTATATGCTAATTTCACCATATCAGGGTGAATGTGAATACCATCTGTAATTACTTCAACCATTACATCTGGATTTAATAACACATGACCAACAACTCCTGGTTCACGGTGATGTAATCCACGCATTTGGTTGTATAAATGCGTTGCATGTGTAATGTTTCTATTTTTTAGTTGTGCATCAATCGCATCTGTATGCCCCATTGTGCCAACAACACCAGTTTCAGCAAGATACTGCTCAAACTCTAACGCACCTTCTTCTTCAGGTGCATATGTTACTAATTTGATTAAATTCCCGCTCGCTTCCTGCCATTGTTTAAATTGTTCAATATTCGCAGGAACAATGTGTTCAAGTGGTTGTGCACCTGCACGTTTTTTTGAAACATACGGTCCTTCTAAGTGAATGTATTCGAAATGCGCTCCTTTTTCTTTCGCTTCTTTCGCAGCATGTAGTGCTGCTTCGATTGCTTCTGGAGCTTGTGTCATTGTTGTTGGGAAGTAAGTTGTAACTCCTTCTTTTAACATTTCTTTACCTAGAGTTACTAACCCATCGCTATTTGCATCCATCGCATCAATATCGTATCCACCATGAATATGAACATCAATCATACCTGGAATCACAATCTTCCCTGCCGCATCTAAAACTGCTTCATTTTCTTGTGATACATATTGAGCCATCAAACCAATTTCTTTAATTGTTTCTGCGTAACGAATAAATCCGTTTTCCACTACTTCTTGACCTGTATAAATTTTGGCATTGATGACAACTTGCGTTTTCATTTTCATCGATCCTTTCCCATGAAATACCTACTTGTTATTATTACCTTATTCGCCTAATTCCATCTTAATATATGCACGAGTAGTTGTCTATACATTCTAATGAAATTTCCTCTTTGTTTAACAAAAAGGAAGCTTAATACGTCTCTCGTAATTATAATATATGTTATTCATTTTTTCCAAAAAGGAACAATATCATCTATCGTATGAATCACTTAAGTAATGGCATTAATCCACTAGAGCCTATTGTAATATGTTCACCGTCTGTTTCCATTTCTACTGTACGTTTATTCGTTCCATACATCATTATACCGTGTCGTTTTAACCGTCTCACAACACTTTGGTGTGGATGTCCATACGGATTTCTGCTACCGTAAGAAAGAATTGCGAACTGCGGTTCTACCTTCTTTATAAACCTTTCACTTGTTGAAGTATATGAGCCATGATGTCCTACCTTTAACACATCTGCATGTACATCAAATTGCTTTAATATTTCAGTTTCCGTCCGCACATCAGCATCACCCATTAGTAAAAAATCTGCCTTACCATACCGAATCTTTAATACAATTGAAGATTCATTATTTTCATCTTTGGACTTCCCGTTGTTTAATACTTGTATGGAAACATGCGGATCTAGCGGTATGTGTTGGCCCTCTTTTACTGAAATGAAAGGGATTCCCCTTTTCTTTATATTATTTCGATACGTATGATAAGTAAGAGAACTATATGTTTTTCCACTATCTAATATAAGTGATACCGGCATTTGCTCTACAATCGGAATGAGCCCTCCTATATGATCCATATCAGGATGAGTACTGACGATAGCATCTAAATGATTAATCCCTTTTTCAATTAATTTTTGGATAATAACCTCACCAGCTTCATAAGGTCCCCCATCTATTAACATCGTTTGTCCATTTGGCAATGTAATAAGTGTTGCATCACCTTGTCCTACTTTTAAGAAACTCACTTTCATTTTACCAAAATGTTGCCGCTGCATATGTAAAGGAGACGCAGTATGAATAGACATCATATACCTTTTGGCTGATGCACTATTTAAAGAAAAGCATAACAAAACAGAAACTAATATTAAAACACTTCGCATCCCTCTCATAACTCGTCTCCTTTTTTCAATTAGTATGGCACGGTATATGATTGATATACAAAAAAAGCTTAGCAAAATGCTAAGCTTTTATTTCGATATCTCTTGCAAAGAACCGAAGAATAAATCCGCTTCATTCATTTGTTCGTTTTCTTCAGAAAGCGGAGGCAAATCATCTAATGTTTTTAATCCAAACGTGTCCAAAAATTCTTTCGTTGTTCCATATAAAATAGGACGCCCTGGCCCTTCTGCTCTTCCCATTTCTTTTATAAGTAAGTGTGATACTAACGTTTGTAACGCCTTATCAGTTTTTACTCCTCTAATCTCTTCCATTTCAGTTCTTGTAATCGGTTGGCGATATGCAACAATCGCTAACGTTTCTAGAGCAGCCTGAGAGAGTGAAGCAGCTGTTGGGATCTCTATTAGTTTTTGATAGTAAGACGCATGTTCTTTCTTGGTAGCAAAACGATATACTTTTGCATACTGTACAATTTGCAAACCGCGGTGTGCACCTTCACATTCTTTTTGCATTTCTTCTAAAATATCGATTACTTCGTTTCCTTCAATTTCAAGGACTTTCGCTATTTGTTCTGGATAAATCCCTTCATCACCAGAAACAAATAAAAGCCCTTCAATGATTGATTTCTGTTCTGTTCTATCCATTTTACGAGCTCCTTCCTCCTATTTTCTCCATAAAAATACACATCAAAAAACCGAATCACAATCAATGCGTTCGGTTCAATATTTTTTCTCTTGTTCCAAACGATACATTCAAACCTAGCATGAGATATCATATTTCTATCTCATTTTCCATACTAACTCTATGCTGATTTAGTATAGCTTGATACGAAAATCTCATCAAAATTATGTTCTTGTTCAATTATGATTTGTTGATTCTTCATAAGCTCAAGAACCGCTAAAAATGTTACAACCATTATTTCCCGTTCATCATCAACAAACAAATCATAAAAACTTTGACGACCACCTTGTATTTCTAACTGCTTTAAAATATCAGTCATGCGCTGTTCAATTGGTATTTCTTGACGAGTAATACGTGTTGTTACAGGTTTCTTTGCTTTTTTTCGGCGCATTAATTTTTGAAATGCCGCTAGCATATCATATAACGTAACATCAAGAGGCAAATTCGTCTCCTCTTCTTGTTGCAACGATGTAAAATCAATTGGCGGACGTGTATATAGCTGTGCTCTTTCTTGTTCTCTTTCTTTTAGCTCAGTAGCAACTTGCTTATATTTCTTATATTCAATTAACCTCTCCATCAATTCTTGACGAGGATCATCTATAAAGTCATCACCGTTATCAAGTACATCTTCTTCATGTTTCGGCAACAACATTTTACTTTTAATTTGTAATAACGTTGCAGCCATTACTAAATACTCACTTGCAACATCTAATTGTAATTCTTTCATCGTATGAACATAAGATAAATATTGCTCTGTAATTTCCGCTACAGGAATATTATATATGTCAATCTCATAACGATGTATTAAATGTAACAATAAATCTAAAGGCCCTTCAAAAGCCTCTACTTTAAAATTATACTGCACAAAGCATCCCACCACATTTTTTCTATAACAACATAAGTATAGAGCATACTCATGTTCTATCCAACCTTTTTAAGAAATTTAATTAAAAATAGACCGATGCCTATGTCATCATGCCCACGACTTCATATGATAACAGTGTAGTAAGAACAATGTAGGAGGTCAAAAAACTATGGGTCACGTTGATTGCGGTTTTAGCGGTGGGTTCGCATTACTTGTTGTATTGTTTATTTTACTAATTATTGTAGGGGCAGCTTGCTTCTGCTAATATGAACAATAACGACTAGGGAAAACTCCCTAGTCGTTTATTGTTCATGTTTCTATGATACACTTGTATTTATAACCGTTAAACAGGGGTGAAGAGAATGTATCCTACCGAATACATACAATTTTTAATTCATTTTCACGGAGATTATGATTATTTTGAATGTCACGAAATACTAGAAGAATATTGGAAAACGAAACCAAGAGGAAATCGTGACAATTACTTAGTCGGTCTCATTCAAATTGCAGTTTCTTTATACCACCAAAGACGCTCTAACTGGAATGGCGCAGAGAAGATGATGAAAAGCGCCATAACGATTTTAGAAAAAAACAATGAACCTTTACTACATTTAGGAATCAATCAGGCACAACTTCTATCTTTACTTAAGGATAGATTACAATCTATACAGAAAGAAGTAGGGTTTACACCATTATTTTTACCATTATCAGATACTGCATTAGAAAAGCACTGCATGGAATTATGTCAGAAACAAAATCTCCCTTGGAAAGACGTGAATGCTACTTCTAATGAATTTATAATACATAAGCACACATTACGTGATCGAACAGAAGTCATCGCTGAACGAAACGAACAATTACAAAAAAGAAAGCAGAGATAATAAACTACTTATCTCTGCTTTCACGAATGTATATTTTGTTCAAGCCCTTTACACTTTTTGCAAAAACTTGCTGTTTGCTCATTTCCGCAAATTGTAAACTCAAGAAATTTACTCTTTAACTCTTGAACCATCTTCGTCCCAATACCCATATGACGGTGAGACGGGTTCACACTCAAATGTTGAATTTCTAAAACTTGATTTTCTTTTTTTACAATCCCCATTATCCCAACAAAATCTTCGTTTTGTTTCCACAAATACAATTGCCAATCATCCTTTGCTTCATAATCTTTCATAGTCAATTGTAATGTTTTCACATCTTTTTCTGTTGGCATAAATGAAAGAAGCCCCATTGCAATCTTTTCATAACTTTTTTTAAAACGAATTAACATAACCCTTATCCCTTCTTACAAAAGTTACAAACTATTAATCCCCTCAACCTCTCTTTTCATATCACATTCATTTTACAATATTTTCAACAGAGTGAGAAGGGCTTAAAGCAACTTGATAATCATACAAAGCGAAAAGAAGAAAGTCAAATATATGTTTCAGTACTATTTTTTCTAAGTAGATAAAAGAAGAAACGCTGTTATATAAAAGTGAAAAGACACATCCACCGCTCATTATCACTTCACAATTCATCACCTTAGAGCAAATGAATTCTAGCAACATTAATGTAAAAAATATTTATTGAAACATGTAATCTAATGTATTCTATGTAATTTGGTAAAATTTTGTTCTCATAAGCGACATATTTTCACTACAATAACAGTATTACTTGTATCATGCACTGCAAACAAAATACCATTCCTATCAAAAAAACAAAAAAGAGAGCAATAGCTCTCTTTCCTCATTAACTTATTCTTCCCAAACTTTAACTTCTTTCATTACATCACCTTGACGCATGTTTAATACCGTTTCAATACCGCTTGTTGCTTTACCGAATACAGTATGTACACCATCTAAATGCGGTTGTGGCTCATGAACGATAAAGAATTGGCTACCACCTGTGTTACGGCCAGCATGAGCCATAGAAAGTGATCCTACAAGGTGTCTATGAGGATTTCCATCAGTTTCACATGGGATAGAGTAACCTGGGCCACCTGCACCTGTTCCTGTTGGATCTCCACCTTGGCTTACGAAGCCAGGAATAACGCGGTGGAATGTCACACCATCATAAAATCCTTGCTCTGCTAGTTTTTTAAAGTTTTCTACTGTTTTTGGTGCCTCTTCTGGGAAAAATTCTAAATCGATTTTTTCACCATTTTCCATTAATATGTATCCTAAAGTTTTCATATGTATATGTCTCCTTTCAACTATCTCAGCACTATATTACCACATTCATGACTAGAAACAAAAAGAATCCGACAATCTACATACTTCTTTTTTGAAATGTGGAAAAAGCTAGGTGACAAATAAGAAATATATACTATAATAACTGTGTTGCCCGAAAATTTTAGAAAGAGAAAGGGAGCGATTTTTCGTGAAAACGAAATTACTAGCTCTGCTATTAGCTGTAGCTGTATTTATTATGCCAACAGCTTCGTTTGCAGACATCATCGAGGGAGAATCAATTGTTACACTAGGAGAAAACTTGTCTGAACAACAAAAACAAGATCTGTTAAAAGAAATGAAAGCACCAAAAGATGCTACAATCATTACTGTGTCTAATGCGGAAGAACATAAATTTCTAGAAGGGATTGTTCCAAAAGCGCAAATTGGTACAAGAGCAATTTCCTCTTCTATGATCACATACACAAAGCCAGGATCTGGCCTTATTGTACGTTCAAAAAATATTAATTCAATAACAGATGCGATGTACACAAACGCACTTATTACAGCAGGTGTGAAAGATGCAGAAATTCAAATTACTGCACCATTTAAAGTTTCAGGAACTGCTGCTTTAACCGGTTTAATGAAAGCCTATGAGACAACATCGAACAAAGCAATTCCTGAGGAAGTAAAAAAAGTAGCCAATGAAGAAATGGTGCAAACATCCCAGCTCGGCGATAAAATTGGTGAAGAAAAAGCAGTTCAACTTGTTGCAAAAATCAAAGAAGAAATTGCCAAAGAGCAACCAAAAACGACTGAAGATTTACGTTCATTAATAAAAAAAATTGCGGACCAACTTGGTATTACATTAACGGATGAACAGTTAGATAACTTAGTTGCGCTATTTGATAAAATGAAAAATCTTAATATCGATTGGAATCAAGTTGGCAGTCAGTTAAATAAAGCAAAAGAACACGTTTCTGCCTTTTTAGGATCTGAAGAAGGGCAAAGTTTCCTAGATAAAGTGAAAGATTTCTTCTCAAGTATCATTGATTTTGTTAAATCGTTATTCAAGTAAAAAGAAGCTCGTCACTGACGAGCTTCTTTTTTATACAAGTAACGGTAATTTCATAATAGCTTCTTCAACTGAACGAACAATATGATTTGCCTTCTCCTTCACATATGGATGAGCATGGTGCAAAGTAAATGAATGCGGGGTTACTTCAAACATAGAAATATCATTGAAAGAATCTCCAATGCATGCAACCTCATTTGCTTCAATTTGCAAATGTTCCATTAGTCGCCTTAAAGCATTCCCTTTACTTACTCCCCTTGGCATAATGTCAACATAACGTTTACCAGACATAAAAACTTCCGCTTCACTCTGAAATGTATCTCGTAATTCTTGATCTAACGCTGCAATTGTCTCTTCTTCCCCAAAAACAAACAATTTCGCAGGATGTACAGTCTTACCAAATTCCTCTTCTAATGCTTCAATCTCAGCAATATGCACGCCCATATACGTTTCAAAATTATGATGATGTTCATTCTTTCTTTTTGTATACCGTTGCTCATTTGCACAAACAATATCTGCTAGTCCCTTTTTATGAATATATCGATATATTTCCTGGGCAATGCCATCTTCAAAACTTGATTCATAAAATATTTTTCCATCCGGCAGCAACATCGTCGCTCCATTTAAACTCGTTGTGTAATATGGGAATGCAAACCTATTTACGACTTCATCAATTCGATGAGTAAAACGGCCAGAGGCAAAACAAATATTTGTCCCTTTTTCAGCTAACCAACAAAGTGCACGTTCATCTTCTTTTTGCATATGATTCACATTGTAAACGAGCGTGTCATCTAAATCACTTACAAATAATTTAATCATGTCCTCTTCCCCTTCCATACACAATATCTACTCTAAGTTTACATGAAAAATGTTTGATTTTTGTTAAAAAACAATAAATTTTCGCTAAAAAAAATAAACGGGTGTATACTCCCGTTTATTTTTGTCTTTTTACATTTTGAGGTCTTACGATACTTGGTCGTACTTTTAAACTAGACATCGTTGGACGGAGTAGAATTTTTGTTAATGCGCCCCAATCAAATGGTAAAAACGGCCATAAATAAGGTGTTTGTAAACTTTTTATAGACGTTAAAAATAAAATCAATATCGTCATACCAATTACAAATCCCATCTCATGGAAGAGACCTGTCAAAATAATAACAAACAATTTTCCAACCTTATTTCCGAGTCCCAATTCATAACTCGGTGTTGCATATGCCCCGATCATAGAAACCGCAACATACAAAATAACTTCTGGTACAAACAAACCTACATCGATTGCTATTTGACCAATTAATATGGCGGAAATCAACCCTGCTGCAGACGATAACGGCGTTGGAGTATGAATGGCTGCCATCCTTAAAAACTCAAGTCCGACCTCTGCCATTATCACCTGTAATAAAATTGGTAAATGTGTCATCTTAGTCGGTCCAATAAAAGCAAGATTTTCTGGTAAAAGAGTTGGGTCAAATACAAACACTAACCAAAATGGTAGTAAAAACAAGGAGAATAAAACACCTAAAAAGCGTACCCAGCGTAAAAATGTCCCAACAGCTGGATTTTGTCTAAACTCTTCTGCATGCTGTAAATGATGGAAATATGTTGTTGGCGTAATCATAGCACTCGGTGATGTATCAACTAGTACTAGCACATGCCCTTCCAATAGATGGTTTGCCGCTACATCCGGTCTTTCTGTATACCGAATAAGCGGGAATGGGTTATAGCTTTGCTTTACAACAAATTCTTCCACTGTTTTATCCGCCATCGTAATGCCATCGACATCGATGTTATTTAATTCTTGTTTTATAATCTTTACTAAATCTGGATTTGCAACATCTTGTACATATGTAATACAAATATCCGTTTGTGATCTATCCCCTACTCGAATAATTTCATTTCGAAGACGTGGATCTCGAATTCTCCTACGAATTAATGCCGTATTTACAACGATATTTTCAACAAATCCATCCCTCGCACCGCGTACTACTTTTTCAGTATCTGGCTCTGTCGGTGTTCGCCCTGGATAACTACGAACATCTATCGCAAATGCTTCTGTTTCGCCTTCCACGAATATAATAATAAGCCCTGATAGTGCTTGAACCATTACCTCATCCATCGTTTTCACTTTACTTACTTGCTGATGAATTAAACGATTCTCTAAGAGCTTTACTGTATCTTCTTCAACATCCCGAATTTCATTTGTATCCACAGCTTCTTCTAAAATAGGAATGATATAATTTGTATCACAAAGTCCATTTACGAATAACACGGCAATTTCTTTATTCAAAATTTGAAATTTACGAATACCAACATCAAATGTAACGCCTAATCCAACCGTTTGTTTTAAATAATTTTCATTGTCACTTATGAAAGTTGAAATAGGGATATCTATTTTTTTAGGCTTCGTCATAGAATCCACTCCTTTCCAAAATTAACTGAATTGCTTTTTTCGTAATTGGTGATCCTCTCTCCCATTCATCGTTTCCACACATCTTCCCAATATCACCAATTCCAACGATAACAGGCACATTCAAATCGTCTAAACAATAAATTGTATCTCCGCTAATTCTGCCAATTTCACCATCTGGAAGTCCAAATTTATCAACACCATATTCCGTTAAATTCCCATTCCGATCTACATTTACATCTACGCGTGCCCATTCCCAATGATGTGTATTAGACGCTACTGCCAAAATCCCAAGTACATCAATTTGTTTATGCGTAGCTACATATTTTAAAGCTTTTTCACCAGATCCTTCTCCAATAAATCCACTGTCGTCAAACATGACAAATACAGGGTCATATGGCGTTTGCATAATAAGCTCAACAACTTTCTTCCCTGTCAATTTGGTTGGATTACTTTGTGACGCCGAAATACACCTTCCCCCAAATTCCTTCGTTAAAAGCTCAATTGTTCGCTTTGCATATTCATCTCCATCTGTGACCAAAATAACCCTTCGTCTCATTTGATTTATCCTTTCGGTTTACATATAATTGCTACAAAAAACGAAAATAATATCGCTGCAGAAATGCCTGCAGACGTTAAACTAAACATACCTATACCAATCCCTATATATCCGTGTTTTTCTGCCGCATGCATTGCTCCGTGTAATAGGGAATGTCCAAAACTTGTAATAGGAACTGTCGCACCAGCACCAGCAAACTTTATAAGCTTATCGTACAATCCGAATCCATCTAACACTGCTCCTATGACTACAAAGGTAGCCATCAAATGGGCTGGTGTTAACTTTGCGAAATCTAATAATATTTGTCCAATGACACAAATAGCGCCTCCTACAAGAAATGCATATATAAAATCCACAATTCACTCTCCCTTCACTCTCTCAAATACGACACCATGCGCAATCGTTGGAATTGTTTCTTTCTGCTGCATCATCATCGGACTTAATAACGCGCCAGTAGCAACAACAAAAATTCGTTGTAAGTTCCCTTTTTGCATCTCTCTTAATAAATAACCATATGTGACAACAGCTGAACAAGCACAACCACTACCTCCGGCAAATACTTCTTCTTGACCGGAATCATAAATCATTAATCCGCAATCATTATATATATGCCCAATATCATAACCTTCTTCTAGCAACAGTTGTTTCGCGATTGGTGTCCCAATAGCTGATAAATCACCGGTAACAATCAAATCATAATCATTGGCACTTCTCTTCAAATCTTCAAAATGTTGCTGAATTGTATGAGCAGCGGCCGGCGCCATCGCCGACCCCATATCTAAAGGATTCGCAATTCCTAAATCTTGCACTTTTCCAATCGTAGCTGCCGTAATCTTAATGGCACTTTTTTCTTTACTAATTAATATGGATCCCGCACCTGTAACAGTCGAATTTGCTGTTCCTGGTTTTTGTCCTCCATACTCGGTTGGATAACGGAACTGTCTTTCAGCCGTTGCATTATGACTACTTACCGTCGCTAAAACACGATTTGCAAATCCACCGTCAATAAAGGCTGCTCCGACCGCTAAAGTCTCCATCGAAGTCGCACAAGCGCTAAACATCCCTAAAAAGGGAATCTCCCACTTACGCGCAACATAATTTGCTGTCACTGTTTGATTTAATAAATCACCCGCTAAAAAGAAATCAATTTGTGATGTTTTGACATTTCCTTTTTCCAAAACTTGTTGAATCGAATCTGACATTAATCTTCGTTCAGCAAGCTCCCAGTTTTCCTCTCCGCAATGTAAATCATCATATGAAATATCAAAATCCTTTCCAAGAGGGCCTTCAGCTTCTTTTGGACCAACAGCAGTACCGGTTGCATTCACATAAATATCATTTTGAAATACCCACGTTTGTTTTCCTGTCAACCTCATATTAGCCCCTCCTTTAAGACATAAAAATTTTAAACGTATATCTTATTAACCCAATAACGTATGCCCCAACGACCCCAAAAACGATAACGCTTCCCGCTAGCTTAAACATGTTTGTAGCAATCCCTAGCACAATGCCTTCACTCTTATGTTCTAGCGCAGCGCTCGCCATAGAATTCGCAAATCCCGTAACAGGTACGGCCGATCCAGCTCCAGCAAATTGACCGATTTTATCATATACACCACAACCTGTTAAAATCGCCGATACTAATACAAGAGTTGCAACCGTCGGGTTTCCTGCCTCTTGTTCACTGAAATGAAAATAATGTATATAAAATTTCATCAATACTTCCCCGATTGTACAAATGAGTCCACCTACAAAAAATGCCTTCACACAATTTATGAAATAATTTGGTTTCGGATGGTACTCCTTCACTTTATTTACGTAATCATCCTTTAGTTTTCGCCCTGTCATTTATATATCGCCTCCTACTTTACGAAATAAATCCAGTGAAACAACGAGCCTATTACTTTCCCAAGTACAAGAGCAACGAGTAAAACAACAATCTTCCCCTCTACTCCTACTCGTTTCGCTAAAATAGGTAAAACATTTAATACTTCTGTTAATGCTGCTGCCAGCATTCCAATAAATGTGCCACAAAATATACCTAATATAACAAGCCAATATTGCGATGTTTGAAATGTAATGTTTTTCAAACTACACCAAGCCCCTGTTAACGTACCTGCAATAACTGCCCACTCAAAATATTGAATGTGCTTTCCACTTCTCGTTAATTGAGCTAGCCGAGGGATTATACCAAGTACAGCTAAAAATGCGACATATCCGCTACCTACTGCAATTCCTCCCGCTAAACCAATTAGAACAACAAATCCAGACTCAATCATCGGCAAGTTGTTTCATATTGTCCTTGTTTTCATGAACAATTACATATTGGTCAAGTGATTGCTGGTATTGGAACATCTCCACTTCTAACGGACTCGGCTCTTCATTAATTCGCTTTTGAAATACATGATTAAAAAATAAGACCATACCTAACCCAAGACCTAACGAATATGGAATTTGAAATAAAAGTGGTTGCGCCTTAAATTCTCCCGTAATCATGTAATATAAACGTTGGTGTACTTGTTGCATACTTACATCTTCATGAAAATAAATGATCGCAAGAGCGGCTCCAATGAAAAGTAACAACCATACAAGTCCGAAGAAAATCGGATGTACTTTCTTTTTTTCATATATAATTTCAACAAGAGTTTGTCCAGAACCGAGTAAATTAATTTGTATATCGGCTGCTTTCCTTTGAATAATTTCAATTATTTTCATCACATCAATTACAACGTGCGTCTTATCATGCGCTGTTATTTTGTAAACTATCTCATCCTGTAACGACTGAACTACAAGAGCATCTCCTGCAAGTTGAGCAACATCACTCAGCTTTACTTCATATGTAGGAGAAACTTTTAATCGATTACGCATTTTAATATAAATTGTTTGTTCCAATTTTCATTCACCTCTTCACTCTTCCTCGTAGTTGTAGTATGGTTATTGAATTTTTTTCTAATACAATTTTTTCATAAAAAAACATCTGTACCATTTCGGTACAGATGTTTTTTTAGTTTATGCCTTTTTCTTAAATAAATTTGCAATACTTAATGCGAGTCCTCCCCAAATGACTACAATACCAATAACCATCATCATAATCGCTGATCCACTCATTATGAAACACCCCGATCTTTCCATTCTTTTTCAAGCTTAGCAGAATCTGAATGTATTTGTGCATCCCATTTCTTTAGACTAATGATTAGCGCAACGATAAGGAACGCTGCTGCAATTGACCAACCATACGTTACGACAAACTCTGTTGGATAATCTCCGTAGTTCTTTTTAATATTTTGGATTGTACCGTCAATTAACATGTATCCTAACATAAGCGGAGTAATAACGAGTAAACTTACTCTCCAAAACGTGCCCAACTTAATATCAGATACGAAGTTTGCGTGATTTTGATAAACTGGTAAACGGCGTAAAATGAGCCCTATTGTAACTACTTCCGCTAATGCAATTGTAATTAACCCGAAGTTATTAGCGAAATAATCAACAACATCTAGGAACATAAGCCCGCCACGTGTTGCAAAAACAAGAGAAACTAGCACGAGAAGCGTCCCCATAATTCCAATTGTTTTTTGGCGGCTTAAGCTAAACTTTTCAGATACGGCAGCAAAACATACTTCCGCAAGTGAAATGAGAGATGTAATCCCTGCAACCGTTAATGATAAGAAAAATAATACGCCAAATAACGGTGACATCGGTAATTCATTAATAATTTGCGGGAATACTACGAACGCAAGCCCTACACCAGCACTTGCTACTTTATCAACCGGTACTCCCATATTGTTTGCCATAAATCCAAGAGCTGCAAAGACCCCAATCCCTGCTAATAATTCAAAACCTGAGTTTGCAAAACCAGTAATAAAAGCGTTATTTGTTGTATCCGAATTTTTTGGTAAATAACTAGAATACGTAATCATAATTCCAAATGCTAAAGATAAACTAAAGAAAATTTGACCATAAGCAGCAAGCCATACTTTCCCATCAAAAATACGACTCCAATCTGGTTTAAAGAATGCATCTAATCCTTGCATTGCACCTTCCATCGTCACTGCACGAACTACGATAATAAGGAACATAACAACTAGTAAAGGAATGAAAATGCGGTTAACCACTTCAATTCCTTTTTTAACTCCTTTAAATGCTACACCGAGTACAATAATCCAAACGAGAGCTAACGGAATTAATACTTCCGGTACGAGCCCTCCAAACTGCCCCGGCTTATCAGCAACATGCAAATACTCTTTAAATAAAAATGTTTGCGTGTCTTTCCCCCACGCTCCAGTAATTGAAAAATACGTATACGAAATAGACCAAGCAATAATTACTGCATAATATGTTGAAACGATAAACGTTACACACATTTGCCACCATCCGATGAATTCAGCACGCGGACTAATACGGAAGAACGTAAGTGGCGCGGAACCACGATGACGATGCCCAAGAGCAAATTCAAACGCCAATAATGAAATACCAGTCGTTAATAATGCGAATAAGTACGGTAAAAAGAACGCGCCTCCCCCATTTTCATACGCTGTATAAGGAAAACGCCATATGTTTCCTAATCCAACGGCAGAGCCGACCGCTGCGAAAATAAATCCAGCCCTCGTTCCCCATTGTTGCCTCGTTTCCATATTTCCTTCCCCCTTTGTGACAAGTTCATACTTGGATTATATTTTAAATTTACTAAATTATCAATAAATTCTGTTAATTTTTACGAAAGTTTACAATCTCCTCCTATTAAAGACATAAAAAAAGATCGAATAGCTATTCATCTATTCGATCTTTCATCTGTTTTAATATTTTCTTTTCAAGTCTTGAAACTTGCACTTGCGAAATGCCTATACGTTCTGCTACTTCTGATTGGGTTTGATCTTTATAGTAGCGTAAATACACAATTAAACGTTCTCGCTCATCTAATTCTCTAATTGCTTCTTTTAAAGCAATTTTATCAAACCATTTCGTTTCAGATTGATCTGCAATTTGATCTAAAATAGTAATCGGATCCCCGTCGTTTTCATACACCGTTTCATGTATGGATGAAGGAGCTCGACTCGCTTCTTGCGCCAGAACCACTTCCTCTGGCGTTAGTTCTAACGCTTCGGCTACTTCATTAATCGTTGGGGCCCTTCCGAATTCTTTCGAAAGCTCGTCTCTCATCTTTCGAATTTTATTTCCTGTTTCTTTTAAAGATCTACTTACTTTCACCGATCCATCGTCACGTAAAAACCGCTGTATTTCCCCAATAATCATTGGAACTGCATATGTTGAAAATTTCACGTCGAAAGATAAATCAAATTTATCTACCGATTTTAAGAGCCCAATACATCCAATTTGAAATAAATCGTCCGGTTCGTATCCTCGATTAAGAAAACGCTGCACAACCGACCATACGAGACGCATATTACTTTGAACGATTGTATCTCTCGCTTGTTGATCTCCATCTTGACTTTGTTGAATTAACGCTTTTAGCTCGTGGTCCTTTAACTGAGGTTTCTTCTTCTCATTTTTGACCTCTATGTCCATAGGCTATTCTCCTTAATTGCATAGAGCGTTACTATTTGATAAGTATTTTGTCAAATGGATTGTTGTCCCGAAAGATTCGTTTGAAATAACTTCTACTTCATCCATAAAATTTTCCATGATAGTAAATCCCATTCCGGAACGCTCTAATTCAGGTTTAGTTGTAAAAAGGGGTTGCCTTGCTTCATCTAAATCAAAGATGCCAATCCCTTCATCTCGAATCGTGAGTTTCACCATTGCTTCTTCCAAAATTACAGAAATATAAACAACACCTTCTGCATTTCCTTCGTACCCATGAATAATTGCATTTGTAACTGCTTCTGACACAACTGTTTTAATCTCCGTAAGTTCTTCCATCGTTGGGTCTAATTGCGCAATGAAAGCAGCTACTGTAACGCGAGCGAACGATTCATTTTGACTTAATGCTGAAAATTGAAGGTTCATTTCATTTCTCATTTATGCCACCCCCAACGTCGCGAGCGCATGCGCTTCACTTTCTTCTAAACGAACAATTTTAAATAAGCCCGACATTTCAAATAAACGTTTAACAGGCGGTGAAATTGCACAAACAACCATTTCTCCACCTAATCCCTTTACATGCTTATATCGGCCTAATATAACACCTAAACCAGAACTATCCATAAAGGATAAATTCTCTAGGCTCAAAACAATATGATGAACACCACGTGTCTCAATCATATCTGTTACTTTCGTTCGCAACTCTTCAGCAGTATGATGATCTAATTCACCCGCTAATCTCACACATAGGACGTCACGTTTTACTTCTAATTGCATGGAAAGACTCACACGATTTCCTCCTTATGCTCAAACTTTACTCATTTACATACATAAAGATTTTCGTGATACAACACAAGAATCCTTCCTACTGACAAAAGAAGAACTATTTCGCCATAAAGTGAAACCATTCAGCAATTATTTACTTACATACGAATAGAAAAGCGGCAAAATGTTTGCCGCTATTTTGATGTTGAAAACATCCCAAAACTTCTTTTAAATAACTCCCACCAGCTCGCTGCAGCAACATCTTCTTTCGCTACAATTGTTTGTTTTAGTAAAACGTCTTTATCTTTTTTAATAACAAGTGTACCAAGTGCATCGCCCTTTTTAATCGGCGCTTTCACTTTCTTTTCAGCAATTACTTCTTGCTTTACTTTGTCCATATTTTCGCCCTTTTTCATAAGAAGAGACACATTGTCTGATGCAACTAAATCTACTTTTTCTTTTTTCCCTTTTCCTACTTGGACAGTCTTAATTTTTTCGCCTCGTGTATACAATTTTTTTGTCATATATTGACCAAATGCGTAGTCAAGAAGCTTCGTTACTTGATTGTTCCGTTCTTTCGATGTAGGTGCTCCCATAACAACTGAAATAATACGCATCCCATTCTTTTCAGCCGATGCTGTTAAACAATATTTTGCTTCTGTCGTAAAGCCCGTTTTCACACCATCTACTCCAGGATAAAAACGGACTAACTTGTTCGTATTCACAAGCCAAAACTTCTTATCCGTATCTTCACGTAAATAGTCTTCGTATTTACCTGTGTATTTGCGGATAAGTGGGTACTTCATCAATTCTTTCGCCATTATAGCCATATCATTTGCTGTGGAATAATGGTCTTTAGCCGGAAGACCTGTTGGATTTTGAAAATGAGTATTTTTCAGTCCTAAATCTTTCGCTTTTTTGTTCATCATATTTACAAAACCTTCTTCTGAACCAGCGATATGCTCCGCTACTGCAACAGACGCATCATTTCCAGATGCAATTGCAATACCTTTTAGCATTTCATTTACAGTCATCTCTTCCCCAGGCTCTAAAAAGATTTGTGATCCACCCATTGAAGCTGCATGCTCACTTGCTCTCACTTTATCGGTCAGTTTTAGTTTTCCTTTTTCAACTTGTTCCATAATTAATAGCATTGTCATAATCTTCGTCATACTAGCAGGTGGTAACTTCTCATTTGGATTTTTATCAAACAAAACTTTACCTGTATCTTGTTCAATTACAATTGCTGATGACGCTTGTTCCGCTAACTTCGGCGTTGTTTCTTCTGTTTTCTCCTGCTTCGTCTTTTCAGATTGTGCAAAACTAACTGAAGTACCAGAAAGCAATAACATGAAACAAACAAGTATTCCAAAAACTCGCTTCATGACTAACCCTCCATTCTATATCAGACCTATTTTTTCCAATTTACTATTTTTTAATACCATATTTTTCTACTATTTTCAGTTGACAAATACATTCGTCAACTATATTGTATTAAGTGTATTACATACAGTAGTACACTTAATACAAGTCAGAAAGGAGACATTGCTCTTGCATATTCAACTTGATCCAAGAAGCAACACTCCGATATGGGAACAAATTGTTCAAAATATAAAAGAACTCGTATTGAAAAACATGTTAGCTCCAAGTGACAAACTACCTTCTGTACGCGAACTCGCTTCTTTACTCGTTATAAATCCAAATACAGTGAGTAAAGCGTATCAAGAATTAGAACGACAAGGGATTATTGAAACATTACGAGGAAAAGGAACATTTGTATCCCAATCGATTACCCCAACATTAGACGAAAGGAAAATCGCTATGGTTGAAAAGCAATTTCATCAATTACTATTAGAAGCCTCTTATCTTGGTGTTACGAAAGATAAAATTCATGATTGGATAGATTCATATTACAAAGAGATTGGAGGAAATGTGGATGCTGAAAGTGACAAACTTGAAGAAGACAATTGATAATCAAACAATTTTAGACAATGTTTCTTTCACACTACAAAGAGGAAGTATCATCGGATTACTCGGAAGAAACGGCGCGGGGAAAACAACTTTATTACGAACGATGGTCGGCATTTTAGCCCCTGATGCAGGGACTGTTACATACGAAGATACAAACATTCACCAGTGTCCTGAAATAAAGCAAAAAATTGTATATGTTCCGGATTCTACTAACATACTGAACGGCTATACGGTAAAAGAAATTGTAAAGTTTTATAAAGAAGTTTATACCGCATTTGATGAAGCATATTTCTATGAACTGTTGGAACGTTTTAACTTACCAAACAAACGAATTCGTAGTTATTCAAAAGGAATGAAAGCACTGCTTGCCATCATTTTAGCTGTTTCTACAAAAGCAGAATATATCATTTTAGATGAACCGACAAATGGACTTGATCCTATCGTGAAAAGGCAAATTTTACAGTTTCTCGTTGGAGAAGTTGCAGAAAAAGAGATTACCATTTTCATCTCAACTCACCATTTAGATGAGGTGGAACAAATTGCAGATACAATTATTATATTAAAAGGCCATACTATCTCGTCTATTACATCACTAGACGATGCAAAATCACGATTTGCTAAAATACAAGTTGCTTATGAACGTTCACTACCTCAAAAACTAGAAAACTTGAGCAATATTAAAATATTAAATCAAACAGGAAAAGTATATACAATCTTAATCGAAGGAAATGTGGCTACAACACTGGAGAAGTTTTATAAAGAGCAACCTATACTTATTGAAGAATTAACAATGTCACTTGAAGATGTCTTCGTTACGACACTGGAGGAGGATGGGTATGTTTCATAAGGCGTTGTGGATGTGGAATTGGAAGCGCGGGAAATATGCTGTGTTGTTATTCTTCTTTAGTTCGCTTTACTTGTTACCTTTTGGCTACTATAGAAGTGCTCAGATGGAACTCGATAAATATTACGAATTACAAGAAAAAGGGAAACAGTATTATTATTTTTATACCTTTTCTTCAGGAGAAGGTAATAGTTTTTGGTTAACTGTTCTTATCATTGCTTTAGCCTGCTTATTGATAGGATGGGAACGTAGCAGCCAATCTAATACACTACTTATGACGATGCCGTTTAAAAGAAAAGATGTTTTCTTATCTAAATGGGCTTTTGGTTCATTTTATATTTTAGTCTCGTTACTTATCAATTGGATCCTTATGTATGTTATTTATAAAACAACGATTCATTTTGATTATCAATCTTTTAGTCCATTTCATCGATACTTTCTTTATGCGATTGTTTCTTATGTCGCAGTCTATACAGCCGCTTTATGTATCGGTACTTTTACTGGAAGCATTGTTTCCCAAGTTGTTTTTTGTATTCCGTGGCTACTAATGGGACTTACATTTATTCCGCTAATGTACACTTTTACGCTAAACCATTTAGATGCTACCAATACTAAAAGTAATAAATTAGATCAACAACTTTATGAATTCAATCAAAAAACAAATATAGTTGCACCAATATATCGTTTTTCTATTGATTATAATTATGATCCAGAATACCGAAAGCAGGACAACGATTCAACTACTTTAAGAGATCCAGCATCTCATCAATATTATTCGGCTAAATCGATGTTAATCCCTATTTTCTATACGATATTTTATTTACTACTTGGAACATATTTATATATGTGGTCACCAAATGAAAATAGTCAAAAGATATTTATTTTCCAAAAACATTTAAAAATATGGATATGGGGAACAACCATTTACTTTGCATTACTAGGTGGCTATAAAATCAATCAATTTTTTTTCTTACCTAACTACTATATCAGTTTGTTTCTCGCTGGAATCATTACTTATGTTGTATTATCACGCTTAACAAATTATAAAGTTTTTTAAAGGAGAGATCCTATGTTTCAAAAAGCACTGTGGCTAAGAACGTATCAACAAAGTAAATATGTTATATGGTTATTTTGGCTCGTCAGCTTCTGTACTTTATCATATAAATACTATATGACTTCTATTCAACAGCAATATTTTCTAAATATGAATAAAAAATGGAAAGCTATATATCATTACAGTTTTGATTTAACACTTCTAGATTCTATCATGCTGTTAGGTAGTTTGCTAATCGTTCTAGCTTGTACGTTAATTGGATGGGAAAGACAAAATAACACTAGCGACTTGTTATGGTCTATGCCCTTTAAACGTTCGCACCTCTATATAACAAAGTGGTTGTTTGGAATCTGTAATATCGCGGCTGTTGTCGTTTTAAACTGGGGACTATTTGCTATTATGAAAAAGTTGACTTTTCATAATAAATATCAAGTATTCTCCCCCTTTCATAGTTACTTTATATACATGTTAATTGTATTAATTGCTATTTATACACTTGCCTTATGTATAGGAACAATCGCTGGAAATGTTATATCGCAAGGAGTTCTCACTGCCGCTTTATTCATGTTTCCATTATTACTTCCAGCACTGATTTCAGGCGTCATTGCTGTTCACTCGAATGCCGACTTTCATGAGAACAATGGCATTATACATGATGTTATGGAAAATATACGTATTTCTAGTCCAGCAGAAGATTTTAATATTTACTTTAATTATGATCCACAAAGCGCTTATACTGATCAAAATGGAGTGCGTCATAACGAGCCAAACTTTACAAAGATTCCACCGGTCAAAACATTGATTGGACCTATTGCACATATCCTTATTTTATTACCACTCGGTATATATTTATATGCCCGTTCAGTCAATGAGCGAAATGGTAACTACTTATTATATCCAAAACTACAAAAAGTAGTTTTAGCTTGTGCGATTTTCTTTGGTGGAATCATCGGAGGTTTAATACTAAGTCATGAGCAGTCATTGTCTAGCTTTTACATCGGATTTTTAGTGACTAGTTTCATTACGTATTTCCTCCTACCTAAAATATTAAAATGGAAAGTCTCTTGGAATTTTAAATAAAATAACCTCCTCTTCATGAGGAGGTTATTTCACATTCTCTCTTCTTTTCCCATACTCTTTTTCTTGCTTCATTCCAAACCCGTCACCATTTGCGACAATTTGATCTGTCGGAGCAACTATACTTTCAGCAATTCTCCATTCTCCCCCTCGTTGAATAAATACTTGCATAAAATAATTCATTCCATTTAACTGATACGGATTTTCTTTTTTCACTTCATAACGAGCTGCTACATAATACACTTGCACATTCCTTGCTTCAAACTTAGAAATATATTGTGATAATCTTGGAATGTATTGTGATGCTTTCTGAAGTGGAAGCTGTTTTACTTTTACAAGAGAAGACTTCTTTATGTTACTGATCGTATCTTCGTGCCGAATGTTATCACTATGATGAAATAAAATAGCATTCTGCATTGAACGAATCCATAGTTTTGAATATAAAACAGGTTGCTTATTTGAAATATGTTGTAATTCTTTTTGAACGACTTGAAGGGGCGTAGCCGCATCTACGAATTGATGAAAGCCGAAAAAGCTTCCCATCATAATGAAAAGCGTACAGATACGTTTCATAATTTTCCACTCCGATTCTTTTTAATTAAAGTATTGGAGTTTCAAAATGTTTTTATTCAAAAGAAAAAGGATAGGAAAGCTTTAGCTTCCTATCCTCATTTATTATAATACGCGGCCAAATAGCTCTAACACCATTTCGATTTCTTGGTCGCTCCAACCTTTAAATTTATCTTTATAATATTCTTTACGCACAGCTTCAAGTTTTTCAGTTACTTCTCTTCCGTGTTCTGTAATTTCTAAGTACACGATACGACGGTCTGAATTCGAACGCTTTCTTTCTACAAAGCCTTTTCTTACGAGACGATCAGTAACAGCTGTAATATGACTGGAGGTTACGTTTACTTCACTCGCAATTTGCGAAGCCATCTGTGGACTTTTTAAAAATAACGCGCGTAATACAGAAAATTCATTGTATGGCATATGTTCTGCAAAACGTGTATTAATATCATTTTGTAATAAACGTATCATCTTTCGAAATGATCCGGATAACTCTAAAATCAGTGTTTCTCTTTTTTCGTTCACTAGCCTCGTCCCTTTTTTATCATATTTACACATATTATAATCTATAAATACCCATGTTGTATATGCTTTCTTTCCTCAACATTCTCATTTATGTAACTTTTTTCATATAAATTTCTTTTTTGTTCACACATATACATATAAAAAGGATGGTGATGGAAAATGCAGGGTGGAATGAATCCTTATTTACACAACGTACGCCCAGCTAATACTGGTAAAGAAGCGACTATTACTGTACAAGGTGAAGGCATTGTCAAAGCAAAACCAAATGTCGTTATATTAACAATTGGTATTCGAACTGATAGTAAAAATGTGAAACAAGCACAAGAAGAAAATGCAGTGCAATCAAAACAATTGCTGGATGCACTTAAACAGCTTGGTATTGCTGATAAAGATATAGAAACCATTTCATATACGATTACGCCTCAGTACGAATACGTAAATGATAAAGCATTACTACAAGGATACCGCGTGGAACATTTGTATGAAATTACCGTTTTAAATGTACAAAAAGCAGGGGAAGTATATGATATAGCCGTTTCAAATGGAGCAAACTTAGCAAAAGGTTTACGTTTTCGAATATCTCATCCAAATAAATATTACGAGCAAGCTCTCATTCAAGCTCTGCAACAAGCGGTAGAAAAAGCTCGTGCTATTGCGAGTACATACAATTTAAACATTAATCCTGTTCCACTCTCATTCGTTGAAGAATCTGCTCAATTACCACGAGAAGTTGCGTCCTTTGCTACTTTACACGCACAAGCAGCTCCTCCCATTCAATCGGGAGAATTAGAAATCATTTCAACAATACGAGCGATTTTTACGTATTTATAAATAATCTTATTTATAAGTAAACGTTATCATTTTCCTTGTTGTAAAAACATGATGTTCTGATATAATAAAGGACGGTGAGCTCTTACGAAAGAGATATCACGGGTGGGAGAGGGATATGAAAAAGAAGGTTTAACATGAAAGGAATACTTGAAAGAACATTTAAATTAGGTTTACACGAAACATCACCAAAACAAGAAGTTTTAGCTGGAGTTACGTCATTTTTCACGATCGTATATATTATGATTGTAAATGCATCCATTTTATCCGATGCTGGCATTCCTCTTGAAGCTGGAATTTTAGCAACTGTTTTCAGTTCATTTGTCGGATGTCTACTCATGGCATTTTGGGCAAATGCACCTGCTATTCTTGTCCCTGGTATGGGTGTAAATGCATTCTTCACGTACACTGCTGTGCATACGCTCGGATTATCTTGGCAGGAAGCATTAGCAGCTGTCTTCATCTCTGGTATTATTTTTGCAATTGCTGCGTTTACACCAATCGCTCGCGTGCTTTCAGTATCGATTCCAAAGTCATTAAAGGAAGCTATTACTGTCGGTATCGGATTATTTTTAGCATTTATCGGATTGCAAAAAGGTGGTTTAGTCGTTTCGAATCCAAATACGGCTGTTGCAATGGGTAAATTAAGTAACCCTGTCGTTCTTGCGACACTACTTACTCTTATCGTTGCACTTGTATTATTTATTCGTAACGTACGTGGAAACTTTTTATGGACGATTGCAATAGGAACTGGTATTGCATGGCTATTTGGTCTTGTTGATACAAGTCAAATCGGAAATAGTTCATTCTCATTCGCGAGTTACGGCGATGTGTTTGGAGCTATGTCATTTGGCAAACTTTCTTCCTTACCATTTTGGATTGCAACATTCTCCTTAAGCATGGTGCTTATTTTTGAGAACATGGGACTTCTGCACGGTTTATTAGAAGATGACCGTAAATTCCCACGTGCTTACCAAGCCAATGCAATTTCAGCAATGACATGTGGTCTATTTGGCACAAGCCCTACCGTATCAACAGTAGAGAGTGCCGCAGGTATTACTGCAGGCGGAAAGACAGGTCTGACGTCTATCATTACAGGTTTGTTATTCTTCGCGTCACTGTTCGCACTTCCGTTTGTCAAACTAATTCCTGATAGTGCCATTGCACCAATCTTAATTATTATTGGCGGCCTGATGATTACAAGCATTCAACAAATTCCTCTGAACGATTTTTCAGAAGGATTTCCAGCGTTCTTAATTATCGTCATGATCCCGCTCACATATAGTATCGCTGATGGCATTGCGTTCGGATTTATCGCTTATCCTATCTTAAAAGTTGCTCTTGGAAAGCGTAAAGAAGTCGCACCGTCCATGTATATCATTACATGCTTATTCTTAGCCATGTTCGTATTACATGCTATTGGTTAAGTAAAAACACCGAGGAATTTTCCTCGGTGTTTTTTTACTTAAACCATCCTTTTTTATAAAACCAAGCCATCATACCACCGCCAATTAGCGCCATGATCAGTAGACAAATAAAATAACTATATTGTCCACCAAGCTCAGGCATATGCGTAAAGTTCATTCCGTATACACCCGCAATAAATGTTAATGGCATGAAAATAGTCGAGAATACAGTTAATGTTTTCATAATGTTATTCATATGATGCGAGTTTAATGAAAAATAGCTATCTCGAATATCTGCCGTTAACTCCCGGCTTGCTTCAATCATTTCTGTCAGTTTAAGCAAATGATCATGTATATCTTTAAAGTAAATTTCATGATCACTTATACCGTAAAAACGAGTCGAATTTAAAATACGATACAATAAATCACGCATCGGAATAATTGTACGCCTTAGCTTCGATAAATCTGCACGTATATCAAATACTTCTTCTAGCACACTTCCTGCTGTCTCACCCGTTAAATTATCATCAATTGCATTCAAATGATCCTCAATGTAATATACAGGTGCAAAATAGTCATCTACAATTTGGTCGATAATAGTATGTGCTACATGCAAAGGACTATTTTTAATGCGCTTCTTTTCTCCAAGTGTTTTCCATACTCTTTCGATTGCATTGTTATGAGAAAAGTGGAAAGAAACAATATAACGATCACTTATAAATAAATCGATCTCGTGTGGCTCTAATCCATCCTCACCAAATGCATGAAGAACTAAAAAGTTATATCCATCATAAAAATCAACTTTTGGCCTCTGTACATATTCTATACAGTCTTCAATTGCAAGGGGATGGAACTTAAAATGATCTTGCAAAATGTATGTATACTCTTCTTTCGTTGGCTTATATAGATCTAGCCAATACCATACAATATGGTCTTTCTTTGTTTCCTCTAACGAAACATCATATAATACTTCATCTGCTTTTGTTATTGCACAAATTCTAATCATAATTTCACCCATTATTATTATAAACAAAAAATAGCAAAAAAAGCCAAGGAGAAATACTCCCTGGCCTTTCTTTATTATTCAGTAACGATGCCGTGCACTAATGTTGGTGCATCTACATGCTCTTTAGAGATCTTCATGTTCTCATAAATTTTTGCTTTCACATCTTCCACATTTTCACGGTTTGCGTAAATGGTAACAAGAGATTCACCTTTTTTCACGCTGTCCCCTACTTTTTTACGAAGCATTAAGCCAACTGCTAAATCAATTTCAGATTCCTTCGTCGCACGTCCTGCTCCTAAAAGCATTGCTGCCGTTCCGATTTCATCTGCAACGATTTCTGATACATAACCGTCTTCCTTCGCTTCTACTTCAATTTTAAACTGTGCTTGTGGTAATTTAGAAGGATCATCAACAACAGATGCATCGCCGCCTTGCGCTGATAAGAATGTTTTAAATGATTCTAACGCTTTACCGTTGTTCATTACTTCAATTAATTTCTCACGTGCATCTTCTAAAGATGAAGCTTGTCCAGCAAGGTATACCATTTGACTTCCAAGCGTTAAACATAACTCTTCTAAATCTTTTGGTCCTTTACCTTGTAATGTATCAATTGCTTCTTGTACTTCAAGTGCGTTACCAATAGCCTCACCAAGTGGTTGACTCATATCAGAAATAACAGCCATCGTATTACGACCAACGTTATTACCAATGCGCACCATCGCTTCTGCTAAACGTTTTGCATCTTCATCTGTTTTCATAAATGCACCTGCTCCAGTTTTTACATCAAGAACAATTGCATCTGCACCAGCAGCAATTTTTTTACTCATAATTGAGCTTGCAATAAGCGGAATTGAGTTTACTGTTGCTGTTACATCGCGAAGTGCATACAATTTTTTATCCGCAGGTGTTAAGTTGCCACTTTGACCAATAACTGCGATTTTGTTTTCATTCACAAGACGCATAAATTCATCATTTTCGATTTCAACATGGAATCCTGGAACTGCTTCTAATTTATCGATTGTACCACCAGTATGTCCTAGACCACGTCCAGACATTTTTGCAACGGGTACACCTAAAGCGGCTACTAATGGACCTAATACAAGTGTTGTTGTATCACCAACGCCACCTGTTGAGTGCTTATCTACTTTTACTCCTTCAATAGCTGATAAGTCGATTGTATCACCGCTATTTACCATTGCCATTGTTAAATCAGCACGTTCTTGATCGTTCATATCTTGGAAGAAAATTGCCATTGCAAGTGAACTTACTTGATAATCAGGAATATCACCATTCGTATATCCTTCAACAATAAAGTTAATTTCTTCTGTCGTTAATGCATGTCCGTCACGTTTTTTTGCAATTAGGTCCACCATTCTCATTGTGAGGTCACCCCTTCATTTGTTTTACGATTGCTTTTACTAATGCTAAGAAGTTAGCTTTAACACGTTCTGTCGTTTCGATTACTTCATCGTGGTGAAGTGGCTGATCTAAAATACCAGCTGCCATATTTGAAATACAAGAAATACCAAGTACTTTCATACCAGCATGACGCGCTACAATTACTTCAGGTACTGTTGACATACCAACTGCATCTCCGCCAAGTGTACGAAGCATACGAATTTCAGCAGGTGTTTCATATACAGGACCTGTCATTCCAACGTATACACCTTCTTGTACTTTAATATTTAAGTCTGCTGCAACTTGTTTCGCCATTTCGCGAAGCTCTACTGTGTATGATGTAGACATATCAGGGAAACGCACACCCATTTCAGAATCATTTGGTCCGATTAATGGATTTGTACCCATGAAGTTAATGTGATCTGAAATTAACATAAGATCACCTGGTTCGAATGATGTATTTACACCACCAGCTGCATTTGTTACAACAACTGTTTCTACACCTAGTTCCTTCATAACACGAACTGGGAATGTTACTTTTTGCATGTCGTATCCTTCATAGAAGTGGAAACGTCCTTGCATTGCTACTACTGTTACACCTTGAAGTGTACCGAATACGAGTTGGCCTGCATGACCTTCTACAGTTGATACTGGGAATTCAGGAATTTCACTGTAAGGTACTGTTACTGCGTTCTCGATTTCGTCTGCTAATACACCCAGTCCAGATCCAAGGATTAGTCCTACTTGTGGTGTCTCTTGAAATTTCTCTTTTAAGTATGAAGCTGATTTTGTAATAAGTTCACGATTCATTTGTTTATCCCCCTATTTCTTTAGCTCATTTAAGAAGCTTGTTCCGTATTCTGGCATTTTCACACCGAAGTTTTCTGCTACAGTTGCACCAATATCAGCAAATGTTTGACGAAGTGGTAACTCTTGTCCGCCTTCTTTCATGCTTGGGCTATATGCTAATAACGGTACATATTCACGTGTATGGTCAGTTCCGTGGTGAACTGGGTCATTCCCGTGGTCTGCTGTAATTAATAATAGATCATCTTCTTTTAGTTTTTCGAATACTTCTGGAAGACGTGCATCATATTCTTGCAATGCTTCTCCGTATCCTTGTGGATCACGGCGGTGACCGAATAATGCATCAAAGTCAACTAAGTTTAAGAAGCTAAGACCTGTAAAGTCCATATTTAATGTATCTACAAGCTTATCCATTCCATCCATATTAGACTTCGTACGAAGTGATTCAGTTACCCCTTCACCATCATAGATGTCAGAGATTTTACCGATAGCAATCACATCATAATCACTATCTTTTAATTCATTCATTACTGTACGGCCGAATGGTTTTAATGCATAGTCATGACGGTTCGGTGTACGAGTAAAGTTTCCAGGCTCACCAACGAATGGACGAGCGATAACGCGGCCTACCATGTACTTCTCGTCTAATGTTAATTCACGTGCAATTTTACAAATTTTATATAACTCATCAAGCGGCACTACTTCTTCGTGTGCTGCGATTTGCAGAACGCTATCAGCAGAAGTGTAAACGATTAAAGAACCTGTTTCCATTTGTTCTTGACCAAGTTCATCAAGAATCTCAGTTCCAGAAGCTGGTTTATTACCGATGATTTTACGGCCTGTTTTTTCTTCTAATTCATCAAGTAATTCTTTTGGGAATCCTTCTGGGAACACTTGGAATGGTGTATCAATGTAAAGACCCATGATTTCCCAGTGACCTGTCATTGTATCTTTACCAGTAGATTTCTCTTGCATTTTTGTATAATATCCAAGTGGTTTTTCTACTTTAGAGATGCCTTTCATTTCACGAATGTTACCAAGACCTAATTTCACCATGTTAGGCATTTGTAACCCATTCATATGTTCAGCAATGTGACCAATTGTGTCAGATCCTACATCACCAAATTGTTCAGCATCTGGTGCTTCACCGATTCCAACAGAGTCCATTACGACTAGGAATATACGTTTATATTTATTCATAACTGCGACCTCCTATAAGTTCAGTTCTACTTCTTGTAGTATGTTCAAAACGCTATAAAGTGAAACTGTTCTCCATAAGAATTATCTTTCGTTCTCATTGTCAAACAGTACTTCTTTAAATGATTCTCTAACCTATTTCGTTTACTTTAAAACGACTCAAAAACATTTCTAGTTTTTTCTAAGTCAGATGTCAGACATCTGATACTGATATCATAACATGTTTACGCTTTCTTTTTAATACATTTTCGTAGAATTTCTCATTTTCTTCACACTTCTATTGTAATCCATTATACAAAGAAGTGCTAATGATTTTATGATTTATTTCTTCAGATAAAAATAAAAAGCAGCTCTAATGAGCTACTTTTTATCCCGCTTTAATGGGCAGTAAGACCCCCACCTCAAAATGCAGCAAAAGCAAAGAAGTTAGGTGGGGGATCAACTGCCCATTAAAGTCCGATTGGTTCAACTAATAATCAGTGGGGGATGAAGAAAACCCCCACTGATTAAAGTTTCACTTTATTTTACTTCTACTGTTTCTTCTTTATGTTCATGTAATTCGCCTTTTTTAACATGAACTTTCACTTTGTAAGAACCTTTTTCTTTAAAAGTATGTTTCGTTTCATACTCTCCTTTATTCCCTTCTTTCGCTGGAATAAATTCGTGTTTTTCAACACCATCTTTCCAAATCTCAAGTTGGACTTCAGCACCAGTTAATGCTTCTTCTTTTTGTTTTAAGTGAACTTTCATTGTTGATTCAGCATTTGCTTTTATGTCACCAGCCATAAGGTGAATCATTGTATCGCTTTTATGATCGCCATGTCCTGCACCGTGATCACTATTTTCTTTTTTCGCATCTTCTACTTTCGCATTCCCTACAGCCACTTTTACTTCTGGCATAACATGCATTTCACGTGCATTTGTGTGAGCGATAATGTGGTATACTCCATCCGTCTCAAACGTTTTCTCTACAGCATAAACACCTTTTCCTTTATGCTTACCATCTAACATTTCATGCTTTTCGTCGCCAGCTTTCCAAATTTCAAACTTTACATCATCAGCATCCGTTACCTTTTCTTTTCCTTGTGTAACAAGTGCTTGTACTTCTGTTTTTTCACCAGGTTTAATTTCCTTCGGATTTGTTTGAACTGCTACTTTTACAGCTTCTAGTTTCTGTTCTTTTTTCGGTTCTTCTTTGTTTGTATTACAGCCAGCCAATGCTAGCATCGCGATAAATAAAGTCATAATAAGTTTTTTCATCATCATTTCCTCCTTCATACCTTATTTAGTATAGAGGAAATACATTGTAATATTCTAGTCTTCTGCTGAAAACAATGTACGAAATGTTTGTGAAGTTTCTGTGAAATACTATAACCTTTTGAATCTATGAAAAAAGAGCATAGTACCTATGCTCTCGGATGAAACTGTTTATATACATCTTTTAATCTAGTTTTTGAAACATGCGTATAAATTTGTGTCGTTGAAATATCTGCATGTCCAAGCATTTCTTGCACAGCGCGCAAGTCTGCTCCATTTTCTAATAAATGCGTAGCAAAAGAATGGCGCAATGTATGAGGTGTAAGTTCTTTTTCAATATTTGCTTCTTTCGCTAATCGTTTTAAAATTTTCCAAAAACCTTGTCTTGATAATCGATTCCCATGATGGTTTAAAAAGAGTGCATCTACTACTTTTTTACCCATCAATTCTCTTCTTCCCTTTTCAATATACTTTTGAATCGCTTCCGTTGCTAAACTTCCTAGTGGAATAATTCTTTCTTTATTCCCTTTCCCTATGCAACGAACGAACCCCATTGTTAAATGTACATCTTCTAAATTTAAGGCAATTAATTCCGAAACACGAAGCCCTGTCGCATACAGTAACTCTAGCATCGCTTTATCACGAACCCCAAAAGTACTCGTCATTTTTGGTGTCTGAAGTAACGCCTCTACTTCATCGACTGATAATACTTTCGGTAATTTCCGTTCTCCTTGTGGCGTCTCAATATGTACGGATGGATCGTGCTCTACCGCTCGTTCACGAAGTAAGAATTGGTGGAACGAACGAATCGATGCAATATGACGTGCTAATGTTTTCGAAGATTTTCCGTTTTCTTTTAAGTGCTGCAGAAAGTTAACAATGTGCAAGCGTGTCACTTCATGAAAGCTTTTTGCTTGTTCTACATTTTGCAAATACTTTACATAACTTTTTAAATCACGTTCATAAGATACTACTGTGTTTTTCGCTAGCCCTTTTTCGACAACCATATAATGAATAAAATCTTTTAATTGATCTTCCAATCTACACTACTCCCCATTTTCATAGAAAAACATCATTCTATTTACGAAAGCATCCTTTGCCGGCTCTTCATTCCCTGATACTTTTTCTACAGTCTCTTCTTTTGGCTTTTCATAACGATGATAGCTTTCATATTCTTCATTTATCCATAGTATAGCGAAATAAAACAAAATCGTACAACTTGTAAATAATAAAAATACTTTTATCCCATCAAAAGTTAATTTTAAAGCTCGGCGCATTGTAAATTCCTCCAAAATATAAGTTATTACAACATATGCCAAGCTTTCACCAATTTATACCTTATTCAAATAAAAAACCTCTTCCTAGTTAAATAGGAAAAGGTTATTTTTCATCCGTTTCATTTTCTTGACAATTTTTACAAATCCCATGGAATGTTAAACGATGATCCTTCACCTTAAAGCTCCAGTCATGTTCTACTTTCCTTTCCACTTCACCAAGTAAATCTTCTTGTATTTCTTGTACAGCACCACATTGTGTACAAATCAAATGATGGTGGAAACGCTGCGCACCTTCTTGGCGTAAGTCATAGCGTGAAACACCGTCTCCGAAGTTAATCTTATCGACAACTTTTAACTCAGATAATAGTTCTAAAGTTCGATAGACGGTTGCTAATCCGATCTCTGGCGACTTTTCTTTTACAAGGAGGTAAACATCTTCTGCGCTTAAATGATCTTCTTCATTTTCTAGCAGCACACGAACTGTTGCTTCACGTTGCGGTGTTAATTTGTAGCTCGCTGCATGTAATTGCTTCTTAATTCGTTCAATTCTTTCTTCCATTCGGTACTACTCCCTCCTCGCCACTCTTACACCATTATATCAGAAGAAGGGCTTCTGTCAAAAGAAAAACAATAAAAACAAATTGATAATTATTCTCACAAAGTATTTATTGTTTATTAATAGCCTCAACGACTTCTTTCATTAAAACTGGTGATGCATAAGCTTCTACACTAGAAGCAAGAGCTAGCACCGCTCCAATGATAAGAAAGAAGCATGTATAACGAATTAATAATGGTAATAGCGGCTCGGTTATTTTCCGTATAAATTGATGCCTAATCATTCGTAAGGAAAAGCTTGCAGCAATTGTTGTCATAACGAGAAATACTGGAATAATAATGAGATTTTGCGGCAATACAGAAACGAATGCTAATAATAATCCATTCCATCCATGCTGACTTACTAAAAAACCTACTGTAAATCCGACAACTACTCCTTTTACAAACAATAAAATAAAAATAAGTGGCAATCCAATAATTGAAATCCCTAAAATCCAAATAAATCCAATGTATTTTAATTGTGAAAAGTAACTTTCTCGAAACATTTCGCTTGCAATAGCAAATTCTCCTTTAGAAACTTGTCCAAAAAAACGTTGTAAATAAAATGATAAATCTTGTTTTTGATTTAATTGTAAACTATTTACAAGAATCGCTCCAAATATGACTCCCATCAATAATAAAACAGCGTTAAATATATATAATGAAGAGTTTTCCTGTATGTGAGACATTACACGGTCTTGCCAAGTTTTTCGCCACATTTTTCTTCCCTCCGTTCACACTCTTACTAAAAATGTATGAAAGAAAGAAAAAAGTATGACGAATTAACATTGAAATTCCGCTCTACTTTGCTAAACTAAAAAGTAGAGAATAGGAGGGATTTCTCTTGAAACCATTATTATTAGATTTTCCAACATTATTTCAAACTGAACGCTTACAAGTTCGTAAGCCATTTCCAGGTGATGGTGCAGAAGTATACGAAGCAATCCAAGCTTCTCTAGAAGACTTAGTACCGTGGATGCCAATTAAAGCTGAAACAGAAGAAAGTGCTGAAGAAATCGTTCGTAACGCTCACGGACAGTTTTTACTTCGTGAAACACTTGATTTTCACTTATACGATAAAGTATCAGGTACATTCATCGGAGCTATAACGCTCAAGCCTGAAAACTGGGATATTCCAAAGTTTTCACTTCACTTCTGGTTGCATAGTGCTTATACGAAACAAGGCTATATGACTGAAGCGATTAAAGGTGCTATTCAATTTGCCTTTGATAAGCTAAGTGCTAGAAGAGTTGAAATTCGTGTTGATGCAACAAATACAAATGCATGTAACCTAGCAGAACGTTTAGAATTCATTCTAGAAGGTACAATGGAAAATGATTTCATAGCACCAGATGGTAGCTTACGTGATGCACGCGTATACGCAAAAATCAATTAAAAAACACTCGCCTTTGGCGAGTGTTTATTTTTGTAGTTGTAAATATTGTACTGCAAACATCGTCTTCGCATCATGAATACGAAGATCTTTCATAAGGGTAATCGCTTCTTCTAACGATACTTCCATCAATTCCACAAACTCATCTTCATCTAACGCAGCTTTATTTTCTTTTTTCGTCAAACCTGTCGCTTTATATACATATAAAATTTCATCTGCAAATCCTGGAGATGTATAGAAAGAAGTAATAAGCTCCATATTTTCACATACATATCCTGTTTCCTCTTCTAATTCACGGACTGCTGTCACCTCAGGTTTTTCACCAGGTTCTAACTTGCCCGCCGGAATTTCTATAATCGCCTTTTCAAGCGCTTTACGATACTGCTCAACAAGCACGATTTTCCCCTCATCAGTAATAGCAATAATAGCAACTGCACCAGGGTGATTTACAATTTCACGTTTACTCATTGCTCCATTTGGTAATACTACATCATCAACACGAACTTTTATAACTCTACCATCAAAAATCGGTTCAGTTTTTACTGTTCTCTCTGCAAGATTACTCATACTACTTCATCTCCCTGTTCTATTTCCTATTCTTTCCTCATACATTTTACCACATTGAAAGGAGCGTGATAGAAATGAAAGTTTATATTTTACCAAATCGCGTCACTTTAGTCGGAAAAGCGTGGCAAATTCGCCATAAGCTAAAACAATATGGCAAAGAGTATACAACTGTACAAGAGTGGATTACATCAACTAAAAAGTAAACGTTTGTCAACCTCTTTTCCCTTGCGTACAATAAGAATAAGGATAAGGAGGTTGACTTATGAAAAAACGTCAATTAGGAAACTCAGATTTATTTGTGACAGAAATGGGACTTGGCTGTATGTCTCTCGGTACATCTGAAACAGAAGCTATGCGTATTATCGATGAAGCAATCGATTTAGGAATCAATTTTTTTGATACAGCGGATTTATATGATTATGGATTAAACGAAGAATTTGTTGGAAAAGCCTTAAAAGGAAAACGAGACCAAATTATTCTTACAACGAAGGTTGGAAATCGATGGACAGAAGAAAAAAACGGCTGGTCTTGGGATCCTTCTAAAAATTACATAAAGGCTGAAGTGAAAGAAAGTTTACGTAGACTTCAAACTGATTATATTGATTTATATCAACTTCATGGCGGGACGATTGAAGACCCTATAGATGAAACAATTGAAGCCTTTGAAGAATTAAAAAAAGAAGGTATCATTCGCCAATATGGTATTTCTTCAATACGTCCAAATGTCATCCGTGAGTATGCAAAACGTTCAAATATCGTTAGTGTACTAATGGAATATAGCCTTTTAAATCGTCGCCCTGAAGAATGGTTCCCACTTCTAAATGAACATCAAATTAGCGTCATTGCTCGTGGGCCACTTGCAAAAGGAATTTTAACTGACAATAATGCAAGAAAAATAGAAAGAGTAAAAGAAAAAGATTACCTTTCTTATTCTTACGATGAATTATATGCGACGCTTACGAATGTAAAAGAAATAATTGGGGAAAACGCCTTAACTGGAACAGCTATTCAATATTGCTTACATAACGAAACTGTTGCAGCTGTTATACCTGGCGCAAGCTCTATTGGGCAATTGCAAGAAAATGTACAGTCTAGTAAACAAATAGAGTTAACAACAGCAGAATATATGCAACTTCAGCAAATTGCTAAATGTGATACATACGCTTTACATCGTTAAAAAGACGCTACCAGTATGGTAGCGTCTTTTTATAGCGTATCATATTTATCAGGATTCGTTCCTACGTGTAAATTACGATTTAACGTATTAATTTGAGTCATCTCTTCTTCTGTTAGTGAAAAATCAAAGATAGTAAAATTCTCCTTAATGCGAGATGGTGTAACAGATTTAGGAATCGTCACTACCCCGCTTTGAATATCCCATCTTAATATAACTTGCGCAGGGGTTTTATTATATTTGGTCGCAATGGCCTGAATAATCGGGTGCTCAAATACTTCCCCGCCTCTCATTAATGGGCTCCATGCTTCCATTTGAATTTGCTCATCTTGGCAGAAATCACGCAATTCAAATTGTGCTAACATCGGATGAAGTTCCACTTGGTTTACCATCGGCTTCACCTTACAATTTGGCAATAACAGCTCTAAATGATGTTTATGAAAATTAGAAACACCAATCGCTCGCACTTTACCTTCTTCATACAGTTTTTCTAACGCTCGGTACGTATCAACATACTTTCCTCTTATTGGCCAATGTATTAAATATAAATCTACATAGTCCATCTGTAATTTCTTTAAGCTTTTTTCAAACGCCTCAAGTGTTTCCTCGTACCCTTGATCGTCGTTCCAAACTTTTGTTGTAATAAATATGTCTTCTCTCGGAATCCCTGATTCACGAACCGCTTCTCCGACACCGCTTTCATTTTCATATACAGTCGCTGTATCAATCGAACGGTATCCAACCTCTAACGCTGTTTTTACTGCTTGTTTTACTTCGTCGCCTTCTTTCGCTTTATAAACGCCTAGACCAATCATTGGCATTTTTACGCCATTATGAAGTGTAGTTGTTGGAATGTGCACAGTCGTCTCCCTTTCATTATTACGTTTTTTTTATAAGCCACCACTTTATTTGAACAAGATTCAACCCAAAAGTCAAAACATGTGTACAGTTTACATAATAAAGTGAAACTTTAATCAGTAGGGGTTTTGTTCATCCCCCATTGATTATCAGCCCTCACCAATCGGGCTTTTACGGGATAAATTTATACACCTTACATAATAACGTGAACTCATTCATTCACGTTATTTTCTCTCCATTTCTTCGCTTTTTCATCAACATTACGTACAAACTCAGTTTTCCCTTCCGAATATAACGTGCCATCATATGTATATTTTTCAGCTAATTCTCTCTTTAAAGTTGCGTATGCCTCAGCTTCTTCACAATGAGCCATCATGTAATCACGAAAGGCTAAATGCCTTACTATTTCAGGATTTCCTTTTTCAAACACGTGTAAGTGATACGAGCGTTTTTCCTCCGTTCCATGAATAAAATAACGACGTCTTGAAATACCATTCTCCCCTTTTACGATATAGCCAAGCTCGTCAAAACGTTCATTCCAACTATCTACTCTGTCGATACTCTCTACTTCCATAATCATATCTATAATTGGTTTCGCTGCCAATCCTGGCACCGACGTACTTCCAATATGATGAACCTTCACCTTTTCTGGCATCGCCGCTTTTAATCTTTCAGCCTCCATTTGAAATTTTTCGTTCCAATGATTGTCATGCGGAACGACTACAATTTTCCTCATGTAAACTCCCCTTTTCTTACAAGCTCGTCAAAAAAAATGATCAGTGGTATTCACTGATCATTTTTTGTATTATTTAAAGTCTTTCCAAGTAAGGCTACTTTCACTTAACAGTTCTTCAAATGATTTATTCTTTTCACGTTCTTTTTGTTCTTGGCGCTTTCTTTCCTGTTCAGCTGCCACTTTTTCCTCTTCTCTCACTTGTAATTCTTTCTTCTTATTCTTTAATTGCTGCATGAGTGAATCATTTAATTGATCACCTAATGTAAGCGACTCTTTCTTTGGTTGATTCACTTGCGATTGTCTTTGTATTTGTCTTTGTTTCTTTTTCTTCATACTACTCACCTTTTACTTTTTTCTCCATTATAGTAGATACACAATGAACGCGCCAATAAAAAAGGTTCTTTACTCTATTATTCACCTTTTGTAAATATGTTAATTTTTCGAAAAAACTAAATTTTTATATAGATATAATCCTATGAATCTATTAAAATTATGTCGTATGATGTCAGATTATAAAAAAGGAGAATTATATTATGTGGAAAAAAATCATTCCTGCTGTTGCCGTTTTAAGCACCATTACCTTTTCAACCGTATTTGCCGCTCCCCCATCCCAGACTCCAGCTGAACAAAACCGCTACATAGACGTACAGATGCTTGGTATTAATGATTTCCATGGACAACTAGATACTGTTAAAAAAATTAATAACAAAGAAGCTGGTGGCGCTGATTACTTAGCTACTTATTTAAAAGAACGTAAAAAGCAAAATCCGAATACACTTCTCGTACATGCTGGCGATATTGTCGGAGCTAGTCCACCAGTTTCAGCATTGTTACAAGACGAACCGACGATTGAATTTTTAAATGACTTAAAATTTGATGTTGGTACAATCGGCAACCACGAATTTGATGAAGGTATCAATGAAATGCAACGTCTCATTTACGGTGGATATCATGAGAAAACAGGTAATTTCAAAGGCGCAAATTTCCCTTATGTCGCTGCAAACTTCTATAATAAATCAACTGGTCGCTTATTTTTACCACCATTTACTGTAAAAATGGTAAATGGTGTTCCTGTAGGATTCATCGGCGTAGTTACAACTGATACACCAAATGTCGTGATGCCTACTATGCTTAAAAATGTACAGATCACTGACGAGGTAGAAGCAATTAATAAATCAGCGCAACAATTAAAGCGTCTCGGTGTTAAATCCATCGTCGTCCTTGCCCATGTTGGCGGAACAACTGATGAGTCTGGCTTGACCAACGGAGACCTTACTCGAATTGCAAACGAAACAGATTCAGAAGTTGACGTTATTTTTGGTGGACATAGTCACACGTATGTAAATGGTACTGTAAATAATAAACTAATTGTCCAAGCGAACTCTTACGGAACAGCATTCTCAGACGTAGATGTAACAATTGATCGTAAAACAAAAGATATTGTAAAGAAAAAAGCTGAAGTGATTACAACATATCATGAAGGTGTAGAACCTGATAAACAAGTAAAACAAAAAATAGATCAATATAAAGAAAAAATCGCACCACTTGTAAATGAAGTAGTAGGAAAATCTACAGCAGCTATTGACCGTAAACAAAATGATGCTGGTGAATCTACTCTTGGGAATGTAATTGCGGATGCACAACGTCAAACGATGCAAGCGCAAATCGCACTTATGAATCCTGGTGGTATTCGTAATGACTTAGATGCTGGCGATATTACATGGGGCGAATTATACGGCATTCAACCTTTTGGAAACCAATTAATTAAAGTAGATTTAACAGGCCAAGATATTCGCGACATTTTAAATCAGCAATGGCAAAAAGGTACGACGCGCATGCTTCAAATTTCAGGTATTCAATATACGTGGGATGCCAATAAACCAAATGGTGAAAAAGTTACAAATATACGTTTGACAAACGGAGAAGAATTATCTCCATCTAAAACGTATAGCGTAGTTGCAAATGCTTTCTTAGCTTCTGGCGGTGACGGATTTGTATCATTTAAAAATGGTACGAATGCAGAAACTGGCCCAAACGACTTTGAAGCGCTAGTCGATTACGTAAAACAATTAAAAGAACCAATTCAGCCAGTTATTGATGGAAGAATTCAAAAGGTAAATTAAGCATTTCCTTAATATGCGATCCCAATTTTTATTATAAAGGATACGTATTTATACTTGATTCACAATATTAGGAAAACCTAAAAAGGATACTCGTTCTTATAATGAACATAGTATCCTTTTCTTTATTTATCAAAATGGGATATTTTGTTGAAATCATATTGTTGTAAAAATTGTTGTAACGCCTCTTCTACAAGTTTAGATTTTTGAATTCCTTTCGATTCTGATATAACGTCTAATTTTGCTAATATTTCTTTATTAATAGAAAAAGTACGTTTCTTTTTTTCTGTACTTATACTCATAATTGGCGTGATTACTTCTTCTCTCTTTCTTAATAACTCATAAATACTTTGTAATTGTTCATAAATTAATAATTGATAATCCGTTTTCTCATATTGAAGGGCTGTCGCTTCTTGGAGTTGTAAGTGACGAGGTTCTTCTCCATCTCCTACAAAAATACGTTTCTTCTGTTCTCCATCATATTCGTATCCAATTAATCTTAATTTCTTCGATAATGTATACGGGCTTATTTCAAGACGTTTTGCTATAATAGCGATGGGTTCACGTCTATTTAAACAATCTATAATTTCTCCAATCGTCACAATTTCCCTCCTCCCGTGTTGAAATGACACTAGTATGGTATGTTACAATGATTTTCTAACAGTATATGCAAAACGAATAGCCTGTGCGATTCATACGATTTCAGAAAAGGAGGTTTTCAATATGCTTTTCCGTAGCTATACCCCTCAGTTTTATAATGAAAATAAACAAATCATTCCTAATAGTATCGCTACGATGGAAAGCGTTATGATTCATAATCGAAAACAAACTCTCCTTATGCGCGGGCAAAACGTAGAGCAGCCTATTTTATTATGCTGTCATGGTGGACCGGGCATGGCACAAATTGGATTTATTCGTCATTTTCAAAAAGAATTAGAGAAACACTTCATTGTAATTAATTGGGATCAGCGCGGGGCAGGTAAATCCTTTTCAATAAAAGATTTCGGAGCAAATTTTACAATTGAACAATTCGTGTCCGATGCAAAAGAAGTAATTCAATATGTACTTAAAAAGTTCAATAAACAGAAACTATTTCTCGCTGGTCATTCTTGGGGAAGCATTATTGGGCTTAACATAGCACATCAATATCCACAGTATATCGAGGCTTACATCGGTATTGGTCAGATTGTACATATGAAACAAAACGAAGAATTGCTATATCAGCATTTAATTCGTTCTGCCAAAAAACATGATCATAAAAAAGCGTTAGCGTCTCTTTTAAAATTAGGAAAACCACCATTTTTAGATACGAGACGCCTTATTATTCAAAGAAAATGGCTCGGTACATTCGGAGGAGCAATCCAAAACGGATCTTCCTTTTCTTTCATACGAAAAGGCTTCTTTTCTCCTGAATATACGCTATTAGATTGGTTCAAATTTCTCGCAGGAAATTTAAAATCTAGCGTTTTATGGGAAGAAATGCTAACAATCGATTTCTTTTCTTCTATTTCAAGTTTATCTATTCCGGTTTATTTTTGTTCTGGTCGCTACGATTATCAAACTCCTTACGCACTCGTTCAGGAGTATTGTGATGTGATAGAAGCGCCCATAAAAAAGATGATTTGGTTCCCAAATTCAGCACATTCTCCTGATTTAGAAGAACCAAAATTATTCGCTCAATCTTTACAATCCATTAAACAAGAGCTAGCTTTTCAGCATTAGTAATAAAAGGCTCTTTTACATTTCATAAAAAACAATTTATAATAATATGTCGCAACTATGTATAAATATAGCAAGGTGCTTTATATTTACTTGCCTTAACACAATAAAATTTTGGGGAGATTACATTTATTATGAATGCTGTACTCGTCGCAGTAGCAGTTATGCTATTGCTTAGTTTGTTACGTGTCCAGGTCATTGTCGCCATCATTGTTGGAGCTTTAACAGGCGGAATTATCGGCGGACTCGGTATTTCAGAAACGATTAACACTTTTACAACTGGTCTTGGAAACAGCGCTCCAATCGCTTTAAGTTATGCAATGCTCGGCGGTTTCGCTATTTCGCTTTCCAAAACAGGGCTTCCTGATGCCATGATTCAAACTGCATTAAAATGGATTGGCAATGAACAAGACACGAAAAAACAAGTTTATTCTAAAATACTTATTCTATTCATCATTTTAACGATGGCTTGTTTCTCACAAAATGTGATTCCTGTTCATATCGCTTTCATCCCTATCTTAATTCCAGCACTTTTAAAAGTATTAAATGAATTGAAAGTGGATCGCAGACTTGTTACATGTATTATTACATTCGGATTGATTACTCCTTATATGTGGATTCCAGCAGGGTTCGGAAAAATTTATCATGACGTATTGCAAACAAATGCTGCGCAAAGCGGTCTTACATTTGATGTCGCGCTTATTCCAAAAGCAATGACTATTCCAGCAATCGGTATGATTATCGGATTATGTGTAGCGGTTTTCATTACATACCGAAAGCCTCGTACGTATGAAACAGAACAAATTCATACTACCGAAAATGAAATCGTTCCCTATACAAAGCGTAGCATTACTTTCGGATTATTATCTATCATTGCCACATTAACTGTTCAATTAGCAACAGAATCCATGATTTTCGGTGCTTTAGCAGGGATTATCGTCTTATCAGTAAGTGGTAGTCTACCCCTTAAAGAAGCAGATGCAATATTAACAAGCGGAATGCGCATGATGTCCTTTATCGGTTTTGTTATGATTGCAGCCGCTGGATTTGGTGCTGTTCTTCGAAAAACAGGACATGTTGAATCTCTTGTACAAACAAGTGCACATATAATTGGAAATAATAAACCACTCGCAGCCTTTCTTATGCTTGTGATTGGACTTCTTGTTACGATGGGAATTGGTTCATCTTTTTCAACCATCCCTATTTTAACAACAATTTTTGTACCTCTTTGCATACAGCTTGGATTTAGTCCAATGGCCACCATTGCAATTATCGGTACAGCTGGAGCGCTAGGCGATGCAGGGTCTCCAGCATCAGATAGTACACTTGGACCAACATCCGGTTTAAATGCTGATGGTCAACACCATCATATATGGGATACATGTGTACCAACTTTTCTGCATTATAATATACCGTTACTTATATTCGGCTTTATTGCCGCCATTACATTATAAAAAGGTGCGTTTTATACGCACCTTTTACTTTTTTATTTTTCCTTTTAATTGTTGCATCGCTATTTTCCCATTTTCTTCGATACAACTTTCCATTTGTATAAATGACGGACCTGTCCATTCACTGTCTATACTCCCGTTCAGTCCAATCATTCTCAATTTATCCGGTATACGGATATTTAATTTTTTTGCTGCTCGAATTAACTCAAAAGTAATCTTATCACTTGAAGTTACAATTCCATCTATATACGGATAAGTTTGCAATAATGTAATAAACTGTTTATTCGTATACCCTTGTACACATACTTCTCGATAAGAGATTCCTTCCTCCCAAACAACGTCTAAAAATCCTGATATGTACTCTTCCATTTCTTCACTATCTTCGCCCTCACCGAAATAAGCAATAAAGTGACAACCTTTTTCTTTTAATAAAGACACCGCTCTTTGGCCACTTTCATAATAATTTGCATGGGATTTTTTTTCATTAATCACAACAAACGGAAGTGGTATTTCTCCTATACTTTTAAAAACAGATTTTGTCAAAATAACACCTGCAACGTTATTTTCCTTCAACATATGTATGTATCTATCTTTATTTTCTATATTACAAACAATGGTTTGATATCCTTCTTTATATGCTATTTCCTCCATACAATGTAGCAAAGTGATGTTTGATGGGTCATATAGATTATCTACAAGTAATGCAATTATCGTTGAATTCTCTTTAAATAATGGCTTTGCTGCACTATTTGGCCTATAACGTAATTCCTCAATTGCTTCCTTTACTTGTTTTACTGTGTCCTCATGAACGTATCCTTTTTCATTCATAACTCGTGAAACGGTTGCGACTGAAACACCTGCCAATTTTGCAACATCACGTATAGTTGCCACATCGTCACCCCTTAATATGGTAATAGATTACAATTTTACGGTAACTTAAATTACAATATTCGTCAAGGTTAATAACTTATATTTCTGAAAATTGTTACATCATTACACTAAACGATATTCTAATTGAATTTCATGTAAAATTGGGATATTATCATACCCATTAAGTGGAATCTCTTTCTTTATTTTTCGCGCCTCATCAACCGCATTCACATATAAATTCGTCATCAAAAAATTACGTTTTTGGTAAAAACGTAACGCATTCATATTATCATTTGTTGTAATGAGCCACACCCGACCGCACCGCTCTTCTTCTGCAATTTGTAATACACAATCTACAAGTTTCGTCCCTATTCCTTTTCTTTCTTCAAAGCTATCTAACGATACAATTTCGCACGTATTTCCAATCACTTCATATGTTATAATTCCGATTATTCTGTCATTAGAGAGCGCAACAAATCCTGGTAACTCTTCTAATTGATGCCCCTTCCCACGTGAAACCATTAATGAGCTCCCCCAGTTCTCACACATGAACATTCTGATTGTTTCTTTCATCTCTGGCGTAATTTTTTGTATATGCACCATTTCCTATTTCTCCCCTTTTCTATCATTGTGATACAATATAAGTGTATCACATGTAACGGTATTTGGAGGATGAGGTAAAGTATGAAACGTTTTTTTGCAGCATTGTTTACTGTACTAGGTGCGATAACTGCCCTTGGGATTTTCTTTACAAATAAAGTGATGTACTTAAAGAAAAAAACAGAGGAAGAAGTACTCGAAAGAGAAACGAAAAAACATTTTCGTATAGAAGATTTTGATGCTCTTCATAAAGAAGAAATTCATATCCCTTCGCAATTCGGATATGATCTTCACGGATATTACATTCCTGCTGGTCATTCCAACAAATTTATGATTTTCTGTCACGGCGTAACTGTAAATAAAATGAACTCTGTAAAATATGCAAACTTATTTTTAAACAGAGGATATAATGTCGTTATTTACGATCATCGTCGTCATGGTAAAACTGGTGGAAAAACAACAAGCTATGGATACTATGAGAAACATGATTTAAAATCTGTAGTTGACTGGCTAAAAAATCGTTTTGGAACAAATATAACACTCGGTATTCATGGTGAATCAATGGGAGCTGCAACACTTCTTCAGTATGCAGGACTTGTAGAAGATGGCGCTGATTTCTATATTGCAGATTGTCCTTTTTCTGATTTCTACGGACAATTACAGCACCGTTTAAAGGTTGAATTCCATTTACCTAAATGGCCTTTATTACCTTTAGCAAATGCTTTTTTAAAAGTGCGTGACGGTTATACGATTCGTGAAGTTTCACCAATCGATTGTATAAAAAACATTAACAATCCCGTCCTCTTTATTCATAGTAAAGATGATGATTATATTTTAGCTGATATGACGAAAGCACTATATGACGCGAAGGAAAACAATAAACAACTTTATATTGCAGAACACGGCGCACACGCTTGCTCTTATAATGAAAATAAAGAAGAGTATGAAGCAGCCGTTGATCAATTTTTAAACTCATTTGTAAAAGAAACAAAAAACAGGCTTGCATAAGCCTGTTTTTTTATTGCGCTAAAACGTCTGTAACTTGTTCCATATTTTCAGAAATCCATTGCATTGCATCATCTAACGTTGGAAATTCTGTCGTTTGAAATGTTACTTCATCTTGAAGTAGCCAAACATCCTTTGACTCTTGTCCTACACCAGCAATGGACCAGTGTAACAAACTATATGGATGATTATCATTCAAAAATGATGCCCACGTGCGCTCATTTGCAATATTTCGTAATGTACGTAATTGTTTATCCATCTTTCGTCACCTTACTCTAGTCAGTTATAAAAAACATTATAACACTCTCTTCTCTCCCAAAGAAAGTGCTCATTTGATATTGTCAAGTACTTCTCTTGATTATATGATGAAATTAAGCGTTTGGGAAGGAGGGATAGCGTTGGCTAAAGTACAAATTAAAGTAAATGATAATGGCTCTTTTCGCGTTACAGGGGACGTGGAATTAGTTGATTCACAAGGGAATGTATTCCCAGCAAAACCGGCATTTTCTTTATGCCGTTGTGGTTTATCAAAAAATATGCCTTATTGCGATGCTTCGCATAAAGGAAAATTCGAATCTGTTGTTAGAGCACCAGAGGCAGAATAATTTCACATGTGACATGCACATTTTTTTGTGCATGTTTTTTTCTTTTGATCAACTCCATTACATCCCTTCTCCTTACAACATTTCTAATACTTCTGTCTTCATGCCAGCATACATATATTTTCACACAATTCTTCACATTCGAATATTTTTTACTAGCCTTTTTTCTTTTTTGTGCTATAATTTGAGCAAACAACATCCTTCGGGGTCGGGTGAAATTCCCAACCGGCGGTGATGAAGTGCAAACTTCTAAGTCCGTGACCCGTTTTCAACTCGAAAACGGTGGATCTAGTGAAACTCTAGGGCCGACAGTATAGTCTGGATGGGAGAAGGATATGTTTTCTAGTAATTTTATATAGCGAATACACTTTTATTTCAGTATGCATATTTTTAAAGTTTCATTTTGAATCTTTATATATGTTTTATTTTGTATACTTATGTTTCTATACTGGAATAAAAAGATACGACTAGCGTTTGAAAAATTCGATATTTTGCTAGGTTTTTTCCTTATGCCAAAATATCAATCATCGTTAGGTTTCTTTCCTATACTTTCGTATTCGAACTATATTTCTAGAAATCACGTCTCCCAAACCCCAAGGATATAAAATCCTTGGGGTTTTTTGATTTTTTCAGGAGAGGTGAAGAGAATGACAGATCAAGAATATATGAGGATTGCCCTGCAGTTAGCAGAAGGAACATCCGGACAAACAAGTCCAAATCCTATGGTTGGTGCTGTTGTTGTAAAAGATGGAAACATCGTCGGTATGGGAGCTCATTTGCGTGCTGGTGAAGAACACGCAGAAGTTTATGCTCTTCATATGGCTGGTGAAAAAGCAAAAGGAGCTACTGTTTATGTAACACTTGAACCGTGTAGCCATTTTGGAAAAACACCCCCCTGCTGTGAATTGCTCATCAAAAAAGGAGTCAAACGGGTTGTAATTGCCACTCTTGATTGCAACCCGCTCGTTTCTGGTAATGGAAAAAGAAAATTAGAGGAAGCTGGCATCGAAGTAACTACCGGTGTTCTGGAAGCAGAAGCAGCTTTGTTAAATCGCTACTTTTTTCACTACATGAAAACGAAACGTCCATTTGTAACAATAAAAACAGCGATGAGCTTAGACGGAAAAACAGCAACTGTTACGGGTGAAAGTAAGTGGATTACAGGTGAAGAAGCACGAGCTGATGTTCACCAATACCGCCATACACATGATGCGATTCTCGTTGGAGTGAATACAGTTATAGCTGATAATCCGCATTTAACAACAAGAATTCCTAACGGAGGTAAACATCCTATACGCGTTATTTTAGATACTCATTTACGAACGCCACCATCTTCTCATGTCATAACAGATGGTTTAGCACCGACATGGATTTTTGTCGGTAAGGATGTAAATAAAGAGAAAATAGCTTCTTATGAATCTGAAAATATAGTGATATTCCAAATGAAAACGAAGCAAATTGAAATTCAAGATGTTTTAGACCTACTCGGCGAAAAACAAATTCTATCTCTTTTCGTTGAGGGTGGGCAAACCGTCCATGCGAGCTTCTTACAAACAAACAATTTCAATGAAATTGTAACTTATATAAGCCCAAAATTAATTGGTGGGAAAGATGCGCCTACTTTATTTGGCGGCAATGGTTTTTCAACATTACAAGATGCACTTTCCTTGAAAATTCAAGAGATGAAACAAATTGGCGACGATATAAAAATTGTTGCGCATGCCCGAAGTGAGGTGACGGAATGTTTACAGGAATTGTAGAAGAATTAGGAACGATTGCAAACATGCAACAAAGCGGAGAAGCGATGAAGTTAACGATCCATGCAAATAAAATTTTATCAGATGTTCACTTAGGTGATAGTATCGCGGTGAACGGTATTTGCTTAACTGTAACGAGTTTCACAACAACTTCATTCACAGTAGACGCAATGCCTGAAACGATGCAATCAACATCACTTCGCATGCTTAAACCGCAATGCAAAGTAAATTTAGAACGTGCAATGGCGGCAAACGGACGATTTGGTGGACACTTCGTTTCAGGGCATATCGATGGCATCGGGACGATTTCAAGCAAAAAACAACACTATAATGCCGTCTATTACAAAATAACTATTGCTGATGAATTGCTGCGCTATTGTTTGCATAAAGGTTCCGTTGCTATTGATGGAACGAGTTTAACAATATTTGATATAGACGAATCTTCCATTACCATTTCACTCATCCCGCACACAGTAAGCGAATCTGTTATTGGAGAAAAGAACGCCGGTGACATCGTAAACATTGAGTGCGACATGATTGGTAAATATATCGAACGCTTTATTTCTAAACCTGTAAAACGAACAAATTCAATGACCGAAAGCTTTTTACAAGAAAACGGATTTCTATAAGGGGGAAGCATGATGTTTCATCGTATTGAAGAAGCTCTAGAAGATTTAAAACAAGGAAAAGTCGTTATCGTATGTGATGATGAAAACCGCGAAAATGAAGGCGACTTTATCGCTTTAGCAGAGTATATTACCCCAGAAACAATTAACTTTATGATTACACATGGGCGCGGCCTCGTTTGTGTACCGATTACGGAAGGATACGCAGAACGTCTACAATTAGAACCAATGGTAGCTCATAATACAGATTCGCATCATACTGCATTTACAGTAAGCATTGATCATGTTTCTACAACAACTGGGATTAGTGCCCACGAACGTGCAACTACAATAAAAGAATTGTTAAATCCTGCATCAAAAGGTGCTGATTTCAATCGTCCTGGACATATCTTTCCATTAATTGCGAAAGAAGGCGGTGTCCTGCGCCGTGCTGGTCATACAGAAGCTGCTGTCGATTTAGCACAGCTTTGCGGAGCAGAACCAGCTGGCGTCATTTGTGAAATTATTAATGAGGACGGTACGATGGCACGCGTACCTGATTTACTACAGTGCGCAAAACAATTTGATATAAAAATGATTACAATAGAAGATTTAATTGCTTATCGCCGCCACCATGAAACATTAGTAACGCGAGAAGTGGAAATTACATTACCTACAGATTTCGGTACTTTCCATGCGATTGGCTATTCTAATTCATTAGATTCGAAAGAGCATATTGCACTCGTAAAAGGTGATATTTCAACAGGAGAGCCTGTACTTGTACGCGTTCATTCAGAGTGCTTAACAGGAGATGTATTTGGCTCGTGCCGCTGTGACTGCGGACCACAACTCCATGCTGCGCTTGCTCAAATTGAGCGTGAAGGAAAAGGTGTTCTTCTTTATATGAGACAAGAAGGGCGAGGCATTGGACTTCTGAATAAGCTTCGCGCCTATAAGTTACAAGAAGAAGGCTTCGATACTGTAGAAGCAAATGAAAAGCTTGGCTTCCCAGCTGATTTGCGTGATTACGGTATTGGCGCTCAAATTTTAAAAGATTTAGGTTTACAACATTTACGATTATTAACGAATAACCCGCGAAAAATTGCTGGCTTACAAGGGTACGATTTAGAAGTGATTGAGCGTGTCCCGTTACAAATGCCAACAAAAGAAGAGAATAAAACGTATTTACAAACGAAAGTAAACAAATTAGGACATTTACTAAACTTATAATTAAAGGAGAGATTTATTATGGTATTTGAAGGTCATTTAGTTGGTACAGGATTAAAAGTTGGGGTTGTTGTTGGACGTTTTAATGAGTTTATTACAAGTAAGTTACTTGGCGGAGCTTTAGATGGGTTAAAGCGTCACGGTGTAGAAGAAGCTGATATCGATGTTGCTTGGGTTCCTGGTGCATTTGAAATTCCTTTAATCGCTAAAAAGATGGCTAATAGCGGGAAGTATGATGCTGTTATTACGTTAGGCACTGTCATTCGTGGTGCTACAACACATTACGATTACGTTTGTAATGAAGTGGCAAAAGGTGTTGCATCTTTATCATTACAAACAGACATTCCCGTTATTTTCGGTGTATTAACGACTGAAACAATCGAGCAAGCGATTGAACGCGCAGGCACGAAAGCTGGTAATAAAGGCTATGAATCCGCCGTTGCTGCAATTGAAATGGCTCACTTATCAAAACAATGGGCATAAAAAAAGAGGCTACGGCCTCTTTTTTTATTTCTTTACTTTTTTCCGTACATCTTTTATTAATTCATCCATTGTTTTTCCTTCTGTTTGTATACGAAGCGTTTGTGCTGTTTTCCACGCATCCTCTCTTTTCTTCGCTTCTTCTATAATAGTAATTTCTTTTCGTACTTCCTTTAAATCTTTCCCTTCTGTTTTCAATCCAAAATGTTCAGCTTTCGTTCGAAAATGTTGTTCAATTCGTTGTTGCATCTCTTTTTGCTCAGGATTTTCGGCGGCCTTAACTGGATCAGTACTTATCGCTTTTAGTAAAATTAGACAAGTCATAATCGCTAATATATATTTGTGCATGTAAAATCCTCCAACCCAATATAAATTACATATTTACTATGTACAATTGAGGCTTGGAAAATTCGTCCACCAAAATTCTTTTTTTCGCTCAAAATCCAATAGTACCAAGCGTTCACAATTATTTATTACATTTTATTTACAAAAAAAGCAAACTCTTTTACAAGTTTGCTTTTTTCTATCTTATAATGCACATTCCTCAATCTCAAACCCTAAATCTTCAATCATATCCCAGTCTGCAGTTGGTTCTTGTCCAGCTGTCGTTAAGTAGTCTCCAACAAAAATAGAGTTCGCTGCAAATAAACCGATTGGCTGTACAGAACGTAAATTAATTTCACGCCCTCCTGAAATGCGAATTTCTTTCGTTGGGTTTACAAAGCGCATCATCGCCAGCACTTTTAAACATTCTACTGGTGTTAACTCCTTTTGCCCTTCAAGCGGCGTACCCTTTACAGCAACAAGGAAATTACATGGAATTGAATCTGCATCTATACGTTGTAATTCGAATGCAATATCAGCACGCTCTTCTATTGTCTCTCCCATTCCAAAAATCGCTCCTGAGCATGGCGAAATACCCGCTTGTTTCGCTTTTTGAACTGTATCAACACGATCATCATACGTATGAGTGGAGCAAATGCTTTCGTAATTATTCGCATGTGTATTTAAGTTGTGGTTATAACGATGTACACCCGCCTCCGCTAAACGTCCTGCTTGATCTTCGTTTAAGAAACCTAAACAACAACAAATCTTTAAATCTGTCGTTTCACGAATCTCCTTAACTGCTCCAATTACGTGATTCACCTCTTTATCCGTCGGACGACGACCAGATGCTACAATACAATATGTACCCGCTTTACGGCGAATCGCTTCGTGTGCTCCTTCTACAATCTTTTCCTGCGTTAGCCATGCATATTTATCAATCGGCGCTTCTGAAATAATAGACTGTGAACAATATCCGCAATCTTCAGGGCATAATCCAGACTTCGTATTAATAATCATATTTAATTTTACTTTCTTACCAAAGTGATGATGGCGAATGATGTAAGCTGCATTCATAATTTCTAAAATCTCTGTATCGTCAGCCTCTAATATCGCTATTGCCTCTTCTTTTGTAATCATTTTCTCTTCTACTACGTCGTATGCAAGTTTTTTCCAATCCCTTTTTGTTTGTACTTGTTTCATTTCATCTCTTCCCCTCTTTTGTTATATGCACAAATAAAGCATGATACGTTGCCATTATCCCTTCATTTTCCGTGAAGTCCCTTTCGTATATACGAAGCATCGCACGAAAGAGTGAGGGACTTTGACAATATGATTCTTCATTACTATTGGTCGCTCCTACTTTACGAATAGAATGTAGAAACTCTCTAACTTCTGTAAATCTCTCTATGTAACATGTTTCAGAAACATGTACATCCCCTGTTTCTATCTCACATATATGGCGCAACTGATTTTTTGAATAAAAACGTTGCCCAATCGATGTTTCATTTTGTATATTTTTTTCCTCTTTCGCTCGCTGGAACGAAGCATGCAATTCTTGAAATGTTTCCTGTCCAAACGTTGAAAAAAGTAATATTCCATCTATAGACAAATGATGAAATAAATTTCCTATCACTTGTTTTAAATCATTTAGCCATTGAAATGTGGCATTTGAAATAATGACATCATACGTTTCTTCTAGTCGTAGTCTTTCGATATCCTCACAGTAAAATGTTACAGTGTTTACATTTTGTCTAGTTTTCGCAACTGCAATCATACTTTCAGCAAAATCAATAGCTGTAATATGTGCTTTCGGAAATAAGTTTGATAGTTGCTCTGTAACATATCCTGTCCCGCATCCAAGTTCTAAAATACGTATCGATGCATTTACACTATATCGCCGATTCAATGTAGAAAGTAATGAATGTGCCATCTTTTTTTGTACATTTGCATATTGATCGTAGGATACAGCTGCCACATTAAACCGTTTTTGTAGTAACGTTTTGTTGATCATGTCGTATCCCCTCTACAAATTGAATTATCTCATTTACACAACATTCAAAATTCGTTACACATAATGCGTGCCCAGCCTCGTTTACTACCTTGAGCGTAGCAGCCTCATTCTCAGCCATACTACGCGCTGCAGACAACGGACATATTACATCCTGCTCTCCATGAATAAGCAGTATAGGTACTTTTATTTCTTTCAATTCTTCTCTCACATCTGTTTCTATTAAATAATCTAAACCTAATTGTAAAGACTGAATAGAATCACCTTTAAAGTGTTTTATCATATCTTCAAACCTTTTATTCTCTTTCAGCTCATCTTTCGTAAACATATTTTCATAAAACCGCTTGAGCGTGTCTTCTTTCTTTCGCGCCAAATTCTTTTTCAGCCGTTCTACATGCAAAGCATTCCATCCACTCGTATAGTCGCACGTATTTGTAAATTTGGCAGTACCACCAATTAATACGATACCTTTTGCATTAACCTTTTTATAAGCTTGAACTGCCGCTAACGCCCCTAGTGACCATCCCACTAAAATTACATTTTCATCCGTTGCTACATCTATTATTCGCCCTGCAAATTCACTTTGTTCTTTCACATTACGCCAATTGATACATTGAACAAAATATCCTTTAAAATACGGCAGAACTAAAGTCCAAATATTTTCTTCCATTCCCCACCCAGGAATAAAAATAATCTTTAGCTCTTTCATACTAAAAACCCCTCTTCTTTACCAATGCGTATAATATGCTGAATAGCCCAGTTCAAATCAGCTATTGTATGTTGGGACGTAACTGCAAAACGGATCCGTGAACTATTAACTGGAACCGTTGGTGGACGAATTGCAATTGCAGCAATTCCTATCTGTTGCAACCTTTTACTAAACCGTAAAGCTGTTTCATTTGAACCGACTACGATCGGTACAATATGAGTTGAGCTATTTCCTATATCAAAACCAGCTTCTCGTAAATGGTTTCTGAAATATGCTCCATTCTCTATAAGCCTCTCTCTTCTTTCATTATCTTCTTTTACAATTTCAATTGCTTTTTGTACCGCTCCTAATGTTCCTGGCGGTAATGCAGTAGTAAAAATAAAACTTCTCATCATATTGTGTAAATACTCTATATAAATTGCATCGCCTGTCAAATACGCACCATAACACCCTAAAGCCTTACTAAACGTCCCCATATGTATATCTATTTTTTGAGCAAGATCTTCTTCTATATGAGATAATCCAGCTCCGCCGATTCCATATATTCCACTCGCATGTGCTTCATCAACTATAATGATTGCCCCGTATTTCTCTTTCAACTCCACTAACTCCCTCAAATACGCAGTATCACCATCCATACTAAAAACAGTATCTGTTACGATCAATTTCCGCTTTTCAGGAGATGCTGTTTTTAACAACGTCTCCAGATGATTTAAATCATTATGACGATACCTTTTATGCTCTGCCCCGCTCAATATAATTCCATCAACGATACTTGCATGATTTAATTTGTCACTAAACACAATATCGTGACGACTCGCTAATGAAGAAATCACTCCAACATTTGCGGTATATCCACTACTTACAACTAAGGCTTTTTCAGTGCCTTTCCAATCGCATATACTTCTCTCAACCTCTTCATACAGTGAATAATTTCCTACAACAAGCCTTGATGCCGTCGCCCCAGCTCCATATTTTCTTGTGTATGCAATAGCAGCTTCTTTTAACCTTTCATCACCAGCTAATCCTAAATAATTATTTGACGCTAAATTTAGCATCCTTTTCTCATCTCGAATAAGCCATGTCTCTTCTGCTTGTTCTGTTACATGCAAACTGCGATACTGCCCTCGCTCATTTAATTGTTGCAATTTAGATTGAAGATGTGTGCGCCACGTTTGATTCATTTCGGATAAGCTCCTCTAATTTTGAAATCATTATATATTCTTTAGCAGATTCCAAGACTTCTTCTTTTGTAAACTCACCTTCAAAGAATGGTAATAAACCTAAAACCGGTACCCCACTTAGCTCTTCAATCATTTCTTTATTTTCTTGCACTCTTTCCATTTCGCATTCTTTGCAGCCAGATAAAATTACACCTGCTACTGTTAAACCATGTGCCTTTGCATAAGCAATCGTTAAAACTGTATGATTTACTGTTCCTAATGTAGGGCGTGCCACTACAATAAGTGGAAGCTGTAATTCTTTTGCGAAATCAATTACTAAAGCGTCCTCTGTATATGGAACAGCTAATCCACCTGCTCCTTCTACAAATAAACTATTAAACTCTTTCAATCGTTCATTATAGTGATGAATAATGTCTTTTACATGTACTACTCTTCCAGCTCTTTTCATGGCAAGTCTCGGGGCAAGCGGCTCTTCAATAGAATAAGGACAAATTTCATCTTCTTTTGTCGGTACACCTGATAATGCCTTTAGCCTTGCTGCATCTCCCTCTGGATTTGATGCAACATGTCCACTTTGCAACGGTTTATATACCCCGATATTATATCCCAATTCTCTAAATACACCTGCTAATGCACCGGCGACTACTGTTTTCCCCACTTCAGTATCCGTTGCTGTTATAAAAAAACCACTCATTATTCTCCCTCCGTAACATCCGAGATTGCTTTATACAAAATACGTAACATATCATCAATCTCCTCAATTGTAGAAGCAAGTGGAGGCATAAATACAATCGTATTACCGAGCGGTCGCAAGATCATGCCTAGTTCTCTCGAGCGTTTACATACTTGAACCCCAATTCTCTCTGTCCATTCAAACTCTTCTTTCGTTTCCTTATTCTTCACAAGTTCAATTCCAACCATTAACCCGCACTGACGAATATCCCCTACATGTTTATATGCAAAGAGTTCCTCTAATTGCGTAGCCACATATTCTGTTTTACGTGCTACTTCTTCTATTAAATTTGTTTTTTCATATAGTTCTAGATTCGCAATTGCTACCGCACACCCTAATGGATTCCCTGTATAACTATGTCCGTGGAAAAACGTTTTTTGTTCTTCATAGCCTCCTAAAAAGGCATTATAAACTTCATCTGTCGTTACAGTAATTGCAACTGGTAAATATCCGCCCGTTAAACCTTTCCCGGCTGTTAAAATGTCCGGCGTTACATTTTCATGTTCACATGCAAACATTTTTCCAGTACGCCCAAATCCAGTTGCTACCTCATCTGTAATAAATAAAACATTATATTTTGTACATAAATTACGTAGCCCTTTTAAGTATCCTTTTGGCATTGTAATCATACCGCCAGCACCTTGCATTAAAGGTTCTACAATAATCGCCGCAATTTCTTCATGTTTATCTTTCAACAACTCTTCCATTTCTTCTAAATGTTTTTTTACAATTCCCTCCTTATTATTTCCATAAGGAGAACGATATGTATATGGATAAGGCATTTTAATTGCCTCAAATAAAAGTGAACTATACACTTGGTGAAACAAGTCTATTGCTCCTACTGAAACAGCTCCAATTGTGTCGCCATGATACGCTTCTTTTAATGTAACAAATCTTTGTTTCTTCGGTTTCCCCTTATGCTGCCAATATTGAAAAGCCATCTTAATTGCAATTTCAACGGCGCTAGAACCAGAGTCTGAATAAAATACTTTCTTCAAACCTTCTGGTACAACTTCAATTATTTTTTCTGCTAATAAAATAGATGGAACGTTAGCAAGTCCTAACATAGTAGAGTGGGCAATTTTATTTAATTGTTTACGAATTGCCTCATCTAGTTCCGGTACTTGATGTCCATGAACATTTAACCAAATAGACGAAACACCGTCCCAATATTCATTTCCATTCACATCGTATAGCTTTCTTCCCTCTCCCCGTTCAATAATGACAGGATCTTCTTCTAAATAATCCTTCATTTGTGTAAACGGATGCCATACATAAGCTTTATTTTTCTCCGATAACTCTTCATATGTATATGATGGTTTGTCAGTCGTACTCTTACTAAAAGTCACAATTGTCACCCCTAATGTTAACTTGTTTATAAATATAGTTAACATTAAATCTAAATGACTGTCAATTATTTTTAAATCAAGTAGTTCTTAAAAAAGAACAACTTATCATAAGATAAGTTGTTCTACTTTCCATGTTGTATCTTTCCGATTTCTAAAATAATCTCTTCATCTTTTTTTCCTTCTGTTTCAATTCCAAGTTGTTTTGCATGTTCAATCAATAGATCATGGCGCTTCTCAAATCTTGCGGTATTTACTTCTTTCGCAACCTCTTCTTTTGTTTTCCCTTCCTTAGAAACCCCTAGTTTCTCAGCTGCTTTTTCCATCGATTTCTTCTCTTCAGCTTCTTTCGATTTCTTCATTTCTAACTGCTGTACTTGCTTTTGCTTCGCCTGCTCTGATTCAGCTGCAAAAGCTGTGTAAATTCCAGCACTTCCGCCAATGACTAGTAAAGTGGTAAAAAGAATTATTTTTTTCTTCACTCTTTCCTCCCCTTTCAAATTCATTATAACGCACATTTTCACAGGATTAAAATTGTTCTCCTTTATGTCCCTAAAAAATTATTGAATATTTTTATTGACATGTAAGACGAATATATGATAAAAATTTAACTAACATCATATGAATCGGCATTGATAGGATTTAGTAGTATTTCGATTTCTGATTTCAGAGAGCTGGTGGTCGGTGCGAACCAGTACAGAGCGAATTATGAATTACCCCCTGGAGCTTCTTTTGCGAAACGTAAGGAGTAGTGAAAGACGGTTATAGACCGTTATATCTAAAGAGTGGTGAAACGACACTGTTTCACAATTTAGGGTGGTACCGCGAATTTTTCGTCCCTGCATATATTGCAGGGGCGTTTTTATTTTATTAGCGCATATCATACGACCCTTTATTTTGTGATACATTCATTTCACAAGCTAGGGTGGTACCGCGATTTCTTCGTCCCTGCATAATTATATGCAGGGGCGTTTTTTTATCCAATCATTTCCGTATCATATTGAAAAACCAATAATTACCGGTAATTTGTCACAAAATTCTAAATTTTAGAAGGAAATAAACAATATTGGCGAATTTTATATAAAAAAGAGCTATTTTAGATTACTTAGGAGGGGAAAACAATGGTTTCAAAAATTGAATCTGTTCTTTTAACAGTATTTATCTTTTTCTGTATTGGCTTTAGTGTTATTCAACTAGAAGTTTCACCACACATCCCAATTTTATTTGGCATCGTTCTTTTATTAGCATTTGGATTTATGAAAAAAATTGATTGGTCTACGATGGAAAAAGGGATGATTAGTAGTATTTCAGCTGGTATTCCATCTATTTTTATTTTCTTACTTGTAGGCGTATTAATTAGTGTTTGGATCGCCGCTGGAACAATCCCAACTTTAATGGTATACGGCTTCCAACTTGTATCTCCTAAAATTTTCATTCCAACTGTTTTCGTTGTTTGTGCAATTGTTGGAACGAGTATCGGTAGTGCCTTTACAACTGCCGCAACTGTAGGACTTGCCTTTATGGGCATGGGTAGTGCTCTCGGATACGATCCGGCTCTAATTGCTGGTGCAATTATTTCTGGTGCGTTCTTTGGAGATAAAATGTCTCCTTTATCTGATACAACAAACTTAGCTCCTGCTGTAACAGGTGTAGATTTATTTGAGCACATTCGTAACATGCTTTGGACAACAGTTCCAGCCTTCATTATTGCTTTTATCGCATTTTTCATTTTAGGAGGCGGCACTAGCGGAGACGTTGACTTCACAAACTTTATTAGTACATTAGAGAAAAATACAACGATTTCTATCGTTACACTAATCCCAATTTTATTACTGTTCCTATTCGCATTTAAAAAAGTTCCAGCAGTTCCAACATTACTTGCAGGAATCGTGGTAGGAATTATTATTCTCTTTATTTTTAAACCTAGCACTTCTTTAGCTGATTTAATGAAAATTATGCAAGACGGCTATGTTTCTAAAACTGGTATTAAAGACATTGATAGCTTACTATCTCGCGGTGGTCTACAAAGTATGATGATGTCGATTGCGCTTATTTTCCTAGCTCTTTGTATGGGAGGATTATTACAAGGAATGGGTATTATCGCGCAGCTGATGAATATCATCTCTAGCTTCGTAAAAAATAGTACACGCTTAATTATTTCTACTGCTTCAACTGCAATTGGTGTAAACTTCTTACTTGGTGAGCAATACTTATCCATCGTTTTAACAGGACAAGCATTTGCTAATAAATACGATGAAGTCGGTTTAGAACGTCGTAATTTATCACGAGTATTAGAAGATGCAGGTACAGTTATTAATCCGCTCGTACCATGGGGTGTAAGTGGTGTATTCTTATCGAACGTCCTTGGCGTTCCGACATTTGATTACCTTCCATTCGCAATTTTCTGTTTAGCTTGCCCAGTCTTAACAATTATTGTTGGTTTCACTGGATTTGGCCTTTCATGGAAGAAAGAAAAAGCTGTAACACTTTCATAATATACTAAAAAGGATTACCTGAATCGGTAATCCTTTTTATATTTCTTGACTATCTATTTGCTTTCTTTCTTCTAAATAACAGAAGTAATCCTGCTCCAACAAACGCCAAACCTGCTCCAATTGTAGAAACAACACTTGTACCTGTTTTCGGTAAATCACGTTCTTCTTTCTTTTCGCTTACAGTTGTTGTTTCTTTTGCGTTTTGATTATCCGTTGTAGTTTGTCCAGATTCTGCATTATTCCCTTCATCTGTTGGTGGTGTCGTTGGATTTTCTACATTATTCCCTTCACCTGTTGGTGGTGTCGTTGGGTTCTCTCCGTTATTCCCTTCACCTGTTGGTGGTGTCGTCGGATTTCCTCCATTATTTCCTTCACCTGTTGGTGGTGTCGTCGGATTTCCTCCATTATTTCCTTCACCTGTTGGTGGTGTTGTTGGGTTCTCCCCACCAGTTTCCTTATCATCATCGTTCTTCTTCGTTATATCAATTGCATATTTAGCAAATTCATTTTCAGATGGTCCAACATATGATATTTTTCCATCTTTCTTTATATACTTTTGTGCATTTGGTGAAGAATCGAATGTTGTATGTAATTTATCGGCAACAATCGGTTTAAACGTCCAATTTTTATCTGCTGCTGGATCAATAACTGGTGTTTCTTGCATATACTTCACAATGATTTGACGCGTTTCATCTTGTGATTGGTATACAACTTCCCCTTTGCTTACACCCGGGAACGTTTGGCTACTTCCTCGATAGTTATTTGTAGCGACGATGAACTCTTGATTGTCAGCTACTGGCTTCCCTTCATATGTCATATTTACAATACGATTCGTATTTGCATTTACAACTTTTCCATCTTTATCGTATTTCGCTGGTTGTGTTACATCAATTTCGTATTTTAAGCCATCTAAAATATCGAAGTTATATGTAGGATAGCCTATATTTACTAACGGCTGTTCTTCTGTTTTCTTTGGATCGATTTGATTAAACTGACCTGCAGACATTTCAAGCCATTCTTTCACTTGTGCCCCATTTACTTTTACAGCATATAGCGTATTTGGATATACATATAAATCTGCCACGTTTTTAATTGCTAACGTTCCAGCTGGAATATCCGTATAATATGTAGCACCGTTTCGGCCACCTGCTTTAAATGGTGCTCCTGCAGATAAAACTGGAATTCCTTTATATTTTTCGTACTCTGGTTTTTTAAATTCCTCTTCTACATACCATTTTTGCGCATTTGTCACAAGTTGTACGGAAGGATCATCTTGTACTAATGAGAAATAACTATTAATTGGCGCTGTCGTTTTTCCTACAGCTGTATTCACATAATCAATTGTCGCTTGATGCTCATCTTTAATTTCATTAACTAATTTTTGATCAGATTGTACGAGTGGGTTTCCTTTACTATCAGCAATCGGACGAAGTTGCGGCTTCGATTGCTCTTTTTGTACTTCCCATTTTCCATTTACCTTTTTCAATTGCATATCAATAATACCTAAGTTACTTCCAAAGACGCCAGGCATTACAACTGGAACACCATTAAATACATCCTTCACTTCAGTATGTGAATGTCCCATTAATACTGCATCTACACCAGGAACTTCTGTTAAATAATACGACGCATTTTCCATGCCAACGTTGTATCCACTCTTATCAACACCGGAATGTGCTAGTGCAACGATAACATCTGCACCTTCTGCTTTCATTTTTGGCACCATTTTTTTCGCTGTTTCAACTATATCTTTTGCTTTCACTTTTCCTTCTAAATTTGCTTTATCCCAGTTCATAACTTGAGGTGGAACAAATCCCATTACGCCAATTTTCACTTTTTGCTTTTGACCTGATTCATCTTCTACTTCTTTTTCAAAAACATGATATGGTTTAAAGTAATTTTGATCGTTCTCTTCATTATTATCTTTATCATCTTTATAGACGTTCGAGTTAATAACCGGGAACTCTGTTTTACTAATTACTTTGTTTAAATAGTCTAAACCGTAGTTAAATTCATGATTCCCAAGAGAGATGACGTCATACTTCATTAAATTCATTAAACGATACAATGGATGTGTATAACTAGGATCCACAGGCTTCTTCGGATCATTTATTTTATTGGCTACATAATCTCCAAGCGGTGTCCCTTGTAATGCATCCCCATCATCCAATAGGACAGAGTTCTTCGCTTCTTCACGTGCTTTATTAACAAGTGTTGCCGTTTGTACGAGACCTACTTTATTATCGGTTTTTGTTTGATAATAATCGTAATTCATTAAGTTAACGTGAATATCTGATGTTTCTAGAATTCGTAAGTTAACCGTACTCTCCCCAGTTTGCTCATCCGCATGAGCTGTTGCTGGCAATACTTGCGGCGCTATAACACCAATAGCAAGAGTTGCTCCAGCTAGCATTTTTTTTGACTTTTTCACAAAAAATCCCCCTTATACAATTACCAAAAATAATGAAATGAATCTGTCTCTAATCACATACCTTTTTTCTTCTATTGGAGATAAGATTTTCATTTCATCCTGCGCTAATGAGTAGTCCTCTTAAACGCTCGATTGGTGAGATTTTACTCATCGGGAAATAAAGCCCTACTAATTAAAATTTCACCTTATCTGACATTATCATATATAATGTACTTTCATATCGTCAATATTTTTTGACATACTTCTACAAATTTTCTGTAAAGTTGTTGTAAACTTTTCATAAACATATAATATGCCCTTACATTGTTAATACTGCTGAATATGATACAATTACCAATTACAAGGAGGATGAATTTATGAAAAAAGTCATCTTAACAATTGTTTGTCTCCTCCTTCTAATCATTTCTTATTCTTATTTCGAAAAGAACGATGAGACAAAACAAAATGAACCCGAAGAAAAAACAGAAAAAACATCTACTCCAAGTTGGATTGATAAGCAAACAAACGATTCTTTTTATCATCTCGTACTAGGTGATTCGCTCGCCAAAGGATATGGTTCAACACAAGGTGGATTTGCTGAATTAGCCTCTAAACAAATAGAAGCACAAATTCATAAACCCATTACAGTAGAAAACCTTGGGATAAACGGCCTTACAACAGATCGTCTCGCTAAAAAAGTTCAATCAGAAGATGTAAAGCAAAAAATTAGATCAGCAAATATCATTACAATTAATATTGGCGGAAATAATTTATTTCGTTTAAATCGAGATGTCGGTGTTATAGATGGTATTAAAATGTTAAATAAAGAAAAGGCTCATTTTGAAGCGGATGTAAAAAGTATTGTAAAGACAGTTCGAGATCAAAATCCGGATGCTTTACTCATTCTTTCTGAACTCTATAATCCTTTACAACTCGATGACTCCATCGCAAGTTATGCAGATATGTTTTTAGATGGCTGGAATGAATCTGTTTATTCCATTGCAAAAGCAAATCAACCGTCTATCGTTTTACCAATTCGCAAATTAATATCGAATGATAAGAAAGAATTACTCTTTGACCAAGTACACCCGAATGACAAAGGGTATACGATTATTGCCGATTCATTTACAAAAAAAGTGTTGGCCTACAAATATTAAAATTTCCATGAAACAATTCTATTTTTATAACATGTCTTTTTTGTTACAATGAGAGTGGAAGGGGGCCTTTATATGGAATCACGCGAGTGGGAACGTATTGTTGATCATCTTCTTTCGCTAGTGCCTCTTTTTTATCGCAAATTTATGCTTCCTGGAGAATTTTCTTCCCAAAGACATATGCCGCCATCACATACACAAGTATTACTACTTCTGCATGAAAATGGCACATTAGCAGTTTCCGAAATCGGCAAGCGGCTAGCGATTTCAAGGCCCAACATGACACCTCTATTAAACAAACTGATTCAAGAAGAATTAATAGAGCGTCATTATAGCGAAAAAGATCGACGGGTCATTTTAATTTCCCTAACAACTGAAGGGAAATTGTTAGTAAATCAATATCAACAATTCATTTTAGACAAATTAAAGGAAAATTTCCAAACGTTATCTGAGGAAGAACGTGAAAAACTCATTCACTCTCTTCAAACCATTCAAAATTTAATTTTGAAAACGAACGCATAAAGCTGCTTCTAAATCGAAGCAGCTTTATGATTCGTAATAATTACCGTAGTATACATTTGAATATGGCCATGTCGTTAAATATGGTTTTTGTTCTTGCGTAGGCTGTTGTTGTGGTATTTGTGATAATTGCTGTACTTGTTGTTGCCGATATAATTCGTATTGTCTATTCATATCATAAACCGGATAGTAATTTACATATGGATATACTTGCGGTACGTAATAATACATTCATTCTCTCCCCCTTTTTCTTAAACATATTCAAAGGAGAAAATGAGTGTGACTCTCTTTATATTTGCACAAGTGGTTCTCTCACTCGTTTCTTTCTGTTCTTCAAACGTAACTTACGGTTCTTTTCATATAAATAATGCACCACGAAATATGAAACTACACCAAACACAACTCCTAAAATCGTCATTCCAATTAATACATACACTTCACTCTGTAACAAGCTCTTTAACATCGTAAAAATGTGACTTGAAAACAAGTCCGATATCGTAAAGGGTTCATGATGTATTTTTTGTACATGAAATGGATAAATCATTTTTCCTAACGCATAAGCAAATGGAAATAACAATACCGGTAAAAATGATATTTTCCCAATAATATTACCAATAACCGCAGCAGGAAAGGATCCCTTCGCTAATCGAACGATTGGATAAAATATTATATATACGAGCGATGCCGTATATATAACTAACATCTCTAAGCCAAAACCAATCGCAAAACCTAACGATACTTTCTTTGCACCTTCTGGTGATCGAAGTAACTTATAATATTGAAACTTTAATATTCTCCACATCCGCTGAAAAAACGAATATGTTTTCTTAGTTGTTTTCACTCTCATCATCTCTTTAACTATATTTTATATGTAGTATGCCCTTACATACTCTGAAAAACAAATTTCACTTTCTCTTTTATTATAAATGATATCGAAATGGTTAACTAAATATACATATGACATTCCAATATAAAAAGTGCACCTCAAATTGTTATTCGTGTCTAACAATTTGAGGTGCACATCATTTAAGAAAGCTCTTCTACATTTTTAAATAAACTTACTAATAATGCTTTTTGCGCATGCAATCGATTACCAGCTTGCTCAAAGACGATAGACTGTGGTCCATCTATAATTTCTCCTGTTACTTCCTCTTCGCGATGGGCAGGTAAACAGTGTAAGAAACGATATGTTTGCTTCGCATGCTTAACAAGTTCGGTATTGATTTGGTATGGTTGAAATAACGTATATTTCTCTTCTTCGCCCTCTTGCCCCATGCTCATCCAAACGTCAGTATAAATGAAATCTGCTTCATTCACCGCTAGTTCAGGGTTATGCAAAATTTCAATTTCAGCTCCTGTTTGCTCGGCAATCGCTAACGCTTTTTTTACAATCTCTTCATTCGGTTCATATCCTACAGGCGTTGCAACAGTCATATGCATTCCGACTTTCGCACTCGCTAACAACAATGAATGACATACATTATTTCCGTCACCTACGTAAGCCAATTTTATTCCTTTAAATGTATTTTTTTCTTCATATATTGTCATTAAGTCTGCCAATGCTTGACAAGGATGATGATCGTCCGTTAAACCGTTAATTACAGGTATGCTCGACTCTTTCGCAAGCTCTTCTACATCCGCATGTGAGAATGTACGTATCATGATCCCGTCAATATAATGAGATAATACTTTCGCAGTATCTGAAACGCTCTCCCCTCTTCCAATTTGCATCTCTTTCCCACTTAAAAACATACCATGTCCTCCGAGTTGTACCATTCCTGCTTCAAAAGATACGCGAGTACGAGTTGAATGTTTATCAAAGATAAGCCCTAATATCTTGCCCTGTAATAAAGGCTCCTGCTTATTCTTTTTTAAATAGATAGCGAACTCAATTAAAGAAATAATTTCTTCTTGCGTCAGTTCTTCTAATGTTAAAAGATCCTTCGTATTTAATTTCGGTACTTGTACAGTTGACATGAAACTTCCCCCTTATATAATTGATACGTTTTTTGTACAAACTACTTTTTTTATCATATATACTGCCTGTTCTAATTCTTCATTCGTCACAATAAGTGGTGGTAATAGTCTTATAACAGTAGGTCCTGCTTGTAATACGAGAAGCCCTTCTTTCTCTAGCTGTTCTATAAAACTTGAAACCTCATGCGTACACTCAATTCCAATCATAAGCCCCTTACCACGTATATTTTGAATACATTCGACATGTCGTAATTCCTCTTGCAACTTCTGTAATACGTACTCGCCCTTTTCCTTTACTTCTTTTAAAAACGATGGTTTCTTAGTTATTTGCAATACTTCTTTTGCTGCAGCCATTGCAATATAATTTCCACCAAACGTTGAACCGTGTGATCCTGCAGGAAACGATGTTCCAAGTTCTTTCCGGCCAATCATTGCTCCAACTGGAATGCCATTTCCAAGTGCCTTAGCGGTAGTAACGATATGAGGATGTATTCCCATTTGTTCGTAAGCAAATAATGTCCCAGTTCTTCCAATTCCAGTTTGTACTTCATCTATAATAAATAGGGAACCGGACTTCTTACATAATGTTTCAATCTCTTTCAAAAAGGCTAGATTAGCAGGTACTACTCCTCCCTCACCTTGAACAACTTCTACCATTACTGCCGCAACTTCTTCATTCATTACCTCTTCCAATGCCTTAATATCGTTAAAAGGAATATGTAAAAAAGATGGAAGTAATGGACCAAATCCCTCTTTCACTTTATTTTGTCCCGTCGCACTCATCGTTCCGAATGTTCTACCGTGAAAAGACTGCTCGCATGTTACGACGAGAGATTTTCCAGTATGCTTACGGGCTAACTTCAAAGCTGCTTCATTCGCCTCTGCCCCGCTATTACAGAAAAACACATAATCTAATGCTATATTTTCTGTTAATAATGACGCTACTTCTTCTTGTAAGCTGTTTGTAAACAGGTTAGATGTATGCCATATTTCATGCAGTTGCTCTTGTACAGCTTTCATAACCGTAGGATGACAATGTCCTAAATTACATACACCGATTCCTGATGTGAAATCTAAATATTGCTTACTGTTATTATCAATAACTTTCGTTCCTTTTCCCTTTACAAACTCAACCTTTCTTCTCCCATACGTTTGAAAAAGATGACTGGTCATGCAATACTCACGCCCCTCGTTACCGTCGTTCCGATACACTCACCTGTAACCTCGGTAAAATCCTTCGTCCCATTTACGATACTAACCTTTTGCACTCCCATTTTTAATGATGCTAGTGCCGCCTGTACTTTCGGAATCATCCCACCTGTAATAACACCGTTTTCTATAAAATTAACAATCTCAAATTCGTTGGTTTTCTTTACTAACTTCCCTTCATGTAATACCCCATCTACATCTGTAATAAAAATGAGTTCTTTTGCAGATAATGCGGCCGCAATTCCAGCTGCCGCGGTATCTGCATTTATGTTATAAATCTCATTATCATTTATGCCGATCGGAGCAATAACAGGAATATAATTCATATTTATTAATCCTTTTAGTAAGGCCGTTTCGACATACCTTACTTCTCCCACATACCCTATCTCCTCACTGACAGGTTGAACTTGAAGTAACTTGCCATCACACCCTGAGCAACCTACCGCAAGTAAATTATGCCTTTGCAATTTCATTACAAACTTTTTATTCGTACTTCCGCATAGCACCATTTGAACAATATCCATAACTTCTTTTGGTGTTACTCGTAATCCATCTCTTTTTTCTACTTTGATATTACAATCTTTTAATTGGGCATCAATTTCTGGGCCACCGCCATGGACAATCACTACTTTATACTTCTGTTGCAATTTCTTTATGCAATCAAAAAACACATCATTTAATTGATCCAACATACTACCGCCGCATTTCACTACAATATAATCGCTCATCTTCCCTCTCCTTATGTACGATAACAAGCGTTTATTTTCACATATTCATAGCTTAGGTCACAGCCCCAAGCTGATCCTGTCTCTTCTCCTAAATGTAAATACACATTAATCATAATTTCATGCTCTTTTAATTTCATTTTCATTTCCTCTTCAGAAAACATTTGAGGTTCGCTATTTTTCAGCACTGCAATAGATTGAAGAGTAATATCAATTGTATTTGGGTTAATCGCGACTTCACTTTGTCCAATACTGCTAATAATTCGCCCCCAGTTTGGATCTTCACCATGTATTGCTGTTTTCACAAGACTCGAACCAACTATTTGCTTTGCAATTTTCTTTGCTTCTTCATTCGTTCGAGCTCCTAACACATTTACTTCTATTAACTTCGTAGCGCCCTCACCATCTTGTGCGATTTTTTTCGCTAAATCTTCACATACCTTCTGTAAAGCAAATATGAAAGTTTCCCAATCTGCATGTTCCATATTAATTGGTTTCGTTTCTGATAATCCACTTGCCATAACGATGACCATATCATTCGTAGAAGTATCTCCATCTACCGTAATTTGATTGAATGTATGATTCGTGATTTGTGATAATGCTGTTTGTAATACGTCATGCTCTATATGAGCGTCTGTCGTAATAAAACTTAGCATCGTTGCCATATTTGGATGAATCATCCCTGAACCTTTTGCAACACCAGCAATCGTCACTTTCTTCCCATCAATCATCATCTCATAGCAAGTTTCTTTCGTTATAAGATCCGTCGTTAAGATTGCTTCAGAAAAAGAATGAGCTTCACTTTCTTCCTTCGTCGGGATAAGAGTTGCAATTCCCTTTCGGATGATATCCATCGGTAAAGGAACACCAATTACACCTGTTGAAGCAACTGCAACGTAATTTTCTTTCACTCCAAAATGTTCCGCTCCTAATGCACGCATCTCGTAAGCATCTTGTAACCCTTTCATTCCTGTACAAGCATTTGCATTTCCACTATTGACGATAATTGCCTGCAATTTCCCCTCAGCTGTTATACTGTCTTTCGTTACTTGCAGGGGAGCTGCTTGTATTTGATTCGTTGTATAAACGGCAGCACATGATGCTGGTACTTCACAAATGATTACACCTAAATCCTTTTTGTCTTTTTTCAAACCATTTGCAGTACCGATTGCCGAAAAGCCTTTTGGCGTTACAATTGAACCATTATCTAATTTTGTAATAGACGCTACTTTAATCATCATGTCCCCCTTATAAATAAAGCGGCATATGTTGTAAACCTGTTGTTTCTTCTAGTCCCGCTACTATATTTGCATTTTGAATCGCTTGCCCAGCCGCACCTTTCATCATATTGTCTATAACAGAAACGACTGTCACTCTTCCGGTTCTTTCATCATAAGCTATCCCCATATCACAATAATTTGAGCCCCTTACTTCTTTCGGACTTGGAAACTCTCCTTGCGTACGAATTCGAATGAAAGGCGATTGCGTATACGTTTCTTCATATAATTTTTGAAGTTGTTCTATTTCCATTTCTCGTTTTACTTTCGCATAAAGTGTAACCATAATCCCCCGTGATATCGGTATTAAATGTGTACTAAACGTGATTGGCTTCGTTTCCCTATTCCACTCCGCGAGCATTTGCTCGATCTCAGGAACGTGTTGATGCTCATTTACTTTATAAATACGCAGGTTATCGTATAACTCAGGAAAATGAGTCATTGTCGTTGGCGTTTTGCCTGCTCCAGATACTCCTGATTTCGCATCAATGATAATGGAATCTTCTTCAATTATGCCGCTACGAACTAACGGCAATACCGCTAATAATGCAGCTGTAGCAAAGCATCCTGGGTTTGCAATTAAATCTGCATTTTGAATCTCAGACCTTTTCCATTCACTTAACCCATATACAGCTTTACTAAGAACTTCTTCTTTTGCAGATGTCCTTTTGTACCACTGTTCATATATAAAAGGGTCTTTCATACGAAAGTCTCCAGATAGGTCAATTACTTTTAAACCTACTGCTAATAATTTTGGAGTTAGCTCTGCTGATACTCCTGCCGGGGTTGCCAAAAATACAATTTCTGCTTCTTTCACTATTTCCTCTGCATCAATTTCTTGTAACGTATGAACAAGAACATTTTGAAAATGCGGATATACATTTGTTATACACTCACCAACTTGCGAAAAAGAATGAAGAGATGCTATCGAAAAATATGGATGTTGCTCTAATAACCGAATTAACTCAATACCTCCATACCCAGTTGCTCCAATGATCGCGACTTTCATATGCTCCTCCTCATATCAATTCTTTAAATTAAGTATGATTATAATATTGTATATTTATAGAGTCAATTAAATATTTATAAATTTAATAAACTTTAAAAACTTAATTTTACTAGAAAAACAATATACAGAGCAGAATTTTTATACATAAATAGTGTATAGTAGTTTTTTTATTTCACTTCAAGTACAATAAAACAATACATGTATACATACAGGCGGGGAAAAACATGAATGAGAAATTAATTGAGAAAATGATTATAAAAAGTTTTCAGCAATATCAATGTAATCCTATGTCAAATGAGGATCAGGAAATGCTTATTAAACATATTCAAACGATAATTCATTCAAATACTGAAATTGATGTATACGAGGCAGTTGAGGATATCGTTTACGATTATGTGACGGGAAAATAAAAAATAGGAGATTTCCAAATGGAAATCTCCTATTTTTTACTTAATGATTTGCCTGCAATACGCTCAAATAAACCTGGGAATAAAGCATACAGCTTCGGACCAATGCCCATCCACTTCGGTAAGTTTACTTCACGCTTTTTCGTTTGCATCGATTTTACGATTTGCCCTGCTACATATGTTGGTTTTAACATGTATCGTCCCATATTTTTCACATATGTACCGGATTGATCAGCTATTTCAAAAAAGTTCGTATCGATTGGACCTGGATTAATTGCTGTTACGAAAATATTTGTACTAGATAACTCCATGCGTAAACTATTCGTAAATCCTAATACTGCGTGTTTCGTCGCTGCATACGCACTCGATTTCGGAGTTGCAATTTTCCCAGCAAGTGAAGCAATATTAATAATATGACCTTCGTTTCTTTTCACCATATAAGGTAGTACTGCTTTCGTACAAGCTACTAACCCAAATACATTTACTTGGAACATATCTTTCACTTCATCCATTGACGCATCTTCAAACGTTTTAAAAATACCAAATCCCGCATTGTTTACTAATATATCAATACGTCCCACTTCCTGTAATACCTTTGAAAAAACAGAGTGTACTTCCGTCTCTTCACTTACATCTAATACATAATAATAGCAAGGCGTATTATAAGTTTCTTTAATTTTTTCTGCTAATGCTTTTAATTTCTCTTCTGTTCTAGCCATTAATACTGGCGTTGCCCCTTGTTCTGCAACTTGCATTGCAACTTGCTCCCCAATTCCACTAGAAGCACCTGTAATGACGATTACTTTATTTTGTAAACGTCCCGTCATTGCTGTCACCTACTTTGCATAATAAATCAATTGTTGCGAAGATTCATCAATCATCACTTGTTGATTATATGCTAAAAAGTCTAATTGTCCAACCGTTTCTGAAATAGTAAGTGGCAATTGCTCCTTATATAATACTGGAAATAGTTTTACACATACTTCAAAGGCTGTCATTGGTTTTTCCTTTAATAACTCAAGCACTTTAAACGCACGTGTTTCTTGCTTTTGTAATCTCGTTTCAATAAGTTGTTTCACATTTAGAACATCTTCTCCATGTCCCGATAAAATGCGCGAAATATTCATTTCACTTAAACGCTTTAACGTTTGATTATATTGTAATAACGGGCGTGCCCTTTCTGTTTGTCCCTCATATGGTGGTTCTAATATTGGATTCGAAGAAATATGACTAATGAGAGCATCCCCGCCAATTAGTATTCCATCAGATTCTCTATATAATGAAATATGAGTGGAAGCATGACCTGGTGTTTCAATCACTGTAAAACCAGGCATTGAATCAATACGATCTCCCTCTCTCACAGTATGCGTTAACGATCTATTACAAGAATATTTCAGTGTCCTTGTCGTCAACAACGCCTCGTCTTTCAAAAATGCTGCTGGAACACCAAATTGTAAAGCTGTCTCTCTAAAAAATTCATGATATCGCTTTAAAAATTCTGGATTTTGTGTGATCCAAGGCTCATTCCAAGGGTGTCCAATAATGTTCGTCTTCTCAGAAAATATATTTAAAAGCCCACAATGATCCGCATGATGGTGCGTAATGACTACTGTTTCAATATCTTCTATCGTATATCCTAATGTACTTAATTGACTTTCTAACGCATTTCTTGCCTCTTCTGTATTGGTCCCTGTATCAATTAATGTTAATGTCTCCCCCTCAACTAAAAACACATTCACAGTTTCAACTGCAAATGGTACAGGAATCTCCATTCGGTGAATCGCCGTCATGCTTAGCCCCCCTGTCTCTTTCCGGTTCAAAAATGAATACTTCTTCAGTTTACAACTTCCTTATATATTTGTCATTATTTTCAGATAAAAAGAGGTGTTTCCTAAAAAAAAACGAATGTATGTACATTTATAAGAATTTCTAACCAAAATTAAAGGAGGAACATCATGTCTATTCAAAACATTTCCTTTCTCGGTGCGGGCTCTATTGCTGAAGCGATTATTGGTGGCTTATTACATGCAAATGTTGTGAAAGGCGAACAAATTACTGTAAGTAATCGTTCTAACGAGACAAGATTACAGGAACTACATAACAAATACGGTGTCAAAGGTACACATAATAAAAAAGAACTACTTACTAATACAAATATTCTTTTTCTAGCAATGAAGCCAAAAGATGTTGCAGAAGCCCTTACCACTTTTAAAGAAGACATACATAATAACCTGCTCATTATTTCGTTATTAGCAGGTGTTTCTACTCATTCAATTAGAAATCTACTGCAAAAGGACGTTCCGATTATTCGTGCCATGCCAAATACATCTGCAGCTATTTTAAAATCAGCTACTGCTATCTCACCTTCAAAACATGCAACAGCGGAACATATTCAAACTGCCATCGCTTTATTTGAAACGATCGGTCTCGTCTCTGTTGTAGAGGAAGAAGATATGCATGCTGTCACTGCATTATCTGGAAGTGGGCCTGCTTATATTTATTACGTAGTGGAAGCGATGGAAGAAGCTGCAAAAAAAATCGGTTTAAAAGAAGATGTTGCAAAGTCACTTATTCTTCAAACGATGATTGGTGCTGCTGAAATGCTAAAAGCAAGTGAAAAACACCCGTCTATTTTGCGAAAGGAAATTACCTCTCCTGGTGGAACGACCGAAGCAGGTATTGAAGTATTACAAGAACACCAATTTCAACAAGCGCTTATTTCTTGTATTACACAGGCTACACAACGATCGCATAATCTTGGGAAAACATTAGAACAACTAGCAAAAGAAAAATAAAAAATGGAGCTCAATCTTACTTGAGCTCCATTTTTTATAAATATATATTGTTTAGTTATTAGTCTTCCCAAAAATCTCTTCTTGCAGACGGCGACCAGTCGGTGTTGCTGCAAGTCCACCTTCAGCTGTTTCACGAAGTGCTACTGGCATCGTTTGTCCAATTCTAAACATCGCCTCAATTACTTCATCACATGGGATGGTACTCGTTACACCAGCTAATGCTAAATCAGCTGAAATCATCGCATTTGCAGCTCCTGCTGCATTACGTTTTACGCAAGGTACTTCTACAAGTCCTGCAACAGGATCACATACTAAACCAAGCATGTTCTTTAATGAAATTGCCATCGCTGTAGCTGCTTGCTCTTGTGTTCCACCAGCCATTTCAACTGCAGCTGCAGCTGCCATTCCACTTGCTGAACCAACTTCAGCTTGGCATCCTCCCGCTGCACCAGAAATACAAGCGTTATTGGCAACAACCATACCGAAAGCTCCCGCTGTAAATAAGAATTCAATCATTTCTTCACGTGTAGGCTGCAATTTTTCTCTTAGTGCAAATAGTACACCTGGCACTGTTCCAGCAGACCCTGCTGTTGGTGTTGCACAAATAATTCCCATCGCTGCGTTTACTTCATTTGTTGCAACAGCTTTACTCACTGCGTCCAAAATCGTATCTCCAGATAAGCCTTTTCCACTCTTCATATACGCCTGGACTTTTACAGCATCTCCACCAGTTAAACCAGTTGGTGATTTCACACCGCGAATACCACGTTCTACTGCTTGCTCCATCACGACTAAGTTCTTTTCCATACCAGCAATTACTTCTTCACGTGAAATACTTCTTGTTTCCATTTCACATTGAATCATAATTTCTGCGATTTTTACATTTTGTTCTTTAGCTTGCGCCACTAGTTCCGCTGCGTTCCGAAACATGGTGTGTCCCCCCTGCAATTATTCCATAATAGTTACTTGACAAATATTTTGTTGCGCTTTTATTTCTTCAATCACTTCATCTGCTAATATTTCATCTGTTTCGATGACCATAAGCGCTCTTCTTCCTTTTTCTTTACGAGAAACACTCATTGTACTAATGTTAATCTCGTGTTTCGCAAGGATTGAAGCTACTGCTGCAATAGCACCGAAGCGATCGTTATTTACAATAAGTAGTGCTGGACTCGTGCCTGATAATTGAAGATCGAATCCATTTAATTCTACAACTTCAATTTTACCGCCACCAATTGAGCAAGCAACAACTTCAATTTCTTCTTCACCTTTATACAAACGAATTCTCGCTGTATTTGGGTGAGGTGCATTTGCATCTTCTTCAATGAATTCCACTTCAATTTCGCGCTCTTTTGCTATGTCTAGCGCCTCTGGAATACGTAAGTCATCTGTTTCAAACCCTAATATCCCACCTATTAGCGCTACATCTGTACCATGCCCACGATACGTCTTTGCAAATGATCCATATAATGAAATGCTTACTCTTTCTGGTTCATGACGAAACAGCTGGCGAGCAACTTGCCCCATTCTTGCTGCGCCTGCTGTATGTGAACTTGATGGACCAATCATAACTGGACCAATAATATCAAATACTGAGCGATACTTCATCATAACTCCCCCTAAACCTCTATGAAAAAATTTTTTACTATTCTATTAAGCTACCAAATCGGTTGCTTTTCCAGTTGTACTACAAATTTGTTTCGCTATACGAATTGGATCGTTTTTGAATAACAGTGAAACAATCTATCCTGAAATAATACTAGTTGTAATAATAAATAAGAAACTTAGCATTACCTTCATTTAAAAATAATATAAGCTAATCCACAATAAAGTCTGGTAGCAATCCAAAGTTTAACACAGAACCACTTACAAGGATAGCATAAACAAGTGAAACTATAATCAGTGGGAGTTTTGTCCATTCCCAATGATTATTAACCCACAACAATCGTGCTTTTACGGGCAGTTATCTCTCGCCTACATTCCTCGCATTCGCGAATTTTGAGGTAGAGTCTCACTGTCCATTAAAGTGGGATAAATTATAATCTGCCCTCATTATAACTTGTTTTTAATAAAACGCTTACTTTTAATGAATTTTAAAAGTTCTGAATAAAAATCCATTTTTGCTATTTGTATCACTCGTATGTCGTCTGACTTATATAACAGTTTTTCTAAATAATCGATACTATGTATTTTTATCCTATATCTTCCCATCATTAAAACTTTCTGTTTCATCTAATATAAGCATAAAATGATAACAGTTTTATTTTAATTTTTTTTAGAAATAAAAAAATGGCAACCTCTCGTCACCATTTTTTTATACCATTATTATCTTTCTACTGGAAATGATTTTAAATCCGTAGCTATTTCTGTATTAGAAAATAGTTCCCTTGCCTCTTTCAATAATTCCTTATACGTATCACCTTGATAACGAGAACTAATATGGGTCAATATTAATCGTTTTGCATTTGCTTGAAGTGCAATACTCGCAGCTTGTTTAGAGGTGGAGTGAAAATAATCATACGCTTGTTGTTCATCTTCTGCTGCGAAAGTTGCTTCATGAACAAGTACATCAGCGTCTTGCGCCAACTCTCTACTCGCTTCACAATATCTTGTATCACCTAAAATGGTAATAATTCTTCCCTTTTGAGGTGGGCCGATAAAATCTTTTCCATTTAATATTGTACCATTTTCTAATTCAACTACTTCTCCATCTTTTAAACGTTTAAAGAGTGGACCTGGTTTCACACCCATCTCCAGCAATTTATCGACTAAAAGGGCGCCTTGTATATCTTTCTCTATAATACGATATCCAAAGCATTCAATACCATGTGACAACCTTTTCGTTTCCACATGAAATTCATTATCCTCAAACACAGTACCTTCTTCTGTTATCTCAATAATTTCAAGTGGGTATTTTACATGTGTCGTACTTACTGATAATGCCACTTCAATAAATTGTTTAATTCCCTTTGGTCCATACACGGTTAAAGGTGTATTCCCTCCTTGAAACGAACGGCTTCCTAATAAACCGGGCAATCCAAAAATATGATCACCATGTAGATGCGTAATAAATATTTTTTCAATGCGGCGTGGACGTACTGATGTATGTAATATTTGATGTTGCGTCGCCTCGCCACAATCAAATAACCAAGTCTGTCCTCGTTCTTCTAACAATTGCAAAGCAATTGCTGAAACATTCCTTCCTTTCGAAGGAACACCTGCACCAGTTCCTAAAAATACAAATTCCACTTTCTTTCCTCCAGCTCTTTATATAATCTACCTTTCATCTTACGGAATGTTATTTCAAATGGCAAATCGAATTTACATAACCAATCATCTAGACAACTATATATCACGAACGTTATACTCAAAAAACTTAGCAATTGTTCGTGTTTTGTGTTAAAATGATTATACTACATTTTAAGGGAGCGTTTTATTATGAAAGAAGCATTTCGTTTACAAACTGATTTTTCATCTTCATTTGATCGCTGGGTAAGTTCTTTCGTGTCTGATCACCCAGCACAATTAGAATGGACGACTTTGAAAGAATTAATCCATGAATATACAACAACACACACAAATGATTCGTTACCAACATATATTTCTTCAGCTTTAACATATTACGCTCAACGCGTTTCAACAACAAACAGTTCAGAAATTGTTATTTTTGAAAATGCTACAATCTCATAATCTATAAAAAAAGCACTGCAATCAGTGCTTTTTTTATGTCATTAAAGTATTTATTTTTCCTCTTTTTTCCTACTATATAGCCATCATAAACCTATTTGATTTTTCAAAAAAAGATATTGACACTACAATTTTACAGTGCTAACATTCAACATGTAATTGAATATGGTCTCTGTTAGGTGAGGCTCCTGTATAGAGAAACGCTGCTGCCCAAAAATGTCGAGAGACGCCAATGGGTCAACAGGAAAGGTCGGAATGAAGGCCTTTTTTAACGTAGCTGGTTTCAGTACCTATGCTATACAGTGCTAAAACTCAACGAGGGAGAGGTGCACATATTTTGTCATACACAAAAACTGTTTTTATCTATGTTTACTAACAGTATTTGTTACGGACTCTTTTAACTGCGAATTCAGACCTTTACTCGTTTTGAGTAAAGGTCTTTTTACGTATATATGCACCTTACTATGAAACAAACATAGCATATTCGGAAACTACTAAATTGTACGGAGGTGAGGAACAGTTGGCAATTGATGATTCGGCCCAGATACCCATATGTTTTACGTTAATATTTCATCATGTAGGTAGGAAAGAAACTGTTCCTCCCCATTTTAAATAGTCGAGTAACAGCTTGTTTCCTCCTTCATGAAAAAGGAGGAACTATCAATGTTAAATTTACAAAGACAAGAAACAAAACATTCATACGATCAAGATTGTATGAAAACAAATAACAAATTATTAGTGGAAGTCGCAACGCAGGATGCAAACAAAGCGTTACGACTTTTAGAAACAACAGAAAATGGACTCTCTAAAGAAGAAGCGTCTCATAGACTTTCTTTATATGGCCCGAATGAAATCGCTCATAATAAAACATCGCCGTGGTACGTTCAATTTCTATTAGCATTTAAAAATCCATTTATTTTTGTTTTATTAGCTCTCGGCGCACTCTCTTTTTTCACAGATGACATACAAGGAACCCTTGTTGTATCTGTAATGGTAATACTAAGTGCAACGGTTCGCTTTTTACAAGAATTTCGTTCTCAAAAAGCTGCGGATCAGTTAAAAGCTATGGTTCGAACAACGGCAAGCGTCTTTAGAATAGATGGATTTGTACACGAAACAAAAAACGTAATGTATCTAAAGCGAAATGATACAACGGAAATTCCCATTGAAGAACTTGTACCTGGCGATATTATTTCACTTTCAGCCGGTGATATCGTCCCGGCTGATGTGCGTATTTTATCAGCTAAAGATTTATTTGTGAATCAATCCTCTTTAACTGGGGAAGCACTTCCTGTAGAAAAGTACGAAAACTGCTATCATACAGAGAATAAGCATATCTTACCGAAAAATACGAAAAAAAATTACAATCCACTCGATATGGAAAATCTTTGTTTTATGGGTACAACTATTGTAAGTGGTAGCGCAAAAGCTGTTGTCATCTCCACAAGTACGAATACGTATTTTGGCTCGTTAGCAAAACAGGTAATCGGTAAGCAGCGCATAGAAACAAGCTTTGATAAAGGGGTAAATAAAGTAAGCTGGCTCTTAATTACATTCATGCTGATTATGGCACCTATCGTACTTCTCATTAACGGCTTTACAAAAGGTGATTGGCAAGAGGCTTTCTTCTTCGCTATCGCAATTGCTGTTGGTCTCACACCTGAAATGTTACCAATGATTGTAACTGCTAATTTAGCAAAAGGTGCCGTTAACATGTCTAAACAGAAAGTAATTGTAAAACAACTAAATTCTATTCAAAACTTAGGTGCTATGAACATTCTTTGTACCGATAAAACGGGAACTTTAACAGAAGATAAAGTTGTACTTGTTCACCATTCAGATCCTAACGGTAATACATGTAATCGTGTATTACACTTTGCCTATTTAAATAGTTTCTATCAAACAGGATTGAAAAATTTAATAGATAAAGCTGTTATGGAGTATACAGAAGAAAACCAAAAGTTTAATCCATCCATTTTTCAAAAACTAGATGAAATTCCATTTGATTTTGCTCGCCGGCGTATGTCTGTCATCGTGAAAGATATTTCAGGTGAACATACAATGGTTTGTAAAGGAGCAGTAGAAGAAATTTTATCTATTTGTAACTACACTGAAGTAGATGGAAAAGTTGTTTCTCTTACCGATGACATGCGCTCAAATGTAAAACAACTAAGTGAGACATTCAATAGTGAAGGTATGCGTGTCATTGCTGTAGCTTATAAAAAAGATAGACCAATAAATGATAAAGAGTACGCGGTACAAGATGAAAACGATATGATTCTCGCTGGATATATTAGCTTTTTAGATCCACCGAAACCATCTGCGGCTACCGCCATTCAAGCATTACAAAAACATGGTGTACAAGTGAAAATTTTAACTGGTGATAACGAAATTGTGACAAGAAAAGTTTGCAAAGAAGTTGGATTGAATATCGGTGAACCTGTCCTTGGTTACGAAATCGATTCTTTACCTGATAAAGCATTAGCGAAATTAGCCGAAGAAACAACTGTATTTGCTAAACTAAATCCAATGCAAAAATCACGCATTATACGAGTATTACAAGAAAACGGACACACTGTAGGTTATATGGGAGATGGCATTAACGATGCCGTAGCGTTACGTGAAGCTGACGTTAGCATTTCTGTTGATACTGCTACCGATATTGCAAAAGAGTCTTCCGACATAATTTTACTTGAGAAAAGTTTGACAATATTAGAAGCTGGTATTCTAGAAGGACGCACTACATTCGGAAATATTTTAAAATATATTAAAATGACAGCTAGTTCTAACTTTGGAAATGTATTTAGTGTGTTAGTAGCAAGTGCTTTCATCCCCTTCTTGCCTATGCTTGCCATTCACCTTTTAATTCAAAACTTACTTTATGATATTTCACAATTGTCTATTCCATGGGACAAAATGGATAAAGAGTTTTTAGAAAAACCAAGAAAATGGGATACTGCAAACTTACGGAACTTCATTATTTGCATCGGTCCTATTAGTTCCATATTTGATATCATCACATATGTAGTTATGTGGAACGTCTTCGGTGCGAATACAGCTAGCGAACAATCATTATTCCAATCTGGTTGGTTTGTCGTTGGATTGCTAACACAAACTTTAATTGTTCACATGATAAGAACACAGAAGATTCCGTTCATTCAAAGTACTGCATCAACACCAGTCGTTTTATTAACCGCTCTTATTATGGCAATCGGAATTTATATTCCATTCTCACCACTTGGTGCAGCCGTTGGTTTACAAGCATTGCCACTTAACTACTTCCCTTGGTTAGTAGGAATACTATTAGGCTACGCTTTTTTAACACAATTCCTGAAAAAGCTTTATATTAAAAAGTTTCATAGCTGGTTGTAAAAATAAGAATGAGTGGGTATTCCCCGCTCATTCTAAAAAACATAACACATATTTATATATGGAGGTGACCATGATGGTATGGTATGACATTTTATTAAGATTATGTATCGCAATTATTGTAGGTGCTTGCATCGGAATGGAACGACAATGGAGACACAGGATGGCTGGTTTACGGACAAATGCTCTCGTATCACTTGGTGCCTGTATATTTGTTTTATTATCCGTCATGCTTGATCATGATGCTAGCCCATCCCGCATTGCTGCTCAAGTCGTTAGTGGCATTGGCTTTTTAGGGGGTGGCGTTATTATTCGCGATGGTTTTAGTATTAGAGGGCTAAATACGGCAGCTACTTTATGGTGTGCAGCTGCTGTCGGTACTCTTACAGGCGCCGGTTTCCTCGTTGCAGCTATATTAGGTGCAACCGGCGTGTTACTTGCAAATATACTCCTTCGCCCAATAGCTCTTTTTATGAATAAAAAATCAAAAGAAGAATCACCAGAACAAACGAACTACTTACTTTCCCTTACTTGTTCAGAAGAAAATGAAGCACATATTCGTTTTTTACTTATGCATATGGTAAGTACAGAAGGACTCGGTTTAAAAGAGTTGTATAGTGAAGACGTAGATTCTAATCAAAAGGTGTGTATACAGGCTACATTACATTGCAAGACAAATGCTGCTATCTTAATTGAAAAAATAGTGAGTAGAATGCTATTAGAATCTGGCGTTACTGGAGCTGGCTGGAAGACTTCTTTAGATTTAGAAGCGAGTTAAATATGAAAGGTGTCATGATATTCACTACTCCATGACACCTTCTACATAAATTTATTTTCTAATTTTTGTTGAAAAGACTTTTCTTGCTTACGTAATAGTTGACTACCTCGTTGTAAAATCGGCATTCCATATTTATTATTAATTTGATCGATGACAGCTAGTAGCGGCTCTTCTTTTGCATCTTCTTCAAATGAAAATAAATCTAATTGTTTCACCGATTCTGTCTTCCACTCTATTTCAGTAGCTGTAACACCTAGTAAGCGAACGGAATCACCATCCCAATGTTGCTTCCATAAACGAGAGGCTGCCTGGAAAATATCTCGTTCTTCCCAAATGGCATTTTTCAATTGCTTACTCCGCGTTACTGTCCGCCTATCATGATATTTAATCATAATTTGAATATTATAGCTGACAAGAGTTCGCTTTTTTAATCTTTTACTCACTGATTTTGATAGTCGTTCTAACATATCAAGTAATTCTTTCTCTTCATCCATATCCTTTGAAAAAGTCATCGAGTTACCAACACTTTTATGTTGTCCCATTTGACTCGGATCAACTTCTCTATCATCCACACCTTTTGCACGCTTTTGTAAATCAACACCGTGCTTTCCAATTTTAGCGCGAATGATATGTTCATTTCCTTTTGCTAACTGCTCAATTGTTTGTATATGAATATCATTTAATTTTTCAGCTGTTTTTTCTCCAATTCCATGCATCGCTCCAACTGGAAGTGGCCAAATCATTTCTGGAATATCTCGTTTTCGAAGCACAGTAATACCGAGAGGCTTTTTCATATCAGAAGCTGTTTTTGCTAGGAAAAGGTTCGGAGCAATCCCAATGCTACAGGGTAGCTGTAACTCTGTTAATAATGCTTGTTGAATCATCTTTGCAATTTCAAGAGGCGAACCGAGTGCGTAGCAATCTGTAATATCTAAATATCCCTCATCTATAGAGACTGGTTGTATTTTTTCCGTAAAGCGGGAAAGGATTTGAAACATTTGAAATGAAGCTTCACGATATAATATAAAATTAGGATGCCTTACAACTAATTGCGGGCATAACCTTTTTGCTTCCCAAAGAGGCATCGTTGTACGTATTCCATATTCTCTCGCCTCATAACTACATGTTATGATAATTCCTTTTCTTTCTTTTTCATTTCCAGCAACCGCTAACGGCTTTCCTTGTAATGATGGATCATGAGCAATTTCAACAGATGCGAAAAAACAATTCATATCTACATGTAAAATAACACGACCCTTTTTCGGATACATTTCTCGCATAGTACTCACTCCCTCCAAAGAACATTTGTTCCTTTATTATACCAAATTCATGCACAATATAATAATTACTTATTCTTTTTATCCTTATTTTTGCTATACTTAATATGAATATGGATATTTTTGTAAAAGGAGTGATCTATTATGAAATCAAACAGTAACCTCAATTATACATTTCTCGTTATTATATTAATCATCTTAATTAATTATTTATTACTTCCTATTTTTGATATTAACGTAGCAGGGATTCTTCCAAGTCTACTAGGCATTATAACAAAGGACATACTGCCATGGATTTTCTTGTATTGGCTTATCCGTCTTGTAAAAGCCATCGAATCAAAATAAAAAGCGTGTAAATCCCTTGTGATTTACACGCTTTTTCTATTACATTACTTCGCTACTTCTTCAATAATTGCAACAACTAATTCTGCTGTTTTCGCTAATTCTTCAACAGGAATCTTTTCGTTTGTTGTATGAATTTCTTCATAACCAACCGCTAAGTTAACTGTTGGAATCCCGTGTCCTGCAATTACGTTTGCATCACTTCCGCCACCACTTTGGTGAAGAGAAGGTGTACGACCAATTTTTTCAGCTGCACGTTTTGCAACTTCTACAACGTGATCGCCATCAGCAAATTTAAATCCTGGGTACATAACGTTTACTTCAACGTCTGCGTGACCGCCCATTTCTTTTGCAGTTGTTTCAAATGCTTCTTTCATTTTTGCAACTTGTGCTTCCATTTTTTCATTGATTAAAGAGCGCGCTTCTGCAAAGATTTGCACGTGATCGCAAACGATATTCGTTTGTGTACCACCTTCAAAACGTCCAATATTTGCAGTTGTTTCAGAATCAATACGTCCAAGTGGCATCTTCGCAATTGCTTTCGCTGCGATCGTAATTGCAGATACACCTTTTTCTGGTGCTACACCAGCGTGAGCTGTTTTCCCGCGAATAATCGCATTCACTTTCGCTTGTGTTGGAGCTGCAACAACGATTTCACCAACTTTTCCATCGCTATCTAATGCATAACCGTATTTCGCTGTAATGCGCTCACGATCTAATGCTTTTGCACCAACAAGACCAGATTCTTCTCCAACTGTAATAATAAATTCAATTTTACCGTGAGGAATATTTTTCTCTTTTAAAACACGGATTGCTTCGAACATGGATGCTAATCCTGCTTTATCATCCGCACCTAAAATTGTAGTACCATCTGATACGATATATCCATCTTTAATAGAAGGCTTAATTCCATTACCAGGAACTACTGTATCCATATGAGAAGTAAAGTAAATTGTATCAACACCATCTTTTGTTGCTGGTAATGTACAAATTAAGTTACCTGCACCATGCCCAGTAACAGCCATTGTGTCATCTTCAAATACCTCTACACCTAAATCTGTGAATTTCTTTGTTAATACTTTGCAAATTTCTGCTTCAAATTTCGTTTCAGAATCTACTTGTACTAATTCCATAAATTCATTTACTAAACGTTCTTGATTAATCATAAGACTGCGCCTCCTGCACTACCATTATGTATGTAACACTATTAATTATAACAGAATTTCGCAAAAGTTTCGAAATACAAGACAAAAAACAGACGGTTTATATGTCTAGATAACCATCTGCTTTCTATTACTCATTTAACAATACCCAGCGCATATGATCTTCCCACACTCCGTTAACCATTAGCATCTTCCTAGACACACCTTCATATTGAAAACCTATCTTCGTCACGACTTGTATAGATGCTAAATTTCGTGGCATAATCGGTGCTTCTATACGATGTAATTGAAATTCCTCAAAAGCAACTTGAATCGCTTTTCTAAGCGCTTCCGTCGTATAACCTTTGTTTAACTCTGCCTTATCTAATTTATAGCCGAGTACACAAGATTGATAAATTCCGCGAACAATTAAATTAAATGAAATACATCCAATTATTTTCGTATCATCACCCTTTTTAAAAATCCAAAGCCTGATGATTTTACCTTCTGCGATCTCTTTTCTATCCTTTTGCAACTTTTTCTTTTGATAATCTAACGTAAAAAAATCATCCGGTCTATACTCTTCCCAAGCTTTTAAAAATTCACGATTTCTGTCGTAATATTGAAGAACTTTTTCAGCATACGACTCATCAATTTCCCTTAAATGTAAACGATTTGTTTCATATATTTTCATCATCGTATCTCCATTCTTCAGCTTGCATAACAAAAAACTTACACTCCATCATTTTATATATTCTCTACATACATACAAATTTCCTGTTATACTTTACACGTACTTCTCGAATTTTGTCATTTCTCTCCCCTTGTCCACAATATCATTTCTCGTTACAATGATATTGTACTGATTTGCAAGGAGGTATAACGATGCATAAAAAAGCTCAAAAAGTTATGGTTTATGTAATGCTAATTTCTATGCTTGTAACAACATTACTTGCTGGCGCGAGTATGTTTTGGTAAAAAGGACGATGTGTTCGTCCTTTTTTTACTTTTTACATATAACAAAATAAACCATCTCGATATCGAGATGGTTTATTTTATATAAAGCACAATCGCTACAATACTAAAGGAAAATGACATTACAAGTGCTATTACAAAACTTGTATATTGTTTTTGCTGAAATGCTCCAATAACAAAAGTAAGATTGAGTAATGCCATACATACAATCGCTACAAGATAAGAACATATATTAAAAGTTGCCAACATGAATGTAATAACAAATAGAAATCCCATTAAAAATTGCATATACGAAATTTTTGGATTCAAGTACATATGAGCAACCCCTTTATCTAATTTTATCTTTCTATACTCTCATTAACTCATGGTTATGTACACATGTCAAGACAACTTATTACAATAGAAAAAGCCAACCTTTTCGTTGACTTTTTCATATGCAAGGGCTCCTTTTTCTTTTGCCAATTGCTGAAATGACTTTTTCGATTTTACAATCCATACTTTCGTTCCAATTGGAATGCGATCAAATAAATATTCCACATCATTTTTCTTCATTCTTATACACCCTTGTGAAATATACTTTCCAATTGAACTCGGTTGGTTTGTTCCATGTATTCCATACTTACTCCCATCAGTTCCTCTTGCGTTAAATCCCATCCACCTAGATCCAAGTGGATTTTTCGGTGATCCCCCTGGAATATTCTTCGCAATATAATATGGGTCCTTTGCTTTCATGACAATATCAAAATTTCCCTCTGGAGTTAATTCATTTGTTTTCCCTGTCGCGACTGGAAAAACTTTTTGAATCTTTCCATCGTCAATATAAGCTAATTTATTCGTCGCTTTATTTACAATAATAAAAGGATCCCCGGCACGTGGATTATCACCAAGAGGCCAAATAGGTGATAAAGAAAGACATAATATGAAAGAGAGAAGATACGGCATAAATAATTCCTACCTTCTATATAAGTTCTTTTATATTATTCTTTCCCTTAAAACGACTTTTAATGAGTAAATATTGTTCCATTTCATATACAAGTTGAACAAGTTTCGCACGTATCTCAAATTCTTCGCGTGTAACTGGCAGTGGCATGTCCCTAAATAATTCTCTCATTTCTTGAAGCTGTCTTAAGGAGATAACCCCAGTACTCTCAGGACTAATGGCATTTCCAATGTTTTCAACCACATCCGCAATCATGTCAGCTTGTTCGTATGTCCATGATAAAGAAGCTGCTAACGGAATCATTCGCTCTAAAATTTCGAATTGTTGCATGCGCATATTGAAATAGCGATAGTAATAATCATCTTCTCGCATAAATGCATTCTCAAGCTTCTTAAACGATAAATCCCTTGCTTCATTTAGCATATTTTCAGTTTCAATAAGTTCTGCCCCGCTCCAACTACTTTCTCGGTTTCGTAAATACACGACCATTTCAAACAAAATCGTTTTAAAATTTTTTTCTATTTTATCCTGATACTCTTTTAGCTTATTTTCACTACTTGGCATATACATATTCACTAATAAAGCGACACTAATCCCTATCGTTAATATGGCAATTTCATTTCCAACAATAAGCCATGTAATTTGTTTCAATGAATATAGATGCATCACAATAACCGAGCTCGTGACAATACCTTCTTGAATTTTAAGCATTACTGCAGTCGGAATAAATGTAAGTAATAATACGCTAATTGCTAGCGGTGTATATCCAATTGTTTCAAAAATACAAAACGCGAATACCATTGATAATACACAAGCTAAAAAACGATGTAACGATACTTGAAGTGATTTACGTTTCGTATTTTGTACACATAATATAACTAAAATACCCGCTGAACTATAAAATTCTAACCCTAATAACTGAGCAATAAAAACTGCTGCACCTGTCCCTATTGCTGTTTTTACTGTACGGTATCCAATTTTGAACATAGCATTGCTCCTATATGTATAAACGTATTTACAGCTAGTATAAAAAAAGGATGACACAATGTCATCCTTTTCTACTTATTATTCACGTAACCGTTACATATTACAATATTTTTTGTAAAAATTGTTGCGCACGTTCACTTTTCGGTGCTGCAAAAAATTCTGCTGGCGCACTATCTTCTACAAGCTTTCCACCGTCTAAAAAGAGAACACGATCAGCTACTTCTTTCGCGAATCCCATTTCATGTGTAACAATCGCCATTGTCATTCCTGTCGTAACTAATGATTTCATAACTTCTAATACTTCTTTCACCATCTCTGGATCTAGTGCTGAGGTTGGTTCATCGAATAACATCACTTCTGGTTCCATCGCTAACGCTCTCGCAATTGCTACACGTTGCTTCTGTCCGCCCGAAAGGCGATTCGGATACGTATCTTTTTTATCTAATAAACCGACCTTCTCTAAAAGTTTCTCGGCTTTCTTTTCAGCTTCTTGTTTCGTTACTCCTTTTACATGAATAGGAGCATACGTAATATTTTCTAATACAGTCATATGAGGAAATAGGTGAAAATGTTGAAATACCATTCCGACATTTTCACGAACGTGCATAATATTCGTTTTCGGATTCGTTACTTCTTCCGTTCCAATCCAAATGTGACCATTTGTCGGCGCTTCTAACACATTCATACAACGTAAAAATGTTGATTTCCCTGATCCAGACGGTCCAATAATTGCTACTACTTCCCCTTTTTCAATCGTTGTTGTAATTCCTTTTAATACTTCGTTTTTTCCAAATGATTTATGAAGGTTTTCAATTTTAATCACTTTTCTTCATTCTCCCTTCAATTGCCTTCCCGACTAATGTAAGAATAATGACTAACATATAATAAATCAGTCCAACAAAAAGTAATGGTTCAAGATATTTAAACGTCTCGCCACCTACGATGTAAGCACGGCGCATTAAATCCGTCGCTCCTATTACTGTTACTACAGCCGATTCTTTCGTAAGTGTTGCAAACTCGTTCACAAGCGCTGGTAATATGTTTTTTAATGCTTGAGGGAAAATGATATTTCGCATCATTTTCCCATAAGGAACTCCTAAAGCCATCGCTGCTTCTGTTTGTCCTTTATCAACCGCTTGAATGCCCGCACGGATTACTTCTGACATATATGCACCTGAATTCAAACTAAATGCTAATACAGCCGCTACGAATGCCGGTATTTCATAACCAATTATTTGCGGGACACCGAAATAAATAATCATTAATTGCAATACAAGTGGTGTACCACGGAAAATTGATGTATAAAGATCTGCCGCTATATTTAATGCTCGTATTCTAGCAATTTTGCAAAGTGCTAATAGCATTCCTAAAATAAACCCTACTAGCGCTGATACTGCTACAATCTTCAAAGTAACTTCTAATCCTTTTAATATATATGGTATTGAAGGCGTAATCGCCGAAAAATCTAAGTTCATTCTTTTCATTCCCCTCACAGAAAAGTGAAAGGCAGCTTATTTTTCGCTGCCAAACCATTTCTTCACTAATTTATCCATTTCTCCATTTTCTTGCATTTTTTTAATTACTTTATTAAATTCAGCTGTTTTGTCACTGTTTTTCGGAAGGGCAATTGCTGCTCCAACTTCTTCTGGCGCTTCTTGAATTTCAATTCCTTGTAAATCTTTCATTTTCTCTACATAATTTTTAGCAACTGTATCTTCTATAATTGCGGCGTCAAAACGACCTGCTTTAATTTCTTGTACAATTTCTGGTATACGGTCACGTCCCTCAACTTTGAAATCTACTTGTTTTTTAAATTCTGCCGCTTTCTCTTCTTGAATAGATCCTGTTTGTACCCCTACTTTTTTCCCTTTTAAATCCTCTACAGATTTAATGTTAGAATCCTTTTTAGAAACGACCATATTTTTCGCAACGAAATAAATATCTGTGAAATCAACATTATTTTTACGCTCTGCAGTCGGCGTCATACCTGCCATTACGAAATCAACTTTTTCCGAGCTAAGAGATGCTAATAAACCACCAAAATCCATATCTTTCACTTTCACTTCATAACCAAGTTCTTTTCCGATATATTTAGCAACATCAACATCAAAGCCGATAATTTCATCACTTTTTGAAGCTTCTACGTATTCATATGGTTTATAATCTGCTGAAGTCCCCATAACCAGTACTTTCTTATTTTTCCCAGTAGCCTTTTCTTCCCCATTACTACAAGCACTGAACATACTTACAATTAAAATAAGTGCAAACGATATTGATAATAACTTCTTCATCTTTCTCCCCCCTAATGATGTATATTTAAAAGTTTAATAGAATATTTATTCGATGTTTGTATTGTATCAGCACTTTTATTTTTATGCAATATATAAAATAAAAATAAATAAAATAACAATAAAAACACCATTATCCATGTATAAAACATTGCATAAAACACAAAGGATATGCATACTCCATAAAACTTGACGCTAAATAAAAAAAGGCGGTATGTCCACAATTAAGTGGACGTACCGCCTTTTCGCTTATATTTATAGTTCTTCACAATTCTCTTCGAAGTAAGATTGTAGTTTTGCAATAACTTGCATCGGTTCATGACCTTCAATTTCATGACGCTCTACCATCGTTACAATTTTTCCATCTTTTAATAAAGCAAATGATGGAGAAGATGGTGGGTACCCTTCGAAATATTCACGAGCTCTTGCTGTCGCTTCTTTATCTTGACCTGCAAACACCGTTACAAGATGGTTAGGTCGTTTATCATAATGTACGGAATGCGCAGCAGCAGGACGAGCAATACCGCCTGCACAACCACATACAGAGTTTACCATTACAAGTGTTGTTCCATTTCTTTTAAACGCTTCTTCTACTGCTTCTGGCGTCGTTAATTCTGTATATCCAGCAGAGACAATCTCTTCACGCGCTTGGCGGACAACATCATTCATAAAAAAGTTAAAATTAATCAATCTTTTCCCTCCTCTAAAACTACCTATTTGTATCTTACCAGTTAATGTTTATGAAATACAAGTAAGTTTACTTGTATTTCAGCATAGAAAAGGTGTTAGAGCAGGGCTCTAACACCTTTTCTTAATGACCACGATGTTTTTGCTTTGCTTTTTTTACTTTGATTAAACGTCTTCTTTGTTTTTCAGCTTCACGCTTCTGCTTAGATTGCACTTTCTTTTCTTGTTTATGCAGTTCATAGGATAAGCTAATTGCCTCTTGTGCCTTAGTAAAACGGTTTACATTTACTTCTTTTGCTACTTGTCGTATGATACGCTTTATATTTTTGGGACGCGTTTTTTCTTTCACTTCTACGCCACATTTTGCAAAGTGCTGAAAATACGCTAACATTGGACCATTTACAAATATAAGTATTTCTTCGTCTGACGGCTCTGTTCCAAAAATATACCTTGCTCCATACAATTTTCCTTTTTCTTTACATGTAATGATCCCAACAAAAAATTGGCCATCATGATATACTGTCAACTCCATTGACAGCCCCTCCTTTATAAAATTAGAAATACGGGACATCCCGGAGGGGAAGGTTACTAACATGAAATCATGCGTCTGGACTACCAACCAGAACTGTGTTTTTGTATTTCTTTCACTATTATTATATCTTTTTTTCCATAATTTTCATATATTCAACAATCATTTTTTTATGCGATCCCACAATATAGTCAGGTAGTTCTGTTAGCGGGAAGAATTTAAGCTGAACCGCTTCTTCTTTATTCATAACAAAATCTCCATCGTATTCATCCGTATAATAAGCGGTCGTTACAGATTGAAATTCATCGCCGTTTGCTAATTTTGTAAAATAATTCGCTCCAGAAAATACGTTGATTAATTGTAGGTTCTTCACTTTTATCCCTGTTTCTTCGTATACTTCACGGCAAGCCGTTTCTTCTGGTGATTCACTAAGCTCCATTAATCCGCCAGGCAGCCCCCATTTTCCGTAAGGCTCTGTTCTTTGTTGTAATAATACATATCCATTTTCATTTATAACGAGTACAACAGCACCAACTAAAATTAAAGGGCGATGACCAACTATTTTTCGTAATTCTTCTACATATCCCATCGTATCCCTCCTTTTTCGTTGTCCACACTATTGTATCATATGTATGAAACGACAAAATGCGTATATTTTTCATTTTTTTAACAAAATATTTATTTTATGTGCTTCATCTACTGTAGCTAACAGAATGGATTCAACTTCTGCGTTTTTCTCTAGAAATTCTCTCGCCCATTCTTCTGTTTTCCCTAATAAAGCAAGAACATCTTTCTGAATGCTCCCATCCTTTACTAATACAAAAGAAACTGGAGATTTTTTTCCCGCCACTTTCAGATCAAGCCGCGAAACTGCTTCATGTTCTGGATACTGAAATATAGAAACGACACCGTTCGCTTCCCATAATGCTAATTTAATCTTTTGAATGTCGCTCACATTTCGCATACGAAGTTCCGAAAATAAATATTCCACCGTAATTCTCGCTTTTTTCAAATTGCTAAAATCAATGGAACCATTGTGTATAAGAATAATAGGTGCTGGCTCTAAAAAGCGCCTCCATCTATCCCATTTCAACATTAAGACTGAGCTTATAATGTGAAGTACAACGAGTATGAGCGTTGTAATCATTGAGCCGAGTAATCCTACTTTTTCATCAGATAATGCGTTAGAAATATTCCCGCCAAGCAATAATACTAATACAACATCTAAAAAACGAAGTTGTGCGATGGACCTTTGTCCCATTGCTTTCGCAACTAATATTAAAAATATGTATGCTATAATAGCCCGAATAACCCATTCACTATTAGAAAGATGCCTTGCCCCTTCAAAAATATGCATATGCATCACCTTGCACCCCTTACCCGTCTCAAACTGCTACTTTGTTTTAGTTTGCAACGTTTAAGAGCATATATGTAAAAAAGCTGATTCGTTTTTTAACGAATCAGCTTTTCTTACTTAACAGAAAACATATACTTTTTATACGTTTTTCGTACGGATAATATAAGACCCATCATAATCATATTCGAGAACAACGAACTTCCCCCATATGATAAGAACGGTAATGCAATCCCTTTTACAGGCATTAATCCAACGATCATACCGATGTTTTGGAATATTTGAACCGTTAATATCCCAATCGATCCAGCACATAATAATGTACCGAATAGATTATCAGCAGAATAACCGATAATAATTGTTCTATATAGTAGTAATAGGAACAAGAATACAACTAACGCTGCTACGATAAATCCACCTTCTTCGGCAATTGTAGCGAAAATAAAGTCAGTATGTTTCTCAGGGATATAGACGTTCCCTTCGCCAAACCCTTTCCCTTCCATACCGCCACTACCTACAGCTAAAATCGATTGCTGTGTTTGATAACCTTGATCTGTATGTTCAAATGGATCTAACCAACCTAAAATACGTGATTGTTGGTGCGGTTTTAGTAGCGTAACTAACTTATTAAAGAAGAAATCCTCATACCTTACGTAAATAAATATTAACGCAGATAATATGGTGACTGGAATAACTGTACATAACGCTATCAATTTCTTCTGAATACCTGACATAAATAAAATACATGCAATTGCAGCAGCATATAAGAACACCATCCCTGTATCCGGTTGGCTATATACAACAGCAATAGGCGGGAGGGATACTAGTACAATTTTACCTACTAATTTTAAGTCCGTTTGGAATGTCCTTGCCATATACTGTGCATTATGTTTCACTGCTATACTTGCTACCACGAGAAGCAATGAAATTTTGAAAAACTCAGATGGTTGAATTTGTCCAAGTAACGGAAATACAAACCATCTTTTTGCACCTAATTTTTCAGGCGTGAAAGTGGAAACCGGTAGTATTTTCAAAAGAATAAGTGAAGCAAATCCAACGATATAAAGCGGCCAAGACAATTTTTGTAGTTGATCTAAGTCAATGCTTGCAACAAGCAATAACAATACAACCCCAATTATGTAGTTCAAACCTTGTTTCATCGCAAAGTTTGCCTCTCCATATTGACCAGTTTGCTGACTGCTATATATAGCAGCTATACTCGTAACACATAATGCTAACAAAATTAATATTAATTTTACATCTAAACTTTTTAGAAACTCGGTACTTCTTTTCATGACATCCTCCTGAAACATTGTTACAGCAAAATAAAAAACCAGGAGTCAACATTCTTCATGTTTTGACGACTGATTACACATTATCTATAAAACACTTATATAGAATAACTCTCTTTTTCATACAATACAATATATTATACTACAGTTTCATCAGTAAGATTTGCCAAAAAAATTATTCTTTTCTTATTTTATATCCATATACCATATATCAGCAATGTATTTTCATAAATTCCTAATACATAATCGTTCATTGTAAGATTACTTGGAAAGGTATTATACATATAGTAGGATGTAGATGAAGAAATAGGATGATAAAAAGCTCGCATAAGCGAGCTTTTTATTAATATACAGATGTATTATTTTCTGACGTATTTTCTAAAATTTCTTTTACACGTCCTAAGAACTTACCACAAATTAAGCCATCTAGTACACGGTGATCAAGTGATAAACATAAGTTAACCATGTCACGAGCACCAAACATGCCATTATCCATAATTACTGGACGTTTTACAATTGATTCAACTTGTAAAATAGCCGCTTGTGGGTAATTAATAATACCCATAGATTGAACAGAACCGAATGATCCTGTGTTATTAATTGTAAATGTTCCGCCTTGCATTTCGTCCGCTTTTAACGATTTCGTACGTACTTTTCCTGCAAGTTCTGTAATTTCACGAGCGATGCCTTTAATTGTCTTCTCGTCTGCGTGTTTAATTACTGGTACAAAGAGTTCGTCCTCTGTTGCAACAGCGATAGAAAGGTTAATATCTTTCTTCTGAACGATTTTATCGCCAGCCCACATTGAATTAATTTGAGGATACTCTTTTAACGCTTGTGCTACTGCTTTTACGAAGAAAGCAAAGAACGTTAAGTTAAAGCCTTCACGCTTTTTGAAATCACCTTTAATTGAATTACGGTATGACACAAGGTTTGTCACATCTACTTCAATCATCATCCAAGCGTGCGGTGCTTCGTGTTTGCTACGTAACATGTTCGCTGCGATTGCTTTACGCACACCTGTTACTGGAATTTCGATATCGCCAGGCATTGTTGGTACAGAAACTGGTTTCGCAGCTTCTACCTTTTGTGCTACTGGCGCTGCTTTTGGTGCTTCTGGACTCGCTTCTACTACTGCCGCTACCGCTTCCTCTTTTTTTGCACCTGCTTGCGGAATGTTTCCAGATTCCACTAGCTTTAAAATATCTTTACGAGTGATACGGCCATTTGCTCCCGTACCTTCCACTAGATCTAAATCAACGTTATGCTCACCCGCAAGTTTTAACACAGCTGGTGAAAAACGAGGTTTTCCATCAGTTAGTTGTTTTGCTTTCGGTGCTTTTTCAGGCGTAGCTACTTCTGCCTTTGGTTCTTCTTTTGTTTTTTCCTCAACAGCTGTTGCTGCTACTTCATCTGCGCCTTCTACTTGAATCACACAAACTACTTCACCTACAGCTAACGTATCACCTTCATCAGCGATTAACTCTTTCACAATACCAGTGAAAGAAGATGGTACTTCAGCATTTACTTTATCAGTCATTACTTCTGCAAGCGGATCATACTTGTTTACGTGATCGCCAACATTCACGAGCCATTTACTAATTGTACCCTCTGTAACGCTCTCCCCGAGCTGAGGCATTGTAATATTTTCTACAGCCATGTATAGTCCCCCCGATTAAAATTCCGCAAGCTCACGCATTGCTTTTTCAACTTTATCTGGATTTACCATAAAGAATTTTTCCATTGTTGGTGCATATGGCATTGCTGGTACGTCTGGACCTGCAAGACGTGCGATTGGCGCATCTAAATCAAACAGACAGTTTTCAGCAATAATTGCTGCCACTTCACTCATAATACTTCCTTCTTTATTGTCTTCTGTTACAAGAAGAACTTTACCTGTTTTAGAAGCTGCTTCAATGATTGCTTCTTTATCTAATGGATATACAGTACGTAAATCAAGAATGTGTGCAGAGATGCCGTCCTGTGCTAACTTTTCAGCCGCTTGAAGAGCAAAGTGAACACATAATCCGTATGTGATAACAGTAATATCATCACCTTCACGTTTTACATCTGCTTTTCCGATTGGTAATACGTAATCATCTTCTGGCACTTCACCTTTAATTAAGCGATATGCACGTTTATGCTCAAAGAATAATACTGGATCTTCATCACGAATTGCAGCTTTTAGTAAGCCTTTTGCATCATATGGTGTAGAAGGGATAACAATTTTTAAACCAGGTTGGTTTGCAAACATCGCTTCTACAGATTGTGAATGATACAATGCACCGTGAACACCGCCACCAAATGGCGCACGAACTGTAATTGGACAAGTCCAATCATTATTAGAACGGTAACGAATTTTTGCTGCCTCAGAAACAATTTGGTTTACTGCTGGCATGATGAAATCAGCAAACTGCATTTCAGCGATTGGACGCATTCCGTACATTGCTGCACCAATTGCTACCCCAGCGATTGCAGATTCTGCAAGTGGTGTATCTAGCGCACGATCTTCACCAAATTGATCATATAATCCGTGTGTCGCTTTAAATACGCCACCTTTTTTACCAACATCTTCACCTAAAACGAATACTTTCTCATCGCGTTCCATTTCCTCGCGCATTGCTAATGTAATAGCATCAATATAAGACATTACAGCCATGAAACGTTCCCCCCTATTCTGCGTATACGTGCTTCAATGCATCTTCAGGTGCTGCATACGGAGCATTTTCTGCATATTCTGTTGCTTCGTTTACGATATGCATAATTTCGTCTAACATTTGTTTTTCAGATTCCTCAGTTAACACGCCAACCTCTTTTAAATAAGCAGCAAATGTTATGATCGAATCATTTTTCTTCGCTTCTTCTACTTCTTCTTTATCACGATAAACACGATCATCATCGTCACTTGAATGTGCTGTTAAACGATATGATACTGTTTCAATTAATGTTGGACCTTCACCACGGCGGCCACGGTCTGCCGCTTCTTTTACAGCTTTATATACTGCAAGCGGATCATTTCCGTCTACTGTATATCCAGGCATACCGTATCCAATTGCACGGTCTGATACATTTTTACATGCTAATTGTTTTTCAACTGGAATAGAGATTGCGTATTTATTATTTTCACACATGAAAATAACAGGTAACTTGTGTACGCCAGCAAAGTTTGCACCTTCATGGAAATCCCCTTGGTTAGAAGAGCCTTCTCCGAATGTAACAAACGTTACTAAATCTTTCTTTTCCATTTTTCCAGCTAATGCAATACCAACTGCATGTGGTACTTGCGTTGTTACTGGAGATGAACCTGTCACAATACGATTTTTCTTTTGACCAAAGTGACCAGGCATTTGACGACCACCAGAGTTTGGATCTCCAGCTTTCGCGAAACCAGATAGCATAAGCTCTTTCGCTGTCATACCAAACGCTAGTACAACACCCATATCACGGTAGTATGGTAATGCATAATCTTTCTCTCTATCAAGAGCGAATGCTGCTCCAACTTGTGCTGCCTCTTGTCCTTGACAAGAAATTACGAATGGAATTTTACCAGCACGGTTTAATAACCACATACGTTCGTCGATTTTACGTGCAAGTAACATCGTACGGAACATTTCTAATACTTGCTCATCACTTAAGCCAAGCTCTTCATGGCGCTTTTCTTTTACTTCTGCCATTTTTCATAACCTCCTAAATCCACATTTTTATGCGTGTAACGCTTTTCCATCTACAGCTAACGCTGCTTCACCAATCGCCTCAGATAATGATGGATGCGGATGAATTGTATGTGCTACTTCCCAAGGTGTTGCATCAAGTACTCTTGCAAGACCAGCTTCAGAAATCATATCTGTTACATGTGGTCCAATCATATGAACACCAAGAATGTCATTTGTTTCTTCATCAACTACAAGTTTTACGAAACCATCTGATTCGCCGTATACAAGCGCTTTTCCGATTGCACGGAATGAGAACTTACCTACTTTTAACTTATAGCCTTTTTCTTTCGCTTCTTGTTCTGTTAAACCGACAGAAGCAACTTCCGGACTGCTATATACGCATTTTGATACCATAGAATAATCAATTGGTGTAACTTCTTTACCAGCAATATGCTCTACTGCAACAATTCCTTCATGAGAAGCAACGTGAGCAAGCTGTAAACCGCCGATTACATCACCGATTGCGTAAATATGAGATTCTTTCGTTTGATAAAACTCATTTGTTTGAATGTATCCTTTTTCCACAACGATATCCGTATTCTCTAAACCAATATTTTGCGTATTGGCTTGTCGTCCTACAGATACAAGCATTTTTTCTGCTTTAAATTCTTTATTTTCACCGTTATGTTCAGCTTGGATTGTTACTCCATTATCTTTTACCAATGTTTCTGGTAATACTTTTGCACCAGTTACCACTTTAATACCTTTTTTCTTGAATAGACGTTGCATCTCTTTTGAAACGTCTTGATCTTCTAGTGGTAGTATTGTTTTCGCATACTCTAAGACTGTAACTTCTACACCAAAGTCAGCAAGCATAGATGCCCACTCAATACCGATTACACCGCCACCAACGATAATAATCGAACTAGGAAGCGTTTCCATTTTTAGAGCATGATCCGAAGACATTACATACTCTCCGTCTAATTCTAAACCTGGTAATGAATTTGGACGAGAACCTGTTGCAATAAGTACATTTTTCGGAATTAACATTTCATTCTCTTCTCCACTTGCAAGTTCAACTGAAATTGTCCCTGGCATCGGAGAGAAAATAGATGGGCCAAGAATACGGCCAATACCTTCAAACACATCAATTTTACCTTGTTTCATTAAGTGTTGAACACCTTTATGAAGTTGCGTTACAATCTTCTCTTTACGCTCTTGTACTTTCGCAAAGTTTAGTTCTACATTACTTGCAATAACCCCGAACTCTTCGCTTTTTTTAGCAGTTGCGTATACTTCCGCACTACGTAAAAGGGCTTTACTAGGAATACATCCTTTGTGTAAACAAGTACCACCAAGATTTTCTTTTTCAACAAGTGCAGTTTTTAAACCTAGTTGTGATGCACGAATTGCAGCAACATATCCACCAGTACCGCCGCCAACGATGACTAAATCATATTCTTTTGCCATTATCTCAACCCCTAGCTACCGTTTCTTTTTCACGTACAATATATTCTTTTGGAGCTTCTTCTTCACGCAGTACACGAAGTGCTCCTTCTGCTAATGCTTGTAATTCATCTTCTCCTGGATGTACGATAACATCTGCAATCCAGTCTACTCGTTCTTTTATTTCATCAACAAGAATTTTACTGTAAGCAAGTCCACCAGTTAATACGATTGCATCGATTTTCCCGTGAAGTACAGCGCTAGCTCCGCCAATCTCTTTTGCAACTTGATACGCCATTGCCTTATAAATTAGGGTTGCTTCAGGATCACCTTTTTCAACCATTTGTTCTACTTTAATCGCATCATTTGTACCGATAAGACTTACAAGTCCACCTTGTCCAACAAGTTTTTTGACCATTTCGTCTCGGTAATACTCACCCGAGAAGCACATTTCAACTAATTGTCCTACTGGTACTGTACCCGCACGTTCTGGGCTAAATGGTCCTTCTCCATTTAAACCATTATTCACATCGATAACTTTTCCTTTTTTATGAGCACCAACTGTAATACCGCCGCCCATATGTGTAACTAATAAATTTAAATCCTCATATTTGTGGTTTAATTCTTCAGCTACTTTACGAGCAACTGCTTTTTGGTTTAATGCATGGAAAATACTTTTCCGTTCCATACCAGCGATACCACTTATACGAGCAATTGGCTCCATTTCATCTACAACGACAGGGTCTACAATAAATGCCGGAATATTTAATCCAGAAGCAATTTCATATGCTAAAATGCCCCCAAGGTTTGAAGCGTGATGACCGCTAAACCCATTTTTTAAATCTTCTAACATTGCATCGTTTACTGTGTATGTTCCGCCTTCGATTGGACGAAGTAATCCCCCGCGTCCACAAACTGCGTTTAACTTTGAAATGTTAATACCGTGAGAATGTAGAACTTCTAAGATCGTTTCTTTACGGAACTCATATTGGTCAATAATTCGCTTATATTTTCCAATCTGTTCTTCGTCATGACGAATAGTTTCTTCTAAAACGGGTCTTTCATTATCAAAAACACCGATTTTTGTGGATGTACTACCCGGATTAATAACAAGAATTCGATTTAAAGACACTGTTGCTACCTCCACTAATAAATTCAAAAGGAGGTGGAAACCTCATAAGAGGTAACCACACCTTTTGTAAAAGTAATATATGAATGATTAGCGACGGCTAATAATGTCGTGACCGTTGCGTAAGTATGTGCTACGAGAGTTTTTCAAGCTTGCAATGCGCTCTTCAGCTAGACGATCAGCTGCTACATAAGTTGCAATGCCATCGCGTTTTGAAATTTCGATTACTTTTGCAATTGTGTCATAAATTGACTCAACGCGTTTTAATGCACGTTCTCTATTGTATCCATATAACTCGTCTGCTACGTTAATTACGCCACCTGCATTAATTACATAATCTGGTGCGTATACGATACCCATTTCATGAATGATGTCGCCGTGACGATCTTCTTTTAATTGGTTATTTGCAGAACCAGCGATTACTTTTGCTTTAAGTTGTGGGATAGTTTCGTCATTAACTGTTGCGCCTAATGCACATGGTGCGTAAATATCACATTCAACACCGTAAATTTCATTTGGCTCAACTGCTGTTGCACCGAATTCTTCTACTGCACGTTGTACAGCTTCTTTATTAATATCTGTAACGATTAGTTTTGCTCCTTCAGCGTGTAAATGTTTGCATAGGTGATATGCTACGTTACCAACACCTTGAACAGCAATTACTTTTCCTTCTAAATTATCAGTACCGAAAGCCTCTTTCGCAGCAGCTTTCATACCACGATACACACCGTATGCAGTTACTGGAGATGGGTTACCAGAAGAACCGAATGATGGTGAAATACCTGTTACAAAGTCAGTTTCTTCGTGGATAATATCCATATCATCTACTGTTGTACCAACATCCTCAGCTGTGATGTAACGTCCGTTTAGTCCTTGAATGTAACGTCCTAATGCACGGAACATCGCTTCGCTCTTATCTTTACGTGGATCACCGATAATTACTGTTTTCGCACCACCTAAGTTTAAACCAGCTGCTGCGTTTTTGTATGTCATCCCTTTTGCAAGACGCAATGCATCTTCAATCGCCGCTTCTTCAGAATCATATGTCCACATTCTTGTTCCACCAAGAGCTGGTCCAAGTGTTGTATCATGAATTGCAATGATTGCTTTTAAACCAGATTCTTTATCTTGACAAAATACTACTTGCTCATAATCATATTTTTCTAAGTATTCGAAGATTTCTAATGTCATTGTCGTTTCCCCCTAATTGTTTTACCCTATTTGGTTTATTTTGAAGCAGTCGCAACTGCCAATGCTAATGAATATACTTTTGTTTCTGCTGAATCAGCACGAGATGTTAAAACAATCGGTGCTTTTGCGCCAGCAATCATTGCTCCTACTTTTGCATCCGCAAAGTATACGAGTGATTTATATAGCACATTTCCAGCTTCAATCGTTGGGACGAGTAAAATGTCTGCCTTACCTGCTACATCACTTACTATGCCTTTATGTTCTGCTGCAATTTGTGATACTGCATTATCTAAAGCAAGTGGTCCATCAACGACACAATTTTTAATTTGTCCGCGGCGATTCATTTGAGTTAACATCGCTGCATCAATTGTCGCTTGCATCGAAGGATTCACAACCTCTACTGCTGCAATTGGTGCTACCTTTGGCAAATCAATTCCTATTGCCCGGGCAACTTCTACAGTATTCTGTATAATAGCAGCTTTCTGTGTTACATCAGGTGCAATGTTCATCGCTGCATCTGTAACAAAAATGAGACGATCGTAATTTGGAACTTCAAATGCTGCAACGTGTGAAAGTACGCTACCTTTACGAAGTCCCCACTCTTTATTTAATACAGCTTTCAAAATATTTGCTGTTGGGATGTTTCCCTTCATGAGCACATCTGCTTCGCCATTTCTTACAGCTTTCACAGAAAGTTCTGCAGCCTCAGCACTTGACTGTGCTGCAATCACTTCGATATGTTCTGAAGTTTGTAAACTATGTTCTTGTAACATCCCCATTATTTTTTCTTGGTTTCCATATAGACGAAATTGAGCTAGCTGTAATGTAATTGCTTTTGCTACAGCTTCAATTACTTCATGATCTTCAGCTACTGCTACAGCCACAGTTTTTTTAGGCTGGCCTGCCGCTTGATCAATTAAGTGTTCTAACTTCATATTTTGTAATCAACCCTTTCCGTCGTCCCTCGTCTTTTTATAAAGCAAATACCGTGCCAACTTTTAAAAGTGGTCTTACCAATAATGAAAACGCATTCAAAATGCAGTAAAATCAATACTTCGGAAAATAACAAAAGATTCTGTCTTATTTTGTCGCTTTTTGTATACCATGCAACAAATTGCACGGTACGCAATTTATTGCATGCTATTTTTTGCACACTCATACTTTTCTAGCTTGTAATATAAATTTCGAACCGAAATTCCTAACGCTCTTGCCGTTTGTGTTTTATTTCCACCAAATCTCTCTAAATATTCATGAATGATATTCCCTTCAAACTCCGTCACTAAATGTTCAAGTGGCTTTTTTTCTAACTCAGGTAATAAATGAGCTTGCTTTGACTCCACTTGCTCTTCGTTATGTAATGGAGGTAAATGGTTTACATCAATATAAGTCTCGTTATAATTCATAAAGATAATAGCTCTCCCCAAAATATTTTCAAGTTCCCTCACATTCCCTGGCCATTCATATGATTGTAAATACGAAATAGCCGAATCGGTGAGCCCCTCTATATTCCGGCCATAATCCTGATTAATTTTTTGAATTAATCTTTCTGCAATCGCTGGTATATCACCTTTCCGCTGACGAAGAGATGGAATTTGGATTGGAATTTTATTTAATCGATAATATAAATCCTCCCTAAACTCTCCTTCTAGAATGGCCTTTTCTAAATTCACGTGTGTTGCTGCAATTACCCGCACATTAATAGGGATCGCTTTCGTTCCACCAACTTTTACAATCTCTTTTTCTTGCAAAACGCGAAGGAGTTTTGCTTGTGTATTTGCAGATAGTTCCCCTATTTCATCTAAAAAGATACTACCGTTATTCGCTTCCTCAAAGAATCCACGTTTCCCCCCTCTTTTCGCGCCAGAAAACGCCCCTTCCTCATAACCAAATAATTCACTTTCTAACAACGTCTCCGAAATAGCTGCACAGTTTACACGAACGAACTTATTATATTTTCGATTACTTCCATTATGGATAGCATGTGCAAACAATTCTTTACCTGTCCCTGACTCCCCGCGTAGCAATACTGTTGCTGGTGTATTCGCCCCCAGTTTCGCCTGCTCAATAGCAGCCGTTGTTTCATCTGAATTTCCGACAATGTCATCAAATGAATATTTCGCTTCTAACGTTCGAATAATTTGCCTTGCTCGATTCAATTCATTTGTTAACTTTTGAATTTCTGATACGTCACGAATTACACCAACGCTTCCTTTTAATATTCCATCCACAATGACCGGTGCTACGTTTACAATTACGTCTCGCTTTTTTTGTCCAATCTTCATATGTATTCCTCGTACCGCCCTACGCGTTCGAAGTACTTTCATATGCATACTTTCACCTTCTACAATATCAGTTGTAGCTGGCTTCCCAATAATGTCCTCTTCTGTTAAACCTGTTAATTTCGTATATGCAGGGTTAATTACTAACCCTCGACCTTTTTCATCCACGACCGAAATGGCTTCCTCAGACGAGTTAATAATCGCCTCAAGTAACGTTTGAATCTCCTTTAAATCTGTAACTTCTTCAGCAAGATCTACAACCTCTGTTATATCTTTAAAAATCGCAAATGCCCCTTGCACTTCTCCTCCCTCTTTTAATATTGGAATACGGGTTGTAATAATTTTCTTTCCATTCTCAAGCGTCAATTCATAATTTACTTCTATTTGTTTCGTACGTATAATACGAAGCAACTTACTAGTCGGAATAACTTCTAAAATATATTTGCCTACCGCATCTTCTTTTTTATACCCAATAATACGCTCTGCACTTTTATTAAATAGGCGAACTTGTCCTTCTTGATCAATCACTATCATACCGTCATGCGTAGAGTTTAAAATTAAATCACCTTGCTGTGTTTGCTCTTCTAACTTTCCAATTAAATCTTCCTTCTCATGCGCTAATCTCGTAACAATCTTTGCAATATCACCTGGTATAAGAAGAGTATCTTTATGCTTTTTCTTTAATAAATCTTTATGTAAATGATCGTCACCTGTCATATCAAACATTACATCAATGTGCATAGAAAGAAACGGAGTCACACTCTCTCCAATTGCAATCCCGTATTCCTTTGCCATTTGTAACCCTTTTGCTATCGGATTTATATCAATAATCCCTATAATTTGAAATATATTCGAACTCTGTAACAGACGCAGCAGTGTACTACCACCTTCACCTGCACCAACAATTAAAACTTTTTGTTTCATATATTCCACTTCCTCTCGAAGTATCTCTGCAAAATTTTTCACACCCTTATCTTACTCGTTCAGCCCCCTCTTGACAAACCCCCTTTTCATATAACATCATTAAAATAAACAAAATAATCTGAAAAGGAGCGTTTATATGCAGCGTTACCTCGCTCTATTATTAGCACTCATCCCTATTTCATTAGCTGTGCTTGGCATTAAGTTAATGAGAGATACAGTATTCGGGATTCTATTTCCTCCCCTCTCTATACTTTGGTTACAATTTTTAATTGGCGCTCTTTGCTTCGGACTCGGTTTTTATATTTTTGGTGGCTTTGTCTTACACCGAGACCGTAAACGAAATAAAGTACAAGCTCGCTTTAGAAGATAGGAAATCCTCACTATTTATCAATAAAAAAATGAGACCGTTACACGCGGCCTCATTTTTTTATTGGCAATAACGTTCTTGCCGTTTCAGGATAATCAGTAATAATTGCAGAAATTTTCATATCAAAATATTTCCGCATAAGTGTTTCTTCATTAATTGTATAGGGGCGAACCTCTACATCACTTTCCATCGTTAGTTCAGCAATAGCATCTTGAAGATAACGATAATTAGGGTGTACTGCTGTAGCGCCCATTTTTTTCGCATATGCCCATGGACTATGCAAACCTTCGCGATATAAAATCGCTGTTTGGATATCAGGAGCCATCATATGACACCTTTTCATACTGTAGTGATTAAATGAGGAAAATATAACACGATCTTCTAAATTAAATTTACGTACAAGCGTTATAACTTCTTCCTCTAAGCCTCTGTATGGAATTTTATTATTTTTAAGTTCAATATTAAGCAGCAACTCTGTTTGTTCAATCCATTCTAACACTTCTTCTAAAAGAGGTATTTTACAAAACCCTACTTTATCACCAAATTTATAGCTCGCATCTAATTTACATAAATCCTCATATACATAATTTCGAACCGCACCTTTTCCATTTGTTGTCCGGTTCACTGTTTCATCATGAATGACGACAACCTTTCCGTCTTTCGTTAATTGAACATCAAGTTCAATTCCATCCGCTCTAAAAGATTCCGCTGCTTCAAATGAAATCATCGTATTTTCTGGGTATGTTCCCGCTGCACCACGATGTGCAAATATAAGAGTCATCCTCACTCCCCCAATCTTATGCTATACTATACGAAAAAGGAGGTACTTCTATGAGACCATTACAAATTTCTCCAGATACTGCTGTCCGCCTATCAAAAGCATTAGGTGTTCCACTTGAACAACTTATGCATATGCCGCAGCACATTTTAATTCAAAAGTTAGTTGAATTAGAAAAACAAAATAAAGACGAAGAATAATACAGTCCTGTTTTGCAGGACTTTTTATTATTTTTTATTATATCATGGATGACTTCCTCACTAAAATCCTTTAACGGATGTACTATAATTCCATTTAATCTTTTCTTTAAACATTTAGTTACTCAAATTATACATTTTGCTTTTCTTTGTTAAAAATCATAAACAATTTATACAAGCCTAAAGAAGCTGGAATATTCATAAATGCAAATGCCTCATACGTATAATGAGGAGCTGTTTCCCATAGTAACAAGAAAGCAAATACCCCTAATGTACTAATTATCGTAATTCGTATAACTTCCGATTCATTTTCATCTTTCTTTTTATCAAACACTACTTAACACCTTTACAGAATATCCCTTGAAAATATAGATAAACACACTGCCATAACAATGATTAGGTAAGCTCGATTCACTATTTTTTACAGTCATTCTTCCATTCTCCTATTTCTCTTTTTTCCAAATCAATGATACGTTATAGAGATTATGACGTTAAACCCACGTGTTTCCTGTACATATCCTTATTTTCACTGCATTTTTCTATATAAATATGTATTCCTTCAAAATCCTTAAATTAAAGTAAATAAAAAGACCAACGAATTCTAACATTCATTGGTCATGAAATAAAAAGTTCATTGGTTTTACATTTAATATCAAGTATCAATTTAAAGAATGATTAAGCTTTATTAAAACTTATATCTCTTACTATTTTTACTCTCAGCTAGCCTTATGTTCAAGTCTCAACTTATCCGCAACCATTGCAATGAACTCGGAATTCGTAGGTTTTGCTTTTGACATAGATACTGTATAACCGAATAAGGACGAAATAGAATCGATATTCCCACGACTCCATGCTACTTCAATTGCATGACGGATTGCGCGTTCAACGCGGCTTGCTGTTGTATTATATTTCTTCGCGATATCTGGATACAATACTTTCGTAATAGATCCAAGTAATTCGATGTCATTATACACCATAGAAATTGCTTCCCTTAAGTACATGTACCCTTTAATATGAGCTGGCACACCAATTTCATGAATGATACTCGTAATGCTCGCGTCTAAGTTTTTCGGTTTTCCATCTACTGTTGTTGCTGATCGGAAAGATGGCAGTGGACGTTTAATAGTAGCGTTCGCTTTACCGCTCACTTGACGAATATGACTCGTTAAATTCTCCATATCAAATGGTTTTAATATGAAATATGAAGCACCTAAGTCAACTGCTTTTTTCGTCACATCTTCTTGTCCAAATGCTGTCAACATAATTACGCTAGGCTGTCTTAACCTTTCAATATGTCGCATTTTCTCTAGTACAGCTAAACCATCTAAATGTGGCATAATAATATCTAATACGAGTACATCCGGCTGTTTATCTTTTAATAAATTTAAACACTCTTGACCATTATAAGCAGTACCGATTACTTCCATATCATCTTGAGCAGCTACATAACCCTCTAGCATTGATACTAATTCTTTATTATCATCCACAAGACATACTTTAATTTTCTCCACAGCTTTTCCTCCCTTACCGAATCGATTCTCCGACATGTGTATCCTTCTAGGCTACATGAATTGTTCGACAATTGTGTGAAAATTCCCTTTTAAAGTTTGTTACTTTCCGATAAAATCACAAAAAAATATGTTTATCGTTCATTTATTCCCTTTCGCAACACATTCCATCATAGAAATACAACGAAACGTTCAACCCTTTCCTTTTATTTTACAACAAAAAACACCTCTTGCGGAGCTTTTACAAAATTTCAACGAATTTTTCAATAGAAAAGCGAGCTAATTATTAATTAGCTCGCTTTTCTTTCTTGATCATAAATGTTAATTCCAGCCTCATGTAACATCCATTCAATATGAACACCATATCCTGATGTTGGATCATTTACAAATACATGTGTAACAGCACCAATTACTTTCCCGTTTTGTACAATTGGACTTCCGCTCATCCCTTGTACGATACCACCCGTTTTCGCTAACAAACGTTTGTCTGTTACTTTTATTACCATGCCTTTCGTTGCTGGAAACTTTTGCGGTACTGTACTAACAACTTCAATATCAAACGCTTCCACTTTATCTTGATCAATAACTGTTAATATTTTTGCCGGTCCTTCTTTTACTTGATGAGATAGTGCAATAGGCATTGCTTTATCCATTACGCCATTTGTCATATTTGTATTCAATTTGCCAAAAATACCAAACGGACTGTTTATTGTAATATTGCCAATCACTTCACGATCCGGTGAGAACCTTGCTAATTTCTCTCCTGGATTCCCATGACTACCTCTTTCAATTGATGTAACTGTCGAACGCATAATTTGTCCATCTTCGACTTGAATCGGCTTTTTTGTATCATTATCAGAAATAACATGACCAAGTGCTCCATATTTCATAGAATCAGGATGAACAAATGTCATTGTTCCAATTCCAGCTGCTGAATCACGAATATATAAACCAATGCGATATGACGATTCTCCACTGTCTTTTTGTGGTTTTAACTTAGTACGAATTTGTTTTCCATCTCTTAATAGAACAAGATTAAGCGGTTCGCCAGTTTCACCACTACTATGAATAAATGGCGCTACATCACTCATTCTTTCAATTGTTTTACCGTTAATTTCAGTAATCATATCTCCAATTTGCACACCAGCTGTTTCACCAGGAGATACTTTCCCTTTTTCAGTTTGAATTAAATGATGGCCTACAACAAGTACCCCTTTTGTGTTTAACTTCACACCAATTGATTGTCCACCTGGAATAACTTTGAAATCTTTCAATACTTTCACATTCACTTTTTTCACTGGAAAACCAGCAAGTTGAAACACCATATCTGCTTCACCATTTTGATGAGAATTTACCATAAGTCCTTGTTTTTGTTCATTTGAACTTACTGTAAACACATGACGATCTGTAGATGAAGCTTGAAACACTGGTAATGAAGCTATTTCTGATTGTTGTCCTTCAAAAACAACAAGTTGCTTCGGGGATGAAATAAACGTTCGAAGCGGTTTAAAACACCCTATAAAAACTAAAGAAACAAGGAGAAAAATACCTATTATTTTGCGAAATCTTTCTAATTTCAATTTGTTCACTCTCCTCGCTCCTACCCCACATTCAGCCTCTTGGCTTCACTTTTTAATCTCTCCTTGCAGTGCTTTATTTATAACCGGAAGAATTAAGAAATCATTTTTTGAGAAAAAAAGCTATCCATTACTGGATAGCCTCTGCTGTCTGTTTAAAATGATGCGCTTGCGTGAGTAATTCTTTCGCATGTTCTGTCGTTAAATCTGTAATTTCCACACCAGAAATCATTCGAGCTATTTCTGTTACTTTATCCTCCATAGTTAAAACGGTAACTGACGTAATTGTTCGATCATTCGCTACTTGTTTTCGAATAAATAAATGCGAATCCGCCATTGAAGCTACTTGAGGTAAGTGCGTAATACAAAGTACTTGTGAGTTTACTGATACTCGATAAATTTTTTCCGCAATAGCCTGTGCAACTCGACCACTTACACCAGTATCCACCTCATCAAAAATTACAGATGCAACACCTTGATGCTTAGAAAAAATACTTTTTAAAGCTAAAATAATACGAGATAACTCTCCGCCGGAAGCGACCTTTGAAAGTGGCTTTAACGGCTCACCTGGATTTGTTGAAATATAAAATTCCACATGGTCATAGCCATCCGCCGTAAGTCTTACTGGTGCTCCCTCCACAAGAGGCTCTTCAGCATTTCCTTCTCTCTTCATAATTCTCACTTCAAATTTTGTTTTTTCCATATATAATTCTTTTAATTCCTGATGAATGGCATTTGTAAGATGCTCTGCCAGCTCATGACGCATATTACTTAACAACGTTGCTTCTTTCAGAATAACACTTTCTAATTCCTTTAACTGCTTCTTCGTCGTTTCAATATGAACGTCTTTATTTTCAATCGTAAAAATTTCTTGTTCAATTTTATCAGCATACGCTAAAATCTCTTCTACAGTATTTCCATATTTTCTCTTTAGCATACGAATTTCATTTAAACGCGTTTCAATTTCGTCTAAACGATTCGGATCATATTCCATCATATCGAGCTTTTCTCTCAGTTGATACGCAACTTCTTCTAATAAGTAATAGCTATTTGCAATTGAGTCATGATTTTCTTGATACACTTCATCTAAATGTGTAATACTCTCCATTTGTCCCATTGCGCTTCTTACATTATCTAATCCTTGTCCGTCCGCGCTTAACGAGCGATATGCATCGCCTAATGCTTTATAAATTTTTTCGAAATTAGAAATTTGCAAGCGTTCTTCAGTCAATTCATTTTCTTCATCCATCTTTAAATCCGCCTTACGGATTTCTTCATGCTGGAATTGAATTAAATCTAAGCGATGCGCCATTTGTTGTTCATTTTCACTTAACGATTTTAACTGTTTTTTTAACTTCTCATAATCAGCGTATACGTTTTGATATATATCCAATTGTTTAACAATACGCTCTCCATCAAAATGATCGAGCATAAATAAATGACGCTCTTCATTCATTAAATCTTGCGTTTCGTGCTGTCCATGAATATCAACAAGTGTTTTTCCAATTTCTTTTAATACACTAAGAGTAACTAATTTCCCATTTACACGACATACACTTTTTCCGTTTGCAGCGATATCACGCTTCAAAATAATCATGCCGTCTTCTATTTCTATATCCAACTCTTCTGCCTTTTCAATACATGGATGCTTATCATCTTCTACATAAAATAGCCCCTCTATCTCAGCTTTTCCCGTCCCGTATCGAACGAATTCGGCTGAACCACGACCACCTACAAGTAAACTAATCGCATCAATAATAATCGATTTTCCGGCTCCTGTTTCACCACTTAAAACCGTTAATCCTTTTTGAAAAGAAATATTTAATGCCTCAATAATAGCAAAGTTTCTAATCGATAATTCCGATAACAATGCCCCATTCACCTCGTTATAAACTAATCCCCTATTCAGGGCTTTTCTCAGTTCTTTATTCAAATAGTCATACTATATGTTTGTATGTATAAATTACTCTTCTAACCGCTCCATTGTACCAAACATTTGTTTTACGGGTCAATCCACCTATTTTCTAATTTTATTCAAAGAAAATATTATATTACAATTAAGAATTCACGTTTTTAACCAATAAAAATATCCTGTTCACTTTCCACTTTACAGAGGAAAGCAAACAAGATTTTTTTGTTACAGCATATTTAAGAAACGATCAGAGACAACACCTGTATCTTCAGGTGTACGGCAAATAATTAAGCAAGTATCATCACCACAAATGGTTCCGATGATCTCATCCCACTCTAAATGATCAATAAGTGCCCCAAGTGAATGAGCGTTACCAGGCAATGTTTTTAGCACAAGCATATGTCCTGCCGTGTCTAATTTTACAAATGAATCCACTAGATTACGTTTTAATTTTTGTAACGGGTTAAATCGTTGATCTGCTGGCAAGCTATATTTATAGCGACCATCATGTAATGGTACTTTCACTAAGTGCAGTTCTTTAATATCGCGCGATACTGTTGCTTGCGTTACATTAAATCCCTCATTACGTAAAATATCAACTAATTCATCTTGTGTTTCAATTTCTTTGTTCGCAATAATTTCCCTGATTTTAATATGGCGCTGACCTTTATTCATACATTTGCACCTCACACTATCTCTTACCATAGTTTAAACATTGGTATACTTCACTTATTTATGTTAACTTATAATTCGTTACTTGTACACAATTGTTTTTACAATCATTATACAATTACAACAAAAAGAGGAACAACATATGTTATTCCCCTTTCCCTTTTTGTTTTAGGACATCATGCGCCTCTGCAACTACTTGCTCAACAGAAACCGGAGAATGATTTTCGCCATTCTCACGTTCACCATGCCATTTCAGATGAATTAAAAATTCAATGTTACCATCCCCGCCCGTAATCGGTGAGAACGTTAAACCTGCTACGTCGTATCCTTCTTTTATAGCAAAGTCGACAATCATTTCTACAACAGCCTCATGTACTTTTCGATCACGAACGATACCTTTTTTACCAACTTGCTCTCTTCCAGCTTCAAACTGCGGTTTAATTAACGCTGCTACATCTCCATTCGGCATAAGCATTGTTTTTAAAACTGGCAATATAAGCTTTAATGATATAAATGAAACATCGATACTAGCAAATTGCGGTAAACCACGTTCTAAGTCTGCTGGCGTTACGTAACGGAAGTTTGTTCGTTCCATTACGACAACACGCTCATCTTGACGCAATTTCCATGCAAGTTGATTATACCCTACATCTAATGCGTAAGATAATTTTGCTCCATTTTGAAGCGCACAATCGGTAAAGCCACCAGTTGATGAACCAATATCTATCATAACTTTATCTTGTAAATCAAGTTGAAATGTCTCTAACGCCTTTTCAAGTTTATAACCACCACGGCTTACATACGGCATAACTTGTCCCTTCACCGTAATTTCTGTATCTTGTGGGATTTTCTCTCCTGGCTTATCCAGCCTCATCTCATTCGCATATACAAGTCCGGCCATAATGGCGCGTTTTGCTTTCTCACGTGTTTCTATAAGTCCTCGCTCTACTAATAGTACATCTACTCTTTCTTTTTTTGCACTCATTTGTTACGCCCTTTTTTGTTTTGATGGAATCATTGTATGAATACGGTCTACAACAGCATCTGTCGTTAAACCAATTTCTTCTAATAATTTTGTTACACTACCGTGTTCTATGAAACGGTCTGGAATACCCATTCGTTCAATTAACGCACTATGGTACCCGTTCTCAGACGCAAATTCAACTACTCCCGTTCCAAAACCACCGATTAAACAAGCTTCTTCAATCGTTAAAATCGGTATATTTTTTCCTAAGAGGTCATGTAAATATGCTTCATCCATTGGTTTAATAAAGCGAGCGTTCACTACCTTCACTGAAACTCCAGCCTTTTCAAGACGCTCAGCCGCTTCCATTGCCATTGGTATTGTCGTACCAAATGTTAAAATAGCAGCTTGTGTACCTTCTTTTAACGTTTCCCATGAACCGATTGGAATCGTCTTTAATTCTTCATCCATATGAACACCAAGTCCATTACCACGCGCATAACGTAATGCGATCGGTCCATCTTCATATTGCATCGCCGTATATACTAAATGCTGCCCTTCATTTTCGTCTTTTGGCATCATAAGTACCATATTCGGCAAGTGACGTAAGAATGAGATATCAAATACACCTTGATGCGTCTCACCATCTGCTCCTACTAAACCAGAGCGATCAATTCCGATGAAAACATTTAAATTTTGGCGGCATATATCATGAACAACTTGGTCATATGCTCTTTGTAAGAATGTTGAATAAATCGCTAAGAATGGCTTCATACCTTGCGTTGCCATACCTGCTGCCATTGTTGTAGCATGCTGTTCTGCAATACCTACATCAATCATACGATCTGGGAATTCTTTTTGGAATTTCTCAAGTTTCGATCCGACAGGCATCGCAGGTGTAATTGCAACGATACGCTCATCCGTTCTCGCTAACTTAAGTACCGTTTCACTAACAACCGCACTCCATGCTGGTGCAACTTCTTTCGGTTTAACGAAGTCACCTGATTCAATTTTATAAGGTCCTGTTCCATGCCAAGTGCCAATAACATCACTCTCAGCTGGTTTGTAACCTTTTCCTTTTTTCGTAATAACATGAACAAGCACTGGACCTTTTGTTTTCTTTGCATATTGCAACGTTTCGAATAACTTTTCATAATCATGTCCATCGACTGGACCTAAATACGTAAAGCCTAACTCCTCGAAAAAGACACCGGATACTAGTAAATATTTAAGACTATCTTTTATTTTCTCTGCTGTCGCAGCAACTTTCCCACCAACTGCTGGGATTTTCTTCAATATATACTCTAATTCATCTTTTACCCACTGATATTTTCCTGCGGTACGTAGACGTCCAAGTACATTATGAAGTGCACCAACATTTGGTGCAATCGACATTTCATTATCATTCAAAATAACAATCATGTCTGTTTTTTCATGTCCAATATGGTTTAATGCCTCTAAAGCCATTCCGCCTGTTAAAGCACCATCACCAATGATTGGTATAACATATTCTTTCGTTTTCTTTAAATCACGTGCTAGAGCCATTCCCATCGCAGCAGATAATGATGTCGAGCTATGGCCAGTCTCCCATACATCGTGCTCACTCTCGCAACGTTTTGGGAAACCACATAGACCTTGATATTGCCTTAATGTACCGAATTCTTTTGCACGTCCAGTTAAAATTTTATGTACATAGGATTGATGTCCTACGTCCCATAAAAATTTATCTTTTGGGCTATCAAATAATTTATGCAGAGCAATTGTGAGTTCTACTACACCTAAATTTGGTGCAATATGTCCACCTGTTTGAGAGAGCTCTTCAATTAAAAACTTACGAATATCCTCACTCAATCCCTCTAGTTCACTGATAGACATATCTTTCAAAAAACTAGGGTTTTGAATTTGCGTTAGATCCACATGGATCACTCACTTTCATTTCATAATCTGTCAACATGTCAAATATAATAAAAAACATTTACACAAAACAAGAAATTCTCTTTTTTTATTTTTCAGCTTGTCCTGCTATTAACCAGTCTATTGCGCCCTAATCCTATTATAAACCATATTTCGTTAGGCGATGAAAAAAATAGCCGCTAACACGAAGTGATAACGGCAATGTAATCTACATATATTTTTGCCAATAACAAGAAAAGAAAAACCTTTTCCTACATTTATATCATAAAATGATGAATGACTCAACAAATGAAAACGCTGTTATATTAGTTATTACGTTTTGCAATCAAATCGCAAATAGATAGTAAATATTCGTCTTGTAATTGCAAGGAACCGATAGCATCTTTTGCTTTTGCAATCGTCTCTTCTAAAATATCCTTTGCTCTATCTACAGTAAATAACGTCGTATAGGTGCTCTTTTCGTTGGAAACATCACTACCAATCGGTTTTCCAATCTCTTCTTCGGTTCCTTCCACATCTAAAATATCATCTCGAATTTGGAAAGCTAGGCCGATATATTTTGCAAACGCAAGCAACTTTTCTTCCTGTTCTTCTGTGGCATCAGAAAGTATCGATCCGGCAAGTACAGCGAATTCAAGTAGTTTTCCAGTCTTATGCTTATGAATATACTCCAACTCATCAATCGTAAGCTGTTTCCCTTCCGCTTCCATATCTGCCACTTGTCCGCCAACCATTCCTTCTGGTCCTGCTGCTTTTGCAAGCTCAAGTACGAGTCTTACTTTTTTCTCAGCAGAGATTTCCTTTTGCTCATATGCCATAATAACTTGAAAAGCATATGTCAACAAACCATCACCCGCTAAAACCGCCATCGCTTCACCAAATACTTTATGATTTGTGGGCTTTCCTCTTCTTAAATCATCATCATCCATACAAGGTAAATCATCATGAACTAACGAGTATGTATGTATCATTTCAAGAGCACAAGCTGCACCTACTCCAACATTTCTTTCTTTCCCAAACGCTTGTAATGTTGCAAATAAAAGTAACGGGCGGAGACGCTTTCCACCCGCTTCCAAAGAATATGCCATCGCTTCACGAAGTACATTTGGACATTGTAATTCATTTGCATAGCTTACAAGCTTCTCTTCTACGAAAGTTTTACTTTCTTTCAAAAAAGTATCAAAAGCAATTGTCACTATGCTTCATCTCCTAAAGCAGTAAACGGTTCAAGCTCTCCATCTTCCCCAAGAATAACTGCCATTTGTTCTTGTACGTTCTTCAACTTCTCGTCACAAAGCTTAGATAATTCCATACCCTCTTTAAAATAAGAGATTGCTTCTTCTAAAGGTACGTCACCTTGCTCTAGCTTAGAAACGAGATGCTCAAGTTGCGAAATTGCCTCTTCAAAGCTTAATTTATTTTCCATTATTCAATTCACGCTCCTCTATTCCTGATACGCTACAATCTAGTATTCCATCTTGTAATTGAACTGAAACAGCATCTCCAAGGCTGACATCTTTCACACTTTTTAACACTTGCTTCTCTTCATCATATACAAGCCCGTACCCCCTCATCATTACTTTAAGCGGGCTTAACGCTTCCAGTTTTTGAGCAGCTCTTACAAAGGCAAATTCTTTCGTTTGAAGTAACGTTTGCATTTCACGTTGCAATTGCTTTTGCAACGTTTCAACTGCTACCTTCGTTTGCATAATTTTTTGAGATGGGTGGTGCTTCTCTAGATAAAATGAAAGTTGTTTTAACTGATTTACCTTTTTATCAATATAACGCTCTTTCGCTAAAACAAGCTGTTCTAACGCTCTATCCAACTGCTCTTCTTTTTGCTCATATACTTGTCTTGGATAACGGAACGCATAAGATTTTTGCAATACTTGTAGTTTTTCTTCTTTTTTATGTACTAACTCTCTCATTGCCCTTTGCAATCTTAGAGTTCTTTGTAATACCTTTTCTTGTAACTCAATAATATTAGGCGCTGCCAGCTCAGCCGCTGCAGTTGGTGTTGGTGCTCTTAAATCGGCAACAAAATCCGCAATTGTAAAGTCCGTTTCATGACCTACTGCTGAAATAATAGGGATTTCACTCTTGAAAATGGCCCTTGCAACCATTTCTTCATTAAACGCCCATAATTCCTCAATCGAGCCCCCACCACGCCCAACGATTAGAACATCTATCTCTTCCATTTCATTGGCTGTACGAATTGCTTGTACAATCGAGGGAGCTGCTGACTCCCCCTGTACAAGTACTGGAAACACAATAACATTTCCAATTGGATAACGACGTTTAATCGTTGTTATAATATCACGAATCGCTGCCCCTGTTGGTGACGTAATCACACCTATTGTTTTTGCATAAGGAGGGATTGTTTTTTTATAAACTCGAGAAAACAACCCTTCTTCCTCTAGACGAACCTTTAATTGTTCGTAAGCTAAATGCAGGTTTCCGATTCCGTCAGGCTGCATGTCTTGAATATAAATTTGATAAGAACCACTCGCCTCGTAAACAGAGATTTTCCCTTTCACAAGTACCTTCATCCCATTTTCAGGTCTGAATTTAATATTACGATTATGACCCGCAAACATAACCGCTGCGATTCTTGCATTTTCATCTTTCAATGTAAAATACATGTGGCCACGGCTATGATTTTTAAAGTTGGAAATTTCACCTTTTAACCAAACAGACTGTAAATGCGGATCATATTCTATTTTTGTTTTTATATAGCGTGTTAACGCTGTAACGGTTAAATATTGTTTCTCCATTTCTCTCTCCTCATAGCCGACTCAAATTATTTACAAACGACACCTGCACGTTTAGCCGATTCAACAGTATTATGAAGAAGCATTGTGATCGTCATTGGACCAACACCCTTTGGCACAGGTGTAATGTAACCCGCAACATCTAACACATTGTCAAAGTCAACATCACCACAAAGTTTGCCTGTTTCTAAACGGTTTACACCAACGTCGATTACAACCGCTCCTTCTTTCATATAATCAGCTGTTATCATCTTAGGTCGTCCAACAGCGACGATTAAAATATCAGCTAACTTCGTTAACTCTTTCATATTTTGCGTCTTAGAATGACAATATGTGACAGTTGCATTTTCATTTAAGAACAATTGTCCCACTGGCTTGCCGACAATGTTACTTCTTCCAATTACTACAACATGTTTTCCCGAGATATCAAGATTTGTTTCTTTTACTAATTCTACAATACCGTGCGGTGTACATGGAAGGAATGTATCTTGTCCCGTCATCATACGTCCCACGCTGATTGGGTGAAATCCATCTACATCTTTTTCTGGTGAAATTCTTTCAATGATAGCTTTTTCTTCAATATGTTTTGGTAAAGGTAATTGCACTAATATGCCATTTATACGGTCATCGCCATTTAAGCGATCGATTTCAGCAAGCAAACGCTCCTCCGTAATTGTTTCAGGAAGTTCAATTAACTCTGAATAGATTCCTACTTGTTCACAGCCCTTTTCTTTCCCTTTTACATAAGAACGAGATGCTGGATCTTCTCCAACTAAAATAACTGCTAATCCTGGTACAATCCCTTGCTCTTTCAACTTCACAACTTCTTCTGTTAATTGTGCTCGTTTTTTCTCCGCAACTTCATTTCCTTTGATGATTACTGCTACCATTTTAAGATTCCCCCTTAAAGAAATTACAGTGTATCTTTTATATTAGATAAAACGCCGTTAATAAAACGACGAGATTCCTCATCCCCAAATGTTTTAGCAATTTCAATTGCTTCATTAATTGTTACGTTGTGTGGAATTTCTTCCATGTATTTCATTTCATACACAGCTAAACGTAAAATACTGCGATCAACAATACTAATACGCTCAAGCTTCCATTTTTTTAAGTTTTGACGAATTGCTTCGTCAATTACTTCTTTATTTTCTACAAAACCTACTACAAGTGATTCTAGAAACTCATTTGTTTCTTCACCTTCATCTAGCGTGTTTTCCACCGCTACTTTCGGTTCTAATTCACCTGTAATATCCATTTGATATAATGCTTGCATAGCTCTTTCTCTAGCCGTCCTACGTTTCATTGTAACTCTCCTTTATGCTTCAAGTCTTTCCTTATACTTTGTTATATTATTATAATTTATAAGCCGTCAATTCACTTACTCTTACAGTTTTCATTGATTTTCCAACCTTATAATACAATGATAATAACACAATTTATCGTTTCACACACGGGTTACAAGGCTGAAAAATAATAAAAAGATTAACTTCAAGTTCCATATCTTATCACAATGTACGTTTTTTGGTAAAACGAAACATTTTCTTTTTAATTTCTTATTTTTTGAAATAGTATAATAATTAGAGGGTTTTAATTTGTGAAGAAATGAAACGATAAAAAAGATGCCTATGTTACTAGGCACCTTTTTCATTCTTACACTGGTTCGATTTCTGTTTTTTGTGTTTCGAATGTTACGCCAACGATGTGAACATTCACTTCTTTTGGCTCAAGCCCTGTCATTGTAAAGAGTGCTTGGCGAATGTTGTCTTGAATCTTTTGTGCAACAACTGGAATTGCTACGCCAAAATACATTACAACATAAAGGTCAACGATAATATCTTCGTTTGCTAATTCAACCTTTACACCTTTACCATGATTTTTCTTACCTAACTTCTCAACAACATCTGTAGCAAAATTACCACGCATTGCCGCTACGCCTTCTACCTCAGCAGCTGCAATACCTGCGATTACTTCAATTACTTCTGGTGCAATTTCTACTTTACCAAGAGTTGTATCTTGACCCATATCTAACATATGTTCAGCCATGAAAAAAAACCTCCTTTAATGTATCACTGCGTCACAAGTTCATGCTCTTCCAAAAACTTCGTATTAAACTCACCTTTTACAAAATCAGGATGATCTAACAATTGCAAATGGAACGGGATTGTTGTATGTACGCCTTCAACGACAAACTCACTGAGTGCACGCTTCATTTTTGCAATTGCCTCTTCACGTGTTTTTCCGTGAACAATTAATTTAGCAACCATCGAATCATAGAAAGGTGGGATTGAATATCCCGGATATACAGCTGAATCGACGCGAATACCAAATCCGCCTGGTGGCAAGTACATTTCTACTTTACCTGGAGATGGCATAAATTTTTTGGCAGGGTTTTCCGCATTAATTCGGCATTCAATTGCCCAACCACTAAATTGTACTTCTTCTTGCTGTAACGATAACTTTTCTCCAGAAGCAACAAGAATTTGTTCTTTAATTAAGTCCACCCCTGTTACCATTTCAGTAACTGGATGTTCCACTTGAATTCTCGTATTCATCTCCATGAAATAAAAGCTTTTCGTTTTATATTCATAAATAAACTCAACCGTACCAGCACCTGTATAATCAACCGCAACCGCTGCTTTTACTGCTGCCTCACCCATCTGCTTGCGAACATTTTCATCAAGTGCAGGTGATGGGCTTTCTTCCAGTAGTTTTTGCAAACGGCGCTGAATTGTACAATCACGCTCTCCTAAATGAATGGCATTTCCGTGTGTATCTGCCATTATTTGAATCTCAACATGGCGGAAATCTTCAACGTACTTCTCTAAGTATACACCAGGGTTCCCAAAAGCGGTACTAGCTTCTTGCTGTGTGATTTGAATTCCCTTTACAAGCTCTTCCTCATGGCGCGCAACACGAATACCTTTTCCGCCGCCACCTGCAGTTGCTTTAATAATAACTGGATATCCAATTTGATTAGCAAGTTCGATCGCTTCTTCGGTATTTTTAATAATCCCTTGTGAACCTGGTACAATCGGAACCCCTGCTTCTTTCATTGTATCACGAGCAACGTCTTTTGTGCCCATCTTTGAAATAGCTTCTGGACTTGGACCGATAAAAATCAAGTTACATTCACGACATAACTCTGCGAAATCTGCATTCTCTGCTAAGAATCCGTATCCCGGATGAATAGCATCGCAACCTGTTAACTTCGCAACGCTAATAATATTCGTCAAATTTAAATAGCTTTCTTTCGAAATCGTTGGCCCTACACAATACGCCTCATCTGCAATTTGTACGTGAAGTGACTCTTTATCTGCTTCTGAATAAATTGCGACTGTTTCAATATCCATTTCTTTACAAGCACGAATAATTCGTACAGCAATTTCCCCACGATTGGCTATTAATACTTTTTTTATCATCACAAAGACTCCCTTATTACGCTTTTACAAGAAATAGCGGTTGTCCATACTCAACAAGCTGTCCGTTATTAACAAGAATCTCAACAATTTCGCCCTCTACATCAGCGTCAATTTCGTTAAATAACTTCATAGCCTCAACGATACATACGATAGAATCTTTCGATACTCTATCGCCAACACTTACATATGCAGGTGTGTCAGGCGAAGAAGAAGAATAGAATGTACCTACCATCGGTGATGTAATTTTATGTAGGTTTTCATTTTGAACAGCTTGTTTCTCTTCTTGTTTTGGTACTTCCACTTGTGCTGCCGCTACTGTTGTTTCAACTTCAACAGGTGCTACTGATTGTGCCACTTGTTTTGCTACAGGTGCTTGCACCGCAACAACTTCATTACCACGCTTTTTCATTTTGATTGTCGTACCATCTTTTTTGTATTCAAATTCATCAATATTAGAGCTATCAATTAATTTAATTAATTCACGAACTTCTTGAATTTTAAACATGTAAAATCCACTCCCATACTCTTGTTTGTCCCGTTTTTACAGATTCTCGTCACTGAAACTAGATTGACTGTAAAAATACGATGTACTCTATTAGATATTTCATTTACTAATAGAAATAGTTACTATTTCCATCTTACGATAAATTTTTTAAAGATTCCAATTTATATTTCTTTATAATAAATCGAAACTCCTGTAAAAATATTATTCCAACAAAAATTTATTACCTAGTAATAATACCAAGTTTCACACAAAATTGGCAAGACCACTTCCTAAAAAACATTCCTACTTTTTCAAAATGCTACAAAACAAATATATTATTACCGCTCTACTCTTCACCTTATCTATAGTCAATAACATATTTTTACCAAATATTATTTTTTTGTTTACACGTCGTTCATCATTCCTTCATATAAGAATAGTATGTTCAAAGTGTAGAAAATATATCGTATCGAGGTGTGGACATATGATATGGCTCATTCTCTTCTTACCTGCCGTGATAGTCTGGGCATTCGTTCTCTTCATCCACTTCAAATCAGGAAAAAGTAATCATCGTTACCATGAACCGCTAATCTTTTACTCACAGCGTATTTCTCCGTTCCGAGTTGAACATAGTAAAAACAACTACAAAGACGAAACAGAAAAAAGCTATCGAAAATGATAGCTTTTTCTACTATTATTTTCATCCCTCTATTTGCCGAGCAAAACTCAGAGAAAGCAAAGAAGTTAGGTTGGGGCGGGCTGCCCATTAAAACCCAATTAGTGAGGGCTGATTAAAGTTTCGCTTTATCTAACTATTTTCAAACAATTCGATGCGTAAAAACTAATAATCCGCGGAGGTTTCCCCGCGGATTATTAATTTTTATTTTGTTGGTGGATCAAATTTTACACCTACATCTTTTGATCCACCTTCACTTCTTACAAGTTGGATAATTTTATTCGCTTCTTTTTGTGAATGTTTTGCCGCTTTTACAGTTACTTTAATATCAGTTCCATCAGCTCTTACAAGGGCATCTTGATATCCACCTTGAGATTTAATTACTGTCTCAAGTAGTTCTTGCTTCGTTTCCATTGTCGTAATTGCATCAAAATTATCTTTCGCTTTACTCTTTTCTGTCGCTGAAGATTTTGCTGAATTCATCACTTCTTGTAATCTTGCTTTTTGTTCACTTCGCTGATCTTCCATTTGCATACGTAACGCTGTGAAATTTTCATCACTTGATTGAACTGTTACATTCGCTTCTTTTTTGCTTGTTTCTTTGTTTGCACTCTCTTTTTTGTTTGTTTCTTTGTTTGTTTCTTTATTTGATGTTTCCCTGTTTGTATTCTCTTTTTTCGGCGTTTCTTTAGGTGCTTCATTTGTTACAGCTTTATCAGTACCTTGTTTTTCTTGTCCAATCTTTTCACCTGTTGTCGGCGATGCTGTATTCATCTTATCAGGGGTTGTTACGTAATAAACAGATAGTACAACAACTAAACTTAACATCGTTAATAACCAAACCGTTTGTTTTTTTAACACTTTATTTCCTCCCTATCAATTTTTCGGTGATACTGAAACGCGATGGGCTGGTACATCTAGCAGCCGTATGACAGCTTCTTTTACCATCGCTTTAACTTGTATATTATCCACTCCCTTTGCTACGACAAGAACACCTCGCACTTTCGGTTTCTCTGTTCGTAAAACAACGGGAGTTTCTTTATCCCCTTCACGTATAATGACTGTCTTTTCATCAAGAGACTCGTCTTCTACTTCCCTTTTGCCGCCTGTTTTATCTGTTTCACCTGTTGTTTGTGAACGTTTCACTGTATTTTTTTCTAATATTTTTTCCTCTGATGAATCTAAATTCACATTAATCGTTACATCTTTTACTCCTGCTATTTCTTCTAAGGCTGCTTTTAATTCTTGTTCATACGCTTTTTCATATTTTTCTACATTTGACATATTATCATTATTTTTTTGTCCAAAAGTTGGTACGTCTTTTTCTTGATTTTGCGTTTTTTGTTCTTTAAATACAGGCACTTCTTCTTTTTTACTTGAAAATAAACTACTAGAAAACATAAGCAACATTCCAAGTATGAGTAGGACAAGTAAAAACTTAGGTGTTACCTTTTTCCCTTTCTCATTACTCTCTTTTTCATCCCCATTCAATAAGTTTCGAAAAAATGAGAACTTCGAATTTTTATCTTTATTGTCCATTTACTCTACCTGTCCTCCCTTCCATTTGAACTTGGATTTGTTTATTCTCTAGTTGCCACCTGCTTGAAAAGAAGTCTTTCATTTCTACATTCGTTTCCTCTACTTTTTTCGGTGGTTCTTTCGCGTTAATTTCAACTGGTTTTACTGTTTCGATTGCATCATTTTTACTACGCTCTTTTTCTTTCAACGTCACAACAACAGATTGAATATCTTTCGCTGACTTTACTTCCGCTGTGCTTTCCGCTGCGACTATTTGTATTTCAGAGACTGACATACCATACTGTTTCTCAAACTCTTTTCCTACTTCTTTTTTCATTTTGGTAGCCATCTCTTCTAAACTATATGCACGTGTTAGAGCTTGTATTTCTTTTTTCTTCGAATCTATTGAATTTTTTACAGATCCTTCTGCTACGTACTTCTCTTCATTAAAATTTGCAATTACTTCATTTACATCTGTTTGCAATAGTTTAAAAAGAGGCGTTAAAATTAAAACAACTAATAATAGACTTACAACGAATTTAACGTACTTTTGCAAATTAGAATTTGGAAGAATAAGATGAAGCATTGTCGCTAAGAGTAAAAAAACGATAATATTTCGAATCCACTCTGTAACAAATTGCATACCCTTCACCTCCTACCGCATCATAAGTGTAATGTTCCCCGCAGCAATAATAATTGTGATACTTAAAAAGAACATAAACGATACAATAGCTAAGCAAGCAAATACATAAATGATGCTCCGTCCAATGATATCTAAACATTGAATAATTGCTCCGCCGCCAACTGGTTGCAATACTGCTGCTGCGAACTTATAAATAAATGCGATACAAAAAATTTGAATCGCTGGAAAAGCGACAATTAAGCATAGAATGACAAGCCCGATAATTCCGACTGTGTTTTTTAATAATCCCGACGCACTAATGACAGTATCCGCTGCCTCGGTAAACATCCTTCCTACTACGGGAATAAAGTTCCCTGTTACAAATTTAGCTGTTTTTACAGCGATCCCATCAGCAACAGCTGTCGCTGTTCCTTGTACAGATAATACCCCTAAAAAAATCGTTAAAAAGATACCGATAATCCCGACACTAACATTTTGCAAAAGCTTGGACAATTTCGTAACTTTATATTGATCGCTCATCGTACTTACAATGCTTAATATCGTTGCAAGTAATAAAAGTGGTAGAACGATATAATTCATCAAAAGCCCACTCGTATTCATTAAGAAGATGATAATCGGATGAAAAAACGATACAGATACAACACCACCGCCTGTCGCTATGAGTGCAAGCAAGATAGGCAATAACGCTAATATGAAATCTACCATTGTTTGTATCGTTTCTCTTGCATATGTCATGACGACATAAAAGCTATTTAAAGCGAAAATAATCAGTACCATATATACAACTGCATCGGCAATTTTACTTACACTACTTTTTGAAAAGGAAGATTGCAGTGATTGCAACAATGCACTAAAAATCGTGAGCATAATGAGCGTTCCAAGTAGCTTCCCATTTGCAACAAGCTCGTGAAATAAATACTTTAATAAACCTAGCATCCACTCTTTTATAGAAATTTCTTTTTCTCCCTTTACAAACTCCATAAAGCTACCTTTTTGACTCTCTGGTAAGTAACCTCCATATTTTGTAACAAGCCCGTCCCAAAATTGCTTCACATCTTCAATTCCGAGCTTATCCAATTGTTGATCAACGACGTTTGTTTCTACAGGAGAAGCTTGTACAACAACCGGTAAAGAAAAGAAAAGGAAGCAAGCAAATAGCAGCTTAGCTCCAAAGCCCCTCAACATTCACTCCCCCTTATCCCGTCGGTAAAAATCCGAGAATAGTTTCAATTACAACCGTCAAAATAGGAATCGCCATAACGAGAATCAAAATCTTTCCAGCTAATTCAATTTTCGAAGCAATTGCACCTTGTCCGGCATCCTTTGTAATTTGTGCTCCAAACTCAGCAATATAAGCAATTCCAATAATTTTTAGCAAGGTTTCTACATATACGTTGCTAACTTTCGCTTCACTCGCAACTCTCTCAATCATTTGTAAAATAGCGTGAATTTGATCAATTAAAATAAGAAACATCACGCTACCTACGAACACAATAAATAGTGACGTAATACTAGATTTATGCTGATTCAATACAGCTGCTAAAAACGTAGCGACGAGGCCTAATCCGACAATTTGTATAATTTCGATTCGAACCGCCCCCTTTTACTGGAAGAGAAAGACACTTTTAATCTTGTCGAATAACGTATTAATTAAAAATGCGACGTGAAATAAAATAACGACAAAACCGACGAGGATAACCCAATTCGCAATATCCTCACGCTTTAATTCTTTTAGTACGGTATGAATGAAAGCTAAAACTATGCCGATTCCGGCGATTTGAAATATTAATCCAACATCAATGGACATCGCCTTTCTCCCTCCTATAGCAGTAAAATTACGATAAGTAGCCCCGCTAGTACCCCCAAGCTCTTAATCATTTTTTCATATTGTAGTTGTAACGCTTTCGCTTCTTCTTCTTCTCTTTCTAAATGTGTAATACATAAGCGAATATGTTTTTGCTGTGACTCACGATCATGTTGTCCGAGCGTTTCACCAAATTGTTGCAAAATTTCATACTCAGTTTGTTGAAATGCTGTTAGCTTCCAATTTTCTTTCAAACTATCTATCCAAGCTTCTCTTACTGTTTGGTCTCCACTTTCTAGCCTTCTAGCGAAACTTTGAAATATCCAATTTAACGGCTTCGGCATTTGTTTCACTAATCGCTCAGCGGCTTCAGACAACGGTGTATGCCCATACATAATTTCTGCCTCTAATGATTGAAGTGCCGCTTTTAATAATCTAAGTTGCCTTGGTCTCTCACTGTATCTTTTAGCGTATGAAAACCCGAAAAAGGTGCTGACCGCAACGATTAATACTGCACCAAATATTTTCACCATACACCCTCAGCCTTTCTATAAGGTAATACCGGTTTTCCATATTTATCTTTCACTTGCATAACTGTTCCTGGCCCTCTTACTTTTGATAGTTCCACAAACCTATCAAATATACCGAGCTCCAGTACCGCCTTTAGTGATGGGCGTTTCACAACATCGTCATAAGAAAATCCATGTGCACTTATAAAAAGCTGCACCCCTGCATGCACCGCTTCCATAATCGCTTCACTATCTTCTTTACGTCCGATTTCATCTACAATCAAAATATCTGGACTCATAGAACGGATCATCATCATCATTCCTTCAGCTTTTGGACATGCATCTAACACATCTACTCGTGCGCCAAATTCATATTGCGGGATGCCCTTCACACAGCCAGCAATTTCTGACCGTTCATCAACAATCCCCACTTTACAAGAAGGAATTTCCGAAGCACTTACACCTTGACTCATGCAACGTGCTACATCTCTTAAAAGTGTTGTTTTCCCCGTTTGCGGCGGGCCAATTACCATCGTATTTAACCATCGTGATTCATACAAATACGGCAAAAGTGGTTCAGCAATTCCAATTTTTTGACGAGCAATACGAATATTAAAGGAAGAGACATCTCGAATCATTTTCACTGCGCTTTTTTCTGTAATGACTTTTCCTGCTAAGCCGATTCTATGCCCACCTCGAAGTGTTACATACCCACGCTTTAATTCTTCTTCCATCGTATAAATTGAGAATTGACTTAACTTATTCAATAAGTAAATAGCATCATCTGCTGTAACGACATAGTCATAAAAAAACACTTCACCATGAGCAATACATTCTAGCGGTCTTCCAATTCGAACACGGATTTCCTCTAGAGCATCGTACTGCTTACAACTTTCCACTAACTGCTTCATCGTTTTCGGTAAAACTTCTAATACTTCTTTCATCAGCTTCGCCCCACTATACTCGACTTACTTATTTCAACAACGCGATAAAAATGCAGCCAATTCCAAGCGCTAGAAAAAAGAGTTTCAAGAAAGAAATCTCACTTGCCACACTCGCTATGCCTATTGTCATTGTTAAAATTAATACGGTCGGTCCAACAAACGCCAACATACCATTTATAAACAATGCCTTCTTCGCATCATTCACATAGAGCATAAGCAAAGCGGCGAATATTTCCGCGCTACCTGAAAACAACCGAAGCAGCCCCATTACAAGCACAGATGTTTCCATTGCCGCTAGCCACTGTTTCATTCTCCCACCTTCTCCCATAACGGTTACTAGTGCGTATGCTAAAAAAGAATATATTTGTACAACCATATGCAGAGGTTGTCTATTTCAGAATTAAAAACATAATTTTTATCTACCACTCGCAAATAATTTGAATATTCTTAATTATAATGGTATTTTATGGTATATTTATTAAAAAGGAGGGGTGTAAAATATGAAGTTAGTAAAAATTAGTTTAACAGTCGTAGTAGAATTAGCTCTTATTTATCTTTTTTCATCATTGGTCGATTGGTCATTTATAGAGGCCTTTTTCCTTGGTAGTTTAGCGATATTCGGTGCAATTTGGCTCATTGCTTTAAATATAAACCAAAACGCCAACATTGATCACACTATATATAAAACAGGTACGGTAAAACCTTTTCAAATGACGTGGAGTCCTTACACAACAGGCGCTGCTAGTCTTACGGCTTTCAGTTTTATAATAACCACTATTCATTATCTGCCCTATTTTCTATAAAAAAAGCACTCGTGATAATCACGAGTGCTTTTCTACTATGCACGAGAAACGTATTTACCTTCACCAGTGTTGATGATAAGCATTTCGCCTTCGTTAATGAAGATTGGTACTTGTACAACAAGACCAGTTTCTAATGTAGCTGGTTTTGTTACGTTAGAAGCAGTATCACCTTTAATACCCGGCTCTGTTTCTGTAACTTGTAATTCAACTGTGTTTGGAAGTTCAACACCAAGTACTTCGCCTTGGTAAGTCATAATAGATACTTCCATGTTTTCTTTTAGGAATTTAAGCTCGCGCTCGATTTGGTTTTCACCAAGTTCGATTTGCTCATAAGTTCCGTTATCCATAAATACGTGAGCCTCACCGCTTGCGTATAAGTATTGCATACGACGGTTTTCGATGTGTGCTTTTTCTACTTTTTCACCTGCACGGAATGTTTTCTCTTGAACAGAACCTGTGCGAAGGTTACGTAGTTTAGAACGAACGAATGCAGCACCTTTACCTGGCTTTACGTGTTGGAAATCAAGTACTTGCCAAAGGCTATTATCCACTGAAATTGTTAAACCTGTACGAAAATCGTTTACTGAAATCATGTAAAAAAATCCTCCTGTGTATTACAAAATAATAAGTTCTTTTGGTGATTTCGTAATTACTTCATTACCTTCACTTGTTACAATGATATCATCTTCAATACGTACGCCGCCAATACCTGGAATATAAATACCTGGTTCTACTGTTACAGCCATACCTGGTTCAAGTACTGTATCAGAACGGAACGCTAAACCTGGTGCTTCATGGATTTCAAGACCGATTCCATGACCAGTAGAGTGTCCGAAGTATTCGCCATATCCTTTTTCCGTTATGTAATCGCGCGTTAGCGCATCCGCTTCACGGCCTGTTAAACCAGCTTTAATACCGTTCACACCACGTAGTTGTGCTTCTAAAACGATATTATAAATTTCTTTCAATTTATCAGATGGTTCACCAACTGCTATCGTACGAGTAATATCAGAGCAATATCCTTTGTAATAAGCGCCGAAGTCTAATGTAACGAAATCTCCTGTTTCTATCACTTTTTCAGATGCCACGCCGTGCGGTAATGCCGAACGAAGACCTGAAGCAACGATAATATCAAACGAAGAAGATGTTGCTCCTTGTTTTCTCATGAAAAATTCAAGTTCATTTGACACTTCAATTTCAGATACTCCCGGGCGAATGAATGATAGAATATGTTCAAAGGCAGCATCTGCAATCTGTGCAGCTTCCTTTAATATCTTAATCTCTGAATCAGTCTTTATCAAGCGTAACTTTTCTACAAGCCCAGAAGTTGGGATAAATTCAGCATCGATTGCTTCTTTATGCACTGAATAAGAACTATATGTAAGGGTATCTTGCTCAAAGCCAAGCTTTTGAATTCCTAGTTCTTTCACTTGCTTTGCAACTTCGTCAATGATTAGTCCTGCATGCTGTACAATCTCGTATCCAACCGCTTGTTTAGTAGCTTGCTCTACATAACGGAAATCTGTAATAAATTGAGCACGGTTTTTCGAAATCAGTACAACACCAGCTGTTCCGGTGAAGTTAGCCATATATCTACGACTATGTTCATTTATTAACAAAATTCCGTCAATACCAGCCTCATCAAATGCACTTCTTAATCTTTCGATTTTCTCCATTACTTTATGCCTCCCTCAATTTCTCCATTAATGCAAATAACGCTAACTTATAGCCATAAAAACCAAATCCAACAATTTGTCCCGCACAAACAGCTGCCGTCACAGATTCATGACGGAACGACTCACGCTGGTGAATGTTAGAAATATGTACTTCAATAACAGGAATCGAAATGCTCGCAATTGCATCTCGAATCGCATAGCTATAATGTGTAAATGCTCCAGGATTTAAAATGATCCCTTCATATATATCTTCCGCCTCATGAATACAATCGATAATCGCCCCTTCATGATTCGATTGGAAACATTCTAACTCCACTCCCATTGTTTCTGCTTCTTGCTTCATATCTGCTTCAAGTGTCGCTAGCGTGCCCTTTCCATATACATTTACCTCTCTGACACCAAGGCGATTTAGGTTAGGACCGTTTACGAGGAGTACCTTTTTCATATGCTTAAAACTCCTTAATATTAAATGTCTATACAACATTTTAACATAGGAGTTACTTATTTGAATAGTTTGTCTTCTCTTCCCCTTCTCGCTCGGCCTTATTGGTATTTACTGCGTAAGAAACAGAGTAGGCTATAAACACACCATACAATATAAAAATGCATATCGTCGTCACAATTGTTTCTTTCGGTAAATGGAGTGCGCTTTTAATAGCAGGCGCTATTAACCCCATTCCGAAAAATAGTAACGTCCACCAAAATAGACCATAAATCATCCCCGGAAGAATTCCTTCAAACTTTGCCAAAAACGCTTTATACAAAAAGGCAATTAAAATCGAGAGTAGTGCCATACAAACAATTCCTGACACATTGCCCCATACCCCTTCTTTCCAGCTTCCAAAGGCAAATGGTAATAATAAATAGTTCGGTCCCGCTTCCGTAAATGAAAATATATGAAGGAAATACCATATCCCTCCCCAAAAGAGTCCACCAAATAAACCAATTTGTACAAAATTCCTTGTTCCTAATTGTTCTTGACTCACATCGACACCTCCGCTCAATAGTATGCCCGAAACTATTTTGAACCATGTTTAAATACTGCGAAATTTGTCTATAAAAAGAATAAGAAATGTCCGACTCTCGTAACATTTTTCCTTGTCATATACTTGTATTTGTCGATAAAATAAAGGAAACTCGGTGATTGTCTTATTTCAAAACGACAGAACCCAGTATGACAATTGCCTCTTTTTCTACATAAGAGAGAAACAAATACAGGTTGGTGTTAACATGGCAGAAGAGTCAAAACAAATATATGGCGGGCAAGCAGTCATAGAAGGAGTTATGTTTGGCGGTAGAGAATATACTGTTACAGCGGTTCGTCGTAAAGATAAATCGATTGAATTTTATCGATTACCACGCGTTCGTAATAAAGCATTATCTATCCTAAAAAAAATTCCATTTTTACGAGGGATTGCCGCTATTGTGGATGCAAGCGCAAACGGAGCAAAACATTTGAACTTTGCTTCAGAACGATTTGATGTCCACCCAGAAGAAGATGAACAAATTGCAAATAAAAAAGAAGAACAATCGAAGTTAACGATGGTATTAGGAGTTGCAGCAGTTGGCGTTTTATCTTTCATATTCGGTAAAGTCATTTTCACAGCAGTCCCTGCACTACTAGCTGAATTAACGAGACCGATTTTCCCATCTCATACAGGGCAAATCATTGTCGAAAGTGTCATTAAGCTCATGCTATTATTGAGCTATATATACTTTATTTCTTTAACCCCACTTATTAAGCGGGTCTTTCAGTACCACGGTGCGGAGCATAAAGTAATTAATGCCTATGAGAATAATCTTTCACTGACTGTAGAAAATGTGCAAAAACAAACTCGCCTTCATTATCGCTGTGGCAGTAGCTTTATTATATTTACAGTCATTATCGGAATGTTTGTTTATTTCCTTGTCCCTACAGATCCACTGTGGGCCAGAGTCGTAAACCGAATTTTATTAATTCCTGTCGTTCTCGGCATTTCTTTTGAAGTGTTACAATTTACGAATCGCTTACGTGATATTCCACTATTACGCATACTTGGATATCCCGGATTATGGCTACAACTATTAACAACGAAAGAACCAACAGATGATCAAGTGGAAGTAGCTATTGCATCGTTTGAAGAATTATTACGTTTAGAAAACAAATAATAATTATTTAAAAATGGTGTTCAACTCCTTTCCTCATCGTTAATATACTAATTTTAATATATGTTTTTAGGAGGTGTTCCTTATGAACGGTCGTTCGTTTACTTTCGCTATATTTGTGCTTATTATCGGATTAGCAATATTCGGCCTTGTTTCATCTGTCATTACAAACCCAATGGGAGTGTTAAGAAATATTGGTATCATGTTGGCTGTCGTTGGTATCTTTTATCTACTCTACAAAATGTTTACAAACTCTAGCGGTTCAGCAAATTCGCAAAGCTCATATAAGCGTGCTGCAAAACAATCGAGCCGCAAACATGGGAAACAAAATGTAGCACCCCTAAGCAATTCTTTCTTTAAATCAAACGCTTCTAATGACAAAGGGAAAAAAGGCACTCCTTCCACTTTGAAACGAAAAAGAAAACAATCTCATTTAACTGTCATTGAAGGTAAAAAAAACAAAAAGAAAGACCGTGCTTCCTTTTAGGAAATACGGTCTTTCTTTATATTTTGCAGTACTTCTTTCAAACTTTTATCTTTCATACTTTCAATTCTAAGATGATGATTTTCAAACGGTAATTTCCGTGTCACATCATTAGGCACAACGACGCACTTTAACCCTGCCGCAATCGCTGCTTTCAATCCGTTTAACGAGTCTTCAAATACAACAGCCTCAGACGGATCAATCCCTAAATCTTCTATCGCAATTTGATAAAGTGCTGGATCTGGTTTTACCTTTTCAACATCTTCTCTCGTTTTGATAACTTCAAAATAATCTCGAATTTGTAGCTCTTCCAAAAAAGGAACCACCCATTCTCTAGATGAACTAGAAGCTAACGCAATTTTTAATCCCATTTCTTTCGCTTCTTCTAGGTATTCTTTTACCCCGTCACGAGCTTCTGGTGTTTTCATTTTTTCTTTATGTAAAATTTTCACTTTTTCTTTTAATGCATGCTTGTTAAACTTCTCTTTTAATTGCTCATTTAAATATGCATACAGTACATCATCTGTCGTTCCAATACACTTTGCAAATTCCTCTAAAGGTAAATCTCCACCGTACTCACGAACGGCGTCTCTGAAAGAGTGAAACCATATTGTTTCTGTGTCCACAATTAATCCATCAAAATCAAAAATAATTGCTTTCATAATTCTCCCATCCTTTTCGATTGAAATAAAAAAGGAAACGACATACGTTCCCCTTAATTACTTTTCTCTTCATTTGCCTTTTGAACACCACGAAGGGTTTCCACTCGAACTTCATCTTGTTCAAAGTATTGCACTAAATCACCAATGCGGTCAATTGCTTCCCAACTTAAATGATGTTCAATTCCTTCTACATCATTGTAAATCTTACTTTCATCCACACCGATAATACGCATAAATTGCTCTAGCAAGTCATGACGATATACGAGACGTTCTCCGATTTTTTTACCTTTTGATGTTAATACAAGCCCTCTATATTTTTCATAAATTAGATATTCATCTTTGTCTAATTTTTGCACCATTTTTGTTACAGAGGATGGATGTACACTAAGCGCTTCAGCAATATCAGATACGCGGGCATAACCCTTTTCATCAATCAACAAATAAATTTGTTCAATATAATCTTCCATACTAGGGGTAGGCATCGGTTTCCTCCATCCAATTTCATTTTGCTCATTCCGTACGAAGCAATCAATAAAATGATACACCAGAAAGAATAACGTGACAAGTTGAAAACAAGCCTAAATATATAAAACAAAAAGAATCTGTATTTGTATACAGACTCCTCTTAAGTAAAGTATTGTATTTCTGCATCAGGGAAAAACTCATGTATATAACCTCTTATTGTTTCTTCTAATACTGCTGCGTCATCTTTTTTATATACGTATTTCCCAATGCCGTACCGTCCCCATTTATATTTTCGCTTCTCTTCATCCATTTCAAGCTTCGTACTCGGATAACGCTCTTGTATAACCTTTTTTGCAGGTTTTGTAAAGCGATGTTGAATTAATTCAAATGTTAAATTCGGTATGGACAAATCTTTTAGTGCATTGTACAGTCGCTCAAATAGTTCACGATATCCTTCTTCCCATCCTTCATGCATATAAAGTGGCGCAACTATAAAACCAAGCGGATAACCCGCGCCTGCTACTTTACGAGCCGCTTCAATTCGTTCTTCAAACGGTGACGTCCCCGGCTCAAAATTTTTAATCACATACCGTGAATTAATACTAAACCTGAAACGAGTTTTCCCATTATGTTTTGCATCTAATAAATGATCAACGTGCGAATATTTCGTAACGAAACGCAAACGCCCATATTCACTTTCTCCGATAAACTCTATCGCCCGCTTTAATGCATGTGTTAAATGGTCAATCCCAACGATATCTGATGTACAAGCCGCTTCAAATCTTGTTATTTCAGGTGCTCTTTCATCCATATATTGCTGTGCCTTCTCAAATATTTCATCAAGATTAACGTATACGCGAACGTAAGGCTTACTCCCAAGTGTCGTTTGCAAATAACAATAATGACAATGTCCCATACATCCTGTTGCGAGCGGAATCGCATATTCAGCTGACGGCTTTGACGTATCAAATTTTAATGTCTTCCTCACCCCAACGACAAGCGTTGCCTTTGCATTGCGATATTTTTGCAAATCATTTTCACCTGGCAAATTTCTAATTTGATTATGGGATGTCGTTTCACGAATTTCTAATCCCATCTTCGTAAACTTCTCATATAGCTCTTTTCCAAGTGGATATTCAAGTGCCTTCGGTTCAAAGTAAACAAGTTTTGGCATAAACGGTTTCATATACTTCCCTCCTCTCGTTAGTATGGGGAACGATGAAAAATTAACACGCATTAAAGTTTTCCACGTTTTAACAGCCCTTCAAAAGGCTGTTTTTCTTCTGTCTAATTTTACAAATTGAAAAATTTCATAAAGAAAATAAGAAAAATGCAAAATAATTAAAGTTAATTGTTGACGTGATGCTTTTATTATCGGTATCATAAATCTTCGTGAGCAATTATTTTTCGTTATACGATTTTTTATTATTACTGAATTTTTGAGAGGAGAAATTAGATGTCAGTTAAGAAGAAAACGCAAGTACGCACCGGCAAAATGGTACGTGAACTAATGTTAGCAGACGAAGATGTAAATGCTTCGCTAATTATGGTATATAGTGAAAACGGTGTAAACGCAGAAATTAAAATCGAGGGCTTAACGCCGAAATGTAACGAAGAATTATTTTTGAGCGGAAACGTGGATTGGAACAAGAGTGTTATTTATAAAATTGTTGATTTCACTGGAAACGCTGAAGTTGGTAAAGTTACATTAACAGCGATGAACAAAAATAATGTTTCTCTAGAAATAGAACGCGTTATGTGGAGTAAAGAAAATAAAGAGGCTGCTGAGCAAGAAGAAACAGTTGTAGAAGCTCCTCCGAAAAAAGAAGTAGTTGTAGAAGCTCCAAAAGCAGTTACAGCTGCTCCAAAACCTGTTACGCGAGTAGAAACACCTGTAGCACCGAAACCTACTCCAGTACTAGCACCGAAGCCAGTAAGTGTAGAAGCTGCTGTGGAATTATCTACTCCAGCACCTGTGAAAAAAGAAGTACCAACTCCAGTTACAAAGCAAGAGACAGCACCGGTCGCGCCTACAAAACCGAAGCAACCTGCTTTGTCTGAAACAAATTCAAAACTACAAGAAAATTATGTGAAACTCGTGAAAAAGACAATTGAAGTTTGTCAAGATTACGAGCTTGGCATCGACATAGATGATTCTATTGAAGGATTAAAAGAAGAGCTACAAAGCCAAGGTATTAGCGTTACATTCGACAAAGAAATTATGGACGTTGTAAATCGCCTTCGTTCTTTACAAGATAAAGGAATCAAAGTAGAAAAAGTACTTAATTTACTATAAAAAAGTAAGAGGTGGCAATTGCCACCTCTTATTTTTTATAATTCCATTCTTTACTTTCATACTTCTCTTTTGCTAATGTTTGCACTTCATGTAATTGTTCTTCTGTTAATTCATACGGAACAAGCTCTACATCTAATCCTTTTTCAAACCCAACCTCAAACGCTTTAATTAACTGCTCGATTGTAAATGTACGGTCTGTTAATTCATTTATTGCTACCGCTTTAGAAGAGAACATACTCTTCATACGTTCTTTTACACGTTCATTTGGGAATAAAAACAGATCGTATAATTCATCTAAATCTATTTCTAATGGAATCGATCCGTGCTGTAAAATAACACCTTTTTGACGTGTTTGAGCACTACCTGCGATTTTTCTTCCTTCTACTACAATTTCATACCAAGATGGCGCATCAAAACATACGCCTGAGCGTGGATTTTTCAAATTTTCACGGTCTGCTTCTGTTTTTGGAACTGCATAATACGCTTCTAATCCTAATGCTTTAAAACCGTCTAATAAACCTTGCGAAATAACACGATACGCTTCTGTAACTGTTTTTGGCATATTTGGATGATCTTCAGACACAATAACACTGTACGTTAATTCTTTATCATGTAGTACACCCCTGCCGCCTGTTTGACGACGAACGAATCCATATTTCTTTTCGTTAACTACATCCATATTAATATCTTTTTCAACACGCTGGAAATACCCGACTGTTAATGTTGGTACTTCCCATTCATAAAAGCGAATAGTTGGTGGCATTTTCTTTTCACTTTGCCAGTTTAATAAACATTCATCTAACGCCATATTAAATGCCGGTGAACATTGACCAGAGTTAATATAACACCATTTTTCTTTTCCCATCCTGCACCTCATATAACCAATTATTTTTCACATTCTCTAGTCTACCAAATTCGACAAAATTTGTGAAAGAATACGAAATTTCTTCTTATATACAAATGAATCTGTTGCATAAATACATATGGGCATTATAATATTGAAAGTAGGATAAGAAAAAAGGGAGCGATAGAATCGTGTCAACAACTTGGATTATTTTATTAGCCGTAATCGTAGCGTTCATCGGTTACACTGTATGGATGTATTTCTATCAGAAGAAATTAATTACAACACTTTCAGAAGAAGAATTTCGCGCTGGCTACCGTAAAGCACAGCTTATCGATATTCGCGAAGCAGACGAATATACTGCAGGACATATTTTAGGCGCACGTAACATTCCGTTATCACAAATTCGCCTTCGTCATAAAGAACTTCGTAAAGATCAACCAGTTTACTTATACTGCCAAAGCGGATTCCGTACTGGTCGTGCGGCTCAATACTTAAAGAAACAAGGCTACAAAGATTTCTACCAATTACAAGGTGGATTCAAAACGTGGACTGGAAAAATTAAAAAGAAATAATAACATATAAAAACTAGCTGAATGATTCAGCTAGTTTTTTCATTTCATATTATTTGCAATGTATAATAAATTTTTCTTAATCACATCTTGATCATTTTCTTGTGCATTCCGATACAAGAGCTGATATTCAAGTCCTTTCTCTTTCCATATAAGCGTAGCAAATTCATCTCCTTGCCCAGAGTCATCCTTATTTTTAAAATAAGCGAATGCTCCATTATTCAATTTCATTTGTTCTTGAAATCGCTTCTCTTCCACGAGATTTGGAAAACTATAAGGAAAGTTCGCAACATTTAACTCAATATATTCATGTCTACCTGGCTCCTGCTGTTTATATTTAATCATGACAACAGCCTTCTTTTTTCCAATCGTTCTGACTTCCCCCTTCACATCACTCGTAATGTCATACGGTAAAAACGCTGGCACTTTAAATTTCACTGGAAAATATTTTGGAAGCTCCTTCAGCGGAATTGGATCCGTAACACGATCTATAGTTCCTCCTGTTGTTCCTACAAATTGTTTTTCTTCTTGTATCGTTTGCTGAAACGAACATGAACTTAGTACGAAACTAGAAAACACGAAACAAATGATCCTTTTTTTCAATTTGTTTCCGCCCTTTCATACCGCCCTCTTAACGAACGAAGCGTTTATATGCTCTTCATATTCGCTTCACCACCAAGCTCCACCTTTGAAAACTTTCCACGTTATTCTCACACATTTTGACAAAACTATTTTGCAAACAAAAAGACCTCTATCATTCTTACGCCCCAGTGAAAAGGTTACGCGAATAAAAAGAAGCCTTATTCATACCATAGTTTGTGAAAAGCTTTTCAGGTCAAGATTTTTTCATTCTTATTATTTTCCCTTTATAATAAGGGGAAGAGGTGATACATATGGCCAATATAAAACAAATTGCAAAAACCGCTGGTGTATCCATATCAACTGTTTCTCGCGTCCTTAATAATCACCCTTACGTAAAAGAAGAAAAGCGTAAGCGGGTTCTCGATGCTGTTGAAGAATTGAACTATGCAAAAAATATAAATGCTATTCATTTAATAAAGGGAAAAACATATACGATCGGTGTGATGCTCCCTTTCATTAATCTTCCATACTTTAGTACCATTATTGAAGGAATCGGAAACGAAGCGTTAGCTGCTGGATATCACATTAATTTATGTCAAACAAATTACGATAGCATTGAAGAAATTCGTGTTCTTGAAATGATGAAAATGAAGCAATTCGACGGGATGATTATTTGCTCTCGAACGAGTTCATGGGAACAAATTGAACCTTTCGCAAAATTTGCTCCTATTATTTCATGCGAAAAAATGAACCACCCCCTTATTTCATCTGTCTACGTAGATCATTATGAAGGCTTCCGTCTCGGCACCGCCTACTTACTCAGTAAAGGCCATGAAAAAATCGGGATTTGTTTAGCAAGAAAAACAAGTGTAAATTCTATGGAACGTGAAAAAGCATTTGCTGATACACTTCGTAACGGAGGCAAAACATTACATCCCGAATGGATTTTTCATCAGTGCTATACAATGCAGGACGGTGCACAAATACTTCATCGTATTTTAAACATGAAAAATCGTCCAACCGCTATTTTTACAGCGAATGATCAAGTTGCCGCTGGTTTATTAACAGAGGCTCGAAAACATGGCATTCGAGTACCCGAAGACCTTGCTATCCTTGGATTTGATAACCATGAAATTTCAAAGGCGTTAGAAATTTCCACAATTGAACATCCCGGTCTCGCAATGGGCTCACATGCTTTTTCTTTATTCCATAAGCAGGTTCAGAGCGAACAAATTGTCGGTAGCGCAAAAGAGCTGTCATTCCATTTAATTGAGCGAGAGACTATCTAAAAAGAGCGTTACCTATAACGCTCTTTTTCAGTTCTTTACCTATTGACTTTATATTTTCCATCTCATATAATGAACCTAACGAACGGTAGGTAGGGGATGAAAATGACAGCAAACCGCATTAAAGCTGTAGCACTTTCTCATTTCGCGCGCTACGGCTACGAAGGAACTTCATTAGCAAATATTGCTCAAGAAGTTGGGATTAAAAAGCCATCGATTTACGCACACTTTAAAGGAAAAGAAGAGCTATATTTTATATGCTTAGAATCCGCTCTTCAAAAAGATTTACAGAGCTTCACTGACGATATCGAAAAATTTTCAAATTCGTCTACTGAAGAATTGCTCTTACAGTTACTAAAGGGCTATGCAAAACGATTTGGTGAAAGTGAAGAATCAATGTTTTGGTTACGAACTTCCTATTTTCCGCCTGATGCATTTCGCGAACAAATTATTGAAAAAGCGAATGCGCACATTGAAAACGTCGGAAAACTTTTATTCCCTATATTTAAGCAGGCAAACGAGCAAAGTGAACTGCATAACATTGAAGTGAAAGACGCTCTGGAAGCTTTCCTATGCTTACTAGACGGACTTATGGTTGAACTACTATTCGCAGGTTTAAATCGCTTTGAGACTCGTTTAAACGCCTCTTGGCAAGTATTTTGGCGAGGCCTTTCAAACTGACGGATTGCTCCTTTGCAATGCGTCGTTTTTAAGCCCTTTACCTAACGACTGGTAGGAAGGAGAAATGACATATGGCATGGATTTATGTAATCTTAGCTGGTATTATTGAAATCTTTTGGGTTATTGGACTAAAACACGCGGAGGTACCACTTGAATGGGCTGGCGTTGCATTATTAATTACAATTAGTTTCGTTTTATTATTTAGAGCTTATAAAGATTTACCTGTCGGCACTGTATACGCCGTCTTTACAGGAATTGGAGCTGGTGGGATCGTTCTTACAGAAATTTTCATCTTCGGAGAACCTTTCTCTATTGTAAAAGTTTTATTAATTGGCTTAATCTTCTTCGGCGTAATTGGTTTAAAACGAGTAACAGAAGAAAAAGAAACGAAGGAGGCCGCATAAAATGGCTTGGGTATTTTTAATTCTAGCTGGTATTTGTGAAATTATTGGTGTACTCTTTATGAAAGTAGCCACTGAAAAGAAAGGCTGGGCACCAAAAGTTATTTTAATCGCTAACTTCGGCGTAAGCTTCTTCTTCTTATCACTTGCGATGAATACATTACCGATGGGAACTGCTTATGCGATTTGGACTGGAATCGGAACTGCCGGAAGTGCACTTCTAGGTATTTTTATTTTCCGTGAATCAGCGGATTGGCGTCGTCTTGCCTTCTTAAGCTGCATTCTATGCGGCGCTGTTGGCTTAAAACTATTAAGCTAACGTGAGGTGAATGTCATGTGGAAAGAAAAAGGGAAGCAACTGTTAGCATGGATTACGCTTGGGACTGTCATTCTACTGCAAATCAGTTTTCATATAATAGAATGGTTGTTTCATAAAATAGTATCCATTCTCACATTCCTTCCTAACATGACACTTGAAATGATATCAATCGTTTGGTCCATCATTACCTCCATTGCAATCGTCATTATATGGGGTATCGCCAAGCTATGGAATAAGTTATTTAAAAAGGACAGTTACTCTGAAAAAGAATAACTGTCCTTTTTTATATTCATTCAGACTTTCTGTAGAAGTTTGATGTGATAAGACAAAGAAGACCAACTATGACAATACTTATACCAATTCCTTTATGTAAATTAGGAAATGGTGATGGTATATCTGAGTAAAAATTTGCTAATATGAGACCGATTGAAAATAGAAATATCCCTATTCCATATAACCATTTTCTTTTGTTCATCATTCTCCCCCTAACATTTTTCATACATTCCTTTCTGTTGGACATACTACCTAAAAAAGGAGTGGATAATATGCAAAATTCTATACATAAGCAGATCCTATTTTTATTTTTCCTCTTTCTTATCCTCGTTATCGTTTTCAGCTTTATATTACATACTCCAAAAGATGTTGTACCGAATAGTCTCTCTGTTTATAAACTTTTACTTTCCTATTGTCGTTATTGAAGAAGGTGCCTTATATAAGGCGCCTTTTAAAATTCTCTCTTCTCATACAATTTCACTGAAACAAAGATAGATATTATGAATATGCATATCGAACTAATAAATAACACGCTGTTATATAGTTGAATTTGTTCCAAGTTGATTTGAAACAAAACTTCTAAAACAACTATCGGTGCCATGAATATTACTATCGTAATAAAAATAGTTTTCTTATACCCTAGCCAAAAGGATATTGGTAATACAAGCTTAAATACACTAAAATAAAGCTAATACTAGCAACCATTGTCGTTTCAATAAATTCAAATAAGTTAACCCCGCTCTTCATTCCCATCGTGAAACAACCGACTGTTACACTTATAAAAAGAATAATAATTGCTACTATATATTTCGCATACACAATTTGTTTTCTCAATATTGGCAAACTATTTACTATAACTTCACTCTCATTTTTACTATCTGCTTCAAATGTTTTTACTGTTGCCCCAATTGTAATAATTACTGACATAATGATGAATAAATTTTCCGTATCTGTTAAGGCCATATAAAAGAAAACAGGATACAGTATATACCAAATTAAAAATTTCCATTGAATGATGAAATCTTTTAAAATTAGTTGTTTCAAAACTATTATCCTCCCCTCATAAATCACGCTCATTATACAAGTTAATTGAGAGTAACATAGACATAACATATAAAAGAAGCAATCCTGCTATAAAGCAACTATTTACGACTAGACTCATGCTCCAAACATTTTCTACATCTAACCATACTTTACTTACAATCAGTCCACTTAAATAACCAAATGCAATTCCGATAAAGGGAGCGATTTGTTTTACACTACTATATCCTACTGAAAATTCAATTGGGAGTACAATTATGCTACAAACAAACCCACCTGTTATACCTCCGAGCATTTCTCCCCACAGCATAAATCCAGTCATCTGTTCATTTTGTAACTGTATTAAACCAACCACTAGTGAGAAACATCCACCTAGAGCAACTAAAATACTTACAAATATGTACTTCCCTATGACAATATCTTTACGGTCAAACGGTAAACTATTTACTATCATTTCACTTTTATTTTTCCCCTCATAACTCATTGACAGTACCGTGCCAAGAAAAGGTATAGATACGCTAATCGTCATAAGGAAGCTATCACTACGAAAATCAACAATAGCAAGGAAAATCAAACATATAAGATAAACAAACCCTAATTTTCTTTGCAACATCATATCTTTTAAGACGAGTTGCTTGATCATGTATTACACCTCCTAATATGAAAATGTCCCTTCTATAACTCTGCCTTCTGAAACATTTTCATTGAGAGGATCATTGATACGAATATACTCACTAATACTCCGATACCAAGAACACCCATTGCTTGTGTAGCCTCTTGAGAGTGAAGTACTTTTAACATAATTGTTTTATCACCAAAAATATTGCACATAAGACCAATCATACCGATTAAAGGAAAAAGCATAATCACATTCAAGACAGTAATAGCTTTATATCCTCCAATGTAATTAGCAGGTATCGTTACTACACAATAAGCTAAAGTTGCTACTATTGCTGAAAACACTGCATATCCAGGAATAACTATATCTCTGTCTAATAAAATATTTCCTAATATTATGACTATAAAAGTTATACTCAAACCAGCTATAATAAATAATGAGCTTGTAATATATTTAGCTATAACTATCTCTTTTCTCGTTATAGGCAAACTCACTAATACTTTTTCTGTTTTACTTTTCTCCTCATGATAAAAAGAAATATAAATAATTGTACTACATGTTATAAATAATCCTATTGCAATCCCCATCGGGTCGACGGAATTCTTAAAAATAGATAAAATGGGTATTAAAAAATAGAAAGGAAACATCTTCTTCTGTAAGAAAAACTCCTTCAAAATCAACTGTTGCATATGAATTCTCCTCTCTATAAATCACGTGTTTCATAAATTTTAATTGTAAGGAACATAGAAACGATATAAATACTAACAAATGTAATAAATCCAACTATAAATACAGCAACATGCATAGGATTCATAATCCATTCAATGAATGAAAGCGCTGTTTCATTTAGCCCATCACTAATAAATATCCAAAGTATCCCTCCCACTCCTATTGAGGCTGCTGATACTATACTTCTTACTACCTTCGATTTTGTACCATAATAACTAGGAAAGAATGTTACAACAAAAAATATGGCGTAAACAGCTCCATTTATTACTTCATACCACGGAATTTCAATGTATAAATTAGGATGATATACACCGATATCACCAATAACCGCAATGCCCCTTATAAGAAAAACAACTAACATCGTAGAGAGCATGCCACCAACAATAAATATTGCACAGGAAATATATCTAGCAATTATGATATCCTTTCGACTTACCGGCAAACTATTTATAATAATGTCACTTTTATTCCTTTCATCCATAAAGGTTAACGTCATAACGGAAGAAAGGGTTATAAATAGACAACTCATCGAAAATAACAATTCAACACTTGGGTCTAACATAAATAATACAAACGGCATAATTAAATACACTAACCACATCACCCGAAAAAAGAACAAATCTTTATAAATGAGCTGACGCATAGGCACCTCTCCCTTTCGCAGTGTAAACGATAATATCATCTAATGTAGGCTTTTCTAGTACAACCTCATTCCCAAACCAATCTATGATTGCTTGTTTATCCTTCGCTAAACCTTCAAAACCAAATTTATTTTTTCTCAATCCAACAAATAGCTCTTTTCCTTCTCGGTCTAATAATTCATTACTTCCTTTAACGATTACGTAGTTCTCCATTAGTTCATCTTTCTCACCAGTAAATATAATTTCTCCATCGTTAATGAACGTAATATAATCTGCGATACGCTCTAAGTCTGTTGTAATATGAGTTGAGAATAATACAGATACTTCATCTTCCATTACAATTTCTTGCAGCATATCAAGTAATTCACTTCGAACAACTGGATCTAATCCTGCTGTCGGTTCATCCATAATGATAAACTCTGCGTGATGCGAAAGCGCGATGGCAATCGCAAATTTCATTTTCATCCCTTTTGATAATTCTTTAATTTTTTTATACTTCGGAACTTGTAGTCTATGCATATACGATTGATACTGCTCTTCGTCCCACTTTTTATATAACGGTGCAATAATACGTTTCATTTGTTCACACGTTAAATCTTCGTAGTAATGATTTTCATCATATACAAAACCAATATTTTGTTTTATCTCCTTTTCAGCCTTCTTATTGTCCTTGCCAAAAATTTTTATATCACCGCTATCTTTTCGAATTAAGTTCATAATCATTTTGATCGTCGTACTTTTCCCTGCCCCATTCGGCCCGACAAATCCCATAATATATCCGCGTGGTAATGTAAAACTTATATTTTTCACTGCAAAATCTTGATAACTTTTACAAACGTTTTTTAGCTCTAACACCCTTTATTCCCCCTCATATAAACACGCAATCATCTGCTGTAAATCTTCAAGTGAAAGCTGCAACGCTTTACTTTCATTTACAATCTCTTCCGCTTTACTTTCCAATAGACGAAGCCTTTGTTCCTTTAGTAGTTCATTATTTTTACGTGAAACATAAGTCCCCTTCCCAGCAACAGTTTCTATATATCCTTCTTTTTCAAGCTCCTCGTACGCACGCTTCGTAGTAATTACACTAATTTGTAATTCTTTCGCTAAGCTACGAATAGACGGTAATTGGTCTCCACCCTTTAAACCACCATTTAAAATAAGCTGGCTTAATTGTTTTCTTATTTGTACATAAATAGGGTCTTGGGAAGAATTCGAAATAATAATATTCATGTTTTCCTCCAGTGTGTATATACTGTATATATCTTATATATACAGTATATACACACCATCCTATTTTTGGCAAGAAAAAAAGACCAACATTTTCCTGTTGGTCTTTCGTATATGTATCACTTTTCAAAGCGATCTAACATCTCATCTCTCATTCCGAAACTCACTACCGCAATTCCTACATACATAAACAGAAGGAACGCCGGATGAACTGTGTTGTACCAAGTGCTATCAACAATTAAATAAATCGTTAATGCCACAACTAGAACAAACGCTAAGATAAACATATAAAAGTGTCTTGTACTACCCATGATAAACTCCTCTCTTCTCACTTCACCATTCAACAGTATATTTTATCGAATAATTCGATATGACTCAAGGTTAACTTTCTGTTATGTAATCAAGTTCCACCTTTACAATGTCCTCACATGCTATTGAAATGATCGTTCCTTGCTTATCAATTGCCGTTACTTCTCTATTATCCATTACACGATGCGCTACTCTTTCTAGCACTTTTCCTTGGTCTCGATAACAAAATTCTTTTACATCTTTAATCGTTTTTCCGTTTTCTAAATGGTATATCATTCTATAACACCGATATCCCACATTTTCACCTCCAACTTGCTCGTTTTTTCACATATACATAAAAATGAGTCATTCCTATCTCATTACATCTTCTTAATTTCAATAAAATTCTAACAAAAATAAATACTTTTATCAAACTGACTTTTTCAACAAAATCACCTATAAAACTGCTTCTTTACACCATTATGAAACAAAAAATATAAATTTTTAACATTTTCTTCACCACTTCTGCATAAAGTGAAACTTTAATCAGTGGGTGTTTTTTTCATCTCTACTGATTATCAGACCACAAATTGCGGAACAAATTCTCCATACAAAAAAAGAACTCGCATATAGCGAGCTCTTCCTTTGTTATTCTAATCAAACTTGTACAGGAGCTGGCTTTTCATAACGTAAAACTGGTTTACGTGCAGCCATCGTTTCGTCTAAACGTTTAATGACTGTTGTATGAGGTGCTTCTTGTACAACTTCTGGATTTTCTTCTACTTCTTTAGCGATCTGAATCATCTTATCAATGAAACCGTCTAATGTTTCTTTTGATTCTGTTTCTGTCGGCTCAATCATAATACATTCTTCCACATTTAATGGGAAGTAAATTGTTGGTGGATGGTAACCGAAATCAAGCAGGCGTTTTGCAATATCTAATGTACGTACACCAAGTTTCTTTTGACGACGACCTGATAATACAAACTCATGCTTACAATGTCTATCGAACGGAAGATCATAGAATGGTGCTAATCTTCTCATCATATAGTTCGCATTTAATACCGCATACTCCGTTACTGCACGTAGTCCATCTGGACCCATAGAACGAATGTATGTGTATGCACGAACGTTAATTCCGAAGTTACCGTAGAATGGTTTTACGCGCCCAATTGCTTCTGGACGGTCATAGTTAAAGCGATAGCCATCTTCCGTTTTTTCTAAAATTGGTTTTGGTAAGTACGGAATTAAATCAGCTTTCACACCTACTGGACCAGAACCTGGGCCACCGCCGCCGTGAGGACCTGTAAATGTTTTATGAAGGTTTAAATGCACAACGTCAAATCCCATATCTCCTGGGCGCGCTTGGCTTAATACCGCATTTAAGTTTGCACCATCATAGTATAATTTACCGCCTGCGTTATGGACGATTTCTGCCATTTCTAAAATATTTTCTTCGAATAGACCTAATGTATTAGGGTTTGTTAACATAAGTGCTGCTGTTTCTTCGTTTACAACACGTTTTAAATCTTCTAGGTCAACAAGACCATGTTCATTTGATTTTACTGTAATTGTTTCAAAACCAGCTACAGTTGCAGATGCTGGATTTGTTCCGTGAGCAGAGTCAGGAACAATTACTTTCGTACGGTTAAAGTCACCATTTGCTTCATGGTATGCACGAATTAACATTAAGCCTGTCCATTCTCCGTGTGCACCAGCAGCTGGTTGTAATGTAACAGTATCCATACCTGTAATTTCAATTAAATGCTCTTGTAAGTCGTACATTAATTCCATTGCACCTTGTACTGTCTTTTCATCTTGCAACGGATGAATATTTGCAAATCCTGCGAAACGAGCTACACTTTCATTAATTTTCGGATTATATTTCATCGTACAAGATCCAAGTGGATAGAATCCAGAATCTACACCGTGGTTACGGTTTGAAAGTGCTGTATAGTGGCGCATAATATCAAGTTCAGATACTTCTGGTAGCTCTGCATCTTCTACTCGAATATAATCGCTCTCAAATACATCTTCTAGTTTCACTTCTTCTACATCTAATTTTGGTAGGCTATATCCTATGCGTCCTTCTTTACTCACTTCAAAGATAAGTGCTTGGTCTTGGTTCTTCATTGGATAGCCCCCATTTCGTTTACAAGTGTGTCAATTTCCTCTTTTGTACGAAGCTCTGTTACTGCTACAAGCATATGGTTCTCATGCTCTTTATAATCACGGCCTAGGTCGTAACCGCCGATAATATTCTTTTGTAATAATGCATCGTTTACTTCTTTCACTGGGCGCTTGCAATCTACAACGAACTCATTGAAGAATGGTCCAGCAAATGTAACTGTGAAGCCTTTCGCTTCAAATTGACGTTTTGCATATTGTGCTTTAGAAATGTTTTGACGTGCCATTTCTTTCACACCTTGTTTACCAAGTGCCGTCATTGCAACTGATGCTGCTAATGCATTTAACGCTTGGTTTGAACAAATGTTAGATGTCGCTTTGTCACGGCGAATATGCTGTTCACGTGCTTGTAACGTTAATACAAATCCACGTTTACCATCTGAATCTACAGTTTGTCCGACAAGACGTCCTGGAATTTTACGCATAAATGCTTTCGTCGTTGCAAAGTAACCACAGTGTGGTCCACCAAACTGCGTTGGGATACCAAATGGTTGTGCATCACCGATGACAATATCAGCACCAAATTTTCCTGGTGGTGTTAATGCGCCTAATGATAACGGATTTGAAGAAACGATAAATAATGATTTTTGTTGATGAACGATTTTTTCAATATCAGCTAATTTTTCAACTTGTCCGAAGAAGTTTGGATATTGAACGATTACACAAGCAACTGTATCATCTACTTCACTTTGTAATACGTCTAAATCTGTTACACCATCTTTATGATTAATTTCAACAACTTCAAGATGTTGACCTTTTGCATATGTTTCAAGTACAGCTCTTGATTCTGGATGAACTGCACTAGATACAAGAATTTTCTTTTTACGAGTATGGCCAGCTGCTAGCATTGCCGCTTCAGCTAAAGCTGTACCTCCGTCGTACATAGAAGAGTTTGCTACATCCATTCCTGTTAATTCACAAATCATTGTTTGGAATTCAAAAATTGCTTGTAATTCCCCTTGTGAAATTTCCGGTTGGTATGGCGTGTAAGCTGTATAAAATTCTGAGCGAGAGATAACATGATCTACGATTACTGGAGCGTAATGATCGTATACGCCTGCTCCTAAGAAAGAAGCGTACTCTTTTAAGTTAGCATTTTTACTAGCCATTTGAGTTAACTCTTTTAACAGCTCTGGCTCTGATTTTGCTTCTTTAATTTTTAAATCCCCTTTAAAACGAACACTCTCTGGAATATCAGAGAACAACTCATCAATCGTTTGAACGCCGATCGTTTGTAACATTTCTTTTTTGTCTTCTTCTGTCATTGGAAGATAACGATGCAACATGAAATCTACCCCTCTCCCCGTTACTTTGAACGTTTATAAAATGGTGTTGGAACAACTACTGCTTTGACGCGTTTATTACGAATTTCAATTTCTACTTCTGTATCAACTGCTGCGTATTTTACATCAATTAGTGCTAAACCAATGCTTTTCTTTAACGTTGGAGATTGTGTACCACTCGTTACTTCCCCGATTTTTTCTTCTCCAATAAATACAGGGTAATGCGTACGAGGAATTCCACGTTCAATTACTTCGATGCCGACTAACTTACGAGGCGCACCGTTTTCTTTTTGCTCTTTTAAAGTCGCTTTTCCAAAGAAGTCTGCTTCTTTATTTGGTTTTACCGCAAAGCCAATTCCAGCTTCAATCGGTGTAATATCTTTTGATAATTCTTGACCGTAAAGTGGTAATGTTGCTTCAAAGCGAAGTGTATCACGAGCACCTAAACCACATGGTTTTAAGCCTTCTGCTTCTCCAACTTCAAGAAGTTTCTCCCAAAGTTTTGCAGCATCTTCACTCTTACAATAAATTTCAAATCCATCTTCACCTGTGTAACCTGTACGAGATACAAGTGCTGGAATTCCATCTACAAGAATATCGTTTTTAAATTTAAAGAACTTAATTTCTTTCAAATCTTCTGACACAACTTTTTGTAAAATGCCTTCTGCTTTTGGTCCTTGAATTGCAAGCTGTGCAACTTCACTAGAAACATTGACTACTGTCGCATCGCCAATTACATGGCTAGCTAACCATTCGTAATCTTTCTCGATATTTGATGCGTTGATAACTAATAAATAGTCTTCTTCACCACGTTTGTAGATTAATAAATCATCTACTGTACCACCATTTTCGTAGCACATAGCTGTATATTGTGCGCCCCCTACCTTTAAGGTAGATACGTCATTTGTAACAACACGTTGTAAAAATGCTAAACTATCTACACCTTTTACCTCAACTTCTCCCATATGAGACACATCGAACAAACCTGCCGCTGTACGTACAGCTTCATGTTCTTCTTTAATGCTTGAAAATTGAACTGGTAACTCCCAACCACCGAAGTCGATTGTTTTTCCACCATACTTCGCGTATACATCAAATAACGGTGTACGTTGTAATGTAATCATGCTCTCTCCCCCTTATGCTCTGACAAATCAATAAAAGTTGTTTCCCTTATCTAAACATTTTCACTCTGAAAAGATAGGATATACGGAATCTCATTATATTTTTTTATGAAAGCGTAAATAAAAAATCACTTTCTTGGATAAAATACGAAAGATTCCACACATTTCACACCATTATCCTAACATTATTCGCTATATTTCATCAATATTCTAGCATAAAAAATAATTTAGAATTTTTTATGCTTAATCTTATTACATACAGTTTTTTAGATTTAGCTCTTTATCTTTGTTTATTCTTTACCTTTCAACAAGTGTAATAGAGCCTTATTACAAGGCTTATAAATACGGATTTTTTAATAATTACTTTAGTTTATAAAAGGTGGGAGAGTCGTAATGAATGTCGATATTTCCATAGATCGAACGTGGCAAAACAATTTTTTAAATAGAATTGACGAAGATGGCCCTTGGACAAACTGGGATTTATATCATTTAGCTTATGAAACAGAAAAATCGTTACTTGTTCCTACTTTCGATGGATTACAAGCACCGAAGCATTTATCCCATTTCACACCACTTCCTCATCAATTAGAAGTCGCTCAAAATGTTATTGAACAAATGAATGGTAAAGCGATACTAGCAGATGAAGTAGGACTTGGGAAAACGATTGAAGCTGGGCTTATTTTAAAAGAATATATGGTCCGCGGCCTTGTGAAAAAAGTACTTATACTCGTCCCTGCCTCCCTCGTTTCACAATGGGCATACGAACTAAACACAAAGTTCTTCATTCCTGCTGTAGCCCAGAAGAAAAGCTACTCATGGGAACAAGCTGATGTGATTGTATCATCAATTGATACTGCAAAACGTTCACCGCATCGCGATATCGTTTTGAATTTAGAATATGACTTTATTATTATTGATGAAGCACATAAACTTAAAAATAATAAAACAAAAAACTATGAATTTGCACAGCGATTAAAAAAGAAATTTTGTTTATTATTAACCGCTACTCCTGTTCAAAATAAGATTGATGAAATTTTCAACCTTGTTTCTTTATTAAAGCCGGGACATTTAGGCAATCAATCCAACTTTGAAGAATATTACGCTTCAAAAAATCGTTCTGCCGAATCTGATGAAGATTTAAAAGCTCTTATTAATAAAGTGATGGTCCGAAATCGACGGCATAATACCGGAATTGATTGGCCAAAGAGACATGTACGTACAATTTTTGTTGAGTTTAATGAACAAGAACAAGCTCTATATAATGATATCGAAAATTGGCGAGGACAAGACGCCTTCACATCTGCTTTCTCATCATTAACTTTAAAACGGGAAGCGTGTAGTAGTCGCGAGGCTGTTTACTATTCATTAAAAAAACATGTAGAAAAACGACAGAAGGAAAATGAGAATTACATAAAAGACCCACATATTGATGTGCTAATGGACAAAATTAATCAAATTCCTTTCAACTCAAAAGCGAAAAAAGCTCTTGAGCTTATTAAAGAAATTGACGATAAAGTCGTCATCTTCACAGAATATCGAGCGTCACAAATGTACTTACAATGGTTTTTACAACAACACGGTATTTCTTCCGTTCCATTCCGCGGCGGATTTAAACGCGGGAAGAAAGATTGGATGAAGGAGCTTTTCCAAAACCACGCACAAGTATTAATTGCAACGGAAGCTGGTGGTGAAGGGATTAACTTACAATTTTGTAGCCATATGATCAATTATGATTTGCCATGGAATCCAATGCGTCTTGAGCAAAGGATCGGACGCATTCACCGTCTTGGTCAAAAAAATGATGTTCATATTTATAACTTAGCTACAAAGCACACTGTTGAAGAACATATTTTGAAACTGTTATATGAAAAAATCAATTTATTCGAGCGTGTTATCGGTGAGCTTGATGAAATTTTAACGAGAATTAATATGAAAAACATCGACGCGCACATTCAAGAAATATTTGCGCAATCAAAAAGCGAAGGAGAAATCCGAATTAAGATGGAAAACTTAACATCTATTATCGACTTTGCGAAACGAAATGAAGCTGAGGTGCAAGGCTATGCAGCAACATGAAATTCATAATTACTTATACAATTTTTTTGAGGCGAATAACTGTGAAATTTTAGAACGTTCTCCTCATTTACTAGATGTACAGTTAACAATTGAGATGGATAAATTATTAATGAATCGCCCTTTTTATTGGCACTATCTTGAGAAAACAGGAGGCGTACCGAATCCGATGCGCCTTACTCTTATTACAAATCCAGAAAATGAAGAAAACGATGGCGAGCTTATTCACTACGGTTCCCCACGCCTTCATCAAATTTTTCAAACGACAAAAGAATTAGGTTCTTACATACGTTTATATGAAGAAGTACGGCATAGCAGAGCAACGCATACACCGCTCCATCCGTGGCTCGGTGTAAATATAAAAGTTTCCTATCAATGTGATCGAAAAAAAGATATTCTTCACTCGATTGGCATTCATCTTATTTCTGGCACAATGATTGCAAACTTTCATGAAACATTAACTAAAATTAAACTTACACCGAAAATACCTGACTTTTGTTTTACGCTCTCGCCTATTATTAAACCGCAAAGTGGTTTACAACGTATAGAGGATGCTTTAAAAAATATTATTGCAGAAGATGACCATACGTGGGCGAAAGAAGCAAGAGTGCGCTGGAATCACGATTTAGATCTTTTAAATCGCTTTTATGAAGAAAGCGATGAACTTCCCGAAAGTTATGAAATTGAAAAACAAGCTTTGCAAGAACAATATGAACCACGCATTACAGTACAAATTATTAATGGTGGACTCTTTTATGTTACCGCAAATCATTTTCTATCTTAAAAAGCCCCTTCTGTTTTAGAAGGAGCTTTTTTGAGTTATCCTTTATCGCCATTACGCTCTTGTTGTTTTTGCTTTGCCATGCGTTTTTGATACGCGCGATCTTTTGCACTCACATGATTTGCATCAGTAGGAAGGTTTTCTTTTGAACGGCCAATTCCATTACTCATCTTTTCCACTCCTTCTTATGTCTTTCAAAGTACACCCTTATTTTCAGCTAGAGATACAATCCTTATACAAAAAAATAAGAGCAGCCATTGGCTACTCTTACTCGCTCACGTATTTTTGAAACATATCATGGATGCCTTTATTTACTAGGTTCGAGATCTGCTCGTCAGATTTATTCGGATAACGATCACGCAATCTGATAGATGCCTTCACCATTAAATTTTCTAATACAGAACGGCCACCTTCTCCATAAATAATTTCAGCATATTTAACAAGCCTTCCATCCTCTACTGTTGCTGGATTATGATTGAAGAAAAATTTACTCATTGTCTCCACCTCTCTCTTTTGATAACGTTTACATTTATATAAATTATTTATGTTATTTATTTCACAATATTGTATGCATGTATATTTAATTAGTTTCATTATAAAGCAACATATCGATAGTAAATATGTGATTTTCCGTCCATTTTGTGAACAAAATAAAAATGAAAGCGTTTCCTTTATTATATACTAAAAAAACTTACTACGCTAGGGGCAATTTTTTTCAATCTACTAATCCCTCAAAAAGTGATATATTTTTCCTTTTCCTATTAAACCTTATACAATTTTCAGAAATTATATTATAAAATATATGTATGACTTAAGGAGGATTTGTATGAATCAAAATAAAAAAGCTATATTAGATCTTGTCTTTTATCTCGTAATCCCATTCCTCATTTGGAAATTTGCAAAACCTTATATCGATCCTTATTACGCGATGTTACTTTCCTCTGTTCCGGGAATTATTTATACACTGTATACCTTTAAAAAAGAAAAACAGTTTAACGTGACAGGGTTCTTTATTTTAATTACACTCATTTCTAATACAATGGTAGATCTATTATCTGGATCCGCTGAGCGAATGCTGTGGAACGATGCGTATTATCACATCGTACTCGGTATTATTGTTATATGTACAATTTTTATAAAGAAACCACTTATGTTATATTTCGCAGCAGATATTGCCGCACTGCAAGGCCATGACCGTGATAAAAGTCGTGAACTGTATCGTGATAGTCGTATTTATCCAGCACTACAATATTTAACGCTATTTTTCGGTCTACAATTCATATTAAAAAGCTTCTTAAAAATTTATTTCATCTCTGTTTTCGGTGTAGATGGCTATGGTGAAATGAGAGCGATTATGACCGCTGTTGGATGGGGCATTTCCATTTGTATCGGAATAGGATTCGTATGGGTGAACAATAAAATACATGCCGTTACAGAAGAAAAGGAATCTGTGCAGTAAATAAAAAATCCCCTAGTAGTATGATGCTACTAGGGGATTTTCACTATGCTACACATATTATGAAATCGTTAACTTGATTTTTTTCTTTTATTTTTTACATTTCGATAAAACAAAGCAGCACTTAGCGGCATAACACCAAACCATTTATTCATAAATGGCTCTTTTTCAGCACGACGTTGTTCTTTCTTTTGTTTACGATCTTCTTTTGGAGCATCCATATACGACACAAACTGCTGCGTCACAAAGCGAACATAATCATTAGTAGACATATTATCATCACCTCTACTTGATTAGTATGTCCACTTTTTTATTCATTAATCTTTTCTTTTAATTCATTCATAATTTCCTTTACAGACTTATTCGTCGTATCAATATGAATATGAGCCTCTTCATAATAAGCTCGGCGCGATTCAAATTTTGCCACAAATGCCTCTATATCTTTCTTCTGAAATAGCGGACGTGTCGTATCTTCACGAAGCCTTTCTGCAATTACATGTGGATCACAATATAAATACACGATGGTGCCATTTTCCTTCATCCACTTTCGGTTTTCCTCTCGTTCAATGATGCCGCCACCAGTTGTAATAATTACATTACGACTCGGTAGTGAACGTAACATTTCACTTTCATATTCGCGAAAAGCCATTTCACCTTCTTCGGCAAAAATATCACGAATTGCCTTCTCCAGCTCCTCTTCAATTTTTTGGTCTGTATCGACAACATCCATATGAAGTTCTTTACTTAATGCTTTTCCAATTGTTGTTTTCCCAGCTCCCATATAACCGGTTATGTATATAGATTTCATGTTCGTTCCTCTCAATCATTCGTTATTATTTGTTATTATAACGAATGATTCCATTATTTAATAAAAAAACGTTTTGTTCTTCTTATACAATGAAGAACAAAACGTTTCATACACGCTTTTACTTATAAGCGCCTCTTCTCACCCACTGCGTTGCAATCCATTTCTCACCTTTCGTTACAGGTGCCCCTCCATGTAACGTCAGCTCATTTAATGATTGGTCTTGATAAAAATACTCAAAGTATACTGCCATTCCCTTTCTAGGGTGCACAGAAAGATTTAATTTCGGAAAGAACGTTTCTCCGCCTTCTTCTACATCATTTAAATACATGACAAGCGTACTAATACGATTATTAGCAGCTGATCTACTGTGCTCTGCAAAATAATCATAATGCGCTTTATATTGTTGATCCACTTCATAATTTAAAATGTGCAATCCTTCTCCATGCGACACAGGAACATTCATGATAGATGAAATTCGTTTTTCAATCTTCGCAGTAAGTTCATTATCGTCCAAAAATGCACCCTTACTCGTTCGAATATCATTTACATCACGTGATGAACCAACTTTAGAACGTGCTAACTTATTTTTAGACAATTCGATCAATTCATCACATTCTTCATCGCTTAATACATTTCCTAACACGACAATAAGAGGTTCCTCGAATTTTGAAATAATGTGTATTTCCCTATCTTCCGTCATAATTGCATTTCCTTTATGATCAAAAATAGTTTGTTCCTTGTTTTCACCTATTTGATTGTTATTTGTCATTTCCCTATTCTCCCTAAAAATAATGATTGGATAGCATGAATATATCATATTCTTTCTACCTTTCTCTTTTTTAAGAAAATTTAAACTTTTGATTGTTTTATTTATCCATTTCCTTTGAAAAAACAGCCTATTTTCAAAGGGAAAATTATGGTTTTTCATCCGTATATGTTACATACTATCCTTCTATCCAATCGAATATTTTCTCGTCCTTTTTTCTATACCGAAAGCTTACTTTATAGAAAACTTCTTGTTTGATTTTGCACTGTAACGAAACAAAAATGACATCATTTTCAAAGACATAATTTCCACTTGCTTCTCCCTTTTCATATGGAAAGAAAAAAATACCTTCCTGTTCTTTTTGCTGTAAATCCTGTTTTATATTTGTAATAGATCGATTTAGTAGTTCCTCTAATACAAACTTTTGCTCTATTTCAATATAAAAATTTTTATCTATAAACAACATATTCGTTTCGTATACAAAGAACGAAGTTAATAATACAAGAAAAATAATTGTTCCTGGCAACGTAAACCCTTCTTGTTTTCTCATGTATTTATTTCCATTTCACTATACCTAATAGCTACACCTTCATATATTTTCCCGCTCATATCTTCCACATTTATAAAGAGCAAATGAGGTGTTATTTCATACGAAACCATTTCAACATTTTGTAATATAACTTCTCTTCCTCGCGTATTCACTTTTCTTATTAGACGATTATTCAATTTTTCATACGTCACTTCATCTCCAGTTCGAAGGCGGAAGCGCAAAAGATTCCCCTTATTTTCAGGGACTATTTTCTCTACAAATGATACTTCACGAAATTCTAATTGTACTTGCCCTATAAACACATTCCATTCCCAATTATTTAACCCTTTCGATTGTTTGTTTTCTATTGCAATAAAGTTTAAACGTGGCAAGAGTAAAAAGAACAGTGATAACAGAAAAAAACATACGATCATTTCAAGTAATGTAAATCCAACTTCTAATTTATTTTTTCTCCTGCATAAAAGCATTGTTCCGCCATTCTTCCTTTCACATCTTTCCACATAGCACAAACTTCATTTCCTCCCCAATATGTGTAATATACATTTCCGTTCACGACTGTTTCTTTCTGTTGTTTTGCCTCATTCTCATACATATATAAAGCTGCTTCCTTTTTTAATAATACAAATGCCTTATAACGAATTTGTATGTTCTTTCGTTCTTGCATAATCAATACTGATTGCGGGAGTATTATAGATATTGCCATCATTACTATACTTAATGCTACAAGCATCTCAGCCATCACTGACCCCTTTTGACATTTCACGATACGTAAATCTCCCTCTTCCAAGCTGAAATACAATTTCATATTTATAACTTCGATACGAAAGTAAAATCGTACCGCCTCTATTAATATTTCCACTCGGATTATATGTCATCGGATTCGGAAAAGTATTTAAATCAATTTGTATATCGCTATCATATTCTCTTTTAATAATAGTCAGATTCGTACTTAGCTCTCCTATATAGTACGTATGTCTATCTTTATACCATCGTAATGTATAGTGTTTTTGACGGTTTATCGCTAATTGTTGCATATACAAAATATCATTTGAAAACTGTCTTAAAAATTGTTCGATTTTTTGTTTTTCATATAATGAACGTACGTTAAAATACGTGACCATACTTAGTACAGAAATTGCAAATAGAACGAGTAGCATTTCTAAAAGAGTAAAACCTTTTTGTTTCACAGTTTCCCACTTGTTACTGTGCCATCATTTGAAATGTGAATAGACTCACCATTCGGACACTCATCCTTCGTAATATATTTCCCATCAATTAGCTCTTTTAGAGAGGGAATTTTATTATGTTGCAATTGGTATACTTGTATTTGCGCTTCTATAGATTTCACATAGGCTTTACATCCTTTTCCTTCGACGGATGAACGCTGTGTAACTACATTCGGAATAATTAATAGTAATAATACAGTGATGACGACCATAACTAATAACATTTCCAAAAGGGTAAACCCTTCCTCATTCTGCATGTAAATACCTCCTATATAGAATTCATCATTTGAAACATTGGCATAATCATTGCTAAATACATAAGAACGACTATTCCTCCAATACACACAAATAAAATCGGTTGAATAATCACTAACATTCGTCTAACTTTTTGCTCAATCTTTTCTATAATAAGATCACTATAGTCACCTAATTCAATCGCCAAATTACCGTTTGCTTGTCCATGCGTAATAATATAAGAAAGTTCTTCCTCATAATATCCGCTTTTAGCAATAATAGATTGCAACGGCTCTCCTGCAATTAATTGGCGTTCAATTCGGCCCGCTTCATACTGAAAGAACGGATGATATTTTTGCTCCATCATTATTGTTAGAGCCTCAAGTACGGATAGTCCGCCATGTAATAAACTGCTCAATTGATTAGCAAAATAATGTGAATGCTTTAAAATAAGAAATGTTTTTACGAGGGGGATACGAAGTATAATGTTTACCTGCTTCATATGAGGGAGTTTCCGAAAGTAAAAAAAATATATACTACAGCCAATTATGACTAGACAAATAGTGCTAAAAATAAGATAGGGTAGTAGCTTAATTACACTTAATATTTGTTCTGTAAATAAAGGTACTGTAGAACCAAACGAACTATATACCATATTAACCTGCGGTAATAAAATGCGATTAAAAATTAAAATCATGATTATTAAAAAGAACGCCAAAAACATAGGATACTGCATTATTTTTATCATATCTTTTCTATACTTATCCTTTTTATAAAGAAGTGCGCTCCCTTGTTGCAATGCAAAAGAAATATCACCATGTTGCTCAGCATAAAATAAATAGCTTAACATCTCCTGATGAAACTTTAATTGATAAAAAGAATCGTGTAGACTTTTTCCATCTTTTAATCCATCGATCATGTGCTGCAATTGCACTTTCTTTTCTACAGGTAATTGAAACCGTAAAAATTCTAAAGCCTGCAAAAGGGAGTATCCTTTTTCTAATAGTTCTCCTAATCGTTTCAATAATATTACTTGATCACTTAAACTCCATATTTTCTTAAACATACACATCCTCTTCTAAGAAACCTAAAGCGTACCCTTTTCGTATCGAAGATTGTAATGTTTCGTGCTTATAAGTGACACATTCCCCATTTGCTTCTTTAACCGCTTGTTTTAACTCATATCCATATAACAACTCATAAATACTCGCTTGTCTTACTTTCCTCATTGATTTACATAAAGTTGAGCACTTTCTTTTGCAAAACGGACACTTCAATTCGACAAGTCGCTGTGCAGCTATAGCCAATAAAGATTGTTCAATCTCTTGCCTCGTTATGCCAAAATCCATAAATCTAAGTATTGCCCCTTTCGCATCATTCGTATGCAGTGTTGTCATTACTAAATGGCCAGTCAAACTTGCTCTTATAGCAATTTTTGCTGTTTCTTCATCACGAATTTCACCGACTAAAATAACATCTGGATCATGACGTAAAATAGCCTTTAGTCCCGCCTCATATGTGATACCTGCTTTTTCATTTATTTGAATTTGTAATACATCGTCATTTCTTTTTTCAACTGGATCTTCTAGTGTAACGATGCGACGTGTTTTCTTTTTTCTAATTACCTCTAATAACGCATACATTGTTGTTGTCTTTCCCGAACCAGTCGGTCCAGTAAATACAAGTAACCCATGGGAATAATGTAAAAAAGAAAGTAGTTTCTTCGCTGTACTTGGAAATAACGAAAGATGAGATAACGGCTGAATAGATGCCTGTAAATGAAGACGGATAACGAGACTTTCTTGATATACAGTTGGTAGCGTGGAAAGGCGTAAATATACTTCTTGTCCATCCATTTGTAAATACAGGGAACCATTTTGTGGCTTCCGCCTCTCCCCTATATCCATGGATGCTAAAAATTTAAAATGTGAAACAAGTTTTTCTCCAAATTCCTTTTCAATGTATTGTTTCGTCATTAAATCTTTTCCTATACGCAGTTGAACCGCTACATCCTTCTTCCGGGGTACAATATGTAAATCCGAAGCTTGTACCCTGCACGCTTCTTTCAAAATCGTATTCGCAAAGCTTTCAATTCCATTCATCATTTTTCCCTCCCCACTATGTATATAGCATGAAAAAGTTCATAAGAAAAATTACTACTTTTGTATTTTCACTAGAGCGAAAAGGGAAAATATGTTTGTGAAATTATGAACAATTTCTGAATTATTGTCTGAAATTACCTATATGGAAGTTTATCTGTATTATAATGTTATTATCTTGGATAAAGTGATAAAGGTGGAGATCCTCATGGAACAAGCTTTAAAAATTACAGGTGTATTATCTGATCCAACTCGTTATTACATTTATAAATATATTTCTCAAAAACATAGTTACGTAACGGTACAAGAAATTGCAGATGAGTTTGACATTCATCCAAACGTAGCGCGTTTACATTTATCTAAATTAGAAGATGTTCATATGCTGAAATCGGAAACGAAGAAAACTGGAAAAGGCGGAAGGCCAAGCAGATTGTATGTATTATCTGAAGATGTTATCCAATTACAATTTCCATTCCGTGATTATCAATTGTTAGCAAGAATCGCATTTAATTCTTTACTTAGCCTTGGCGCTGCTGGTGAAAAAGTGCTATACGAAACTGGAAAACAATTCGGGACCGAATTAATGCAACAACATATGCTGCGTTTAAATGTGAGTGAAGATGCTTTAACAGTGGAACAAAAAGTTCAAATTGCAAAAGAAGCTTTCTCAACAGCTGGCTTATCACCTGCATTTGAATTAAGTGCAGATGGAACGAAAATTTTCTATGATGTACACAATTGTCCATTTAAAGAAGTTGCCGTTCATCATCCAACTGAAATTTGTAATATGCACGGAGATATGATGAAAGGGATTTTTGAAATCCTATTCCCTAACATGGAATTAACACGAAACGATAGTTTACTAGATGGATGTAAATCTTGTAATTATAAACTAACAATTTAATTTCTCATATAAAAAGAAGCCAATTATAATTGGCTTCTTTTTATATGAACGAATATTTACAATAGTAAGAAAAATAAACTATAATGAAGTGAGGTTTACTTTTTTTAGAAAAGGAGGGAGATGGCATGGAGCGCATGTTTCGCGTTCTCGGCTTTTGGACTGGAATTTTCTCGGTTATGTTTTACGTAGGGGATATGCACTCGACCGCACTACTATTTTTAGGACAAACAGGATTCTTCGTACTTTTAAGCTATTTAAATTTAACAGAGCGTATGTATATATACGTATTTGGGGCATATTTAACTGTTTTCTTCATAGGATTTACATACTACACGACGTTTTTACTTGTCCCTGGGGCTGGACATTAAAAGATGGCATTTTGCCATCTTTTTTTTAAATCCGCAATTTCCTAGTTGACTTATAGGTTTTATTACCTTATATTCTATATAACAGATTGGAATTAGGGGGAATCAACATGAATACACTGCTTGTCGGAATTAACGTTGCAGTCATGCTCATCTTAGTTGGCGTATTATATTATATGCAACGTAAGCATGTATCTTTTAATAAACGTGTATTTACTGCTTTAGGAGTCGGAATTATATTCGGTCTTATATTACAATTTATTTATGAACCAACTTCTAAAGTAATTATTGAATCAAATACTTGGTTTGGCTTAATCGGTAACGGTTATGTGAAATTACTTCAAATGATCGTTATGCCACTTATTTTAGTATCTATTATTTCAGCATTTACAAAATTACAGTTAACGAAAAACCTTGGTAAAATTAGTGGTCTTATTATCGGAATTTTAATTCTTACTACAGGAATCGCTGCAGCTGTCGGTATCGCTGCAAGTGCAGGATTTGATGTATCTGCAACAGGTCTGCAACAAGGTGATGCAGAATCTGCTCGTCTGAAGCTAGTTGAAGAAAGATTTACTTCTATTGAAAAAACAACAATTCCAGATAAATTATTAGAACTATTGCCTACAAATCCGTTTCTTGATTTAACAGGTGCTCGTCCAACGTCAACAATTTCGGTTGTAATATTTGCAGCCTTTATCGGTATCGCCTTTATCGGTGTAAAACGAAAATATCCAGAACAAGCAGAACTATTTAAGAAAATGCTTGATGCTGTATATGCAATCGTAATGCGTATGGTAACATTAATTTTACGTCTTACTCCATACGGCGTATTAGCTCTTATGGCAAAAACAGTTGCTGGTAGCGATATAAACGCTATTTTAAAACTTGGTAACTTCGTGTTAGCGTCTTACGTAGCACTTATCGTAATGTTCGTTATCCACTTATTATTAATTGCTCTATCTGGTTTAAATCCAATTCAATATTTGAAAAAGGTATTCCCTGTATTAACATTTGCATTCACATCTCGCTCTAGTGCTGGTGCAATGCCATTAAATATTGAAGCACAAAAAGAAAAGCTTGGTATTTCTGAAGGGATTGCCAACTTCGCAGCATCATTTGGAGTATCTATCGGACAAAACGGTTGCGCAGGTATTTATCCAGCAATGCTTGCAATGATGGTCGCTCCAACTGTAGGAATTGATCCATTACAACCACAATTTATTTTAACTTTAATCGCTGTCGTTGCAATTAGCTCATTCGGCGTTGCCGGTGTTGGTGGCGGCGCAACATTTGCAGCGTTAATCGTACTATCTACAATGAACTTACCAATCGGTATTGTCGCTCTTGTTATCTCAGTTGAACCATTAATCGATATGGGGCGTACAGCTCTTAACGTAAGTGGTTCTATGACAGCAGGTCTTATTTCTAGTAAATGGCTTGGTGAATTAGATCAAGATACGTACAATCAAGATGATACAAAAACTGGTGAAATTGCTTCATAATGAAAAGGACGCTAACAGAAACTGTTAGCGCCCTTTTTTAGTTCTTTTCATCTTCCTCTTTATCTTTTATATATAAGGCATAGCATATTGTTTCAAACACTATGTATAAAGCTCTATCAATTACTTCAGCCATGTAGAACAACACCTGTATATTATCATGTATTGATATAAAGGAAATATACCATTTTTCATTTTTTTAATAACTATTAATTATAAACTAAAGACTAACTATTATTCCTCATCTGCAAACTGTAAAAACTCTTCCAACTGCTCCTTTAACTCCTCCTCTATCTCACAATAAGATTCATCAACAAGTTCACCACTTAACTTACTTCCCCAAAACCTTATTTGAAGCGGTACTCCTAAAAAATAACTACAACATTCCCAGATAGGAACTGTATAAAATTCAATCATCTTTCCTTCTTCATCTAATACAGCTATCGAAATTGATGAAGAATATCCTGTTTCAAAAGGATTTTCTTTATCTCTGATGAGTTCTATAAATAATTCCATGTTTTTTTCTATGTACAAATGTGAATAATCTTTAAAAAGTTTAAATGATATTCTCTCTATTTCCTTCTCCATGCATTGAATCTTCTCTTTTAACTCCAATGTAAAATCTCGTTCTTTATACTTCATTTCCATCTCCTTACACATAGAAAAAGAGAATACAATAACATATTCTCTTTTCTCAAATATATTTCATTATCTCACAGCCCGTCCTTTTCACAAATAACCATTTCGTTCGCACCATTTATGAAATTGTCCTACGTCTACCCCAACTAACACGATATCTTTTAGCTCTACATCAATGATTTGTTCTCCAATTACAATAGCAAACTGCGATTCTAATTTTGTCTCGTTTTTCTGTACAATTCCAATTCGGTTCCGATGCGGTCCATCTTTTATATATGCTTTTTGTCCTACAATATCAAAGTTCAAGATTTTCACCTCTTTTACTGCGCTCAAATTGGAAATACGATCTCCACCTCGGAAAATTTCCTTTCATTGCACTATTTCTCTATATATATGACGAAACAATAAAAGGGTCCTCCCTTCTTTACAATTATTTTTTCTTTGTTTCATTTTTGTGATTGAAACGTAAAGTTTATAATAAAATACACTTGGAAGCGCTTTCCTTGTAATTTTTTATGGTATAATGTATAAGTAGAACTTCGTAAAGAGGGTTAAAAAATGAATACAAAAATGATTAAAAAAGTAATTGAAGCATTAAAAGTATATGGCTTTCAGAATGTATCATTCTGTGACAAAACGAAACAATTTTTATTTCATAACGAAATGGATATTATGAGCGGCTATGCAGAAATAACATATAGTAGTCAATTTGAAAAATTCAACGTACAAATTCATCCGATTGAAACACATCACCAAGCAGAGTTGCAAGAGGTTGAAAGACATATACAGGCTTGTATAAGAAAAGTAGAATATTTAAACGCACTTCTTAGCGGGCAAACAAAACTAGATGACAAAATTATTATAATGTAAAAAAAGAACGTGATTACCTCACGTTCTTTTTTTACATTATACGTTCATCTTTTCCTTCAGTTGTAATCCCGTAATGGACTCTAATACATCCATTGCTTCTCCAAATGTCATATCAAAAATTGTCTTGTCCTCTATGTATGGAAATTGTCTAAAACGCTTTTCTAACGTTTTCACGGCGTCTGACGTAAAGTTTGCACTATCAATGCCAAATTCTGTTTCAAGAAGAACGATCCAATCTAACACATGAAAACCTAATCCATTTACAAATGAAATAAGTTTTTCTTCTGGCTGTGCAGATAAGAATACGTGTCGTTCCATTTCACTAAAAAGCTCTTCTCCTAAAATATCAGCTAATTCATCATCATGTTCGCGATTAATGATTTCTTCATAACCATAATCATCAACAAGCTCCTCAACTTCTTCACTATCCTCACAAAGCAATTGACTAAGCTGTGCATTTTTCTTAAATTCACTATTTTGTACGACTTCTAAAAAGCTCGTTTCCCATCCATTTTCTAATTTCATATTATGTACTCCTTTATATATGTTTCTTATCATCACTGTACCCAAAAGATCCCTTTTATAACCTTTTAAGTAGTTACTATTATTTCACATGATTCATAACATAAGATGCAAATTCAGTTGCATCTCCTTCAAAAATATTTATTTCTGGCAAATGATAGAACGTTGTTTGAAGCGGATTTCTTTCATGATATACATGTATCTTTTTCTCTAGCGCAATCGCCATTCCAAACTCTGTATGGCTCCCGTTCCCACCATCTAATATAAGTAAAAATACATCCGCTTCTTTAATAGCATTCTTTTCTGCCTGACCAATTTCTCTTAATTGTTCTTGATTCACTGCTCTTTCGTTTTTAGTCCAATCATATGTATGGTTCCATCCTGCATGTTTCAGTTCATTTGCTATAGAACGTACAAGTTGTTTATTTTGGAATCCTGAGGCGATATAAAAATTCATTTATATACACTCCTTCATTATATAAGGGGGAAACTCCATTTTAGCGTTATTTGCTATAAACATAATAAAGAACAACTTCAAAAAAAATCCCCATCTTTAAAACTTATTTGCGTTTAAATGATGGGATGCCTCATGGTCTTCTTTTATTTTTTGTTTTTTATAACTTTCATCAGCTAACATTTCTAGTTCAGCTGTTATTTCTGATTTTTCAAGCTCCCTTTCTTGCGAAAACTTCCTTGAAATATAAACAATAACACTACCAACGTACAACACAAAGCATATAATAAGTGCAGTATTTTCATAGAGACTTAGCTCCAACACAGTCACTCCTAATCCATTCGTATTTTCACGCTTCATTAATTGGAATTTCCCTACTAATCCATTTGCTACCCCGCATTAACGGGCAGTAAAACCCACACCTCAAAATTCAGCAAAATAAAGAAGTTAGGTGTGGGATTAACTGCCCGTAAAAGCCCGATTGGTTCAACTAATAATCAGTGGGGGATTAACCCCTCCCCACTGATTAAAGTTTCACTTTATTGTAACATAAAAACACCGTTTCTTGGAATCTTTCATCCTACTAAAAGAGGCATGATTGTTTCATCATGCCTCTGAAATATGGTGAATGATTGTTTGAATTGCTTCTTTTCCATTATATTTTTTTAATGCGGTTTTATATGCCTCATTATTATGAGATAACTCTTCAACATGCTTTATAAGAGAATTTACATTCACATCTTCTTCATACAATACGGAAGCATATCCTTGTCTCTCAAAAGACTCTGCATTTAGTATTTGATCTCCACGACTTGCAAATTTGGATAGCGGAATTAAAAGCATCGGCTTTTGCAATGTTAAAAACTCAAAAATGGCATTAGAGCCCGCACGTGAAATAACAAAATCTGTTATCGCTAATATGTCTGGCAGTTCTCCATGTATATATTCAAATTGTCTATATCCTTCTTTATTTTGTAAGCTTTTATCAAGATTACCTTTTCCGCAAAGATGAACAATTTGATACTTTTTCAGAAGTTCTGGTAACGCTTCTCGAACCGTTTCATTAATTTTCTTTGCGCCCAAGCTTCCTCCCATAATTGTAATAACTGGCTTTTTACGTGAAAAACCTAAAAATGCTAAACCTTTTTCACGATTTCCCTTTAGCACGTCTTCACGTACAGGCGATCCTGTATAGATTACTTTTTCTTTCGGTAAATGTTTCGCAGCTTCTTCAAATGTAACAAATATTTTCGAAGCAAAACGGAGCGCAATTTTATTTGCTAGTCCTGGCGTCATATCAGATTCATGTAATAAGACTGGTACTCTATTTAACCATCCTCCAATTACGACTGGTACAGATACGAAACCACCTTTTGAAAAAATCACATCCGGTTTTAGTTTTCGAATCCTTACATACGCATCCATAACACCTTTCATTACAAGAAAAGGATCTTTTATATTTTTCAAATCAAAATAACGGCGTAGCTTTCCGCTTGCAATACTATAGTACGGAATGCCTTCCTTTTCTATAATTGTTTTCTCAATTCCTTGATGAGAACCAATATAAGAAATATCCCAATTCTGTTCTTGTAAATGCGGAATGATGGCTAAATTAGGTGTTACATGTCCTGCCGAACCGCCACCTGTAAAGACTATTTTTTTCATACGTCTCCCCCTTCTACACTATAATACACTAAAATATCTTGCCTCAGGGTGAGAAAATACCATAGCCGTTACAGATGCTTCTGGCTCCATCATAAATCCTTCCGTTAATGAAATACCTATTTCTTCTGGATGAATAAGTCGAAATAATTTTTCTTGATCCGCGAGTTCTGGACATGCTGGATAACCGAAGGACACGCGTATTCCTCTATATTTCGTGCGGAAACGTTCTTCCATTGTCAGTTCTGGTGAATCTGGAATACCCCAGCGATCCCGAATAAGCATATGTGTTTTTTCAGCAAGTCCTTCTGCTAGTTCAAGTGCTAACGATTGAATGGCATGACTGCGTAAGTAATCCCCCTTCGCTTTCCACTCTTCAGCAATGTCCCGAACGCCTTCCCCAACTGTAACAGATAGGAAAGCAACATAGTCCATTTCATCTCCAACTGGGCGTAAATAATCACCTAAAGTACGATATGGTGCTTTTCCTTGTCTTGGGAATGTGAAACGTTCTATAACACGCGTATGATCTTCTGGATCATATATTACAATATTTTGTCCGTCACTTTGCGCTGGGAAAAATTGATACACCGCTTTCGGTTTTAACCAAGATTGTCCTTCCTGCAATAATTCGTCTATTAAATCATTTAATTCATGTGCTCTTTTATCTCCCTCTCGCAAAAGCTTCTTCACACTTCCTTTTAATCCAAGGTGATGTCCAAGTAGCATTTGTCTATTTAAAAATGGAGCGAGATGAAGGGCTGGAATATCGCGTAATACGATTCGTTTTGTTGAATCAGGTATCATTACCTCGGCCTTCGGTAATGGTTCAATGAATGCTGGAATTTCTACTTTCTTCTCTTCTTTTGTTACAATATGAAGATGACGTTCTTTCTTATCTTGTTTCATCTTCTCTCTCTCTTCTTCTTTTTGAAGCTTATTAATAATGTCAAGCCCCGTCATCGCATCACTTGCATAACATACGAGCCCTTTATAGGATGGCGAAATACGATTATCTGTAAACTTTCTTGTTAACGCTGCCCCGCCTACAACAATTGGAATATCAATATCCGCTGCTTTTAAATCTTCAGCAGTCGTTACCATCTGTTGCGCTGATTTTACTAATAAACCAGAAAGCCCAATAATATCAGGCTTCTTTTCTTGTACTTCTTGCACAATTCGATCCGAGCGAACATTGATTCCTAAATTAATAATCTCATAGCCGTTATTCGCTAAAATAATTTCAACGAGATTTTTCCCAATATCATGTACGTCACCTTTAACAGTTGCTAGTAACACCTTCCCTTTTTTCGCACTATCGCTAGATTCCATATGTGGCTCTAAATAGCTTACGGCAGCTTTCATACTCTCAGCACTTTGCAATACTTCAGCAACGATCAACTCGTTATTATTAAATAATCGTCCGACCTCATCCATTCCTGTCATAAGTGGGCCATTAATAATATCCAAAGGCTTTCTTCCTTCTGTAAGCGCAAGGCTTAAATCTTCTTGTAACCCTTGTTTTGTACCTTCTACAATGTAATTTGCTAGCCTTTCATCAAGAGTTAAAGTTTCTTGGATAACGATATCTTTCTTTTTTGCCGCGCGATAAAAGTTTGTAAATTCTTCTAACGTCTCTTGCGTCGTTTCAAAAAGTAATGCATCTGCAAGACGTTTTTCTTCCTCAGGAATTGACGCATATCGCTCTAATTTTTCCGTATTCACAATCGCGTAATCTAATCCTGCTTTCGTTGCATGATATAAAAAGACGGAATTTAATACTTCACGTCCAGCTGGTGGTAAACCAAATGATATGTTACTTACACCTAAAATCGTTAAACACTCTGGTAACGCTTCTTTAATAAGACGAATACCTTCTATCGTCGCTGCCGCCGAGCCAATATATTCTTCATCACCTGTACCTACAGGAAATACAAGTGCATCAAAAATAATATCTGACGGGCGTATGCCATATTTCGTCGTCAATAACTCATAACTTCTTTTCGCAATTTCGAGTTTTCGTTCTGCACTAACCGCCATACCGTCTTCATCGATTGTTCCAACTACAATTGCCGCACCATATTTACGCAGAAGCGGTGTCACTTTTTTAAATCGTTCTTCCCCATCTTCTAAATTAATTGAATTAATAACAGCTTTTCCTTGAATATAAGTAAGAGCTCGCTCCATCACATTTTCATCTGTTGAGTCAATCATAATCGGTACTTTTAACACTTTCGTAACTTCTGCCAAGAAGTTTTCCATATCTTCTATTTCATCCCGGTCCGGGTCTGCCATACAAATATCAATAACATGAGCATTTTTCTTCACTTGCGCTCTTGCGACTTCCGCAGCCTCTTCAAATTTCCCTTCTGCTACTAATCGTTTAAATTTACGTGACCCAATAACGTTTGTTCTTTCACCAACAAATAATGGTCTCATAGAGTCATCATATTGTAGTGCCTCTAATCCACTAACACCGTGCCCAGCTCTCTCGTGATGTTCACGCGGATTAAGAGACGCTAATGCAGATTTCATTGCTTTTATATGTTCTGGCGTTGTACCACAACAACCACCGATAATATTAACCCATCCTTCTTCAGCAAATCGCTTCACTTTTTCAGCTAGAGAAGATGGCGATTCATGATAATGTCCATCTTCATCAGGAAGACCTGCATTTGGATAACAAGAAATGTAACACTCCGACAAATCAGATAGGGAACGAATATGATCTCTCATAAACTCTGGACCAGTCGCACAGTTTAACCCAACAGATAATGGCTTCATATGTTCTACCGATAAGTAAAAAGCCTCAATTGTTTGCCCAGCCAGAGTCGTTCCCATCGGTTCAATTGTTCCCGAAATCATGATAGGTACAATTGTATTTAATTCTTCAAAAGCTGCTTGAATTCCAATATAAGCAGCCTTCACGTTACGCATATCTTGACTCGTCTCAACGAGTAATACATCAACTTCTCCCTTCAACAATCCTCTTGCCTGCCGTGTATAGGCTTCAATTAATTCTTCAAATGTTACACCACCAGTAACACTAATCGCTTTCGTTGTCGGCCCCATCGCTCCCGCAACGTATACTTCCTTCCCGCTTTCTCGGACCGCTTGCTTCGCTAAACGTGCTGCCTTCTCATTTAGTTCTTCATCTAAATGGGACAAATCATAATCACTTAATACAATATTTGTCGCCCCAAATGTATTTGTTTCAATAACATCCGCCCCAGCTTCAATATAAGCTTTATGAATCTTCAAAATGACATCAGGCCTTGTTTCTACTAAATATTCATTACAGCCTTCGTACTCTTCCCCTCCGAAATCTTCCGCAGTTAAGTCCTCTTGCTGGATCATTGTTCCCATTGCACCATCTAATATTAAGATGTTATTTTGTAATTTTTCCTCTATACTTTTCATCCATTAATACCTTCTTTCACTTCTTGCTTTTCTCTCACATATTTAACGAGGTGTTCTGTAATTTCATATTTTAGAAATGGTGTAATAAGATAAATGCCGTTAAAATATTTCATCGCCGCATCAATCAACTCTTGAGAAATGCGAATCCCTTCCTCAATTGCCGCTTCTTTCGTTTCATGTCCATCCATTCTCTCTCTTATCGCTTCAGGTAAAGTAATACCTGGCACCTCAAAATGAAGAAAATCTGCATTCCGTTTACTTATTAATGGCATAATCCCAATAAAAATAGGTTGTTCCAAATGCTTCGTCGCTTCATACACTTCTTCAATTAACGCAATATCATAAATTGGCTGCGTTAAGAAATATTCTGCTCCAGCATCTATTTTCCGTTCCATTCGCTTAACCGCTGCTTTTAAATGTCTTACATGCGGATTAAACGCACCTCCTACTGAAAACCTTGTTGCTGGACCTATTGATTTCCCTAAAATGGAGCGCCCATCGTTCATTTCTTTAATCATTTTAATGAGCTCAATAGAGGACAAATCATATACAGAAGTGGCACCTGGAAAATCACCAACGCGTGCTGGATCACCAGTTAAAGCTAACACTTCTTCCATGCCTAACGCTGATAATCCTAGTAAATGAGATTGTAATCCGATGACGTTATGGTCTCTACACGTTAAGTGCGTCAATACCGGAATATCGTGTTTCGTTAATAATGCACCCATTGCCATATTCGAAACGCGAGGCGATGCTAATGAATTATCTGCTAGAGTAATAGCATCTGCTCCAGCTCTTTTCAATGCCCTTGCGCCTTCAAAAAAACGCTGTGTATCTAACGTTTTCGGTGGATCTAATTCCACTACTACTGTCGTTTGTTTTTTTGCTTTCTCTGCTAAAGTAACATGCGCTTTTGAACGTTTCTCATGTGTATGAACTACTTTCGGTCTTTGAATTGTATCCTTCTCTATTACAGGCGTAACGTGTAAAGCAGCACGTTTCATACTTTCAATATGTTCTGGTGTAGTGCCACAACAACCACCTAATAATCGAATACCTTGTTCAATAAATTTCGGTGTCATCGCTTCGAAATAAGCTGGACTTCCCTCATATACGTAACGTCCCTCCACATAATTCGGGAGACCTGCATTGGGATATGCTGACAAATAACCATTTTGCGGGATCGATATCATTTTAAAAGCTTCCGTCATATGAAGTGGCCCTAGTTGACAGTTCAATCCAACAACATTTGCACCATAATCTAAAAGCTGTTTTAATATTTCATTTACATCATTTCCATTTTGAGTCGTACCTGCCTCATGTAACGCTAATTGAGCTACAATTGGAATATTCGTTTGTTTTCGTAACACCTGAACAGCATGAAGTAATTCAAACTCATCATAGAAAGTCTCTAATAGTAATCCATCAACCTGTTCTTCTAGTAAAGCACTTGCCTGCTCAAGTAGCATAAATTCTCTTTCCATATCAGTTGTCGTAACAGCTCCGATATGTTTCATACCACCGATTGTTCCTAAAATGGCATTTCTGTCTGTAACAGATGCTTTCGCCAGTTTGACTGCCGCTCTATTAATTTCAGTAACTTGATTTTCTAAACCATACATACGTAATTTCGCTTCATTTGCTCCGTACGTATTTGTTTGAATTACATCTGCCCCAGCAGCTACATATTGCTTATGAATCGATATAATTAAATCTGGATCAGATATATTCAATTCTTCAAAACTACTTTGCAAGCCATGTGAATGTAATAACGTTCCAACCGCACCATCACCTATTACAATTCCTTTTGATAATAAATCTAGTAATTTCACCAATCTCCCTCATTTCTATCAATATAAAAACCCCCTCTTCACTTTGAAGAGGGGGACATAATCGATCCTCCTCTTATTATGCAAAACACTCGTTTTGCAGGTATTAGCACCGTTTCAAACATTTCGTTTGAAGGTTGCCGGGTTTCACAGGGCCTTTCCCTCCACCGCTCTCAATAAGAGTTTGTCTTTATTATTTTATTTATGTAGCTAAAAGGAAATGCGTTCCCCTTTTAACAATGTTTGTTAATTTTTTAATAAATTTAGCACGCACAAATGCAAAAGTCAATGACACTTGCGGAAAAATAAAAATTATTTAAAATAAAGTTGCAATTCAATTATCTTTTGTTGTAAAGTTAAAAACATAATAAAATTTCATACAAACATTCTTATCTAGAGAGGTAGAGGGACTGGCCCTATGACGCCTCAGCAACCATTAACATTTGTTAATAAGGTGCTAATTCCAGCAAATTGTGAAAGATTTGACAGATGAGAAGAAGACTCTATTCAAACCGAAAGCCTTCTTCTTAGAAGGCTTTTTTTATTTTACCCCGCTATTTGAGGGCAGTAAGATTCCCAACTCAAAATTCAGCTGGAACAAAGAAGTTAGGTGGGGATCAACTGCCCGTAAAAGCCCGATTGGTGAGAGCTGATAATCAGTGGGGATGAATCCCTCACTGATTAAAGTTTCACTTTACATTCACTTAATTGTTAATTTAAAAAGGAGGAATTTTCACATGTCAACTATTGAAACAAAACTAGCACAAATCGGAAACCGAAGCGAAACTACAACAGGGACTGTTAATCCACCTGTTTATTTTTCAACTGCTTATCGTCACGAAGGAATTGGTAAATCGACTGGCTTTGACTATTCACGAACTGGCAATCCAACTCGCGGCCTGTTAGAGCAGGCAATTGCAGACTTAGAACACGGTGAACAAGGATATGCCTGTAGTTCAGGGATGGCAGCTGTTCTCCTCGTCCTGTCCCTATTCCGTTCTGGAGACGAACTTATTGTATCCGAAGATTTATACGGGGGCACTTATCGATTATTTTCTGAGCACGAAAAAAAGTGGAACGTTCGATGTAGATACGTAAATACACAGTCTATTAAACAAATTGAGCAAGCTATCACAACTGAAACGAAAGCTATTTTCATAGAAACTCCAACTAATCCATTAATGCAAGTTACTGATATTGCTGCTGTCGCAACTGTAGCGAAAAGACACGGACTACTTCTTATCGTAGACAACACATTCTACACGCCTTATATACAGCAGCCATTAACAGAAGGCGCGGACATTGTAATTCATAGCGCAACGAAATATTTAGGAGGACATAACGATGTACTAAGCGGACTTGTCGTTGCAAAGGGAAAGGAACTTTGTGAGGAAATCGCTCATTATCATAATGCATCAGGCGCGGTATTAAGCCCATTTGATTCATGGCTATTAATTCGTGGTATGAAAACGTTAGCGCTTCGCATGAGACAACATGAAGAAAATGCAAAAGCAGTTGTCGCTTATTTAAATGATGAAGACGGTGTGACAGATGTATTTTACCCTGGAAGAGGCGGCATGATCTCATTTCGTCTAAAAGATGAAACGTGGATTAATCCATTCCTACAATCTTTATCCTTAATTACATTTGCTGAAAGTCTCGGTGGTGTTGAAAGTTTAATGACATATCCGGCAACACAAACACACGCTGATATTCCTGAAGAAATTAGAACAGCAAACGGTGTATGTAATCGTCTTCTTCGATTTTCTGTCGGTATTGAAAATAGTAACGATTTAATTCAAGACTTACAGCAAGCCATTAAACTTGTGAAAGAAGGTGTAAGAATATGAGTTATTCTATAGATACACTTTTACTACACAACCAATATAAACATGACTCACAAACAGGAGCTGTTAACGTTCCCATTTATAATACATCAACATTCCACCAATTTGATGTAGATACGTTCGGGAAATATGACTATAGTCGATCTGGTAATCCAACTCGCGAAGCGCTTGAAGATATTATCGCTTTATTAGAAGGCGGAACAAAAGGGTTTGCATTCGCATCAGGAATTGCAGCGATTTCTACTGCATTCCTCCTCCTTTCACAAGGTGATCACGTACTCATTTCAGAAGACGTATACGGAGGGACTTATCGAATGATAACTGAAGTTCTCTCTCGTTACGGTGTGTCACATACATTTGTTGATATGACCAATTTAGAAGAAATAAAACAAAACATTAAGCCAAATACAAAGCTTTTTTATGTGGAAACACCCTCTAACCCACTTTTAAAAGTGACAGATATTCGTGCTGTTTCTAAACTTGCAAAATCTATTGACGCCCTTACTTTTGTTGATAATACATTTTTGACACCACTATTCCAGAAACCACTTGACCTTGGCGCCGATGTCGTTCTTCATAGTGCCACAAAATTCATTGCCGGTCATAGTGATGTTACTGCAGGATTAGCGGTTGTAAAAGATGCCGAACTCGCTCAAAAACTTGGATTTTTACAAAATGCATTCGGCGCTATTTTAGGTCCGCAAGATTGTTCTCTCGTACTTCGCGGTCTAAAAACATTGCATGTACGTCTTGAGCACTCAGCTACTAACGCCAATAAAATTGCACACTATTTACAAGAGCACAATAAAGTTCAAAACGTCTATTATCCTGGCTTACAAACACATCTGGGATTTAATATTCAACAATCTCAAGCTACATCAGCCGGAGCTGTCCTATCTTTCACTTTACAATCAGAAGACGCACTCCGCCAATTTTTATCAAAAGTTAAATTACCTGTCTTTGCAGTTAGTTTAGGAGCTGTCGAATCAATCCTTTCCTACCCAGCTAAAATGTCACATGCAGCACTATCGCAAGAAGCTCGTGATGAAAGAGGGATTTCGAATTCATTACTTCGGTTATCCGTCGGCCTTGAAAATGTTGGCGATTTAATATCCGATTTTGAAAATGCCCTTTCTTATGTAGAAGAACCTGTAAATGCATAGAGAGAAAAGAAGATATGAAATGAAGCTTTCATATCTTTTTTTATGCTGTTTCGTATAGTTCATAAAAAAACAAAAGAGCACCATCTATTTTCAAGCAATAAATTAATTGATATATTAAAAAATAAAAAGGGGCAAAAATAATGGATACTTGTGCAGATGTCTTAATCGTTATCGATTTACAAAATGGAGTATGTTATAGCGAAGAACATTTATTTGACTTACAAAACTTACTTACAAAAGTAAATAAAAGAATTTCTTCATACAGAGAATCAAATAAACCAATTCTTTTCGTTCAACATTGTGATGATGATTTAGTACCTGAAAAAGAACTTTGGGCTATTCATGGTGATTTAGATGTTCAAGAACGAGATTTTTTTGTAAGAAAAACACATGCCAATTCATTTTATAAGACAAACTTAAAAGAGGTTTTAGATCAATTATCTGTCCATCGTATTGAATTTTGTGGTGCCCAAACAGAGTATTGTATGGATGCTACGATTAAATTCGCTCATGGACTAGGATATACGAAAACTTCATGGTCCAGAAAGCAACCTCTACACTAAATAATCCATTTATGTCCGCAAAAGAGACAATTAACTTTTATGAGAATATATGGAACAACAGATTTTTAAAATTGATAAATAATGAAATCTAGAATACATAACTAATGTCTTGGTAATTCTAAGATTTATCAGCTATATTCGAACATTTCATTTTCACCATAAAGAAGCTGATTACATTCAGCTTCTTTTCTTTTAACCTGTTTTATATTCTATATATAACATTATAATTCCTTTGTCATATTATTTTAAAAATTTTGTATATTCATTTGAAAGAATAAGAAAATCGTGATAAAATTGTGTTACAAATATATCTATATCTTTCAATTTTTAAAACGCATCGAAATTTTCACCCAAAAATGTCATTTTACAAAACCGTGCTAATTCATCTACTTTATTTACATCAGGGTCTCTTTTCTTACAATTTCTTTACTTTAGGACTTTTTTTCTGCAACAACTGTTTCCTTTTCTTTAATTTTTTGGTATGTATAATATGGTATAACAGCTCACACGGAGGTGGAAAAGAACATGTTAGAAACCTTTCAAAAAGAAATTGAACTATATGAAAGCAATGCAGAATTATTGAAAGTACTTGCTCATCCTGTTCGCTTATGTATTGTAAAAGGATTAATTGAACGTGGTCCAAGCAACGTTTCTACAATGTACACTGGCTTAAACATGCCACAATCTACAATTTCACAGCATTTAGCAAAGTTAAAAAGCGCTAAAATCGTTTCAAGTGAAAGAAAAGGATTGGAAATTTATTACAAAGTAGAAAACGAGACAATTATTCAACTCGTTCGCGTATTATTAGGTTAGGGATTCATAAAAAGAGAAAAAGGACGTATTTTATATTTTTTATCTCATATCTTTAATATAAATATATATCATGAGAGGAAATATATGATGCTACATAATTAAAAAGTCGTATTAAAAAACAAGACACAGAAATATGCTGTGTCTTGTTTTTTTATATTTTCAAATACCGATCTAAGTGTAGCTGTTGCATATGTTTCGTATGTATAGCAACATCAAATGTACTCCCTAATCCCCCGCCCAAAATCATTGAACGCACTGCGCGATTTTGTTTTTGAGTTTCAGAAAAAGGATCCCGATCTTGATGATTCGTAAGTTGCTCTAATATTCCTGCTGCTAACAAAAACTCAGATTGCTTCTTATGCCATACTGTATGCATACCTTGCAGGCTAAACATCTCTTTCAGTTCGTCCCAATGAATATGAGTAGTAAGGTCCATTTCACCTGGATACGCTAAAGGATTACGAATTAACTTATGCTCGTAATAGCCTCGTAAACTTCCTTCTTTATGTGCAGGAAGCATCCATTCTTCTTTTGTATATCCATAATCAACTGTAATACATACACCTCGTTGAAACCATTTCGCAATTTCTTTTATATATTCTTCCATTGCAATCGGCACTTCAAAACGTTGGCCTTCAGCAAGATGAATATTATATTTCAATAAGTATCGACCAATTCGTTTATGTAACGGTCTACATACTTCCGCAAGCTTCCCTTCCTCTGTGTACGTAACACGTACTTCATACAATATTCCATTCCTCTTCTCAATTACTTCAACAGGAAATGCATCAAATAACTCATTCGAAAAAAGAATTCCTTCGAACGATTCCCCTATTTCATTATGCGATGTATAATATGACACATTAGAAAATGAACAAAGATTTTTCTGCTGTAATTTTCTATGAAAAGGGCTCATTTCAATCATTGAATAGTTTAAATCAATAAAGGTTTTCGGTGATAATTGCTTCCATTCTTGTAAAACATCATAGGCAAACTTCCCAGTTCCCCCACCAATCTCACAAATATGTGGAGCAACTTCACCATTTTCAACAAGACGAATAAAAAACTTAGCAAAAGTTTTTGCAAACACAGAGGATACATTACTACTTGTAAAAAAATCCCCTTGTCTTCCGATTTTTTCACGTTCTTTCATATAGTATCCATGTTCCTCTGCATATAATGCGAGGTTCATATATGTACTGTATGAAATTGAATAATCCTTTTCTTTTTCCATCCATTCTTTTAAAATGAGCTCCATCTCCATACTAGCTCCTTACTGTAAAAATGGATTATTTTCTTTTTCAAAACCAATGCTTGTTTCTGGACCATGTCCGCATAACACCGCTGTTTCATCAGGTAATACAAATAATTTCTCTTCAATACTTCCAATCAATTCTGCAAAACTTCCACCAGGTAAATCTGTTCTTCCAATACTCATTTGGAACAATACATCTCCAGAAAATACAGCATTCGCCTCTTTACAGTAATAAGAAATACTGCCTGGAGAATGTCCTGGTGTCTCAAAAATTTCAAAGTTAAATGAACCAATTGCTAATGCACCTTCTGCATCAATAATATGATCTGCTGGTTTTGCTGTAATGCTGCGATTCATCATAAAAATTTGAGAACCGTTTACAGTTGCATCGCCTAACCAATCTGCTTCTTCTTTATGTACATACACAGGAATATGAAAAGCGTCTCTTACCGCATCAACAGCACCAATATGATCAAAGTGAGCATGTGTTAATAAAACAGCCAGTGGCTTTAATTTTTCTTCTTGTAAATATGTAACGAGCTTCTCTCCTTCGTGACCAGGATCAAAGATAATACACTCATTTTGCTCATTCGTTAAAATATAAGCATTTGTTTGTAATGGGCCTAACGGCATTTGTATCCATTTCATATGAAAATCTCCTCCAATTATTAAACTTACTTTCAATGATACAACATTTTTTTCTCTTAGGAAAAGAAAGGATGCTATCTCGACAATCATTTTTAAAACATGTACAATATAAAAGAGTTAATATTCTAAAAACTCATATTTAGGAATGGGTAGACAGAGGAGGATATTGTATGGGCCTTGTTATTATTTTTGCACTAGTCACTCTGTTAGCTGTATTTGCTACGCTTAGAACACTTCGTGAAAAGAACTTTTTCGCAGGCGGCTTTGCAATTGCAACTGTACTCGTTTTCGGATGGTTTACAATTATGACTGTTCTATATAACGGGTACCCACCAGCAGCTTAATTCATTTACATTTTATTCTTCATCAAGATCTCACACAAAAAGAGGAAGGGGTTCCCCTTCCTCTTTTCATACTTCACAACTTATATCATCTTCGCTTCGTATTTGTGCTTTTTTACAAGCCAAGCTCCTCCGATAACACCTGCATCATTACCAAGTGTTGCAATCGCTAACTTCGTGCTCTTTACAGCACGTGAGAAAGCATATTGCTCAAAATAGCGTTGAATTGGTTCTAATAGTGCATCTCCAGCTTTAGAAACGCCTCCGCCAATAACGATTTTCTCTGGGTTCAACGTGCTAGAAAGGTTCGCTACAGCTAATCCTAAATAAGAAGCTACCTTTTCTACTACTTCGCCTGCTAGTTCATCACCTTGTCCATGTGCTTCAAATACGTCTTTTGATGTGATACGTCCTTCTTCTGCTAACATAGAACGTAGAATACTTTCTTTATCAGTTTCTTGTATTTTTTGCATAGCAACACGCACAATACCTGTTGCAGATGCTACAGTTTCTAGGCAACCAGACTTCCCGCAATTACATGGGAAAGCATTCTCTGTAACGACTGTAATGTGTCCGATTTCACCAGCAGCACCGCTTACGCCGTGTACAATCTCTCCATTGGCAATTACACCGCCACCAACACCAGTGCCAAGCGTCATACAAATTAAATCTTTTGCTCCTTCACCAGCACCTTTCCACATTTCACCAAGCGCTGCTAAGTTCGCATCATTATCAATAACAACAGGTAATCCTGTTTCTACTTCTAATAAATCTTTTAACGGATAGTTTTTCCATCCTAAGTTAACCGCTTCATAAATCATTCCAGACGCCACGTGTACAGGACCAGGAGCTCCCATACCAATACCGATTAACTTACTTTTTAATTCGCCTAACTCTTCTAACTTTTTATCAATAGCTTTCGCTACATCAAGTGTAATATGCTTTCCCTGCTCATTTGTATTCGTAGGGATTTCCCACTTATGTAAAATTTCACCGTACACATTAATAAATGCTAATTTAATAGTTGTACCACCAAGGTCAACACCAACTAACCATTTCTCTTCCATGTTGCTTACCTACCTTTATCTAATTCTTATTTAGCTCTTTTTGAATTTCTTGCTTCAATAAAAATAAAGCTGTTTGATAGTCTTGTGGATCGATTAGCTGTGATTGATTTAATTCACGCAATTCATCTTGCATTAATTGTAAATCTGCAATTCGATCACCCGTATAAATAATCGTACCAAATTTCTTTAGTAACTGCTGAATATCATAAATAGATACCATTTCATCACCCTCTATGCTCACTTACTATAAAAAATTATAATAAGAAAACGTTCACATATTTTATTATAATCAAGAAGAAAAAGTCTCGTCAATTTTTATTTGTCTATACAAGCCCATTTTTAACCATTGTTCCTTTTTCTGTAATAATTTTTTCTATATTTTTATCAAACGGCTCTAGTGGAATATGGTCTACCATTTGAAAACTATAGGCTAATGATAGCGTTTTCCCTTTGTAATGTACGAGATAACGATCATAATAGCCGCCGCCATATCCAATCCGTTCTCCTCGCTCTGTATAAGCTACGCCTGGCACGATTTGAAGATCAATTTCATCTGCATTCACTTCTTCCGTAAGCGCTGGAATTGGTTCACGTAAGTTCATATACACTGTTTCTAATTGATCAAAATTACTTATTTTCCTAAAGGACATTGTTCGTGTTTCTTTATTACACTTCGGAACAACAACTTTCTTTCCTTCTTCCCAAGCTTTTTCGATAATAGGATATGTATTTACTTCATTTTCCATTGAAAGGGTGATTCCAATTGTTTTAGCTTCAGCCCACTCTTTTTGTGCATACAACGAAAATGCAATTTGTTCTGATAAAGTTGTATACCGTTCTTCCGATAAAGAATTCATGTGCTCTATTATTTGTTTACGTAAACGTACTTTCTCTTCTCTCACACATTTTCCCCCTCACAGTGATACTTTGCTCTACGATGATAGTGTATCATTTTTAACAGAGGAATCGAATAAAAAAAGAAACAGTAGGAAAATATTCCTACTGCTTACTTTGTTTCACGGTGTAACGTAGACTTCTTGTCACGCTTGCAATACTTTTTAAGCTCGATACGCTCAGCGTTGTTACGTTTGTTTTTCTTTGAGATATAGTTACGATCTCCGCATTCTGTACATGCTAGAGTAATATTCACACGCATTCTTATTTCCCTCCAGTACTAATAACTTAAATCAGACTATACTATAATACCACTTTTGAAATAAAAATTCTACACCTTTTGATATTGTCTAATTTTTTCTATAAGATTTTTCATGTTTTCCCTTGCTATTACTGGGTTTCTAGCATGTGAATACACTAAAAATTTCGGTTGTTTTGTGTCAGAAACGATATAAGACCACTCTTTTTCGGTATATTTGAACTGTACTCCTTCAAATATACCTTCTTCCTTTCTTTCCATATCAGCCAATAATTTCCTCATTACTTTCCCTTTTTCATTCCACGAACATACAACTTCATCACAAAGTAAATAAAGCGGCGGCGATTGCTCTACTATGCTGAGAAAGGTTTTTCCCTGCAATGCTATTAACTCGAATAATTTTCCAATTCGATATAAAATATCTCGCTTCCATCTCGCTTGAAACGACTTTTTTTCATCCTGCGTATAAAATAGAAGATAACATTCTCCTAATTTCAAAGACATGGGGTAAATATTACCTGTCGATTCAAGTAATAAATCTGGAATATCAATCTCTTCAAAATCTGTCCCTTGGTAAATATTACTATGGTTATCATATAACTCGAAGTAATTTCCTTGCTCTGAAAACATAAGCGCCATATTTGCTTTACTTGATTTCATCAAAGCTTTCACATGATCCTTTTGTTCGCCCGCATAAATCCACGTAACTGTGCATCCGAGCCTTTGCAAAAAGAGCATAAGCAAATGTTGTAACATATCATTTCTCTTATTAATAAGAAGATGGAACTTCTGTTTTTGTATTTTCTCAATATCAATGCGCTCTAACACAGCCTCTATATAATCATGTAAAGAAACGTGTACTAGCTTATTCCGCCCCATTTCCTTCTCACATACGTAATAAAACGACTCAGATATATATACTTGTTCTATCGCTTTTTGCTGCTTATACGTTAATTGTACTCCATCCTTGCCATACAACTTTATAACAACCTCTTTTTCCTTTTCCACTTGGATGAAAACCCCGCCCGCACATTGCAAATCTTGAATACTGTACTGAAAAAGTGATTCGTTCATTTCTTTGCATTCCATCGTATGAATTCCAATACCATGAATTGCATGAAGAAAAAGATTTTTATAAGAGGTCGTTTCTATATGTTCTTGACTTCCAATTAATATACTTTCCCCTTTGGCAAAAAGAGATCCGTACGCCATCGCAACCTTTACAATAAATTGAGGCGTAATCTCCACATTACCTCTTCCTACAATGCGGCTTTTTTGCAACCAGCCTGCACTCTTTTCACTTTCTTGAACACCAGCCGATCCGACTACCGAATGACTGTCAATCGCCTTATATGGCCATAGTTTTCCCTTTTGCTTAATTACCGCACTTTTCCCTATATGACAATGGTCCGCTACAATGCTTTTTTGAAACAATGTAACGTCATCTTCCACCATTGTATGTTCTCCTATTGTCGTTTCTAATAACTCGCAATATTTCCCAATCTGCGCATTTGCAAAAATAATACTCTTTTGAAGATGAGAATAACTTGAAACAACACTATTTTTCCCGATAATAGAGTACGGCTCAATTACAGATCCAGCACCAATTTTTGCTCCTTCACCAATAAAAGAAGGGCCGTGAATTTTCGTTCCTTTTCCAATCGTTACCCCTTCTCCCATCCATACCATCGGTAATACTTCCGTATACGGAATAGGTACTTGTAATTTTTTCGTTAACAAATCAAATTGTGCTTGTCGATATTGATCAAATGTACCGATATCTAACCAATAACCTTCTGACAAATACGCAAATAATGCTTTCTTATTTGCTAATAGGGGAAACACATCTTGACTGAAATCAAAAAATTCTCGGGGTGGTATGTAAGAAAAAATTTCTGGCTCCATAATATATATACCTGTATTCACAATATTAGAGACCACTTCATTCCAACTCGGTTTTTCAATATATCGTGTAACCTCTTGTTCTTTGTTCATTACAACTAAACCAAATGAGAGTGGATTTTCTACTTCCTTTACAAACATAGTTACCATTCTTTTCTTTTGTTCATGAAACATAATTCCTTCTGATAATTGAAAATCAGTTAAAGCATCCCCACTTATGACAACAAACGTTTCATCTAAAAATTTTTCCGCTTGTTTAATACTTCCTGCAGTACCAAGCGGAGGAGAGTCTTCAAAGTAGTACAAGTTAACGTCCCATTTGCTACCGTCACCAAAATATTGTTTAATGGCCGTACTCATATACTGAACAGTAATTGCAATCTCACGAATACCATGCTGACGTAATAATTCAATATTGTATTCCAAAACTGGCTTTTCTAATAATGGCAACATCGGCTTTGGAGTATTACATGTTAATGGTCTAAGGCGTCGTCCCTTTCCTCCAGCTAAAATAACCCCCTTCATATACTTCAGCCTCCACTTATATAATGTTCAGTAACTTCATATACGATATGTATATTATCTAACCCGCAGTAACTAGCAGTATAAAATGAAACTTTAACTTAGTAGGAATTTTTTTCATCTCCCGCTGATGGCTGACAAATGGTAAAACTCCCTATATACATGCACCTTTTAAAAGTAAAAAGTAAGCGCTTACTATTAACTTGGTAAAATATTCCTTAATAAGTGAACAACATATATGTCCTATTTTTTCCATTATATTATGATACATCTTATCATCATAAACTAAAGGAAACAACGAGCTTTTTTTGTCATGTTTTGACTAAAAAAAGCAGGTGATGTTTCACCTGCTTTTTTTCTTTATTCATTTAATAAGTAATGCTTTCCTTTTACTAAATAAAAAACATTTTCAGCAATATTTGTAATATGGTCTGCTACACGCTCAATATATCTTGCTACAAACGATAATTGTGTAATTTGTGTAATTGCTTCTGGTTGTTCTGGGACTGAAGATATAAATTCACGAATCGCTTTCCCATATATTTCATCAACTGAATCATCCATTTCAGCAATTTGTTTCGCAAAAGTTAAATTTTCTTGCTCATATGCATCTAACGCTAACTGTAACATCTTATTTGCAATCGCAAACATTTCATCAAGATTGTGCAAACTAACAGACGCTTCTTTTTCCCCAAGACGAATTGTTGATTTCGCAATATTAACAGCATGATCTGCAATACGTTCTAAATCTGTCGCTGTCTTAATTGAAATGAAAATCCTTCTTAAATCACTTGCTACAGGTTGCTGCTTCGTAATAAGCATAAGCGCAAGATCATTTATTTCTTCTTCTAAATTATCCATACGATAATCACCATCTATTACCTCTAGCGCTTTCTCTACATCCCTTTTATGAAGACCTTCCATAGCAAGCAATAAAGCTTCTCTCGCAAGCTCTCCAAGCTCAATCACCTTTTGCTGTAACGTTTTTAAATCACATTGAAATTGTTCTCTTACCATTATTTCTTCCCCCTCAATATTATGTGCCATTATATATAAATCTGCTATGTAAGGCCCCTTATCTCTGTAATCAGCCTTAAATAGGAGAAGTATTCCTTCTCAGTAAAACAAGAAATACCCTCTGTTAAGAGGGTATTTGCTCTTAGCCTTGCTAGCGATATCAACCGAATCGGCCTGTAATATAATCTTCTGTACGCTTATCTGAAGGTGTCGTAAATAATTTATTTGTATCTGTATATTCCACAACTTCTCCACTTAAGAAGAAAGCTGTTTTGTCTGAAATACGCGCTGCTTGTTGCATATTATGAGTTACGATAACAATACTAAAGTCTTTCTTTAACTCTTGAATTAATTCTTCTACTTTTAATGTTGAAATTGGATCTAGTGCCGATGTTGGCTCATCCATTAAAATGACGTCTGGTTCAATGGCTAAACAACGCGCGATACATAGACGCTGTTGCTGCCCACCGGATAAACCGTATGCATTATCGTGCAAACGATCTTTTAACTCATCCCAAATTGCTGCTCCACGTAAACTTTTTTCAACAATTTCATCCAACGTTTTCTTGTCCTTAATACCATGAATTTTCGGACCGTATGCTACATTTTCATAAATAGATTTTGGAAATGGATTTGGCTTTTGGAACACCATTCCTACATGTGTTCGCAATTCTTCAACTGGATATGATTTATCAAATATATTGCGCTCCCTATATTCAATTACACCTGTAGTTCTCACGATTGGTACTAACTCTACCATACGATTTAATGTTTTTAAGTACGTTGATTTACCACAACCACTTGGCCCGATAATTGCTGTAACTTCATTCTCATGAATGCTTAAGTTAATATCTTTTAAAGCGTGATCTTCTCCGTACCATAAATTTAAGTTTTTCGTATCAAATACTACTTTCTTTGGCGCAGTCTCAATTTTCTCCTCATTTTTCACCTGTACATTTACTACTGTTGCTACCATTTGAATTCCCCTTTCATCCATTTCCAACTTATTTTCGATTTCGTAACCATAGGACAAATATATTAATAAAGAGCAACAAACCTAACAAAACAATCATTCCAGCAGCTGCTACATACTGAAATTCTTCTTGCGGTCTACTCATCCAATTAAAAATTTGAATTGGTAAAACTGTAAATCTATCAAACATGCTAAATGGAACATAATTTGCAAATGCAAGTGCTCCAATAACTAATAACGGTGCCGCTTCTCCAATCGCTCTTGATATCGCTAACGTGCAACCCGTTATAATTCCCGGGAAAGCATATGGCAATACAATCTGATACATCGTTTGCCACTTTGTAGCACCTAACCCGTAAGAAGCTTCTAATAACGAACTTGGTACAGATCGTATCGCTTCTTGACTTGCCACAACAACTGTAGGTAAGACGAGTAAACTCATCGTCAGTGCCGCCGCAATGATACTCTCCCCTAAATGAAGAGCATATACAAAAATAGTTAAGCCGAGTAATCCAAATACGACGGAAGGTACTCCTGCTAACGTTTGATTATTAATTTCTATCATCTTTTTAAATATAGATTCCTTCGCATATTGCTCTAAATAAAGAGCAGTTCCAACTCCAAATATAAAGGAGACTGGTATAACAATACTCATAAATAATATTGTTCCTGACAATGCTGCAGCAATTCCAGCTTCTTTCGGATTCCGCGAAGCAAAGCTTGTAAAGAAATCTAATGAAAGATAACTTATACCTTTTTCAAAAATTTGAAAAAGCAAAACAAGCAGTATTACTATTGAAAACAAGATGGCTATATAAAATAACATTTTGTAAACTCGATCTTTTAAAAACCGCGATGCCATATTTTCTTGTATTTTTTTATGATTCAACATTCGCATATTATGTCACCCTCCTAAAGCGGCGCATAATAAACTGCGAAATGATATTCATGATAAAAGTAAACAAGAATAACGTTGCGCCTACAGCGTACATGCTGTAATACGTAATTGTTCCATGCGGAGCATCACCTAAACTCACTTGCACAATATAAGCTGTTAGCGTTTGAATAGAGTGTGTCGGATCGAGCGATACGTTCGGCGTGGATCCCGCTGCAATTACAACAATCATCGTTTCACCAATTGCCCTAGAAGCCGCTAGTATAATCGCTGCCATAATCCCTGTAAAAGCCGAAGGAAACACGACTTGTTTTACCATTTCAAACCGAGTTGCTCCAAGTGCTAACGAAGCTTCTTTCGTCCCTTTCGCTACAGCTCTCATTGCATCTTCAGACAAAGATGCAATTGTAGGTATCATCATAAAGCCAATAACAATACCTGGACTAATCGCATTAAAAAACTGTAAATCTGGTATAATCCGCTGTAAAAGCGGTGTGACAACTGTTAATGCAAAAAAACCATATACAATCGTCGGGATACCTGCTAATAGTTCTAACATCGGTTTTAATACTTTTCTTGTACCGTTTGAAGCATATTCGCTTAAAAATACGGCACACGCTAAACCGATAGGAATTGCTACGAACATAGCAATTGTTGTTACAAGGAACGTTCCACATATAAGTGGTAATATACCGAATTTAGGATCTTCAAAAAAAGGTAACCATTCTTTCTCTGTCAAAAAGGAGAGCAATGGTATTTTTCGGAAAAACATCATTGTTTCATTTGCCAATGTGAAAATAATTCCAAGTGTCGTCACAATAGACACGCTAGCAATTATTTTTAGTAATAATGGAACGATTCGATTGATTCGCTGCGTTTTTTTTCTTTGTTTTGTATTTCTTTCAATCAAATGTTGTACAGAAAATGTAATTTGACTTTTGTCATTATGAGCCAAAGATGAAAACCCCTTTCCACCCTGACATTACCTTTTTATTTCTGTTAACATCCGCAGCTGTTCATTGTATTTTTCTTTTGGTAATTTTACATACCCAACTTCTTCAGCAAGATTACCAACATGTTGAATCATAAACTCAACATAATTTGCTACAGTCATTTTATTTCGGATAGATGCATTATTTACATAAGCAAATAGCGACCTAGATAATGGCTTATATTCACCTAATTGAATCGTATCTTTCGTTGGAAGTACATCATTCACTTTTATTGCTCTCACCTTATCTTGATTGGCCATATAATAAGCATATCCTACAAAAGCAATAGCATTTTTATCATTCATTACCCCTTGCATAATAACTTGATCATCTTCAGACAAAGAGACTTTTTTTACAATGCGATTATTTTGTAAGATGACGTTTTGAAAATAATCATACGTGCCAGAGTCTACACCTGGCGCATAAAATTTCACCTGTTCGCGTGGCCATGAAGAATGAATTTGTGACCATCGCTTTTCGTTTCCATCTTCACTCCATAATAGACGTAACTCGTCTACCGTCATATTATCTACCCAAGTATTTTGGCGATTCACAACGATCGTAAGACCATCGTAAGCAACTTCAAACGGTGTAAACTGAATGAAGTTTTTCTTCATTTCATTTTCTTCCACTTGTTTCATTACTCTCGAAGCATTATTTATATCCACTTCTCCTTTACTGAAACGATTAAATCCTCCTCCTGTTCCAGAAACACTAATGGAAATTTTCACGTTTGGATGCACCTTTGTATATTCCTCCGCTACCGCTTCTATAATAGGAAAAACCGTTGAGGATCCATCAACTCTCACTTCTCCCATTTCATTCACAGCAAATGCAGTAGACGTGCCAACATAAAGGAAACATGTCGACAGTATGAAAACTTTAATTGATGCACTTATCCATTTCACGTGTTCTTCCTCCTAGAAGTAACCGAAAATAACAGGATTACAGATATAAGAATACTGCTAAACTATTAATTCGGTTTTAATTGTTTGTAAAAGTTTTGTAAAGTTCCACAAGAATCAACATTAGGTGAAATTCTAATCCGTAACCACCATTCATCTTCACTAATAATTAGTCCATAAAATCGTTATCTCCCATAGAGAAATGCATACGTATCACTTACAAGGCCCCTTAATTTCCCGATATGATATGCTTGTCCACTTTATTAAAACGTATGCATGAACCATAAAAAAAAGCACACTATCTTTTCAGATAGTGTGCTTTTTTTACAACTTTTTTATTCATCATCTTGCTCTTTATTTTTCTTTTTATTATCTATTTCTTCTTTTGTAGCTTCACCATTTTCTATTTTTTTCAAATCAAAGTACGCGTCCATAATGTCACGGCTAATATATCCGTTAATACCTGATTTATCATCTACCCAAGGTACAACAACAGAAAATGCTACTTCAGGGTCTTCAAGTGGCGCATAACCTACTAATGTTAAGTTATATGTTTCTTTACGCTCACCGTTTGCTTTTCTACCAATCTCTTTATCTCCGCCATACACAGTTTGAGCTGTACCTGTCTTACCAGCAGCTTTATATTGTGCGCCTGTAAAGTATTTCGCAGCTGTACCACCAGACTCATTAAATACTTGTCTAAATCCTTCCTGAACACGTTTAATTTGTGATTCAGGCATATCGATACGGTTTAGTACTTTTGGTTCCATTGAATGAACAACTTTTCCAGTTTCTTCTGGTTTCACTGACGGTTGACGAATTTCCTTTACAACTTGCGGTTGCATACGGTAACCACCATTTGCAATTGTTGAAACATACTGTGCTAATTGAAGTGGTGTATACGTATCATACTGTCCAATTGATAAATCTAATAGGAAACCTGGCTGATTCCCTCTGCCTGTTTGACCCGCAGATTCATTTGGTAAATCAATACCTGTTTTTACACCAAGTCCAAACTGTCCGAAATAATAACGCATCGTATCAAATGCTTTTTGTGGTATATCTAACGTACCACCCCTTACGTATTGAACACCTGCGAGATTCATCGCTGTTTTAAACATATATACGTTAGAAGACATTTTTAATGCTGTTAAATCATTAATATATCCCATCGTCTTCCAAGAAGATTTTTGTGGCGTTCCCTTTAATCTAATTGGTTCGTCAAGTTGAACTGAACCCGGTTGAATTGCACCTGTTTGATATCCTGTAAGTACTGTCGCACCTTTTACAGTTGATCCCATCGGATAAGAGCTTGTCATCGTTCCTAATGCGAAATCTTGCACTTTCGTTTCGCCATTTTCTTCCACTAACTGTTTCCCTGCCATAGATAAAACTTCACCATTTTTTGGATTCATCATTACAACGAATGCACGATCTAAAAGAGGTTGTCCCCCTTTATATCTCAATAAATTTTTCGTGATAATTTCTTCTACACGCTTTTGTAATTCCATATCAATTGTTAAATTTAGATCGTTACCACTTTGTCCTTTTGATACATTAATCGTTTCTAAAATATTACCGTTTTTATCTGTAATATTTCTCACTTCCGCTTTATTACCGTGCAAACTATCTTCATATTGCTGCTCAAGATAACTTTTCCCTACGCGGTCATTTCGATTATAATCACGAACAAGATAGTAATCTAGTCTTTCTCTCGGTAAACCTTCATCAGACGTTGACACCCCGCCAAGTACACTTCGGAACAAATCATCATAAACGTATTTTCGATCCCAATCAACATTCGTATCTACACCCGGTAATGTTGCTAGATTTTCACTAATAATCGCATATTCCTGTTCTGTAGCATCCTTCTTAATGACTTGTGGTGTCATTGCATATCCGCCGTCCATTTTGCTTTTAATCGCTAGTACTTCTAAATCTTTTGCGGATAATTGATTCACTTCTTCTTCTGTCACGCGATTTCGTTGACGCTCATCTAATTCTTTATCGTCAATTTTTTTATCTTTAAAATCTTGACGATCTTTATTCGTAATTTTTTCTTTCGCTTCCTCTTTATGAATAGCAAGCCAATAATCTTTTTTATCGCGATCTGTTAATTTATCTGTCGGTACCTCAATCAAATCTGCTAGCCTTTTCGCTGTTTCTAAGCGAGCCTCTGCAGTTGATCCTTTCATTTTTGTAAATGTAATCGTACGTACAGCTGCATTATCTACTACAGCTCGCCCATAACGGTCAAATATTTTCCCACGTGGTACAGGATTACTTATCGTCGAGTTTTCTTTCCTCTCCACTTCATTCTTATATTCCTCACCGCGAACAATTTGTACATAACCAAGCCTTACAATAACCGCGGAGAACATTAAAAACACGCAGAAAAACAGCACGTTTAACCGAAAAGGAACGTGAGTCTTTTTCTTTTGTTGTTTCTGCTTCTTGCCCATACAAACCCCCTCTACCAACAGCTATGTAATGTGAAAGGGACACCTTCATACAGGTGTCCTCACTGCTGTCTTACATCTTTTTCTATTCTAGCATAAAACAACCGAGAAGTTAACCTTCTGGTTCTGTTTGATTCTGCGTGGTCCCTTGCGTTACAACACTTGTTTTACTCGCATTTCCCTCATTATATTTGACATTTTTAACTGCAAAATAAATAAGAAAATGTCCTGCACCTAAAATACATAATAAGTACGGCAAACTTTTTTCAGGAGGGAAGAATAGTACAGCACATAAAAAACTTAAAATCGAGCAAATTCTTCCTGCATTTAACCACAATTCCCGAACAACTACATACTCAACTCGCCACTCTCTCGCATTTTTCGCTCTACCAATTACATCATATGTCATGGATCCGTACGGAACGAGTAATATGGGGTATGCAATCGCGATACACGCTGCATAAATAAGTAATTTTGTGTATGTAACGTTGAATATAACTAAAAATACGACAGCATATAAAATAATGCCTCCAAGCAAAATTGCTTTTTTCCGCCATTCCTTCTTTAACATACGAGTGACTAAATAGTAACACACAAATGATACTGCCGAATTTACTAAGCTATATTTCCCTAATGCAAGCTCGCTATCAGTTGCTAAATACACGTACACTGAAATAACAAAAATAAACGTTCCCTCTCGCAACCCTTGGAAAAAATGAGCACGTGTAATTCTTCCCCAATTTTTATCAATTTGCCGCTCTTTCAATACTTGTACAATTTCATATCGTCCTTCACATTCTCTCTTAGATACAAAAAAGCTTAAAATGACAGCAATTGCAAATAACAGTAACGAAAGAAAGAATATAACCGTATAACCACTCCACTTTTCCATACGTGAAATTGTGTATCCAGCTGCTATCGGTCCAATCATGCCAGAGAAGGATGTAAGAAGCCCAAGAAATCCGTTAAAGAAATCTCTTGTTTCTGGTTCTGTAATCTCAAATGTTAATAAGTTAAACGCGAGCCAGTAAAAACCATATCCGACTCCTAAAAGAGCCCCCATCAATAAAATATAGTGAGAAGCGCTTTTCCCCGCTACTAAAACAACGATAAAAAAAATCGCGAGCGTGCCTACACCTATTCGTAACAAGATTGAGCGATCAATACGCTTCGCTAATTTCCCACCTACAAGAAATGTGAGAGGCTGCAATACAACGCTGGCCAAATTATACAAGCCAAGATTCACATAATTTTGTGTTTGTTTCCATAAATAAATGTTAACAAACGTATTCGATAAAGAAATTGCGAGCGTGTATAAACCTCCGATAAGGAGTAATAACACTAAATCCCGATTCACTTCAACGTCACCAATTACATGTTTCCACTTCATACACAACTCTCCTTTACTTCATGTTCTAGTCTTCCAAAGACAAGCCCAATTATGTAAAAGGAAAGTACAGAAAAAAGCTAGGAGCATTCTCCTAGCTTTTTCTATCGTTATTACAATTATTTTGCTTCTTGGTAACGTTTTTCAGCAGCGTTCCAATCTACAACGTTCCAGAATGCACCGATGTAGTCTGGACGACGGTTTTGGTAATTTAAGTAGTAAGCATGCTCCCAAACATCTAAACCGATAACTGGAGTTTTACCTTCAGTTAGAGGAGAATCTTGGTTTGGTGTGCTTGTTACTTCTAACTCACCATTATTTACTACTAACCAAGCCCAACCAGAACCGAAACGAGTTGCGCCAGCTTTTGCGAATTCTTCTTTGAATGCATCGAAGCTACCGAATTTCGCTTCAATTGCAGTTGCAAGTTCGCCTACTGGTTGTCCGCCGCCGTTTGGAGATAAGATTGTCCAGAAGAATGTATGGTTAGCATGTCCGCCACCATTGTTACGTACTGCTGTACGGATTGCTTCTGGTACTTCGTTTAAGTTTGCAACTAATTCTTCTACGCTTTTGTCAGCTAATTCTGCATGACCTTCTAAAGCAGCGTTTAAGTTTGTGATGTACGTGTTATGATGTTTTGTATGATGGATGTTCATTGTTTCTTTGTCAAAGTGAGGCTCTAAAGCATCATACGCATAAGGTAAATTTGGTAATTCGTGTTTTGCCATTGTTATATTCCTCCCAGTTTATGTATTGCCACTTAAGTGACATACAACTTCATTCTACCCTAATTGCCATAGGGTGCAAACAAATAAATCACATTGTCTTGCTATCATTAAAGTAGCAAAATTCCCACTTCTTTTCAATTAAAATGCTCATATATTCCGTAAAAAAAGCTCCCTTCTACAAGGAAGCTTCCTGCTGACATAATAAACATGTGAAATGGATATGGACCCTGTAGGACTCGAACCTACGACCGGACGGTTATGAGCCGTCTGCTCTAACCAGCTGAGCTAAGGGTCCACAATTATGTATGTAACAATACATCAAATAAAGGAATTCCTATCGGATATATTCTTTAAGAAATGTAAGATAAATTTACCATATAAAAAAGAAAAGTGTCAATTGTATTTTTCTCGTTTAAAAGAAGAAAATTAATAAAAAGAAATTTAGTTATCTCCACTATATGTAAATATAATATATCTTGAGATTCCTTAGATTCCTACGTTACAATGATTTTATACATACATAAAGGAAGTGAATCTATGTCCATATTTACCCAATTAGCCAAAAGCGTATATTCGCCTAAAGATATGGCGTTATTCCGTTTTCAAAAAATCGGAAAAACAATTTTGTATATTATGCTACTTTGTCTAATCACTACTATTCCAAGAACATTCTTTTACGGTAGCTTTATCCAAGATAGTGTTACTATGGTAAATCAAGCAATTGAAAAAGATTTACCTGATTTTAAAATCGAAAATGGTGAACTAAAAGCTGATATTGAGCAACCTATTCAAAAAGAAGAGGGAGATGCCCTTTTCGTATTTGACCCAAACACAACAGATATAGAAAAATATCAGAATAAAACTGGTTTATTTATTTTAAAAGATAAAGTAGTTTCTATAGGAAATGGTCAAACACAAACATACTCCTACAATGATTTATTAGGGACATCTCTTGAGAAGAAAGATTTGCAAGATTTTATTTCTGTATTCGATAGTATTTATCCAATTTTATTAGCAGTTATTGGCGTGTTAGTATACCTATTCCAACTGTTTATTACTTTCTTAGGAATTACTTTACTTGCGTTTATCGGTTCTGCTATGAGTGGTCAACGTAAATTATCTTATAAGCAAGTATGGACGTTAACTGCTTACAGCTACACAATTCCAACAATCTTCTTTATGATTATGGATTTATTCAAAATCGTTGTACCTGGTTCAACATTCATTTATATCGCAGTTGTTTTAATTGTCCTATATTTAACAATTAAAGAAGTTCCAAAACCGAACGAAAAAAATGCCTAAATAGGCATTTTTTTTTTGGACAAGCATATATTCCTAGCAAAGGAGTGAAGAATATGAAAAGATTAGGTATATTCTTATTCGTGCTTGTTCTTGGTTATATATTTTATTACGATATAAAAATCGGCACTTTACCGATGTTAAGTTCATATAAAAAGACAAATGCGGCCGAAACGATAAAAAAAGAAAGTACAGATACGAAACAAAAGAAAGAGAACAAAGCGGAAAAAGAAACAGATGTCACTTATAAAACAATCGAAGTCAAAACAGGTGATACGGTTCTTTCCATTACAGAAGCAATTAATAAGAAGAAAATTCCTTCTATCGAAAAAGTAATTGATGATTTTAAACAATTAAATAAAAATACATCCGCTACAAAAATACAACTTGGAAAGTCTTATAAATTCCCGTTATATCAATAAGCAATCACTTAATCCTTGTCAATTACATAAAGGCGCTGATACAATAGTAAAAGTGAAACCGAGCACTTCGGTTTCTATAGCCCTGTATCACGTATACTTTCATTGATATAAGGGACTAAATAAGAAACTTCTTTTATAAGGAGAGCGATCTATTCGTGAATGAAATGACTCATCGTACAAAAACACGTCCAGTTAAAGTCGGTAATTTAACAATTGGCGGTAATAATGAATTAATTATACAAAGTATGACAACAACAAAAACACATGATGTTGAGGCAACAGTTGCTGAAATTAAACGTTTAGAAGAAGCTGGCTGTCAAGTCGTGCGTGTTGCTGTTCCAGACGAACGCGCAGCAAATGCTATTGCTGATATTAAAAAACAAATCAACATTCCACTTGTTGCTGATATTCATTTTGATTATCGCCTTGCTTTAAAAGCAATTGAAGGTGGCATTGATAAAGTACGTATCAATCCAGGTAACATTGGTCGTCGCCATAAAGTAGAAGCTGTTGTAAATGCAGCAAAAGAACGCGGTATTCCAATCCGTATCGGTGTAAACGCAGGTTCATTAGAGCGTCACATTTTAGAAAAGTACGGATACCCAACTGCAGATGGTATGGTTGAGAGCGCCCTACATCACATTAAAATTTTAGAGGACTTAGATTTCCATGATATTATCGTATCTATGAAAGCCTCTGATGTTAACTTAGCAATTGAAGCATACGAAAAAGCTGCACGTGCTTTTGATTACCCATTACATTTAGGTATTACAGAATCTGGAACGTTATTTGCTGGAACTGTAAAAAGTGCCGCTGGTCTTGGAGCAATCTTAAGTAAAGGCATCGGAAATACACTACGTATTTCATTAAGTGCTGATCCAGTTGAAGAAGTAAAAGTTGCGCGTGAACTATTAAAGTCATTCGGCCTTGCATCTAATGCAGCAACACTTATTTCTTGTCCAACTTGCGGTCGTATTGAAATTGATTTAATTAGTATCGCTAATGAAGTGGAAGAATATATCTCTACACTACAAGTACCAATTAAAGTTGCAGTACTTGGCTGCGCTGTAAATGGTCCTGGTGAAGCTCGTGAAGCTGATATCGGCATTGCCGGCGCACGTGGAGAAGGACTATTATTCCGTAAAGGGCAAGTCGTTCGTAAAGTACCAGAAGAAATAATGGTAGAAGAACTGAAAAAAGAAATCGACGTAATTGCTGCTGAAATGGCTGCTGAACGAGAAAAAGAAAAAGAAACACAAGAACAATAAAAAGAAGGTTGCCACAATATTTGTGAGCAACCTTCTTTTCTACGTAAAAAAGCTCGTCAGTTACATAACTGACGAGCTTTTACTTTGCACATTTTGGACAACGGCCGTATATTTCAAACTTATGACCAGTTACTTCATAACCGTTAAAATCTTTATTCATAAAATCCATCGGGCAAGAAGTAATCTCTTTCGTCCCTCCGCAATCTAAACAAATAAAATGATGATGATGTTCCATAATAGAACATGTAAAACGAAAATGTTTTTCACCGTTTAATTCCGTCTGTTCTAAAACACCGATTTCAGCAAACACCGTTAAGTTACGATAAATCGTGTCAAAGCTAAGACCTGGATAATCATCCTTCATATGCTCTAAAACGTCTTTCGCCGTTAAATAACGATTGTGAGCTGCAAATAACCTAAGCATCTCTTCTCTTTTCCCAGTATGTTTGTATCCTTTATCTTTCATTAGGCGTAAAGCTTCTGTTAGATTCATATCTATCCCTACTTTATGCAGTTTTTTTCTTTTTCCATAAAATCGCACCAATTAAAATAAGAACCGCTATCATAACAATTGTACCACCTGGTGCTAAATCAAGTTGATACGAAGCAAACATTCCACCAATTACTGCAATTTCACCAAATAAAATGGAGAAGAAAATTGTTTGTTTAAATCCATTCGCAATACGAATACTTGCTGCAACTGGTAACGTCATTAATGATGATACGAGAAGAACCCCTACTACACGCATTGATACCGCAATGACAAGCGCAACCAATATAATGAAAATAAAGTGAATCCACTTTGCACTCAAACCAGTTGATACAGCGTACTCCTCATCAAACGATAGTAAAAATAACTCTTTGTATAATAAAGTAATCGTTACAATAACAGCAATTGCTACAATACCAATGATTATTAAATCCGTACTTGTTACAGCACTTACACTACCAAATAAGTAACTAAATAAATCTGTGTTAAATCCATTTGCAAGTGAAATAAAAATAACGCCAATCCCCATTCCTGCTGAAAGAATAATCGGAATTGCTAATTCTTGATAATGTTTATATACAGTACGTAATTTTTCAATAAGTAACGCTCCACCAATAGAAAAAATCATTCCCATATATAACGGATTTAAAAATCCCCCTGTGAAAATTGTTTTTTCTAGTAGTAAACTTGCAGCAATACCCGATAATGTTACGTGGCTTAATGCATCTGCAATAAGCGACATACGGCGAATGACAACAAATACACCGATAAGTGGCGCAACAAGTCCTATTAAAATCCCTGCATATAAAGAGTTACGTAAAAAGTCATATTGTAAAAAATCTTGTATCATTATATCCTCCCGTGATGCTCATGCTCGTGTTCTAAACGATGAACATGATGTCCATATAAGACGGACATTTCCGCATCTTCTAACTCTCGGAACTTCTCTACATTTCCATGGAAATGTAAATGTTGGTTTAGGCATGCAACATGTGTTACTTTCTCGGTAACAGCTCCCATATCATGCGTAACGAGAATTAATGTGATTCCTAACCTCTTGTTTAAATCCTCTAATATCTCATAAAAACTTTCTACATTCTTCACATCGATTCCAACAGTAGGCTCGTCCAAAATAAGTAATTCAGGATCACTAACGAGCGCACGAGCAATAAATACACGCTGTTGTTGTCCACCAGAAAGTTCTCCGATATTGCGCCCTTGAAACTCACTCATTCCTACATCAGCAATCGCTTTTTCTACCTTTTCCTTATCGCTTTTCGTGAAAAAGCGAAATAGCCCTTTTTTCGAAACGAGTCCCATTGACACAACTTCAAACACAGTTGCCGGAAAACCAGAATTAAAGCTATTTGCCTTTTGCGACACATAACCAACTTTGTTCCATTCTTTAAACTTCTTACTATCAACACCAAACAAACGAATACTTCCCTGTTTTGGCTTTAAAACGCCTAATAAGCATTTTAGCAACGTTGATTTCCCAGAACCATTTGGTCCAACTAAACCTAAAAAAGCTCCCTTCGGAACTTGCAAATTAATATCTTCTAACACATTTCGATCTTCATATCGAAATGACAGTCCTTCTATTTCTAATATATTATTCATAGCATCTCACCTATTTTAATTCAGAATGATTCCGATTTATATCTATTTGAATTATAGTATAGCTTATTATAGTTGTAAACCAATCTGCCTAAAATATATCTACTTTTTCAAGAAACCTTATTATTATAACAAAAAGCAGAGAAAAATTCTCTGCTTTCAAAAAATATCTCTATAAAGTGGAAGTTTAATTAAATGAGTCCATCCCATTTCCAATTGGCGAGAGCTATTACTCGATATATTTTTAGTGAATAGCCGATTTAAACTTACCACCATTTGTCTCTTGTGTACTCATAATTGTAACAAACGCATTCGCATCAATTTCATACACAATTGATTTTAACTTTGTCACTTCCAGACGCGTTACAACTGCATAAATCACTTCTTTTTCCTTATCCGTGTAACCGCCTTTCGCTACAAGTTTTGTAGTTCCACGGCCAAGACGATGCAAAATCGCATTTGATACTTCCTCATATTGATCTGATACAATTAAAACTGCTTTCGTTTCATCTAAACCTTGAATGACTGTATCAATGGTTTTGAATGCGATATAGTACGTCATGACAGAATACATAGCTTGTTCCACACCAAATACAAATGCTGCCCATGCAAAAATAAATAAGTTCACAAACATTACAAATTCGCCAACGGAGAAAGGTAATTTCTTCGTTAATAAAATACCCATAATTTCTGTTCCGTCCATTGATCCACCGTGACGAATAACGAGCCCTACACCAAGACCTAAAATAAGACCACCAAACACTGTCGCTAAAATCGGCTCTGTTGTAAATGGCGGAACAGCATGTAACGTTGATTCAATAAACGCTAAAGCTACAATACCGAATGCCGAAGATAACATGAATGTTTTTCCGATTTGCTTATAACCCGAATACATAAATGGGATATTGAGGATAACGACTAAGGTAGAAAAACTTAACCACCAAATATTAGGAGTAAGATAATCTAATATAAGAGAAATACCAATAATTCCACCATCAATAATTTTATTTGGCATTAAGAATAGTTCAATTGCTACCGCTGCGCATGCTGCCCCAAAAATAATCATAACTAAACGATAAATAAGATGGATAACACTTTCTTTTCGATGTTGCTTCTGCTCCATAAGTCCTCCCTTATACTCTTTTTCTATAGTTTTGTCCTTATATTATAACATACGCTTCTTTTTCTCATGAAAAAAGAAGCTCTATACGAATATGTACAAGCTACGTACTCATATATTTCGATAGAAGAACGTGTGAAGGAGGATAACTCGATGAACCTCATTAAACAACTTGTAAATAAAAAGTTAAATCATATTTCTACAAAGGAATTATTGAAATATAGTAAAGAATATGACGTTCCAATTACGACTGCACAAGCTGATCAAATTGTTGGACTTATGAAAGGAAAGAATATTAACATTTACGATAATGACGAACGACTAGCGCTCTTAAAACAAATAGCCCAAGTAACCTCGCCCGCTACTGCTCAACAAGTAAATACTTTATTTCAGCAACTACTAAAATAAGGAGGGGATTTTCCCCTCCTTATTTCTTATTGCGCTTTAATTTTCTCAAGAAGTCCTTCATCAAAAGTACCATTTTTCAGCATTTCGATTTCTAATTTATATGGCGGCTTCTTGTCCTTTTTATCTTCACCTACATATGGCGTTTCCAGAATTTTTGGTACGTGCATTAATTGCGGATGATGCACAATATAATGCAACGCTTTATAACCGATATGACCGAAACCGATATTTTCATGACGGTCCTTTCCTGCGCCGCGTACATTTTTACTATCATTAATATGAAGTACTTGTAAGCGATCAATACCAACAGTCTTATCAAACTCATTTAATACACCGTCAAAGTCATTTACGATATCGTATCCTGCATCGTGCGTATGACACGTGTCAAAGCATACGGATAGTTTTTCATTATATGTTACACCGTCAATTATCTTTGCAATTTCTTCAAAGCTACGGCCGCATTCTGTCCCTTTACCTGCCATCGTTTCTAACGCGATGTTAACCGTCTGGTCTGGCGTTAATACTTCATTCAGCCCTTTAATAATTTGTTGAATACCAGCATCTGCTCCTGCACCAACGTGCGCACCTGGGTGAAGAACGATTTGTTTCGCTACACCTAATGCCGATGTCCTTTCGATTTCCATGCGAAGGAAGTCTACACCTAATTGGAATGTTTCTGGTTTCGTCGTATTTCCGACATTAATAATATATGGCGCATGTACAATAATTTCCTCAATACCGTTTAGTTCCATATGTTTTCTTCCTGCTTCTATGTTCAATTCCTCAATTGGTTTTCTTCTTGTATTTTGCGGTGCACCTGTATAAATCATAAACGTTGTTGCACCGTATGAAACAGCCTCTTCACTTGCTGCTAATAACATTTTCTTACCACTCATGGAAACATGAGATCCAATCTTTAACATACAATCACCTCTTCAATATACAATAGATATAATGATAGCATAATTTGTAGAAATATGTAGTGAATTGTTTTTTCCATTCTCCACTGATTATTATCTCCATAAATAGCGGGATAAAAAAAGATAAGGGAAATCCCTTATCTTTTTTTATTGCTATATTTTCTTTTCACTTTGTCACGTTCTGTTGCAAGTTTACGTTTATAATTTGGTTTTACCTTTTTCGGCTTTTTAACAACTTTTGTTGCCATAACATCCATTTCATCATTTGGTTTTTTACGACTCTTACGACGACGGCGTTCACCTAAATCCGCCCACTCATCTCCGCGTAAATCTACATGCTTGAACTCAATATGACGTTGTTTTTCTAAACTATCTAACGCTTCTTCGTTCGCTGGATCGTAAATCGTCACTGCAATACCTGAATGCCCTGCACGTGCCGTTCTTCCAACACGGTGAACGAAGAAATCTAAATCTGATGGAAGTTCGTAGTTAATAACATGACTAATCCCTTCAATATCAATACCACGTGCTGCTAAATCAGTTGCAACAATATATTGGAATTCAAGGTCACGAATTTGTTTCATCATTTTTTTACGGTCACGCGGTGATAAATCTCCATGAATTCGTCCAACTTTTAAGCCACGTTCCATTAATCCGTCAGCAACCTGATCCGCCATCTTCTTCGTATTCGTGAAAACAACTGCTAAATACGGTTTAAATTGTAGCAACATTTTGTTCACTAAATCGATTTTGTTACGGTGTTTAGAAGGCACTAAATAATGCTCAATATTTCCAGCCGCAACTTGTTTTGGATTGATATGAATATGCTCTGGATTCTCCATATATTTCTTCAGAAACGGCTTTAGTTTTTGAGGAATTGTTGCAGAGAAAACTAACATTTGCAAGTTTTTAGGCATGCGTGCTGCAATTTTGTCTACATCATGAATGAATCCCATATCAAGCATTAAGTCTGCTTCATCGACAATAATAGTATTTGCTTTATGAACAAATAGTGCTTGCTCTTCCACTAAATCTTTAATACGTCCTGGTGTTCCAACTACAATATGAGGTTGTTTTTTCAACTTTTCAATTGATCGTTGTTTATCAGTTCCACCAATTAAACAACGTGCTGTGATCATTTGATCTTCCGCACAGAACTTTGTTAATTTCACGATTTCTTCGTAAATTTGTTGTGCTAACTCACGAGTAGGCGCTGTAATAACAAGTTGTACTTCTTCACGACTTGCATTAATTCTGTTCAATGTAGGAAGTAAGTATGCATGTGTTTTCCCAGAACCTGTTTGGGATTGTCCAATTACACTTACACCTTTTTTCACGACCGGGAAAATTTTCTGTTGAATTCCTGTCGGCTCTGTAAAGCGTAGTTCACGAACTGCATCTATTAAAAATGGTTTAAAATCATACTGTGTAAAAGTTTGTTGTGTCATAAGTTACACCTTCTTTCTAAATTTCTACTGCGCGCACAAATCAGTCAAGTCTACATTATATCGAAATCTACAAGTAAAATCCATCTTTAGTTTAGGTTTTTACTTCAAAAACTAACCTTCTTGCCTCTTATTGCATAGTGTATGTGTATATACCTAATTGAAGAAAGGAGGATTTGTCACATGTTTCCAAAATCCCCTACAAGGCAAATGTATCCGAATCCAGGGCAGCAACCTTATACACCATATCCAATTCCACAACTACCACCGATGGCACAAAAAAAGAAAGGATTCCTTGCTAAACTCTTTAAAAAACACGATCCAACCGAACCTTACATGCAAATGGTTCCGCCTTATCGACAAATGGAAGGACCGCCAATGATGCACCAGCAACCGCCGCCCCAGTATCGACAGCAATATCAACCACAATACCAACAACAATACTCACAGCAATACTCACCACAATACTCACCACAATATCAACCTTATATGCAGCAGCATCCAGAGCGAATGTTCCCCCCTCAAATGTATGAATCAAATGAAACGCGAGGTGGTGCAGAAACTACAGCCGCATCAAGCAGCGGCATCGGTAGCTTTATTTCAAATTTAATTTCGAATCCAACTAATATGATAAACAATATCGAAAAAGTATCCCAAGTCGTTCAATCTGTAAGCCCTGTCGTCGAACAATACGGTCCCATTATGCGTAACCTACCAAGCATTGTTAAAATCCTCACCTCTGGAAAAAGTACGGAAGAAGATCAAACCGAAGATCAAACTGAAGACGTAACAGAGAAGGTTGAGGTAGCAACTCCACCTCCTTCTCCGAAAAAAAGAAAAAGAAAAAAAATAATGATCGAGCCGGTCATAGAAAAAGAGGTGCAAGAGGGGCCCGTTCAAAAAATAGCAACAAAACCAAAACTATATGTGTAACAATCCTTTGTTTTCTATTCACTCCTCCTTTATAATGTAAAAGACTATGCACAAAAGTATCCCTTGTTTAGAAGGAGAGGATTACTCATATGAAAATTGTTAAAATTTCCCCTCGTGGTTATTGCTACGGTGTTGTGGACGCGATGGTTATTGCACGTAACGCCGCATTAGATACATCATTACCAAGACCTATTTATATTTTAGGTATGATTGTTCACAACAAACATGTAACAGATGCATTCGAAGAAGATGGTATCATCACATTAGACGGCCCAAGTCGATTAGACATTTTAGATAAAATCGATTCTGGTACTGTTATTTTTACTGCACACGGTGTTTCTCCAGAAGTTAAACAACGTGCAAAAGAAAAAGGTTTAACAACAATCGATGCCACTTGCCCAGATGTCACAAAAACACATGACCTTATTGAGGCAAAGAAAGCTGAAGGTTACCATGTCATTTATATCGGCAAAAAAAATCATCCAGAACCAGAAGGCGCAGTTGGTATTGCACCTGATATCGTTCATCTAATTGAAAGAGCTGATGATTTAAAAACATTAGAAATTCCAACGGATAAAATTTTAGTTACAAATCAAACAACGATGAGCCAATGGGATGTTCAACATTTAATGGAGGACATTCAGAAAAAATTCCCAACAGCAGAATTCCATAAGGAAATTTGTTTAGCAACTCAAGTTCGCCAAGAAGCCGTTGCTAAGCAAGCTGATGTTGCAGACTTAACAATTGTTGTCGGTGATCCGAAAAGTAACAACTCAAACCGTTTAGCACAAGTATCACAAGAAATCGCTGGTACGAAAGCATACCGCGTTGCAGACGTAAGTGAAATCAAATTAGAATGGCTACAAGGTGTAGAAAACGTAGCTGTTACAGCAGGTGCTTCTACTCCAACTCCAATTACAAAAGAGGTTATCGCTTTCTTAGAGCAATATGACCCAATGAATCCTGCTACATGGGAAAGAGTTCGAAAAGTACCGTTACAAAAAATATTACCTCGTGTAAAAGTGAAAAAAGAACAATAATAAAAACCGTTGCCTTCATGAGCAACGGTTTTTATTTTTCTTATACAAATGTAAATGGATCTGTATGTAATTGCGAAGCATGAATATGTACATTCAGTTTCTTTGCATCTGCTTTTTCTTGTAATTGCTTTTGTACACCTTGCTTCATTACCTTTTCAACGTTATGTCCTGGGTCAACTATATTTAAACCGAGCATCATCGCATCATGGGCAACATGATAATACATGTCACCTGTTACATATACATCCGCACCTTTAAATTTAGCTTGATTGATGTATTTGTTACCATCGCCACCAAGTACAGCTACTTTGCGCACTTTATCATCTAATTTCCCAACAACTCGCGCACCCTTTACATCTAATGATTGCTTTACATGTTCCGCAAACTGTCCAAGTGTCATTTCTTCTTGTAAATACCCTATTTTTCCAAGCCCTAACGTTTCAACTTTGTTATCAAGTGGATACACATCATAGGCTACTTCTTCATATGGATGTGCTGTTACCATTGCTTTAATCACTTTTCGTTGTAGTGAAGCTGGAATAATCGTTTCGATTCGCACTTCTTCTACGCGCTCTAACTGTCCAGTTTCCCCGATATAAGGATTTGTCCCCTCTTGAGGTACAAACGTACCTGTACCCTCGCTACTAAACGTACAGTGGCTATAATTGCCGATATGACCAGCACCTGCGTCTCCTAATACTTTTCGTACTTCTTCTGCATGCGTTTTTGGCACAAACACAACAACCTTTTTCATTTCTTCTGCATATGTTGGTGCCAAAACTTCTGTATTTTGCAATCCTAGCGCCTCAGCAAGTAAATCATTTACCCCGCCCTTAGCAACATCCACATTTGTATGCGCTGCATAGATTGCAATATCATTTTTAATACACTTTTCAATAATTTTTCCATATGCCTTGTCTGTATGAATCGCTTTTAACGGATTAAAAATTAAAGGGTGATGTGCAATAATGACATTCGCTCCTAATTGAATTGCTTCCTCTACCACTTCTTCCGTTACATCCAACGCAATTAATACGTGCTGCACGGGTTTATTAAGCGCCCCAATCTGCAGGCCAATCTTATCTCCTTCCATCGCCAAATGCTTTGGATACATACTTTCAAATAAAGAAATAATTTCATGGCCATTTGGAATTTTACTCATGATAAAACCTCCCCTATCATTTTCATTTTCGCTTCTACTTCCGCACGCTTCGCTTTTGTTTCTTCAGAATCAGTCGCACGTTCTAACTGCTTTAAAATATTTTGGAAGTTTTTCAATTCCCCTTCCCATTTTTCAACGAAAGCTTCACTTTTTTCTTTTATTAAAAATGGTCCCATAAACAATTCAGCTTGTTTATTTTCAGAATAAGGCGACGCGATGTTTCCTCGCTCTCCTACTAAAATCTCGTAAATTTTCCCATCTTCTTTTACGATTTTTTCATGGATAAGCTCCCATCCATTCTCAATAAACCATTCACGAATGTGATGTGCTGCAATATTCGGCTGTAAAATTAAACGCGTTACACCTTCTAACTTTTCTTTACCACTTTCTAAAATGTCACGAATTAACGCTCCGCCCATTCCGGCAACCGTAATTACATCTACTTCTCCTGGCGTGATAACAGCTAATCCATTCCCTTTACGCACATCTACTTTATCTTGTAAGCCACTTTCAGCTACAGTTGCTTGTGCAGAGCGAAATGGCCCCTCTACAACCTCTCCTGCAACTGCTTTTGTAGCAATATTATTTATAATTGTATAACACGGTAAATACGCATGATCTGATCCAATATCAGCAACTGTAGATCCTACTGGTATTTCACGCACAACTTCTTCTAATCGTCTTGAAAGCTTTACTTCATTCATGTATTTCCATTACTCCTTCTCTTGTCAGTCTGTCTCCATGATAATGAATTTATAGTAGTTGTTGCAAGCCCATAACAACAATTCACTTCTCTATCATTTATCGTATTTTAGAAAATATAGAAAAACAAGCCTTTTGCTTAAGCAAAAGGCTTGTCATACGGAACTTTATTTTTTCTTCGATAACCAATCAGCTACTTTAGCAGCTTGATCAGCTGGAACTATATTTGGTGGCATATTGCCTTTACCTTTCGAAAGAATTTCTTTAATTTCATCTTTTGAAAGTTTCCCACCAATTTTTTGCAAATTAGGCCCTACTGCCCCTTGTAATTGATCACCGTGGCAGCTCGTACAGCTTTGCTTCACAATATCCTCTGGCTTTGATGCTGTTTGTGCTGGCTTCCCGCCATTTTTTGCATCAGCTAACTCTTTAGATTTATTTAGCCCCTGAAATGAAAATACAAACATAACGATAATACCTAATGCTGCAATAAGAGCGAACGGAATCAGCGGATTACGTTTCATATCTCTTCTCCCCCCTCTATACCCCTAAATAGTTAGATGATTCAGTCATTTCCATTGTACTTGAAAACGCTCTATCAGAAAAGAGTAAACTACTAATCGTTAAAAATATTCCATAAATTCAGTTTATTGTTTTTTATTGTCATATTGCTTATTATTTCGATAATTATTAACGTTTCTCATCATATTTTTCACTTTTCTACATATATTTTTGTATAGAATAAACAAAATTAATCGAAAAATCGAAAAATGAGCATTTGCAAATCAAAAGACAATTCTGTAAAATAAATTACAAGAAATTGTAATCGTTGCCGACAGCTAAAGTTTAACAAAAATTAACAAAATAAAAAAGTTTACTTCACAAAGGTGAAGTAAACTTAAAGGTAGCCTATTCTAAGAAATCCTTAAGACGCTTACTACGGCTTGGATGTCTTAATTTACGAAGTGCTTTTGCTTCAATTTGACGGATACGTTCTCTCGTTACGCCGAATACTTTCCCAACTTCTTCAAGCGTACGAGTTCGTCCATCATCTAAACCAAAACGAAGACGTAGAACATTTTCTTCACGATCTGTTAGTGTATCTAACACATCTTCTAACTGTTCTTTTAGCAATTCATACGCTGCATGGTCCGCAGGCGATGTTGCTTCTTGGTCTTCAATGAAATCACCTAAATGGGAGTCATCTTCTTCACCAATTGGTGTTTCAAGAGAAACTGGCTCCTGTGCAATTTTTAAGATTTCGCGTACTTTTTCTGGAGCAAGATCCATTTCTTCACCAATCTCTTCAGGAGATGGTTCGCGTCCTAAATCTTGTAATAATTGACGTTGTACACGAATTAACTTATTAATCGTTTCAACCATATGAACTGGGATACGAATTGTTCTTGCTTGGTCTGCAATCGCACGTGTAATTGCTTGGCGAATCCACCAAGTTGCATACGTACTAAATTTGAAACCTTTACGATAGTCGAACTTTTCAACCGCTTTAATTAGACCCATATTCCCTTCTTGGATTAAGTCTAAGAAAAGCATACCACGGCCCACGTAGCGCTTTGCAATACTTACTACAAGACGTAAGTTTGCTTCTGCAAGACGACGTTTCGCTTCTTCATCGCCTTCTTCAATACGCGTTGCAAGTCGAATTTCTTCTTCTGCAGATAGTAAATCTACACGACCAATTTCTTTTAAATACATACGAACGGGATCGTTGATTTTAACCCCTGGTGGTACACTTAAATCATTGAGGTCGAATTCTTCTTCCGATTTTGCTATTTGGCGATTATTAGGGCCTTCGTCGTTGTCATTGTCGCCAACTAAGTCAATCCCTTGTTCACCTAAATATTCATAGTATTCATCCATTTGATCGGATTCAATTTCAAATCCATTCATGCGTTCTGCAATCTCTTCATATGTAAGAACGCCACGTTTTTTTCCGAGCTCAGTGAGTTGTTCTTTCACTTGCTCAAGGGTCATTTCAGTTTCAATTTGTTTAGAACGAGCTGGTTTGTCAGCCATCTGTTCCCCTCCTTACGCGAGATACAAACATTCATTATACTAAAAATTTATCAAAAAAGCTATTTTCTCGCTTTTTGATTTTGTAAATATGCTACATAATATTTAGCAGCCTCTACAGGATCTGTTTTTTCCATTTGTTTTATCTTGAAGATGATTTCCATCTTTTCAAGTTTTTCTTGATGACGTCTAAGCGTCTCCAAATGGCCTTGTAACACTTCTTCTGTGTATTCTGGATTAATAAATTCATCCGTCGAAATATCAGTAATAATATTTTTCAACTTTTCATCAGAGAGCCAACTTAAAAATGTTCCGACTGAAGGTTCATTTCCCTTTTCATAATATGCGTATAGTTCATATAAAATCCCTTTATGTTCTTCTGTATGAAAATCTTCTATGTGTGATTCCATACGAACGGCCACTTCTGGACTTTGCAACATATGGTAAATAATTTCTCTTTCTGCCCTTTCAAAACCTGTTAACTTTGGTTTTGTTTGAACAATTTGAGACGGCTTAGAAACCTGCTTTACTTGTTTTTGCTGTACCTTTTGTTCTTTGCGATATTGGTGCAATTGATTCAAAAGTGTTTCCATTGAATACGAAAATTCTTGCGATAATGACTTCAAATATGATTCTGCCTGCATCGCATCTTGTAACAACGATAACTCTTTTAAAACACTTTTCACATACTCTTCTTTGCCAGACTCATCTTGCAAATTTTTCCCTAAACGCAAATAATTTATTTTAAAACCAACAAAACTTATACTTGATTTCACAAGATTTTCAAAAGCAGTTGTCCCATATTGTTGCACATATTCATCAGGATCAAGCTTATCTGGCAAGGATGTAACTTTCACTTGGCAACCAACTTGCAACAATAATTGCCCAGCTTTCATCGTTGCTTCTCGCCCTGCTTTATCACCATCATAGCAAAGAACAACAGTTTCAACGTTACGTCGCAGAAGTTTTGCTTGTTCTTCAGTTAAAGCTGTCCCCATTGTCGCAACAGCTTCTTCCACACCACTTTTCACCGCAGCTAGTACGTCAGCATATCCTTCAAAAAGAACCACTTGTCCACGTTTTCTAATAAACGGCCTTGCTTGGTGGAAGTTATACAACAATTTACTTTTGTGAAAAATTGGTGTTTCTGGGCTATTTAAATATTTCGGAGTATCGTCTCCTAATGCCCTTCCACTAAACGCTATCACTTTACCTTGTAACGTATAGATCGGAAACATAACTCTTCCACGGAAGCGATCATAATGACTACCATCTTTCTCGCTTCTTATGAGAAGACCAGCTTGTTCCATACTAGACAGCGATAAACCTCTTTTTTGTAAAATTTTCGTCGCTGCATCCCAAGCAGGTGATGCATAACCAATTTCAAACTTCTCAATCATCTCTTTTGTAATACCACGTTTTAACAAATACAAAAGTGCTTCATTTCCTTCTTCTGTATTTACTAATAAATGGTGATAATACTTTTTCAAAAGTTCATGAGCCTGTTGCATGATGACAGTGTCATCAGATATGTCTTCTTGTTGTCCTTGCCCTGATGTATACCCTGCAACCGCAATTCCATTTCTTTCACCTAGCTTTTGAACAGCCTCGGTAAAAGCCAGTCCTTCCATTTTCATTAGAAAAGAAAATACATTTCCACCTTCTCCACATCCGAAGCAATGAAAAATTTGCTTATCAGATGAAACAGAAAATGAAGGAGAATTCTCACCATGAAACGGACAAAGGCCGAAATAGTTACGCCCCTGTTTTCTAAGTTGAACGTATTCACCAATTACTTCGACAATATCGGATGACGTCCGAATCTGTTCAACAACTTCTTCGGGAATTCTGTTCCCCATAAATCCATCTCCGTGTCGTATTTTGTATTCGATATAAATTAAAAAATTCCTTTATAATTCGACAATATTTTTTCTAAACTTATTAGAAAGTGTTGCCGATCACGTTATCAAGCGATTTTTCAGACCTTTTCTGCGTAACTTCGCAGATACGTACCTACTATATAAAATTGTATCCATTTGCTCATCTGTTACAAATGCATCTTCTTTGAGACAATACATATGCACCTTTTCACAAGAAGACTAGCAAGCGCCCTATCCTATGTGATCACGAGATCTGTTTCTTTTACATGTTGATACATTTATAAATGTCATCTTGCACTTTTTCAGCATCTACATAGATCCAAATTCCCTTGCCGCTTCCTTAAACGATGAGCATATGATGTGACAAACAAAATTTCGACATGAAATTTCGTCCCAACTTGCACAATTTTCAGCATTCACAGTATGTGCATTTGCATCAACTAATACCATATTGATGTTTTGCATATTTCTGTATTCTACATCCCTTCTGCGAATCCTTCCATAATGTGCGTTTTCTTGTATAGATTTTGTCGATTTAACGTAATTACATGTCTTTTCGTAAATCCTATCCCTAGTTTATTCTGAAAAATTAAAGTCTAAACGTAAAATATAGGTTTTTATCACAATTTTTTATTATAATATATTTTCTTCAACTACGCTACATATCCCTTTATTTTTTCATCTTCTATTTTAGGATAACGAAACCCTGCCTGTAACATAATAAAAAGAGGGAAGAATATAAGTATAACCACTCCGCTATCATCTATTACGAAATCAGCAGGCACTGCTTTTCTCACGAGCGAAAAAAGCACATTCACCTTTGGTAAATGTGCTAAAACATTTTTTGGTTTTGCACTGCATTCACAATAATGTTAGCTGTTTCTTCAATCGCTTTGTTCGATACATCAATTACTTGACAATTTATTTTACTAACTACATTCTCAAAGTGATCAATTTCTTCTTTAATACGATTAATATTGGCATATGTTGCACCGTCACTTAGTCCAAGTGATTTCAATCGCTCTTTTCGAATATGATTCAACTTTTCTGGTGTAATTTTCAAACCAAAGCATTTTTCTTTAGCCACTTGATATAATTCTTCAGGCGGATCTACTTCTGGTACGAGTGGTACATTGGCAACTTTCAAACGTTTGTTATGAGCTAAATATTGAGAAAGTGGCGTTTTTGATGTACGCGAAATCCCAATTAGCACGATATCTGCTTTCAAAATACCACGTGCATCTCTACCATCATCATATTTTACCGCAAACTCAATCGCTTCAATCTTTTTAAAGTATTCTTCATCTAATCTACGAACAACACCTGGCTCATATCTCGGCACTTGCCCTGTAATTTCTTCAATTTGATCGATCAGAGGCCCGATAATATCATATGCCTCTACACCTTCTTTTGCAGCCTCTGTCACTAAATACTGGCGCATGTCAGGTTTTACTAACGTAAAACAAATAAGCGCTTGATTGCTCTTAGCAATCGAAATCACTTCTTTTAACGTCCCTGTATCTTCTACATACGGTACACGTCTAATATCAGGAGCAAATGGGAATTGACCCATTGCTGCTCGAACAACCAAATCAGCCGTTTCTCCTACAGAGTCAGATACGACATATACGATTTTATTATCCATTACATTACCTCACTTTAAACAAATTACACTTATTCGTTATTTACTAAGTTTACAAACGCACGTGTAATATTTGTTTTTGTAATTCGTCCAACCACTTCTAAACCTTGTTTCGTATCTTTTACAACTGGCATCGCATCAATCTGTCTTTCTATTAATTCCATCGCAATATCATATAAAGAATCTTCTCTACGACACATTGCAATGTTTGGCATCCTTGTCATGATAATATTAACCGGAAGAGAGGTTAAATCCTGCTTTCCTAAGCTAGCTCGTAATAAATCTTTACGAGATACAACGCCAACTAATAGAGTCGATTGATCTACAACGAATAATGTACCTACATCCTCTAAAAACATAGTACAAATCGCATCGTATACTGATACATTTTTATCAATTACAACTGGTCTAGATTGATAATCTTGTACTTTAATTTTCTTAACAGCTTCAGATAATAGCTGTCCCCCAGTTTTACCCGTATAAAAATAACCTACGCGTGGACGTGCTTCTAAATAACCAGCCATCGTTAAAATTGCTAAGTCTGGTCTTAGCGTGGCACGTGTTAATCCCAATTGCGCAGCAATTGACTCCCCTGTAATAGGACCGTGATCTTTTACAATCTGAATGATATGTTCTTGTCTTTTATTCAGCTCTATGATAATCACCACCTTTAATGCACAACGAAAAAAGTTATACTATCTCTTAAATATTATATACTAAATATGCTATTCGAAAAAGAAAGGATGTAAAAAGGACCGTATACGGTCCCAAATTATATTTGAAACTTATCAAGTTGTTCTAAGAAACGCCTTGATTTCAAATAAATTCCGCAATATTCATCATAATATGTATTCAATACTAAACGCATTTGTTTTTTTGTACTATCCTTCACTGATACATTGCCAAGTCTATGTAAATCGAAGTGGTAGAAAAGACGTAATAATTTATGAACGGCTTCCCCCACTGGTATACGATACTGGTCTTGTTCAGCATGACGCGAGCACAGAAAACCGCCTTCTCTGACAGAGAAGGCGACAAAATCTGTTTCTTGATGACAAATCGCACATGTATCAAAGTACGGGCGCATCCCTAATACTGGAAGCATTTTCGTTTGATAAATTAATGATAATACTTCTGGATCAACACCCTCACACATATAATGCAACGTTTGATATAACATTTCAAATAAATATGGATTATGTTTTTTATCTTCTGTTGCTTTATCAGTTAACTCAACAATAAATGATGCATAAGCAGTTAAAAATATATCCTCGCGAATTTCTTTCATAGTTGAAATAATCTCGCCTTGTTGCAAAGTTCCAAGTCCAGATCCCATTTGAATAAGAAAATGCCCATGTGTCATAAGTTGCGAAACAGATGCTAACCGGCTTTTCGGTTTTTTCGCCCCTCTTGCCATCGCACTTACCTTACCCAATTCTCTTGAGAATATTGTAACAATCTTGTTCGTTTCTCCGTAATCTGTCGTACGGATAACGATGCCCTCAACTTTTTGAAACATGTTCGTCACCATCCAAGGTTTGAACAAAACGGGTCAAGAAATTGGAGAGTCTAGATGCGCTAGCTCCTCGTCATGTTGATCCATCTCATCGTTTACGTCTTTTTCCATTTCTTTCAAAAGCAAATACGTCTCAATGCTTCCTGTTTTGGAGAAAAACTTCCAGGTAAAATCTAGCATAAGAATCCACCTTTCTCAATAAGCGTAGCCTATAAACCAATTTCCTTTGTTGTTATTAAATTGACCCATTTTGTCCATTTTCATGTGAGAAAAATTTTTCCTAATTTATCAAAACTCATAAAAACCAATAATCAGCGGATGAACAAAACATCCGCTGATTACAGCTTTACTCTATTTTAATACTCGTCTTCGCGGAAACCAAGGTCACGAAGCTGAGACATTTTATTTCGCCAATCTTTTTGCACTTTTACCCATACTTCTAAAAATACTTTAGAACCAAGTAATGCTTCAATATCAAAACGCGCTCGCTTACCGACTTCTTTTAACATCTTCCCTTGTTTTCCGATAATAATCCCTTTTTGCGACGGACGTTCCACAACAATCGTTGCATTGATATAAACTGCCCCGCCTTCGCGTTTTTGAATTGCATCGATAACAACAGCCACAGAATGCGGCACTTCTTCACGTGTTAAATGTAGTACTTTCTCACGAATAAGCTCTGCAATAATAAATCTCTCCGGATGATCCGTTACTTGATTATCTGGGTAGTATTGTGGTCCTTCTGGTAAATACTTTTTAATTGTTCCAATTAGAGCTTCCACGTTATTACCGTCTAATGCAGAAATTGGTACAATCTCTGCAAAATCATGTAATTTGCGATATTGATCGATTAACTCTAATAATTGTTCTGGGTGAACTTGGTCAATTTTATTAATAACTAAAAATACTGGTTGTTTCGTTTCTTTTAACTTCTCAATGATGAATTCCTCACCACGACCAAATCCTTCGACCGCATTCACCATAAACAGAACGATATCAACTTCTTTTAATGTCGTTTGCGCCATCTTCACCATAAAGTCGCCTAGTTTATGTTTCGGTTTATGTATTCCTGGTGTATCGATGAAAATTACTTGTGAATCATTTTCTGTATATACGCCTTGAATTTTATTACGAGTTGTTTGTGGCTTATCACTCATAATAGCAATCTTTTGGCCGATAATACGATTTAAAAATGTAGATTTCCCAACATTCGGTCTGCCAATAATAGAGACAAAACCTGATTTATAACCTTTTCTATTCATGTAAATCCTCCGCTAAAAATGCTCCTGGTAACAATTCTCCGACTGTTGTCTCTTGAACGTCACCATGTAAATTTGATAGGTATACTTTCGTATCCTGTTTACATAATTCTACCATAACTTGTCGACATGCTCCACAAGGAGGTACTGGACGTTTTGTATCCGCCACAATTGCGATAGCTGCAAACTCTTTATCTCCTTCAGAAACCGCCTTAAATAAAGCTGTTCTTTCTGCACAGTTACATAAACCATATGATGCATTCTCAACATTACATCCACGATATACTTTTCCATCCTGTGTTAATAATGCTGCGCCTACTTGAAATTTAGAATATGGTACGTACGCTTGTTTACGCGCTTCGATTGCTTCTTGAATTAATTGTTTACTATTCATATTCCCGCATCCTTCCTGTTCACAAATGTGAATAGATACACTCTCTCATAAAAGGCCTTTACGGCACTTCCAAAGCTTAATAAAGCTTTGGAATGCAACTATACCACATACGGTAAAAAGATAATAGCACCAATTATAACAGCTATTATCGCAAACAATAAAACCGCTCCCGCTGCGACATCCTTTGCAATTTTCGCAAACGGATGTATATCGGTAGTCGCTAAATCTACTGTTTTTTCCACAGCCGTATTTACCATCTCTAAACTCATTACAATTCCTATTACAACAAGTAGCACCATCCACTCTACCTTCGTAATATGGAAATAAAAGCCGCAGCATATAACAATGACTGCGGCTACATAATGAATTTTCATATTTCGTTCATGACGAAGACAAAAGAATACACCTGCTATAGCATATCCAAAACTATCTATAAGTTTTCCTTTTTTCATCGTCCTAATCCAAATGCTTCTAAAATTTCTTTTTGTCTTCCAAACATTTCTTTTTCATCCTCTTCTGTCATGTGGTCATAACCAAGCAAATGTAAAAAGCCATGTAACGCTAAAAAGCCAAGTTCACGATCAAAAGAATGTCCATACTCTTCAGCTTGTTCTTTCGCTCTCGGAATAGAAATAATAAGGTCACCTAACATACGTGGCATTTCTGCGCCCACAATTTCCATTTCCCCTTCTCCCATTTCTTCCATAGCAAAGGAAATGACATCAGTAGGCTGATCTTTATCTCGGTAATCACGATTAATCTCGCGAATCCGTTCATTATCTACAAATGTCACTGATACCTCCGCACCATCCTCTATTTTTTCCATTTGAGCTGCTTTTCCTAATATCTCACGAATTAAATTCACATATTCTTCTTTCACTTCTTCTGTTTCATCAATGAAATCAATTAATAAACTCATTCTTTCTCCTTTTCTTCCGGTAGTTCCGGATATGTAATACGCGAATGGAAAATACCATTTAACGTTTCACATAACGTTTTTCCAACGATTTGTAGTTCCTTAAATGTCAAATCACATTCACTAAATTGCCCATCTTGCAGGCGATCTTTAATAATACTTTGTACTAAATTATTAATTTGGTCTGGCGTTGGGTGATTCATAGAACGTACCGCCGCTTCAACACTATCAGCAATACCAACGATTGCCGATTCTTTAGAAGTTGCTTTTGATCCCGGATATCGGAACATCTCTTCTGTATATTTTTCTTTATCTTCTTTAATCGCTTTATAATAAAAATATTTAAGGAGCGTTGTACCATGGTGTTGTCCAGCAATATCAATAATTTCTTGCGGTATATGGTATTCTTCGAGCATTTTCACTCCATCTGTTACATGAGCAATGATAATATCTTTACTCGTCACAGGATCTAATTTATCATGCGGATTTTCAATTCCCATCTGGTTTTCAATAAAGAATTGCGGTTGTACTGTTTTTCCTACGTCATGATAATATGCCCCTACACGTGCTAATACACCATTTGCTCCAACAGCTTCACAAGCCGCCTCAGAGAGATTCGCTACCATTACACTATGATGATATGTTCCTGGCGCTTCTAACAAAATTCTACGCAAAAGTGGATGATTCGGACTTGATAGCTCCATAAGTTTCATGCTTGATACAATTCCAAGTCCACTTTCTAAATATGGTAATATTCCCATAGCCAGAACGGATGAGATAATTCCTGAAAGGGAAGCCATTAATAATTGCGTACCAATTTCAAGAGGTGAAAAATTCCCATTACGTAATAATAATAACGCCGCCAAGACGACTACATTTAAGATAGATACGAGTATACCAGCTTGCAAAATCATCGTACGGCGATTTTTTTCTCGTAAGAAAATACTCACTGATAATGAACTTAATAACACATAAATACCTACACTATAATTCAGTGTACTTGTTACTCCTTCATTAAACATAATACTTCCGCACACAGAAAAAATCATACTTGTTAAAAATACAAAGCGATCACCAATCATTAGTTTTACAAGTATGGTCCCCATCGCAACAGGGACGACATACGCAATTCCTGCATATTCAAGCTTTTGAAACAAACTAATAATTTTCATTAATACAATCGTGATAGACAAAATTGTAATATACGCTAAAATGTACGGTTTGTCCTCTCTTTTCCGCTGTAAAAATACTTCAAACTGCTTATGCATAAAGTATAGTAACACACCAATGAGCACCGCTAATCCAACATAAGGCTGAAAACTATTACCTTTCTCTAATAAACCGACTAATTTCAACTGATTATACATATCACTTGAAATTGTTTCACCTTCTCTAACAATAACTTGTCCTTGAAGAATATAAACAGGTGGAACTAAATCTTCTTCTGCTTTCTTCTTCTCTTTCGTTACAGCCGGATCATAGAAATAATTTGCTGTAATCGCATATGATCCTAGCGCATTCACAGCTTCTTTCAATCCGCTATTCACATTCAGGCTTTTCATTTCATTAACAAATCGCTCTTTCGCTGCCATTTCTTCGGACATTTTAATATTTCCACCCATGATAACGCTAACAGACGTTAAAGCCGCATTCTTTGCTAATTCTAATTGATCCGGTTCTGCATTAATAAAGTATAATAAATTCTCATCCGATAATTCCTTCGTTAAATTAGATGGCAACTTCTTCTTCAATTTTTCTAATTTATTAGCATCGGTCATCTTTTTTTGCTCTTCAGGTCCAGCAGCTTTCATCTCCTGAATTACTTCATTCACCTTAGCAAAAACATCATTTACAATATCTACTCTATTTTGTTTATATTCACTTCTATATGTATATTGATCCCCGACTTTTTGAGCGGCCTCTTGTTTTTTTCTGTCCGTTATAACCTTATCTTCAATTTTAATAGGAGAATGAATTGTTTTTTTCGCAATAGAATACATATCAACATCTAATTGCTCTGGTTTCACATTATTCAAAAGTGCAAAAAACAGCACTGCTCCTAATAAAACGTAAGAAATCCAACTTAGTTTTTTCGAATGTTGTAAATTACGAAACCACTTAGAAATTTCTTGAGATCTTAACATGATTTCAATACCTTCTCCTCTCCAGAAATAAAGTGAAACTATTTATAGCTTTCATTTCTTTTAGGTAACATTTTATACACCAGTACCTATAGTTTATTTCTCTTATCTTTTATGATAGTAAAAAATATGCTGTTCGCCAACCTTAATACAAAAAGAAATGATCCTGACAAATAGGATCATTCCATTTTATCATATGCCTCAATAATACGTTGCACCAGTGGATGCCTTACAACGTCCGTTTGTTCTAATGTAATGAATGAAAGACCTGATACACCAGATAAAATGTTAGAAGCTAGCGTAAGCCCTGATTTTACCCCTTTTGGTAAATCTACTTGTGAAGGATCCCCCGTAATAACCATTTTAGAACTAAAACCCAATCTTGTTAAAAACATTTTTATTTGTGCACCCGTTGTATTTTGCGCTTCATCTAAAATAACAAATGAATCATCGAGTGTACGCCCTCTCATATAAGCAAGAGGCGCGATTTCAATTACCCCTCGCTCCATCATACGCTGTGTATATTCTTGTCCAAGAATATCATGCAGAGCATCATACAACGGACGTAAGTATGGATCTACCTTCTCTTTCAAATCACCTGGTAAAAACCCTAAACTTTCTCCAGCTTCTACAGCTGGTCTCGTTAAAATGATTTTCTTTACATATCCTTGTTTTAAAGCTCTTACAGCCATTACTACAGCTAAGTATGTTTTCCCAGTCCCAGCAGGTCCTATTCCAAATACAATATCATTTTTCTTCATTGCATGAATATATCTTCTTTGCCCCATTGTTTTTACACGAATGGATTTACCTTTTGCCGTTTTAAAGATTTCTTCTTCATATAACTCTTCAAATTGAGCAATTTTCCCTTGTTGTGCGAGCTGAATTGCATACGCAACATCTCTTTCTGTAATTGATACACCTTTTCGAATAACAACAAGTAATTGCTGTAAGATTTTTTCTACAAGTGTCACAGTTTCAACTGCTCCAGATGCATGAACAGTTTCACCTCTAGTTACAATCGATACATTCAGTTCCCGTTCAATTACTTTCAAATGAGCATCATTGACTCCAAAAAGAGCGATTGCTTCGTTAGTATTTTCCAATTGTTGGTTCATTTCTACTAATTGTTCTGCCATTACTCAGTCTCCTTGAATATCGGATTCGGATATTGGTTGTGGCTCTGCAATATTTTCAATCACAGTATAATGCAGTGTGACTTTTAGTTGATCCGCCTCAACCTTTTTACTCAAAATCTTATCACTTACAATCATAGCATGTTCATCCAATTTTTTCTTTAGTTCTTTTTCAGCCATTTCTTTTGCTACTTTCATTGCCTGTTTTTCTGTATATTCTCGATTTGCCTCTTCCTCTTCCCGCACTATATCTTTTTCGTATGCAATCGGCAGTGTAAAACCAAATAATTTCACATCATGCTTTACACTTTCCGTACGAGAGCGTTTATACTTATCATGTTGAAATCCCCATATTTTTATTTTTGCACTCCCAAACGTAAGGTAATGCTCATTATATGCATTGCCAGTATATACTTGGAATTGTGTCTTTAGCGGCACATTCACATTAGATGTATACCAAGTTTCTCCATATACAATACCTTTCGCCGAAACAATCGTCGGACTCTCCTCATTACCGTATATCCCTGATACGAGAAGCTGCCCTTTTTCTACATGATCATTTTTTAGAACGACTGGTTTTCCTACTTCAACAAATGTTTTTGTAACAATCGCTTCTTTTTTCGCCACTAAATTTTGTGGCTTTTGTTCTTTTTCTTTTTTCGGCTCGTTTTTTTCAACAATTTTAAAATGGTACGTCGTTCCTCTTATTTCTAATCCTGCCCAAGTAATCGCATTAATATTGTCTGTCAAATGACGTTGTACATCTTCTACACTAGGCATTTGAAATTGCAATTTTCCTTTTTTAATACCCATTTTGTCCAATTCTTTCATTAATATATATTCTGTTTCAGGTTTCGCTCCTGAAATTTCAATCTTCCAAACCATATTCGATAATGCGATCATACCAAAAAAGAAAATTAAAAAACCAATTAAGAATCCACTATTCTTAATTAGACGCTTATTCCAAAAAGGGAAACCGTAACGCCCAATAAAATATAGTTTACATTCATTTTTTCTATAAATTGGCTTTATTTTTTTCACATCTCGCAATAGCATACAAAAAACTAACGTTTCTTCAGCAATTTTCTTAACGTCCCAAACTAATAATTTCCTACGCACACATTCATTAACAAATCGTTCCGCTCCTCTACCTTCAATTCGTACCTTTACATATCCAAGCCACTTTATAAACCATTTATTTTTCATCTACCACCTTCACTACCTTTCCAAAAGTAGACACTCTACTTTTCACTTTAATTAGCAAAATAGCTCGTACGAAAATGAAATAAAGAGTTTTATTTTCCATAAATAGCGGGATAAACTAAATAGTAGGGTCAAATCATTAGAATAAAGAAGAAAAACTTCACATACGGAAGTTTCCCTTACTTCTCTTTCTTTTCGTCTTCTAAAAATGTCACTTGCTCAATTATCCCTTCAAGCAAAAGTTCTTCTGGAAGGATTGTTTTAATAACAAAGGACTGCCCCTTAATTAATAACTGACCATGCTTTAGCAATAATCTTACTTCTTTATCTGAAAACACTAATAAACCTCGATGATTTTCTATATAGATATGCACTTGCCCAACAAGCGTGATCCGAGGTAGATCCATTAGCACATCCACTGGCAGGTCTATTTGCTTCGTTAACCAATTCTTCATTTGTTCTAATTTTTTCATCCCAAAAGACCCCCTCTCATCCCATATGTATGAAAAAAGAGCTTGTAATATCACGTCCAAACTGAAAAAAAGCATAAAAAAACGTCTCATAAGAAATGAGACGTTTTTTTATGCTAATAGCTGGATAACCAGCTTATTCACAAGCGATCCGTCTGTTTTACCTTTTACTTTCGGCATAACAGCAGTCATCACCTTACCCATATCTGCTTTAGAAGTCGCACCAACTTCAGAAATAACTTGCTTGATTACATCAACTAGTTCTTCTTCAGTTAATTGCTCCGGCAAATATGCGCTTAAAATCTGAATTTCACTTTGCAGTTTATTAACAAGGTCTTCACGACCAGCTTTTTTAAATTCAAGGAGGGAGTCCTTATGCTGTTTTACTTCACGAGCTAAAACTGTTAGTTCCTCTTCTTCAGTAAGAGTATGCTGTAGTTTAATACCTTCATTTTGTAAAGCAGCCTTAACCATACGAATGACGGTTAATTTTTCTTTTTGTTTATTCTTCATCGCTTGTTTCATATCATCGTTTAAACGACCGAGAAGACTCATAACTTACACCCTCTCTTAGAATTTACGCTTTCTTGCCGCTTCAGATTTCTTCTTACGTTTTACACTTGGTTTTTCATAAAACTCGCGCTTTCTTGCTTCAGCAAGTGTACCAGTTTTAGAAACCGATCTTTTAAAACGGCGAAGTGCATCCTCCAAAGACTCGTTTTTACGAACGACTGTTTTTGACATTCTCTTTCCCTCCCTCCGAAACATCACACTTACATACTAACTCCAGCATGCAAAAAGAAACACTTCTTCAGCATGTCTTTTACGATTATAATACATTTTATCACTTCAGGTCAACTATTTGGCAGAATAAAAGAAGAATAGATGCTCTTCCTTTTTTAAAACTATGTAGATAGCTGTTATCCTTTTCCCTGAAGACAACTATATTTTTGTCATTACACCTTTTTTCATGCAGGAACGTACGAAACAACTATTCATTTCGTACATTTTCAGTACTTAACTTCTCCACTAAAAAGAAAGCATGCAAATCGTTTCCGTTTGCATGCTTTTTTATCACGCTATTTGCCCTGCCACCCGATTGGCGAGGACTGATAATCAGCGAGGGATACCCCACTGATTAAAGTTTCACTTTATGCGCTTGCTGATTCTTTTTTCACATCATCTTCAAGAACACGAACAAATTGCGCTTCATTATATGGATAACCAGCTTTCGTAATTTTTACTTTCACTAGTTTACCAATTAATTCTTCTGATCCTTCAAATACAATTTTCAAATAGTTATCTGTATAACCTACATATAACCCTTCGCGGTCGCCCTCTTTAAATTGCTCTTCCGGAATGATTTCAAGTACTTCGCCTTCAAACTGTGACGCATACTCTTTCGCTAATTGATTAGATAGTTCAATTAAACGGTGAACACGATCGTTCTTTACATCTTCAGGAACTTGATCTTCCATGCGCGCTGCAGGTGTTCCTGTACGTTTTGAGTAAGGGAATACATGTAACTCAGAGAAGCGATTCTCTTTAATGAAATTGTATGTTTCCATGAATTCTTCTTCTGTTTCACCTGGGAAACCAACGATTACGTCCGATGTAATCGCAAGACCTGGTAACGCTTCTTTCAAACGATCTAAACGCTCTTGGAAGAATTCCATCGTATACTTACGACGCATACGTTTTAATACTGTATTAGATCCAGATTGCAACGGAATGTGTAAGTGACGTACAACTACTTCAGACTTATCTAACACTTCAATTACTTCATCTGAAATCTGACTCGCTTCAATAGAAGAAATACGAAGACGTTTTAATCCGCTGACTTCCGCTTCCATATCACGAAGTAATCCAGCTAAGTTATAATCTTTAATATCTTCACCGTACCCACCTGTATGAATACCTGTTAATACGATTTCTTTATAGCCTGCATCTACTAATTGCTGTGCTTGTTTAATAACTTCTTTCCCATCACGAGAACGCATTAAACCACGCGCCCAAGGAATAATACAGAATGTACAGAAGTTATTACAACCTTCTTGTATTTTTAAAGATGCACGTGTACGATCCGTGAAGTAAGGTACATCTAGTTCTTCGTATACACGTGTTTTCATAATGTTGCGGACAGCATTAATTGGCTGACGCTCTTTGCGGAATTCTTCGATGTATCCTAACATCTTTTCACGATCTTGTGTACCGACTACAATATCTACGCCTGGAATTGCCATAATTTCCGCTGGAGATGTTTGCGCATAACATCCAGTTACACAAATAACCGCATCCGGATTTTGACGAACAGCACGTCTAATAACTTGACGACTTTTCTTATCTCCCGTATTCGTTACTGTACACGTATTAATAACGTATACATCAGCTTTCTTTTCATATTCAGTTCTTTCATATCCACCTTGTTTAAACAATTGCCAAATGGCTTCTGTTTCATAGTGGTTTACTTTACAACCTAACGTATGGAACGCAACAGTTGACATTGATCATCACCCCATCAATTCAAAATGATACGAAGCAGCACTTAACGCGTATAACGGCGCCGTTTCTGTTCTTAAAATTCTTGGTCCTAAACTACATGGTACAAATTTATGTTCACGAAGCGCTGTAATCTCTTCCTCAGCTAAACCGCCTTCTGGGCCAAATACAATCAATAGCTTTTGACCTGGTTTCATCGTCGTTAAAGCTTTCGCAAAGTTAGATTTCTCGCCTTGTTTTGCTTCCTCTTCGTAAGCAACAAGACAAACATCATACTCACCACTCATCGAAAGCAATTGTTTAAATGATGCTGGAGCATGTACTTCTGGAACTTCACTTCTATGTGATTGTTCCGCAGCTTCTTTCACAATTTTTCTTAAACGCTCAACTTTTTTATCAGCTTTTTTCGCATCCCATTTTACGATAGAGCGAGATGCTTGAAATGGTAAGAATGCAGCCGCCCCAAGCTCAGTTCCTTTTTGGAAAATTAACTCGAGCTTGTCTCCTTTCGGCAGTCCACTTGCAATCGTCACGAAAACAGGAAGTTCACTTGACGTCTCTACCCATTCTACAATAGCCGTATTAATAAATTCACTGGTAATTTCATCAATTGAACATATTGCTGTTTTTCCGTTTACACAGCAATAAATGTGATCACCAGCTGACATACGCATCACTCTTGCGATATGATGTACGTCATCACCTACAATGCGAATACTTGTCTCATTTACATATTTCTCTTCTACAAAATAACGTTGCATATAATCACCTTAGTAGAGTTTCGTTCCTTTCGTAAGTCAACACTTACGAAAAGAACGAAACGTTATCATTTTTCATATAACAAACGGCAAGTCCCTCACCTTATAGTGAGAGACTCCCCTTTTCATTATAGACTAAAATCTATATTACGCATTTCGTGCAATAATTGCTACCCAATCTTCCATTCGTAACACTTCTTCAATTGTAAATCCGGCCTTTTCTAACGCTTCAGAAATTACTTTTTCCTTCGCAGCAATAATGCCCGATGTAATAAATAATCCACCTGACTTCACAACTCTCGCTGCATCTTCAGGGAATAATAGAATAATTTCTGCTAATAAGTTAGCTACGATTAAATCAACAGGACCTTCAATGCCTTCTAAAAGACTATTTTGTCCAACAGACACGATATCATCTGTTTTATTTAAACGTACATTCATTTCTGCACTTTCAACTGCAACCGGATCTAAATCATACGCTTGAACAGAAGACGCACCTAATTTTGCTGCTGCAATACTAAGTACACCAGAACCTGTTCCTACATCAATGACAGTGTCACCTGGCTGAACTGTTTTCTCTAAAGCACGAATACACATCGTTGTTGTTGGATGAGTTCCTGTTCCAAACGCCATACCTGGATCTAATTCAATAATTTTTTCTTCCGGAGAAGACGGTGTATATTCTTCCCACGTCGGCACAATTGTGAATGTATCAGAAATTTGTACTGGATGGTAATATTTTTTCCAAGCAGTAGCCCAATCTTCTTCATTGACTTCGTTAACGGTAATATTTCCAGTACCAATTTCGATGTCGTAAGATGGAAGCACATCAATAGATGATTTTACACCTGCAATCGTTTCATGTAAAGAATCCGTTTGCGGGAAATATGCTTTTATTAATACACCTTCCGCCGGATATTCATCTGGGTTCAATGCATAAATTTCACCGTATTGTTGCTCGCGCTCTTTCGTCAACTCCGCTGGATCCTCAATCGCAACTCCACTAGCACCAGCTTCATGTAAAATATGAGAGACAGCTTCCACTGCTTCTTCTGTTGTATGAATACTAATTTCTGACCATTCCACAATTTACCAACTCCATTTTTTATTTCCATTATTCCCCTTTGAAAGCACGTTTAAGCTTTCCAAATAAACTATCATCCTGCTCTTCTTGTCCCGCAAATTCACGCAATAAATCTTTTTGATGTGAAGTTAATTTCGTCGGTACAACAACACGAACGACTACATATTGATCTCCTTGACCGTATCCACGTACGTTCGGAGCACCTTTCCCTTTTAAGCGGAATTCTGTTCCTGTTTGTGTACCTGCTGGAATTTTCAGCTTCACTTTCCCATGAACAGTAGGAACTTCCACTTCAGCACCAAGTGCCATTTGCGCGAATGTTAATGGCATTTCGCAAATAATGTGATCTCCTTCACGTTCAAAGAATTCATGATCTCTTACATGAACAACAACATATAAATCTCCTGCCGGTCCGCCATTTACGCCCGCTTCACCTTTTCCAGATACACGGATTTGCTGACCATTATCGATACCTGCTGGAATTTTAACGTTGATTTTTTTACGTTTACGTACTTTACCAGAACCGTGGCATGTCGTACATTTTTCTTTAATCATTTGACCAGTTCCTGAACAATGACCACAAGCTTGACGGTTTACGATACGACCAAATGGTGTATTTTGTTCTACACTTACTTGCCCTGATCCTGAGCAATGTTTACATGTTTCTTTTGAAGTTCCTGGTTTTGCCCCGCTACCTTTACAAGTATCACATGGATCTTCTACTGGAATCTCGACATTTAATTCTTTACCAAAAATAGCTTCTTCAAAATCTAAAGTGACTTGATATTGTAAATCAGCACCTTGGCGCGGAGCATTTGGATCACGACGTCTGCCGCCACCGCCGCCAAAGAATGAACTAAAGATATCTTCAAAACCGAAACCACCGCCGAAGTCTCCTCCGCCGCCAAAGCCACCGAAGCCTTGATTAGCACCAGCATGACCAAATTGATCATATTGCGCGCGCTTTTGATCGTCGCTTAACACTTCGTATGCTTCTTGTACTTCTTTAAACTTTTCAATTGCATTTTCTTCTTTACTTACGTCTGGATGGTATTTTTTAGCCAAACGACGATACGCTTTTTTTATTTCATCTTTTGAAGCACCCTTGCTAAGTCCAAGGACCTCATAATAATCTCGTTTACTCATAAATTTACAACCCCCGAATCTTTCACATAAACGTAATTTTAACACCGAAAGAAAGTGCTTTGCAACAAAGTTTCCTCACTTACAGTATGCAAAGTAAAAAACTTAAGAACCTCACACTTTTCTTCTCATTCGTGAAAAAAGCCAAAGTCAAGGCACGCTTGACTTTGACTTTTTGTCATCTTACTTATTATGTTTACAGTTGAATTACTTGTCTTCTTTTACTTCTTCAAACTCAGCGTCAACTACATTGTCTTTCTTAGCGCCAGCATCTTGTGCTCCTTGCGCACCTTCTGCTTGCCCTGCAGCAGCTTGAGCTTGCTCGTATAATTTAACAGTTAATTGTTGTACGATTTCTTGTAAAGCGTCTTTTTTCGCACGGATTTCCTCAAGCTCGTTCTTTTCGATCGCAGCTTGTAATGCTTCTTTCGCTTCTGTTGCTTTCGCAACTTCAGCAGCATCCACTTTACCTTCTAAGTCTTTTACAACTTTATCTGTTTGGAATACAAGTTGGTCAGCTTCGTTACGAAGTTCAACTTCTTCCTTACGTTTTTGATCAGCATCAGCGTTCGCTTCTGCTTCTTTTACCATACGATCTACTTCTTCATCAGAAAGACCTGAAGAAGATTGGATTGTAATAGCTTGTTCTTTGCTTGTTCCTAGATCTTTCGCACGTACGTTAACGATACCGTTCGCATCAATATCGAATGTTACTTCGATTTGTGGAATACCACGTGGTGCTGGTGGGATATCTGTTAATTGGAAACGTCCTAACGTTTTGTTGTCAGCTGACATTGGACGCTCACCTTGTAATACATGAATATCTACTGCTGGTTGGTTATCAGCAGCTGTTGAGAATACTTGTGACTTACTTGTTGGAATTGTAGTGTTACGCTCGATTAATTTCGTGAACACGCCACCCATAGTTTCAATACCTAAAGAAAGTGGAGTTACGTCTAATAATAGTACGCCTTCTACATCACCAGTAAGTACACCACCTTGAACTGCAGCACCTAATGCTACAACTTCATCAGGGTTTACACCTTTATATGGTTCTTTACCAGTTTCACGTTTAATAGCTTCTTGTACAGCTGGGATACGAGTAGAACCACCAACAAGGATAACACGATCTAATTCACTTGCAGATAGACCAGCATCTTTTAAAGCACGACGAGTTGGCTCTAATGTTCTTTCAACAAGGTTTGCTGAAAGCTCTTCGAATTTCGCTCTTGTTAATGTTAATTCTAAATGTAATGGACCAGCAGCTCCAGCACTAATGAATGGTAATGAAATTTGTGTTTGTGTTACACCTGAAAGATCTTTTTTCGCTTTTTCAGCTGCATCTTTCAAACGTTGAAGTGCCATTTTATCTTGGCTTAAATCAATGTTATTTTCTTTTTTGAACTCAGCCACTAAGTGATCGATGATAACTTGGTCAAAGTCATCTCCACCAAGACGGTTGTCACCAGCAGTTGAAATAACTTCGAACGTTCCATCTGCTAACTCAAGGATAGATACGTCAAATGTACCGCCACCTAAGTCATATACTAAGATTTTTTGCTCTTCATCTTGTTTTTCTAAACCGTAAGCAAGGGCTGCTGCTGTTGGTTCGTTAATGATACGCTCAACTTCTAAACCAGCGATACGACCAGCATCTTTTGTTGCTTGACGTTCTGCATCGTTGAAGTATGCAGGTACTGTAATAACAGCTTTCGTTACTGTTTCACCCAAGTATGCTTCAGCAGAAGCTTTTAAGTTTTGTAAAATGATTGCAGAAATTTCTTGAGGTGTATATTCTTTACCTTCGATTTCTACTTTGTAGTCTGTACCCATATGACGTTTAACAGACATGATTGTATTTGGGTTTGTAATTGCTTGACGCTTTGCTACTTCCCCAACTTGACGTTCTTCATTTTTGAAAGCTACAACAGAAGGTGTTGTACGGTTTCCTTCTGGATTTGGGATAACCTTTGGTTCTCCACCTTCCATAACAGCTACACAAGAGTTTGTTGTACCTAAGTCAATACCGATAATTTTACTCATGGCGAATCCTCCTACTTTTATGTAAATTATTGATTTACTTTTACCATCGATGGGCGAATTACACGGTCTTTTAATTTATAACCTTTTTGGAATTCTTCCACAACCGCGTTTGATTCAAATTCGCTGTCTTCTACTTGCATAACAGCTTGGTGTTCATGAGGATCAAACTGTTTACCAACAGCTTCAATCGCTTCTACACCTTCTTTTGTCATCGCTTCTAACAATTGACGATATACCATTTCCATCCCTTGTAATAAGGACTTCATTTGCTCATCAGTTGCTTCCACTTGCATCGCTCTTTCAAAATTATCAAGAGCTGGCAAAATATCTGAAACAAGACTTTGTGCTCTATATTTTTCAGCAGCCTGTTTATCCATTTGAACACGGCGCTTATAATTTTCAAAATCTGCTTGTAGACGTAGCATACGGCCTTCCGTTTCCGTCAGTTTCGCTTGCAATTCATCTACCTTTTCTTGTAAAAGAGCAGCCTCACTTTTTTCTTCAACAGTTTCTTCGCTGTTTTCAGATGTTACGGCTTCTTCAACTTTTGCTTCTTTTACTTCTTCTTTCATTTCTTCTACAACTTGTTCGTTACGCTCTTCCACAATTTTCACCTCCTTAAAAGGTATTAGGTATCACGCATAGCATGATTACCTAAGCATAGTTATATATTACACACAGCGATGTATTGTTCATCACTTGAGCGCATGTATTCTTCTTTATTTTTTTAGTCCATTTGTAATTTGCCTTGTAAATAGCTGCAACAAACTAATTACACGAGAGTATTGCATTCTCGTTGGACCTAAAATTGCAATTGTTCCAAGCTGTTCTTCTCCAATCGAATATGTTGCAGAAATCAAACTACAATCTTCCATGGCTGTCGCAGAGTTTTCCCTACCAATTTTCACTTGAATACCTACTTGTTTATGACGCAAAATGTCATAAAACTCAGCTTCGTTATCAATCATCGTCAGCAAGGATCTTACTTTGTGAATGTCATGGAACTCTGGTTGCGAAAGCATATTTGCTTTTCCCCCAAAGTATATCTTTTCCGATAAAGGAACTTGAAATGTACCATCTAGCATTTTTATTGCACTATCGTAGTTATGAACATACCCGCGCAATACCGTAACAATCTCTTTAAAGATTTTATTATGGAGTTCCGACATTGGTACGCCTGATAGCTTTTCATTTAAAATATTAACCATTTTTTCTAAATCTGATAAATCAACAGATTCCGGAACGGTAATCGTTTTGCTTTGTACATGCCCTGTATCCGTTACAATAATAGCGACTGCAGTTTGACGATCAAGCGGTACAATTTGTACGTTTTTAAGTTTATTTGTGCTTAACTTCGGTCCAAGAACAATGGCTGTATAATTCGTAAGCTCTGATAAAATTTGAGCCGATTGCTGCGCAATCTTTTCTGCTTCAAAAATTCTTTCAGCAAATAAGTCTTTAATTTGTACAATTTCATCGTTCGGTAAGTTTTGCGGCGCTAAAAGATGATCTACATAAAATCGGTATCCTTTTTCAGAAGGAACACGTCCAGAAGAACTGTGCGTTTTTTCAATAAATCCTAGTTCCTCTAAATCAGCCATTTCATTTCGAATAGTAGCTGAACTAAATGTAATTTCATCTTTCTTAGCCAGCGTCCTTGACCCAACAGGTTGCGCTGATCCAATAAAGTCATCAATAATTGTTTGTAAAATTAAGAGCTGACGTTCCGTAAGCATCTCATCATCACCTCTGTTAGCACTCTTTGTCTTCGAGTGCTAAATCTATTAATAACTTACCAAAATTGACATTCAATTGTCAACGGAAACGTCACGAAATAATGAAACTTTTTCACGTTAATGAAACATTTAATTAGTCAATCAAAAATGATTGGAATACTTCATTCCCCAATAATTTTCCCTTTCGCGTTAAACGAACATATCCATCGCTCTCTTCAAGCAATCCTTGTTCTTGGTTGTTTTGTAACTGCTTCGCGAAAACTTGATCCATCTCCATACTAAATTTCTTTTGAAACGCTATTTTAGATACACCTTTTGTTTTTCGAAGCCCTAAGAATAACTCTTCTTCCATTTTTTCTTTCTCCGTCACCATGTGAACATCTAAATACGGAAATCCAGTTTCATCAATTTTATTGAAGTATTGCTTGAGCGGTCCCACATTTTGAATACGTTCCCCATTTACATAACTATGCGCCCCAGCTCCAAATCCATAATACTCTTCATTATTCCAGTATGTGAGATTATGTCTACTTTCATTATCACCTTTTGAGAAATTACTAATTTCATACTGGCTATAGCCATGTTTCTCCATTTCATCCATTACCATTTCGTACATTTTCGCTTCATGGTCTTCACCTGGAAGTCTTAATTTCCCTTTATTCATTAAGTTATAAAATACCGTTTTTGGTTCCACGATTAATGAATATGCCGAGAAATGTTGTACACCAAGCGTAAAAGCAATGTCTAATGTTTCTTTTACGTCTTCTATCGTCTGCCCTGGCAGAGCGTAAATAATATCTACATTTATATTTTTAAAGCCTACTTCCTGCGCTTCTCTAATTGCTACAAATGCATCTTCCCTCGTATGCTTACGTCCAATTTTCTCAAGCAATTCATCTCGAAATGTTTGCACACCAAAACTAATTCGGTTCACTCCACCTTCTAGTAACAGATTTAACTTCTCTTTCGGCAAATCACCCGGATTCGCTTCAAATGTTAATTCACAATTCGGGGCAAACGGACGTAAACGACGATTTATAATATCTAATAATTTCTTTGTCTGCTCCATATTTAATGCTGTCGGAGTTCCTCCACCAACAAAAATCGTTTTTATACTATCAAACGGTACTTTTTGAACTGTATTTATAATTTCTCTCTCTAAATACTCTAAATATTGATCGACTGGCTGGCGTTCAATAAACACTTTATTAAAATCACAATAGTGACAAATATGCTGACAAAACGGAATATGAATATATGCAGCTTGCACCAAAAATAACTCCTACCTTTCTAAAAAGAAAACCTCCGCGCTCGGGAGGCTTCCTTTACTTCTCTAACGTATTACGAATTTGTTCCATTCGCATTTTTCCCCAATCATACATCATTTCAACGATTGGTAAAAGCGACATGCCTAATCCCGTCATATAATATTCCACTCGCGGAGGAATTTCTGGGTATACCGTTCGATCAACAATCCCATCTTCCATTAACTCTTTTAATTGGTTTGACAAAACTTTATGAGAAATGCTTGGAAATAATCGTTGTAATTCACTAAAACGATGAGGCCCTTCCACACCAAGATGCCACAATATTACAACTTTCCACTTTCCACTAATAATAGAAAGCGTCAATTCCTTTTCACAATTAAAATTGCCATTTTGTATTTTTTCTTGAATATCTTTTCGAATATTTTCGGACATTAACAAACTCCTAACTCTATATGAACTAAAAAGCTCTCTCACTATTGTAATTGAGAGAAGCTACGTTGTCTAAAAAGTAATGATATAAAAAAAGAAGCCGTATAAAACGACTTCTTTTTTTATATCAATTCACATGAAATAACGATCGATTATTAGTTGTCATCCATTTTCAGTACAGCCATGAATGCTTCTTGCGGTACTTCTACAGAACCAACAGACTTCATACGTTTTTTACCTTCTTTTTGCTTATCAAGAAGTTTACGTTTACGAGAAATGTCACCACCGTAACATTTCGCAAGTACGTTTTTACGCATCGCTTTAATTGTAGAACGCGCTACAACTTTGTTTCCGATCGTCGCTTGAATTGGTACTTCGAACTGCTGTCTTGGAATTAAATCTTTTAATTTTTCTACAATCACTTTACCACGGTCATACGCTGAATCACGGTGTACAATAAATGATAGGGCATCGACTTGTTCATTATTTAAAAGAATATCCATTTTCACAAGTTTAGATGGTTTGTAGCCAATTAACTCGTAATCAAATGATGCATATCCTTTTGTGTTTGATTTCAATTGATCGAAGAAATCATATACGATTTCTGATAACGGGATTTCATATGTTAATGTAACACGTGTTTCATCTAAATATTGCATATCAATAAACGTTCCACGTTTACCTTGGCAAATTTCCATTACAGCTCCAACGTAGTCATTTGGAACCATAATTGAAGCCTTCACAAACGGCTCTTCTACACGATCGATAGACTGTGGATCTGGCATATTAGATGGGTTATCAACAATAACATCTTCACCGTTTGTTAAATAAACTTTATAAATAACGCTTGGCGCCGTTGTAATTAAGTCAATTTTAAATTCACGTTCAATACGCTCTTGAATGATTTCCATGTGAAGAAGTCCTAAGAAACCACAACGGAAACCAAATCCTAGCGCTTGAGATGTTTCTGGTTCAAACTCAAGAGCAGAATCATTTAACTCTAATTTTTCTAATGCATCACGTAAATCATTGTAACGTGCAGAATCAATCGGATATAAACCACAGAATACCATTGGATTTAATTTACGGTAACCTGCTAACGGCTCTGCAGCTGGACGTTTCGCATGTGTAATCGTATCACCAACGCGTGTGTCACCAACATTTTTAATCGATGCTGCTAAGAAACCTACATCACCTACTGTTAACTCATCACGTTGCGTAGTTTTCGGTGTGAATACACCTACTTCTGTTACTTCAAACTCTTTTCCAGTTGCCATCATACGTACTTTATCGCCAACTTTTACCGTTCCGTTAACAACACGAATATATGCAATTACACCGCGGTATGGATCATATAAAGAGTCAAAAATCATACATTGTAACGGCTCTTCTGAATCTCCTGTTGGTGCTGGTACTTTTTCAACGATTTGTTCTAAAATCTCTTCAATACCAATCCCAGCTTTTGCAGAAGCAAGTACAGCTTCTGATGCATCTAAACCGATTACATCTTCTACCTCTTGGCGTACACGCTCTGGGTCTGCACTTGGTAAATCGATTTTATTAATAACTGGTAAAATCTCTAAATTGTTATCAAGCGCTAAGTATACGTTCGCTAACGTTTGCGCTTCAATACCTTGCGCTGCATCTACTACAAGAATCGCACCTTCACAAGCCGCTAAACTACGAGATACTTCGTACGTAAAGTCGACGTGTCCTGGTGTATCAATTAAGTGAAGAATATATTCTTCACCGTCTTTTGCTTTATAGTTTAACTGTACTGCGTTTAATTTAATTGTAATACCACGCTCACGCTCTAAATCCATAGAGTCAAGCAACTGAGCTTTCATTTCACGTTGTGTTAACGCGTTTGTTTTCTCTAAAATACGGTCTGCTAACGTTGACTTTCCGTGGTCAATATGAGCAATGATAGAGAAGTTACGAATTTTGGACTGTCTTTTTGCTCTTTCTTCTTTGTTCATCTATGTTCTCAACTCCTAATAGTCTCGCCAATATACACTAGCACTGATTATATCAATAGAGCAGCAAAGATTCAATGAAAACTCGTGCTGCTTACAATACAAATCATTCTATCTATATCTTATGCGAACAAACCATAAGAGACAAACCTTTTTCAAATTAAAAAACGGCTGTCTTACAAATCTGTAAAACAGCCGTCCCCGTTTGACTCTTAACTAAAAATTTCTTTTACTTTCCCGACAACTATGTCTGTTCCAAACTTTGTTATTTCATAGGCAACACTTGCTATCGCCATACCCATTCCTTCTACAACATTAAAACTTCTTAAGCTTTCTAATTGTTTTTGTTTTTCAGTAGCGGAAAACGAACCCTCCAAAATCTCTGACTCAGTAGCCTCGCCTTTTGTTCCTGTCATATGTGCGATTTGTTCATACGACATTTGCTGATAACCTTTCATACTTTTCAAACCGTGATTAGCAAGTGCCACCCCCGCTATCACCATAAGTAAGCATATGGCCGCACTACATATACATAAAAGCGAAAAGCGGCTTAAATGATTATCCTCTCTCCCCATCAATGTGTGTATGCTCCTGTATTATCTTGGTCAATTTGATGATGCAGTGCTGCATTTAAACCACTTGCTATTACATTTGCCATATCCTCTATAAAAGCATCCACTTCTTTCGGAGTCACCATTAAATTATGACCTAGAGGAGATAACACTTCATAAATTAATTTCCTCTTCTCCTCATCTTCCAGTGTACCTACAGCACCTAAAAACATATTTCGGCTCTTTTCATCCGGCATATCTTCTTCTGTTAATTTTTTCTTTTCTCCAAATGTAAAACCAGCCGGTAACAAAGATCGGGAAGGTTTGTTACCTTCTTTCATCTCCCTGCCAAAATGTTTCAAAATAAAATCAATTGTATCGCTTGTAATCGAAACGGCATCCACCACAGTCGGAACGCCAATTGCGATTACAGGAATTCCTAATGTTTCTTTACTGAGTTCCTTACGTTTATTCCCAACACCCGACCCAGGGTGAATTCCTGTATCAGAAATTTGTATCGTACTATTTACCCTTTCAATAGAACGAGCAGCTAATGCATCAATTGCAATGACAAAGTCTGGCTTTGTCTTCTCAATGATTCCATAAATGACATCGCTCGTTTCAATTCCTGTAATCCCCATTACCCCCGGCCGAATCGCACTAACAGGCCTAAACCCTTCTTCTACGCTTTCAGGCTGCAATTGAAACAAATGTCTCGTTACTAATACATTTTCTACAACTATTGGTCCAAGCGCATCGGGCGTTACATTCCAATTTCCCAGACCAACAATTAAACAACTCGCTTCTTTCGTAACGCCAACCTCTTCTAAGAAATACGAAAATTCTTTTGCAAAAATACGCTCTACTTTTTGTTGCAATTCTGTATCTTGTTGACGTATCCCTTGTACTTCAAGCGTTAAATAATTTCCAGGTTTTTTACCCATCGATTCAGAGGCAACTTCATCAATCGTTACTTTCGTAATGGTAATACCTTCTTCTTCCCTCTCTTTTACAATAACTCCTTGTATTCCTTGTTGCTCTTCTTGACGCTCTTGCAACATTTGATGTGCCTCTACAGCAAGGTCCGTTCTAACACTATATTTACTTAAATCTAATGGTTCTTTCATCGTATCTCCTCCGTAATTCATAGTAAATATCGTTAGATTTCCCAAAGTTATATAAGGTCATTCTTTCCTTTACGTGAAATTTCATGGATATACTATTGCAATTCTCTTCACCGTTTGATAGAATATCACTTGTTCTATGTTATGAATCGAGTCATTCGATTGCACCAGGGAGGTGAAAAGTATGGCAAACATCAAATCTGCTATCAAACGCGCTAAACTTAGCGAAGAGCGTCGTGCACATAACGCTTCTATCAAGTCTGACATGCGTTCTGCTGTTAAAACTGTTGAAGCTTTAGTTACTAATAACGATCTTGAAAATGCTAAAGAAGCTTTCAAAACTGCTTCTAAAAAACTTGACAAAGCAGCTCGTAAAGGTCTTATCCACCAAAACGCTGCAGCTCGTCAAAAATCTCGCTTAGCGAAACAAGTAAACGCGTAAGGCGTTTAAAAAACGATCCAAATGGATCGTTTTTTTATATACAAAAAAGTTCACTTGCTAAGCACGTGAACTTTTTTGTTCCATCACATATGATTTAACCGCATTAAGAAAAACTCAAGTACAAGTTTCTTATCCATTTTTCCAGTTTTCATACTATAATCAGCTTCCGCTAATTCTATAATTACTTTTTTTAATTCTTCAAAAGAGAAAAACTTCGTTTGATTCATCGCTAACTTTACACGATATGGATGCACACCAATATGAGACGCAATTTGATTCTGCCCATAACCACGCTGCTGTAACTCTTTCACTTGATGCAGCAAACGGAATTGACTTACTAATAATGCAAGCAATTTAATAGGTTCCTCCTGCTGCGTAAATAATCCATCCAAAATTTGCATCGCACCCGCGATATCTTTTTTTACCACTTTTTCTGTCAAAGCAAACACATTTTGTTCAACTGATTTTGGCACAAGCTCTGCAACGAGTTTCGATGTAATCTCTCCGCCCATACCGACATATAACGTTAACTTGTCCATTTCTTTCGCCAACATCGTTACATTGCTTCCTACAAGCTCTAACAATAAACTAACAGCTGAATGATCAATATGTACATGCACTTCATCTGCACGAGCAACAATCCACTTCTGAACATCTTGCACTTGCATTGCATTCGCTTCTATTACATCCGCTGTTTTCTTTAATAGTTTTGTAATTTTTTTTCGTTCATCAAGCTTTTCGTAAGGTGCAACAAAAACAAGAATAGAAAACGGAGAAGGCTCTCCAATATATTCTTCTAAAATTTTTATATTTTGTTCTAACTTTTCTTTTTGTGAAGTTAAAAATAGTGGTGATTTTATTAATAGTACTTTACGCTCTCCGAAAAAAGGCAGTGTACGTGCATCCTCAACCACATCTTCTAAATACGCTTCTTCTAAATCATATGTCACGACATTAAACTCGCGATCTTCCTCTTCAAGCGCTTCTGTTGTAATAAGCTTTATCGTTTCATTTATAAAAAACGCTTCCGTTCCATACAGTAAATACAACGGAGCAAACTGCTTCTTTTTTATCTTTTTATGTATATCACTCATACTTTTTCCTACTCCCTAACTTGGCAATATATATTTATACTAATGCCCTAGCTATTGTTTTACAAGTACAAAGGAACAGGCTGTATAACCCGTCCCTTTATTTATATTAAACGCCACGCAATAAGCCCCGGGTTTCTTATTGGTGTGCGGTAATCACCTTCCCTTTATTATTCACAATAAAAATTCGAGTATAAGTGCCAACTGTTAACATGCTTGGAAACAAAAAATTAACGTTACTTCATAATCTAAAAATAGTAAAAACGCTATATTTCTCTTCATATGGAAATTGTAGATTTTTTTCTGACAATATTTTATACTAAAGTGGAATGTTGGGGAGGGATTCTAAATGAATGATTTTGAACAAAATGTTCAAAGCAAACGCAATGACGCTATTGATTCAGGGGTAGGATTTATCGTCTCATTTGGTTTTTTCGCAACACTTTTCATCATTGCAACTGTTATTAAATTTATTGGTTCTTAAAGACTGCTGCTTACTGGCAGTCTTCTTTTTTATCGATTATGTGTTTCATCATATGTGATTTTGCTACGAAAGGTTCCGTTTTCCCCTTTAAAAACATAGGAAATAGCCCCTTGCTTATCCGTGCGCCATATTTCAATCCCCATCTTCTCAAAACGCTCTATAACTTCCTTATGGGGGTGCCCATACCTATTACGCTCACCGACAGAAATAATCGCTATATTAGGCTGTACAGCGCCTAGGAAAGGTGTTATAGATGACGTTTTACTCCCATGATGAGCAACCTTTAAAACATCCGCCCTTAACTCTGGATACGTAGCTACTAAAAGCTTCTCTCCTTCTTCTTCTAAATCACCTGTAAACAACCACGTTAGCCCTCCTACTTTTGCCCACATTACAATTGAAGCGTTATTTTCACTGCTCTCCTTTCCTGCTGGTGCTAATACGAAAAATTCCGCTCCGTTTATGCTCCAACTTTCCCCTCCTCTCACTTCTCTTATTTTCACTTCCTTTTCTAACGCCTGTTTCTTTACTACTTTTTCTAATTCCGTATCTTGTTCCTTTCGGCCAAATACGACTTCTTTTACGGTTATATTTGATAATAACTCTTGCGCAGCACCTATATGATCCGCATCTCCATGCGTTACGATTAATTTATCGATTTTTTTAATACCTTCCTTTTGTAAATAAGGAATCAAAATATCATTTCCAACAGAAAATTCATGCTTTTTCCGTTGCCATTCTTCCTTGTTTACACGAATTGTTCCACCAGTATCAATGAGGTAAATCTCTTTATCGTATGGGAGACGAATTAATATCGCATCTCCCTGTCCAACATCAAGAAATGTAACACTTCCACTTTCCCGAAAATACGGATATATATAATGACATGTACTAATAAAAAGAAATATCCCCGAAGCTACACACATAATTCCTTTCGGCATTCGCCTTTCCCAAACTATCAATATACTAATCATACTAACGCAATATAGGGCTACAAGAAGTATAGGTGTTTGCCCGAAATTAAGACTGGTAAATGGTAAACTTTCACAATAACTTAAAACATCATTAGAAAGATTCAAACCTATTGATAGTACATTCGCAAGTCCTTTTGCAAAAAACGGGATAATCGGTATACATATTAAAATAACGATACTACACGGCAATACAATGAGGGATAAAAACGGAACGTATAGGATATTAAGAAAAATACTATATGGAGAAAAATAACCGAAGTGATATAACAAAATTGGGGTACTAACAAGTTGTGAAATAAGAGAAATGTAAATAGAATTTCGAATCAATCCATTACTACTCTCTAGTAAAAGCGGGGCAGATAACAGTAAAGCAAAACTACCAACGAAAGAAAACTGAAAACCAATATTAAACAGAAGATACGGATCAAATATAAGCATACATATAGCTGTTATACTTAAAGCATCTAAGCTAGATAAACGAATAGAGTACATAAAAGTAATTAACATTAACACTCCTGTTATAGAGGCTCTTATAACAGACGGTGACGCTCCTGCTAAAATCATATATAGAGGAATACAGAAGATAAGACATACTGTTGCTACCTCCCTCGTCACACCACTTCTCAGCAAAATGAAATACACGATCGCCATTAACAATACGATATGTGAACCTGAAATCGCCAACAAATGCACAAGACCAAATTGTTGATATTGCTCTTCAACTTCAAATGTCATTTGTTGTCTATCACCAAATACTAACGCATTCATAAAAGCGCCTGATTGTTCTGGAAACATTTCTGTAACGCCCGAGATTGCTTGCTGTCTCAACAGAAGAATCCATTGCACGAGTGACAACGATGTTTTATGGCATTCAGAAATATATGTCGCTTCCAATATGAAATGAATGTTTTGCTTATACAAATAATCACGATAATTAAAACCATGAAAATTCCGAGCTATTGGCGGGGCTTTCCTCTCACCTTCGAATACACATGATACTCCTGCATGTAATTTTCGTAGTTGTTTCTTTTCTGAGGCTGATTTAATTTTGTAACTTAACTGCACTATATTTTCATTCTGATCTTCAACTTGAAATGATAGACGATCCCCGTTAATAAGAGGTGTATTGTGTATCACTCCTCTTGTAGCTTCGTAGGATTCTCCTAGAGGCTTGTTTTGCCCTTGAACATACGTAGTGTACATAGCGCCGCTAAAACACGCTACCATACAATAAAAAAAGGTTTTACGCGAAGTACGATACAAACAAAAGAAAACATATAGTCCGAGACAACAAGTCAGCAATAAAACCGAAGAGGAGAAGGCAATTGCAATCCCTATTATAAATGAGATTGCAACATAGCCCCATTGTCCTTGCAACTCATACTCACTCCTTATAGCATCATTTTTGCTTTCGTGAATACATGCTGTAATTCTTCCATTGATAAGTCCTCTTTTTCTAAAGATGCGAATAGTTCTTTTAACTCCATATGGCGCTTTTGATCCTCTAATGCTGCAATATCATATTCTAGCGGAACATGTTTCACTGTTACATTCGCTTTTTCAAATAACTCTATGGCATATGGATGATTTTTATAATCCTGCGCATAATAAACTGCCGTAATCCCACTTTGAATAATTGCCTTACAGCACTGTAAACAAGGAAAATGCGTAACATAAATTTCTGCTTCCTCTGTTTTCACACCAAACTTTGCACATTGTAATAAAGCATTCATTTCTGCATGAATTGTACGAACACAATGATTATCAATAACGTAGCATCCATCATCTATACAATGTACGCCACCTTTAATTGAACCATTATATCCACCAGCAATAATTCGTTTATCACGAACGATTGTCGCCCCTACTGCAAGCCTTGTACATGTACTACGTAAAGATAGCAAATGGCTTTGCGTCATAAAATATTGATCCCATGAAATTCGTTCCATATTCTTCACCTACTTTTTTGTCTACTTGTAGTGTAGCGAATGAAGAAAAACTTCGTCAATCTTTTACGGAATAATAATTTGATCTTTTATTTTTTCCAATGACTTCACACCAATCCCGTCAATCTCTAACAAATCTTCTATTTTCTGAAACGGACCATGTTCCTCTCGATATTTCAAAATACTTTCCGCTTTCCGAGAACCGATACCTGTAATTTTTTCAATTTGTTCTTTAGAAGCTGTATTTATTTGAACTTTGCCCTCTCCCTTTGAAACAGCAGCTACTTCTTGCGCTGGTTCGTTTTTATTCGGTACGTAAAGAATCATTTGGTCTTGTACCATTTGGGCTAAATTCACCTTCATCCTATCTGCCTCGGGCAAAAAACCACCTGCCTTTTCAATGGCATCCTTGACCCGGTCTCCTTCTTTCATTTCATACACTCCCTCTTTAACAACAGCTCCTTTCATATCAATTACAATTATTTTTTTCTGTTGCTTTGTATCCGATATTTTCGGTTTACTTTTTTTCTCTATCTCTTTCACTTGCACATCCGTTGCAATGGCTGACCGCTCTGTATGCTCGTTCGCTTTCCAAACAAGAAAAAAAAGTAAAGTTCCCATAATAGCTACTAATCCTAACCATTTCTTTGGAAAATCCCACATCATTTTTCACCTCTAATCATAAATTTATAACATCATTCATATTGTTTAGGAGAAAGCTGTTACGAAGGAGGGATGAAACATTGAACATAGGAATTATAGGGACAGGAAACATGGGGAATATACTAATCGATGCATTTTTAGAAACCCGTGCTGTCAAACCTTCGTGCCTTACAATCATTAATCGAACACCCGCCAAAGCATATCATATAAAGGAAAAATACCCTTCTGTTCATATAGCCAAAACTATTGATGAGGTAATTGAACGATCACATCTTATTTTTATTTGCGTAAAGCCGATAGATATATACCCGATTCTACAAAAATACGCTGAACATTTTTCTGATGAAAAGTGCTTAGTTTCTATCACAAGTCCAATATCTCCATCACAATTAGAGACACTTGTACCTTGCCATGTTGCCCGTATTATTCCGAGCATTACAAACCGCGCCCTATCTGGCGCATCACTATTTACATTCGGAAGTAAATGCTCTGAAGAGTGGCAACAAAAACTATTTCGCCTATTCAAAAACATTTCTACTCCCCTTGTAATAGAAGAAGATATAACGCGCGTTTCATCTGATATAGCAAGCTGCGGCCCTGCATTCTTTAGTTATTTATTACAATGTTTCATTAACGCTGCTGTAGATAAAACAAATATTACACATGAAGAAGCCACTACTTTAGTAAGTGAAATGGTCGTCGGAATGGGTAAACTACTCGAAAAAGGGATTTTCACATTGCCTACTTTACAAGAAAAAGTATGTGTTAAAGGCGGCGTTACAGGAGAAGGTATTCGTGTTTTAGAAGAACATGTTGGGGATATGTTTCACAAATTAATTGAGCGGACACACGAAAAATTTGATGAAGATTTAAAATGCGTTGATCAGCAATTCAATAAACACACATAATAAATACGTCATCGTCATTCCAAATCCTTTTTATAAATACTTAATTTTTTCACACTACAACTTCACTTAAACTAGCATTTTCACAATTCACGTATAACACCTTCTAATTATGCTAGAACGAAAAGTACATCTTCTTTACAAAACAAAAGCAACCTTCTCGGTTGCTTTTGTTTTATCCCTCTATTTGCCGGGCAGTAGTAGCCCGCTGATTAAAGTTTTACTTTACCCGTTTTTCTTCGCCATGAAGAAAATACGCTCTGTTTGCTCTGTAACTTCAAGTCGTTCAAAGTCACCAGTTACGCGAAGCACTGTAAAACCAGCTTCTTCAAGCCATTTCGTTAACTCTTCAACCGGATATGCACGTTGCACGTGACATTCGTCAAAACGATGGTACACATCTTCCTCTGGATCTTGAACAAAGAATGTTAGATCATGTTCTACACTATTTGATTCTTCACCAGGGAAGCAATTCCAAATAAGAGATATTTCTTCTCCATTCACTGTATATGTTTCATTTTGAAATACATGATGTATTTTATATAAAGAATGTACATCAAATAAAAACAAACCATCTTGACGTAAATGGTGAAACACTCTCCGGAATGTTTCTTGCACTCCATCTTCTTGCAATACATAATTTAATGAATCACAAAAGATCGTTACACAGTCAAACTCACCCGGAACATCAAGCTCTCGCATGTCTTGTTGGTAAAAAGGAATAAAATATCCTTCTCCGCCTAGTTTTTGCTGAGCAACTGCTAACATTTCTTCTGAAAGATCGACACCGATTACATCGTAACCTTTTTGTACAAGCGGAAGCGTTACATTACCAGTACCGCATGCTACATCAAGAATCTTTGCCTCTTTCATATCCGCTTGCTGCAAGCTTTCCTCTGTGAATTCTACCCATTTATCATAAGGAACATCATTCATTAGTTCGTCGTACAGCAATGCAAATTGTTCGTAATTCATTGGCCTAACTCTTCTGTAATATCTTCACGCGGCACATCGCCCCATAGACGCTCTAAATTATAGTGATTACGCTCATCTTTATGGAATACATGAGCAACTACATCTCCAAGGTCAACTAATACCCAGCGCGCTTCGTCAAAACCTTCCATACGTTGTACGTCGATTTGGAACTCGTGTGCTTTTGCTTTAATTTCACGTGCAATTGCTTGCACTTGCTTATCTGAGTTACCGTGACAAATAATGAAATAATCTGCAATTGGTGAAATACCTTGCATATTTAGGACAACCATATCTTCTGCTCTCTTATCATCAGCTGCTTTTGCCGCTAATACTAATAAATCTTTATCTTTCATTTACTCATTTCCTCCTTGATAACTGCGTTGTATGTTTGGAATGTTAATGGATAAATCGTTTGATCTTTTTCCATTAAAAATTGAATTGTTCTCTTTAACGCAAATAATAAAGCTTGATTTATATCCGTATATGCGAGTTTACGAGCTTCCTCCACTCCTGGAAACTTTCGACCAGGCTCAATGTAATCCGCTACATAAATTACTTTATCTAACATCGTCATTTTTTCATGACCACTTGTATGATATGTAATAGCTTGCAGGATTTCAGGATCCGTAATGCCTACTTCTTTTTCTACTAAGTATGCCCCAACAGGTGCATGCCATAACTCTTTGTTGTAACAAAGTAAATCTTTCGGCAAATCTTCACTGTTAATGATCTCTTCCATCTCTGAAATCGCTCTACACTTCGCATAATCATGGAATATAGCTGCAACTTCAGCCTTTTTTTCATCCACACCGTATAACTTAGCAAGTTCAATTGCTGTTTCCATTACACCAATTGTGTGTATATAACGTTTTTCATGCATTTGTTGTTTGACAATATGAAGTGCTTTCTCACGATTCATACAACCCATTCCTCTCAATATATACCTGTACTTTTTCAGGAAGTAAATATTTGCATGTTTTCTTCTCTTTATATCTCTCACGTAATAAAGATGAAGAAACTGCAAACTCCGGAATTTCCACTGTGGTGATAGGATAAGGTGTATGCAATGTATAACCAGGTCTTGCAACCCCAACAAACGTTACAAGATTAAGTAACGCCTCAATATTATACCACTTCTGTAAATACTCAACCATATCTCCACCAATAATAAAGTGAAACTGCACATCCGGATGTTTCTTCGTCAATTGTAGCATAGTGTCATACGTATAAGATGGGCCCTTCCTGCTTAGCTCTTCTAAACAAATAGAAAAATGTTCCTCTGCCTCAGTCGCAAGCTCTAACATTTGTAAGCGACTTTCTACACTTGTAATATTTCGCCCTTGTTTATGCGGCGGAATTTGGTTCGGTAAGAACCACACTTCTTCTAAATTCAAAGCGTGATATACTTCATTTGCAATGAGCAAATGTCCATAATGTGGCGGATCAAATGTACCGCCAATGATGCCAATTTTTCTCAAAAGAAACGCCCCTTCCTTTTACGTACAGCAACTCTCTTCGGTTAGGAATGAAGAGAGTTGCTATTAATAAAAGTTCAATTGGTTTCGCTCTCTACATCATTACGCATCAACAATAAAAATAGCGCATGCTAATCTTTTTATCGAGGAAGCTTAATTTGTTTATTTTCTCTTGACTCTTTGTATAAAACGATTGTGCTTCCAATTACTTGAACGATTTCAGCACGTGCACCTTTTGCAAGTTCTTCTGCAACTTCACGGCGATCGAATTCACAGTTTTGTAGCACACTTACTTTAAATAACTCACGAGCTTCTAAAGTATCTGCGATTTGTTTAATCATATTTTCATTTACTCCGCCTTTTCCTACTTGAAAAATCGGTGTTAAATGATGTGCTTGTGCACGTAAAAATCTTTTTTGTTTTCCTGTTAACATATATGTTAGCCTCCAAGCTTTCTTATAACTAATTGTTTCATTCGTTCGATATTTGGCGCGCGTCCCGTCCACATTTCAAACGCAAGTGCACCTTGATAAACAAACATATCAATACCATTTTGAATGATTGCACCTTGCTCTTTCGCCTCACATAAAATTTTCGTTTCAAATGGATTATAAATTATATCTGATACAATCGTTCCTTTTTTTAACGAAGAAATTTGTAAAGGCGCATGTTCGACACGTGGATGCATACCTATTGTTGTCGTCTGAATGATAATATCATAATTTCCTTGTTCTTCTGTTGCTTTTTCTAACGATAAAGCAACAGAATGAACAGTAGCCGTACATGCAGCAATAAGTTCTTTCGCCTTATCTACTGTACGATTAGCTACATCAATCTCCTTCACACCTACGTCAGCAAGAGAAAAATAAATCGCTCGACTAGCACCACCTGCGCCAAGTAATAAAATACGTTTCTCTTGAAGTGGTTCGCTACTAATGGACTGCAGTGCTCGGACAAAACCAATTCCGTCTGTATTGTAGCCAATCAACTTTCCATCCTTATGAACCACTGTATTTACTGCCCCAATTTGTTTTGCTAGCGGATCAATCTCATCCAAACAATCCATAATCGCAACTTTGTGCGGAGTTGTTACATTAAATCCTGAAATACCTAATGCTTTTAAACCTCTTACTGCTTCCCCTAGCTCTTCCTCTTTAACAAGAAAGGCATGATAATGGGCATCCATATTCAAGTGTTCAAATGCATCGTTATGCATAACGGGTGATAATGAATGTCCAATTGGATTTCCGATTACGCCATATAATTGTTTCATAAATCCCTCTCCATATTAAATTAAAGATTTACGCAATGAAACACTTACTCCTTTTGGTACGTGTGCAACAATTTTTGCTCCCGGTTCGTTTACAGTAACCCATCCTAATCCAGAGAATACAACATCCGTTTTTGGTTCGCGAATATTAAACTCGTATTTCACTAGCTCTGGCATATTTTCTAATTCTTCTGGTGTTGGTGGGCTTAGTAAATCTCCAGCATGATTTTTATACAATTCATCTGCTTTCTCAAGCTTTGTACGATGGATTGTTAAACGATTTGAGAAATGACAAGTAAATGCACGACGACCGCCACTTACATAATCAAAACGTGCCAGTCCACTAAAGAACAATGTTTGTTCTTCATTTAATTGGAACACCATCGGCTTAATTTCTTTTGTTGGTGTAATAAGCTTTAAGCTTTGTTTTCCAACATAGTGAGCCATTTGATGGTGGTTAATAATACCTGGCGTATCATATAAAGAAGATTCTTCATCTAATGGAATATCAATTAAATCAAGCGTTGTTCCTGGGAAATGAGATGTTGTAATTACATTTTCAGTCTCATCACTAAATTCTTTAATCATACGATTAATAAATGTTGATTTCCCTACATTTGTACATCCAACAACATAAACATCTTTTCCACCGCGGTAATACTCAATTGCATCTGCCAGCTCAGCAATTCCTTGTCCCTTCGCTGCACTGATTAAAAAGACATCCTCTGGCTTTAATCCTAGCTGCTTTGCACTATAGCGCATCCAATGCTTTACTTTATCATGTTTTACTGACTTAGGAATTAAATCAGCTTTATTTCCAACAAGTAATACTTTATTATTTCCTACGAAACGATGTAAGCCAGGTAACCAGCTACCATTAAAGTCAAAAATATCTACAATCTTAACTACTAACGCATCCGATTTTCCAATTCCGTTTAGAATACGTAGGAAATCATCATCTGTTAATGATACATCTTGAATTTCGTTATAATGTTTTAAACGAAAACAGCGTTGGCAAATAACTTGTTCTTTTTCTAAAGATGAGGCAGGAGCATATCCCACTTCATTTTTATCTTCTGTTTGAATTTCTACACCGCAACCAATACATTTAATTGTTTCAGTCAAACTTTATTCCTCCCAGTTAATTAAACCTTTTTTCTTCATGTTTTTCATAATTCTTCGTTCAATTTTTCGATTAAAGCGCGTTACTAATCCGTCCGTTTGTGCTACCGGTACAACTAAAATTGTATGAAGTCCTACTCGATTTCCACCTAGCACATCCGTTAGTAACTGATCCCCAATTACTACAACTTCATCTGGCTGCAACTGCATCTCTTGTATCGCACGCTTAAACGCACGAACAAATGGCTTACGCGCACTATGAATAAATGGAATACCTAATGGATCAGCAAAGTCTTTCACTCGTTGCTCATTATTATTTGAAACGACCGTTACTTGAATGCCTTGCTCTTTCATTTTCAAAAACCATTCTTCAAGTTGTGGCGTTGCATTTGGACGATCCCATTCAATTAAAGTGTTATCTAAATCAGTAATAACGCCTTTAATACCACGCTTTTTCAAATCTTCTGGTTGAACATGATATACATTTTTCACGTATTCATTTGGTAAAAATAGTTTCAATTTCTTTCACCTCTTTGAGGAGTTTTCATAAAAATTTTTCGACAACATATTTCGATATATGACCTGTGGATAAAATTGTACACATTTTCCACATTAATTTTTCAGTCAATTTGGAATTTACTAACAATCTATACACATTTTATCCACCTAGGTATGTGGATAACCACTCGTTTGTGACTGTCATATTTTTTTGGTACATTAAATGCAACAACGAATCAATCCTTATATTATTAGGAGGTGACTCACCTTGAAAACAAAACATATGGAACAGTTATCTACTGAGTTACTCACTGAGTCTTATTATAAAGCAAAAGAACTAAAATTAAATCCCGACTTCATTTTACTTATAAAACAAGAAATTATTAGACGCTCATTAGAGGACAAGCTTGCCAAATCGTCTTGATTACATATAAAGTGAAATTTTAAATAGCTAACTTGTAAAAAGAGCCATCCCGCGATGGCTCTCGAATAAACAAGTACTCCCATCTAGGGAATTTCATCATTAAGCATCTTTGTCCATAACTCTTGCTTACAGTTATAAAATCTTTTCTATTTATGAGCCAATCGAGTAGCAATTTTTTCACCAAGGCGAAGCTCTTGTCCACTCTTTAATTGCTGCACTACTCTTATCATATCTTTTTCAAACAATAACACAACTGTTGAACCGAATGTAAAGTATGCCATTTCTTCACCTTTTTGAACAACGTCTCTTTCATGTAGCAGCTCAATACTATTAACAAACATAGCTCCTACTTTTACAAGCGCCATATGTTCACCGTCACTATTCACTTCTGTAACAGAGCGATAATTTTTTGACAACGGTTCTTTCCCGTATTCCATACCAGCTGCATTTACCGGATATGATTTTCTACCGAGTACAAATCTTTCAGTCACAGAACCAGAAAGCGGACTATGAATACGATGATAATGACTTGGGCTTAAATAAATAACCATGTATGTACCACCTGCATATCGCTGTGCACGCTCTTCATTACCTAGCATATCCACAATCGAATAACGCTTTCCTTTAATATCAAATGTTTTTGTGTCCTCAATAGGACCGTGATCAGCAAAAACACCATCAACAGGGCTAACGATACTCGATGCATCTGTATCAATACTACGCTTTCCTTCTTTTAGCTTACGCGTAAATAATTCATGCAATGTTCTATATTCCTTCAAACCCTTTTCCATCTCATCTTGATTAATTTGAAAAACTTTCGCATACGATGGAATAATGACAGAGCTTAAACGAGATTGTGCAAATTTACGTAATATATAAGAAGTAAAACGACCATTTGTAAGTTCGATCATAAGTCGATATAATGTACGTCGCAAATTGCGAAACCTCCTAATCAGTCTATAACTTTAGCTTCCCCTTCTTTTCCTTCTATATCATATGTAAAATTGGTTCTTATTCCCACATATCATATAGAACCGCTATATTATAAATGCGGAAAACTAAGTATGGTATCATTCTTAAATTGTTTAGCACCCTCTAATATTACAGATAGAATCCTTCATTTTCAACAGTGAACATGGATTTCTTCTGAACACAACTGTTTTTCTTTCCTGATTTCCAAAAAGAAAAGCAGCCCATTTTAAAATACGGCTGCTTGCAATATACATTATTCTTTCGCTTTTTTCTCTTTCTCTGCTCTTACAAATTCATGGAACATTTTCATTAAAGCGCGCTTTTCAATTCTTGATACGTAGCTTCTGGAAATACCGAGTGCCTTTGCAATCTCTCGTTGCGTTTTCTCCTTATCAAGTCCCAGTCCAAAACGCTTCACGATCACTTCTTTCTCTCGTTCGTCTAAAATATCGATATACTCTTTAATCTTTTCTAACTCCATACTAAGCTGGATCATATCAATTACATCTTCAGACTCTGATTTTAATATATCAATAAGCGATATCTCATTCCCCTCTTTATCTTGCCCGATCGGGTCATGAAGTGAAACGTCCTTTTTCGTCTTCTTTAGTACACGTAAATGCATCAAAATTTCATTTTCAATACAACGTGCTGCATACGTCGCAAGTTTTGTGCCTTTCCCTGCTGAATAGCTCTCGATCGCTTTAATAAGCCCGATTGTACCAATTGAAATTAAATCTTCTGCATCTTCCCCTGTGTTTTCAAATTTCTTAACGATATGAGCTACAAGCCGTAAATTATGTTCAATTAACAAATTCCTCGCTTGAGCATCACCTTGCTCCATTAACTCTAAGTACTTCCTCTCATCATCTGATGATAACGGCTGCGGAAACGCATTATTCTTCACATAAGAAACAAAGACAAACACTTCTCGAACCATATATCCAATTGCGGCGAATAGACTCAAACCTTTCACCCCCGCCAAAATAGTGGTCTTTACTAAGTGTATGTGGGCGTGAGGTTGTTTGTGTCTGTACAGTTTATTTATAAAACTCAACACTTCCAATATTTAAAATAATTTATCATTATATTATAATTATATAAATTGTTAGTTATATATGAATATGCTATTAAAGGGGACACTATTCATGCTTACATTAGATCGATTATTAAATGTAACAATTTATTTAGGGGTATTTTTACTTTTCGTTTCGTTCATTACTTTTGTTATTAAGAGAGGACCTGATTTATTATTTTTTCAATTTGGAATTTCTTTGTTTTTTGGAGCTCAAATTATAATTGGAATGAAATTTCTTCATAACTATGGTTTCTCCTTTCACTCAAAACTAGAACTACTTATCTTTATTTTCTATGTAATTGGATTTATTACATGTATACTATTGTTCTTTCACTTTCAAAATCACTATCGAATTTTTTTATTAATTTGTAGTTTTTTATTTTTAACTGGATCCAATTATTACTTTAAAGAAACATTAAAGTCTAGTGAAAAAATTCCAAAGCAACATAAAACTTTTTTAAGTACAAAAGAAAAAGACTCTTTCCCAAAAGAAGTCCGTAAATTTTCCGAGGATTACAACAATATAATAAGGAATGATTTTTATGAAATACCGATGATTCCCACTGAATTACAGATTACAAGCAAAAAAGATTCTTCCCATAGTACATCTTTCTTAGTTGAACTTCATAATATGGAGGATGAAATTACTGATGACTCTGTACAATTAACTCCATCAGACCGTTTTTATATACTGTTAAATACACAAAAAACAAAAATATCAAAAATAGTATATGAAGGGCGAAATTTTTTCACATTAACAGTCACACTAAAGGCTCTTAATTTACAGCAAGAACCAGAAATTCATAATATGTTTTTAGAAATAGATAAACGTAGAGCAATGAACCTTCTTGATTTCGAAATTAAAGCTCATTCTAAAGAATGGAAAGTAACATTTAAAAGTGATAGTTCTCCTTGCAACCTTCCTATCACATTTACATTTGAAAAACGAACAGGCAAATTATAAGAATAAAAAGAGTTATTTTCTTTGAAAAATAACTCTTTTTATTCTTGTCTAGCTTTCAAATTTTCTAAGACGACGTTCTCCTCAACAATTTCACTTGGCCATACCGTTTTTTTCTCGATAGCTTTTTGTCCATTATAACGAAAATGCACAACATTACCTGAAGGACAAACTTGCACGACACATCCTGTATTCGGCAGTGGATAGCCATTCACTTCTTGCATATAATTTATTTCTTTCCAACCACTTCTGTCGTCCTTAACCGTTACATATGTATAACATTCATAACCTTCTTTTGTATATTTTTTTAAAAATACATTTGCAATCTCTCTTGCTTTCTTTTCCTCTATCGCTTCCTTATCACTCGAAAAATAATTTTTATCATCTATCCTAAACTCTATTAAATTACCAGTATGTCTATTCAACGTAATTTGTATCGTTCTCTCCTCATCCTCTTTATGCTCCCACCATAATAGATGATACGGGTCGTCTACGCCTTCTTGATCGTCTACTACAAGCCTATAGTCATCTGAAATGTCAATCATATGAGCCACTTGCTCTTTTCTTTCTTTATCTTTTTGATTCATCATACCGCTCCCTTTATTACAATTTAAGGTAATTATAACAAACAAAAAAGACTAGAGATATCTCTAGTCTTCTACTTCGTCTCACGATGTAGCGTTACTCGCTTTAATCGTGGACAATATTTTTTTAGTTCGATGCGCTCTGGATTGTTTCGTTTATTTTTTTTAGAAATATAATTACGATCACCGCACTCTGTACAAGCTAATGTAATATTTACACGCATATATAATTCTCCTTTCTTTTAAAGATCGCAAACTAAAACGTAATGATTACGATTTAAATATTATATAACTTCATTCTATTTGTCAATTGCAAAAAAAGACAAAAAGCTGAAACAATTAGTTCATACGAAATTCACACGAATCTATTACTATAGGAATTGTACATAGTGAACTTATTAACAATCACGTTTATTTATATAGAATTTTAATCGAAAGGAGCTGAAATTATGAAAACTAAATATCGTTTTATGATCTCATCATTTGCTGCTTGCGCTTATATGCTTTGGTATTTAGTATAATAACAACCTCACTTGTAAATAGGAAAAGGTGTGTATATAAATGGAATATAATCAATCAACAGTTAACTACTGGAAAGCTTTTGTACTACCATATACATTTGCTTTAGAAGAGTTAAAAACTAAATTTGAAATTATGAACCGGGAAGCTCAATTTTTAGAGGATTACAACCCGTTTGAACATATAAAAACAAGATTAAAACAGCCTGAAAGTATTATTAAAAAGCTTGAGCGTAAAAATTTATTACCGACAGTTGAAAATGCACAAACGCATTTACAAGACATCATCGGCATTCGTATTACATGTTGCTTCGTAGAAGATATCTATCATTTGAAAAATGTCATTCAAAAACGTGAAGATATGGAAATCATAGAAGTAAAAGATTATATCGCTAATCCAAAACAAAATGGATATAAAAGTTTACACATGATTATTAAATATCCTTTATCGCTAAACTCTGGTACAAAAGAAGTCTTTGCCGAGATTCAATTACGCACGCTAGCAATGGACTTCTGGGCAAGTTTAGAACATAAACTTTATTATAAATATGAAGGGAAAATACCTGAGTATTTAAAAGATGAACTACATGATGCCGCAATGAAAGCTGAAGATCTTGATAATAAAATGGCAACCATTCGCCAGGATATTGATGATATCGAAGCATGCTCAAATCAAATTATGTTACCACTATAAAGTGAAACTTTAACCAGTGAGGGTTTTGTTTATTCCCCACTGATTATCAGCCCTCACCAATCGGACGTTAACGGACAGCCCGACTCCCACCCAACTTCTTTGCTCCAACTGAATTTTGAGGTGGGAGTTTTACTGTCCGTTAACGCGGGATAAAAAAAGGTTCTCGCCAATGAGAACCTTTTTTGTGCTATTTACGGAAAGTTTCACTTTATTTCTTCTCTATCGTGCGAACCTCTTCAATTTTCCATCCATCCTCTTCTTTTCCAAGTGCATACCGTACTTTCTTCTGAAGAGTGACTTCTCCCTCTATTTCCTTTTCCTTTGCTTCAACAACAACATACCCTGCTTTACTAGCTTTCATGTCTATATGTTCCAATTCAATTTTTTTATTTCCCTTTTGAAAAGCTGCTTCTTTTTGCGTTTTTAAGTCTTCAGCACTAGGCATGTTCTTTGAAAATAACTCCATATGTTCAGTAAGATTTTTTTCATTTGTGGTCCGTACAAATTTCTCTATCACACCTTGAATCGCTTTCTCTTCTTCTTTCGTTATTTGTACCTTTTCTTCAGCTTTTGTAGTAGTAGCTTTTTGTTCTATCTTATTCTCTTTGGATTGACATCCAACTAGCAATAATACACCTATTAGAAGGGACCCTATCCCTCTGAAAAAAGCCCTCATTTTCCCATCTCCTAAAAAGAAAAGTGAGGCATTTCGCCCCACTTTCATTTATAATTAGCGTCTTCCTTTATTCGGGTCGCCACCGCCAACGATATCAAAGACACGTTTAGCGATATTTGTATTCTCTTGAACGCCAGAGAACAAGTATTTACCAGGGCCAAATGCATATACGTTTACATCTTCTCCTGTATGTCCACCTGTTGTCCATCCTGTAACCGAACGCTTATTGAAAATATCTTCAATCGCATTATCAATCTTTGTTACATCTTTTGAAGGAGCAATATCATTTACCGCTTTAATTTCTTCCGGTGTTAATTGTAAATCAATATATTTTTTCAATGTTTCTTCTACATTTGCACCGTTTGCAATCTCATTTGCCATAAAGTCTGGTGTGCGTTTTGCAGCTTTAATTGGATCTACTTTAAAGTTATACTCGCCATTTGCACCTAAAGATAATCCGCCAGTAGCATGGTCTGCCGTTGCAATAACTAACGTATTCTTATCTTTTTTCGCAAATTCAATCGCAGCTTTAAATGCTTTTTCAAAGTCTTCCATTTCACTCATTGCACCAACGATATCATTATCATGTCCTGCCCAGTCAATTTGACTTCCTTCAACCATTAAGAAGAAACCTTTTTTATTTTTGTTCAAACGCTCAATTGCTGCATTTGTCATTTCTTCTAATGAAGGTGTTTTATCAGTGCGATCAATCATTTTATCTAAACCGCCTGGTGCAAATAAACCAAGGATTTGATCATTTTTATCATTTAACAATTGATCTCGATCTGTTACGTAGCTATAACCAGATTTCTTAAATTCTTCTGTAAGATTGCGATCTTTTCTAACAAAGTTTTTTACGCCGCCGCCAAGCATAACGTCTACTTTATGCTTCCCTTTAATTTTTTCATCAAAATAATCATTTGCAATTGCGTCCATATTTTTACGACTAATGTCATGCGCACCGAAAGCAGCTGGTGTTGCATGTGTAATTTCAGAAGTAGCAACGAGTCCCGTTGATTTCCCCTTTTCTTTCGCTTGTTCAAGAACAGTTTTCACTTCTGCTTTATCGTTATCAACTGCAATTGCCGCATTATATGTTTTAATTCCAGCTGACATAGCTGTTGCTGCTGATGCAGAGTCTGTGATATTTTCATGTTCATCTTCCGGATATGTCTTTTGTGTTCCTACAAGATGTTTATCAAACTCTGTAGATTCCATCTCAAAAGTTTTTGGATTATCTTTCATATAACGGTGAGCCGTCATATATGAAGGGCCCATACCATCCCCAATTAATACAATGACATTTTTAATCTTTGCATTGCTTCCGCTCTCATCTGCACTCACTTCACTAGAACGTGTAAAATTCCATGTTGCCACCGAAGTAACTGCTAACGACGCCACAACTGCAAATGGCCATGCTTTTTTCACAAACTTTTTCACTGTCTTGTCCCCCTAATTAGGTTATTCATTTCCCACTATCAAATTTAATAGAATACTGTTAAGAGAAAATTAGTTATATGTAAATTTTTTGTTAACTTATGTAAATATCAGTTATAATTTGTATAACTTTGTCTTTTCATATCAACCATCTTCTCCTTTACAATTAAAATATAAACAAGTTGGATTTCATGTAACGTAAATCTCTTATTTAACATTTTCAATCTACTTTCATGAAAATTAATAGAAATGTGGTGAGCATTTATGAAAACAATACAGCTAGATAAATCTTTTATTTTTGATCTACTCGACCTTTGTAAAGCTGTGGGATGGTTACAAGATAAAACATTTATGAAAAAACAATTCGAAATGTACCTTTCTCTTGGCACACTTATCGGTTATATGCATGACAATAAACTGATTGCAACTGGAGGAGTATTTCCTTTTAAAGATAGTTTTTCTACTATTGGCATGTTAATCGTCCATCCTGATTTTCAAGGCCAGGGCATCGGACGAACTTTGCTAAATCATTGCTTAGCACACACTCACCCAAAACAACCAATTGCACTTATTGCAACAAAAGCTGGCGAGCCTCTTTATACATCATGCGAATTTAAAACAGTAACAAGGATTCATCGTTTTGAGAAACAAACTACTAAAACACATATTACTCATACACAACAAGTGAAAGAACAAGATCTTGTCTCACTTATTTCTCTCGATCAAATTACAACTGGTGCTAATCGTTCCTTACTTTACTCATCGCTATTACCAAGAACGAGCCACTCTTTTAAAATTGAGAGAAATAACTGTATAGAAGCTTTTTCCTTATGTATACAAAAAGGAAATATATTATGCGTCAATCCACTTATTGCAAAGCAAGAGATGGATGCCATTCAATTATTCAAGAAAATCTGTGAAAGCTGGAGTGGCACAGTAAGGATTGATGTCCCACATTCACAATTTTCATTTCGTAAATTTCTTCAAACAGAAAATTTCCAAGAAACGCTCCTTTCACCTCTTATGATAAAAAATGGTAGCCAACTTCCTGGAAATCGTAATATGCTATTTGCTATGATAGATACAGCGTTATGTTAGAAAGGGGACACCTCATTGAAGCGATTTAGCTATTTTATGGTAGGTTGTCTTACTCTTACACTATTAGTAGGATGTAGTGCAGCAGAAAAGCCAGTAGAACAAGTTAAAAATACACTTACAGCGAAACTAGCTACCGAGGAAAAGATGGTGGAAATAGATGGTCAAACCATTTACTTTAAGCAGATCGGTAACGAAAAGCCACCTTTACTTATGATCCATGGATTTGGAGGATCATCAGATGGTTTTCAAAAGATTTACTCAGACTTAGCAAAAGATCATACAATTATTTCTGTAGATGCTTTAGGATTCGGGCGCTCATCTAAACCGATGGATTTTTATTATTCTTTCCCAACCCATGCAAATTTGTATTATAAATTAATGAAAAAACTAGGTTATGATTCGTTTGCGATACTAGGACACTCAATGGGCGGAGAAATCTCCCTTAATTTAACATATTTATATCCTGAAGCCGTTACCCACCTTATTTTAACTGATGCTACAGGTGGTCCTCATACACTCGTTAATAAACAAGGGTCACCAAAACCACAATTGTCGACCGATTTAAATACCGTTTCTGCTATTACAGATTATGATGAGAGCAAAGTGAAATTTAAACGTAACGATGAAGAGCATTACAATAAAATGAAATTATGGCCGAGACGTCTTCAAATCAATGCAAATGAAATACAACAACCAACCTTAATTATATGGGGAAGAAACGATAGTAGCGTTTCTTGGAAAGAAGGAGAAACGTATCATCAATTCTTAAAAAATAGTACTTTCCATATTATCGAAAAAGGTTATCATGCACCATTTCGTCAAGAACCACAAGAATTTGTAGGGTATGTAAAAGAATTCTTTAAGAACAATCCTATCAAAGTTGAAAAATAACATAAGCGGGTATCTCATTTTGAGATACCCGCTTTCATATATTAAGCAGCTTGCTTTTGGCGTTTTTGAGTTTTTGAACCTAATACTTTCGGAATAACGAAACCATCTATTCCAAATTTACCAGCATTCATACCAGAAACTAGAACGAACATTGATAGAATAACCATTTCAGGATTCACACCAATTGACCCACTAAACATATAGGAAAAGTTCATTACAAGACCGAAAAAGACCGCTGTTTTTGTTAAACAACCTACAATTAAACCAATTCCGACTAAAATTTCTCCCCACGTTACAAGTGTATTAAATAGATCAACGTTTGGAATTGCGAAATCTTGTAAAAATGATGCCCACCAAGATTGAACAGCCGGTTGTGCTCCTTTAGATTTTTCAATTGCACCTTGTAAATAACCAGTTGCATCGAATCCTTTTCCTTGTAGTTTACCGATTCCAGCCATTAACCATGTGTAACCAAGATACACTCGAATTACTGCTAACACAAAAGAAACTGCTTTGTTTTCTCTTAAAAATTGAATAACCATATCTTCCTCCTAAAGTTGTAATTAAGTTAGTTACAGATAATATAATAACATTAGTTACTTATTTTCCAAACGTTAATTATGAATAATTCGTGACATGTGTATGAAACATCAAAAACTAACGTTTATATAGTAACTTTTATTACCTGTAAAAACTTGAACATATCATACCATAAGTGATAATGGTTTTCATTGAAGAAAATGTAAAAAAAATGTGAGTTAAATGTGAAACACATTTATTCGAATATAGAATAAACGTGTTTCACACTACTTATATAATCGAAATGTATATGTCTCTTTATCAATTAACCGTGCTTCTTCAAAAGCCTCTCCTAACGTTTTTTCATGGTTAATAAGCCCGTAAAATAAGCGTATTGTAAACATAAGTGCTGCATTCCCATCTACATAATCTATCGATCCAATATACGATTTCGCGCCACTACGTAAGAAAGATTCTGCTAGTTTTCGCTCCCCTAATGTACACCCGCTATTTACAATATGTGTATTATGCAATTTTGCATATTTATAAATTTCTGCTGTACCAAAGTATCCCCTCGGTTCATCTTGTTCATATATATCTTCACCTAACTCTTCCATGACAAACTTTCCTTCCTCACCATGAAAGCAAAAGACAACATAATCGATATCATTATATAAACCCTTTCCAGAAAGAATATCGATGAACTCTTTCGGTCTACCAATCCAATATGTGACAACTTTTGCCCCAAAATATTCAAGCGATGCTCGGATTGATTGCGCCTCTAAATCAGAATTAAAACCAACTACTAGTGCAACATTCAACATACACCCTCCATCCTAGTATTAGATCTCATCCATCAAACTTTCAAGCGATACATCCATTTCATATATACCCGTTTCTTTCAAAAAATCAGTTCTAGTTAAAACGACTTTCTGTAAATATTGCCTATATGCTGTAATTGTCCCGTCGTGAGATACAATGCAAATTCTTTCAGCGCCTATCTCATAACACCAACGAAGAAATTCATCTACTATTTGCCGAAAACGATTCTCTGAAATAGTATTTATACCTTCCGTCCATAACTGCTTATTTGTACTTTTCTCTATCGAAAAACGTGGAAATAAATTTGTTATTATCCCCTGATCTACTATGTGGTCACATGGTAATGTTTTCGCTCCTTCCCGATAAGGAAAAATACGTGGGGATACAGATGGATGAACAATTTTTTGACAAGCTACTTTCGCACTCCATATTGTCGCCGTTTGTAAAGTTCTAATTGTAGGACTGGCAACTAATATATCCGTCTCTTGCAATGGCACATTGCATTGAAGTAATTTAGCCTGATTCCTTCCTTCATCCGTTAATGATGGATGCAATACTTGTAAAGTTGACGGCAAATCTTTTGTATGTTCACCTTCTCCATGCCGAACGAAAACGAGTTTCATATCAATCCTCCTCCCCCTATGAAATCCTTCAACATAATTCCTTCCCTATTTCATCCATTATTCCTGCTATAAAAAAACTAATGTGTAAAAAACATTTGACACAACATATTGGAAAACATTACAATTTTATATGTCAAATATTTTTTACAAGAGAGAGGGGAATCACCAATATGAAATGGATAACCATCTTAATTGGAATGATTATATGGGGATATATAAACGGATTTTTTAGTAGTGATAAAACTGCTAACCCTTGGATTACAGATGATGAACGGGAAACAAAAATTAAGCAGAAAGCAATTATTGCAAGCTGGTCTGGTGTTTTTATGTTTTGTACCATTAATCTCTTAAACAAATGGTTAGGTGTAGGAACAAACGATACATCGCCTTACTTACCATCTTCTGTCGCAACTATTTTAAAAGAAAATGTAGAGTTACAAATTTTATTTATGCTATTTATTACGTATGGCATATTTTACGTATACTATCGAAGAAAACTAAGTGCTTAACTTTTTATTCATGATTATCCTCCTAAATGGTTATAGTAATTAGGACTAGATGAAAGGAGCGATAGAAAAATGAGTAATTCAAATGAGTTTTTAGATACACTGCATGAAAAACAAGCAAAAGATGAACAAAACAGAAAGCGTCAGGGAAACGGAAACCCAGCGAAAAAAAAGCCAAATAAAACACATAAATAATAATAAAACGTGCCTAAAATTATCTTTTAGGCACGTTTTTTATTCTTCTTTCACCGAGATAACATTTTCCCAATTCCATTTCTCATAATACCACTCTGGTACATCTATATTTTCAATCCACTTCTTTTCTTGCTTTCCATCACTATTGGCAATCCATACATTGGCTTTCTCACGGTCTGAACGTATCCATATTAATTGATTGCTCTTCTTCATAAAGATCGGATGATAATCACCTTTCTTATGAGGTGGCTTTGTGATTTGATATTGTTTATCGCTTGTACGATCGATTTCATATAAAGATGGCAGTGGCCTTTTTTCCGGCGGAGTTTCTATCCCTGCCTCTTTTGCCCTTGAAACGATCATTACTCTATCGTTCTTCCATGCAAAATCCCAATCGACATATCCTTTCGGCGTAAATGTGTTCTGCTGAAGTACTGGCAATTCTTTTACTTTTAAATGTTTATTCTCTAACGCAACTCTCCCGCTTCCTTCAATGTAGGCTAATATGTTGCTAGATGGCGCCCATTTGAACCATTGTGTGTTTAGTAACATTTGATCTACTTTTTCAAACCGACTACCATCTGCTCGAACTAAACAAAGCGTATTACTATCAGCTGACCATGAAGCTGTCGGTACCGCTAAAAATGAAATCCATTTTTGATCTGGTGACCACTTAAACCCACTTGCAACTAAAGCTAGAAAATCATCATGTTCATTTGGTAATGCATATAAATGTTTCATTTTATGAGGGTTCATATGTGCATCTTTTTGCACTTCATATAGCTGGGCTCCTGTCCATCCTGTTGGAAGTAAGTGTGCTTCAGAGGATACAAGAAACTTCTTTCCATCAGGGTACCATGCATAATCACCTACACCAGCTGATACATTTTCAAAATCTGCATTCTTTTTTTGGACATCAAACGTATTTAATGTGTTCATAAATATAAATGCAATAGTATTCTCTGTCGGTGACCATTGATAATTTGATACTTCAGATTGAAATGGTCTAACTTTCTTTCCATCTTCCAGTCGGTACAATTCCAAAGTGTTTTGCTTCTTTCCTTTAGCATAGGCAATCCATTTTCCATCATGAGACCACTTCGGTCCTGTTATGTACTCACCTTTTGTTATTTGTTTTTCTTTTTCATCAACTTTAATCCAAAGGTCATGATGACGAATAAAAGCAACTTTTGCCCCATTATGTTCCGCACTAGCACTAAAAATTGAAGATATAAAAATGAATAAACCCACACTACTACTCACGATAATTTTTTTCATACGTTCCTCCATTCTCCTTATAGCATTCCTCATATTCCGCTTACTATATGCGAATTTCACTCCTTATTAATTGCAGAATTGTTATGGATTTATCCCCAATAAGAATGGGCCTTCCTCGCTGAATATTAATCATTCGACATAATCCCAAAAAATTTCCCAAGAAATTTTTAATTCAAAGAGGATTAGTATGAATTATGTCGAAAATATAGTTTATCCAACATTCAATTTTATATTTTGCGATAAAAATGCAAGATAACTTTTCGGAATATTGACACTTTTTATTAGGGGGAGTTTCAATGAAAAAAACTGCATCTACACTATTAAGTATGGCGCTCGTCTTTTCTAGTTTTGGAGCTTTAAGCGCACATGCTGAATCGCTACAAAAGGAAAAGCAATTTAGCCCACAGTTAAAAGCAAATATTGAACAATGGGGAGAAAGTAAAATTGCGCAAAATGTTGAAACAAAAACATCAAAAGAAATTTCAGTCATTGTAGAATTGCAACATGCTCCGCTCGCTTCACAAAGTAACATTCAGCATGCTCCAGATTTAAAAAATGGCAGTGTGCAATCATACCATGCACAACTAAAAAAAGCACAAGAGGATACAAAAAAGAAAATGAAAGAAAAAGCACCGAAAGCAAAAATTAAAGAAACGTATAGCACGTTATTTTCTGGATTCTCTATTTCTATCCCCGGAGATCAAGTTGCCGCTTTAGCTTCTTTACCTGAAGTAAAAGCTGTTTATCCGAACTTAACATATAAATTGCATGAAACAGCAAAAAGCACTGCTAATGAAGAAGTGCCAAATGTCGGTGGACCGACAATCGGTGCACATGAAGCTTGGAATTTAAAAGATCCATCTGGCAAACCTCTTGATGGAAAAGGTATGAAAGTCGCTATTATTGATTCTGGCGTAGACTATACACACCCTGACTTACAAGCAAACTATATCGGCGGATATGATACAGTCGATGAGGATAACGATCCGATGGACGGCAATGTACACGGCACTCATGTAGCTGGCATAATTGCTGGTAACGGAAAAATTAAAGGAGTTGCTCCAAATGCATCTATTCTAGCCTATCGTGTAATGAATGATGGTGGCACTGGAACGACCGATGATATTATTCAAGGTATTGAGCGCGCTATTCAAGATGGTGCAGATGTTTTAAATCTATCACTCGGTCAAGATTTAAATGTCCCTGATCAACCTGTGACAATGACGTTAGAACGTGCAGCAAAACTTGGTGTTACTGCAGTCGTTTCAAATGGAAATGATGGACCAAAACCTTGGTCTGTTGATGCTCCTGGTAATGCAAGTAGCGTCATCTCTGTTGGTGCATCTACTGTTTCTATTCCATTCCCAACATTCCAAGTAGCTGGTTCTAATAAATCTTACCAAGGATTACCGTTATCAAAATCAGATTTCCAAGTAGGGAACGATGCTCAGCTTGTCTATGTTGGCTACGGTAATTCAAGCGATTACGCTAAACAAGATGTGAAAGGTAAATTCGCCCTTGTTTTACAAGGAACTTCAAGCACATTAGTAAAAGCAGAACAAGCAAAACAAGCTGGAGCTCTCGGCGTACTACTAATTTCTAACGAAAAAGAAATTAATATTATGCCCGAATACTTTGGACGTGAAGATATAGCTCTTCCAGTTATGCAACTATCAAATATAAACGGTGAAGAGTTGAAAAATTTAATTACAAAACGAAAGAAAAATATAAAGATTGGACAACCAAATAAAACCGAACTTATTGGTAACTTCAGTTCCAGAGGACCATCACAAGGTAGTTGGCTCATAAAACCTGATGTTATTGCACCTGGCGTACAAATTACTAGTACTGTACCAAGAGGCGGGTATGAATCTCATAATGGAACAAGCATGGCTGCGCCACAAGTAGCGGGAGCCGTTGCATTACTACGTCAGATGCATCCTGATTGGACGACAGAACAATTGAAATCTGCTCTTGCCAACACTGCAAAAACATTAAAGGATGTCAATGAAAATACATATCCTGTTATGGCACAAGGGTCTGGTTTAATTAACATTCCGAAAGCCGCTCAAACGGATGCGTTAGTGAAACCGAACAACGTAAGTTTCGGTCTTATTAAACCGAATAGTGGCAAAGTAAAACTAACACAAAATATTACGTTACAAAATCTTTCTAGCAAAAAGAAAAACTTTTCAACCCGTATTGAATTACTAGATACAAAAACAAAAATCCAGACTTCTTTCCCTTCTTCAATTAGTTTAAAAGCAAATAGTAACATCGAAAAACCTTTTACTATTACTGTAGATAGCTCCTTACCACAAGGCGTATATACAGGAAATCTGTATGTAAAAGAACAAGGGAAAACGGAAGAAATGCGTATTCCATTTACATTTAGCATCGATCCAAAAGAATACAAGCGTATTGACGGCCTTGAAATCGTTAATTCTACTTTCAGTCCCAATAATGACAAAATACTTGATGATAACCTAATCCATTACTATTTAGTTACACCAGTTGAGGACATCGCGTTTCATGCCAATTTAATTACGAAAGACCGTGTAACATATCAAGGTGCGGTATATCAAGGTAAAAACGAAACACCAGGTTATAAATCTTTCAAATGGAATGGTACAAGAGCAGACGGATCTCAGTTGCCTGATGGCTTATACCAAATCGAAGCCGTTGCTTCTAACTCTGGTGGAGAAACAAAGCAAACAGGAGCTGTATTTATCGATCGAACAGCACCCAAATTAACTCACGAAATTGATCAAGAAAATCTTATTATTAGAGGAAATGTTGATGATATTCTACTAGATTGGATGACTGAATCTGGTTGGATTGCACCTGGTATTCCAGTGAGAATGCAATATGAGATTAACGGGAATGGTGTATGGGAGAGTGCATTCTTAAACACGTGGGAGAAAAACTACGAAATTTATTTCGACCGCAATCAATTACAACAAGGAAAGAATACAATTCATATTGTTGCAACAGATGCAGCTGGAAATACAAATAATTTAAACGTTGATTTAGAAGTAAAATAAAATCACACTACAATTTTTCGCCCCTATCAAATGTTTCAGTAGGGGCTTTTTCTATTTCTCACAGAAACAAATGTTAAATAATTCTGAATGTTATGATAGAATTTTTATAAGCGCTTTCAATCTTAAAGAGAGGTGATACAAACTATACAGAATTGATATTCAGCTTTATAGAGAAAAAGGAGGATGTTTAAATGACAAAGAAAACAGAAATTCCATCGCATTTAAAACCATTCGTATCTACACAACATTATGATCAATATACACCGGTGAACCACGCTGTATGGCGTTACATTATGAGACAAAATCATAGTTTCTTAAAAGACGTTGCTCATCCAGCCTACGTGAATGGCTTACAATCATCTGGTATAAATATAGATGCAATTCCTAAGGTAGAAGAAATGAATGAATGTTTAGCACCGAGTGGGTGGGGAGCTGTAACGATTGATGGACTCATTCCAGGCGTAGCGTTCTTTGATTTTCAGGGGCATGGATTATTACCAATTGCAACAGATATTCGTAAAATAGAAAATATCGAGTATACACCGGCTCCTGATATCGTTCATGAGGCTGCAGGACACGCACCAATTTTACTTGATCCTACATATGCAAAGTATGTAAAACGCTTTGGACAAATTGGAGCAAAAGCTTTCTCTACAAAAGAAGAACATGATGCGTTTGAAGCTGTTCGTACATTAACAATCGTAAAAGAAAGTCCAACTTCTACACCTGAAGAAGTTGCAGCTGCTGAAAATGCTGTAATTGAAAAACAAAACTTAGTTTCTGGCTTATCAGAAGCGGAACAAATTTCAAGGCTTTTCTGGTGGACAGTAGAATATGGCTTAATCGGAAGTATAGACGATCCAAAGATATATGGCGCTGGTCTCCTTTCCTCTGTAGGCGAAAGCAAACATTGCTTAACTGACGCTGTAGAAAAGGTTCCATTTTCTATAGAAGCATGTACTGGAACAACTTATGATGTAACAAAAATGCAACCTCAACTATTTGTTTGCGAGTCCTTTGAAGAGTTAACAGAAGCACTTGAGAAATTCTCTGAAACGATGGCCTTTAAAACAGGTGGTAAAGAAGGATTAGAAAAAGCAATTCGTTCTGAAAACTATGCAACTGCTGAGCTAAGTAGTGGGCTACAAATTACTGGTACATTCAATGAGACAATTGAAAACGATGCAGGTGAAGTGATTTACATGCGTACAAATTCGCCAACTGCATTAGCCATTCATAATAAACAACTAGCGGATCATTCTACCTCTGTACACAGTGATGGTTTTGGAACACCGATTGGGTTACTTACTGAAAATATTGCATTAGAAAATTGTACAGATGAACAATTACAATCATTAGGAATTACAATTGGAAATAAAACATCATTTACTTTTGCAAGTGGCATCCATGTAAATGGAACGGTAACAGCAATTCAAAAAAATGATAAAAAGATTGCTCTTATCTCCTTTATCGATTGTACCGTTACTTATAAAGAACGTTTATTATTTGATGCTTCATGGGGTGTTTTTGATATGGCTGTTGGCTCAAAAATCACTTCTGTATTCCCAGGAGCTGCAGATGCTGCATCATTTTTCCCTGCTGATGAAGAAATAGAAGCAACTCCAACACCTCTTACATTAACTGAGCTAGATCGTATGTATCAAACAGTTCGTGATATTCGAAATGAAGGTATTTTACACGAAGCTCATATCGAACAGCTAGTGGCAATTCAAGAAGTATTAAATAAATTTTATGCGAAAGAATGGCTGCTTCGCCTTGAAATATTAGAATTGCTTTTAAAGCATAACAAAGGGCATAAAACATCCGCAGCATTATTACAACAACTTTCTACTTTTACAACCGATGAAGCTGTAACACGTCTTATTAACAATGGTCTTGCACTATTACCTGTAAAGGATGTGAAAAATGATGCTACGATTAACTGAGGAAGAAGTTCAAGAGGAATTATTGACAGTAGATAAATGGATGATAAAAGATGAAAAATGGATTGAACGAAAATATATGTTTTCCGACTACTTAAAAGGAGTCGAATTTGTTTCTGAAGTCGCCAAACTATCAGAAGAACATAATCACCATCCATTTATCCTTATCCAGTATAAAGCAGTCATTATTACTTTGTCCTCTTGGAATGCAAAAGGTTTAACGAAACTCGATTTTGAGCTTGCGAAGCAATTTGATAAACTATTTGTCCAAAATGAAAAAGCTATTATAAGAAAGTAAAAAGGAGAAGCCTTTATTAGGCTTCTCCTTTTATTTTGAAATGAATACAATGTCCAAATGGATCCTCGACCTGTAATATTCCATCTTTGTACGTAGCAATCTTGCCAATACTTTTTAAGCTTTCACATACTTCCTCTTTTTGTTTTTCATCTGCTAGTACAATTGTGAAATATTTCAACCCAACGGAATTTGGCATTTGAGGTGGTATTCCTTCACCTTGCCACGTATTTAAACCGATATGGTGATGATAGCCGCCTGCCGATACAAAGAGCGCCCCGTTACGAGCTGGGATTGTTACTTCAAAACCAAGACCATCTACATAGAAACGTTTTGCTTCTTCTAAATCAGCAACATGGAAATGAACATGCCCCATCACAGTGCCCGTTGGAAAACCATTCCACGCACTTCCTTGCTGTAATAATTCTTCACCAGCTAGAGGGTTACTAACAAATGGTAGTTCTCCATTCTCATCACGCCAAACTTCTTTTTGACGATCATGATAAATTTCAATCCCGTTTCCATCTGGATCAGCTAAATAAAGGGCTTCACTAAAGTAATGGTCGGCTCCGCCGTGCAGTGGATATACCATTTCTACAAGATGACGAAGAATATTCGCTAAATCTTGTCTGCTCGGTAATAAAATTGCGTAATGATATAACCCCGTTCTCCCTCTTTGCTTTGGTAAGGCTTCTTTCTTTTCTTCAATAATAAGGAGTGGTTCGTTATTTTCATTCCCAAATGTGACGACCATTTCATCTTCTTTTAGTACTTTCATGCTTAGTACTTCTGTATAAAACTCTAGTGATTTCTTTACATTTGATACATATAAATGAACAACATCAAGTGTTGTCTCGGGATGAAGTTGAAAACTCATCTTGTTAGCCCCCATTTCATTTAGTTCTTCTTTGACATTTTCTCTTTTAAGAAATTATCTACAAAACCGTCTGCTTTCGCAACAAATAAGTACGCACCCATTGCTAACAATGCAAGCTCTAATTCGAAGCCAGGATTTTTTCCATCCCCTAATAAACCAGCTGACCATTTTACTTTTATAATTGCTCCAACCATAACAAGTGCAAATAATAATCCAATATATCTTACACCTAAACCGAGAATTAACAATATACCACCAACGACTTCTGCTGTTGCTACACCGTATGCAAGTCCTCCTGGTAAACCAATGCTTGTGAACCACCCTGCAATATTGTCAATCCCCGATTGGAATTTTGTTAAACCGTGCATAAAGAACGTTACCCCTAACACGATACGAATAATTAAGTTACCGATATGTTGATTCATTTCTTTCTCTCCTTTATAGTTTTCTTATACAAAACTTTTATTTACATTACAAAACATACACTAATTTTTTTTATTCGTCAATTCATTTTCACTGGGAAAAAATATATTTTTTTTGCTATGATACAAATAGTTGTTTACAAAAAGGAGCTTGATTTTATGAATATTGGTTCTGCAATACGTGAAATTCGTCAACGTAGAGGCATAACAATCGCACAAATTTGTGAGGGAACAGGTCTTTCTAAAGGATTTATGAGTCAGGTTGAAAATAATAAAACATCACCATCTATCTCAACCTTAGAAACAATCTCCAATTTCTTAAACGTTCCCCTTCCCTATTTATTATTAGAACAAAAAGATCGGTTGAAAGTTGTTAAAAAGGTAGAGCGTAAATACAGTGTATATGGAAAAGATGAACAAAGAATTGAGCATGTTGCAGAGCAAGGTGGCCTTCGCCTGAATCTCGTAGAAATTCCTGCTGGGTTCCCGAAAGAAAATACGCCAAATGCCCATGAAGGGGAAGAGTGTCATCTTGTATTACGCGGAAAACTAGAAGTTCAACATGGAGAAGATATTGCAATTGTAGAAGAAGGTGATTCTTTCTCCTGGAATGCATGTGTTCCTCATATCGTTCGTAATATAGGGGAAGAAACTGCATTATTACTCATCTCAAGTCATGCAGAAAATCGAAAACGTGTTTATTAAATAAAAAAGAAGCCTGCAAATCAGGCTTCTTTTTTTATCCCCTTATAACTCCATAACTTGTCCCAACTAATACAGTCTTTTCGTCTTGATTGCGATAAACTGACTCGATTGAAACCTTTTTGTATCCTTCCATCTGTTCAATATTTGTTAAAGTTAATTCACAAGTGATCGTATCTCCTGTAAAAACTGGTCTAATAAACTCACTTACTAATTCTCTTGCTATGTAATGTAATTCTTCTCCTAATTTCGTTCCAATGCTAGCAGTCAATAAACCATGAACCATTAAACGTCCATTTTCATCATATTCCATATGATGTCTACCTTTATCTCCTGTAATATTTGCAAATTCAAAAACTTCTTCTTCAGTAAACCTTCTTTCGTATTTAAATACATCCCCAATTTTTATACTCATTTTTATCCCCCTGATAATAAACAGAATTTTCTTTCATTTTACCATAAAATGAGGCTTAGTTCAGTTTATCTTATTAAAATATCGAGCTTTTTCCATGCTACTTTTTCTCTTTATCGATGCCCATCTTTTTTTGCTATTTGATATCCATAATACGCACATGTTCCATTTCTTGATAGCTCTCTCACCTCAAAACCACAACTTCTATAAAAATCAAAATTACTCGCAGATGTATGTGCAAACCAGTCGCCATGGGGCAATTTTTGCAAACAAAGAGCGACAAGTTTCTTACCTAGTCCCCTTCCTCTATATTCATATTTCACAACTAAATTTACTATGTTCGCGACCATGATTCCATCAGAAATGACTCTAACCATCGCAACCATCTCTTCTTCATCCCAAATTGTGAATGCCCATGTTGAATTTTCAAATGCTATCGTAAATTTTTCAATTTGCCAAGAAGGGATATTATCATTGCTCCAACCGGCATCTTCGAATAAGGTTTTAATTGCATATGCAGGTACACCATTCGTTCCCTCGCGAATAATAAGTCCATTATGGTAAATGTACATGTAATCCCCCCTTTATTTTTATATACCATTCTTCAAAAGATGCAATTTACCTTTTTTCATCCAACACGCTTAATGGAATAAACGAGAACATCCATCCCATGAAATGAAGTTGTTTTCTCATAACTAAGTCCTGTTTTTCTAGCAACAAATATTGATGCTGGGTGGTCTGGATTAATTAGAGAAATTAATTTATTCATTCGTAACGCTTGAAAGCCATAATCTCGAAATGCTGCCGCTGCTTCTTTCGCATACCCTTTTCCCCAATACCGAGGTAATAACCAATAACCAATTTCAATTTCCTCTTTTCCATCTATTTGCTGCTTTACTAATCCTGCATGACCAATTCGTATCCCCGTTTCCTTTTCAATCAATACAAATAAACCGAGACCGTTTTTATAGCTAGGAATCACCCATTCCTCCAAACTTTTTTTACATTGCATATATGTTTTTAACGTCCCATTTCCAATATATCGCATTACCTTCTCATTTCCCCATAGTGAGGCGTAGAACTGTAAATCATCCATCTTATATTTGCGAACTTGTAAACGATCTGTATGAAACATCTCTACACTCCTTCCCACGAATTTGTACTTACCTACACGATCATGTTTTGGATATATACTAAATGTTACTATCTATTATAAAGGAACCAAAGACTAAATACAGAATATTCAATCTCAAAAGAATTAAAAAAAGACAGTAGACAAATGTTGTCTACTGCATCCATATCATAACTAGTATAAAGAAAACTACAATTGAGGGGGGTGTAGGATTTTCAAATATACTAGATACTTATCCCGTTCTAACGGGCGGTAAACTTTTCAATTATGTAAAAGTGAAAAGTTTACCGCACATAAGAACTTTTGCGGTCATTAAGAGAGCACTGTTAAATACTCAAATACACGCTGTGCTTTCTCTCCACCCATTCGTGCATGCTGAAGAAGGGAAATACCATGTGGCCCCGATGCACGTAATGCTTCTGGTTGCGCTACTAAAATAGCTTGTACAACTTCTAATTCTCCAAGCATAGCAGCTACGAAAATATCCATTCGAGCACCTTTTTCTAGTAAATAAAGAGCAATATCTTTACGACCTACATGTGCTGCTGCTCCTAATGCACTTTCCCAATCTGATCCGCCCCAATTGTAAGAGGCATGAAGTAAGCTTGGCGATTCCGCCAACAGTTCTTGTACTTTTTCTAAATCTCCGTGAGCTGCCATAACAAATTCTCTTACTAATTCAGTGGTAATACGTTCTTCTGTTCGCATCCTGCTCCTCCTTTTTTAGAAATTCGTTTCGGTGTGAAAAATGGCTTGTCGCTTCCTTGAAAAATATCTACCTCTATGCCGAACACACGTTGAAACATTTCATGACATAACACTTTTTCTGGTACACCGTCATACTGAAGCTTCCCTCGCTTTAATACGAGTAAACGATCACTATATTGAGCCGCTTGGTTAATATCATGTAAAACCATTATAATTGTCATACCAAACTCCTCGTTTAACCGTTTCACAAGTTCCATTACTTCCAACTGATGCACGATATCTAAAAAGGTTGTTGGCTCATCCAATAATAAGACATTTGTACGTTGTGCTAACGTCATTGCAATCCAGGCACGTTGTCTTTCTCCTCCTGATAAAGATTGTAAAAGACGATATTCATCCCCTTCAAGATTTGTAACAGACAATGCCCAATCAACAATTTCTTCATCTTCTTTATTTAAGTGACCTCTCCATGATTTATGAGGACCTCTTCCAAATTCAATTAATTCTTTCACTGTTAAATCTAATTGATGATCATGCATTTGTGGTAACATCGCTAATTGCTTCGCTACATCACCACTTTTCATCGTATGAATACTTTTTCCATCTAAAATGATATCCCCTTCGCTTTGTTTAAGTAGTCTTGCCATTAAACGAAGCAAAGTAGATTTCCCCGATCCATTTGGCCCAATTAAACTAACGACCTCTCCAGCTTTAATATGTACATTCATATTTTGCATTTGAAACCTTTTAGAATGTGCATAAAACACTTTGTTAACGGAAATCACTCTGTTTCCCTCCTCTATGAATTAAATATAAGAAGAATGGACCGCCTAAGAAGGATAATAGAATACCAACAGGCAATTCAATTGGATCGAACCAACTTCGAGCTATCGCATCCGCGAAAACAAGTAATATCCCTCCGCCAAGACATGATAATGGCAGTAAATATTTATAGTCATTTCCAACTAATAAACGTAACATATGTGGTACGACAAGACCGACAAATCCAATAAGACCAGAGACACTAACTGCAATTCCAGCTAGTAACGTACTTACTACTATTAAATAAAACCGGCTTCTCTCCACGTTATAACCTAATAACTTCGCCATTTCATCTCCTAGCATTAACACTCGAATAGGCTTAATTCCGAAGAAAGCTAATATAATAGCGAATATTGCATAATAAATAATCATGTTTAAATGTGCCCAACTTACGCCACCAATGCCGCCCGCTAACCACGGTAACACGGATTGTACTTTGTCACTATGTAATAACATTAGCGCTGACGTTGCTGCACCAATTAAAGCATTGATTGATACACCTACTAAGACAATTCTTGAAGGCGGTGCCCCTTTTTGCCACGATAAAGCATAAATGACCATTGCCGTTATGAAAGCTCCTAAAAATGCCCCGAGCGGTAAAAATGCCATATGTTGAGGGAATAATATCATAATTACAATTGCTACCAGGCCTGCTCCAGATGAAACGCCGATAATACCAGGGTCTGCAAGAGGATTTCTCATAACCCCTTGCAGCAGTGCGCCAGATGCAGCTAAACATGTTCCTACTATAAATCCAACGAGCACTCTCGGTATACGAAGGTCCCATACAATACGATGAACTGTCGAATCTTCATCTTGTATCCCCGTTAGAATATCTCGTAAAGAAAAGGATAGGCTTCCTGCGAAAAGACCGTAACAAAGACCTAAAACCGTTAATACAACTAAAGTAACTGCTATTATCCATCTTTTTTTCGCAAAAGGGTGTTCCTTTTCCCTTACTACTTCACTACTTTCCATACTTATCATTTCCTTACATCTTGTATACTTTTATACATAAAGTCCATCGCTTCTGTAACCTTTGTTCCAGGATTTGACCCAAATAAGTCTGGTGGCAAAATAACCACACGATTTTGTTTTACTGCATCTATATTTTTCCACGCTTCATTTTTCATCATTTCGCCTTCAAATGCTTTTTTAACGCTATTTGGATCTCCATGTGTAATTAAATAAATCACATCTGGATTCGCCTCAATAATACGTTCCACACTTAGCTGTGCATATTGCGGATATTCCTTCATTTCTGGAAAATCAGCTGCAATATTTTTTCCACCTATTTTTTCTAAAATATCACCTGATAAAGATGTTGATAATGCTGCTAAATAAGTACCCGGTGCTCCATACACTAGCAACGCTTTCACATCACTTTTTTTCTCATATGTCTTCATTTGTTCCGTAATTTTTTGGTTAAGTTCTTTCGCTTTATCTTCTTTCTTCATTATCGTTCCATACAGTTCAATATTCTTTTGAATATCTTGTACGGAATTCGCAGAAGAAATCATTACTTTCGTCCCTTGCCCTTCAACTGTTGGGATGTTCTTTTGGAATCCATTGTTAGCAATAAGTACATCCGGCTTTAAGCTAGCAATCTGCTCAAAATTTGGCTGATGTGCATTCCCAATTACTTGTACTTTCTTTACATCCTCTGGAAGAGTTATTTTTACATCCGGACGACCTACTATTTTTCCGCCTAAAGCGTGGATAATATTCATGTCGCCCATACTTAATGTTGCAAAAGTCTCTGGTACTTTATCGAACGTTACCTTTCTTCCTGACAGGTCGGTAACTTCTATTTTCTCTTTTCCTTTTTCTGTTTTTGTTGCAGATGCTTTTTCGTCTCCTTTCGCACTGCAACCTATTAATAAGAAAAAAATAGATAAAATCGCTGTGAATAGCGTAATAGATTTTTTCATTCTTTCACCTCTAATTGATAATGATAATCATTAACTACTATTCTACTTTAATTGATAAGGATTATCATTGTCAATATAAACCGCATACATTTTCTAGAAAAAACAAAAAGCGTTACAAAAAAAGATTCCTTCTTTTTGTAACGCTCTATTTATCAATATTATTCACATTCGTTTCCCTCTAACTCGTCTCGCATCGCTTTCACACGCTGAAAGAAAAAGAAAGATAAACTTAAAAATATAACGATGCTCCCCATCATAACAAAAGGTTGTATTGCTTCTTTTGCTCCATTCGGAATCAATAAGCCAACCATTAACAATGTACTTACAGCGAGAAGAACTTGTCCAAAACGAGTATAATCTTCTATTTTTTCTTGTAATTCTTTCATTATATTCTCACTCCTCCATTTCACTGTATCATATTCTATTACACTTAAAGACAAGTAAATACAGCCATTCTGGGAGATGTTTTCCAAAAGAAAAAGAGCCGCTTTATGGCGGCTCTTTCATAACCATTACTCACCTTTATATGCTTTCATATAAATTTCTTTCAGCTCTGAAATGAGAGGGAGTTTTGGATTAGCTGTCGTACATTGATCTTCAAAAGCTCTTTCTGCTAATAATCCAACAACCTCTTCAAATTGGTCTTTAACTACTCCTTGTCCTGCAATACTCATATTAATATTTAAGCTTTTTCCAAGTTCAATAATTGCTTGGGCAAGTGATTCCACACCTTCTGCCGCCGAATTTGCTGGGAGCCCGAGCATTCTCGCAATATGTGCATAGCGTTCATCAGCTACAAAGTGCTCATATTTTGGGAACAATGCATGTTTTCTTGGCTTAATAGCATTATAGCGAACTACGTGCGGCATAAGTATCGCATTCGCACGCCCATGCGGAATATGGAATTCCGGTCCTATTTTATGTGCTAAACTGTGATTAATACCTAGAAAAGCATTGGCAAATGCCATTCCTGCGATTGCAGAAGCGTTATGCATTTTTTCTCGTGCTTCTTCATCATTTCCATCTTTAAATGCTCTTGGTAAATATTTAAATACGAGATCAATGGCCTTTAATGCTAATCCATCTGTATAGTCATTTGCAAGAACAGACACATACGCCTCAATTGCATGCGTTAATACGTCCATCCCAGTATCAGCTGTTACATGCGGTGGTACTGTCATTACAAATTGCGGATCCACAATTGCTACATCTGGCGTTAATTCATAATCTGCAAGTGGATACTTTATATTATTTTTCTTATCTGTAATAACCGCGAATGGTGTCACTTCTGATCCTGTTCCTGATGTTGTTGGAATGGCAACAAATTGCGCCTTACTTCCTAATTCCGGATATTTACATGTACGTTTTCTTATATCTAAAAACTTCTGTTTAATTCCATAGAATGTTGTTTCCGGATGCTCATAGAAAAGCCACATCCCTTTCGCTGCATCCATAGCTGAACCACCGCCAAGTGCAATGATTACATCTGGATGAAAACTTCTCATCATTTCCGCACCTTTAAACACGGTTTCATCTGATGGATCTGGCTCGACCTCAAAGAAAACTTCCACTTTCACATCATTTGCATGTTTACGTAAATAATGCGAGACCGTATCTACATATCCATGTTCAACCATTCCTGGGTCCGTTACAATAAATGCACGTGAAATGTTAGGCATATTTGCTAAATATGCTGTCGCATGTTTTTCAAAATAAATTTTTGGTGGTAATTTGAACCACTGCATATTCTTTTTTCTATTTGCCAACCTTTTTATATTTAATAAATGCGTCGCTGTTACATTTTGGGAAACCGAGTTTTTCCCGTAGGATCCGCAACCAAGCGTAAGTGATGGAATAAATCCATTATATATGTCACCAATTCCACCTTGTGATGAAGGAGCATTTACAATAAGGCGGCAAGCTTTCATACGTAATCCAAATTGCTTTTGCACTTCTTTATTTACAGAATGGATGACTGCTGAATGTCCTAAACCACCAAGGTTTAACATTTCTTCGCAATATGTAAATCCTTCTTCTAATGAATTTGCTTTTACACAAGCTAATACTGGACTCAATTTCTCACGAGATAGTGGATATGCTGCTCCGATACCTTGTATTTCAGCTACAAGCATTTTTGTATTTTCAGGTACATTAATTCCAACTAATGCAGCAATATACTGTGCGGATTTCCCTACAATATCACTATTTACCGCACATGTATTTTCATTAATAACAAGTTTTTCTAATTTTCTGCTCTCTTCCTCTGTTACAAAGTAGCAATCATTTGCAACCATTTCTGTTTTCACAGCATCATAAATTTCTTTATCTACAATGATTGCTTGTTCTGATGCACAAATCATGCCGTTATCAAATGTTTTGGATAAAATTAAATCATTAACTGCTCGTTTTATACGCGCTGATTTCTCTATATAACATGGTACATTACCAGGACCTACACCTAGCGCTGGTTTTCCAGTAGAATAAGCTGATTTCACCATACCTGCTCCTCCAGTGGCCAAAACAAGCGCAACATCTTCATGATTCATTAATTGTTTCGTTGCTTCGACAGAAGGTTTTTCAATCCACTGAATACAATATTTTGGTGCCCCCGCCTTCACTGCTGCATCATATACTGTTTTCACCGCTGCAATGGAACAATTTTGTGCGGAAGGATGAAATGCGAAAATAATTGGATTTCTCGTTTTTATCGCAATCAATGCTTTAAACATCGTTGTCGATGTTGGATTCGTTACTGGCGTTACCCCAGCTACTACACCGACCGGTTCCGCAATTTCTATTATTTCTTCATGAGGATCTTCGTGAATAATCCCTACTGTTTTATCTTTCTTTATGCTATGCCAAATATATTCAGTAGCAAAAATATTTTTAATACATTTATCTTCGTATATACCACGACCTGTTTCTTCAACAGCCAACTTCGCAAGTGGCATATGTTGATCAACACCTGCTAATGCCATTTCATGAACAATGTTGTCAATTTGCTCTTGTGTAAAACTTTCTAATGCTTGTAAAGCCTTTCGACCGTTATTCACTAACGTATCAACCATCTCTTTTACTTCCTGCATTTCATTTACAACTTTCTCTTTGACTACCATGTAAATTCCTCCTATTATGCTATCTTGGACTAAATAAGACCCCATAGGTCATAATAAGTCCCGATTAGCGTAAAAAAAAATAGAGTTGCTTTCCTACATGAACCTCATTGTTTGTGAAACATTTCACAAGTTTGTTCGTGAGTAATATTTCATGAACTTAATATACATGAAATGATTTCATTTGTGTATGTCTATTTTGTGAAATATTTTACAAAATATCATAATAAAAATGCACTGCCTATATGAGCAGTGCATTTTTATTATGATAACGCTTGTGCTAAATCTTCAATTAAATCTTCCCCGTCTTCAATACCGACAGAAATTCGAATTAATGTATCTGTAATTCCTAATTCTTTGCGACGATCTGCTGGGATTGATGCATGTGTCATTTGAGATGGGATAGAAATTAAACTTTCTACTGCTCCTAAACTTTCAGCAAGTGTAAAGTATTGTAATTTCTCAAGTACTTTATTTAATGTTTCTTCGCTATCTACATCAAATGAGATAATAGCACCAAATCCATTTGCTTGTTCTGTTGCAAGTTCATGGTTTTGATGTGACTCAAGGCCTGGGTAATATACTTTATTTACTTTTGGATGGTTATTTAAAAACTCCGCAATAGCGCGTGAATTCGTTTCATGCTCTTCCATTCGAATTCCTAATGTTTTTAAACCACGAAGTAGCAAGAAGCTATCTTGTGGGCCAAGAATGCCTCCTGTTGAATTTTGTACAAAGTGAAGGTCTTCTGCTAATTGTGGGCTATTTACAACTACTAAACCTGCAACTACGTCACTATGACCTCCTAAATACTTCGTTGCACTATGAAGTACAATATCTGCTCCTAAAGAAATCGGCGACTGCCAATATGGCGTCATGAATGTGTTATCAATAATTGTTAATAAATCTTTCTCTTTAGCAAGAGTAGATATTTTCTTTATATCAGTAATTTTTAGTAACGGGTTCGTTGGTGTTTCCACATAAATCGCTTTCGTATTTGGACGGATCGCTTCTTCAACTTCCTCTAATTTTGTTGTATCTACAAATGTATGCTCAATACCGAAGCGGTTTAATACTTTTGTGATAACGCGGTACGTTCCACCATACACATCATCTGTTAAAATAACATGATCACCTTTTGAGAACAACATAATTGTAGCTGTAATAGCAGCCATTCCTGAACCAAATGCAAAACCAGCATGACCGTTTTCTAATACAGCAATCATTTCTTCTAAAGCTGCACGTGTTGGGTTGCCTGTACGTGAATATTCATATCCTTGGTGCTTACCAACTGCTTCTTGTTTGTACGTACTTGTTTGATAAATCGGTACATTTACAGATCCAGTTGAAGGTTCTCCTATGCGAATACCATGAATTAACTTTGTCTTTGCTCTCATTTTTTATTCCCATCCTTTGTATATGTCTTTACTTAAATAGCGCTCACTACTATCAGGAAAAATCGTTACAATATTTGTACCTGGTGCCGCTTTCTCTGCTTCAAGTAAACTTGCATGAAATGCCGCCCCGGAAGAGCTCCCAACGAGCAGTCCTTCTTTTTGCGCTAATTCCTTCACTCGTAAAAAAGCATTTCGATCAGAAATTGTATGAATGTCATCAAAATAAGATGTTTTCAAAAATGGCGGGATAAATTCAAGGCCAATCCCTTCTGTTTCATGCGGCCCAGCTTTACCACCATTTAAAATGGATCCTTCTGGTTCGACAATAACCGTTTTTATATCTATATTTTTTTCTTTCAAATAAGATGCAGTCCCCATGAATGTACCACCAGTTCCTGCTCCTGCAACGAATATGTTAATCTCTCCGTTAAGTGCCGACCAAAGTTCAGGACCTAATGTTTTGAAATATGCACGTGGGTTTGCTTCATTCGCAAACTGACTTGGAGAGTATGAATTCGGTATTTCATTTACTAACTCTTTTGCTTTTGCAATTGCACCGGTCATTCCTTGCTCAGTCGGCGTATGCACGACCGTTGCGCCTAGTGCTTTCATTAATTCTTGTTTTTCAATGCTAAATTTCTCTGGTACACAAACGATAACGTGTAAATCATGTTGTAACGCTGCAAGTGCCAGTCCAATACCAGTATTTCCAGCAGTCGGTTCAATAATTGTTCCGCCCTGGGTAACAAGCCCTTTTTTGAGCGCATCTTCGATTAATTCTCTTCCTAAACGATCCTTAACGCTTCCGCCTGGGTTATAAAATTCAAGCTTTGCAAATAAACGGACCCCTTCTGGAAGTGAAAAACGAGTAATTTCTACAATTGGTGTATGACCAATTAACTCATGAACTCCACGATATATATTCATCGTGTTCTCCCCCTTATTTGCCAATAAAGAAAAGGCAACTGTATGTATTTTCTTTATATGAGACAGTTGCCTTTTTGTTACATTACTTTAACTCTTCTAGTACTTTTACGATAAAGTTTGTAGAATGAAGAGCTGCTTGATCTAAAAATTGATCAAATGAAACATTTGATTCTTTACCAGCAATATCAGAAAGTGCACGAATAATAACAAATGGGACCTCATATTGGTGGCATACTTGCGCAACAGCTGCTGCTTCCATTTCTACTGCATAAAGATTTTCAAATTTATCACGAATTGCTGCAACGCGGTTCGGATCGCTCATAAATGAATCACCTGTTGCAATCATACCTTTTACAACTTGAATATTTTCTTCTGCCTGCATACATTTCTCAGCCAATGCAACTAATGCTTCATCAGCCTTGAATCCAGGCGGCATTCCTGGTACTTGACCATACTCATAGTTAAATGCTGTTACATCTACGTCATGATGACGAACTTCTGTTGAAATAACGACATCTCCAACATTTAGAGAATGATGGAATCCACCAGCTGAACCAGTATTAATTACTTTTTCAGGCTTATATCTTTCTAATAAAATTGTCGTTGACATCGCTGCATTTACTTTACCAATACCAGACTTTAACAAGATTACTTCATGTCCTGCTAATTGTCCTTTCGTAAATTCACAACCCGCAACCGTTTCTGTCTCTGCTTGTTCTAATTTGTCACGTAAAATACGTACTTCTTCTTCCATTGCTCCAATTACAGCAATTCTCAATCTAATCCCTCTTTCTATTGCTTAGTTGCCTCCATTACCCAAACGAAATGATTTAATCTCGTAAACGTTACATGGAAGCCATTGTTTTCAAAAATAGACTGCATGACTGGAATACGTGTATAGTATTCCGTTTGCAAATCATTTGCTAACTGATGAAAACCTCTTTGTTTTGCTGTTTCAACAGTTTTATCATATGCATCTTGATCTGCAAATATCGTATCAGCAAACACTATTTTACCACCTTTGTTTAGCAATTGACTATACTTCGCAATTGCTACATTTTTTTCATCATCTGTTAAATGATGAAATGCATAGGTGCTTACTATGGTATCAATTGAATTTGGGACTTCAAATGAAAGAAAATCACCTTCTGTAATGGAAAACTCTTGCGGCAATTTCTCTTTTGCAATCATGCGCATTTCACGTGATGGCTCTATACCGTAAACTGTGCGGCCAGCAAGTAATAATTTAGTTGTTAAATTACCAGTACCAACACCAAATTCTAATATATTACCAAATGACTTGTTAACTACATCCTCTAGAATATCCTCATAATGGGCGAAAACTTCTTTATATTGTATATCTTCGCCTTGTACAAATGAATCGTACGTATGAGCCCACTCATCAAATAAACCATTAAATTCTGTACCCATAAAAATTCCCCTTTTTCTTATCGGTTTTATCAGTATGATATTCCCTCTTTTTAAAAATGTCAATTGAAATGTACATGGTATTTCCTTCTTTTCTTTGTTACACTATAGTTGATTACATAGGAGAGGGGCCGTCTTCATGTCATTTACCTTTGAAATGTTAGAAGATAAAGTAGAGTTTTTTGAAGCGGGAGACTTAGCTTCTTTAGAACGAAAAATTAGTGAACAAATTGATAATAATAAAGCACTTATGCTTGAAGTTCATCACATCTCACATCAAATGGTTATGGATCCTGAAAGCAAAAGACCGTATTATAGCGCGGTTGTTCATTTTAAATTAAAAAAATTACGCTAAAAAAGAGAAGCTCCTAAGGAGCTTCTCTTTTTTTTTAGTTTAGAGTTTGAACAAGTACTGGTTTCCAGCCTTCATTCTCTACCCAATCAATATTTACATAATATCTTTTACCTGATTGTTTATCTTGTACGTTACCGTAAGCTTTATTTTTACCGTTATTTCCGATTCGATGAATAACTAATTGCTCTACTGGAACGTCAATTGCAGCTGAAATTGCTTGGTTCATCTCATTCCAATCTGCTGTACCTTTTTTAAACGTCATCGCAGGTGTTGCACCTTGCTCTGTACCTACTGGCTTCCAAGAAGATTTCGTATAAGCGTCAGTTGCCTTTGGCTGTGTTTTTTCAGCTGGTACTTTCTCGTTAGCTTTCGCTTCTTCCTCAGCTTTTTTCTGTTCTTCTTCAGCCTTTAGCTTCTCTTCTTCTTTCTTCTTAGCCTCTGCCATCTCTTGCTCGTTCTTCTTCGTCTCTTCTTTTCCTTTAGCTTTCTCAGATTTATTCTCTTTCGTTGTTTGCTGAGATACTTTTTTGTCACTAGGAGACGCTTCTTCTTTTCTTTCAGGAACAAACAATTGATATGATACAATAGCTACTAATATTAATACAATTGCGATTGCAATATTTAAAACACCGTTTTGACGACGTTTTTGTTGTTTCTGTTGGAATCTAGATCCTCCTGCCATTCTTCAAACCTCCATGCAGTTTTTCATACTTGCTATTGTAACATTAAATCTAGAAAGGTTGAACATTTACAATAATATTTTCATGAAATGAATAGATTTCACTATAAATTGCAAGATTACTTTTCCTTCTCTAATCGATAGATTGATTCTACGATAGCTTTGAAAATAGGTGTAACTTTATTTACATTGCTATTCGTTTCTATATCCACGACAACTAAAGCGTATCTTGGATTTTCATATGGAAAATAACCTGCAAACCAACGATTCTCTTTCGTCCCTTTTCCTGTTTGTGCTGTCCCAGATTTTCCAGCGACACTTAGTGGTAACGACCTAAATGCGGCTCCTGTTCCTTTCTCCGTTGTTACAACGCTCCTTAATAACTGTTGTAATGCTTTCACTGTTTCATACGGAAGCTGCTTTCCACCTAATGCATGGTTTTCAAATGTATAAAAGTCTGTTCCATTTTTATACATTATCTTTTCAACAGCTTTTACTTCCATTTTTTCTCCATTCCTAGCAATTGTCGCCATCATATTGGCAATCGCTAGAGGTGACATGCGTACATCTTTCTGTCCAATTGCTGTTTGTGCTACCGCTTTTTTACTATTCTTATTCCCTTCATTCCCCCAAATCGTAACACTCTTCTCCTCTGGCATTTGTTCAAAGTGAGTTGTATGAAATACAGAACCTCTCCATCCAACCTTATCAGCGGCTCCTAAAGCTGCTACGTAGGTTTCTAACGCCATCTTATCCTTTTGTATTAACTCGTTACCTAACTCTGAAAATGTCCTGTTACAGCTTCTAGCAAAGCTCTCTTTAAAACTAAGTGTCCCCATCATAACTTGTGGGTGGTCTTCACCATATAAATCTTTATTACAATTAAATCTGCGATTAAAAATATTTTCATTTTGATCAATCATTGCGGCTGCAACTATTGTTTTAAAAACAGAACCAGGAAAATGTGGTGTTAACATTTGATTTTCAAGTGTAGTTTTATATAGCCTTTCATCTTTCACCTGTACAGATGGTTTGCTGACCATCGCTAAAATTTCATTTTTCTTTACATCAAGTAACACTAATCCCCCCTTCTTTATTTCGCTTGCTTCAACTACTTCTTCTGCTTTTCGCTGTAACTCGTTATGTAAAGTAGTTTGAATCTTCACTGGGTAAAACGGATTTCCAGGTGCCGTGTATTTCGCTTGTTTTCCAAAAATCGGTTCTCCTTGCCGATCCACCTGATACAATACTTTCGTCTCTCCATCGGTCAAAAGAAACTCATCAAACGATTGTTGCAATCCTGAAATGCCAATTGGCGTTTGCTTTGAAATTTTGCTTACTTCTCCGTATCGTTTTTGAAATTCTCGTTCATTCTCACCCACATTGCCAATTAAATGATTCACCCTGCCAGTTTGCCGTAAACGAACTTCAGCTGCTACCATACCTAATACATTTAATTGATTTACCTTCTCCATCTGCTCGCGTGCCAATCGAAATGGTCTATCTCCCCTTTGTATGATAAATGCACTTTTCTTATCTTTCATTTGACTTTCAATCTCTTGTCTCGACACACCAATGATATGCGCAATTTTCTCTAACATGTCATTTTTTATTTGTAGAAATGGAAAAACAATTAAAACAGGGTACTTTTCCTCGCCTATTTCCTTACCGTTTCGATCTATAAAATGACCTCGTCCATCATCTACCGTAATGGATTGCGTCCGTTGTGTAACACTTTTTTCAATTAAATTAATCTTACGATCCGTAAATGACTCCGTATCTATAATTTGTATTTGAATTAAACGACAAAATAAGATAAACATAACACTTATAAAACAAATTAGAACAATTATAATTCTCCGGTTTATTATCATACAAAAACACCTCGTCTACTATAGTTTGGACGGAGTGTTTCATCTTTTATACAAATAAAAAAATCACTCGCTTTTACACGAGTGATTTTCAATTATTTTACAGAGATAATCTCTACTTGCATTTCTCCACCTGGAGTTTGGATTGCTACCTTCTCACCAATTTGCTTGCCTAATAAGCTCTTTGCGATTGGAGAATCGTTAGAAATTCTTCCTTCAAACGGGTCTGCTTCTGCGCTACCTACGATTGTGTAAGCTTCTTCATCTCCATCTGGTAATTCTTTAAATGTTACTGTTTTACCTAATGTAACAACTGTAGATTCTTCACCGTTATCTGTGATGATAACTGCGTTACGAATCATGTTTTCTAATTGTGTAATACGTCCTTCTACGAACGCTTGCTCATCTTTTGCTGCATCGTACTCAGAGTTCTCAGAAAGATCTCCGAAGCTACGTGCAATCTTAATGCGCTCTACAACCTCTTTACGTTTTACCGTTTTTAAATCCTCAAGTTCGTTCTCTAGCTTTTGCTTACCCTCTTGCGTCATAGGGTATGTTTTTTCTGTTGCCATATTTTCCACTCCTTTTATATACCAATCCCCCGAAAAAAAGAGGAGTTCCATATGAAAACTCCCCCGCTTATATGTAGAGCGGAGGTTTCTAGCACGCCTGTACTAGCGGAGTTGTCACATACAACCCCGTATTCCCAATTCTTCTTTATATAAAGAAGATATGTATGGAAAGTTGATATAAATATGCCCTCACCTATATATAGATGAGGTTGCATGTTTCATTGTATTCGATAGGAAGGGAAAAAATCCCTTCCTATCGAATATCTTTTACTATGCTATTACAAATTTACTTTTTGTTCAAGAATTGTTGCAATTTTTGTAACCATAATATCAATTGCAACGTGGTTTTGTCCACCTTCAGGGATAATAATATCCGCAAATTTCTTAGAAGGCTCAATAAATTGATTGTGCATTGGACGTACAACATTTACGTATTGATCAATAACTGAATCCATCGTACGACCGCGTTCTTTAATATCACGCTGCATGCGGCGCAGAATACGAAGATCTGCATCTGTATCAACGAATAACTTAATGTCCATTAACTCACAAAGACGTGGATCTTCTAAAATAAGAATTCCTTCTAAAATGATTACATCTTTCGGCTCAACTGGAATAATTTCTTCTGAACGCGTATGCAATGTATAGTCATATACAGGCTTATCAATTTGCTCATATGCAAGCAACTGCTGCAAATGTTCAATTAACAGATCATTATCAAACGCAAGCGGATGATCATAATTTGTTTTTAAACGCTCTTCCATTGGTAAATGGCTTTGATCTTTGTAATAATAATCTTGCTCCAAGATTAAAATAGAATGACCTTTAAAATGGTCAAAAATCGCTTTCGTTACACTCGTTTTACCTGATCCCGAACCACCAGCAATTCCAATTACAACAGGCTTATTCGTCCCCATTCGACTACCACTCTTTCTTATTGAAGTATGCTTTTGCGCATCATATTATTCACATACACTCGTTGATCCACTTTGAATTTCACGATTTGCAACGGATGTCTCGCTGCATCTAATTCGTTTCCATCCTCATCCCAAATTTTCTCCACCGTTTGTGTAAAGTTTTCTATTTCTGGCCCAAAGAACTCCACTTCATGTCCTGGTTTGAAATGATTACGTTGCTCAATCGTTACGATGCCCGTTTCTTCATTATAATCTAACACTAAACCAGCAAAATCATACGTTGTTTTCTTACTATGATTTCCAAACATTTGCTCTTGATGTCCTGGAACCCCTTCAAAGAATGCAGGAGCTGTATCACGATTTGCACATTTATCCAGCTCATCTAACCATTCTTGTTTAAACTCAAAGTTATCAGGATCCGCACAATATGCATCAATTACTTTACGATATACTGTCGCTACAGTCGCTACGTAATGGATTGATTTCATACGTCCTTCAACCTTTAAACTATCAATTCCAATTTCAATCATTTTCGGAATTGATAAAATTAAATTTAAGTCTTTTGGACTCATTGCAAAATGAGCATCTTCTTCTTGGAATAAAGGAAGCTCTTTTGCATCTTTATGTTGTGATACTGTTTGAACTAAATCATAGTCCCAGCGACAAGATTGACAACAACCACCACGGTTAGAGTCACGCGCTGTCATATGGTTACTTAACGTACATCTTCCCGAATATGCGATACACATTGCACCATGGACGAATGCCTCAATTTCAATATCCACTTTTTCTTTAATCTCTTTCATCTCTTCATAGCTTGCTTCACGAGCTAATACAAGACGATGTAAACCTTCTTCTTTCCAATACTGTGCTGCTTTCCAGTTGGATAGTGATTGTTGTGTACTTAAATGCACCTCAACAGAAGGCGCTACACGTTTACAAGTCTCAATAATAAGCGGATCAGCAACGATAATTCCCGTTACGCCAGCTTTTTCAATCCCTTTTAAATATTCCTCTAGCCCGTCCATATTTTCATTATGTGCAAAGATATTTGTTGTTACATATATTTTTGCTCCATATTTCTTTGCAAATTCCACACCTTCTGCCATTTCTTCCAGTGTAAAGTTACCTGCATTCGAACGAAGACCAAATTCTTGTCCACCTAAATATACAGCATCTGCCCCGTAATGGATAGCTACTTTTAATTTTTCTAAGTTACCCGCAGGGATTAACAGTTCAGGTTTCTTCACAATAACACGTTTGCCATCGATCACTCGTGAAATTTCTTGTACAGTCATTTCCTACACCCTCCTCGTTTAGTAAACCGTCTCTTTAAAGAAGAATCCTGTATCTAACGGACGATTTACCGGTTGCATTTCTTCTATCTCTTTATATAAATCGTCTTTCACGTCATAATACGCATCACGATCTTCTACACATAAATCAATTGCTTTACGATATTTCTTCGTTACCTCAATAATGTATTCAGAGCTTTTTAGTACACCATCAACTTTTAAGCTATCGATTTCAGCATCAATTAGCTCTTCTAACTCATCAATGAAACAAATATCGTTTGGACTCATAATGTGAGTACCATTTTCATCTTCATAAATTGGATATTTATTGTTACGCTCTGGGTCATATAAGAACATATTCTCTTCATATTTTTTCTTTTCAATGTCAAGATGACGTCCTTGATACTCAAAGTAATTTCCTACTAATGAACGCTTCGATTGGAACATACAAGTCATACCGTGAATTTGTACTTCAAGTTCCACTTCTGCATTTTCTTTTAATTCAACAATTTCATCTAAGCTAAGCTCACGAGCTAATACAGCACGTTTTGCTCCTTTTTGTCCCCAGTAGTTACAAGTAAACCAGTTTGTTGCTGTTGTTTCTGTATTCCAGTGCAATTGCATATTTGGTGCAACTTCGCGAACCGCCATTAATACCGCTGGATCTCCGAAAACAATTGCATCTACATGTACTTCGTTTAAAAATGTAACATAATCTGTTAAGTCTTCAACTTTATCATTGTGGAACATCGCGTTCATTGCTACGTATACTTTTACACCATTTTCATGTGCAATCTTCACAGCCTGTTTCACATCTTCACGTGAAAATTCCCCTGCTAAACGTAAACCAAACTTTTGCTCACCGATCATTACCGCATCCGCTCCTGCTTTCGCAAGAGGTTCGATATCCGCCACTGCTTTTGGCGTTACTAACAATTCAGGTTTCTTCATACCTTGGTCACCCTCTCTTTTTACTAACAGCTACTCCATCACCAATTGGGAAAATCGTTGTATCATATCCTTCATGGTTCATAAGCCATTCATTGTACGTCTTAATACGACGGATTAAACCACGTGTACGTCTGTTTTCAATTTTCTCTTTAGTCGTTACAAGACCATGGTACATAACATTATCTGAAATAATTACGCCACCAGGATTTAATAACGGTTCATATAAGTCAAAAAAGCGACGATATTGTCCTTTTGCTGCATCAATAAAAATAACGTCAAATGTTCCATGTTCTTCTACTTGCTCGCCTGTTTCTAACGCATCACCGTAAATAACGGAAATACGCTCTTTAACTGGTGAACGTTCTATATATTCAAGTGCTTTTTCATATCGCTCGCGATTGCGCTCAACTGTCACAATGCGAGAATTTGGAATAGCTTGCATCATACGAATGCTAGAATAGCCAATTGCTGTACCAAGCTCTAAAATGCTTTTCGGTCCAATTAAACGTAAAAATTGCAACATAAATTCCATTCCAAGTCGATCCATAATCGGCACATGGTTTTCTTTCGCATAGTCTTCCATTTCAAGAATTAATTTATCTTTCGGATCAATAAATGATAATAGGTACTCGTTAACTGCATCCTCCATAATGGTCCTCCTTATTTACATGGAGAAGTGCCTCTATGACGTCTTTTCACACATAGAATGCAATAAAAATACAAGCCAGCTTTACCCTTAGCTTGTACGTCCCGTTTTGATATTAAAAACGATTCTTCTGCCAGTTTTTAACCCGATATATTTTACCACAAAAAAGAGGGATGTGCGACCTTTTTCGCTATCCCTCCTCATTTCACTGTTTTTTCGTAATATATTTTTGCTTTAGTGCATTATGCTCTTCCAATGTTTTCGCATAGTACACTTCACCAGTTGGTGCAGCTAAGAAATAATAATAATCTGTTTGAGCAGGCTCTAACGCTGCTTCCACTGAATGTTTACCAGAGTTTGCAATCGGCCCAACTGGCAATCCTTTTACAACATACGTATTGTACGGTGAGTTTATCTTTAAATCTTCATATAGTACACGTTGCTTATGCTTTCCAAGTGCGTATAATACCGTTGGGTCCGTTTGCAGAGGCATACCTTTTGCTAAACGATTATAAAAGACACTAGAGATCTTTTGACGATCTGTAAAGCCTGTTGCCTCTTCTTCAATAAGTGAAGACAATGTTAAAAGCTGATGAACATCCCAGTTTTTCGCTTTCATTTTTGCCTCGTTTTGCACGATAATTGCATTCGTTTTCTCCAGCATTGGAATTACAATTTCTTCTAACGTCGTATCTTTTTTATAGAAAGAGTACGTCGCAGGATATAAGTAACCTTCTAATGGATATTTAATATTGCTATCAAAGATTTTATCCGTTAACAACTTCGGATACTTTTGCTGCATTTTTTGAATAAATGCTTTATCGTTTAGTTGACGTACGATATCATCTTTATTCAACTTTAATTCGGTTGCAACCGTTTCTGCAATTTCAGTTACTTGCGCACCTTCTTTTATCGTCACTTTATAAAGTGCTGGACGATGTACGTTACCTGATGACATTTGCTCAATAACATCTTTCGCACTCATTGAAGGATTTAATAAATATGTACCTGCTTGTAAATTTTTAGATTTAGCCTTTGTATAAAAACTAAAAACTGTACCGTTTTTCACAGCACCTTTTTCTTCTAAAATCTCACCAATTTTACTAGTAGATGATCCCTTTGGAATTTCTACTTCAATCTCTTTTTTATTCCCGCTATCAACTGGTCCTAATGCGGATGAAATATACGCATAGACTGAACCACAAACTAAAAGCAGTGCAATAATCGAAAATAAAAAAATGCGTCTACGCTTCTTTTTCACTTGATTCTCTACCAAAACTCTTCCTCCTTATTCAATTGTAGGCCATATGTACATCTTTCTATACAACACAATGAAAAATCACAATAAACGTACCTATCATTTTTGACAGATAGTTTATTTTTCTACAATCCGTCTCATTATACTACAAAGGATTGCGCAGTTTCGACAAAAAATCTTTCATTTTACATATAAAAAAGGTAGACGATATATCGTCCACCTCTTCAGTACTTATTATTCAGCTTCTTGCTCATCAGCTAGAGTGTTGAACATTTCTTGTACCATTTCCCACTCTTCTTCAGATTCGATTGGAAGTAAAGTTCCGCCCTCTTCTTCGTTTTGCTCATAAGCCATTGCATCATAAATTTGGTCTCCATCTTCGTCTACTTCACCGATTGGAGAGAAGACTACGTATGATTTTTTACCAAATTTTTCAGCGTCAAAAGTGAAAATAATTTCACATAAATGTTCGTTACCTTTTTCGTCTACAATTGTAATTTGATTTTCTTCCATTTTGGTCACCTCTTATTTACTATCTAAAAATCCTTGTAAGATTACGACTGCAGCCATCTTATCAATTACTTGCTTTCGCTTCTTACGGCTTACATCGGCTGAAATGAGCAGACGTTCCGCTGCCATTGTTGACAAACGCTCGTCCCACATTACAACGTCTAATTGTAACAGCTCTCGTAGGTTTTCTGCAAATTGTTGGCATGCTTCACCACGCGGGCCAATTGTACCATTCATATTTTTAGGTAAACCTACTACTATCTTGTCCACATCGTACTGTTTTACTAACTCAGAAATGCGGTCAAAACCAAATTGACCTCGTTCTTCGTTAATCTTGATTGTTTCAAGTCCTTGTGCTGTCCAGCCCATTTCGTCGCTAATTGCAACTCCGACTGTTTTTGTACCTACATCTAAACCTAATATCCGCATAAACTACTCCTCACGATGATGTTTCAAGTAAGACTTCACAAGCTCTTCAATTAATTCATCACGTTCAAGCTTGCGAATGATGCTTCGTGCATCTTTATGGCGAGGTATGTATGCTGGGTCTCCACTTAATAAATAACCGACGATTTGATTAATCGGATTATAGCCTTTTTCTTGAAGTGCATCATACACAGTTAAAAGTACATCATTTACATGGACACTCTGTTTTTCATCTTGAATGCTAAACTTCATTGTTTTATCAAAACCGTCCATTTCAAGCACCTCACTTATATAGTAAGTATAGGGAGAAGAACTTCCCCTCTCCCTACCATTGTACACTACTATCTCTTTATTTTGAAACAGATTTAACGTACTCTTGTACAAATGCTAAAGCTTCCTCAACTTGCGCTGGGTTTTTACCGCCCGCTTGTGCCATATCAGGACGGCCACCACCGCCACCGCCACAACGAGAAGCTACTTCTTTCACAAGTTTACCAGCATGGTATCCTTGGCTAATTAAATCTTTCGTTACGCCAGCTAAGATGTTTACTTTATCATCATTTACAGACGCTAATACGACAACTGCAGATTGTAATTTATTTTTTAGGTCATCCATCATTGTACGTAAATTGTTCATATCTGCAACATTTACTTTTGCCGCTAATACGTTCACACCATCAACTGTCATTACTGAATCAGTTAAGTTTCCAGCTTCAATGTTACTTAATTTTGCTGCAAGAGATTCATTTTCTTTTTGAAGTTGTTTTACTTCAGCAAATAAACCATCTACTCTTGTTAAAATATCTTTCGGATTTGTTTTCATTTTTCCTGCTGCTTCTTTTAATAAACCTACTTGATCGTTCATTAATTCGTATGCAGACTTACCAGTTACCGCCTCAATACGACGAGTTCCTGCACCGATACCAGACTCAGCAACGATTTTGAAAATACCGATAGAAGCTGTGTTATCCACGTGACAACCGCCGCAAAGCTCTAAGCTGTAATCGCCAACTTGTACAACGCGTACAACATCACCGTATTTTTCACCAAATAATGCCATTGCACCCATTTCTTTCGCTTCTTCGATTGCTTTTTGAGAAATCTCAACATCAATACTTTCCCAAATTTTCTCGTTTACGATACGCTCAATTTTTTCTAATTCGTCAGCTTGTACTTGACCGAAGTGAGAGAAGTCAAAGCGTAAACGTTCAGAAGTTACAAGAGAACCTGCTTGGTTAACGTGCGTTCCAAGTACATCTTTTAAAGCTTGGTGTAGTAAGTGAGTTGCTGTATGGTTTTTCACAACGCTACCACGGTTTTTCGTATCGATAATAGCTTTCACAGCTGCATCTTTCGTTAATGTACCTTCTTCAACAACAACTTTGTGCAAGTTTTGGCCGTTTGGTGCTTTTTGTACGTCTTTTACAAGAACTTTCACACCGTCAGCAAGAAGGTAACCACGGTCTGCAATTTGTCCGCCGCTCTCAGCGTAGAATGGTGTTACATCAAGCATTAATTGTCCTTCTTCACCAGCTTGTAAACTGTCTGTATATTCACCGTTTTTCACAAGTGCAACAACGTTACTTTCTGTCGCAACTGTACCGTAACCAACGAATTCGCTCGCTACTTTCACTTCTCCAAGGACACCGCCTTGAACTTGCATAGAATCAACGTCTTGACGAGCAGCACGTGCGCGCTCACGTTGTTTTTCCATTTCATTTTCAAAGCCTTCATGATCAACTGTCATACCAGCTTCTTCTGCATATTCTTCTGTTAATTCAATTGGGAAACCGTATGTGTCATATAGACGGAACGCATCTACTCCAGAAATAACAGTTGTTTTTTCTTCTTTTGCTTTTGCGATAACTTCAGCTAAAATTGCTTCACCATCATGAAGAGTTTCGTGGAAACGCTCTTCTTCATTTTTCACAACTTTTGCGATGAAATCTTTCTTTTCAAGTACTTCTGGATAGAAGTCTTTCATTACTTCTCCAACAACCGGTACTAATTCAAACATGAACGGACGGTTGATGTTTAATTTCTTAGAGTAACGAACAGCACGGCGTAATAAACGACGTAATACATAACCACGACCTTCGTTAGATGGAAGAGCGCCGTCACCAACAGCGAATGTTACTGTACGGATATGGTCAGCGATTACTTTAAACGCCATATCTTTTTCTAAGTCACCATTACGATATTTCTCACCAGAGATTGTTTCTGTTGCACCAATCATTGGCATGAATAAGTCTGTGTCAAAGTTTGTAGGCACATCTTGAACGATAGATGTCATACGCTCTAGACCCATCCCTGTATCGATGTTTTTCTTAGGAAGTGGTGTATATGAACCGTCTGGATTATGATTAAATTGAGAGAATACAAGGTTCCATACTTCTAAGTAACGCTCGTTTTCTCCGCCTGGATATAATTCTGGGTCACTAAAGTCATTACCGTAAGCTTCTCCGCGGTCATAGAAAATCTCTGTATTCGGTCCACTTGGTCCTTCACCGATATCCCAGAAGTTTTCTTCTAAACGGATGATGCGCTCTTTTGGAACGCCCATTTTCTCATTCCAAATTGTGAATGCTTCTTCATCTTCTGGATGGATTGTAACTGATAGTAATTCTTTATCGAATCCGATCCATTTGTCGCTCGTTAAGAATTCCCAAGCCCAAGTAATTGCTTCTTCTTTAAAGTAATCACCGATTGAGAAGTTTCCTAACATTTCAAAGAATGTATGGTGACGAGCTGTTTTCCCTACGTTTTCAATATCGTTTGTACGAATTGATTTTTGAGCATTTGTAATACGTGGATTTTGTGGGATTACACGTCCATCAAAATATTTTTTTAATGTTGCTACACCACTGTTAATCCATAAAAGAGATGGATCCTCATGTGGAACTAGTGATGCGCTAGGTTCTACTGCATGCCCTTTTTCTTGGAAAAAGTCTAAAAACATTTGACGAATTTGTGCGCCTGTTAGTTGTTTCATTGTATTTTCCTCCTTAAATATAAAAAACTCCCGCCCCTATAAAAGGGACGAGAGTTAACTCGCGATACCACCCTAATTATGAATTGATTATAACAATCAATTCATCACCTCATGGTGCCGTAACGTGGCAAGACGGCAGTGATTAGCTGCTCTCAGGATTAGCTTTCTGTTACCCTTCATTTAAAGCTTCTTTCAGCCATATGGAAGCTTCTCTCTATAAATGGACTGTAACGTACTTGTTCCGTCATTGATTTAATGTATTATATGACTAAATATAATAGAATTCTCTTAAGTTTGTCAATGTAGATAATCATTTATATTATATCAATTGCTTATTAATCATAGCTATTCTACTATTCATTCTTAACAGCCTTTTCATATATTATGCATGTGTTACTAAATTGCACTACCCCTACGCAATTTTCTAAATATTTTATTTTTGTTATAATTAAATTATCAATAATAAAGGAGCGATTATAATGACAACCTTATTGAACAAAGCTAAAAATATGTTAACGACTGACGAAACAATATTATTTTACACTGCGTGTTCATTAGATATATTTATTTATCGTTCCGTTGCAAGACCAGGACTGTTAATTTTAACGAACAAACGACTCTTCTTTTATGGACCAGATGTAAGTAAGAATCCATTATTTGAGGAGTACTCTTTCGAAAAAATTTCCGACCTAAAAGAACAAAAGCGCCTTTTCAGCAATCAAATTATCTTTATGTATGATAATGAATGGAAAAGAATAAAACATATTCAAACAAATGATGTAAGCTCTCTCGTTCAACAAATAAATAAGCAACTCTCTAAATAAGGAAAGCCCTCTACTTTTATAAATAGAGGGCTTTCCTATTACGCATCTTCTTTTTTCCAAAGAGGCCTTACATGAACGATTACTGTACGAATGACAGCTAAAACAGGAACTGATATTAATAAACCTACAATTCCTGCCACTTCTCCCCCAACTAATAATGCAAGCATAATAATAACAGGATGCATGCGAAGTGACTTACCAACGATATAAGGGGATAAAATGTTACTTTCAACGAATTGTAAAATAGCAATCGTAATCCCCGCTTTAATAAGTAAACTCGTTGATACCGTTGCCGCAATCATTAATGTCGGGATCGCTCCTAAAATAGGACCAAAATACGGTATTATATCTGTCACCCCAATAATAATCCCGAGTAACAATGGATATTTCATACCGATAAACCAAAAGGAAAGAGCAGATACGCCCCCTAATACTAAGCAAACAAATAATTGTCCTCGAATATAACTCCCAAGTGATTTATCAATTTCTTTCGCCAGCATTTGCCCTGTATTACGCCACTTACTTGGGACTAGTTTCCAAAAGATATGATAAAACTCACCGTAATCTTTTAATATGTAAAATACAATGAACGGAATTAAGAAAATAATGAGTAATGAATCTAGCACACCACGAGCTGTGCTCATCACTTTATTTAAAAGTGCTTGTATCTTCGTTTCTACCCCGACAAAAATTTGTTTCACCTTTTCATGAATAAAGGAAGGGAAATTCGCTGTTTGTTCCGTAACGCCATCCATCCAAGAATCATACATTTTTGTAAACTGCGGGAATTGTTCATTGATTTCTTGTAATTGCTTAATTACAACTGGCGTTCCTTTATAAATGCCATAACCAATTCCGCCAAAGAAAAGGATATAAATGAGCAAAATAGCGAGTGTGCGTGGCATCCCTTCCTTATGAATTTTTTCAATTAAAGGATGCAATAAATACGCAATAAAACACGCAATAAGAAACGGTGTAATGGCCACTTTACATACAAAAATAATCGGTGCCCATAGCGGCTTAATTTTTAGAAAGACGAGCAAACAAAGAAATACAAGTAACAATAATCCTAAACGATATATCCAAATTATTTTAAGATTCTTCACACGAAAAACCTCCTCCACCCTTATTTTGAAAATAAATAGGGTAGGTTATGTGCGAAAGTTTTAAAATCTTTTCATGTAGACCATACTGTTTTGTAAAGACGTACATATACATAACATAACAAGGACAACCACCCCTGAGAATGCAGCGTGAAACAATATAATCAGGAGGGCTCATAATGGTTTTATTTATGCTCGTATTATCAGCACTTTTTATGATTCTTGAATGGATTTGTATCGGGTTTGGTATTTGGAAGGGTTTCTTTATTCGTTCCTCACGAAAAGAAAGAGCGAAGCAATTATTTCATTACGGCATGCTTGGTGTTGGATGTTACGGCCTATCTTATCTCTTCTCTGAAATCGGACTTTTATATTTGCATACAAGTGCATAAAAAAACTCCCTTATAGATGAAGGGAGTTTTTTTATGCTTATAAATAAGATTTAATCATCTTACGTGCTTTTTTCATATTGCGTTTTGAGAACATATCTTGTTTGCGAGCATATTGATATGCTGCCGCTCCAACACCTAATGCGATTAATGAATTGCGTAGATTCAAAGTAAATCCCCCTTTTCGTTATCCGATCGTTCTTTCATTCTCATCAAATAAATCATCAAGAGAGCTTAATGAACCATCTTCTTCTACTTGATGCGTATGGATTTTCCCTTTTGAAACCGATAATTCGATATAACAATTCCAGCAATAAAATTGGTTGACACCTATTTTTCCAATGTCTTTCCCTTTGCAATTTGGACAAATGAACATATGGCTTTCATCTCCTTACATTCTCCCAGATTCTATTCGCCATTATGTCCAAACCGCATTCATTTATACATTGCTGGAGCCTTTCAACGTTATACGTTTGAAAGTTTCACTATATAATTTCACCTTGTTACATGAAATCATACGGTGAAATGTTTTCCACATCCATTTCTTCGCCATTTACCGTTACCATCTGTACTTCTCCTTGTGATTCTTGCAATCGACTGGCTAAAGTCGTTTGACGCATTGCATCATCAAGGCGATTTACACCAGACTGGAAAGCGGCTTCCTCTCCGCAAATAATAAGGAACTTCTTACTTCTTGTAATACCTGTATAAATTAAATTACGACGTAACATACGATTGTAACTTTTTACTATCGGCATAATCACAATCGGAAACTCACTACCTTGCGATTTATGAATTGAACAGCAATAGGCATGCGTAATTTGATTTAAATCTGGCTTTGTATACGTTACTTCAATTCCATCAAATGAAACGATAATCATATCCTGTTGCTCAACATTCTCTTTCGCATAAAACACCGAAACAATTTCGCCGATATCACCATTAAACACTTGACTCTCCGGCTGATTAACGAGCTGCAATACTTTATCGCCTCGTCGGTATACAACATCACCGTAAGCAATTTCTTTACTTTTTTCCCTTTTCGGATTAAACACTTCTTGTAACGCTTCGTTTAGTACATTAATGCCGGCAGGTCCACGATACATCGGAGCCAATACTTGTACATCTCTTGCGCTAAACCCTTTTGTCTTAGCATTCTCACAAACCTTCTTAACAACCTCAACAATTTGAGCTCCTGTACAACCGATAAATGAACGATCTTTTTGGTTTTGCGCTAAATCTGGTGGGAGCGTTCCATTTTTTATCGCATGGGCAAGTTGTATAACTGATGATCCTTCCGCTTGACGATAAATTTCAGTAAGCTTTACTGTCGGAACTGCACCTGCATTCAATAAATCTTTCAGCACTTGTCCGGGGCCTACAGATGGTAATTGATCTTCATCGCCTACAACGATAACTTGAATATTAGTTGGCAATGACTTAAACAACTGATTGGCAAGCCAAATGTCAACCATTGAAAATTCATCAATAATGAGCAATTTCCCTTGTACTGGATCCGTTTCATTACGTTGGAAAGACCCTTCTGGCGTCCAGCCAAGTAAACGGTGAATTGTACAAGCTGGTAGCCCTGTTGATTCACTCATTCGCTTCGCTGCTCTTCCTGTTGGAGCTGTTAATAATATCGGAAATGGATTATCATCACTGTATTCATTCGGATTTAACGATAGCCCGTGAAGTGACGCATACATTTCAACAATCCCTTTAATAACTGTTGTTTTCCCTGTTCCTGGTCCACCTGTTAATAACATCATCGGTTTATGAAGTGCTGTTTGAATTGCTTCTTGCTGAAATGGTGCATACTGCACATTCAGTTGTTCTTCAATTTCACCTAACGTCTTTAACACTTCTGCTTCAGGAAATGAAGGTGTTTCCTCTTGATTCATAAGCCTACGAATAGACTTGACAACACCTTTTTCAGAGTAGAATAACGATGCTAAATATATCCGTTCTTCTTCTATGATGACTTTCCCTTCACTTTGCATCATTTCAATGCAACCGATAATGTCTTCCTCTGTCACTCTTCCTTCTTGATTATTTAAAAGTGACATCGTTTCTCTTACAAGTTGATCTTTCCCCATATAAACATGGCCAAGCTGCAATGATACATTTTCTAACGTATAAAAACATCCCGCCCGTACACGATCGTCATGATTACCAGATATCCCTAACGCCCTTCCTATATCATCCGCTCTTCCAAAACCAATTCCGTCCACTTCTTCAATAAGTTGATATGGATTATTACGAATTACTTCTAATGTCATCTCTTTATATTGTTGGTAAATTTTAATAGAAAGCTTCGTTCCAAAACCGTAGCCATTTAAAAAGCTCATTACTTTCTCTAGCCCTTGATGTTCAACAATTGTCTCATAAATTTCTTGTGCTTTTTGCTTGTTGACAACACCATTTAAAGCCTCAGGATCATCCATAATTTTAGAAATAGCATGTTCCCCCAGATGGTCCACAATTTTTTCAGCTGTACGCTTTCCTATCCCTTTAAATAAATCACTCGCTAAATATTGCACCATACCAGCTTTTGTTTGCGGCAATTCTTTCTTAAATGTTTCAACTAAATATTGTTTCCCATACTTCGGATGGTCTTTAAAATGTCCTGTCAATGTAAACACTTCATCTTCATGCATGCGGGGAAAATGACCGTTTATCATTACTTTTTTTTCGTCGTACGTTTCATTCGTTTCAATGACTTTCATACTGACAACGGAATAGAGGTTTTCTTCGTTGTGGAAAATGGTATGAAGAACTTGCGCTTTTATAAACTTTTTCTCTTCTTCAAACAAATCCATTGCATGTTGATTTCCCATCTTTCCTCTCCTTTCCGGTTTCGTTTCGATTTAATGAGCAGTACATCCCCCACCTATTTAGATGAGGGATAACTACCCATTAACTATATTTTCATCTTATTCAGCTTCTTGCTCTAATAAACGAACACCATTACCAGCTAAAAAGTGATCTGGTTGAATTTCAATTGCTTTCTTAAATAAAGCAAGAGCCTTCTCGTTATTTTCTTCAAATACGTACGCAACGCCTAAATTATAATACGCATCCGCATGCTCTTCATCCATTTCTAATACCTTTTTAAAATAAGGTTTCGCTTCTTGAATATGTTCTAATCGCGCAAAGCAAAGTCCACACTGGAACATAGCTTCTACATCATTTCCATCTAATTCTGTTGCTCTTTGTAAAAACGGCAGTGCAAGACGATCATTTCCAAGTTGCACATGCGTAATACCTAGCATAAATGTTACATCAGCTGATTGTAAGCCAGCTTGCATCGCTTGTTCAAATACAGCTTTAGCTTCTGCAAATTGCTCTTGACCGTAATATACATTACCTAATCCATAATAAGCAGCCGCAGATTTATCATCTAGCTCTAATGCACGTTTATAAAATAAAATCGCTCTCTCACTGTCACCTATTACATCTAATAAGTTTGCAAAATTAATGTATCCAAGCGCATCTTTCGGATTTTCTTCGATTGCTTCTGTGAAATTTTTAGCAGCTTCCTCCCAGTTTCCTTCTTGCATATATTGAATACCTGTTTCAAGTTTGTTTGACATGTCCTTCACCTCTACAATAAATTATAACAAAGAATGTATTTTCCAAGCGAACGAAAATTCGCTTTATGTAAAAGAAACCTCTAACCGCGAATCGGCAGAGGCTTCTCATTTTATCCTAAATAATCCAATTTCTTACCGCTACGGTACACTTCATCAATTGTAGCACCGCCTAAGCACTCATCTCCATCATAGAAAACAACTGCTTGTCCTGGTGTAATTGCACGAATTGGCTCGTCACAAAGAATACGAACTGTATTTTCATCAACGATTTGAACCGTTACTTTATTGTCTTCTTGACGATAACGGAATTTCGCTGTGCACTTAAATTCTTTTTCTTTCGCTTTGTTACTTACCCAGCCGATATTCGTAGCAATAACTTCATCACCATATAGAAGTTCGTTATGGAATCCTTGATCAACATATAAAATGTTTTCTTTTAAGTTTTTCCCAACAGCAAACCATGGATCACCGTTACCACCAATACCAAGGCCATGACGTTGTCCAATTGTATAGTACATTAAACCGTCATGCTTTCCTTTCACTTCGCCAGATAATGTTTGCATCACACCTGGTTGTGCTGGTAAATAGTTACTTAAGAAATCTTTAAAGTTACGCTCACCAATGAAGCAAATACCAGTACTATCTTTCTTCGCCGCTGTCGCTAAACCAGCTTCTTTCGCCATTTCACGAATTTGTGGTTTCTTCAGTTCACCGAGCGGGAACATTGTTTTTGATAATTGCTCTTGGCTTAATTGATTTAAGAAATACGTTTGATCTTTATTATCATCAACGCCGCGAAGCATTTTAAATTCGCCGTCCATATAGGCAACGCGTGCATAATGACCTGTTGCTACATAATCAGCACCAAGCGCAATGGCATGCTCTAAAAATGCTTTAAATTTAATTTCTTTATTACACATTACATCTGGGTTTGGTGTACGACCAGCTCGGTATTCATCTAAGAAGTACGTAAATACTTTATCCCAGTATTGTTTTTCAAAGTTTACTGCATAATACGGAATACCAATTTGGTTACACACTTCGATTACATCATTGTAATCTTCTGTTGCTGTGCAGACGCCATTCTCATCTGTGTCATCCCAGTTTTTCATAAAAATTCCGATTACATCATAACCTTGCTCTTTTAATAAAAGAGCTGCTACAGATGAATCGACGCCACCGGACATCCCGATGACAACACGTGTCTCTTGAGGTAGTTTGTTCATCATGTCACCTCCCATGCTAATTTTGTGTTAATCGCTTCACGATTTTCACTGTTTCGTACGCCGCTTTCTCAATTTGCTCTTTCGTATTTCCAAGTCCGAAACTAAAGCGTACGGATGAACGTATTTGATCGGAGTCTTTTCCGAACATCGCTACTAATACATGTGATGGATCAATCGAACCAGCTGTACAAGCCGAACCACTTGACACTGCAATGCCCGCTAAGTCTAAGTTCACAAGAAACGGTTCAATGTTCATTCCTGTAAAACTAATATTAAGCACATGTGGTAAGCGATATTCTAAGTTTCCGTTTACCTCGAAAGTAATGTCTTCATTTTTGAAGACAGATACCATTATATCTTTAAACTCTTCATATTGGGCATTTTTTTGCTCACGAGTTTTTTCAGCTAACAAAATAGCATGCTGGAGTCCGGCGATACTCGGTACATTTTCCGTACCAGCACGGCGTTTTCTTTCTTGCTCCCCGCCTATTAATAACGGTTCAAATTTCACGTCTGCACCAGCGTATAGGAATCCGACACCTTTTGGCCCGTTAATTTTATGAGCTGAAATCGATAATAAATCAATACCAAACTCTTTCACATCAATTTCTACTAAACCGTAAGCTTGTACCGCATCTGTATGGAAATAAGCTTGATGCTCTTTTAACAACTTACCTATTTCCGCAATTGGTTGCATCGTCCCAACTTCATTATTCCCAAACATAACGGATACGAGAATTGTCTCTTCCGTTAATGCCTTTTGTATGTCAGAAACTTGAACGCGCCCTGTTTCATCGACAGGTAAATATGTCACTTCAAACCCTTCACGCTCTAACAATTCACACGTATGCAAAATCGCATGATGTTCAATTTGCGTCGTTATAATATGGTTACCTTTATGACGGTTCGCACGTGCTACACCGATAAGCGCTAAATTATCAGCTTCTGTACCACCGCTCGTAAATATAATTTCATTCGGATTCGCATGAATGCTACGTGCACACGCGCGTCTCGCCTCATCTACTGCATGGCGCGTTTGACGTCCATAAAAGTGAATACTAGACGGGTTTCCGAATGTTTCTGTCATATATGGAATCATCTTTTCGACCACTTCTGGGTGAGTCGGAGATGTCGCAGCATGATCTAAGTAAATGCGTTCCATTAAATCTCCTTCTTTCCAAATCGTTTCACAAGGAATTAAATGTAAAACATATAGCCCCCGTGATTTTCTTCCTCATAACGTACTAAATCTTCTAACGTTGTACTATCTAACACTTCTTGCACCGCATCACGAACACGCATCCATAATTGGCGTTGTGCTGGTTCTTCTTCTTCTATCATTTCTACAACACTAATCGGACCCTCTAATACACGGATTACATCCCCAGCTGTAATGTTAGCTGGCTGATCTGATAATACATATCCACCATATGCTCCGCGCGTACTCTTTACTAGACGAGCGTTACGAAGTGGTGAAATTAATTGCTCTAAGTAATGTTCCGATAAATCATGTGCCTGCGCAATTGATTTTAAGGAAATTGGACCTTCACCAAACTTTTTTGCAAGATCGATCATAATCGTTAAGCCGTAACGGCCTTTCGTTGAAATCTTCATCTATTTTGCACCTCTTTTCAAATTTTCACTTCTATTGGTTATATCTTATTTATAAAAGAACACAATTTAAAATCCTATGAAATTATAGCATAATATAGTATTATAAGAAATTTCAACTTGTGTATCAAAATGATAACATAAAATCACATTGAAAAACTCGGAAATTATTACAATTGAAAGAAAAATAAAAATATTCATTTTCCCCACAAAACAGCATCCTATTTCAAATTCCACTAAAAAAAATGATACGATAGAAAGAGATTATACTTTAAGGGAGACGGTAAAAATGAAACAACCACTCGCACATCGAATGCGCCCTACAAATATTCAAGAAATTATCGGCCAACAACATTTAGTTGGTGAAGGAAAGATTTTATGGCGAATGGTCCAAGCAAATCATTTTCAATCTATGATTTTATATGGCCCTCCAGGCACTGGAAAAACATCCATTGCGAGCGCAATTGCAGGCAGTACCGGAACCCCTTTTCGCCTATTAAATGCTGTTACTCATAATAAAAAAGATATGGAAGTTGTCGTACAAGAAGCAAAGATGCATCGACACCTCGTTTTAATTTTAGATGAAGTACACCGTCTAGATAAAGCAAAACAGGATTTTCTATTACCTCATTTAGAAAGCGGACTTCTTACCTTAATTGGGGCAACGACGAGTAATCCGTTCCATGCTATTAATTCTGCTATTCGAAGTCGTTGTCAAATCTTCGAATTACACGCATTAACAGAAGATGATCTTTTAATCGGCTTAAAACGAGCACTTGAAGATAAAGAAAAAGGTCTTGGAGAATATGATGTAACGGTTACGCCTGAAGCATTATATCACTTTGCAAATGCATCAGGCGGAGATATGCGTTCCGCTTATAATGCACTTGAACTAGCTGTATTATCTAGCTTTACAACGGATGATAAAGCTGCGGAAATCACGCTAGAAATCGCAGAAGAATGCTTGCAAAAAAAGAGCTTCGTTCACGATAAAGGTGGAGATGCTCATTATGACGTATTATCGGCATTTCAAAAATCGGTGCGCGGAAGTGATGTAAATGCAGCACTTCATTATTTAGCACGCCTTATTGAAGCAGGTGATTTGCAAAGCATTGGCAGACGTCTTCTTATTATGGCATATGAAGATATCGGACTTGCTAGCCCGCAAGCCGGACCGCGTACGCTAGCAGCTATAGAATCAGCTGAACGAGTGGGATTCCCAGAGGCACGCATACCACTTGCAAATGCTGTTATCGAGCTTTGCCTATCACCAAAATCAAACTCAGCTTATAAAGCACTTGATGCTGCATTACACGATTTACGGAACGGTCAAACAGGCGACATCCCAGGTCATTTAAAAGATAGTCATTACAAAGGCGCAGAATCACTTGGAAGAGGCATTGGATACTTATACCCACATGACCATCCAAATGGTTGGGTACAGCAACAATACTTACCTGATAAAATAAAAAACAAACAATATTATAAGCCGAAAACGACAGGGAAATTTGAGCAAGCACTTTCTACTGTATATGAAAGATTACAAAGTTCGAATAAAACGAAAAATAAAGGGTAACATAAGCGAAAACGTCACCATTATGGAGGTTTCGCTTATGAAAACACGTCAAGATGCATGGACAAAAGAAGACGATCTCCTTTTAGCAGAAACTGTTTTACGACATATTCGCAGCGGCAGTACACAAATAAAAGCATTCGATGAAGTCGGCGATGCATTGAACCGCACTTCAGCAGCTTGCGGGTTTAGATGGAATGCTGAAGTAAGATCGAATTACGAAGATGCTGTGCAGCTTGCGAAAAAACAACGTAAAGAATTAAAGCGTTCTGAAGCTAAAATAGAAAAAGAGCATTTCACGAAAACGAAACAACTCGTAATCGATGCCGAGTTCTCTGAAGATGTTACGCCAAGTAAACAAGAACTTACAATGCAACATGTCATCTCATTTTTGCAAAACTTAGAGCATACCAACCCTTCACTCACAAAGCTACAAACTGAAAATGAAGTATTACAAACTCAGCTCACGACTTTGAAAAAAACGAATCATGAACTGGAAGCAAAATTAGCGGTACTCTCAAAAAAACAACAAGCAATCGAAGAAGATTATGCAATGCTTGTTAGAATTATGGACCGTGCTCGAAAACTCGTTTCGGTTGAAGAACAAGAAGAACAGATTGCTCCCATTTTCAAAACAGATCAAAATGGAAATTTAGATATTATTTATTCTGCAGAGAATTAAAAACAGGGACGTCACTTTTTTGACTGAGTGGCATCCCTGTTTTTATTCGTTAAAGAGTATATTGGTACATGAAATTATATCGACGATTTTTCAAATATATCTATCGTAACTCAAAATATATCAACGATTTTTTTAATATATCGACGATTCGACAAGGAATATCGATTTACCGACAAAAATTGACGAAATATCTCTCCCTATCATACAAGAAAACTCTCGGTATATATTGGATATTTTTTACTGAAATGTTATTATAAACATATACTTTTAAAGGGAGCTGATTACTATTTCTTTAATAGTTTTCAAAATAACACTCGGTGTCCTCGTCTTAACTTTAGCTCTTTTTACCATTAACAGTTTAAAAAAGACGTCTGCCTATAAATCAGATAAATATGATCATTACTTACTAGCCTTACTTACATTTGAACTAGTAGTAATGCAAATATCCCTATTTCTTTGATACATATAAAAAAGCATATATCCGAAATGGATATATGCTTTTCTTTTATTCTTGCCCTACACGTTTCACTTCTACGTTTTTAATGCGTTCACGTACAACGTGACTTGCCATAATTAAGCCTGCTACAGATGGTACGAATGCATTTGAAGAAGGCGGTAATTTCGCTTTACGAATTTTTGCATTTTCGTCTGGTACGATTTCTTTACGTACTTCTTCACGAATTACGATTGGGTTTTCGTCAGAGAAGACAACTTTTACACCTTTTTTAATACCCTCTTTACGAAGCTTCGTACGAATGACTTTCGCAATTGGATCTGTATGTGTTTTAGAAATGTCTGCAATACGGAAACGAGTTGGGTCCATTTTATTTGCCGCACCCATACATGAGATAATTTTAATTTTACGACGTAAGCATTGTTTAATTAAATGAATTTTGAACGTAATCGTATCAGATGCATCCACTACGAAGTCTAAACCGTGTTTAAAGAACTCTTCATATGTTTCATCTGTATAAAACATTTCTAGTCCAATTACTTCACACTCAGGGTTAATATCTGCGATACGCTCTTTCATTAATTCTACTTTTGAACGTCCTACAGTAGATACTAAAGCGTGAATTTGACGGTTTACGTTTGTAATATCTACAACGTCTTTATCAACTAATACAAGACGTCCAACGCCAGAACGCGCTAACGCTTCAGCTGCAAAAGAACCTACGCCGCCAATTCCTAAAATACCGACTGTACTATTTTTTAATATTTCAAGTCCTTCTTTACCGAAGGCTAATTCATTACGTGAAAATTGATGTAACATTCAGCTCTACACTCCTATTACAAAAATGGTCTACCATGTATTCTAGCGTTTTTCCGACTATTTGTATAGAAAAAGTTATAGAATTCCTAAAAATACATATTTCGAAAATGAAGACATACTGTAAACCGACTTTTATTTCTTCCTAAATACACGTTTAAAAAGGAGGCTTTAGAGAACCGAGCAGATCGAGGCACGTATGCTAGGAGGAGCGCAGTGTAGGAGTACTACTCGAGCACCGGACTAGCATACGTAACGATGAGATGCGACAGTTATCTAAACCGGACTTTTTAAACAATCCTTTCAATATACGTTTAAAAAGGAGGATTCAGAGGGCCGAGCAGATCGAGGCGCTGAAGCTAGGAGGAGCGCAGTGTAGCGTCACTACTCGAGCACCGGACTGGCGAAGCAACGAAGAGATGCGACTGCCATCTGAACCGGACTTTTTAAACTTCCTCTCAAAAAAAGTCTAGATGGCTATAGTATAACCATCTAGACTTTATTCTTACTTCTCTTCTTTTAAGCTTAATTTTAAGTTTAACTCTTCAAGCTGTGCTTCAGCAACTGGGCTTGGAGCTTCTGTTAATAAGCAGCTTGCGCTTGCTGTTTTCGGGAATGCAATTGTGTCGCGAAGGTTTGTACGTCCTGCAAGTAACATAACAAGACGGTCTAAACCTAATGCGATACCGCCGTGTGGTGGCGTACCGTATTCGAATGCTTCTAATAAGAATCCGAATTGCTCTTGCGCTTCTTCTTGTGAGAATCCAAGTGCTTTGAACATTTTTTCTTGTACGTCACGCTCGTAAATACGAAGTGATCCACCACCAAGCTCATAACCGTTTAATACAAGGTCATATGCTTGTGCACGTGCTTTTTCTGGAGCTGTTTCTAATAGCTCAACGTCTTCACGGAATGGCATTGTGAATGGGTGGTGAGCTGCGAAGTAACGATCTGCATCTTCATCGTACTCAAGAAGTGGCCAGTCCGTTACCCATAGGAAGTTATATTTACTTTCGTCAATTAACTCAAGCTCTTTACCTAGACGTAAACGAAGTGCACCTAAGCTATCTGCAACAACGCTCTTCTTATCTGCTACGAATAGTAATAAGTCTCCAGCAGTAGCGTCTAACGTAGTCATTAACGCGTTCGCATCTTCTTCACCGAAGAATTTCGCGATTGGTCCTTTTAAGCCGTCTTCTTCCACTTTAAGCCAAGCTAAACCTTTTGCACCGTATACTTTCACGAATTCAGTTAATGCATCGATATCTTTACGAGAGTATTTGCTTGCAGCATCTTTTGCATTAATTGCTTTTACTTGTCCGCCGCTTTCTACAGCACTTGTAAACACTGTAAAGCCACAACCTGCTGCAAACTCAGATAAGTCTGTTAGTTCCATTTCAAAGCGTGTATCTGGCTTATCAGAACCGTAGCGAGCCATTGCATCAGCATATTTCATACGAGGGAATGGTGCACTCACTTCTACACCTTTTGCATCCTTCATAACTTTCGTCATCATGCGCTCCATCATATCTAAAATTTCATCTTGTGTTAAGAATGAAGCTTCGATATCGATTTGCGTGAATTCAGGTTGACGGTCTGCACGTAAATCTTCGTCACGGAAACAGCGTGCTACTTGATAGTAACGCTCAAATCCACCAACCATAAGAAGCTGTTTAAATAACTGTGGAGACTGTGGTAACGCATAGAATTCACCGTCATGTACACGGCTTGGTACTAAATAGTCACGAGCCCCTTCTGGCGTGCTCTTCGTTAAAATTGGTGTTTCCACTTCTAAGAACTCTTCTGTATCTAAGAAGTTACGAATTGTTTTTGTTACGTCGTGACGCATTTTGAATGTGTTGAACATTACAGGACGACGTAAGTCTAAATAACGATATTTTAAACGCACATCTTCTGATGCATCTGTATCATCAGCAATAATGATTGGCGTTGTTTTCGCTGCATTTAATACGTTCACTTTCGTTGCTTGTACTTCAATACGACCAGTTGCCATATTGTCATTAATCGCACCTTCACCACGCTCAACAACTGTACCTTCTACGTGTAATACGTATTCGCTACGAATTGTTTCTGCTACTTCTAGTGCTTCTTTTGATGTTTCTGGGTTAAATACAACTTGTACAATACCTGTACGGTCACGTAAGTCAATAAAGATTAATCCACCTAAATCACGGCGTTTTTGTACCCAACCTTTTAATTGAACTGTCTGTCCAACTGCTTCTACTGTTACTTTTCCACATGCATGTGTTCTTTCAGCCACTGTAAGTTCCCCCTATATTAATTTCTCTGCTACGTATGAAGCAAATACATCTAATGCTACTTCTTCTTGCTCGCCCGTTGCCATATCTTTTAAGTTAATGATGCCTTTATCTAGCTCATCTTCCCCTAATACAGCTACAAATTTCGCTTTTAGACGATCTGCTGATTTAAATTGTGCTTTCATTTTGCGGTCTAAATAATCTTTTTCAACTGATAATCCAGCTTTTCGAAGATCAAACGCAACTTTTGCGGCATGGTCTTTCGCTTTTTCACCAAGCGCTACAACGTAACAATCAATGCTATGTTCAATTGGTAATTCAATGTTTTCAGCTTTTAGCGCCATAATTAAACGTTCAATACTCATCGCAAAACCGATACCTGGCATTTCTGGTCCACCGATTTCTTGTACAAGTCCGTTGTAACGGCCACCACCGCTTAATGTAGTGATAGCACCGAAACCTTCCGCCTCACTCATAATTTCAAATACAGTGTGTTGGTAGTAGTCTAAACCACGTACTAAGTTCGGATCTTTTTCAAATGGAACATCCATCATCGTTAATAGCTCTTGAACTTTGTCGTAGTATAAGGCTGAATCTTCGTTTAAGTATTCTGTAATAGATGGTGCTGTTCCCATTAATTCATGGTTACGGTCCTTCTTACAATCTAAAATACGAAGAGGATTCTTTTCTAAACGAGATTGACAGTCAGAACAGAACTCACCGATACGTGGCTCAAAGTGTGCGATTAACGCATCACGGTGTGCTTGACGGCTCGCCGCATCACCTAAGCTGTTTAATACAACTTTAATATTTTTTAAGCCCATGCCGCGGTAAAACTCTACAGCAAGCGCAATTACTTCTGCATCAATTGCAGGGTCGTTACTACCGATTGCTTCAATACCGAATTGTACGAATTGACGGTAGCGACCTGCTTGTGGTCTTTCGTAACGGAACATTTGACCGATATAGTATAATTTCGTTGGTTGTGTTGCGTCACCGAACATTTTATTTTCAACGTAAGAACGTACAACAGGTGCCGTACCTTCTGGACGTAATGTTAAACTACGCTCTCCACGGTCTTGGAATGAGTACATTTCTTTTTGTACGATATCTGTCGTATCACCAACACCACGTAAAAATAGCTCAGTGTGTTCAAAAATTGGTGTACGAATTTCTTTATAATTGTAACGACGGCAAATTTCGCGTGCTTGCCCTTCGATATACTGCCATAACTCAACAGTGCCTGGAAGAATATCTTGCGTTCCGCGTGGGATTTGAATAGACATATTCAGTTCCTCCTCAAATTGTTTTAATCTTAATAAAAATAAAAAAACTCCCGCCTCTACTGTTTGAACAGTAGGGACGAGAGTATTATACCCGTGGTGCCACCCTAATTGAAGCACGTATGCTTCCACTTTTTTAATAACGCTTAAATGTGCGTTCATCCCTACTAAGCGTATATATGCCGTTCAAGTTGAAACCTCTAGAGTGTCATTCAATCAGTCATCATGTAGAAATGTTTTCAGCCTAAGACATTTCTTCTCTTTCCATGTGTGTCTCATTTACTCTTCTCTATCAACGGTTATATTCATATGTAAATATAAAATTACTATACGTTTGTTCAGTAGGATTGTCAAGTGCTCTAAGAGCGTTCAATCTGCTTCTTTAAACGCTTTACATCTTGAAGAGAAATCCCAAACTCAGAAGCAAGCTCCATTGACGTATTGTTTTGCTCTTTTGAAATAAAATCATGAAAATTCACGTTAAACAGTTGATTTGCACCATTTGTAACAGAATGCCCTTTTTCATTCATACGCATACGTATTATCCCTCACATTCAATATGGATGTTTTACTTTTTATTGTTCCATATTGATTAAAGAGTTATACATAAACGAAAAAGCTATTGACTCAAAATAAACATTAGTATTGGATTTATAACAATGAGCTAGTCCACTTGCTAGCATATGATGCTTCCAATTCTTCTATAGGAAGTAAAGCATACATTAAACTACTTCTACACTTCTACACTCTGATTCAATATACGAACCAACGCCTCTGGATTAGTTTCCATTACCCAATGCCCACCAACTTCAATAGAAAAAACTTCCCATTTTCTGTCCCTTGCTTTTTTTGCTGATTCTAAAAAGATAGGCGTCATTGGCCAATGTTCTGGATTATCCTTTACTTCTACGTATATATGCGGTATAAGTTGTGCTTTAGAGTTTTTTATTTCAACCGATTGTGTAAAAGCCAACAATGACATCGCTGATTTTTTTTCATCTGTTGTATTTCTAGGAAGAACACGCCATCCTTCCCCGTGTACTTTTACTTCTTCTATAAAATGTGCGGCCATTTCCGGTCCAGAAATATCCATAACAGAATCACCATTTTCCGGAAGCATTGCATCCACATATACTAGCTCCTTAATAAACTCAGGAATCACTTCTGCCACTCCTGTAATTACCATCCCAGAATAGCTATGCCCTACTAAAATCACATCTTTTAGGCTCTCATATTTAATGGTATTAACAATGTCTTGAATAAATGTTTTCAACCCTATATGAGGTTGCATGAGATGCGTTCGTTCCCCAAGGCCAGTTAATGTAGGAGTATATACACTATGCCCCTCTTCCCTTAAAAGTTGAGCTAGTTTTTTCCAAACATAACTGCCATCCCATGCTCCATGAACGAGTACAAATGTTTTCATAAGATTTACCTCCTATAATCCCCCGATTATATCTTTTATTGTCTTAACTATCATAACAACAATTAACAAAATATACCATTAAAAACATAAAAGAAGAGAGGGGCTCTCCCCTCTCTTCCTTAGCAACACTATTTACTTTCCACAATTAAGGTCACCGGACCATCATTGATTAATGAAACATCCATCATTGCTCCGAACTTTCCTGTTTCTACATGCAACCCTTGCTTACGAACTTCTTCATTAAAGAAATCGTATAAACGCTCTGCATAGTCAGGTTTGGCAGCATCCATAAAGTTTGGACGTCTTCCCTTGCGGCAATCTCCGTATAATGTGAATTGCGAAATTGATAGAACTTGTCCTTCTACATCAAGTACAGAATGATTCATCTTTCCGCTCTCATCTTCAAAAATACGTAAGTTCGCAATTTTTTCTGCAATGTAAGTTGCATCTTTTTCTGTATCTTCATGCGTAATGCCAACTAGTAATGTTAAACCGAACGGAATTTGTCCTACGATCTCACCGTCTACTGTGACAGACGCTTCTTTTGATCGTTGTAAAACAACTCTCATCTTTTCTACACTCCCTATTAATGCATCATGCGTCGTACTGCATAAATTTCTGGAACACGTTTAATGCGTTCTACTACTTTTTTCAAATGTTGTAAGTTACGAATAGAGATTGACATATTAATTGTCGCCATCTTATTACGGTCACTTCTACCAGAAACTGCCGAAATGTACGTTTTCGTCTCTGTAACAGCTTGCAGCACTTCATTTAATAAACCACGGCGATCGTAACCTGAAATTTCAATATCAACGTTATACTCAATTTCTTTTTCAGGGCTACCTTCCCACTCTACTTCTAATAAACGTTCTATAGCTTCTTCTGTATGAACATTTACACAATCACGGCGGTGAATCGATACGCCTCGGCCTTTCGTAATATACCCAACGATATCATCGCCTGGTACTGGGTTACAGCATTTTGATAAACGAATTAATAAATTATCCGCACCACTTACTTTAACGCCAGAATCCCATTTTCGAATTTTCATCGGTTTACGAACTTCTTTAACTTCAACAATCTCTTCTTCTTCACGTTGCTTACGGAACTTGTCCGTCAGTCGTGTAACAATTTGTGATGCAGTGATGCCATTATATCCAACTGCTGCAAACATATCTTCTTCATTTGCAAAATTGAATTTTTCAGCAACACGTTTTAAATTATCAGGAGCTAATACTTCTTTCATCTCATACTCTAGGCTACGCACTTCTTTCTCAACAAGTTCACGGCCTTTTTCAATATTTTCATCTCTACGTTGCTTCTTAAAGAATTGACGTATTTTATTTTTCGCATGAGATGTTTGAGCAAGTTTCACCCAGTCTTGACTTGGTCCATACGAATGTTTCGATGTTAAAATCTCAATGATGTCACCTGTTTTTAATTTATAATCAAGCGTCACCATTTTCCCGTTTACTTTTGCACCAATTGTTTTATTCCCAATCTCTGAATGCACACGATATGCAAAGTCAATCGGAACAGATCCAAGTGGTAATTCCATTACATCGCCTTTCGGTGTAAAGACGAATACCATGTCAGAGAATAAATCAATTTTTAATGACTCCATAAACTCTTCTGCATTAGAAGCTTCATTTTGCCATTCTAATATTTGACGGAACCATGTCAGTTTCTTCTCTAATGTACCCGTTGTTTCTGCTGTTTTTCCTTCTTTATACGCCCAGTGTGCCGCGATCCCGAATTCTGCAATCTCATGCATTTCTTTCGTACGAATTTGTACTTCAAGTGGATCACCTTTTGGTCCAATTACAGTCGTATGAAGAGATTGATATAGGTTTGCTTTCGGCATTGCTATATAATCTTTAAAACGCCCTGGCATCGGCTTCCAACACGTATGAATAATTCCAAGTACCGCATAACAATCTTTAATACTATTTACAACGACACGTACAGCTAATAAATCGTAAATTTCATTGAACTGTTTATTTTGCAGTGCCATTTTACGATAAATGCTGTAAATATGTTTTGGTCTTCCAGAAATTTCAGGTTGAATTGCAACTTCGTCTAATTTCTCACGAATACCAGTCATTACTTCGTCTAAATACTCTTCACGTTCTGCACGTTTACGCTTCATTAAATTTACAATACGATAGTATTGTTGCGGATTTAAGTAGCGAAGTGACGTATCCTCTAGCTCCCATTTAATAGTACTAATTCCGAGTCTATGTGCTAAAGGTGCAAAGATTTCTAACGTTTCATTCGCAATGCGACGCTGCTTCTCTTGAGGCAAATGTTTTAATGTACGCATGTTATGAAGACGGTCAGCTAGTTTAATTAAAATAACTCGAATATCTTGAGCCATTGCAATAAACATTTTGCGATGGTTTTCTGCTTGTTGTTGCTCATGAGATTTATATTTAATCTTTCCAAGCTTTGTCACACCATCAACAAGCATAGCAATTTCTTTATTAAATTCCCGTTCAATATCTTCTAATGTAACCTCTGTATCTTCTACTACATCATGTAAGAAACCTGCCGATACTGTAGCTGGATCCATGTGTAAATCAACTAAAATACCTGCAACTTGAATTGGATGAATAATGTATGGTTCACCCGATTTTCTGTATTGTTCGCTATGCGCATCGCGTGCATATTCATAGGCACGTGCTACTAGCTCAATATCTTCATCTACTAAATATTGACTTGCTTTCTCGAGTACCTGTTCAGCTGTTAGTACCTGCTCATTTGCCATCGAATCACCTTTTATTGAAAATTGACTTTATCTTTAATTAAATAGAATAAATTATATTCTATCATTATAACCCAATGATTGTGAATTGTGAAAAGGAAAAGATTTTACTGACATTTCACCATAATTTTTTGTTCAATTATACAAAAGTACCCGCTCCTCTCCAAGAGATTCACGGGTACTTTTTATCACCGTAGTTTTACTATATAGTGATTAGTATTTTTCTAATACTAATACATCGTAACCATCTAACATTTTACGACCATCTAAGTAAGTAAGTTCTACTAAGAATGCAATTCCTGCTACAATTCCGCCTAGCTCTTCAACTAACTTAATTGTCGCTTCAATTGTTCCACCTGTAGCTAATAAGTCATCTGTAATTAATACGCGTTGACCTGGCTTAATTGCATCTTTATGGATTGTTAAAACATCTTTACCATATTCTTTACCGTAGTCAACCGTAATTACTTCACGTGGTAATTTTCCTAATTTACGAACTGGCGCAAATCCTACTTCTAACGCATAAGAAACTGGGCAACCGATAATGAAACCACGAGCTTCTGGTCCTACTACAAGATCGATGTCTCTCTCTTTTGCATACTCAACGATTGCATCTGTTGCTGCTTTGTATGCTTTACCGTCGTTCATTAACGGTGTAATGTCTTTAAACACAATACCTTCTTTTGGATAATCCGGTACAATTGCGATATGTTGCTTGAAATCCATATTTCTGAATCCTCCTCAGATCTAAAAGGTTTGTAAATACAAATCCTTTACCCTAACTGTTCTACTTCTTTATGATTACGAATCGTTTCAAACCATGTATATAGTTGCTGATATGTGCTATAAACCAATTCTTTTTCTAATTGTAAGTGGTTCATTTTCTCACGATATGTGTTCGATTCAATTAAATCACGCTTTTGTTTTTTGTCTGCCATAAAAATAACGCCATCTTTTATTGTAACAAATTCTAACTCAAAAAACACCTGTGTCATGAAATTTACTGTATCTTTTGACCAACCTTTATGTTGGCATAGTTGCGCTCCATATTGTCTTAAAGAAAATGGTGCTTTTTGGCTCAAGAACGAATAGTACCATTTAAAGTGTTCTCTCGTTGGAACAGTACTGAATAAATGATTATTCTCTTGATAAAATAGTGTATAAATTCGCGATGGGAACCCAACTTTAAATAGCTGTCGTAGTTCATCTGTTCCTTTTGGTAAATCAAGGAACACAACGTATTGATCATCTAACTGCGTAACTTCTGATGCATGCATCATATACTCTTTATAGTCTTCTAAAGAAAATTTATTCAATACCTCTTCAGAAAAATACACCATCGTTATTTTTTCTTTCGGAAGTTCCGCTACATTCGCCTCTACGTTACGCATGCTACGCCAATCAAATAATTGCCACGCCTCTACAGCAATATCTTGCACCATTAATTGCGGCTTCTTAAAATTATTCCATTCATTGATAGATGCTTCCCCTATTACAGATACCTTTGCAACTGGAGAAATTTCTTTCGCATACGCGCCAAAACCAAATCCAATTGTATCCAGTGTCGCTTGTCCATCACGAAGAGCCATTTTTAAATGTGAACCGTCTGATCCAATTGCACGAATACTTTCTAAATCTGCATCTTTCACTGCAATACGTGGCTTTGGATTTCCAACACCAAATGGCGCTAACTTTTGCATATCTTCAATTGCTGCAAGTGTTACATCCTCCACTTTACAAAAGACATCAACAGCTGTAATTGGAATAAAGTCTTCTTCTGTTAAAATTGTATCTGCTTGTTCATTTAAGCGGCGGCGCAATTCATCTACATTATTCATATGTAGCGTCATTCCCGCTGCCATCGGATGTCCTCCGAAGTGTGGCAATAACTCTCTACAATCTGACAAGTTTGCAAACAAATCAAATCCTGCAATACTACGCGCTGAACCTTTCGCTGTTTCTTTCACAGGATCAATGCTTAATACAATCGTCGGACGATAAAAACGTTCAACTAATTTAGAAGCGACAATTCCAATGACACCCGGATTCCATCCTTCTTTTGCAAGCACTAACACTTTATTTTCTTCAGGTGGGAAATTATTTTCCACTTCAGCGATAGCTTCTTCTGTAATTTGCTTTACAATATCTTTTCGTAATTTGTTCAACTCATCAATTTCTTCAGCAAGCTCTTTCGCTTCTTCTGGATCCTCTGATAATAAAAGATGTACAGCCGGCGTAGCATCTTCTAAACGTCCAACAGCATTAATACGAGGTGCGATTGAGAAACCAATACTCTCTTCTGTAATTTCACTTTGCGAAACGTTAGCAACTTTAAATAGCGCCTGTAGTCCGATATTTTTCGTCATGCGCATATGTTTTAGACCACGCTTCACTAGCAATCTATTTTCACCGTGAAGTGATACTAAATCGGCTACTGTACCAATTACTGCAATTTCTAATAAATGTTCTGGTACACGGCCTAATAGTGCATGTGCAACTTTAAACGCAACACCTACACCAGCTAAATAGTGAAACGGATACACACCGCCATCTAATTTTGGATGAATAATCGCAAGTGCTTCTGGCAATTCTGGTGGTGGCTCATGGTGATCCGTAATAATAAGATCTATTCCAAGTTCCTTCGCTACCTTCGCTTCATGTACCGCTGCGATACCAGTATCGACAGTAATAATTAGTGAGAATCCTGCGCTATGCGCCCAACGGAATGCTTCTTCGTTTGGTCCATAACCTTCTGTAAAACGGTTTGGAATATAAAATTCTACGTCTGCACCTAATTCTTGCAAGGCAAGGTATAAAACAGTCGTACTACTTACTCCGTCCGCATCGTAGTCACCAAATATTAATATTTGCTCTCCATTTTGAATCGCCTTATTTACACGTTCTACCGTTCTATCCATTCCTTCTAATAAAAATGGATCATGAAATTCTTGATTTTCTGTATTTAAAAAATCTAAAATCTTATCTTCTGTATCTAATCCTCTGCCGAGGAATAACGAAACGACAAGTGGTGATAATTGTAATTTACTTGCTAATTCACTCACTCGTTCGCCATTATATTCTTTTTCTTTCCAACGCGTCTTCGGTTGTAACACGAAATCACCCCTTAACCTGTTCATTATACAAGACAGATTAAGGGGTGACAATATCATGCAAACTACGATGCAATATCTATATACTAAAATGTTGCTAATGTTTAATTTGGAGAATACGGATTTATATGTACAAACACATTTTGTACGTTATCTTGTTTCATAAGCGTTTCTTTCACATGCTTTCCAATGCGGTGCCCTTCTTCTACAGTAATGTATGGATCTACTGAAACTTTAATATCAACAATAACGTAATGTCCATGCTCCCTTGCATATAAAGAACCAATCTTTTTCACACCATCTATTTGAAGCACTGCTTCCCTAAGCGGAATAACGTCTTCTTCATGAAGAACATGATCCAGCGTTGCATGAATTGCTTCTGCCCCAATACTCCACGCCATTTTTGCAACAAGAAGTGAAACGAATAATCCTGCAATTGGATCAGCATATACAAGCCAATCTAACCCAAACTTACCACCGATAATCGCTGCACAAATACCAATTAAAGCTGCAATTGAAGAAAATACATCCGAACGGTGCTCATATGCATTTGCAATAATTGCATCACTATTTACCCTCTTCCCTAATCGGAATTTATATTGAAACATCCCTTCCTTCACGATAATCGAAAGAACAACAGCAAAAATCGTAATTCCTTTCGGTGGTTCTAGTTCCTGCGAAAAAGCTTTTATAGACGAAATCGCTATCTCGATCCCCACAATAAATAACAATACTGCAACAATAATCGCTGAAATCGATTCCGCTTTACCATGACCGTACGGATGATCTTCATCGGGCGGCTGCTTTGCTGCTCGCAATCCAAACAGTACAGCTAGTGAACCAATTACATCTGACGCAGAATGCACAGCATCCGCTAATAGCGCTTTACTGTTCCCAATATAACCAATTACCGCCTTTACAATCGCTAATATAATATTACCAACGATCCCGACGATAGCACCAAACTCGGCCTGTTTAAAACGTTCATCTTTTTCCATCATTAAAATCCCTTCTTTTCTTAACCTATCTTTTTATCCCACTTTAATGGGCAGTAAGACCTCCACTTTCTTCCACTTTATCATTTGAAAGTTGCTATCTTATTGTATCCACAAACGAAAAAAGAGATGCCTCATAAAGAGACATCATCTTTTTTATACTTGCGGTTCAGATTCTACTTTCTCAACCTTTTTCTTGTTTTTGCCCTTTTTCAAACGACGGTTTTCAAGCATTAACCAAATTTGAGAAGCAACGAAAACAGAAGAATACGTACCTACAACTAATCCAACAAGTAACGCAAACGAGAAGTTACGTAGTGACTCACTACCGAAGATAAGCAGTGCAATTACTGGGAATAACACTGTTAATACAGTATTAATCGAACGACCAAGCGTTTGACGAATACTTGCATTTACGATTTCTTCTAAATCTTTTATATCGCGTACTCGTTTTTTCTGTTTGTATAATTCACGGTTTCTATCAAATGTAACGATCGAGTCATTAATAGAATAACCGATGATTGTTAATACCGCAGCGATAAACGTTAAGTCTACCTCTAATTGGAAAATACTAAATATAACAACCATAACGAATGCGTCATGTAATAATGCAAGTACTGCAGATAATGCGTACGTAAATCTGAATCGAATACTTACGTATAAAATGATAACCGCAGAAGCGATTAATACTGCGATAAATGCATTTCGTGCAATTTCTTTCCCAATTGTCGGTGAAACTGTACTTACGTTTGGATCTGTACCATATTTATCGTGGAAGAATGTTTTTGTTTTCGCAATTTCATCTTTTGATAGAACGCCTAATGTACGAACTGCGAATCCTTTATTGTCTTCTCCAGTCGGTACAATATTTTCTTCCTTCACATCAATTTTCAATTCTTTAAAATCTTTATAAACATCAGATACAGTAACTGCTTGTTTTGATTGTAAGTCGATACGTGTACCACTCGCAAAGTCAATACCAAGATTCAATTTGAAAATTGGCAAGATAATTGCACCTGCAATTACAACTACAATCGAGAACACAAGGAATTTATGACCGATATTTACGAAGTTAATACGATCAAATCTTGTCGGTGGATGTACTACACCTTTTGTTAACGGAATAATTTCCTTTTGTTTCACACCAAAGTATCCTGGTTTTTTATCGAAGTAACGGCTCTTTACTAGTAAACTTAGTAAGAAACGAGTACCGAATACGTTCGTAATGAAACCGACTAAAATACTTACGATTAAACTTGTTGCGAACCCTTTTACAGAACTATTACCATAAACGAATAACACACCAGCTGCTGCAAGTGTTGTAATGTTCGCATCTAAAATCGTTGCTAATGAACGATGGTTACCAGCACGGAATGCTGACATCATTGACTTACCAATTTTCAGCTCTTCTTTCAGTCTCTCGTACGTAATAATATTCGCATCAACTGCGATACCTACTCCGAGCACTAACGCCGCAATACCCGGCAGCGTAAGAACTGCATGCATCCAGTTAAAGACAAGTAACGTAACGAAAATGTATAGACCTAACATAATAACCGCTACAAGTCCTGGTAAACGGTAGAATACAAGCATAAATAAGAAAATAAGAGCGATACCAATCGCACTAGCGAAAATCGTTTGCTCTAACGCTTGTTGACCAAACTTCGCTCCAACAGATGTTGAATACATTTCTTTTAAATCAACAGGAAGTGCACCAGCATTTAATAAAGATGAAAGTTGTTTCGCACTTTCAACTGTGAAGTTTCCACCTACGATAGATACTTCAGCTTGGTTAAATACTTGGTTTACTGTTGCTGCTGATAAGAACTTCGGATTCGGTTTTGCAGATTCTGCTTTGTACGAATCTTTTCCTTCTTCAAAATCAAGCCAAATTACCATTAAATTTGTTGGTGGTGGCATTTTTGAAATTTTTTCAGTTACTTCACGGAATTTTTCAGCGCTCTTTAGTGTAAGACCTACGCTCGCACGGCCTTGCTCATCAAATGTTTGCTTCGCTCCGCCGCCTTTTAAATCCGTTCCGTCCATAAGAAGATTATCATCTACATCACGGAATGTTAATTTTGCTTGTGTGGATAACATTTCACGTGCTTTTTGCTGATCTTGTACACCAGCAAGCTGTACACGAATTCGGTCCTGCCCTTCGATTTGAATGTTCGGCTCACTTACACCGAGAACATTGACACGATTCTCAAGAGCACCTACTGTACTTACAAGTACGTCTCGATCGATTTTGTCACCTTTTTTGGCTGGTTTTACTTCATACAGAATTTCAAAACCACCGCGAAGGTCTAGTCCTAGACTAATTCCTTTTGCTATGTCTTTTCCTGCCGCACCAATTACTCCACCGATTAATAAAACGATGAGGAAAAAGGCAGCAATTCTCGTACCACGCTTTGCCATATGTACCCTCTTTCCGCTACTAACACTTTAAATAAATCTCTTACGATTCACTTTTACACGTGTGCATACGTCTAGTTAGTAGACTTCCTTTCTATAATTTTGCTAGCTCATCACTAGCCATGCCGGTAAGTTTTCACAATACCTGCACTTTCATTATTTGTTTTCTCTCTTCACTACCTCCTTTATATATGATCTTAGACATAATTATTTCCTGATTATCAATACCTATCATTATACTGCAAAAGGAAGAACAAACCAATTGCAGTCGGTTATTTATTTTCATATTCATCAAATGACCAAAGTGGCGCTTGATATGCTTCAACAGTTAAATATGTCATATATTCATTAGCACTTACGGTTAATACGTCATTAACTAATTCATACAATCTAACATCGCTGTCTATCTTCTTCCACTTTTTCACTTTAAGAAACTTCCAAATGTCATCATCTGTCACTCTGTCGTAGCCGAACATTTGAAACTCTTCTACTTTACTTTCTAAAACGACTTGTAACTGTCCGCGGTATGATTCTACCAAAGCCTCTCTATCTAACATATATAACATCTCCTTCTTATTTCGCACGAAAAGTCGCTTTTATTCCCGCTCTAATGGACAGCAATAACTACTTTCAAGAGCACTCTCTTAAATGCTTGTCATTCTTGTCTCGTACGTGCATATAAATTATTGTAAATCATTCCATTGATTTTGAGAAGGTAGGAGAAGACCATGACGAGACAAAGCTTTTTAAAAGGCGCATTTATTTTAATGATAGCCGGCTTTATTACCAAGATCCTAGGATTTATTAACCGTATTGTAATGGCACGTATTTTAGGGGAAGAAGGCGTTGGCCTTTATATGATGGCTGTCCCTACATTTATTCTAGCAATTACATTAACACAAATTGGTCTTCCTGTCGCAATCGCAAAATTTGTAGCAGAAGCGGAAGCTGTGAACGATAAACAAAAAGTTAAAAAAATATTAACAGTATCATTAGCTGTTACATCCATTATTAGTATCATTTTAACAATTGGAATTATGCTCCTCACACCTATTTTAGCAAAAACATTATTAACTGATGAACGAACATACTATCCATTAATGGCCATTTTACCTGTCGTTCCTGTTATTGCTGTTTCTTCTGTTTTACGCGGTTATTTCCAAGGGAAACAAAATATGAAGCCTAGCGCTTACGCCCAAGTTATAGAACAAGTTGTCCGCATTACAATTATCGCTATATGTATTCAATTATTTTTACCTTACGGCGTAGAATATGCTGCAGCCGGCGCTATGTTATCAGCCGTTCTCGGTGAAGTTGCATCGTTATTATTTTTACTCACTTTATTCCAGCGTGAAAAACATTTATCTATACGCTCTGGATTTTTCACTACTGTAAAGGAAAGCAAGGGAACATTTTATTCTCTTATGGATATTGCACTTCCAACTACAGGAAGTCGCTTAATTGGTTCCGTTTCCTATTTTTTTGAACCTATCGTCGTTATGCAAAGCTTAGCGATTGCCGGCGTTGCTGCTTCCGTCGCAACCCAGCAATACGGTATATTAAACGGGTATGCCTTCCCACTTCTTTCACTGCCAGCCTTTATTACATATGCTCTTTCTACAGCACTCGTTCCATCCATTAGTGAAGCAATGGCCAAAAGACAACATAAATTAGTGGAACACCGCTTGCAACAAGCTCTGCGTATCTCATTAATTACTGGCGGCTGGTCAGTTGTTATATTATACGTATTCGCTTCTCCTGTTTTAACTCTTATGTATGGATCAGATAGTGCAACAGCATTCATCCAGCTCCTTGCACCTTGCTTTTTATTTCATTATTTCCAAAGTCCACTTACCTCTGTTTTACAAGCTTTAAACTTAGCACGCGCCGCCATGATGAATACATTTATTGGCGCAATCGTGAAATTAATCGTTATTTTTGTACTAGCTTCAAGGCCAGAGTTTCAAATGATGGGAGTTGCCCTTGCTATCGCTGCAAATATAGTAACAGTAACTTTTCTCCATTACGCTACTGTTTTAAAGAAAATTACATTCACCATTTACGCAAAAGACTACATTTTCGGCGGACTTGCCATCGGTATTGCAGGCTCTTTCGGTTTTTACCTTCATAAGTATATGATTTTCTCTCATTCACTTGGCATACAAACATTATGGGAAATCACTTTAACAACGCTCGTTTATATTGTGCTCCTCTTCATTTTCAAACTCATTCGAAAAGAAGAGTTAAGCCGCCTTCCTATCATTCGAAAGCTTTCATTTTTGAAGTGAACGGGCTTACTATGTCGTATAGTAAGCCTCTAGCTTTCTTTCGAATCAACAAAAAATTCTCCATTTTGAAAGCTGCAATATAAAATTTTTGTTGTATCGTTATAACCTAAGTTTTTTAATTTCCCAATAAGCCATTCATCTGTATGTTCAATCATTTGTAAATGACTAGATTGAATTTCTCCATCAATAATAAGCGGAAGAGTAAACTGCAATGCATCCTGCCCGCCTTTTTGTTTTTGAAAAACAGATAACTTCCCAGATGGTTCTAAAATGGCATATTCTACATCCCTAATATCTCCGACTCCCTGCTCCCTTAATTGCATCATTAAATCATCTATATTATATCGCTGGTTTCTCATCTTTTTTTCATCAATTTTTCCAGCATTAATAATAATCGCTGGTTCTCCTTCTATCAAATGTCGAAACCGTTGAAACTTTAATGAAATGACTGACAAAATGATTTGTATACACATAAGAAAGGTCATCGGAACTAATTGATGCCAAAGTGATTTGTCGGTATTTTCAATTGCTACTACAGCCATTTCACCGAGCATAATAAATACGACTAAATCTAATACACTTAATTCTCCTATCTCACGTTTACCCATAAGGCGAAAGATAATTAAAATGATAATATACAAAAGCATCGTCCGGCCAATTACCGATATCCATTCCATTTCTACATCTCCTTTTTTACATATAGGCTCCCCTTTAAAAAAGAAACTAGTCTAACTTAGGCAAAAGGAAAATATGCTTGTATTAAAAAGGGGGAATGTATAAATGGATGGAACAAAAAAATTATCAACTGCAATCGGCTTCGGTATCGTTACCCTATTAATTCTTGCAACAGTTACTAGCATGATTATGGCTCTTTTATTAAAATTTACAGATATGAATGAGGGCACATTAGCTGTTACTATTTTTATAATAGCTCTTTTATCTATGCTTATATCCGGATTTACTGCCGGCAAAAAAGCACAAGGAAAAGGTTGGCTAGTAGGCTTCTCAACAGGACTTACATTCACTATACTTGTTTTTTTAGTTAACTATTTAGGCTTCTCTCAAACTTTATCGAACTCACAGGTACTTTACCAATTAGCCTTAATGGGTGCGAGTACACTCGGTGGTATTTTCGGTGTAAATATGTCCAAACAAAACACCTAAAAAAGGCCCTGCACATTTCATGCAGGGCCTTCCTCATTAGTTTTTCACAACTTCACGAATCGCATTGCGATCGAAAGTTAAGTGTGAACCACCAGATTTAATAACGATTTTCGTATCATCTACTGATTCGATTGTACCGTGTAAACCACCGATTGTTACGATAGCATCACCTTTTGCTAACTCACTTTGCATTTGAGCAACTGCTTTTTGACGTTTTTGTTGCGGGCGAATTAATAAGAAATAGAAAATCGCAAACATCGCAACAATCATAACGATATTCATCATACCTGGATTCATCTTTTTGTTCCTCCTTTTAAATTATGTATTAGAAGTTTTTAGCATTCGGTTTATTAAAGCCATACTGTTCAAAGAACTCTTCGCGGAAATCGCCAAGACGGTCTTCACGAATAGCTTGTCTCACCTGCTCCATTAAGTTTAACAGAAAATGAAGGTTGTGATAAGACGTTAAACGAATTCCAAACGTTTCATCACATTTCATTAAGTGACGAATGTACGCACGAGAGTAATTTTTACATGTATAGCAATCACAATTTGGATCAAGCGGACCGAAGTCTCTTGCGAATTTCGCATTTTTTACAACTAGACGACCTTCACTTGTCATACATGTACCATTTCGAGCGATACGAGTTGGAAGTACGCAGTCAAACATATCAATACCGCGAATTGCACCGTCGATTAATGAGTCAGGAGAACCTACTCCCATTAAGTAACGTGGCTTATTATCTGGAAGAAGTGGTGTTGTAAATTCAAGTACACGGTTCATAATATCTTTCGGCTCACCTACAGATAAACCACCTACAGCGTAACCAGGGAAGTCCATTGAAACAAGGTCTTTTGCACTTTGGCGACGAAGCTCTTCGAGCTCTCCGCCCTGTACAATACCGAATAAACCTTGATCTTGTGGACGTTCATGCGCTTTTAAACAACGCTCTGCCCAGCGGCTTGTACGCTCTACAGACTTCTTCATATATTCAAAAGTTGCTGGGAATGGAGGACATTCATCAAATGCCATCATAATATCTGACCCTAATGCATTTTGAATTTCCATCGCTTTTTCTGGTGATAGGAATAGTTTATCTCCATTTAAGTGATTACGGAAGTGAACGCCTTCCTCTTCAATACGACGGAAGTCACTTAAACTGAATACTTGGAAACCACCAGAGTCCGTTAAGATTGCACGATCCCAGTTCATAAATTTATGCAAACCGCCTGCTTCACGAATAATTTCGTGACCTGGGCGTAGCCATAAATGATACGTATTACTTAAAATAATGCCAGAATCCATTGCTTTTAATTCTTCTGGTGACATTGTCTTAACTGTTGCAAGTGTACCAACTGGCATAAATGTCGGTGTATCAAATGAACCGTGCGGCGTATGTACACGTCCTAAACGCGCCCCCGTTTGTTTACAAGTTTTAATAAATTCATAACGAATTGCTGTCATAATTTACTCCTTTTATTTGTTTCCCATTTTAGCGTGGGATGCAACGAACATTGCATCACCGAAGCTAAAGAAACGATATTTTTCTTTTACTGCTTCATTATAAGCATGCAGTACATTATCTCTGTTTGCAAATGCACTTACAAGCATAATTAATGTTGATTTCGGTAAATGGAAGTTTGTAATTAAACCATCAATTGCTTTAAATTCATAACCTGGGTACATAAAAATATCTGTCCAGCCAGAAGCAGCACAAAGCTTGCCATCATGATCTGTCGCAATTGTTTCTAACGTACGAGTTGAAGTCGTACCTACCGTAATAATACGTCCACCACTCTCTTTCACACGATTTAATAATGCTGCTGTCTCTTCAGACATATGGTAATATTCTGCGTGCATATGGTGTTCTTCAATCGTATCAGCAGAAACTGGTCTAAATGTTCCAAGTCCTACGTGAAGTGTAATGAAAGCTAACTCGACGCCTTTTTGTTTTAACTTCTCTAGTAATTCTTCTGTAAAGTGAAGTCCTGCTGTGGGCGCTGCTGCTGAACCAATTTCTTTCGCATATACTGTTTGATAGCGATCGCGATTTTCTAGCGTCTCTTTAATATATGGAGGAAGTGGCATTTCTCCAAGTTCATCTAAAATTTCATAGAAGATACCGTCATATGAAAATTCAAGCTGACGTCCACCTTGATCTGCAGTTCCTGTACAAGTTGCTTTTAATTTCCCTTCGCCAAAAGAGATAACAGTTCCTTCTTTTACACGTTTCGCTGGCTTAACAAGCGTTTCCCACTTATCGCCTTCTTCTTGTTTTAGTAGAAGCACTTCAATGTGTGCTCCTGTATCTTCTTTCACACCGTGCAAACGAGCTGGCATTACTTTCGTTTCATTTAAAACTAAGCAATCCCCCTCATGTAAGTAAGAAAGAATGTCCGTAAAATGTTTATGCTCAATATCGCCTGTTTCGCGGTCTAACACCATTAATCTTGATGTTTCACGTTCTTCTAATGGGACTTGTGCAATAAGTTCTTCTGGTAAATGAAAATCAAACAGATTAATATCCATAACTATATCCACCTATTTCTTATTTAAATCGATTTATTATATACATAATAAAAGATAATACAATACTTAACACAATACATGTAATGATAGGAAAATAAAAGGTAACGTTTCCTTTTTTCACAAAAATATCGCCTGGAAGCCTTCCAATGAACTTCCAAGCTAATCCAACAACGATGAGTAAGATACCTGCTGTAATAAGCAATTTTGGCATCTCCGTCATATTTTTGGCATCTCCATTCCGAAATGCTCATATGCAAGTGGCGTTACAATTCGGCCTCTTGGCGTTCGTTGTAAAAAGCCTATTTGTAATAAATACGGCTCATACACATCTTCAATGGTATGGGATTCTTCTCCAATCGTTGCGGAAACCGTTTCTAACCCAACTGGGCCCCCACGGAATTTCTCAATAATACCAAGCAATAATTTATGATCGATGTGATCTAGACCTAATTTATCTACTTGCAGTAGTTCTAACGCCATTTGAGTAATTTCTATCGTAACTGTTCCGTTACCACGGACTTGTGCAAAATCTCGTACACGTCGTAATAAACGATTCGCAATACGAGGTGTACCACGAGCACGTCTTGCAATTTCTAGTGCAGCTAACGAATCAATTTCAACTTCAAACACTTCTGCTGTACGTTCAACAATCGCAGAAAGCTGATCTACTGTGTAATACTCTAATCTTGAAAGTACACCAAAACGATCACGAAGCGGCGCTGATAATGCTCCCGCACGTGTTGTTGCTCCAACTAATGTAAATGGCGGTAAATCTAAACGTACAGACCGTGCTGACGGACCTTTTCCAATTACAATATCAAGGCAAAAATCTTCCATCGCAGGATATAGTACTTCTTCAATTGATCTATGCAAACGATGAATTTCATCAATAAATAATACATCCCCTGGTTGAAGCGATGTTAATACGGCCGCTAAATCTCCCGGCCTTTCAATTGCTGGACCTGAAGTTGTTCTAACATTTACGCCCATTTCATTGGCAATAATATTGGCAAGCGTCGTTTTACCAAGACCTGGCGGCCCATATAAAAGAACGTGATCTAACGTTTCTTCACGCATTTTCGCTGCTTCAATAAACACTTCTAAATTATGTTTCGCTTTATCTTGGCCAATATACTGACGGAGCATCTGTGGCCGTAATGAATACTCTAAATCCGCATCTTCATATGCAGATTCCCCTGAAAGGAGACGTTCGTCCATTATACTCACCTCTTACCATTTAGTAAAAGACTAAGTGCCTTTTTAATATACTGATCCGTCGTTAATGATTCTTTTAATAGATCTGGTACAACGCGAGAAACTTCTCGTTCTGCGTATCCAAGTGCGCGCAGAGCTTCCAGCGCCTCATCAAGCTCAGCTGATGAACCTTTCTTCTCATCAAAACGTTCTTCGTCTGAGAATAAATCAACAAATGCATCTGGTACAACGTCTGCTAGTTTTCCTTTTAAATCTAAAATCATTTGGCGTGCTGTTTTCTTTCCCACTCCCGGGAACTTCACTAAAAACTTCTCGTCTTCATGTTCAATTGCTTGAACGACCTGGCCTGTTTGACCAGAAGCTAATATCGCAAGAGCACCTTTTGGTCCAATACCAGACACACCTAACAATTTTGTAAATAATAAACGCTCTTCACGTGTTTTAAACCCGTAAAGTGCCATAATATCTTCTCTCACATAATGATATGTATAGACACGGATTTCTTGCTTACTTCTTTGAAATACATACGGATTTGGTGTGAAAATTTGGTAACCAATTCCATTATGATCAATTACGACATATTCCGGCCCTACATACTCCACGTAACCTGTAACATATTCAAACAAAATACGATCTCTCCCTCTTAAATCATGTATTCCATTTTAACATATTTAATGATAGAAAAGCGAGACTGCCCCAACAAATGTTCTCTATTTGAAACTTCTGTTATTTTCCATTGACAGAAAGCATAAAGCACCTTAATATACAGATGTCGATAATGATTATCAATATTAATTAAAGGGGTTACATCAGGATGAAACAGAAGCTATTTATTTTATTTACGATTATGCTAGTTGTTCTTTCTATCGTTGGCTGTTCTTCTCAAAAAGAAGAAGCAAAAACAAAAGAACAACCGAAAACAAAAGTTGTAAAACACGCTAAAGGGGAAGCGACAATTCCAGTAAATCCAAAGAGAATTGTTGACTTATCTGGATCAACAGAAGAATTATTACTTCTTGGACACAAACCTGTTGGTACAGCAAATACATATAAAGATAAAATCCAAAATCATTTAACGGAGAAATTAGATGGCGTAAAAGCAGTGGGTTGGTACTGGGCACCTAAAGTTGATTTAGAAGCTGTTACTGCTTTAAAACCAGACTTAATTATTTTAAATAATCGTCAATTGAAGATTTATGACCAATTAGAAAAGGTCGCACCGACAGTTGTTTTAGAAACAAACTTAGAAGACTGGCGCGGTAAGTTTAAAGAAGTAGGTAAACTATTTGACGAAGAAAAAAAAGCAGACAAATGGATTGCAGACTACGATAAAAAAGCAGGCTCTCTATCTAAAAAAATTAAAGAAAAAACAAAAGATGAGAACTTTATGTTCGTCGCAGTTACACCACAAAACTTCCGCGTATACGGTAGCTTCGGATACGGTGACATCATCTTTAACGACTTAAAACTTCCAGCAACAAAAGGTACAGATTTAAAACAAACGATGGCGCAAGTATCGCTAGAAGGTCTTGTTGCATTCCAACCTGATCAAATGTTTATAGTAAACTTTGGCGGCGAAGCTGATAAAGTTTACGAAGACTACAAAAACAGTGCCGTCTGGAAAGACAATAAAGCTGTGAAAAACAATCATGTATATGAAGTATCAAACGAAGTCTTCAATACGAAAGCATTCAATCCAATCGGAAAAGACATGCTAATTGATGAAATCGCAAAACAAATTTTGGCGAAAAATAAATAAGAAAAAAAGCAGCTCACCATGAGCTGCTTTTTTTCTTATTTTGCACTGCATATTGTTTCATTTTTTCAATCGTCTTCACAAAACCTTCTTTTGATTTAATTCGAATACCACGCTTCAATTTCGCACGCTCATAACTCTCAAGCTTTTTCATATCAATTTGGAAGAAGGAATGAATCGCATTATCACTTTTCGGTACACCTTTAAAAATTTGTAATATCCCTTCCTCTGACACGCCAAAATAACCACTCGTCTTTAATAACGGAGAAATATCATCAACTTTCTTTTGTAGTACGATTTGTACATCATCACGATCAACGAGCTGCCATTCTTTATACTGCTGTAAAAACTTTTCTAAATCCGCCACTTTTTCTGTAAAGATTTCCTCACTTACTTCTCCATCAACATACATACGCTCTAATAAAATTGTAACTTCTGGCTCTTTTTCTGTTATTTTTGGTACTGGCCCTTCCGCCTTCACATTCGTTTCATAAAAGAAACAAAACATCATAACGAAAGCTTGCATCGCAATCAGTATCCATCTCATTTCCGTTCACCTCTTTTAGGCAAGATCAAACTTTCATTAGTAGTTTTTCCGGAAATGGGGGTTTTATCCCTAATTCATAGATTACTCTCATTAAGACTTATAGAGTGCAATGATTTCTACCTATTTCGAAACACATTGATTACGCGAAAACTTTTTTATATCTTTATTTGATTGTACCGTCGCTATATAAACCCCAATTAATACGATTATCATCCCAACTATTTGTTGCCAAGTAACAGCTGCTCCATACAATACAACTGAGATACCAGTAGCCACAATAGGAGTTAAATTTAAATACATACTCGCTTTGCTTGCACCTAGTTCTTCTACCCCTTTATTAAACACGATATATCCAACTAACGTCCCGCATACGACCATATACAACATTTCTATCCATCCCTGTAAAGAGAGTGTCGCAACCTTTCCCCATCCATCTTCATATAGAGAAAGGCCTACTAAAAACACAGTACCCAATACCGTCATACTCATTGTAGTTAACAGAGGGGAGACACCACTCATAACTTTTTTGCCTGTTAAGCTATATAACACCCCACAGGTTAAAGCAGCTATAAATAAAAGATCTCCCTTATTAAACGACAAAGACATAAGTATATTCATTGAACCACCCGTAATAACAACTATTACACCGACAAGAGATAAAGTTAAACTTATTCCGACTTTTATACTCCAAGACTCTTTAAAAAACAATATTGCTCCCAATGTTACAAAAACGGGCATTGTAGCAATAATAAGCGAGCCATTCAGAGTAGAAGTATAGTTAAGTCCCATAAAGAAAAAAACATTGTAGCCAAAAATACCTGTTAACGATACGAATAACAGTCCCTTCCAATTCTTTAATAACAAACTTGTATTCCACTCAGATTTCATAAACACTATGCCTATTAAAATACAACCCGCTAAACCAAAACGAATTGTTGCCGCAGTAATCGGTGGAATTTCAGTAATAACATGCTCTGCTGTCGCAAAAGACCCACCCCAAAATAAAGGAACAAGTAACATAATGACATACATACGATTTATTTTTTTCATTTTTATTACTCCTTTCAAGTAAACAGGTTTAAAAGTTTAAACTTATTTACTTGTTAGTTAAAAAAAATTAATAATTCGATTCTATTGCTTGAAGTAAATCCTTCACCTGTTTTAAAAATTCTCCGGCTATTATAGAATAAAAAATTTCTTTCCCATGTCGATCCGCTACAATTAGTTCTGCTTGCCTTAAAATTTTCAAATGATGCGAAACAGCTGGTCTAGAAATCCCCATTTTATCTGTTATTTGCGTTACATTCATCTGTTTGTTTTCTAATAACAGCATAATAATTTGCTGACGATTCTCATCTCCTAATGCCTGAAATATAGGTGTTACGCCCTGAAATTTTTCTAATACAACTTCTGTATTTCTACATTCAAACTTCTCCATATCCTATTCATCCCAACCTTTTATATATAAAAAACATGTAATATATTACCATTAAATAGTAACTCTTTCATTCACAATTGTAAATAACTTTATTTTCAGATTTTTATCCCGATAAAAAAAGGGAAGATTGGATTTCTCCATTCTTCCCTTTAGATTCATATAAAATGAAAGACGCCTGCAAAGCAGGCGTCTTGATGCGTTTACGGCGAGAGACCAGGCGACCACATTCGCGTGTTTAGCACTTAAGCATATCTCTCGTCTTACGTAAATTAGCTCATCGCTTTGCTAATATAACATTAATACAGTATAAGTGCAACATGTTTATAAAAATATTTCATTTCCTCTTTCATCCAAATGAATTATATGTAAATTATAAATTGATAAATGCAATATATATGTTACAATCAATGTAACAGCGAAATCATAATAAACAGGAGATGGATATTGTGAAAAAAATAAAGGATGAACGCCTCATTCTACAAACGTTAAAAAACGTACGTATTGCCTTTCTTTTTCAATCACTTGGTATAATTGGAATTTTAGGCTATATCGGATTCACTGAAGGAATGGACCAAATTACGAAATCTCCATTATGGCTATTATTTATTCTTACGAGTATCGTACTTAGTTATTTACAGTTAAGTGTTTCAATTGATGTAGAAGAAAGCGAAAAGGAAATAAAATTAACTCCTTATTACAAAATTGTTTTACGTTCTCTTATTATAGGAATCGTTATGGCTATTATTTATATTATTTTCAGTCCAGAAAGCCCCCTATTTGAAGCTATTTTAACAGGTGGTATTCTCTTCATATGTTTTTTAGGTTCTTATTCCGTTAGTTATTTCATTAAAAAACGTCGTTTACAAGACGAAGATGAATAAAGAGGAAGGGCTCCCCCTTCCTCTTTTGTTTTGCTATCGCATAGTACCAGTTAAACCGTAACGGATGTCTCGGAACATATTTGTTATGTCACGGTTGAAATCGTTTGTAACTGTACCGTTACGCAGTCGTGTACTCATTGCATCGACACGTGTAAACATGTCATTTCTTACAGAAACATATACGTTTCTGTTTCCAACTTCATTTGCAACAGCTTGACGAACTTCATTTGCAAGCGCTGTTTCATTCGATACTGGATTACGTGGTTTTACTGCAATCGCTACATCATTTCCATATACAACTGTAGACACACGGTCTACGTTATTCATACGTTTCACACGATTTGTAATTCTTTCTGCTGTTTTACCATCATTGTTAATGTATGAATTGTTCATTGTAATATTACGTGTTGGATGCGGATTAGCAATTTGACCATTGTAATTTACATCGCGGTAATAATTGTTATATCCTGTACCGTTACGACCATTTCTATATGTTACATAATCTGTATAACGATCGTTACGCGTTACATTATCACGATATTGGTGTGTATCATTATAAGATGTACGCTCGTAATTGTAGTTACGTCCATCCATTGCATTGTTATCTTTTGGTGTACCACATGCAGCTAATGCACTGGTAACTAACAAAGAAGCAGCAATCACTTTTACTTTCGTATTCAATACAAAAACCCCCTCTGTTAGAATGAGCTTCTCTTCTGAAAAGCTCCCTCTTATGATGAGTAACAGAGAAGGTTTTTACACTGTTAATATTTCACTAGGAATTTTCTAACATTAGGTGTAAATCTTCCTGTTTCAGAACGACTCTACATACAAAAAAAGATGGGAATAACCCCACCTTTTTTAAACTTCTTCTTCATCCTCTTCTTCTGAAACTGGCTCCCCAAATACATTTGGTGGATCTGGTTGGTAATACATCGTTCCTGGTTGTGGTGCATATGCCGATTGAGTTGGTTGATAATATAAAGGATTTGCGTATTGTGGCCCTCCAGGTTGTGGACTATATAACCTACTCTCTCCTCCACACCCACAATCTTCCTCTCCTTGCACGAGCGGCGGCATATTATTATCCATTGGCATCATATTTGGATTTGGCATAGACGTGTACTGCGGTCCAAATGGTGCACCTTGCTGATACGGCATTTGATATGGGTTTGGTTGTTGATAATACGGATTCGGTGGCATCATAGGTTGTTGGTATGGCATTTGATATGGCATCATATTCGGTGGTTGATTATTATCCATGCTCGGCATCATGTTTGGCATTTGA